>CAWHDN010000007.1:0-191692 GCA_963828115.1 uncultured Acidobacteriaceae bacterium
ATCTCGGGATACTTGATCCCAAGGCGGCAGCCGCGGAAGCCCAGCATCGGGTTGAACTCGTGGAGCTCGTGCACCCGGTTGGCGATCTTCTCGACCGGAATGTTGAGCTTCCTGGCGAGGTCGGCCTGCGACTCGGACGAATTCGGCAGGAACTCGTGGAGCGGGGGGTCGAGGAAGCGGATCGTGGCCGGGAGGCCCTTCAGCGCCTTGAAGATGCCGAAGAAGTCGCCCCTCTGATACGGCAGGAGTTTCGCCAACGCGGTCTCCCGCTCGGCGACGGTATCGGCCAGGATCATCTCGCGCATGGCGTCGATCCGGTCGCCCTCGAAGAACATGTGCTCCGTGCGGGTGAGGCCGATGCCGACGGCGCCGAACGCGAGGGCGTTCTGCGTCTGCTCGGGGGTGTCGGCGTTGGTGCGGACGGCGAGCCGGGTCGCCTGGGAGCACCATTTCATCAGCTGGCTGTAGTTCTTGAACTTCTCCGTTGCCTGGGCCGGCTTGTCGCCGCGCCGGGATTCGGACACGTTAACCACCCCACCGAACCGTTTCTGGCGCGATTCGCGTTCGGAAGAATCTTTAACAAATGCCGCGGTGATCGACCCGCTAATGGGAATGCGTGTGTGGATGCGAGTGGGGTTCTCCAACCTTGAGTCCCTTGCCGGAGTTGGTCAGCACCAGCTTTCCCAGCTCCACCCCGCGCAGCGCCAGCATGTGGTCCGCAATCGCCTGCAGCTCCTTGCTTCGCCCCTTCATGATCACCACCTCCAGGCAGTAGTGGTGGTCCAGGTGGACATGGGTCGTCGCCAGGATCATCGCGCCCGCGGAGTGCTGAAACGCCGTCAGCTTCTCGCCCAGGTTCGGCATGTGGTGGTCGTACACCAGGGTCAATGTCCCGACCACCGGCTTGTTCGAGTCCACCGTCTCCGCCAGCAGCGCCTCGCGGATCAGGTCGCGGATCGCCTCCGACCGGTTCTTGTAGCCGCGCTTGCCGATCAGCCGGTCGAACTCCTTCAACAGCTCCTCTTCCAGCGAAACTCCGGTCCTGCACAGGTGTGACATCGGCTTTCACCCTCCCGATTGCAAGCGGCTGAACCGCGGCTCATGCCAGTAGTTTATCCCCATCGCCCAGCGCACGCGCCCGTTGCTATCTCCGTGCATTCTTGCGGCAGGAGCATTACTCTTCCTTCATGTTCATCCAACGCTCGTTTGTGCGTCCAACGGCCCATCTCTCTGCCCTGAAAGCAACGGCCTCCCAGCCTTCCATCGCAGCAGCGGCTGCGCCTCGCCGAACCGTTGCCGCGCTCTGCGTGGGAATCATCGCGCTGGCTCTCGCTTCCCGCAGATGCCACAGCGCAGACTCCTCCCGCGCCCACCGATCCTCCTCAGTTCGGCCCATACAACGGCAGCTTCCTCGCCGACGGCCTGGGTCTCCGTGTCCCCATCGCGGATGCGCGCGACCCCATCCTTCTTGCCGATTCGCCCTGGTCTCTCTTCTGCTGGTTCAAAACCACCGAGCCCGTCGCCACATTCCAACTCGTCGCCGGGGTGGGCAGCCCCGCCGCCAAGGTTGCGCGCTATCTCGCCATCGATGCCGGCAAGGTTACGCTGTGGATGGGCGAGGGCAACCAGCTCACCGGCACCGCGAACCTCAGCCCAGGCGAGTGGCATCTTCTCGCAGCCTCATTCGATGGCAGTCAGTTTCATCTGTACTTCGACGGTCATCCCGCCTCATCCGGCATGCTGTCCGTCGGCAGCATCAACCCGGTGTTGCAGATGGCGCCGCCCGCAGGCCCGGGACTTGCGCCGGGCCGGCACTTTGGTGGCCAAATCGCATCCTTTACCCTGCTGCGCCACGCTCTCTCCGACACGGAGAACGATCAGCTCTACCGGGTGAGACCGGACTTCTCTCTGATTCAGTTCGAGGCAGGCTCGAAGCCCTGGCCCTTCCAGACGCGCGGCCAGGCCGGATACCGCGCGCCCCAGCCGCCTGCCACCATGCCCACCTCGCGCGCATCATCTTCCGCTCCAGGCGCAATCACGCGTCCGCCGGTTGGCCCGTCGCTCACCCAGTCTGGCAACGGTGAATGGACATTTTCCGATGGCTGGACGATGCGCGAGGTGCCAAAGGTTGACGCAGACGGGGCACATATCAGCACTAGCGCGTTCAACGCTTCCGGCTGGATGCGCGCCACCGTTCCCGGTACCGTCCTCACCACCCTGGTCGATGACGGCGTCTATCCCGACCCCGGCTACGGCCTCAATAACCTCGCCATTCCCGAATCGCTCAACCGCCAGGACTACTGGTACCGCAATGAGTTCACTGTGCCGGCATCGGCTCTGTCCGGCGTCCGCGCCGCTCACACTGAACTGACCTTTCAGGGAATCAACTATGCGGCCTCGGTGTGGCTCAACGGCAGGTTGCTGGGCACGATCGAGGGCGCGTTCCGCCGCGGCAGCTTTGACGTCACCTCCTTGCTCAAGCCCGGCCAGTCCAACATCCTTGCCGTGCGCATCTCACCACCGCCGCACCCTGGAATCCCGCAGGAGCAGTCCATCCTCGGTGGGCCCGGCGAGAACGGCGGCGCCATGGAACTAGACGGCCCCACATTTCTAGCCACCGAAGGCTGGGACTGGATTCCCGCGGTGCGCGATCGCAACAGCGGCATCTGGCAGCCCGTCACGCTGCACATCACGCGCACTCTGAAGATCGGCGATGCGCAGGTCGTCACCACGTTCACGAACCACGACACCACGCGCGCCGCCATTGAGATCGACGTCCCGGTCACCAATCTCTCCTCTGCCCCGGTTAGCGCGACACTCGCCGCCTCCATCGAAAAGATCGTCGTGCGCAAGAGCGTCACTCTGCCGCCCGGCGAGAGCGTCGTCAGGCTCACCCCGGCGGAGTTTGCCCAGCTCAATCTCGAGCACCCACGTCTCTGGTGGCCCAATGGATACGGCAGCCCAGAGCTGTACTCCGTGAAGCTGGACCTCCAGTCCGGCGGCTCCGTCTCCGACAGCAAAGACGTGCGCTTCGGCGTGCGCGAGATCAGCTATGAACTCAGCCTGCTCGATAGCTTCGGCCATCTGCGCCGTGTGCAGTTCACTCCCGCCGCCGCGCGCGAGGCTGAGGCCTCCACTCCCATCGTCGATGTCAGCCACGAAGGGATGCTCGAGGTTCCGTTGCCCGAGGCCGAGGCCGCCAACATGCCCGAAGAGCGCCGCGCCAATGCCAGCTCGCACGTCGCATCGCTGGCACCCGACGCGGAGAACTCGCCCGCAATCCAGCCACTCACCGACCTGCGCGCCGCGCCCTACCTCGTCCTCCGCGTCAACGGCGTGCGCATCGCCGCGCGCGGAGGCAACTGGGGCATGGACGACTTCCGCAAGCGCGTCTCCCGCGAGCACCTGGAGCCCTTCTTCCGCCTCAACCGCGACGCCGGACTCAACATCATCCGCAACTGGGTCGGCCAAAGCACCGAAGAGTCCTTCTATGAACTCGCCGACGAGTACGGCATGATGGTCTGGAACGACTTCTGGGAGTCCACCGAGAACTACAACATCGAAGCCGAAGACCCGCAGCTCTTCCTCGCCAACGCAGCAGACACCATTCAGCGCTTCCGCAACCATCCCTCCATCGTCATGTGGTGTGGTCGCAACGAGGGCGTGCCCCAGCCCATCATCAACCTCGGCCTCGACAAACTGGTGCGCACCCTCGACGGCACGCGCTACTACTCGCCCAGCTCGAATGCGGTGAATCTCGCGGGCAGCGGGCCCTATCGCTACCAGGTCCCCGCGCAGTACTTCACCACGCTCAACCGCGGCTTCTCGGTGGAGACCGGCACACCCTCCATGTCCACGCTGGAGTCCTTCCAGAGCACCGTGCCCAAGGCCGACCAGTGGCCCATCGACGATGTCTGGGCCTACCACGACTGGCACCAGAGCGGGAACGGCGATGTCGCCCCCTTCATGGCCGAGATTCAGGCCGAATTCGGCGCGCCCACCAGCCTCGAAGATTTCGAGCGCAAGGCCCAGATGCTCAACTACGTCGACCACCGCGCCATCTTCGAGGGCATGGACGCCAACCTGTGGGCGCCCAACAGCGGCCGCCTGCTGTGGATGACCCAGCCCGCGTGGCCCAGCACCATGTGGCAGATCCTCAGCTCCGACTACGACACCCAGGCCTCCTTCTACGGCGTGAAGAAGGCCTGCGAGCCACTGCACGTCCAGCTCAACCTGGCCAACTACCGCGTGGACATCGTCAACACAACAACCGCCGCGCACGCAGGACTCACGGTGAGTGCGAAGGTCTACTCGCTGGCCAACGCACTGCTCTTCCAGGCCACGGACCGCAAGGACATCGAAGCCGACTCGACCGCGCCTAGCCTGCGTCTGGACCTCGCGCAGTATCTGGCGCAAGGCATGGTCCTGGTCTCGCTCGAGCTGCACGACGCGCAGGGCGCGCTGGTCTCGCAGAACCTCTACTGGCTCGGCGCAAGGCCAGCTTCTTACCGCGAGCTGAACAGCCTTGCCCCCACGCAACTCAAGGCGTCGGTCACTTCAACCACCGCCGCAGACACGGTGAAGCTGACCATCCAGCTCACCAATCCCGCCCCGGTCGTCAGCTTGCAGAACAAACTCACCCTGCTCAACGCAGCCGACAAACAGCGCATCCTGCCCGCCTACTACTCCGACAACTACATCTCGCTGCTTCCCGGCGAGTCGCGCACCATCCAGGTGGAGTACCCCTCCGCCGCCGCCCACGGCCCCGCCCAGATCGCCCTCCGTGGCTGGAATGCCGTGCCGCAGGTGATTCCCGTGAAGTGACGCCCAAACAAGTCAAAGGAGCGCGTCTCAAAAGAGCGCGTCATTCCGAGCCGAAGGCTCAGAATCTCTGTCGTTGTCTCCTTTGTTTGTCATTCTGAGCGCAGCGAAGAATCCCCGTATTGTGTCGAGGTGCCTACGATCTACACAGGGAGTGGACCGGCCTATTGAGCCGCCAGCCTCACAATACTGTGCAACGGAAGCTCCGCCGACGATCCTCCAACCTCGATCAGGAACTCGCCCGCCGGTCTCGACCATATGTCGGTGTCGGCAGAATAAATAGATAGATACAGCGGATCGAGCGCCACCGTCACCGATTGGCTTACTCCGGCAGCCAGTGAGACGCGCTTCCATCCCGCCAGCTTGCGGAACGGCTCTCCCGCCGCGCTCGGCAGCGTGACATAGACCTCGGCAATCTCATCGCCCGCCCGCGCTCCCGTATTGCGCAGATCGAAGCTCACGCTCATTCCATGGTTGGGGGCGTCCGCATCCACCTTCAGGTTGGAGTAGGCGAAGCGCGTGTACGACAGCCCAAATCCAAACGCGAACTGCGGCTTCAGGTTCTTCTCCTGGAACCAGCGATAGCCCACCGCCATGCCCTCCACGTTGTAGTCCACGGGGAACTCCACGGGCCGCGCGCGTGGCTGGGTGCGGGTGACGGCGTCGGCATTGTTGCCCGTCCGCTCGGTCAGGCCGGTCACCTTGGGATGCGGCAGTTGGTCGTCCGAGGCGGCAAACGTCACCGGCAGCTTGCCCGACGGATTCACGCGCCCGAACAGAATATTCGCAATCGCCTCTCCTCCGCCGATCCCCGGATACCAGCTCTCAACGATCCCCCTCACGCGTGGTGCCCACGGCATATTTACCGGCCCGCCGTTCTCCAGCACCACAATCGTATTCGGATTGGCCGCCGCCACCGCCGCCACCAGATCGTCCTGCTTGTCTGGCAGGCTCAGCGTCGCGGAGTCCTGACCCTCCGTCATCCACTGAGTCACAAACACAATCGCCACCTGCGCGGATGCCGCGGCCTTCGCCGCCGTAACAGGATCGGGGCCCACGTCGTATGTAATCTTCGTACCCGCCGCGGCCTGCTCACGGATATACCGCATCGGCGAGGAAGGGAAGTAGATCGCCCGTCCCCACGGCGAGCTGCCCGGCCCCGGCGCAATCGCATTGCCGCCCGGTGAGTCCACCTGCGCCGATCCGCCGCCGGAGAGGACTGCCACATCGGCATGACCGCCAATGATCGCAATGCTTTTCGTCGTCGCCGCAGAGAGGGGAAGAATGCCGCCGCTGTTCTGCAACAGCACAATACTCTCTTCCTCAATCTTCTGCGCATCGTCACGTCCGCGGAATGGATCGACCACGCTGCGCGGCATCGGCGGCTGGTCGATCACTCCGTTCGCGAACATGCTGCGCACAATGCGATGCACCATGTCGTCCAGCCGCGCCTGCGGCACCTGCCCGCTCTGCACGGCCTGCTTCAGCGGATCGCTGAAGAAGTTGTCGTCGCCCGGCTGGTCCATGTCGAGCCCGGCCAGCGCGGCCTTCACCGTGCTATGCGTCCCGCCCCAGTCGGAGAGCACAAAGCCCTGAAATCCCCAGTCCTTCTTCAGCACCTGGTTCAGCGCATAGTCGTTCTCGCACGCGTAGTCGCCGTTGATGTGGTTGTACGCGCACATTACGCCCGCCGGATGCGCCATCTCAATCGCAATCTGGAAGGCCAGCAGGTCTGTCTCGCGCAGCGCCCGGTTGTCCATCACGGCGTTCAGAATGTTGCGTCCCGTCTCCTGGTCGTTGACCGCGTAGTGCTTGATGTCGCCCATCACGTGGTTCGATTGCACGCCGCGCGCCACCTGCCCAACCATCACGCCGGAGAGGATCGGGTCCTCGCTTGCGTACTCGAAGTTGCGTCCATTGCGCGGCTCGCGGATCAGGTCCATCCCCCCGCCAATCGACATGTTGTATCCCTGCGCGCGCAGCTCGCGGCCAATCACCGAGCCGTAGAGAAACGCCGCGTCCGGGTCCCAGCTCGCGGCCATCCCAATTACCGACGGCAGCAGCGTCGCGTAGCGGCTCTCCGGAGCGGCCATGCGCACGCCCACCGCCGAGTCAGCCAGGTTGATGTCCGGCAGATGCAGCCGCGGAATCCCCGGAACAAAGCCCGCCCCGCCATTGTGTCCCGTCGCCACCGGAGCGCCCGCGCGCAGCACTCCCCAGCCCGCCCCGTGCACCAGTTGGATCTTCTCGTCCAGCGTCATCTCGTGGATCATCAGGTCGGCGCGCTTGTCCGCATCGAGCGATTTATCCATCCATGGCTGCGGCGGCGCGGCTGGCGTCCTGGCTGGCTGCGCATTCGCAGCAATCGTTCCACCAAGGCCAAGCGACAGGCACACCATCCCCACCGCAAAAAACCGAACCAGCCAGGAGTTACTCATGTACGTCGTTCCTTCCCTCATAAAACCACCAGATTCACCGTAAAGAATTCTGTCATTCTGACCCAGAGCTTGTCGAAGGGGAAGAATCCCCGCATTATGTTTATGGCGCGATTCGCTGCATAATTCGGGAAACATCCCTGAAAATGACGAAAGAATTTCGGTAATAACTATAGCAAGTTGTTCTGCTCGGCCACTGCATGCCCGCTCCCCCCCCCGGAATCAACTGGGGAGAGTCAATACGCGCTCATACGTCTCCGTCGTCTGCTTCGCAATCGCGTGCCACGACTCATCGCCGAAGTCCATCGCGCGCACATTGTTCGCCAGCCGCTCGCGCAGCGCCGTATCCCGAACCAACTCAATCAGGGCGCCGGCCAGCGCATCGCAGTCCTGCGGATCAACCAGCAGCGCGTTCTCCCGGTCCGTCAGCAGCTCGCGAAAGACCGGCAGGTCGCTGGCCACGATCGCCTTTCCCATCGCCAGCCCGGTGGCCAGCGAGCCGCTGGTTGTAATCGCGCGAAAGGGATACGCCACCACGTCCACCGCGTGATACAGAGCCACCAGCTCTTCGCTTGTGACAAACCGAAAGTGCAGCTTCACCCGCTTCAGACCCAGCCCCTCCACCTGTGCGCGGATCTCCTTTAGCAGCTCCGGCGCGCCTGTGCCCGCGATCACCAGGCAAGCGTCGCCACACTTCGCCTCCACATGCTGCCACGCGCGCAGCAGCAGATCGACACCCTTGTACGGAAAGATGATCCCCTGCCACAACACCAGTGTTTTTCCCGTCTCCAGCGCAAAACTCTTCAGCGTCTCTTCGCTCGCCGTCGCCGGAATGTCGTAGAAGAACGGCCCATGCGGGATCACCGAAATCTTTTCCGCAGGAACGGAGAACTCCGTCGCAAGCTTCGTCCGAATGGAATCCGCGTGGCAGATAATCGCGTCCACCCTCCCGTACAGTTTGTCGAACGTTGCCTTATACTTCTCGCCCGTATCGTGTGGCAGCAGGTCGTGCACCGTCAGCACAATCTTCGATCCGCGCCTGCGGCAGTACTCCACAAACCACAGGTCCATTGGGACCGGCGTCGTCAGCATCGGCAGGAACTGCACATGAATCACATCCGGAGGCGAAGCGGAAAACCTCAACGTCAGCGCGCAGAGGTTCACCATCCCCTCCAGCAGCTTCAGAATCCTGCGCGCCAGTCGTGGCAGCCGAAACTTTCCCACCACATCCAGCAGCCCCGGCTCAACCTTGATGCCGCGGTCGGAGAAGCAACCCCGATCGAGATAATAAGTGATCGATCCCACCGTCAAATCCACCGGCTCCCGCAGCAGCGCCTTGCTGAGGTAGGCCGTGTAGTACGGCACCGTCGCCAGCAGGTCCATCATAAAAACGCTGGGCCGCCGCCCGCCCGCGCTCACCTCGCGCCTCCCTGCGAAGAAGCAATAGCCTCTTCATACACGCGCAGATAATCCTCCGTCATCCGCGCCGCGGAGTACTCCTCTTCCATCAGTCGCCGCGCCGCATCTCCCAGTCGTCTCCGTTTCGCGGGATCGCGCAACAGGTCCGCAATCCCCGTCGCCAGCAACTCCGCGTTCTCCGCAGGCACCAGCACACCGGTGCGTCCATCCTCCACCACCGTAGGCACCGCGCCCACCGCCGTTGCCACCAACGCCAGCCCGCTCGCCATCCCCTCCAGCACCGCAATCGGCAACCCCTCCTGGCGCGACGACGACACCATCACGTCCAGCGATGCGTACACCGATGCCATCTCCTCCCGCCGCCCCAGCATCTCCACGCTCTCGCGGATCAACGACGCATCGATCAACCGCTCCAGCTTCTCCTGGTCCGGTCCTTCGCCAACCACCACGAACCGCGTCTCGGGAAACTCGACCAGGACCTCAGCCGCGGCCCGCAGAAATAGATCGACCCCCTTCTCCCACGCCAGCCGACCAACCAGTCCGACAACCAGTGTGCGATTGGGCCTCCTGTCTTTGCGATGCGAAGCAAGCGCCTCGTCAAATGGGCGCAGATCAATCCCATTGCGAACCATGCGGATCTTCTCTTCGCGCACTCCCGCCTTCAGCAGCCTCTGCCTCACCTCATCCGAAACCGCCACAACCCGCGCATACTTCCGCAGCACAAAGCGGTCCGCCGTCCCATAGATCGACAGGAAAAAATCCGTGTCATACCAGGTGTGGCATGTAGAAACCAGCGGCACGCCCAGCCCGCGCAGCGCAAGGTAGACATAGATGTCCGCCTTGTAGCCGTGTGTGTGGACAACATCCGCGCCGCTGCGAGTTACTAACTCCCGAATCTTCGCAATCGCCCCCCAGTCCACCTGTCCCCTGCATGGGATCAGGTGCGACTCAAAGCCTTCCTTCAAGGCAAGTTCATGGAGCTGATGCTTCGGATTTGTGGAGTTGGAGAAGACACCCAGCACGCACTCATGCTGCCCATCCCGAAGTGTGCGCGCCAGGTTCAGGATCACGGCCTCCGCTCCATACATCCCGCCGCTGCTGATTATGTGCAGGATCTTCATTCCGCGCCTTCCCCGCCGCCATCAGTCCCCGGCTCTTTGCGGCTCATCAATGCCCAGAGTCCCGCGTACAGCCGGTCTCCCAACAGGGCCTTCACCGCCTCCTTCATCCGGTACCGGCGTTCCAGTCTGGACAGAACACGGCCATCCAGCTCAAACAGCGTTGCAATCCACTCCGGCTGCATACTTCCAAGAATATTCAACCGGCCAACGGTAGCTCCCAACGGAAGCAACTCAGCTCGTGGGATGGAAGTATAGACCTGCGTATAACCCGCTTCCGCGCATGCAGCCAGCACGCGGCGATTATAGCGCCCGCCCGGCAGCGACATCGCAGGAATGGATGCCCCCAACTTATCTTCCAAAGTAAGTCGCGACTTACTTAACTCAGTCTGCAACTCGCCTTCGCTACAGTGCGTCAGCAGCTTGTGCGACCATCCATGCGCGCCAATCGTAAACCCAGCCTCATACAGCGACCGCACCTCCGGCCAGCCCATATAGCCTGTCTTCGTCCCCGTCCAGCCTGCGGTAATAAAGAACCGCGCCTTCAACCCGCGCGACTGCAACAGTGGCGCGGCAATCTCAACGTCGGAACTGTGCCCATCATCGAAGGTCAGCTCAGGGCATATCTCGCCGTTCTGCGCCTCACGCAGTCGCACAAAAAGGTCCAGATGCCGCTCGAACATTCCACTCTCGATCGCATAGGAGTACCGGCTCTCGCCCGGCCGGATCTCATGGTAGAGAAGAAACAGCCTCCGCGATGGCTGCTGCGTCTGCTCCTCCGTGATGGATTCAACGCGCAAAGGCATCTCCCCACTCAAGCGGGCCGCTCACACAGACCCGTTCACACGACCCGCTCCTACAGACGGCTCATTCCGTAACCTTGGCCTCCACCAGCTCGAACAACTGCCGCGAGCGAGTGTAGATCCATGCAATTCTGCGCCCCTCGAAGGCCACGGCAGGAACAGGGGCAGAAACCACAATACAGCCGTTCCTTTTGGCGTGCTCCAGCGCGCCATCAATATCATTCGTCTCGAAACACAGATGATAGGCTCCACCGCCGCTCTTCGCCAGCATGGATTGGATCGGCGAGTCCTCGCCCAGCGGTGCGATCAGTTCAATCTCCGCCACGTCCCTCGCCGTCTTGGCAAGAAACAGCACCGTCACCTTTTGAAGGGGGTCGTCGTATGGCCCGGACACAACCTTGTACCCAAATAAATCCGTCAGCGCCTCAGCCGCCGGCCCCAGCTTGGGCACAGCCACGCCCACATGCAGCAGCTTGAAATCCAGGCCGCCAGGCAGCTCCGGCGTCAAAGCGCGACTCCCATCTTCACCAGCTCCGCCTGCAACCGCGCCACGCTGGTCAGCTCAGGAATCCGCTGCGGATCGAACTGCACTCCATACTCCCCTTCGATGGCAAGAATCGCCTGTAAGTGCCGGAACGAATCCCAGCTATCCAGCGTTCCCATGCTCAGCTCCGGAGTGACCTGCTCCGACGAAATCTCGAAGATATCGGCGAGAAGTTCCCGCAGAGAAGCCGGCACTTGCTCATTGCTCATCTTTCATTTCCTTCCAGTGTGATCCACTTAGGACTAGTTATAGCCGATGATGTCAGATCGAATTCATAAAATACCGACTCGGAGGAACGTTCTTCCGACGGAACAAACCGGCTAAATCCGTGGGCCGAGTAGAACCCCGCGCACGGCGCATTCTTCTTCGTCGCAATAAACTCACCCACCAACCGCTTTGCGCCCGCTCGCGCCGCCTCTTCGCCAACATAAGCCAGCAGCGCGCTCTCAATCCCGCGCCCAATCACTCGACAAGATAATAGCAGCGAATCAATATAACAGGCGTCTCCTTGCCTCCGCGCCAGTGCCAGCCCCACCACCCCTGCGTCGCCAAAGCGGTCGCGCACGCGCACCACCACAGCCTGCCCGCCCGCCGCCGCGGCAAACTCCGCAACCTCCGCCGCCGAGCGGCGCCGCGTCGTCAGGTTGAACTGGTTCGTCTTCGCCAGCAACTGCACCGCCCGCGCCAGCGGAGCATCCAGCGCGCTCTGGAAGCTGCACACAATTGCCAGCGAAGCCAGAAACTCATCGCGACTGCCCATGCTGCTTGCCAGCTCGGCCCGCCGCGCCTGCGCCCTGTATTCCTCCGCGCGATGCAGATCGTCGCCGGTCACCACAGCCGCATCGAAAAACGGCTGCTCCGACAAAACCTCAACCAGCCTCCACGGCTCCGCAGCCGGCGCCTCCACTACAACCACCTCCGGCAACTGCTGCCGCACCGCCTCGCACTCCACCGCGTTGTCATCGACAAAGACAAAAGAATCCAGCCCGAGGGACAGTTCCCTTGCAAGCTCTCGAATCGAGTCCGCCTTCTCGTCCCAATTGATCTTCAGCGCGACAAAGCTCTCCAGGCTCAGCGCCAGATCGGCCGCACGCGCCTTGAACGCCTCGCGAACGTCGTCCTCATTGTTCTTGGATACGATCGCCAGCAGAATCCCTCTCGAAGATAACTGCTTCAAATATTTCTGATATTCAAGGTAGTAATTCCCCGGAAACGCGCTCCCCGTAGCAATCCCCTCCGGCCCGTCTTCTCCCAGCACTCCGCCCCACAGCGTCTCGTCCAGGTCTGTGCAAAGCACCTTGCGCGGCGCGCGGTAGAGCGTCGAGAACGTCCGCACCAGCCCGCGCGCGTAATCCCGGAACGAATCCGCCGCAACAGCCAGCCGCGAAGCAAGAAACATCCGCGCATCGCGCCATCGCGCTCGTCCGTGGCGTGCGGCAAGCCGATCCACATCGAAGAACACGCAGTCGGAAATCGACCCACACAGCGCAGCCAACCCCCGATTCAGCCCTTGCACTGCATTCGTCAGGCTATGCGGCAGGTTCGCCTCGCCCACGTCGCCCAGCGAGGTGCAATCCGGGACCACGAGTCCCTGAAGCAATATCCGCGCCGTGCCTCCTGCGCGATAGCTCCTCAGCAGTTGCTCCATCCGCCCCACGCATTCCTCGATCTCCCTCTCAACCTCCGCGCCAACCCCGTCCGAGCACAACTCCGGCAACCGCCCCGCAATCTCCTCCAGATCGAGAAGTATAAGCACCAACTCCGGCTTGAACTTTGCCAGCGAGCTATCGGAATTCAGTAACTCATCCGCATACGACCCATACCCACCCACCTCGATGTCGAGCACGTAATTCGCCAGCACGGCCTCCACCGACAGCGACGCCAGCATCGGCTCCACCGTCACCGACCGCACCACATAGGTCTTCAGCCGTCGCGCCCCCAGTTGCTCCCGCAGCGCGTCTGCAATTCCCGCCAGCGCCGTAGCGCAGAACTGCACATCCGCCGGCTTGCCGGATTCCGCCATCAACCGCCGCGCTCCCGCCACCGCTCCCGCGGCGTCCTGCCTCGCCACGGCGTCCTTTATCTCGCGCCGCTGCTCCCGCCGTTGGGCATCACTCTGCATCTTGCTTCTCCGCCGCCGTCTCCCTCGCACGCATCACAATCCGTCCCGGAACGCCCATCACCGTCGCCCCCGCCGGAACGTTGCCGATCACCAGTGTATTGGCTGCGATCTTCGCCCCATCGCCCACCTTGATCTTCCCTGCCAGCGTCGCTCCCGTGCCGATATACACGTCGTCGCCCACCACCGGCGAGCCCTCGCGTCCCATCCCCGACGCCCCAATCGTCACCCGATGCGCCAGGTCGCATCTCCGTCCCAGCACCGCCCCTGGATTGATGTGCACTCCGCCAATGTGTCCAATATAGAGTCCCCCCCCAATCGTCGCCTGCGCGTCGATGCACATCTCCATCACCACCTCGCACCATTTGTTCGCCGCATAGCTCACCACCTTCAGCGGCCAGCGCACCAGCGCCATCGGCCTTGCCACTTCCAGCCAGTTCCCCAGCCGGTAGCAGGCAATCGCCCACACCGCCGGCTCCATCCACAACTCCCGCCCGTGGTATCCCTTGGCCCGGTATCGCGCAACGTCCTCGCCAAACGCACCCATGTCCCGTCCCTTGTCTACCAGCCGAATCCTAAGAAATCTCTGCACAACTCCATGTTTTGAAAGGGCGGGACTTTAGTCCCGCCGCAAGCGGCATCTTTCCAATGCGGCTTTAGCCGCCGAGGGAATCTCGAAGACATGTCCAGATTTCCTAACCCTTCGCCCCGGCTCTGCTACGACTATAACGGCAATCGCATTTTGTTTGTCATGCGCAGCCTTTGTTTGTCATCCCGCAGCGCAGCGGAGGAGTCTGCTTTTGCCCTTGCATTTGCCCGCCACTCCCCCTTCGCCGCCCTTGATTGCCTTTGCAGTTACGCGAAGCGTCCAAGACCGCACGAAGTGCCGTCGAGAACCGCACGAAGTGCTGCTAACATGATCCCCAATGGCCTCGCAGCAGAATCCCGCGCTCAATCAGCTCTTCTACGGAGACAACCTCGCCGTCCTGCGCGACCACATCCCCTCGCAGTCGGTCGACCTCATCTATCTCGATCCGCCCTTCAACTCCCGCCAGGACTACAACGTCCTCTTCGCGGAGAAGGACGGCGCGCGCTCCGCCTCCCAGATCACCGCCTTCAAGGACACATGGGAGTGGAACGAGGAGTCCTCGCTGGCATACGAGCAGGTCGTCGAGGCCGGTGGCCGCGTCGCCGAAGCCATGCGCGCCTTCCGAACCCTCCTCGGCGGCTCCGACATGCTCGCCTACCTCGCCATGATGGCCCCGCGCCTCGTCGAACTCCGCCGAAGGCCTCAAATCCCGACCCGAAAACGGCACCCTGTTACAGTAAATTGCGGAGCATGAAAGGCGAGAAATGGCGAAAGCTGAGATGGTTCTCCAGGCATTAACGAATCGTCCTCATGCAGTTGCAATAACCGAGATCATGGCGTTCCCAGAGCCAGTATCCTGTCTATTCAGTGTTGCATTCGCGAGATCGGCTGGCGTGGCGAGCATAGAGGCGTCAATCGCGGCACTCAAGATCAAGCCAATGGTGTTCGTTGGGATACGCAATGACATCACTTCGATACAAGCGCTTCGTCAACTTCTGAGTCTAGGTGTCCAGCTCTATACTGTCGACACCGGAGCACGGAGACCAATTTTTCACCCGAAGCTCTATTTGATTTCTGCGCGTAAATCTGCCAGAGCGATTATCGGAAGCGCGAACCTCACGCACTACGGACTTCAGAACAATATTGAGATCAGCACCCTTTTGGACCTTGACCTAGAGCGAGAGGAAGACGCGAAATTCGTAGATAGCATCATGGAATCATTTGATGCCCTCATCAAGAGCTATCCCGAGCATGTACAGCTAATATGCACCGCTGAAGAAGTAGACGCTCTATTCGCGCAAGGGAGACTATGCGATGAGGATGTTGTTGTTGCACCGTCTGTAACTCAAAAAGCGCCCAAAGAGGGCGGGATAGAGCTTGCGCCAATGAAGTTAACACATTTCAACGCGCCGCCAAAATCCCCAAAAACCGCTGTTCAGGTGAAATCGTCGGTCAAGAAAGCTACGGGAGATTTCTCGAAAACTCAGTTTGTAAGAGTCTGGACGAGCAAACCTCTGAAGCGCCGAGATCTAAGTATTCCAGACGATACAGCAGTTACACACCCAACAGGATCTATGGGTTTCACACAGGATGCAATCAGCAAGATAAATTACCATAAGTATTTTCGGGAATATGTATTTAGGGAATTAGTGTGGACCGAAGGCACAAAGCCATACCAAGAATTAGCGATTGCGCGATTTGACCTAGTTTTGGCTGGAATCAACAATGGTGAATTCACGCTGACGCTGTCGCACATAACTGGCCCAAAGGCAGCAGCGAGGATCAAAGCTCACAATTTTGTCACGGATTTACGATGGGGTGACGCAAAACAGATAATCGCAAAAGGGTACTTATTGGGCAGAACATTAAGCCTTAGCAAGAAGGCAACGAAACCGCCGACATATCTCATAGAGATAGACTGACTTCTGCTTCCGTAATCCGTTGACGCCGATTCTTCAATTTCTTCCAAGACGAAATAAGGTCGAAGCTCTCTGACTCTTTCAACCCCAAAGCGGTCAGAACCTTGCTCCCGTAAACCTCCAAGACCTCTGTAGCGTCCTTCTCTCGTATGAGTTTGTCCAAAGTTTTTATGCTAGCTGGAAGTTTTTCCGGCACTGGAATAAGCAATTCTTCAATCTCTGAGGGAACCAGTTCCAGCACTCCCCCGCCATAGTGGCGTCCTTCAAGCTCACAACTTAGTGCCGTCAGCGGATTGATGAAACACGAAACCAACTTTCCTGCGGCGATGCCATTTGTCGTCACGCGATAAGCGGTGTCCGTAGTGAGAGCGCCGATTCGATTCAAAATCAGGCGCGGCATATTGTGGGACCTCTTGAGCAGGCCCACCTCAGTTGAATAAACCGATGGCACCCTATACCACGGCCTCCGAGTACGGCATTTGAATCTAGTATGAAGTTTTTGCTTTTCACCCTCGCTTATATACTCTTGCGTCTTCTTCGCTAAAGGAGTTCCTACCTCTCCAAACCAGAGGAAATTTGTAGGATAGCCAAGCATAGCATTTGTATCATGCTGTTGGGCGTCATATATGACCCCTGGACAATGACCGCTACGTCCGAACATGGGGTGGGCAAACTCTTGCAGATGGAAGTTCTTGACTGTCTTGTCATCAACCAAGAAGAAGTCGTTGGCCCCCGTAACGATGCCGACGTCTACATTCGCTATATCTCGAAATTCATGGACATCAGGTAAATTGGACACCCGATCAAGCAGACTTCTTTCGCCTGACGTTAGCAATGCTCTCGTCCATTTGCCAGCAACTGTTTGACCATTGATTCTTTGAACGCTTGCAAACAAACTCTCCGACGATTGCGAAAGGAAATTATTGCCAACAACTTGATGAATACCTACTCCATATGAGTGGGAAGATTCTTGGGATTTCTTTTCAGCCAGGAGTATTACGGCACCCTGCAAAGTGTTCTCGAACCAAATCTCTTCTGGATCGATGATTAGAATTCGACTACATATATTCCCGAGATATGATCTAAGCGGCTGAGCATGACGTACGTGGATAACCTCAGCGGGAATGATCATTCCTAAGCGTCCACCTGGCTTTAATAGCGCGACAGAAGCCAACACAAAGGGAACCCATGCGTTCGTATGCTTCGTAAATGGAAGGCCGAGTATCTTGAAGATTGCCTCGGCATTGCGTTGGGCGTCCTTGTCCAAATACTGATAGCGCACAAATGGTGGATTGCCAACCACCGAATCGAAATGCTCGGTATTGGCTATCATGTTTTGAATTGCCCAAGGAAGGAAATCGCTCGGTTCAACGCTGCTATTGAGAGATTTGTATTGCTTCGCCTTCTTCTTTGCCTTTGCAGCTTCGTCAGCTTCTAGTTCAAAAGCATGAAGCTTTAACTCTCTACCACCAGAGGCATGTGCAAGCGCGTCGATGAATACGCCATCCCCGCAACTAGGCTCGAGAACACTCAGTCCGCCCTTTCCAAGTGCCCACGACGCTATGTAAGCGGCCAGCCGTGCGGGAGTGTAGTACCCGCCCCGCAGCTTCTGTGAGGTCTCATTGACTATAAAATTCATAGGAGTGTGGCTCCCTCTTTCTCGGTGGCCGCGGATACAGAAACGGCGGTTACCCGATCAGAATTTTCGCCCAAGAAACGCTCAACTGCGCCTCGAAACCAATCCTTAAGTGTGCATTGGTCTAACGCTAGGGTTGCGTAAAGCTGTCGCTTCAACTCCTGATCAATCTCAACTACGACCCGATTTGAACCACTCACCGGCATGTGACATATGTTATATGGTTTGATGGGGAACAATTGTGGATTTCGAGGCATGAACCATAGTCGGTTCCAAAATGGGAGGGGGCCGGGCACCCCATACATCTCGCATCTTCCAAACCCTGTCAAGAAAAATCTCGCAACTAACTCCATCCAAATGAGATAAACTGACAAACTCGTCTCCCCAACCTGCTACAATTGAATAGGGGCTTCTGTCGATATGTTCTATGTTCTGTCGGCGGAGCACAACATCGCCGATTCAACATAAGTGCATTATTATGAAGATTTTACAAAATAAACAGCCTGAAATCAAGACTTTACGGGAGATGTATAGACCTGGTCCAGACCTGTCAGACCGAAGTCTAGACTTAACTTGCTATTTTTGAATACTTTGAGACTTTTTAGCACACAAAGGAGAGTGCGCAGTACCGGCGCAACCGAAATCAGCCGGATCTTCGCCTTAAATACGTCTCACGCGCTAAGCGCGAGCTTAACCTTAATTTTTTGAATACTTTACGCTATTTGCACCGGGGGGGGTACCAGCTACAACATCGGCAGCAGTCGGGCCTCGACCATTCGCAGATCGTCCTCCGTATCGACGCCGATGGTGTCGTACTCGGTGGCTTCGACGTAGATGGCGAGCCCGTTCTCCAGAAAGCGGAGCTGCTCCAGGCGCTCGGCGTGTTCCAGTCCGCTCGGCGGGGAGCGTGGGGAAGAGGTTGAGCGCGCGCTTGCGATAGGCGTAGAGCCCGATGTGCTTCCAGTACTGCGGCACCGGGTCGGCGGCGTCGCGGTGGTAGGGGATAGTAGCGCGGGAGAAGTAGAGCGCGCGACCATCGGCGGCGGTGACCACTTTGACCGCGTTTGGGATTGGCGATGTTCTCTTCCGTGCAGCGGACCTTCAAGGTAGACACATCGACCTCTGCGCGCGCAAAGGGCCGCAGCAGCGCAATGATGTGTTCTGGCCGCACCAGCGGCTCATCGCCCTGGATGTTGACGTAGACATCCGCGTCAATGAGTTGCGCGACGGCGTGGACGCGGTCGGTGCCGCTGGCGAGATTCGCTGCGGTCAGCTCGACAGCGCATCCAATCCGTCGGCAGAACTCCGCAACCTCCTCCGAGTCGGTCGCAACCAGCACTCGGTCGAGTTGAGGACACGCTCGCGCGGCCTCCACCACCCAGGCGAGCAAGGGCTTGCCGGCGACCTCGCGCAGCACCTTGCGCGGCAGGCGCGTGGAGGCGAGCCGAGCGGGAATGACGCCGAGCGTGCGCAGGGGAGGGTTCATCAGGTGGTGTGGCAAGCGATGCAGCGTGGGCCATGCGACCGGATAAGCATGGCTCGCGGCTTCACTCGCTGTGCCGTTTCAAGTATCATAGCTAAGTTGTGCTTTGGAGTCCTGTGGGCTGGGGTTCGAGCACGCTTCCTGCCAGTTGCAACCACGATGGCGGGGCGAGTTGGTCCATCTTTTACCGGGTTGGCCCATCTACATTTTTCAGAATTGGTTCATTTTTTTACTTGGCGGTGTAGCTCAGGTGGTTAGAGCGACGGACTCATAACCCGTAGGTCAGTGGTTCGACTCCACTCACCGCTACCAGCTTGCAAATTCAAGCGGTGGTGTCCACAAGGACACCAATGTTCACTAAGGACGGACGCTACTACGCCGACTGGTATTCACCAGACGGAAAACGACACCGCAAGACGTTCAACACAGCCCTCGGAGCCAAGCGGCACGAGACGAAGCAGAAAGCCTTAGCCCCTCGGGCAGCACAGTCGGCGGCTGCTGCGCTCAGATCGCGCAAGCCGCACGTCTCCGCACCGTCGCTAAAGTCCTCGGTCGCATCGCGGCGGAGGTCGATCTCGCAGATCTCAACGCGGGGCATGTCGAACTCGCCTGCGAAGCGTGGGGCAAAACTGGCCAACGCAACAGGTACACGAACGCAGACCGGCTCCGCCGAGTCCTCGAAGCACTCGCGGCTCTCGGAGCTCCAGACCTCCATCAATGCGTTCCAAAAGTGGCAAGGCCACATCCCAGGACGTTCAGGCCGACCGAAGACGAAGCGCGTAGGAGTCTCGCTTGCAGCGACCTCGGTCTCAGATGGGTTGTCACTTGTGCCCTCGACGTTGGACTCAGACACGCAACGGCAATCGGACTGACACCGCGAATGCTACAGACCGGCCAGATCGTCACGAGAACAAAGTGGGGCCGGGTCGTCACCGTTCCGATAACTCCCCGGCTCCGACAACTCATCGCCATCGCTCGGCCCGTCGAAGGGGAAGACGATGTGAGATTCATAGATCTGCTGAACAACCGCCGCCTGGTCCAGGGCAAGCATACCATTCACGAACGCTGGCAGAGGTGGAAGAAGCAAGCCGGATTGCCAGTCGGACTGCACCTGCACGACCTACGGCGCGACGCGGCAAACCGCGTCTACGCCGCAACCGGCGACCTGCGTGAGGTACAGGGAATGCTCGGCCACTCCACCATCACAACCACGCTCGACTATCTCTACCAGACCGCGCCAAGGTCAAGGAATCGAGCATCACCGCATCACTGATTCAGGAGGCAATAGCATGAAGGTCACCATCTCGACGGAACTGAACGAAAAGAGCCGCATCCCGCAGTGGTTGGTAGATGCGGTCCACCACGCCGAACGCTCAGGCGTTCGACTCGTCATCACAACCGGAACGACATGGACACGGACGGATACGAAGATCGAACGGCTCAGAACGCGACCGAGAAAGCCGGTCAAAGCATGAAGGAGACAGCAGAGTGGTGGGTGCAGAAGTGCCTCGCCGCCGCCGAGGCGGCGGCGAGTGCGGCTGCGCTCACGCCGGACGAAGACCCACAGGGATGCCCGTCTATGACAAGGACGGCGAGGTGGACGTGGCCAGAGCTGAGAAGTGGCTGGCCTGGGCGATGACGGGCGGAAAAGGAATGCAGACCCAGGCGGAGGCGGCATCAGCTGCCTTCCAACGGGAGATGCCGCCGCTGATCAGTCGTGGCCACACAAAGGCGTTTATAGCGTGCGTAGCGACCGGTCTGGGACACAAGTACCTGACGGCGCTGGAATCCAAAAGTCTCATGTATTCAGCGCAGTTAGCCCTCGCGGCCTTCCGGCCACGAGTGCGAAACAAGCAGACCACCCCCACCCGGTCAGAGGGGAGATACGACAAAACCACGCCTGCGGCAGAAGTGCTGAGGGCACAGAACAGGGGGAAACGGTGAAACAAGAGCCATGGAAGAAGGGAGCAGTCTGGAACGTCAATAGGTGGGAGTGGAGGGGATGCCAGCCGTTTCCACCGAAGCCGCGACTGAGCTGGCCGAGAACGCCGACACAGCTGAGCCTGAAATTGACCGCGCCGCCATGCTCAGGCAGTGGCGGCGGCGCGGGTCCTGAGTCGATGTGCCAGCCCATCACAGCGGCCATCGCAGAAGACTACCACAGCTGGGGGAGATACCCCACACCACCCCCACCGTGGTAGAAAAAAAATAAGGAGATCACAGTGCATGAATCGAAGAAAATCACCAAGGGCAAAGCCAGACCTTTTCCTCCCCAGCGAAAAAATACGACGGCCACGGCTGCCGGGTTGGCGAAGCAAACGCGACGGAACAAACAACAGCGCCGGTCAATCCAGCTCCGGAACCAAGAACGGCAAAAGTCGAAGTGAAGCACAAGCCAGAAGGCAAGCTCGAAGACAGGCCGAAAGGCGAAGCCTATCGACGGCGGAACGAGTCAGAGGAATTGCAACCCTTCGAGCCTTGAGGCAGATCGAGCCAAGCCAGGGAAGGCACGCAGCTGACAGCGACTCGACACCTGACTGGAAGATCCCGCCACGCGATAGGTAGTGGCAGTCCCAAGCGACGCGTCCCGAGCGTTGTCGCGGTCGCCCCGCCCGGCACAGAACGCCGGACTGCGGGGCAGGGCTCTCGCCCCTCTGCGCTGCGCGCATTCACCTCGCGGGTACCCTGCCCGTGTAATGCTTGCTCGCGCGGCGCGAGGTCGCTCGCGCAAGCGGCGCACGGCGTGTGCGCGCCGCCTGCGACTGATGGTTAGCTGCGCCTTCCAGAAAACAGAGGAGCGTTGCGCCTGCTCCTCTGGACTCCTACGCGACGGCAACGCAACGACAAAGGCACGGTGCGGCCTGCGGCCTCACCGATGGGCGACCGCGCCCAAACCTGGCCACAAAGGCACGGTGCGGCCTGCGGCCTCAC
Organism: uncultured Acidobacteriaceae bacterium; assembly: GCA_963828115.1. Classification (GTDB taxonomy): domain Bacteria; phylum Acidobacteriota; class Terriglobia; order Terriglobales; family Acidobacteriaceae; genus Edaphobacter. The sequence goes on from CAWHDN010000007.1 coordinate 21,818, forward strand.
CGATGGGCGACCGCGCCCAAACCCGGCCACAAAGACACGGTAGTGGCAGTCCCAGAGCGGGATTGCCACCCGAGCGACGCGTCCCAGCGTTGTCGTGGTGCGCCCCGCACCCGGCACAGAACGCCGGACTGCGGGGCAGGGGCTCTCGCCCCTCTGCGCTGCGCGCATTCACCTCGCGGGTACCCTGCCCGCGTAATGCTTGCTCGCGCGGCGCGAGGTCGCTCGCGCAAGCGGCGCACGTGCGTGTCGCGCCGCCTGCGACTGATGGTTAGCTGCGCATTCCAGAAAACAGAGGGGCGTTGCGCCTGCCCCTCTGGACTCCCTACGCGACGGCAACAGCAAAGACAAAGGCACGGTGCGGCCTGCGGCCTCACCGATGGGCGACCGCGCCCAAACCCGGCCACAGAAACAGCGACCACCCGACCGCTGGCACCAGCCGTGCAGAAAGCAAAGGCGCACGTCTGCCGCCAGCTGCATGGTAGGAGCTCCGAGCGCCGTAGTGGACCGGTGGGCCTCGGCGTGCGAGTAGAGGAAACGAGAAGGCTGTGAAAGAGTAAGCACGCCGAGGCCCACCTGCAGCATAGGTTGGATGGCCGTTCCTCGTGGAGGATCACAGCTGGATGATCCGATAAGGATTGTTATGTCAGTCGAAATACGCGGTGCAAAACAGGGCCGGTCGCGAAAGAGAAGTGACCGCTGGCATCAGCCGTGCAGAAAGCAAAGGCGCACGTCTGCCGCCAGCTACCGGGGCAGCATCGCGACCGGCCCTGTTTCACACCGCCGATTGACATAACAAAAACACTACTTATCGGACATGCATCTGCGCCCTACGTCGGAACGGTCGCCACGATCCGCCGCGCCATAGTTGGCTGTCCGGGCTGCATGGCGCGGCGGCAAAACAAGCAAAAACCGTGGTCCGTGATGGAAAACGCCGGAAGCGTTGAGGAAAACGCGCGGAGAATGTAGGAGTGGTTCGGAAGGTGTAGAGCGCGTTTCCCACAACCACCGGCGTTTCCCACACTCCGAGTCCGACGATCAGCACCCAGAAAACGAAGAACAAAAAGCAGCCGAGCAAAAATCGGCCGAAAAATCCAACAGGTGTCCAAGATTCACCAGTGGACACCTTTTCAACACGCTAAGTTGGACACCAAGCAAAAAGCCGCTTGACAAGCGGGAATCGTAGCATCTACAAAGACAGCGTCACCACCGAAGCAGCCGGAACGGAAAAAGAACCCGTAGGTCAGTGGTTCGACTCCACTCACCGCCACCAATCAAATCAGCAATATACGCTGGCGTGGCTGTTGCTCGCCTATTCGGTGGCAGTGGCTAGCGCATGGCGGATATGCGCGATCTCCTGGGAATCGAAGCGTGAGTTCGTTACCGCCTGCACATTGGCCCGAATGTGTTCGACTCGCATCATCGCAGGCACCACCACATGGATTCCGCTGTCGCGCAGAATCACATTCAGCACCACATCGGCGAATGTCTGGTCGTCCAGCGCAGCCAGCTTCTCGCGCAGGACTGGTTCCAACTCCTGCTTCCCGGCCAATCTGCTCAGAATCTGCCGGCACCGCTGCACTCGTGCAACACCGCCATACGGATGGTTCGCCACCAACATATACTTTCCCACGCTCCGCTGCACAAAACCCACGGCAGACATATCGAAGATATTGCAGGGAAACTGCATTGCACGCAGAGGCTTCGTCCGCCGTCTGATTGCTAGCTCGACAACATCCGGCTCCGCGGAAAGCCCTGCGATCTTTACCTTGCCCGCCTCGACCAGCTTGCCCATCGCCTCCAGCAAGTCATCCTGTTCGAGCACGCTGGCCGGCGCTCCGTGCAGAAACAAAATATCCACGCAATCGGTCCGGAGCTTACGCAGGCTTTGCTCAATGCTCAGTTGCAGTACCGGAATAGTGAACCGGTTGGGGCTGAACTGACTCGCTGCTCTCTTCTGGAACATGGAATGCGCTGACGGGGCCGCCAGCAAAATCCTGCGCGCCACCGTACTTGCCATGCGCCTCCAGCCCGATTGGCGCGCCGCCAATATCCCGAATTTAGTGGCGATGACGGCCTGCTCGCGGCGCCCCGCAAGAAACTCGCCCATCAGTGTCTCCGACTCGCCGTATCCGTACGAGCGAGCCGTGTCGAAAAACCGGATGCCCTCGTCCCACGCAGCAGCCAACGCACGGAGTGACTCGCTTCTTCCCGACCTACCTAAAATCGCCGAACAACCAAATCCAACTTGTGGCGCCCTTAGACCGGTGTCTCCGAGTTCTAAATACTGCATCTCGTCCCCTCGAACTATGTGGCACCGCCATTATTCCGGCTGAGCTATCCCTGCTTTTCCGCGTGCAGATGATTGGCCAGCCGAATGCTGAACGCCACCGCCAGCAGTGTAGAGTTTGCCTGCCCCGACGTTGGAAACACGCTCGACGACGCCACAAAAAGATTTTCGACTCCATGCACTTTCAAGTTCGCATCAACAACGCTTTGCTTGGCATCTGTTCCCATCCGTGTGCTGCCAACCTGATGATACCCATCCGATGCCTGCGAGTAGACCTGTTCCCGCAACTGGTTCGGGCCGTACAGATATTGCAGTTGTCCAATCCCGTTTGCCTGCAATGCCTTCTCCAACAGTTCATGCGAGTCGATCACGCTTTGCACATCCTGATCTGTGAAGCGCAAATCAATCACTGCTCGCGGAACACCGAAGGCATCGCACTCGCCGCACAGAGTGATGCGACTTTCTGGATTCGGAACCTGCTCCGCATGGTAGTGCAGCGCATACTTGCCACCCCGATTGCGAACCAGGAATCCTGGTTTTTTCGGCTTCTTGATAAACCGGTCGCGCAAAATACTGTAGATGTCCTTTGCCCCACGCGGCGCGCCCAGAATAGCGTTTCGCAGATGTGCTGCCAGAGGATAGGGCCGAGGGCCGGTATGCGCCAGCCGGATCGCCTCAGGCAACAGCCGCCGGCCCGTAGGTGGAAATGCCAGCGCCAGAAATACCGCGGAAAGCACGCCGCTCCCATGGTTCGGATCGTAAAACGACGGATTGTCGGGCCAGAATGCAGTGTTCAACACCCCATGCCGCATCTGCGCATCCGCCGTCAGCATGAATCGTCTTCGATGGTAGGCGCCGCTCTCATCCAGCTTGAAATCCAGATCGTCGATCGAGTCCGGATTATTCAACACAATGCTCGCAATCGTTCCCGAGATGTGGCCCATATAGTACCGGCCCAAGGGGCCATCCATTCCACCAAAGGCATCGGGCCAATGCTGCTGTGTGAACAGCAGAAGCCGCGTGGATTCGACGCCTCCCATTGCCAGCACAATCCGCCGCGCCTTTACGGTGCGCGCTCCTTCCGGCGTGCTTACGGCCAGGCTCTCTACGCGCTGCCCATCGGCACTCAGGTTCAGCCCCGTCACCGTACTCTTCAAGCTCAGCCTGATGCGCTCTGATCTCAGAAGATGATCGCGATGTTCCAGAATCGTCTTCGACTCTCGAGCCCAGCGCTCTACACAATTTAGCGTCAACCCACCGGTCAGCATCTGTTTATACGGGACGGAAAAGGTGTCATTGCCGCAGAGCAGATATTCGGCTGCCCTCGCATACCAGGGATGAATCTCATCATGACCGATGGGCCAGCAAGCATCCGCCACAAAGTCCCGCTGCATCCAGTCAATATCGTCGAAGGGCACACACCGACCACCCCAGGTCCACGATGTACCACCCAATGCTCTACAAACCGCAATTTCCATTGCAGCGTGCCGATTGGGATCCACGATCTGGGCCCGCGAAGACTCGGCCGTCGCGGGATCGACTTTGCGTCCTCCCGACTCAAGCACTAACACTTCATCCCCGAAGCGTTCGAACTCCATTGCCAGGGCCATGCCAACCGGTCCGGTGCCTACAATACACAGGTCCCATATCCTGTCATTGGAGAGAATTCGTTCGATCATGTTGCTCCTGAGCCTTTCCTTTGACACAGCCGGCAAGGCACCTGAGACGCTGAAAGCATTGACGCCCCGCGCTGCCCGGTCTACACACGGTGCGACCGTCACCGAGTTGCAAACAGATGCGACGCATCCACCCACCTCGTTCTAAAACCCTTATCTTCCAGGAGTTGTTGAATGTGGTTTGGCGCCGTCAATCTGCCGCGCTTCTCCAGCTTTAGAAAATGAACCTCAACCATGATGCCGCGCAGCACGGGTGACGCCAGCATCCCCCCCATCCCCTCCAGTACCTCTTCCTCGTACCCTTCCACGTCCACCTTGACCACATTCGGAATCTTCCCCAGGCGGTTGCATATCGTATCCCCGCGACAGACCACGACGGGAATGGAACCCACCATGCCGTTCAATCTATCAGCTTCGGTCTCAATGTGATTCTCCACTGACATGGTTCCGAAAACCAGTCGTCCCGTGGTGTCGGCTTCCCCCAGCGCAATGTTCTCCACCCGTAGCCACTGGCAATCCGGCAGCCGCTCGCGGATACGCTCACAGCCCTCCGCCCACGGCTCAAACGCAACCACAAAGCCATCCTCGCCCACCCACTGGCAGAACTGTTCGCTATACAGGCCGACGTTCGCCCCAACATCCCACACCACATCCCCGGGTTTCACCGCACCGGTCAACACCGCCAGAACGCGTCGCTCATACGGGCTGGCAGGTCTCAGGCGATTGATCAACCCGATAACACCGATCTTTCGGGCGAACGAACGTACTTTGATAATCCATAAATTCATGGAGCATCTTCGGTGGCCGGCTCGTCGAGCAGGCTTGCGGCGCGGGTCACGTTGTCCACCCCGAAGACCACGATCTCCTGCATCGATCCCTGCTCCAATCCGCAGTAGGAGTAGTCGATGTTGATCTTGCCAGCGCCCAGCCGCGAGGCAACGCGGCCCAGCTCGCCGGGCCGGTGCGCGACCCGCACAATAGCGACCTCCGTCTCCTCGAAGATCATGCTCAGGCCGCCCAGCACCGCGCGGGCGCCGGCCACATCGTCTACCAGGAACCGGGTCAGGCTCTCGCCCTCCTCGACATAGGATTGAAAGGCCAGGATGTTGACGCCGCGCTCCGCCAGAGCGACGAAGCACCTCCCCAGCGCGCCCGGCTTGTCCTCAATGGTTACCGTAAACTCCTTGCCCTTCGGCATGTGGCTTGACTCCCTTCGATCTCCAGAACGCGACCAATAGCGACGCGGTCTTTATCATACTGTTCCAGCGGCGCAACTCTCAATGGCAAGGCATCTCTGCGTTATCGAGTCGATTGATCGGTATGAGTTGGCGGATTGTCCGGTTTGGAGCAGGTCTCCGCGAAGGCCTCGTCGGGCGAGGCCGCCGGCCAGCCAATCATCACCAGGAACACATCCAGCACGAAGAGCGAGATGGCGATATCGTTGAAGATTGTCGCCTGACGGGGGTTTGGCCAGAACTGGTTGGCCGACCAGAAGAGAAAGGCGGCGGCCAGCAGGATGGCCTTGATCCACTCCCTGAGCGAAGGTCGATGCATGACTTGGTAGAGGAGGTAGGCAAGCGCAATCAGAGCAAGCGGGACTGCCTCGACGAAGCCATGCGTGCTGGCAGGAAGAAGCGCCGGAAAGGCGTCGCACGCCAGCAGCACCGCAACGCAGACCATCGTGACGACCCCCAGTAGGACTGGGACCGCTCTGTGGTTTGGATCGATACGGGTGTACATGGAATCAAGCGTATCGTAAAACCGCCAAGGCATGGCCATGCCTGTAGAGGCTCGATTCGCGGCGAATGCGCGGCGGCGGTATATGATTTGGCTATCGGGTTGCTTTCAGGATGCGTCTAATCCAGACAGGCGGCCAGGGAAGACCGGGGTTTGTGAATGAGACCGGCCCCGTGGAGATGCTGCGAAATATGCCTAAGATTCCGAAGATTCTGCTGCTCGCGGTGTCGGTTGCCCTGGTGCTGACGGTTTTTCTGGGGGTGAACTCCAACGGCGTGAGCGCTGCTGCGTCGGGGCAGGATGGTGCCTATCGCCAGATCAATGTGTACAGCGAGGTGCTGCGCCACATCCAGACGGACTATGTAACGGACCCCAACATACCGGCGGTGACCAATGGCGCGCTGCGCGGGCTGCTGGAGTCGCTGGACGCGGATTCCAGCTACCTGTCGCCGGAGGACTACAAGGCTTATAAGGCGGACCAGGGCGGCAAGGCACAGGCGGGGATCAACGTCTCCAAGCGCTATGGCTACGCCACCGTGGTGTCGGTGGTGCCGGGCGGGCCGGCGGACAAGGCTGGCCTGGTGGATGGCGACATCCTGGAGGCGATCGAAGGCCAGGACACGCGCGACATCTCGCTGGCCATGATCCGGCTGATGCTGGAGGGCGCGCCGGGCAGCACCTTGACGGTTGGCGTGGTGCGCTCCAACAGGAGCGAGCCGGACAAGATTTCCATGACGCGCAGTCTGCAGGCGCCGCCTCCGGTCGGGGAGTCGCTGTATGAGAACGCGTCGATCCTCTACCTGAAGCCGGAGATTCTGGACCGCGACCACGTCTCGGAGGTGGAGACCAAGCTCAAGGGGATGCAGAAGGCAGGCAACAAGAAGGTGCTGCTGGATCTGCGCGATGCTGCGGCGGGCGATATGGCGGAGGCGGTTCGGCTGGCCAACTTTCTGCTGAAGAGCGGGACCATCGCGACGCTGGAGGGACAGAAGTTCCCCAAACAGGTGTTTACGGCTGATCCGGCCAAGACGATCCAGGCGACAGCGCCCGTGGTTGTGCTGGTGAACCGCGGGACTGCGGGGCCGGCGGAGCTGGTGGCCGCCGCGCTGCGAAGACAACAAGCGCGCCGACGTGGTGGGCGAGCGGACCTTCGGCGAAGGCACTCAGCAGAAGACCTTCGATCTGCCGGATGGCGCGGCGCTGATCCTGTCGGTGGCCAAGTACGAGTCGCCCGACGGCAAGAAGCTGCAGGACGACGGCGTGACGCCGAATGTTCTGGTGGCCTCCGGGCTGGACGAAGGCGCGAACGTGGACGAAGAGGAGGCACCGCAGGCCGCTGCCCCAGCGCCCGTGGTGAAGAAGCCCGGCGCGCAGGTGGATGAGCCGCTGACCAAGGCGCTCGACCTTCTCAAGGGCAAGACGGCTTAGGCAATTTACGGCCACGCGTGAGAGCAGGGGGGTACCCCCCCCTCTTTTGCGTGCTTACTAACGTCTTTGGAACCAAAGAGATGTGAGTTTGCGCCTGCAACGGTTAGATTCCAGGCTACTTATAGCTATCAATAAGAAAATAAATGGTTTCCTCCGGGCTTCGGCTTCGGGCATGAAAAACCCCGGCACGCTGCCGGGGTTTCCCTTGTTTTCTCTACTACTTCTATTTTACAGGATGGGGCATAACTACTATGCCAACTATTTTTTCTGGTTATGTTGCTGATATTGCGTGGGTTGATGGAGATATGGAGGGTTGAGGGTCTTGACACGCTGTTTTTGGCCGGAAAACGGGGAAATTATTTTCAGGACCTGCGATTGCCCACGAGGAAAGGCCGAAGTGGCGTATCGGGAGACGCGGTTTGTGACGGGCTCGTGGGACTAGCCGATGTCGGACTCTTCGGCGGCGCGCCATGCGTCCCTTCCGACGATGCGGCGGGTGATGGTCTTGTCCATCTTCATGCCTTCGTGCCAGAGGCCCAACTTGCGGTAGTGTTCTTTGGTCATCTCCCAGCCGGCCGCGACCCGCTCGTTGGGCGTCCGGCTGGCCCAGTACTCCACTCTCTCCTGCTCGCTGAGAGCTTCGACTTCCTGAAGTGTCTTTAGTCTCTCTTGCATTCGGATGACCTCGTCTGATTTTACCGCGCGCTGTCGAAGTCGCCCAAGAGCCTGATGCGGATGCTCAGCGCGGAGGGAAACCCGCAGGCACGCAACCTCTTCGAGATGGTCGCCTACCTGCAAAAGCTCGAAGGCACCGTCCTCGAAGTCCACGCCGCTACCGCCGCGTGAGACAGGGGCGCGAGGAATGCCCCCCAAGTGCTATGATTGCCATCACGCTAGCATCAAATTTGACCGCATTTGGAGGAGTATCAATGCATGATCCGCTACTGAATTTCCTCGATAGGGCGTGGGTCGTCGCATTCAACATCGCCCTTGTAACAGGACTTGTAGGCATACTGGTCCGTCGGCTAAGAGGAATTTGCGGATATGTCATCTTTGTGGCGTCTTTTGTTTTCGGAATTGATCTTTGGATTTGGAGCTTAGTGTCAGTTCTTCATTGCTGGGGTCGCATTGCAGCAGTGATTGGTATATTGCTTGCTGGTGTGGGAATTGTACCGATGGCGTTAGTTGCAACAATGTTCAGTCGTGAATGGTCTACATTTGGCTTCTTGACCCTGAATGGAGTGATTTGCTATCTATGCAACCTGGCAGCGTCTGCTTTGGTTGAGAGTTCCGGTCGGGGTGCAAAGTCCATGAGTGCATAAAGGCTGCATCACTGAAAAATCAGTTTTGTAGCAACTTAGAATGGAAGTTTATGAGTAAACCCAAGTAGATTCATTGCTTTTTTTACATTGTCAGGTTTGGATGCTCCATGAAATGGCTTGGTCTTTTTTGTACTGACATCAAGCCATACATAAAGGTCGATCATGTGCTTTGGGATTCGAAGCCGTCCCTCAGAAATGTACTTCATCGTATCCAGCTTTTCGCCATCGTTCGTATGAATTTCGCCCGTGAGCACTTCCACGAGGTCGCTGTATCTCGACATTCTGTCATGATTTACTAAAATCAGAATGTTAGGAAGTTTCCTATCACTATTTACAGCCTGAAATTGAGTGGCGGCTTTCTCTACATGGCGTGCGATTCTATTGAAAACTGGGTCGGGTCGAAGACCGCCAACGAGTTCACCTGGCTTTGAGTCGACAAGTTTCTCGTCGAGCCATTCGTCACGTGGTGATTTTACTTCACAGAACGCGACAACTTCATCTAATTGAAGGATGCGGAAGTCGGGGGTTCGGCTCCTGACTGTCTCGGCATGGCTAAATCGCTTCACAGAAAGGCCCCTCGGAGCGAACACCAGAGAATCAACCAATAGTAGGTCAGACTCTTCGTCAGGCGTTCGTGTCATACCGAGGGGCTCAGTCTACAAAGAAAGTTGGAAACGAAAGTTACAGGCCCTTTTTGACGAGGAAGAGGATGAGGTCCTTGACGCGGCTGGAGTAGCCCCACTCGTTGTCGTACCAGGCGATGATCTTGCCAGTGTTGCCGACGACCTTGGTGAGCTTGGAGTCGAAGGTGCTCGACATGGGGTCGCCCTTGAAGTCGGAGCTGACCAGCTCTTCTTCGGTGTAGGCGAGGATGCCCTTGAGCGGGCCCGCGGCAGCGGCAGCCTTCATGGCGGCGTTGATGGCTCTCCGCCGTGATCGGCTTCTCGGCGACGAAGGTCGAGATCGACGACCGAGACGTTGGGCGTGGGGACGCGGATGGCGAAGCCGTCCAGCTTGCCGGCCATCTCCGGGATGACGAGCTTGAGGGCCTTGGCGGCTCCGGTGCTGGTCGGGAATCATGGAGAGGGCGGCGGCGCGGGCGCGGCGCAGGTCCTTGTGCGGCGTGTCCAGGATGACCTGATCGTTGGTGTAGCTGTGGATGGTGGTCATGATGCCGGACGCGATGCCGAAGGTGTCGTTGAGAACCTTGACGACCGGCGCGAGGCAGTTGGTGGTGCAGGAGGCGTTGGAGATGATGTTGTGCTTGGCGGCGACGTACTTGTCGTCGTTGACGCCGAGGACGATGGTGAGGTCCTCGTTCTTGGCCGGGGCCGAGATGATGACCTTCTTGACGGTGGCGCCGAGGTGCGCCTTGGCCTTCTCCGCGTCGGTGAAGAAGCCGGTGGACTCGACGACGATCTGTGCGCCGACGGATGCCCAATCCAGCTTGGCCGGGTCGCGCTCGGCGAAGACCTTGATCTTCTTGCCGTCGACGGCGATGAAGTCCTCGCCGTGGGTGATCTCGTTCTTGAGGTTGCCCAGGATGGAGTCGTACTTGAGCAGGTGGGCGAGCGTGGCCGGGGTGGTGAGGTCGTTGACGGCGACAAACTCGATGTCTGGGTTGCCAATTGCGGTGCGGAAGACGTTGCGTCCGATGCGGCCGAAGCCGTTAATGCCAACTTTTACAGCCATTTTCGCTTGCTCCTGTGGGTTTCTCGGTGAGGATTTGAGGGCCGCGTGTGCGGTCGGTTCGAACTCCCCCAACTCCTGTTGAAGATGAATTCCGTGTTTTGGTCGTCAATACGATGCTAGCACCCAGGGTTGGGCGGTGCAACGAATTGGGCTTCAAACGGGCGTGTTGTGTGATCGAAATCACATGCGAGATGCGAAATCGGAAGGGTGAATCACCGGCCGCCGCGTCGTTTCGCAGATGGCGTCTGTGGGCTCGCCGGTGTTGTCGAGGGAGCTGGACGGGGTGTACGGCTTGGTGCGGCGGATTTGCCGCGGCCACTGCGCTCCTGTTATAAGCGTGTCTATGCGCAATCTGCGCGATTGGACGCGCGACATCATGAAAAGACGTTCCAGACGTGGCCCGAACGAATCGGAATCCACGGGGAAGAGTGGGCAGGAACTGCCCTCGAATCAACAGGCTCCGCTGCGGCCCGACTATCCGGATGCGTTGCCTGCCGCCCCGCCCGAGCCGGCGGGAACGGCTGCGCCAGCGTTTCCAGTAGACGAGCCGGTGAAGCCGGTGCGCTCTGCCCGTCCGCCGAGGCCACAGGCTGCGGCGGCTGAGCCTGCCGCACTGCAGAAGACGATGGTGGTGGAGACGCAGCCGGATGAGATGGCTACTCCGCCCGAGGAGCAGACGGCGATCTCGGCCAAGGAGCCGCGCGGCTACGTGGTGCTGGCCATCGGACTGCCCGGTTCGGGCAAGACGACCTGGTACAAGCGCCGCGGCGTGACGCCGCTTTCCAGCGACCTGCTGCGCAGCCTGCTCTTCGACGACATCACGGAACAACGCTACCAGGGGCTTGTCTTCTCTACACTGCGCAGTTTGCTGCGCGCGCGGCTGATCGCCAAGATGCCGTGGAACTACGTCGATGCGACGAACCTCAGCACCCACGAGCGCAAACAGTGGATCAAGATGGCCAAGAGCTTTGGCTACGAGGTGCAGGCGGTGTTCTTCGACGTGCCGCTGGCGGTGTGTCTGGAGCGGAACGCCAAGCGCGACCGCCAGGTGAGCGACGAGGTGATGCACAAGATGGCCGAGCGATTGAAGCCGCCCACCTTCAAGGAAGGCTTCGAGAAGATCACGGTGGTGCGCGTCAAGGGCCATCCCGGCACGCTTCCAGTGACCACCGGCGGCGGCGAAGAGTCCGCTGCGGAGAATGAGTAGAGGCGCGCAGGGCGCGGGAATAGGCGAGGGATCGTGCGCTTCCAATGGCTGCAAGGCGTGCTGGACCAATCGCTGAACGCGGCGCTGTTTGGGCTATTGATGATGAGCTATGTGACGCCTCCCGTGCTGACTGTAATCCTGCTGTGGAAGCGCAGAGTGTGGCGCCCGGATGTGGCTGCATGGCGCTGGTGGGTGTGGCACGCTGGGCTGGCGCTGGGCGCGGTGTCGGCGGTGGCAGTGCCGATCTTTCTGCTTGGAATTCAGTTTCTTTCCGGTGCCGCGAAACAGCGATGGTTTATCGACGCGGGGATGAAGGGGATGTTCTACGCGTTCGTAATCTCTCCGGTCGCGGTAGTTCTGTTCGGCTTTGGCGGGGGCAGGCAACGCTGGGTGGGAATGGTCTCCGCAGCCATCTCTTTTGTCGCGCTGTTCCTCTCGCTGTTCGCGGCGAGCACCTGAGGCAGGTTTCGCAAGGGTGTTTCGCGCGGGTGAATTCTCCGGCGCACGAGTGGGCCACGGCCGGCGCGAAGGGGCATCTTGCATCCGCGGGTTCCCATCGGGGGCAAAACAACATATTCTGTCTGTATGCCAAAGCTCTCGATTCGCGACCTCGACCTTGCCAACAAGCGCGTGCTCATCCGCGTCGACTTCAATGTTCCGCTGAAGGACGGCGCCATCACCGACGACACGCGCATCCGCGAGACACTGCCTACGATCGAATATGCGCTGCGCCACCAGGCCAAGGTCATTCTCTGCTCGCACCTGGGACGCCCCAAGGGCAAGGTGGTGGAGTCGATGAGCCTGCGCCCCGTGGCCACGCGACTGCGCCAGTTGCTGGACAAGCTCTTCAACGAGTCGGAGAACGTGGCCTTCTCGCCCGACTGCGTCGGCGAGATTGCCAAGGAGATGGCGCGCGAGCTGGAGTCTGGGCAGACGCTGCTGCTGGAGAACCTGCGCTTCCACAAGGAAGAGGAGGCCAACGATCCGGCCTTCGCCAAGCAGCTCGCCGAGCTGTGCGACGTGTATGTCAACGACGCCTTCGGCAGCGCGCACCGCGCCCACGCCTCCACCGAGGGCATCACCCACTTTGTTGCACAGTCAGCCGCCGGCCTGCTGATGGAAAAAGAGCTGAACTTCCTGGGCAAGGTGCTCACCGAGCCTGATCGTCCCTTTGTCGCCATCATCGGCGGATCGAAGATCTCGGGCAAGATCGACGTGATCGACAACCTGCTGGACAAGGCAGACACGCTGCTGATTGGCGGCGGTATGGCCTACACCTTCCTCAACGCGCTGGGCCAGGCCACCGGCAAGTCGCTGATCGAGGCCGACAAGATCGACGTCGCCAAGGCGGCGCTGGGGAAGGCCAAGGCGAAGGGCGTCAAGCTGCTGCTGCCGGTTGACCACGTTCTCGCCGACAAGTTCGCCGCCGACGCCAAGACGCAGATCTTCAGCGGCAAGGGCGCGTTCCCCGCCGACCTTATGGCGCTGGACATTGGCCCCGCGACGATCGATCTCTTCGCCAAGGAGATCGCCGACGCGCGCACCATCCTGTGGAACGGCCCGATGGGCGTCTTCGAGCTTGCACCGTTTGCCCACGGCACCAACGCCATCGCCGAGCTTGTTGCGGCGAATATTGAAGCCACCAGCATCGTGGGCGGCGGAGACTCGGTCGCCGCGGTCAAGCAGGCCGGGGTTGCGGACAAGATCACGCACATCTCCACCGGTGGCGGAGCGTCGCTCGAATTCCTCGAAGGCAAAACTCTGCCGGGAGTGGCCGCGCTCACCGACAAGTAACGCATCGGAGCTGGCGCCCATGCAAACTGCGTTCGCCTTTGGCAAGACAGGTCTGACGGTCTCTCTTCCCGATGGGCCGCGGTACTCGGTTGTCGAGGGCTCGTTCGGCCGTCGCGCTGGCGGACTCTGCATCGGCCATCGGCGCGGCACTGGACCACCCCATCGGATCGAAGCCGCTGGCTGAACTTGCGGCGGGGAAGCGCACCGCGGCCATCTCTGTCTGCGACATCACGCGGCCCGCGCCGAACCATCAGACGCTGCCGCCGCTGCTGGAGCGGCTGCACGCCGCGGGCATTCCCGTGGACGGCGTCACGATTCTAATTGCGACCGGCCTGCATCGCTGCGCGACCGGCGATGAAATTAAATCGATCCTTGGGCGGGAGATTGCGGCGCGCTATCGTGTGGTCAACCATGACGCGCGCGCGATGGACGACCATCGCTCGCTGGGCGCGACCGCCAGCGGAACACCGGTGTATATCGACCGGCGCTTTCTGGATGCGGATCTGCACATCACGCTTGGCTTCATTGAACCGCACTGGATGCTGGGCTTTTCCGGCGGACGCAAGCTGATTGCGCCGGGACTGGCCGCGCAGCAGACGATCCAGGTGCTGCACTCTCCATGCTTCATGCGCGAGCCGCTGGCGAACGAGGGATCCGTCGAGGGTAACCCGCTGCACGCCGAGCTGCTGGAGGTGGTGCGCATGGCGCGCCACGACTTCCTGCTGGACGTGGCGCTTACGCAGCAGCGCGCCATCTGCGGCGTCTTTGCCGGCGCGCCGGAGCCGGCCCACGCCGCGGGAGTCGACTTCGTTCGTTCGTCCACGATAACGCGGGTGCCTCAGTTCTTCGACGCGGCCATTGCCAGCGCCGCCGGACATCCGCTCGACCTTACCTTCTACCAGTCGCTGAAGGGCATCCACGCCGCGCACCACATCGTCCGGCCCGGCGGAAAAATTCTGCTGCTGTGCGAGTGCGCCGAGGGGATCGGCTCGCCGGAGTTCGCCGCGATGCTGCGCAGCTACGCAGGGGCGCAGCAGTTCCTGGACCAGATTGCGAGAGCGCCGGTCGTTATCGACCAGTGGCAGTTGGAGAAGATTGCGCTGGCCGGGCTGAGAAACGAGATTCTTATCTACACTCCCGGCGTTTCGCCGCAGCAGATCGGCGCGCTGGGCGAGCACTGCTTCTCCGATGTGAACCAGGCGGTCGCCGCGCTGCTCGATGGCCTGCCCGCTGGCGCGCGCGTCGCGCTGATTCCCGATGGGCCGTACGCATTCGCGCAGGTGGCAGAATGAATCTGCCTGTACTAACATTGCTTGTCATTCTGAGCGAAGCGAAGAATCCCCGTATTTGATTTAGTTTGTTTTGCACTCGAAGCACAGATTGGAATTGACTTGGAAAATCTGAAGGAAATTGCGCGCACGCTCTTCGCGCAGGCGCTGGCGGAGTGCAGCATCGAGCGCGCCTTCGACCGCAAGCTGCGCGTGGTTGCCGATGCGACGAGGTGCGCGGCTGTTGGTGGAGGGCGGCGAAGCGATTGCGCTCGACCGGCTGCGGCGAGTGCGTGTTGTTGCGGTGGGAAAGGCTGCGGCGGCGATGCTGAACGCGCTGCTGGCGCGACTGCGGTTGCCGACCTCATGCGAGTTGCAAGGCGTGCTGATTGCGCCGGAGCGACCGGTGAATCTGCCCGCTACGATTCAGTATTTTTGCGGAGGACATCCCGTGCCGAATGAGGCGTCGTTTGCCGGAGCGGGGGCCGCACTCAAGATGCTGCACGCGCTGGACGATGCATCGGAAGACGACGCGCTGTTCATCTTTCTGCTCAGCGGCGGGGCTTCGGCGATGATGGAGCTGCCGCTGGACGCCGCGATCTCGCTCGACGACACGATTGCGTTCCACCGCGCGCTGGTGCATAGCGGCGCGTCGATTGTGGAGATGAACTGCGTCCGCAAACACTTCTCAGCGGTGAAGGGAGGACGGCTTGCGCTGGCCGCGGGCGGCGCGCAGACGCTCTCGCTGCTTGTCTCCGATGTGCCACCCGCGCATCTGGACGCGCTCGGCTCGGGGCCGACGATTGGCGATACCACAACTGTTGCTGAGTGCCGCGAGATTCTGGCGCGGTATGGATTGATGGAGCGATTTCCTGCATCGGTGCGGCGATTCTTCGCGGCGGAGCTGCCGGAGACGCCCAAGCCGAGCGAGTTGAACGCGCGCGTCTGCAAGCTGCTGGATAGCGATGAGATGGCAGAGGCCGCGTGCGGACATGCAGAGCGGCTAGGATTTTATGCGGTCATCGACAATGCGTGCGATGACTGGAGCTATGACGCGGCTGCGAAAACTCTGCTCAAGCGGCTGCGCGAACTTCGCCGCGAGCACACGCGGGTCTGTTTGATCTCTGCGGGCGAAGTTACGGTTCGCGTGGAGGCGGCGGGCGCGGGTGCGCGGGGCGGGCGCAATCAACACTTCGCGCTTTACATGGCCTCGCAACTGCGGCCCGAGGACGGTCCACTCGCCATCCTCTCCGCCGGCTCCGATGGCATCGACGGCAACAGCGACGCTGCGGGCGCGATTGTGGACGTGCGCACGATTGATTGCGACGCGACTCGTGAATCTGCGCTGCGCGCGCTGGCTGAGTTCGATTCGTCTACGTGGCTGAGTGAGGCCGGAGCTGCTGTTGTCACTGGACCGACGGGGCATAACCTGCGCGATTTGCGGATTCTGCTTGCGGACTCAGCGGATTGAACGCTGAGCTGTCCGCTGTAAACTCGCGGATGCCGTAAACTAGCAGGATGATCGACGATCTGGAATACCGATACTCCCCGGTGCGCGAGCGGGTTCGCGAGCTGCGGGAGTATCTTTGACTCGGCCCGACTGAAGCGTGAACTGGCAGTCATCGAAGAGAAGATCGCCGACCCCAGTGTGTGGGCAGATGCGGCGCGTATGCAGCCGTTGATGCGCGAGCGCAAGCGGCTGGAGACGCTGCTGGCCGACGACGCCGAACTCCTCCGCCGCTCCGACGACATCGAGGCCTACTTCGAGCTGGCGAAGGAAGGCGAGGCGACAGAGCCCGACCTCGAACGCGAGATTCCCGCGCTGGTCGAGTTCTCCGAGAAGCTCGAATCGAAGACGATGCTCTCGGGCGAGACCGATCCGCTGAACGCCATCGTCACCGTGCATCCCGGCGCGGGCGGCACGGAGAGTCAGGATTGGGCTGAGATGCTGATGCGCATGTACCTGCGCTGGGCCGAGCGGCAGGGCTTCCGCACCAACATCCACGAGGTTCAGGACGGCGACGAGGCGGGGATCAAGTCGGCGACGTTCACCATCACGGGCGAATTCGCCTACGGATTGCTGAGCGGAGAATCAGGCGTGCACCGGCTGGTGCGCATCTCGCCGTTTGATTCGGCCAAGCGGCGGCATACGAGCTTCGCCAGCGTCTTCGTCAGCCCGGAGATCGACGAGACGATCGTGATCGATCTCAAGGTGGAAGACCTGCGCATCGACACCTATCGCTCCAGCGGCAAGGGCGGGCAGCATGTGAATACAACCGACTCCGCCGTGCGCATCACGCACATTCCTACGGGCCTGGTCACTGGCTGCCAGAACGAGCGCTCGCAGTACAAGAATAAAGATCAGGCAATGAAGATGATGCGGTCGAAGCTCTACGAGTACGAGCTGGACAAGAAGAAGGCCGCGTCGCGCAAGATCGAGGACTCCAAGCTGGAGATCGGCTTCGGCTCGCAGATTCGCAGCTATGTGTTGCAGCCCTATCGCATGGCGAAGGACCTGCGCACACGCGTCGAAGTTGGTGATGTGGACCGCGTGCTGGATGGCGATCTGGAGCCCTTCATCCGAGGCTATCTGCGCATGAGGCGCGAAGGGAATTTCCCGGCCGCAATCGAGGACGACGAGATCGCATAGTCACGAGGAGACGAAGAGATGCGGGGAATACCGTGAGAGTTCGACGAACTGTTCTTGCGCTGCTGCTGGCAATCTTCGGCGTTGCCGCCGCCGCGAACGCGCGCTCGCAGATCAAGACTGTGGGGGATGGGCGTTGGTTTGCGGCTAAGGCTCCTCATTTAGAAGTCGCTCTTGTTGCGCCGTCGTGGTTTGCTACGAGTGCTGGATATGGACAAGTATGGTCGGGAATTTATTTTGAGCTTGAACCGGGCTGGCATGTTTATTGGGTAAATCCGGGAGATTCCGGCGAGCCACCAAGCGTGAAATGGACATTGCCTGCAGGCATAACGGCTGAGCAGATGTTGTTTCCGATTCCGAAGCGGCTGCCGCTCGGTCCGCTGATGGATTACGGATACGAAGGGAAGGTTGCGCTCCCGATTCGCCTTACACTGGCTAAAGATCTTGCATCGAAGAAGGTTCATCTGACGGCCAACGTGAATTGGCTCGTTTGTCGCGAGGTGTGCATCCCCGGAAATGCGTTACTAGGGTTTGATTACATAGTTGAACCAGAGCTGTTTGACGCGCCTAAAGGAGGAGTCGGTAGTTGGCTGGGATCTCCACTACAAGATTCCCTTATGTACGCGGTGCAGAATCAACCCAAGAATCTGCCCGCTAGGTCGACTGCGCTGGTAAACGTGAGTAAGGGCAAGTTCTCCCTGATACTGCATGGAGTAAGAAGTGACGCGAAGGCGGAGTTCTATCCTTTCGACACGGGTGTGATTGCGAATGCGGCGACGCAGAAGATTACGCCGCTGGCGGACGGCGTGCGCATCGATCTGGTGCGCGATGACACGCTCGCGCAGACGCCCGCGCAGTTGCATGGGCTGGTGAAGCTGAGCGACACGGTGGCATACAACGTGACCGTGCCTGTGGTTCCCGGCGAGATTGCGCCCGCAGGCAGCGGCGCTGCGACGAGCACTACGGCGATTGGCGCGATCGGCCTGGCCTTTCTCGGCGGCATTCTGCTCAACCTGATGCCGTGCGTCTTCCCCGTTCTCTTTCTGAAGGGGCTTGCGCTGGTGCAGAGTTCGAGCCAGAGCCGAGTGCATTTGCGTCGACACGGTTTGTTCTACGCGCTGGGAATCCTGCTTTCGTTCTGGAGCATCGTAGCCGCTCTGCTTGTTCTGCGCGCCGCCGGAGGCCACGCGGGATGGGGCTTCCAGTTGCAGTCGCCCGTCTTCATCGCGCTGCTTGCGTCGCTGATCTTCCTGCTCGCGCTTTCTCTGGCGGGGCAGTTCGAGATCGGACTGTCGCTGACATCGGTGGGCAGTTCATTGGTAGATCGACCTGACCAGGACAAGACTGGGGAAGGGAAGCAGAGCTACGCAGGCAGCTTCTTCACCGGCGTGTTGGCCACCGTGGTGGCGACTCCGTGCACCGCTCCGCTGATGGGCGCGGCGATTGGATTCGCGCTGACGCAGTCGGCAGCGGTGACCTTCGCGGTGTTTACGGCGCTTGCGCTGGGACTGGCCGCGCCGTATCTGCTGCTGAGCTGGCAACCGGCGTGGGTGCGCGTACTGCCTCGCCCGGGTGCGTGGATGGAGATTCTGAAACAACTGACCGCAGTGCCGCTGTTTGCAACCGCGATCTGGCTGGCGTGGGTGTACGGCCAGTTGCACGCGAGCGGCGGCGTGGACCAGATGGCGCTGCTGCTGGCCTGTTTCCTGCTGCTGGCGATTGCGGGGTGGGCGCTGGGCCGATGGCCGGCGAAGTGGGCGAGCCGGATCGCTGCGCTCGTGTTGATTGCGCTGGGACTGGCGATTCCGCTCTCGCAGACGCGCAACGCGGAGCGGACAGAAGTTCCGGTTCAGTCAAGCGCAACGCAGCAGAACGCTGGGCAGACAAGCGCGTCTGCTTCAAACGCAACCGCAAACGCGGCCCTCGTCTGGCAGCCGTACTCACAGCAATCGCTCGACGCAGCGCGCGCCGCGGGCCATCCGGTCTTCATCGACTTCACCGCTGCGTGGTGCCTCAGTTGCCAGTTCAACGAGCGTGCGGTGCTGCGGTCGGCGGATGTAGAGAACGCGCTGCGCGCGCACAACTTTGTGCTGTTCAAGGCCGACTGGACCAACGGCGATCCCGATATCACACAGAAGCTCGCCTCGCTGGGCCGCGCCGGCGTGCCGACGTACGTTCTCTATCCCGCTGCCGCAAACAGTGCGCCGAATGTGCTGCCCGAGTTGCTGACCAAGGGGCTGGTGCTGGCGGCAATCGAGCGCGACGCAAAGCTATAGGGCTGTCTCGTGTCCTTGCGAATCGTAAGGCACTGTGATCCTGTATGAGGCCGAGTGAATTGGGTATCGCTCTACCATCGCGGTGGAACTAGAAAAATACGCATCCGGCGAATCAATTGATCTGGACACTTCATCTAACAGTTACCGCAAGAATTGCACGCTTCCTCTAAGATGATGTCGCAATTTAGGGCAACATAAACGTACCTGGGTGAGGTACTCTTCAATTCCGAAGCGCGCCACGAACCGCACTATATAGAGCTTGTTCATAACTTTAATCCAAGCCATAGCACGTTTATGGCTTGCATGGATTTCTTCGCAATTTCGTCGCTGCTGATAAGTAATTGAATATAAATGGTTTGAATAAATAACCAACAGCATATAGACGAGTAGGTCTAAAGGTCCTAAATGAATATTTCTCGTTTTTGGGTTCTATCTGTTGTACTTCTCTCAGTTCTGTTTCCCGCGGCTATTGGTGCCTTTGCGGTCAATGCCTCGCCGAACTGCCAACGCTATGTAAGCGACTACGTCACCACGCCGGTACGCAAACGTGTCAGCAAAGCAACCGCGCTGGCCTGGGCAAGATGGCGAACCGGCCATCCCAACTGGAAGCCCAACCCGAAGGTCCAGCGGCCACGGTATGTGATGACTACGCAGGAGGCCATGGACAAGGTGAACTTTGCCTGCGCGGTCCCGCCCAATCCTGTCATTACCGAATTGCTCCGCGCTTCGGTCGACAGCGAAGGGCCTCCGTCTGAGGATTATTCTGACATGGACGCGACGCAGCCTTACATTCCGGACTTGACGCCGCCGGAGGTGACAGAAGTTCCGTCCGGGCAGGGCTCGCCCGATTCGACAGCCATCTCATGGCCATCCGATTCTCCATCAATCCCGCAGGCCCTGGCCCCTGTTTCACCCCCGGCCGGCGGTAGCACTCTGCCACCCATCGTCCCACCAGATACGACGCTGGCCACCGGCGAGGTACCCGAGCCGTCCAGTTTGCTGCTGGTCGCATCCGGCATTGCGGGCTGCGGTCTCTTCTGAAGGCGCAGGCACGCGCGCGAGGCATAGCGAATCGACCACCGGATTTCACTCCACATTCGCCCCATCCTCTGCAAGGGAACTCAGAGAGGATGGGGTAAATTATTTCGGCTTGTGCTTGCCCGCGCGGATGCGCGCGACCTCGTCCATGCGCTGGGCCAGCAGCTTCTCGCGGCCCTCCTGCGTGGGGTGGTAGTAGCGGCGGCTGGCGAGCGACGGCGGCAGGCACTCCATGTCGGCCACACGGCCCTCCACATTGTGCGCGTACTGGTATCCCTTGCCATAGTCGAGCGACTTCATCAGCTTGGTGGGCGCATTGCGCAGGTGCAGCGGGACGGGCTCGGCGGCGGTGGCTTCGATGTCGCCGCGCACAGCCCCGTAGGCGGTGTAGACCGCGTTCGACTTGGGCGCGAGCGCGAGATAGACGATGGCCTGCGCCAGCGCGAGATCGCCCTCGGGCTGAGCCGAGGAAGTGCATCGCGTCGCGCGCGGATAGGCACAGGTTGAGCGCCTCGGGTGCGGCCAGTCCAACGTCCTCCACCGCCATGCGAACGATGCGGCGCGCAACGTACATGGGGTCTTCGCCGGCCTGCAACATGCGCCCCAGCCAGTAGAGCGAGGCGTCCACGTCGGAGTTGCGCACGCTCTTGTGCAGTGCGGAGATGATGTCGTAGTGCTGCTCGCCCTGCTTGTCGTAGAGCAGAACGCGGCGCTGCAACGCCTCTGCCGCAATCTCTTTTGTGATGCGCCGTTCCGCCTCCTCGCCAGCTAGATTCGCCGCCACATCCAGCGCATTAAGCGCGTTGCGCGCGTCGCCGCTGGCGTAGGACGCAATGGTTGCGAGAGCGTCTTCATCGGTGGCAACTCCAGACGCGCCGAGTCCACGAGCCACATCGCCGAGCGCGCGGTGGAGCAGCGCGACGATCTGCGCCTCGCTGAGCGCCAGCAGCGTGTAGACGCGGCAGCGCGAGAGCAGCGCGGCGTTCAGCTCGAACGAGGGGTTCTCGGTGGTGGCGCCGATCAGCCGGATCGCGCCGCGCTCCACATAGGGCAGAAACGCGTCCTGCTGCGCCTTGTTGAAGCGATGGATCTCGTCGACAAACAGGATCGTGCGCGAACGGAATCCGGCGGCCTTCTCCGCCGCCACCATCACCTGCTTGATCTCCTTGATGCCGGACATTACGGCGGAGAACTCGATGAATGTCGATTGCGTCATCGCGGCGATGATCTTGGCCAGCGTCGTCTTGCCCGTGCCGGGAGGCCCCCAGAAGATCATCGAGGTGGGGTCGTCGTGCGCGATGGCGAGCGAGAGCGGCTTGCCCGGCCCCAGCAGATGCTCCTGGCCTACGAACTCATCCAGCGAGCGCGGCCTCATGCGATCGGCCAGCGGCGCGTGGCTGGCCTGCGCTGCGGCATCGTCGGGAGTGGGGTTGAAGAGGTTCATAAAGGCGGTTGCTGGTTGTTAGTTGCTGGTTGTTGGTTGAGATGCGGCGCGTAGTTGCGCGGCCTCCCGTTGCCGCGAGGCTTCGTAGAGAAGCAGCGATCCGGCGACCGCCGCGTTGAGGCTCTCCACGCGACCGGGTGTGGGAATGGAGATGCGCGCGTCCGCCAGCGCGAGCCACTCCTCGCCAAGCCCCGCGCCCTCGTTGCCGATCATCAGAGCGCAGGCGTTGGTGAGGCCGGCGTCAGCGGCGGACTCGGAACCGGAGTCGGCGTTGGGCGCAACCGCGGCCAGCAGGCGCACGCCCCGCGACTTCAGCGCGATCAGCTCTTCGGCTGTGATCGCAACGACGGGAACGCGGAAGACCGATCCGGCCGAGGCGCGCACGGCCTTCTGGTTCCACTCGCTCACCGTGCCCGCGGTGGTAAGAACCGCAGTCGCGCCGAACGCCTCCGCCGAGCGAATCAGCGTGCCCAGGTTGCCCGGGTCCTGCAGGCCCGCGGCGACCAGCAGCAGCGCAGCGTTATCGTTTGCGGGGAGCGCGGACTCGATCTTCCAGACCGGAGGCACCAGCAGCGCCGCGATCCCCTGCGGGTGCTGCGTATCGACCGCGCTGGCGAAGACCTCCTCAGCCAGAACCAGCAACTCAACGCCGCGCGGAAGCCATGCAGGCGGCGCGACGCGCTCGCTGAGGAAGATGGTCTTCAGCGGAAGTCCGCTGTCGAGCGCCTCGCGCAGCAGATTTTCGCCTTCGATGGCGACCAGGCCGCCGCTCAGCCGCGCGTGACCAGCGAAGGCCGCGCGAAGCTGCTTGACCCGCGCGTTGGCGCGGCTGGTGACGAGAATCGGCTGCGTTGTCATCTAGCCAAATCTTACGCTGTGAGTGGGGAAGTCAGCATTCGGAGCAAGGAAGCGGGCTGGTTGGCGCGAGCAGATTCAATTGCACGCCAGCGCAGTCCACACCCCAGCAGGGGTGTTGTTGGCGCCGCTGATAACCAGGTCCACAAAGCCGCCCGCGGGAACCGCATCGCTGCCGGTCACGGAACACGAATTGCCAGTTGTCGCCGGGCAGGTGAGGTCTGTACTGCCGGTCATGTTTCCCGGAGTGGTGCCGATGCGTAGCGTCACCGTGATCGTTCCCCCTTGCTCGGAGAAGACATTCAGCGCCGTTGCCGTACAACCCGCCGGGACCCAGGTCAGGACCGAATTTGGCGTGGACTCGGTGGTGCTCCCATTCGAGTTGTTCACCGAAAAGTAGGGGTAGTTTGAGACGTAGGAGACAGAGTGATACACCGACGCGAACGGAATCCCGCTGGTTCCACCACCACCACCTCCGCCGCTTCCCGCCGCACCCGCCGCGCCCTGTGGAATGGTGAAGTTCAGCACCGCCGCTGAACTGGTTCCAGTGTTGATGACTGAAGCCGAACTGCCCGCCGCGCCGGTTGTCACTGTGCCAACGCTTACGGTCGCCGCCGCGCCTTGTGCGCCGGTCGGCCCCGCGCCGCCCGCCTGCGCGATCACCGTCCAGACTCCGGGATAGTTGTCCGGCTCCTGCGACGTGTTGCCGCTCTGCGCGATATACGTCGAGGCCGGGTTGCCGTAGGTCACCGCATCGTTCGCCGCGTAGCCATAGCCGGTAACCCACGCGCCTTTAAAGTTCATCCCCACGGCTCCGGCTGCTCCGGTGGCTCCGGCTGCCCCATTGGTTCCATTGATTCCGTTAGCGCCGGTTGGGCCGGCTGGTCCTGTCGCGCCCGTGGCTCCGGCTGCCCCGGTCAGTCCGGTTGCTCCGGTCGTGCCCACTGGCCCCTGCGGTCCCGCCGGCCCGGTCGCGCCTGTCGCTCCAGCCGCGCCCGCAACTCCGGTCGGCCCCTGCAATCCCTGCGGTCCGGTTGCGCCCGCTGGCCCGGTCGCTCCTGCCGCAGCCAGCAACCCCCAGTACGCCGGGCTGACGTCCGGCTCGCGGCCCACGTTTGCCTGGAGCGCAATGTAGCTGGCGCCGCTGTAGCTCACCGCATCGCCCAGCGCGTACGAGGTGCCAGTCAGCCAGCCACCCTGGAAGGTCACCGGAGGGCCGCTCGCTCCCGTCGCTCCCGTCGGCCCGGCAGGCCCGGTTGCGCCCGCTGCTCCGTTTGTCCCTGCCGCGCCGGGAGGTCCCTGTGGCCCCTGCGCGCCAGCCGCCGCCATCAGCGACCAATCCCCGGGAAAGTTGTCCGGCCTCTCCGACGTGTTGCCACTCAGTGCGATGTAGGTTGATCCGTTGTAGCTGACAGAATCGTTGGCGGAGTATCCCGTCCCGGTAGTCCACGCGCCTTTGTAGGTCATCCCCGGCGGCCCGGTCGCCCCGTTTGGCCCGGAAATTCCCTGCGCTCCGGTCAAACCAATCGGCCCCTGCGGCCCGGTCAATCCAATCGGCCCTTGCGACCCGGTCGCACCCGCCGCTCCGTCCTGCGCAAAGAACGCCCACCAGATCGGGCTCTGGTCCGGCGTATTCCCGTTATTGCTCGCCTGCAACGAGACGTAGTCCGCGCCGTTATAGCGAACCCCATCCCCCAGCGCGTAGTTCGTCACCGACGAGTAGACCCCCTGAAACGACAGCCCCACCGGCCCGGCCGGTCCCTGTGGCCCCATCGGCCCGCTCAGGCCCGGCGCGCCGGTTGCTCCGGGAATCCCCTGCGCTCCTGCCTGCCCTGCAATCCCCTGATCTCCCTGATTGCCCTTCTCGCCGGGAGGCCCCACGCTTCCCGGCGCTCCCTGCGGCCCTGCTGCTCCGGTCGCGCCCGTCGAGCCCGCCGGCCCTGCTGGCCCCTGCGCCGTCAGCACTCCCCACTGCTGCGGGCTGAGGCTCGGCGTATTGCCGTGGTTACTGGCGATCAGCGACGTATAGCTCGATCCCTGCCACACCACCACGTCGCCCAGGTTGTAGTTCGTCGTCGAAGCGTACGTTCCCTGATAGACGAATCCCGGAGGCCCCTGCGGCCCGGTCGCTCCGATCTGCGCCGATGCCAGCAGCCCCCAATCCGCCGGACTGAGCGGCGGGGTGTTCCCATGGTTCCCCGCGATCAGCGAAATATATGCAGACCCCTGATACACCACCACATCGCTCAGTCCGTAGTTCGACGTCGACGCGTACGTTCCCTGGTAATCCAGCCCGCTGCCGCTGCCCGCTGGCCCAGCCGGTCCCGCTGGCCCTTGCAGCCCAGTCGCCCCCGGAGCACCTGTCGATCCAGCCGGGCCAGTAGCGCCAGTCGCTCCCGCTGGCCCTTGCGGCCCAATCGCCCCCGCAGTTCCGGTTGCCCCTGGAATCCCTTGCGGCCCAATCGCCCCTGTAGCTCCAGTCGCCCCCGCCGGCCCCGCATCCACCAACTCCACATCGAGCGTTGATGCGTGGGCCGTCAGGTCGTTCTCCTTGCTGTCGAACTGCACCATGGCCGTTCCAGCCGAGAGCGCCAGTCCATTGTTCGTTGCCGGTAAGCTGATCCATCCCTGCACCATCGCGGTCACGTCCACCGCGACGAACGCCCCAGCCTGGCTCACCGGGAAGACTCCGGCTGCGCTGCCGACCGCAGGTTCGGTCGCATAGGTCACGCTGTACTCGCCCCACGCCCCGTTGATCGGCGCAAAGGTCACCAGCCCCGGCGTCGTCACCCGGTTGCAGTAGAGTCGCAGCACAGCGCGCGACACCTGGCTCGCGGTCGTCCCCGCCGGCAACAGCGACAGGTCAAACTGAAGCAGAGTCGTATAGCCCCCGCCAACATTCAGATTGGAGATTGCCCCGCTATTAACCGTGGGCAGTGCGCTGTTCACATGCGTATCGGCCACCAGTGCCGGCTCAGCGCCCCACCCCGGCACCGCCGTCCACAACATCATTGCCAATCCCAAGCCCACACGCGGAGCTACTCTCAGGCAACGATCAAATTTCAGCCCACTCCACCCGCCCATCCCAGCTCCAGGTGACCCCAGTTGCGAAGCTCTGTTCCGATTGGTCCGAAGACCGGCCGGGGAGATCCACACCTGTTTCAACGTTCCCTACTCGACGATTCACGCTGTCCCCTGGCCACTTGCAGGCATGGCGAGTTCATGGCACAAGACAGAGTTAGATTTGTACCGTTTTAGGACACTCCAGCCTGAATAGCAAGCCTTTTCGCCTCAACCCTCCATCTCTGCCCTGCCTATACTCCTCACGATTGCGAACGCTCCTTCGATTTCCTTTCTTGCCCGCCATCTCATAGACTGCAATCACCGGCCCAATCCGCGCGGAGACCCCAATACTCATGTCCAACCAAGCCCCCAATCAGCCCGGAACCCGCCCTGCACTCGACACTCTGGTCAACACTCCCCGCCTCGTCACCGCCTACTACTCCCTGCACCCAGACCCCGCCGTTCCAGCCCAGCGCGTGGCCTTTGGAACCTCCGGCCACCGCGGCTCGGCGTTTGCCGCCTCCTTCAACGAAGACCACATCGCCGCCATCAGCCAGGCTATCGCCGACTACCGCCGGGCCAACAAAATCTCTGGCCCGCTCTTCCTCGCCAAGGACACCCACGCACTCTCCGAGCCAGCCTTCGCCACCGCGCTGGAGGTTCTTGCGGCCAACTCCATCGAAGTCTTCATCGACGACCAGTTGGCCTACACCCCCACCCCCGCGCTCTCCCACGCCATCCTGACATATAACGCGAAGCTCAACGGCGGCAAGACGCCCTCGCAGGAACTTCTGGCAAAAAGCGCCAGCGATGGAACCCGCAGTGGGCGGACGGCATCGTGATTACTCCCTCGCACAATCCCCCCGAGGACGGCGGCTTCAAGTACAACCCTCCCAACGGTGGCCCCGCAGACACCAGTGTCACCAAGTGGATCGAGAACCGCGCCAACGACCTTATCGCCAAGAAGCTCGATGGCATCAAGCGCATCCCCTACACCCGCGCGCTCGCCGCCGACACCACTCATCGCCACGACTACATCACCGCCTACGTCAACGACCTCGCCAACGTCATCGACTTCGCCCCGCTCGCCGACACCACGCTGAAGCTCGCGGTCGATCCGCTCGGTGGCGCGGGCGTCTACTACTGGCCGCGCATCGCCGAGAAGTACAAGCTCGCCTTCGACAGTCCTCAACCCCTACGTCGATCCCACCTTCCGCTTCATGACCCTCGACTGGGACGGACGCATCCGCATGGACTGCTCCTCTCCGTTCGCGATGGCCAGCATGATCGCGAATAAAGACAAATTCGACGTAGCCTGGGCCTGCGACACCGACCACGACCGTCACGGCATCGTCACCCGCACCGCCGGCCTGCTCAACCCCAACCACTACCTCGCCGTCGCCATCCAGTACCTCTTCACGCACCGGCCGGAGTGGAAGCAGAACGTCGGCATCGGCAAGACGCTGGTCTCGTCGTCCATCATCGACCGCGTCGCCAAGGGCCTCGGCCGCCCAATGCTGGAAGTCCCCGTCGGCTTCAAGTGGTTTGTCGACGGCCTCATCGACGGCTCGCTCGGCTTCGTCGGAGAAGAGTCCGCCGGAGCCAGCTTCCTGCGCCGCGACGGGGCAGTTTGGACAACGGACAAGGACGGCCTCATCATGGGCCTGCTCTCCGCCGAGATGACAGCGGTCACTGGCAAAGATCCCGGCCAGCTCTACCTCGACCTCACCGCAAAGTACGGCTCGCCGATCTACCAGCGCATCGACGCCGCGGCCACGCCGGAGCAGAAGGCCAAGCTCGCCAAACTCAGCGCCAAGCAGGTCACCGCAACCACCCTTGCCGGCGAACCCATCACCGCGATCCTCACCGAAGCCCCCGGCAACCACGCCCCCATCGGCGGCCTTAAGGTCACCACCGAAAATGGCTGGTTCGCCGCCCGCCCCTCCGGCACCGAAGACGTCTACAAGATCTACGCCGAAAGCTTCAACGGCCAAGCCCACCTCACCCAAATCCAATCCGAAGCCAAAGCCCTCGTCGCCGCCGCCATCGCATAGTGGGTCGGAGTGAGCAGGCAAGATCAGCCCGCTCACTCCGCTTCTTTATTTTGCCTGCTCACTCCGCCTCGATTTATTGGACAACTTCCGAACTGCTACCGCACGACTTGGAATTTATCCCAGGGAGTGTTGCATACCGGGCAGCGGTCGTGCTCGTCCGGCGTCTCCGAGGTGTAGCCGCAGACCGGGCAGACGAAGAAGTCACGCGGCTTACCGATCCAGGCGTCCTTCTTGCACGCCTCCAGCAGCGCGATCGCCTCGCTATAGAGCCGGGCGTGCGTCTTCTCGGCCTCCATCGCGTTGTGGAAGGTGCGGATGGCCGAGGCATTGTTGTGCTTCGTCGCCTCGGCGATGAACTCCGGGTACATTGTGGCGATCTCGTACTGCTCGCCCGCCAGCGCCGCCTTCAGGTTCTCCAGCGTGCTGCCAACCGCGATCTCGTGGATATTGAACGCAACCTCTCCGCCTAACTGGAGAATGACCCGCGCGTGGTTGCCAGCGTGGATATGCTCCGCCCGCGCCGCGGCGCGAAATAGGCTGGCCGCTCCGCGCAATCCATCCGCATCGGCCTTGATGGCAAATGCGTTGTACTTGGCGTTCGCATTCGACTCACCCTCAAGAGCGCTCAGTAAATTCCGAACCGTAACAACATTTTTCGTAGCGATTTCTGCCATGATTGACTCCTCCATAAACCCCCATAAGATACGCGCTGGCAGTAAATCGCAGTGACGCAGGTTACATATGAGGATCGGAGCCCGGAGCGTGGAGAGTCCCAAATCGAATGCGTTCGACTCACCGCCCGCGCCAGCTCCACTCCATCCCGCCCATCACGGTCCGCCCCTGCATCGGCACGCCGACGATCTCTGCATATCCCGTCCCGCTCAGGTTCAGCAGCCGCAGATAAGGCCGGATGCTGCCCGTATTCCGCGCCAACCCCGCGTCCCACAGTGGATATGCCGTCTGCCCGGTCTTCTGCACCACCTCAACCTGCGTGTGCGCCGAGACCTGCTTGCCCCACGCTCCCGGCAACTCCCCCGTCCAGCCGAAGACCGCATTTTGAGCCGCATAGTTGAAGGCATACTCCGAGAGATAGTCCGCCGGCAGATTGCCCGAGTGCGCCGCCGTATAGCTCACCTCGATCCACTCCACCGAGCTGATCCGCACCCGCGCACTCGCCTCCGCTCCGCTGATGTCGAGCGTCGGCACGTTGATCGCCTGCCAAAGCTCGCCCGTCGTCAGCGGCAGCGTCTTCGAGTAGTCGATGGCGTTCGTCTCGTTCAGCCGGAAGCCCACCGCCGTCAGCGTCACTCGCCCATTTGCGGGCTTCCAGTCGAGCCCGCCCTCGTAGCTCCAGCTCGACTCCGGCTTCAGCGCAGCATTCCCCTTCGTCGCCGGGTCAGAGTAGTAGAGATCGGTATACGTCGGCAGTCGAAAGCCATGTCCCGCCGACCCACGCAGTCGAACGCTCTTAGTCAACGTAAACGCTGCCGCCGCGCTCGGCGAGAAGACCGAATCTCCGCCCGACAAAATCTCTTCGCGCGCGCCAATCGACAGCGAGGCGCGTCCCAGCGCGCGCAGGCTCAGATTCGCATACCCCGCTCCCTGATTCCGCGCATGGACCCCCAGCGCATCGCTCTGTGCGCCCTGAAAGATATTGAAGCTGTGAATCGAATCCCCCGACTCCTCCAACCCATAGGCCAGCGTCGAGTTCTTCCCAATCTCATTCGTCCGCCTCACCGCGCCCTCGTAGCTCGCCGTCGTGTGGTTGTTCTCGTAGAACGCCGGCTGGCCCTCCAGCAGCACAAACTCATCGGTGTGCCGCAGATAGCCAAAGCTCGCCGCCGTCTTTTTGCCCAACTGCTGCTGAATGCTGGCCAGCCACGCCTTCGTCCTCTCCCACGAGTTGTACGCCCCATAAAAATCGTTCGCGCCGTACGGCCTGTCGCTCGCCGCCAGCAAAACATCCGTCGCACCCAGCCCGCTCTTCAGCCAACTCTCGCTGGCCAGCGCATTGCTGCTGTAGTTTCTGTCGGACATAAATCCGTCGGATGTATCGCGCGATCCTGACAGCGTCTCTGCAAACGGCCCCATCGCATAATCCGCCCGCAGATGCTCCTCCAGCGAGCCATAGCTTCCCGCGCCCGACCTCGCCACCACGCTCAAACCCGCTCCCGGAGCGCTGGTCAGCAGGTTCACCGCTCCGCCAATCGCGTCCGATCCATAAAACGTCGACCCCGATCCGTGCAGCACGTCCACCCGCGCGACCGCATCCAGCGGCACCGGAATGTCGAGGTTCAAGTGACCCGTCTCGGGATCGTCCACGCGCAGTCCGTTGACCAGCACCAGCGACTGCTCGAACGTAGTCCCGCGAATCGCCAGGTCCGCCTGCACGCCCTCGCCCGCCCTCGCCTGCAGGTTCAGCGACGCATCCGTCCGCAGCACATCCACCACGCTGTCCGTTCCCGCCGGCCCACTCTGCGGCAACAGGACCTCCACCGAGCGATCGCTCTCCTCCATCGGCAGCGGCTCCGCCGCCGTCGTCACCTGCACGCTCTGGGCAACGCGGATTGGCGCTTGTGACTGGGCAATACTGGGCGCTGCAACCGCCGGCACGGCATTCGAAGAACTCTGCTGGGAACTCTGCTGGCAGATGCCGCACCGCACGCAGAACAGGCAGAGAGAGAGGTACGCAAGACTTGTTTTCATAAGCCGATCATCGACCAATCCCCAGCGCCGCACAACGATACTTTTGTCTTGCCATAAATAATTGATCGAGTAAACTACATCTGACAAGCCATGCGCATAGAAGCCTTCCTTCGCGAGAGTCCCATGTTCACGGTAAAGCATGCGGCTCGCCACTTTGACGCGCTCGCCGCCGAAGCCTTCTCCACAGACGGCCTCGGCTTCATGGAGGGCCTGCTCCTCGCCGCAATCTTCTTCGAAGCGCCGAGCCCCATCAAGCCCTCGCATCTCGCTGAAACCTTCGCCACCACGCGCGGCAATGTCAGCCACGCCATCTCGTCGCTGGAGGCGAAGGGCCTGGTTCAGCGCCGCATCGATCCAGCCGACGCACGCGGCTACTTGCTCGCCCTCAAGCCCGCCGGCAAAAAGTGCGCGCTGCGCGTCATTGCCGCCTTCGACAGGATGCAGCAGAGGTTCGAGCAAAAAATTGGCAAAACCGCGCTGAAGAACTCACTCGATGCAATTCGCGCGCTCGAATCCTGCAACCCCTCATAGCTGCACAAGTCCCCGTTTTGAAAGGGCGGGACTTTAGTCCCGCCGCAAGTTGGCTCTATTCAATGTGGCTTTAGCCGCCGAGGGAATTTTGAGAGCTTGTTCCGATCTTTTCCGAAGCCTCGACGAAGCCGAAACGAAATTCTGTCCAGCAGAACCAAGTAGAATGGCCCTGTGAGCACCTCTCTCTCCGCAATCCGCCGCAAGGTCGCCGCGCGCGAGCGCATCACTCCCGCCGACGCCCGCCTGCTCTGGCTCGAAGCCAGCGACGATGACATGCGCTCGCTCGCCTCGCAGGTTCGCGCCCGCTTCCACGCGCCCAATTCATGCACTTATCTGTTGATGCGCATCATCAACACCACCAACGTCTGCGTCGCCCAGTGCGACTACTGCGCCTTCTACGCGCTCCCCGGCCAGCCCGGCGGATACGTCCTCACCGAGGCGCAGATCTTCGCCAAGATCGACGAGCTTCTCGCCCTCGGAGGCGACCTCATCGGCTTCAACGGCGGCTTCAACCCGCAGCTCTCCATCGACCACTACTGCAATCTGGTCCGCGCCATCCGCGCCCGCTACGGAGACCGCATCGAGCTATACGCCTTCACCATCGCCGAGTTCCTCTACCTCGCCGACCACGCCTCGCTCTCCTACGCCGCCGCCGCCCAGCGCCTCAAGCAGGCCGGAGTCCGCTGGATCACCGGTGGAGGCTCGGAGATCCTCACCGAAGACTTCCGCCGTCGCCACAGCAAGTTCAAGTACACCGTCGAGCAGTTCTTCCAGGCACAGGCCGCCATCGTCGCCGCCGGCCTACGGACGACAGCCACCATGGTCATCGGCTTCGACGAATCCATCGACGAGCGCATCGAGCACCTCGACCGCACCCGCCGCTTTCAGGACGAGGTCGGCGGCCAGGAGAGCTTCCTCTGCTGGACCTTCAAGCCCTGGTCCACCCCGCTCGGCGCCGCGCTCCACAACATCGAGATCACCACCGCCGAGTACCTCCGCCACCTCGCCCTCAGCCGCATTTACCTCGACAACATCCCGCGCATCCGCACCTCTGTCCTCACCCAGAACGAGCGCGCCCTCGAAGGCCTCCTCTACGGTGCAGACGACTTCGACATCCCCATCGAGGACGAAGTCACCCAGAAAGCCGGAGCCACCATCGACCTCAACTTCGACCGCATCCTCGACGTCGCCCGCGCGCTCGGCTTCACGCCCACCTATCGCCACGTCGCCCCCGCCCACCCACAACCCTCCACCCCTTCCTCCCCACAAACTCCCGCCCATAGCTCATAGCCCACAGCTCATCGCCGAAACAAAAAAATCGCCGTCGCCCACCCTCAAAAGCCCCAGCAAATCCGCATGTCAAGCCCCTCGACGCCGGAAATTTCTCCTAACTCGCATCGCATCAACCACTTGCCTCCGAAAAATAGTTGGCATAGTAGTTATGCTCCGCTTGGTAGAATTAAGGTATAGATCGAATTCGAATTCGTCATTCTGGCGCAGCCCCATGAAGTCGTCATCCCGACCGGAGGCGGCGCACTATGCCGCCGTAGTGAAGGGACCCCCGCATTTCGTCGTTGCTTGTTCTTGTTCCACGCCGGGGCCATGTTTTAGTTCGTCATTCTGGCGCAACCCCAGTGAACTTGTCATTCTGGCGCAGCGAAGAATCTCCGCATTTGCCTTCTGTTGCGCCGCTGCACATCAGGATTCCGAATGCAAGCCGTTTCGAATGAATGTTTTACCGGAACCAGCACACGCCAGAGTCGCTTTTTACATCAATAACCCCAATGTTGTGAATGTTTTATCCGCAACATCAACGCAATGAATGTTTTGGCCAGACACTTCCGCGCAAACGATTGATTCCAAACCGCTTGCTATAAGATGTTTATTCGTGAGTATTTTCCCTCGGGCCACTACATAACAATCCACTTCCGCACCAATCCACCGCCAGAGGGGGATGGCGGGGGAGGGGGGAGAAAATTTAACGAAGTTTTAGCGAACAAAGAGTTCACTTGCTGGGCAGGTCGTAGATCACCTCGCCCGGACGCGTGTAGCCCAGTTCTTCGCGCGCCTGGTGTTCGATCGCATTGGGATCGCTCTGGAGCCGGTTCACATGCCCGGTCAACAGGTCGTTCTCGCGTTGCAACTCCTGCATCTGCACGTTGAGCCGTTGTGTATCCTGCCGCTTCTGCTCGTACACCGTCAACCCGTTCGCCCCGAAGACGACGTGATACGCCATCCCCAGCGCAAGCGCCGCGGCAGCCACGGTCGCCAGCTTGCGCCTCTCCAGCGAGAGCCGCCCGCAGAGCGCGCGCAAAGACGCAAAACGCCGTCGCCTCGCCGAAATCGGTGGGTTCACTTCCATCCTTTCAGTTGATGAGCCGCAGCCATTCGAGTCAAGAGCAAACTCCGCGTCCACACACGGCAGGAATCAAGTTTGTACATGGGCGCACAATCCCCCGCAGCTTGGTATTCTTGATGCGTCGGATGATTTCGTCGCACATGGGATCTCTTCAGCCTTGCTGTTCTCGGCTTACATGTCCATCTCACTCTCCCCATCCACTGAACCACTCTGACAAGGAACGGCCAATTCATGACAGACACAAGCGCAGCCATCCAGGAAATCAAGATCGCCCACAGCCCCGACTCCGACGATGCCTTCATGTTCTACGGCCTCGCCACCAACAAGGTGCGCGTTCCCGGATTCAAGTTCACCCACACGCTCACCGACATTGAGACGCTCAACCAGCGCGCCATCCACGATCCCTTCTACGATGTCACCGCCATCAGCTTCCATGCTTATCCCTACATGCAGGACACCTACACCCTGATGGCCTGCGGCGGCTCGGTCGGAGAGGGATATGGCCCCATGGTCGTCTCCCCGCGCAAGCTCTCGCTCGACGACCTGAAGAAGACGCGCATCGCCGTCCCCGGAACGCTCACCACCGCCTTTCTCGCGCTCAAGCTCTTCTGCCCCGAGATCGAGACCGTCACCCTCCCCTTCGACAAGATCATCCCCGCCGTCGTCGCGGGCGAGTTCGAAGCCGGCCTCATCATCCACGAGGGCCAGCTCACATACGGCAACGAGGGCCTGGTCAAGGCCCTCGACCTCGGCATCTGGTGGCGCGAGCAGACCGGCCTTCCGCTGCCCCTGGGCGGCAACGCCATACGCCGGGCATTAGGCAAAGACGCAATGCGGATCACCACCAACGCCCTGCGCGACAGCATCCAGCACGCCCTCGACCACCGCGACGAGGCGCTCTCCTACGCCATGCAGTTCGCCCGCGACCTCGACCCCGTCCTCGCCGACAAGTTCGTTGGAATGTACGTCAACGAGCGCACCCTCAACTACGGCGACGACGGACGCGAGGCAATTCGCAAGCTGCTCGAAATGGGCTTCGACCGCGGCATCATTCCCGTGAAGGCCAAAGTCGATTTCGTCGACTGATATTTATTTATCCTTGCTGTAGAGAGAAGAATAATTGTCATTCTGACCCTGCGCTTGCCGAAGGCGATGAATCCCCGTATTTTGTTTGAGGAGCAACTTTCTGCTCAATTTGACAACGCCTCCAGCCCGCGCAACACGGAGCCATTTCCACCCCTCGCATGTGCTATTCTCTTCAAGGTGGTTGTGCTTGAACGGCCTCGGACTCCAGGCTGCCCGAGCCTGATCGCCCCTCCCACAAGAGGCCGCAACAAATGCACGGTTGCAGCGAGCATAAAGGTTGCAACAGTTCGGACGCGTAGCTCAATTGGCAGAGCATTCGACTCTTAATCGACAGGTTGAAGGTTCAATTCCTTCCGCGTCCACCATAAAACAATCATTCTAAAAAGACTTACTCGCAACTAGCGGAGAGCCACAAACTCGCCGATCATTGCCATTATGGGGCAAAGAGGGGCTCTGTTGGGCATACTTCTTCCCACCTCAGCGTGCAAGGAAAAGCTCTGCCCGAAAACCGTTGCCCCACCCGCCACGCTCTCGCCAGCGTGGCCATACAACCAACATCACACCGCCGCGTCCCTCCTTCACACAATCTCGTCACTCCAAACTCCACTCTCGCCGCCTTCATGAATAACGCAGGTTAGGTACGGTCCACCGGGACGTCTTTACCACGTTCGCGCCCCTCTGCACATTAACGATTGTGACGATCCGAGGTTTCAAGACAACGACTCAAAATTGAAATGCGTATTAGGACCGCTGGTCTTGGGTTATTCGGTGTTGACTTTTAGCCTTTCGTTCCGATAGAGTCCTTCGCGAGGAGAATAATAATGAACAAGTCATTGCTGAATTTCCTTTGGTTTGTGCTTATTCTCTGCGTCGCCATTCCACTGCGCGCCCAGAGCGGCTGCGATGATTCTCCAGAGAATCCTACGGTTGTTCTAGCCCTTGTCGGCTCAGCGGGTGCGTTATTCTCCACGCTTCGTTCCCGCATGAAGGCTCGACGCAATTCATCCGCGCGATAGGACTTGGGCACTCAATTCTCCTCAATACAGAGGCCGAACGCATGACCGTTTTTCGGGACTCTGAAACCCGTGTTTCAATCGAACATCCAAGGGGACTTTCGCCGGTGCAGTTTGCTGCGCTTGCGACCACGCTTGCCGTCATTGGATTGTCGATCATCTGGCTTACGATGATCCGTCTTTGGGTAGGGTGGACGACCGACGCTCTGAAATCTATCGGGATGGTTGTACCACTGGTGAGTTTGATCCTCATTCTTCGCGTGTGGAGGAAACTTGGCTGGAGGGCGGAAGGATCTTGGTGGGGCCTTGCACTCTTGATACTCTCGCGGCAGCAGCGCGGGTTCAGCAGCAAGTATTGCTGATTATGGTTGTCTCGCCTCGCTGGTTGACTCCGATGCCGCCGACATCGCTCATGCTGTTTGCATACGGTTCCGGTGTAGTTTTGCTCCTTGGCGGGGTGCGACTGTATCGGGCCGCACTCTTTCCCATTCTTCTCCTACTGTT
Organism: uncultured Acidobacteriaceae bacterium; assembly: GCA_963828115.1. Taxonomy (GTDB): domain Bacteria; phylum Acidobacteriota; class Terriglobia; order Terriglobales; family Acidobacteriaceae; genus Edaphobacter. The sequence continues at coordinate 57,805 of CAWHDN010000007.1, forward strand.
AGCCAATCCCGTTCCACATGCGTTTAGTTTGATGGTGGATCTGCCGTTGCAGCACGCCTCGGCCCACATAGCGCGGGCCTTTGCGATGGACCTGGGTTATTCTTTGACCCCGGATCACCTTGGCAAGAATATACTTGACACACCATGCCACCTGTGTTTATTATGTAATTACTATGAAAGCTATTGAAAACGTCCCAAAAAGCCTGATTCAAGCAACCCGATACTTCGCAGACCCGGATGTTTGTGTGGAATTTGTTGCCGCGCTGCGCTGGCCGCAAGGCGTGGTGTGTCCGCATTGCGATGGCAAGCGCGTGTCTTATCTTACCTCGCGGCGCATCTGGAAGTGCATGGCGAAGGAATGCCACAAGCAATTCAGCGTCAAGACCCTCAGTGTTTTCGAGGATTCTCCTATTTCTCTCGATAAATGGCTGACCGCTGTTTGGTTGATTGTGAATTGCAAAAATGGTATTTCCAGCTACGAAATCGCCAAAGATTTAAGCATCACCCAAAAGAGTGCATGGTTCATGCTGCACCGCATCCGGTATGCCCTCTTTACTAAATCATTCGAGAAGATGGGCGGGGATGATGGAGGGCCAGTAGAGATTGACGAAGCGTATGTCGGCGGGGCACCTAGCAACAAGCATTTCAAGTTTCGCAAGGTGAATCAGTTCATCGAAGCCGAAGACGGCAGGATGGTGCGCAACCCGAAGTATAGGTCAAAGGCTGGACGCGGAACCGAGAAAGTCGCCGTCTTTGGAATGATAGACAGGGGAACCCGGCAAGTGCGTACTCAGGTTCTCCCAGAGATCAAGCGCGAAGTGCTCATGGATGCGATCCTGAATAACATCGAAAAGGGCAGCACCGTCTACAGCGACGGACTGAGCGAATATAAGTCGCTCAAGGCAATGGATTTCGTCCATGAGACTGTGAATCACTTGAACGAGTACGTTCGCGGCGAAGTCCACACCAACGGAATCGAGAATTACTGGTCGCTGTTGAAACGCGGCCTGAAGGGAACCTATATCGCTGTAGAGCCGTTCCACCTTCACCGCTACGCCGATGAGCAAGCCTTTCGCTACAACAACCGCGCTACCAAAGACAATCCTTTGGACGACTCAGATCGCTTCATGCTGGCGGTGTCGCAGATCGCAAACAAGCGGCTAACCTACGCGGAACTGACAGGCAAGACGGCGAGTAGTGTCTAAACCTTTGATGCGGAGACAGGGACGCGGGAAACGGAAGTCCTAGCGCGTCTCTGTTTTCTCTCAGTTTCGATGCGCTCCTGAATCTCAGCCTTTGACACCTTCATAATCTGCCGCATGGCTTCCGTGAAGCGGGTAAATTCTCGGATCGGTCGGTGGTGGCTTCATGGGTTTATGATACCTCTTATGTTCCCGATTCTCGTTTGTCCATGCGGTGAGCAAATTGCTCTCCCCTATCGAAGCCTTCAAGATACAACGTCCACTCAACCGTACTGGCCCACGGATAGCGAAGTTTTAACTCTTGTATGCAATCACTGCGAACGACTGTCCGTTCATCAGGTGTCAGACATCCGTTTTCGTCCCGATGACATCCTACACCGAGAATCGCAGTCATCGGTCTTTTGGCGAGTAGAGATGACATGTGACCACAAGAACCGCGAGTTGCCAATCGTAGCGCATATACGAATCTCAGAAGATTTTTCACCGGGGAAGTAGGAACGAAGGTAGCAAATGCCACGCCGAAACCCGTCTGCGCCGAGGGGCATGTAGCCAAGCTCACGAACAGCCGAATCTACAAGAGGTGGTATGGATAGGGAGCGATGGTTATTTGACATAGATACTCTCCAAGCCTTATTATGGGTCGTAGAGAGTCGCATCTCACCGAATCTTAGACCCCCGCCCTGGCAGGCGGGGTTTTCATTTGGCAGGTAGCATAGTAGCACACTGTAACTGTCTATCGCGGAGAAAATTGAAAATGAATCACCTTCGCTTGATGTTCACGCCTGACTTTGGCATGTTCATCGCCCCTGGGTGCAGTGGCATTCGCGGTTCCGTGACGATGGGCCTCATCGCGCTGATCGCCGGTTACCTCTATCGATTTCGCTGGTACGCAAGCGCTTTCGTCGTCACGGGAGCGATTCTGCTGGGCTACGTATTCAACCTGGCGCGACTTTGCCTGCTTGTCCTGTATTACGCGGTCGCGCTGCACTTTCCCTCGCTACAGAACAAGGCGGAGAATGCGGATTATTTGATCGGCGCTGTGCTCTTTCTTATCGCCACGCTTCTTCTGTTTGCCGTCATCCATCGCCTCCGTGATGCCCGAAATCCGAATGCGTTGGAGACAGCCATCGTCTCTGAACAAGGTGGATTTCAGGAACGTACTCCGCACACATGGTATGCGCAACTTGCGGCGATGACGGCGATCGCGCTTCTCGGATGCACCAGTTTGGCGCGAGCCCATATGGCAATCCATCCATCTGCCGTTGCGCTTGCCGATGCGCCGGCTGAGCAATTTCCTCTTCGTCTTGGCAACTACACGCGTTGCGCACTTGGAATGAGACTGACTCACCGGGCCGATGCTCTATTTTTGGGCGCAGTATGCACCGGCTGACGGAGGCATACCGATCGCCATCGGGGTATCGCCCACAATGGGCTCGCACGACTCCCTCCTCTGTCGCTACACTCGAGGAGAAACTCCGTTTTGGCAGGGGCCGCTAACTATTACGTCTGCCGACGCTGTTCCCATTGGCTTTAGCTCGGCCCTCTACAATGACGGCGTGACCCAATACCTCGTGGCATCGACGTTATGCAACGGCGGTGTCTGCGACGAATACGCCACCAAACACACCCACTTCGGCTTCATCTACACCAGCACAAACGCAGAATCTCTGCTACGCGATGATCCCATGGGCCCGTCCCGGTCTATCATCCGAGCTGAGACCCTCGACGAATCAATGCCCGCCGAAGCCGCGCGTCAGCAGTTGACCAACGATTTGCGGGCCTTTCTTGCCTCTGTCAGGCTTGATGATCTAACCCGGCCCTACAGCCGCTAGCGCCTATGGAACTCTCTTTCGCACCGAAAGTAGGCCAGATGCAGTCAACCATGGCACCGCGGTATTTTTTCTGGTCTGTTCTTGAAGTTTGGCGTTACAATTCACGCGTCTACGGTTGATATGGCCACCGCGCAGTAAGTGCGGATGTATAGAACGGTATCGAACGATTTTCAATCTGGATTCGGAGGCAGAGGTCATGATCGCCACTCGTGTTGCAAGGAAGGCCACTTTGAGTGCTGTTTCGGCAGTGGCACTCACCGCAGTCGCGTTATTCACCTCAGGCTGCACCGGCTTCACGGATGCTGTCCACTCCGACACCATACCCACGACCGGAGCGGCGCTTCAGGGAATCGTGCATGGCGGCCGACAGCCCATTGTAGGCGCTCATGTCTATCTCGCCGCCGCGGGCAGCGGCGGATACGGAGTTGCCGCGACCTCGGGCCCATCTGGCACGGCCTCGCTGCTGAACGTAAACGTGACTACCAATGAGCCCACCACCTCTGGGCATGACACCAACGGCTACTACGTCGTCACAGGCGCCGGCGGCGGCTTTAGCATCGGTAACGGAGGCGGCTCTGGCAGCAGCTTTGATTACACCTGTCCCTCGTCAAGTACGCTTGTCTATCTTCTGGCGTCCGGCGGAGATTCTACGGGCAGTGGTGCCAATAGCGCCACCATGCTTGCTGCGCCGCTGGGGCAATGCGGCAGCCTGAGCTCCAGCACTTACGTCACTGTCAACGAGGTCACCACGGCGGCTACCGCCCTTGCCCTGGGACAGTTCATCCTAACCGACTCTCCTTTTATCGGCACGTCCAGCACGAACACTACCGGCCTGGCCAATGCATTCGCCACGGTGAACAATCTGGTCAACATCAGCACGGGCGTTGCGGGTGCAACGACGAGCCCCTTGACTGGTGGCGGCTGTACCGGCTGCAGCATCACAGTAGCTCCTGAGACCGCCAAGCTGAACACCATCGCCAATATTCTGGCCGCGTGCGTCAACACAACGGGCTCGTCCAGTGCAGCGTGCACGGCACTGTTTGGCGCAACGTCGGCGACCGATACCTTTGGGGCTGCCGTCGCCATGAGCCTGAACCCGACGACCAGCCTCGCCTCTCTATATGCGTTACAGACGGGCACATCGCCGTTTACCGGCGTGGGCACACAGCCAACCGACTGGACCGTTGGCATCCTGTATACGGATGGTACGACGTCACTGCTCGATCCACAGAACGTCGCCGCCGACGCCTCTGGTAATATCTGGGTGGTCAACCACAATAGCACTACGACCGGAAACCTTACGGAGTTGAGCCCAACCGGCAGTCCGGTGATCAATGTCTCAACCATTGGCGGAACGATCATGACTGCTCTTCAGCCGCGCAACGAAGCCATCGATACAAACGGTAATGTATGGATTGTTGCCGCTACCAGTCCTGGAGGCATCTTCCAGTACAACACAGGAACTCCGGGCTCCAGTCTCGTCATTGCAGATAGCAAATCTCCGTATGGCATCGCCATCGATGGAAGCAATAATGTTTTCGTTACTCATGAAAGCAGTAGCTCCACGTACACCGTTTATGAGTTCCTTGGTGGCAACCTGGTTTCAACATCAGAGGTTCAGTATCCGCCTTACAAGGTAGGTGGCACCACCCTCCAACAGCCGGAGTACGCGGCGATCGACACCTCTGGCAATGTGTGGATGACCAATGGCAGCTCAACCTCTGGCCTTTATAACAATATCTTTCAGATGTCTGCCTTCAATGGGGGGACAGGCGGGGTCTGCACAGTATTTCCTTGCAATGTAGCTTCCGACAGCTCCTTGGCCGAAACCTATACAAATGTCCTATCAGCTACGGGGAGCATTCCAACTCTGAATGAGGCATGGGGTATAGCGGCGGGCCCGAGTGGGGTAATGTGGACCCCAAATACCGCCGGCCTTACCCTGACGCAGATGACCTCGACCACCTCAGGCACAAACTATGGCTCCAGTGCTTCCTTGACCGCTCCCTCCTATGTCGCCGTGGATGGGGCAGGCAATGTCTGGGTATCGAATAAGAACGGAACTGTGGGTAGCGTGCCGGGCAGCGTGTCGGAGTTCTTCGGCACCGGGACAAGCAGCACAACACCAGCGCTCGGAACACCGCTGTCGCCGACGGGCACGACGGTTGGATTCGCCCACATGGGCCTCCAAACTGGCCAGGGCATTACGCTCGATCCTTCCGGTAATGTGTGGGTCGCAAACCAGGTCGCCAGTGCTGGTGCGGGCGTCGGTGTCTTCGAAATCGTAGGCGCTGGGGCTCCGACGGTCACCCCGATTGCGCTTGCGCTCAAGAATGGCAAGGTCGGCGCGTTGCCATAATCTAGTCTAGGTACCGATTGCGGGGTCCTGCACTCGGTGCGGGGCCCCGTTTTCATCTGCGCTTCCGTTGGCGCGCAACCAGCCCATCGTCTAAAGTTGTTCTGTGAATCGCAATCCTTATCTCGCCGCTACTCCGGTTTCGTTCTCTCTTCTGCTGGCCGGAGCGCTTTCTCTGCTCGCCTGCGGATGCGGATCCAGTGCCGCTCCGGGAAACACGGGCGGGAGCGGCGGCGGAACGGGAGCAAGCTTCACCGGCAAGGTACTGACCGGCTCGCAACCCGTCAGCGGCGCCTCGGTGCAGCTCTACGCGGCCAGTAACAGCGGCTATGGAGCGGCAGGCGCGGCGCTGCTGCCCAGCGCGCTCACCACGGACAGCGCAGGCAGCTTCACGGTTCCCGCGGGCTATGAGTGCGCCAGTTCTTCAACCCAGCTCTACCTGATTTCCAAAGGTGGCAATCCGGGGCTGAGCGGCTCAGCCAACAACTCCGCGTTGTGGCTGATGACGGCGATGGGCAGTTGCGGCAGCATCGTCTCTGGCGCTGCGGTGGTGGTGAACGAGGTGACGACGGTGGCGTCGGGTGCGGCGTTGGCGGCTTTCTACTCCAGCGGCGGCAACGTGGGCGCCAGCATCACCAATGCAGCCGGACTGGCCAATGCCTTTGGCGCTGCCAGCCAACTGGCGAATATGGCTACTGGAACTTCGCCGGGCGCTTCCCTGCCCGTCGGACTCAGCATTCCTTCCGCCAAGATCAACACCCTGGCGGACATCCTGAACAGTTGCACCGCGACCGGCGGAGGTTCTGCCTGCACGGCCCTGTTGACGGCGGCAACACCCTCCAGCAGCGGCATTCCCGGCAATACGCTGGATGCGCTCTATGACATTCTGCGCAATCCAACCAACCATGTCGTCGCGTTGGACGCTCTGCTGCCCTCCAGCCCGGCCTTTACGCCGGTAGTTGCAAACGCGGTGCCGGAGTGGACTCTGGCGGTCACATGGAGCGGCGGCGGCATGGACCTGCCCACCGCGATGGCCTTCGATTCCAGCGGTGACGCCTGGGTAGTGAGCTACTATGGAGTGCTGACGGAGCTGCCGCCACTTGGCGCTGGCGGCGCCGTGCAACAGATAGGCTCTTCCTCCGCCGGGCTGTCGGAGAACTATGGGCTGACGGTGGACGGTGCAAACAACATCTGGGTTGCAAACGAGCAGAGCAGTTACAGCATCAACACCGGCTACGGAAACATAGTGAAGTTCAGCTCCACCGGGCAGGTGCTCTCCGGCACGAATGGATTCAGCGCCGGCGGCGTCTACTTTCCGCAGGGACTGGCAGCAGACACAACCGGCAACGTCTGGGTGGTCGATTACGGCGATTCGCTGGTGACCCTGCTTTCCAGCAGCGGGTCTGCCATAAACAGCGGCAAGGGATGGGGTACTGGAGAACTGTTTCTGCCCGTTGCGGTCGCGGTCGATGCTAGCCATAACGCGTGGGTGGCCAATCAGAGCGCCAACACGATCACGCGTATCTCAGCCGATGGCTCCAGCGTGGCGCAAATCACTTGCTGCAACGGCGCCAGCGGCGTGGCCGTGGACCAGGCTGGCAATATATGGGTGGCGAATTACTTTGGCAGTAGCATCAGCGAGGTCTCCGGCGCAGGAAGCGTACTGCTGAATGGACAGGCGGGCGGCGGTGTGTACACACCCGAGACGGTGGCAATCGATGGAGCTGGTCGCGTCTGGGTGGGAAATTATCATGCGGCCACACTGAGCGAGTTCGCGGGCTACAACTCTGTCACGCCCGGTACGCCATTATCACCAACCACAGGACTAGGAACGGATGCGCAACTTGGCTCTCCATTTACAGTTGCTATAGACGCAAGCGGCAATCTCTGGGTGTCCAACTCCGATGGAGCAAATACGGTGACAACGTTTGTTGGACTGGCCACCCCCGTAAAAACTCCATTGCTGGGGCCGCCGCAATTGCCGTGAGTCCGGGTGCAAGATGAATGCAGATTGATCGCGTCGGAATTGCGATAGCGCGCGGTTAACTGTGCCCCCAGCCCTAACGCGCATTAGTTGACAGTGCAAATCCAAAGCTTGAGAATAAACCTGCTCTGCTAGAGGCATTGAATTTTGTGGGGGAGACCTATGCCATTGCTGCTCCGTTGGTCTCTACCCTCGGGTATATTCCACTACAATTTACTCAATAAGTTCTCTCCCTCCCCTCCCCATTCTGGCTTGTCAGGTGAGTTCTTCTGGTCGTGTCCGGTTTGTCTTCTGGGGACGCTTCTGCTTGCGGGCGGATTGCTCCTGTCCGGGTGCGGAAGCTCCCAGTTCGCGCTTCCGGCGCATCCGTTGAGAATGTCGGGAAAGGTCTATGGCGGACAGCAGCCTGTGACGGGTGGATTGATTCAACTGTATGCGGTTGGGACGACAGGAGACGGTTCCGCGGCAACCCCGCTTATCGGCACTACCGTCACCACCAGCGATGGTAGTGGCGCCAGCAACAGCAACGCAAATGCGGGCAATGCGAACAACACGCTTCCGGCCGGCTCGTTCACCATCACAGGCGATTACACATGCCCTTCCGGTGCGGAGGTCTATCTGGTTGGCACGGGTGGAAATTCTGGAGTGGGCACGAACAATAACCTGGCTTTGATGGCTGCCCTTGGGTTGTGCGGCAATCTTTCTTCCACCAACTATGTCTTTCTCGATGAGTTGACTACCGTCGCCTCCATCGCCGCACTTTCGAATTACATGAGCTCCTACTTCGCGATCGGCTCCGGCTCGGCAGACGCCTCGGCGCTTCAGACCGCGTTCAGTACGGTCAACGAGTACACCGATACCACGCTCGGCATCGTGCCCGGACCGACGCTGCCCTCCAGCACCTATGCCTCGAGCATCGAAATCCAGACACTGGGCGATGCAATCTCCGCCTGCATCAACTCTGCCGGCGGCACAGCGGGCGACGGCAGCAGTTGCGGTACGCTTTTTGCCGACACCACCCCTTCCGGTGGCCCCGCACCCACCGATACCATCGGCGCCGCGCTGAACATCGTCAACCATCCGGCACTCAATACCTGTACTATCTATAACCTCGTCTCCAGTACGCCACCCTTCGAACCTACACTTAGCGGTTGCCCCTCAAGCTGGACTCTGCCGATCTCTTCTCTGGCTGTCACTGTGTCGGGGGCTTCGACGGTCACGATTGGGCAGACGGCGCAATATACGGCCTCAGTCAGCGCCCCGATGCGCGGGTCGACGAGCCAATCCGTTACCTGGATGGTGAATGGCCTGAGCGGAGGCAACTCAGCAACGGGCACCATCTCCTCCACCGGACTCTATACGCCGCCATCCACTGCTCCTTCCTCTGTAGTCACGATTACTGCGGTCAGCGTCTTGTCGAGCACTACGACCGGCTCCATCAGTGTTACTGTGGTGCCAATTTCGGTCGCGGTAAGCGGGCCTGCCAACGTCGTCTTCGGGCAGACGGGCCAATACTCCGCAGTGGTGACCGGTACGACGAGCCAGGCGGTCACGTGGATGGTAAACGGCGTGACGGGCGGCAGCACGGCGGAGGGCACAATCTCGACGAGCGGCTTGTATTCCGCACCCACCACTACTCCAGCGAGCCCGGTCACGATCAGCGGACAAAGCGCCGGTCCCCCTGTGACCACTGGGTCGGTCGCCGTCACCCTCTCAGCGGCTGCGGTTTCCCTGTTCAACTATGCTACAGGCGACACTCGCACCGTCACACAGCCCACCTACCCGGCGGTGTGCCAAACTCTGTCCGCGCAGTTCACCACCTCGCAGCGCCCGTTGCCGCCCGCTTCCGACGACACCAGTCGCCTGCAAGCTGCATTGACCGCGTGCAAAAACACAGGTGAGAGCGTCGAACTCACACCCTCTGGCACCAGCAATGCCTTCTACTCCGCCGAACTCAACGTCATTGGCGAAGGCCTGGTCATCGACTCCGGCGTCACCCTCGAAGCCAACAACAGCTACTCCAGCCAGTCGGAACTGCTCAATATCACGGGTGTCAACTCCTCCGTCATGGGACCTGGTATTGTCGACGGCCGTGGAGACATTATCAGCGGCACGCCGCGGCTGGTCCAAACCAACAACGCCAACAACTTCATCGCCTACAACGTCACTCTCCAGCAGGCGGCGCACCCCAACCTCTATATCCAGGGCGGTAACGGCGCAACCGTCTGGGGGGTTACCATCCTCACGCCGCCCAATAAGGCCAATGCCGACGGCATAGACATTGACAGCATCTCCAACGTCACCATCACCAACTCGACGATCGAGGCTGGCGACGATGGCATCGCGGTCAAGACGAACGCGTCCGCTGCGTCGAACATCACCGTCTCCAACAACCGGCTCTATGGCACCCACGGCCTGTCCATCGGCAGCCAGACCATGTACGGCGTCACCAACGTCCTCTTCTCCAATAACTACGTCTACGGGACCGGCCTCGATAGCATCGCCTCCACCGACGCCAACGCCATCAACATCAAGACCGACGTACAGTGCGGCGGCCTGGTCCAGCAGGTTACCTACCAGAACACATGCATCACGGGAGCAAAGCATCTGATCGTCATCAACGCCAACTACGGAGCTTGCAGCGGAACAACAGGCACTCCGCAGTTCCAGGACATCGTGATCAACGGCGTCTACTCGACCTCCTCTGTCTCGGGCGCCTACGAGCTGTTCAACGGCTACAGCGCCAGCTATCCCATCAACGCATATCTCGCCAACGTCAACCTCGATGTCGTAGCTCAGTACAGTGGGAGTCCAGATGTGTATGCGGGGATCGCACTCGACAACTCAAACGTAACACCCTCCGGGACCGGCATTACGACCTCCAGCTTCTCCACCGCCGGAAGCGTGCCAACGTGCTCGTTTTAACCTCTGATTTAATCTCCCCGGGTTCCGGAGGAGAAATTCATGGTCGGCTGTAAGCTGCGGACTGTCGCACTGGACGTGGAGCTAAAGCGGCTGCAATACGCGTGGTTTCACTTCTCGATAGTATGGAAGCTGCGCCAGTCCAGCTTCTTCTGCACAAGGCCTCCTAGCATGGATCGATTCACTCTCATCTCTCGTCCCACTTTGCCCGTCCTGGCACTGCTAGCCGTGATGGCTGGGCTTACTGTGCGCGCGCAGACTGCGGCCCGATCTGCTGACGCTGTTCCTACGCTGAAGGTGAACGCACGCATCGTCGTACTGGACGTTACGGTGACCGACAAGGCGGGCAAGCTGGTCGACAATCTCACTCAGAAGGACTTTACCGTTCTTGAGGACAAGGTGCCCCAGTCGATTCGCAGCTTCGAGCCGCCGTCCGCTCACGCGCTTCCGGGCTCCACGCCGGAGAAGCCTGCCAACCTCGTTCACTCCGCCGCCGATCTGCCGAAGATCGGCAACGCGCCGACCACCATTCTTGTTCTGGACGAGTTGAACACGCGGTTCGAGGACATGTCCTACGGACGCAATCAACTGGTGAAGTACCTGCAAGCCCAGGGTGCAGTGCTTGCCCAGCCGACCGCGCTTCTCTACGCTGGCAACACAAAGTTCGTCGAGTTGCACGACTACACGCAGGATCGCGACGCGCTGCTAAACGACGTGAAGCACCACATGCCGGAGTATCCATCGAAGTTGATGGCGGGCAAGCAGGGGCCAGCAGCGGTGGAGCGCATGGTCCAGACGCTGGCATCGCTCGAGCAGCTTGCGCAGGCTTCCGGCGGCACGCCCGGCCGCAAGAACCTGGTCTGGGTCGGCGTCGGTTTTCCATCTTCGGACATTGCAACACTCGACGTGAAGACCGCCGCTACCATCGAGGCCGCCATCCGCCGCTGCACGGATATGCTGCTAGCCGCGCGTATCACGCTCTATACCATCAATCCCACGGCAAACACCACCACCACGCTGGCCGTCTCCACGCCCGATGACCTCGAAGCCGCCAACCCATCCGATCTCGACACCGCCGCGACGGAGAACGGCAGCCAGCCCTTCTCTGGCGCGGTTCAGTTCTCCAACTTTGCACCCGCCACTGGAGGCAGAGCATTCCTCTCGCGCAACGACATTCACAACGAGATTAACGAAGGCATCGCCTCCGGCGCCACATACTACACGCTCTCCTACGCCCCCGCAAACACCAGCGAAGAGGCAGGCAAGTTTCGCAACATCCGCATCGTGATGAAGGACCCTAGCTTGCACGCCACCACGCGCAATGGCTACTTTGCGGCAGAATCTCTGCCCACGCCGACCGCTGGCGAGCCGCCGCGGCAGGTGCGCTCACAGATCCAGCTTGATCTGTCGAACGCTGTCATCTCGACGATGTCGTACAACGCGCTGAAGCTCTCGGCAGCAAAGACGGTCTCTGGCGGGACGGAGATATACTCCATCACCGTTAGCGGAGCAAGCCCTGCGACCGCCATCTCCTGGCGCAGCGCACCGGGCGGAAAGGCCGAGCAGGCCGAAGCTACTGTGTTGGCAGCGTGGTACGGCGCGCAGAACAAGCTGCTCGGCCACGTTGCTCAGGAGGTGACCGCGACGCGCCCATCCGGCTCCGCCGCGGATGCAGTCTTCCATCTGGCCGTTCCTCTCGGTGCCGAAAAGCCAGAACGCTTGCGCCTGCTCGTACGCGATGCAGCCACGGGACACATGGGAACTATCGACATCGCCAAGCCCTGACCGATGCAGATGGCCATAGACGCGCACTGATACTTTCAGTGGATTGGACTGAAGCTATCGGCAAACTGCGTTGACAACGCTGCGATCTAGCGTTTCGTGAAGTGGTACATCGCTCCGACGCTGAAAGTCTGCGGGTGGTAGAAGCCAGAACTATAGCCGTAGTACGAGAAGCCGTAATCCACAACCGCATCGAATCGAGGTGTCAACCGCCGAGTCACTCCAGCCTCTCCGCCGAAGACGTTGTCGGTGATGCTGTGTGTGACCGGATCGTGGTAGCGTGCGAAGCCGATGTTCGCCTGGAGATAGGGCGCAAGGTGGAAGTAGTGCGGCGCCAGCGAGAGGCGTGGGCCAATTGTGACGGCGTCGTACATCTCGCCTGCCGTGAAGGCTGGAACTCCAAGACTCGACTGCGAGTTGTTATAGGCGAAGTTTCCCTGAAGATTGGCGGAGAACGTGATGCGGCTGTGCCAACCCTGCGCCAGATCGACGAGGAGGCCCGCTGTGCCGCCGTCGAGGAAGTCAGTATAAGGCCCGCTATTGAGATAGTCCGCTGTGGCCTCGCCGTACAACGCAACCTGCGCCTGCGCTGCCTTGCCAGCAACCAGTGTCCCCACTGCGAGTAGTAGAACCAGCCAAATCTTTATCTTCATCCGGCCTCCTCGAACACCTGTAGACACTGCTGTTGTGCCACTCGAAATCCTGTTATCGCATGGTCCATCTTCCCTGTCGTGTCTCCGGTCGCTAGTAGTAGACGGTTAGCGAGAACTGCATCTTACGCCCGTTAGTCGAGGTGTTGGCGTTGTTGCCGTAGGTGGAAAGCACTCGCCCGAACTGCGTCTCGGCAGTCCCAGGTATCAGGCCGCCATAGGTAAATCCGTTGCTGGGAGTCTCGCAGGTGGTACCGGGTGAGGTTGTCGTACTGATCGACGTCGATGAGCAGGAAAACTGTGCATACGGGTTGGCGAGGTTGGGTGTGTTGAAGACGTTGTAGGCCTCGACCCGGATGTTCAGCCGCATCCCCTCGCGAAGACTCGCCAGTGGAAACTCGCGAGCCAGTGCCATGTCGGTCATGATGTAGCCCGGCCCGACGAAGGCATTGCGAGCCACGTTGCTGAAGGTACCGATCTGGGGATAGGTGAATGCTGCAATATTGAAGTACTCGTTCACCTTGTCCGCGCGATGCCGATTCGAGGGCAGCAGCGGGTTCGCACCGGCAACGATCGCTGCCCGCTGGTTGCTTTCGCCGTCGAGCGCCGAATCGTTGTTGATGGTCACGCTGAAGGGCCGCCCCGTGTGCGCCTGATACCGTCCGCTGTAGACCCAGTTGTTGAGCGCCGTACGCAGTAGCGCAGAGCCAGTCGTCACCTTGGGGAATCGCACCACCCAGCCGAGGGTTAGATTGTGCTTGGCGTTGTTGTCCGACAGACCATAGTCCGAGTTCAGGTTGAAGACATCCGGCACTGTGTTCGACGTCGTCTGGCCGTTGGACTGGATGTCCAGCGAGCGCGAGTAGGTGTACGTCTGGAAGACCGTTAGATAGCGTCCTCCGCGCTGCGTGTATTGTTCCTGCAGTGCATTGTAGTTCGAGGTCCCGACGCTGAGGATGTCCACGATGCCCTGTCCGCCATAGTTGAACGTCGAGTAGCGCAAACGCTGTTTGGTTGAGATTGCATTGGAACTTGCATTGGTGCAGTAAACCGAAGGGTTCGACTGAAAGTAGCCTCCGCTACAGTCGTAGATCGCTGGATTCAGATCGAGGGGGATGGTCAGCTTGCGCGCCAACTTCCCAACATAGTTCGTCTCCAGCGTGCCGGCATGAGCGATGTGCCACTGGAACCCGAGGTTCATCGCTTCAACATACGGCGTACGGAAGTTTCTGTCTGGGAAGAAGATCGAATACGGAGCAACAAACTGCGGATTCGCCGGATTGAACGCGCCAGGGATCTGCTGCACCGTGCCACTCGACGTCAGCAGCGGCACCGACGCGCCGCCCGGAGGAAGCAGATTGTTGAGCAGGAAGTGGTACGGCTCGCCCACGCCGACGACGTTGGCGTTGACCGCATCGAAGAAGACGCCGAATCCGCCGCGGACGAGCAGGTGGCCTTCGCCTGTCACGTCATACGCAAAACCAACGCGTGGCGCGATTCCGTGAAAGTCGGTGGGCACCAGCGATGGCAGCACTCCGTGATCGCCAGGAAAGCCGAGCCCGCCGGGGGCCGTGGGAAAGACCGTCGACTGGATACCGGGAACAAACGTCGCCGACTGTCCGTGCGGTTCGAACCACTGGAAGGGCAGTTCGTAGCGCAGGCCGTAGTTGACCGTCATCTTCGGGGTCGCGCGCCAGTCGTCCTGCAGGTACAGAAAAACGTTGTGCTGGATTCCGCCCTGGATCAGCCGGTTTTGGGCCTGGATCGAATTTGCCAGCCCCATCACGCCATCCGCAATGCTGACGCCGGTAAACGTCGTGCTGAACGAGAGCTCGCCCGGATAGTCCGCGCGCTGCAGGTATTGCAGACGGAGGAACTGGAAGCCGCCCTTGATGCTGTGATTGCCCTTGGTCCAGGAGAGCGACTCGTTCAGTTCGACGTTCTCGTTGATGTGGTCCTGAAATCCCTGCGAGGTGCTTCCCAGTGCAAACGCGTTGGAGAAGTTGAACTCTGGCAGGGTCGGAATTCCGGGCACGACGAAGTTGCCGCCAAAGTCGTTCAGCGTCCGATTGTCCCGCGGGAACTGCTTGCTCTCGAACCGCTTGTAGCCAAAGCGCATGTCGTTCAATAGGTTGGGCGTGATTACCCACTTCCATCCCACATTGCCGAAGTTGCTCTCCGAACTGGCATTCAGCGTGGCATACGAGGCCACCCCCTGCGACGAGCTGTTGACGCCCGGTACTGTCACCGCGGTCGAGTGAATCAGGTTGTAGCGCGCATCGAAGCTGTGCTGCCCGTTCAACGTGTAGTCCATGCGCGCCAGCGCGTTCTGGTCGGTGGTGGGAGCGTTGGATCTGGTCTCTGCATCCAGACCGTTGCCTGCGTTCTGCAGCGTCGGCGCAAACGTATTCAGCACATTCAGCATTACCGGATTCAGACACTGCACCGGGACCTCGGCGTTGGGCATATACGTCGCCTGCACCTTGGTTGGAATGCTTCCGTAAGGATTACTCGCGGCATACACCGCAGCCTGCGACAACAGCGCTAGACACGGCGATGTCCCCGTGCCGCCCGCCTGTTGGTAGGCAGCGTTCATCATGCTCGTCACGTTATCAGCCGTTGCTCCGTTGCTGTTCCCGGTAACGTCGAGCGGGTTGACGAACTTGCCCAGGCCCGAGGCCGCAGTTGCGACATCTGCCGCAAAGCTGGCGCAGGCCAGCCCTGGAAATGGTCCCGGAGTGGTGCATGGTCTCGGCTGGCCGTTGGGCAGCAGGCCGCGCTCCGCCAGTCCGATGGGAAATATCTCGCCTGAGTTCTGCAGCCGTCCAATCAGACCTTGAAACGCACCGAAGTAATAGAGCTTGTCCTTGAGAACCGGCCCGCCAAGGGTGAATCCCCACTGGTTGATGTTGTCCTTCGGGTTCACCTTGGAGATGTAGTCAGCGGCGTTGAAGTATGAATTCTGGATGTAGTCCCACACCGTCCCGCGGATCGTGTTCGATCCAGCCCTGGTTACAACGTTGAAGACCGAACCCGCGTTGCGTCCGTACTCCGCCTTATAGTTGTTCAGTTGGACCGAGACCTCCTGCAGCGCGTTCGGCGGAGGATAGTTGATGCCCGTATTGAAGAACAGGTTGTTCCACATCAGGCCGTCGAACAGCATTAGGTTCTGCGTGTTTCGCGATCCCGACGCGCTGTAGGTCGGCCCCGAGGTGTCGCCCGTGGTTGTGGTCGGAGCGTTCACGTCCACCACGCCCGGAAACAGCGCCGAGAGCGCCACCGCGTTGTGTCCGTCGATGGGCAGGTCTTCGATCAGCTTGGTGTCGATCAACGTCCCCAGGGTCGCGGAGTTGGCATCGATGGCCGTACCGCTGCTGTCGACCACCGTCACTGTCTCCTTCGACGAGCCCAATTGCAAACTCACCACCTCTTTGATATTCGAGTTGGCGTCCACCGAAATGTTCGTCACCACATGCGATTCAAACGCAGGCGAACTCGCCGTCAGCGTGTAGACGCCGACCGGCAACTGCGGCAGCAGATACTCGCCCGCACCATTGCTCTTCACCGTGCGTGTCACGCCATGCGTCGCATCGGTGGCAACTACGCTGGCATCTGGGATCACAGCGCCGGTCGTATCCTGTACGCTGCCGAAGATGGTTCCGGTGTTCTGCGCGCTGGCCGGTCGCGAGTCCAGCATCAGCACCGCCGCAAAGACCAGGGCCCCGATGTGGACCCCGCCGTGCGCTCTGTCTTGCCCTGCCAGCCGTAGCGCTTTTGCTGGCTGTAGCGCGAACGAGCGGCAGTGTAATATACCGTATGCTCTTCATGTCCCTGCTCCACCGAATCGAATCATGAAAGGACAATGGTCCGAAGTCGCGATGAGTTGGATTGAAAACACTTGTTAGACCATGCCAGAGTCAGAAGTATGCTCATTCTGCAATGCTACAGTCAAGCCGAATCGTCTTTGTCAAAGTTGGCAAAGTTTGCTAACTCCGCACGGACAACTTGTGTTGACAGTCCTGTTGCGTGGGGAATATATATCGGGCAATTCGCCAGTATTTATGCCTGCGGCGGCACGTTGGCAACACAACGCAACTTTCACAACGGTTTGGCGCTGGGCAATCGGCGATCCCTTCCATTACGCGGGAAGTGCGGCTTCGCTCGACTAGACGGATACAAGTTCTGATTAACGGAGAGTTCACTATGTCGGTCAAGAGAATCCCGGCAAGCAGATTCTGGAGGTTCACCGCCGGTCTTGTCGTCCTGTCGTGGAGCTTTGGCTCAACCGAAGCGCGGGCCCAGGCGCCCTATCTGATTCCCTACACCATCAGCACCATTGCTGGCGGCGGCACCGCACCGGCAATTGGCGCGGTTTGCGCTGGACGATACCACGCTCACCGCCGAGGACACGCTCGGCGACGGCTGTCCTGCTAGCTCTGCGTCGGTCGTCTCTGCCACCGACCTGCATGATGTCGGGGTCGATCCACTGGGCAACATCATCTACATCGATAACGAAAGTTCTGCGATCATCCGCCGGATCGACGCCCACTCCGGCATCGTCAATGTGCTTGCGGGAAGTAACGCGTCCAGCAAGGTCTGCACGGCGGCCATCGATGCGTATGGCGACGGCTGCCCGGCAAACGATGGCAAGGGCAACGCTGCCGGCTTATACACGGGCGGCATTGGCAAGTCGCGCGGCATTGCAGTGGCCAAAAACGGCGATGTCTACCTAGCTGACTACAGCCAGTCGCTGGTACACAAGATCAGCGCTTCAACCGGATTGATGACTCTTGTCGCGGGCACCATCAGCAGCAACAAGGGCCTCGGCACCACGGGCGGATACACCGGAGACGGCACGTCGGCTGTCGGCGCAGACCTGAGCGGCGACCGCGGAGTCGCGGTGGACGCTGCGGGCAATGTTTACATCGCAGACACCACGAACAACGTCATCCGCATGGTCAATCCCTCAGGGATGATCTCCACAATTGTAGGCAAGTATCCCGGTAGCAACGCTCACGCTACGGCGGGAGCAACCGGCGATGGAGGGCCTGCCACCGCCGCCTTGCTCAACGCTCCCGAAGACGTCGTGATCGACGCCAACGGAAACCTCTTCATCGGCGACTTCGGCAACAACAAGGTGCGCGTCGTCTATGGCGGCGGCACGGGCAACACGGTGGTTGCCAACCTCATCGCTCTCACCAATGGAAGTGCGGTAGCTCAGTCCGGCTACATCTACACCGTCGTTGGCGGAGGCACTGGCACCTACACCGCTGGCAGCATCGTGCTCGCTACCAGCTTCGCCATCGGCAACCCGCGAAAACTGTCCGTCGATGCGCGCGGCAACATCTACATTGCTGACAATACAAACGACATCGTGTGGTTTGTGGACGCTACGACCGGCTATATGCGCACCATCGCCGGAATCTACGGAAAAGCCAGCGGATCGACCTGCACCATAACCGACGCGCTGGGCGACAACTGCGCCGCAACGCTCGCGACCCTAAGTCCCAACTCGGCGATGGGCATCGGCGTCGGCCCTCAGGGCGATGTATACATCTCCGACTCCGGCGACTCGCGTATCCGTAAGGTTGCGCTCAACACCAGCTTCCCGGCCACTGCATCCGGAAGCTCTTCTACGCAGACGCTGCTGGTTCACTTTGCGGCAGCAGACGGTCCGGCTGCAGCCTCGCCCTTCACCTTCACGGGAAGCCCTGACTTCGCCGTCAGCGGAACGCCTGTCTGCACCACCAATGCGGACAACACCAACGACTGCCTCGTCACCGTCATCTTCACCCCCGCGCGGCCCGGCCCTGTTGCAGCCGCGCTAGTGGTCAAGTCGAAGGCTGGTCTGACGACACAGCTTGCTCTCGGCGGCACAGGCACCGCGTCCTCCGTGGCGCTCGACCCCGGCAACACCTTGCTGCTTACCAGTTCCGTCAGCGCACCAGGCGGCATCGCCCAGGATGGCGCGGGCAACACCTACATCGCCGACACCGGCAACAATCGCGTTGTTGAATACGCGGCCGGGGGCACATTCTCCGTCATCGCGGGCACCGGCACATCTGGCTACGCAGGCGACGGAGCCGCCGCAACCTCCGCCAAGCTGGCCGCGCCCAAGTCGGTCGCCGTTACACCCGACGGAGCCATCTATATTGCCGACAGCGGCAACAACGTCATTCGCCGCATCGATCCCGTCAGCGGCTTTATCTCCACATTCGCCGGCGGCGCCAGCACCATCTGCGTGCTTGCGGACGATTCGCTCGGCGACGGTTGCCTTGCCACTCAGGCCAAGTTCTCCGCTTCCGCAGGCATCATCTCCGACGCTATCGGCAACCTCTATGTCTCGGACTCTGGCAACAACGTCGTCCGCGAACTCAGCACCAACGGCTACGTCTACCTGATTGCTGGCGGAACCACCGCCTGCACTACCACCGGTGCAGACATCTACGGCAACGGCTGCGCCCCCACTCAGGCCATCTTCAAGGCTCCCACCGCTCTCGCTATCGACAACAATCGCAATCTCTACATTGCCGACACGGGGAACAACGAGGTGCGCAAGATTACGGCGGCAACCAATCTCGTCAGCCTCTTCGCTGGAACCGGCCAGTCAGGCGGCTCGGGCAACGGCGGACCCGCCAACGCCGCTCAGATCAATGGCCCCACCGGCCTCGCGCTCGACGCCGCCAACACCCTCTACATCGCTGACACCGGCAACCACGTCGTTCGCGTGGTCGCGGCCTCTGGAACCATCAACACGGTCGTCGGCACGCTCGGCTCCAGCGGCACCGGCACAGTGCCCGGCTCGGCCTCCGGCGTTCTGCTCAACTTACCGGGAGCAGTGGTTGCCTCCGGCATCGGTAAGCTGTACGTTCTCGACTCTGGCAATAACCGCCTCTTCTCGCTCGACCGGGGCGCAGTCTCGTTGAACTTTGGCCGCACCAACGATGGCTCTACCAGCCCCGTCACCGCCATTCAGCAGACCAGTACCGGTTCCTCCACCGCCACGCTCGGCTACCCTCTCTTCAGCACCACCGGCAACACCGCGCTCTTCACCCTCGCCTCCTCTGGCACCAGCGGATGCAGCTCCAGCTCATCCACCCCGCAGACACTGGCTCCGGGAGTCTCGTGCGGTCTGAGCGCGCAGTTTGCCCCCACGGCGGTCGGTCTGGTCAGCGCCACTTACACCGAATCCAATGCCACCACCCTCAACTCGCCCGCACCTGCTATTACGCTCAGCGGGACCGGCGCGGTGCTGACCAAGACCACCCTAACGACCGCGGTCACCACGCCGGCCACCGGCACTCCGCAGTACTCCATCTCTTTCGTCGTCACGGCAACCTTACACCCAGCGGTCTGCGATCCCACCGCGCCCAATTGCTCGGCCGCCGGCACCATCACCTTTTACGTTGATGGCACTCAGGTCGGCCTGCCGGTCGCCGTCAGCAACACCGGCGTCACGTCCAGCAACGTGATCACGGCCTCCGCAACCATCAACGGACAGAGCGTTGGTAACCACGCCGTCGTCGCCGTTTATAGCGGAGACACCTACTACGCCAGCAGCACGGCTCTCACTCTCACGGTTGCAGTCGCGCAGGGCACAACTCTCACCGTTGCCGCAGCTAATCCCGCCTCCGGCGCGCAGTTCACCAACCTCACCCTGACCGCACAGGTCTCGTCTTCCACCAGCACAATCCCGACCGGCAGCGTCGCCTTTTATGCCGGCACCACGTTGCTTGGGAGCAGCGGAGTCAACCCTCTCACTGGAGTCGCATCCATTCAGGACGCGTTTACCACGGACTCGAAGGGCAACATCACAAACGTACCGCAGAGCTTAGGCCTGAGCGCTGGCGCCTACAACCTCATCGCCGTCTACAGCGGAGACAGCAACTATGCAACCTCCACCTCCGCCGGAGTTCCGCTCACCATCATCTCCGACCCGCAGGGCTTCGCCATCGCCAAGTGCATTACTTACAATACTGGTACGGGGTGTTCGGCTCCTACAGTTGGAACGGCTCAGGGCTCGACCGCGCAAACTCTGATCTACATCATTCCAACCAACACGCTCAACGGAACGCTCAGCTTCGCCTGCACCGGGCTGCCCGCCAACTCGGTCTGCACGTTCAGCGCGACAGTTTCTACAACTCAGGCTGCGGGTTCTACCCTCACGTTCACCCCAGTCCCGGGACCGGCCGTCCCAGGAACCACCATTCCCGGAGCGTCCGTCGTGGGTGGAGCAATCGCCAATCCAACGCCGACCGTGCCGCCGTCCTTCACCGTCACCCTATGGACAGACGTCAATCCTAATGTCAACTCCGCGAGCATCGCTCCGCGTTCTAAGCCCACGCTGGCCGGTGTTCTCGGATGGCCCATGCTCCTCGGCGGCTTCACCGTAATCCTCGGCTTCCGCAAGCGTCTGCGCAACTCCCGCCTGCTCGCTGGGCTTGCTCTCTTCGCACTGCTCACTGGTAGCGCAACGGTCCTGACAGGATGCACCAGCGCTATTGGAACTGCTGGCCAAACCCCCGTAGGCTCCTACACAGTCACGCTCACCGTTACTGGTCCGAACGGCCTGGTGCAAACCACGCCTATCACCTTCACGGTCGGGGCGGGTCTTGCTGGTCAGTCGTAGCGCAGCGTTATCGCTGCCATGCTTCGGAGATCAATGGGTTGGAAGCAGCCCCCCCAACTATGGAAGGTAGTAGAAGGGATTGGGCAGCTTAACCGAGAGCTCTGCCTGGGGATTTCCGTTCAGGTCGCTCATCTGGTCTCCCACATTGAGAATGATGCGATAGCCAGCCGCCACGATCTTTGCGCGCTCCCCGGACTTGTACGTCGCAGTTTTTTCAGCCGGAGGATGCGGCCCGCGAAGGGCAAGCCCGGCCCAGTTGTTATAGCCAATCGCCCTTAGATTCCCGGCCGTCGCAGCTTCCTGCGATTTGGGCCGTCCAGTTATGAAGAAGACGGAGACTCCGTGTTTCACCGCCTCGTTATAGAGACGCAGAGTTCCCTCGATCGCCGGGGCCTGCTTCTTGTCCACCCAGTCGTTCCAGTCCTTCGCGATGTAGCCAAAGTCGTCCTGCGTCTCCTCGTCCCAATTGGAGAGTGAAGTTTCATCGATGTCGAGGACGAGCGCCAGCTTCTCTCCTTGCTTCGCTTTCGCCACCCTCCGCTGCAAGTAAGCAATTGCCAGATTGCTCTGGCGGTTCAGGTCCGAAACGTAACATCCGTGGGCAGGTTGGCAGTCGTGGTACGCGATGAGACGCGTCTTGAGCTGCCCAAGATTGGGTGTTGGCTCATGAGGAAGAAGCAGGCCAGGGCGCGGCGCAGGCTGTGCGGTCAGAGACGCCGAAAGCAAAACAAACGTGATGAGTGTCAAGAACCGCCGGCACCGTTGCATATAGTCCCCCATACAGAAGATGGCCAAAGTCTACAACAACCGAGACTGGATCGTATGAACAGCAAATTATTTGCTGGATGGCACCCCCTGGGGTGAATAGCGTAAAGTATTCAAAAAATGTAGGTTAAGCACGCGCTAAGCGCGTGAGACGTATTAAAGGCGAAGAAGACAGTGGTAAGTGGTAAGTGGAATGCAAAAGCGCAGTAGTTTTGATTTCGTCGGTCATGCTGGTTCTCCCTTTGTGTGCGAAACAGCCTAAAGTCTTCAAAAAAAGCATGTTAAGTCTGGACTTGTCTGGAACAGGTCTGGACTAAGTCTGGACTTGGTGGCGGCGGGCTGCGGAAGAGGTTGATTGCCGCTTCTGGCAGAAGGCCCTGGGCTGAAGCCCGTTGGTTCGATAGACCGTATTCAGGGGGATAAATCCCCCTGCTCCCTCCGAAAGGCAAGGACAAGAGTTATTTTGCAGCGTGTACCCCCCCCCGTGCTACTAGCGTAAAGTATTCATAAAATGCGAGTTAAGCACGCGCTAAGCGCGTGAGACGTATTAAAGCGAAGACCCGGCGAGTTGGCCGGGTCTGTTTGATTTGCTTACTGTTTTAATTATACGCGTTGGAGGGAAACTACTATGCCAACTGCGGGAAACTTATATTTTGATTGGTTTGATGGAGTTATACGATTTTTCGGGGTGGAGGGGGCTTGACATGCGAATTTGCTGAGGTTTTTGGGGAA
Organism: uncultured Acidobacteriaceae bacterium; assembly: GCA_963828115.1. Lineage (GTDB taxonomy): Bacteria > Acidobacteriota > Terriglobia > Terriglobales > Acidobacteriaceae > Edaphobacter. The sequence continues at coordinate 80,659 of CAWHDN010000007.1, forward strand.
AGAAAATGCGGGTGTGGGTTGGAGGCTGATCCCACATCTCAGAAGCGAGATGTGGGGCACCTGGCGATCTGGTTGAGGATCTCGACGGCACACTCTGAATGTAAGCCTTGTGGATTGTGGTTGCGATGCAACACAATAGCTTAGGCAGGGAGGAGCAAGTTTGCAGAAGTACTTCTACATTGCGGTGGGCGGAGCGTTCGGCTCGATCGCCAGATATTGGGTTGGCTCGACGGTGGCCAGCCGGCTGGGAACAAAGTTTCCCTACGGGACCTTTGTCATCAACCTGACGGCGTGCTTGATGATTGGCTTCTCGCTGACCTTTCTGGCCAAGCGGACGGGTCTGAACCCAGCGTGGAGATTTCTGGTCCCCATTGGATTTATCGGCGCCTACAGCACCTTTTCTACGTATGAGTGGGAGACGCTCTCGACGCTGCGCAGCGGCGCATTTCTGGAGGCCTCGCTCTATGCCTTCGGCAGCTTGTTTCTTGGACTGGTCGCAACATGGCTGGGCGTTCTGATCGCGGAGGCCATCTGATGAAGAAGCACCGTCCGCGCTGCGTCCCACCGCAATCCGCACCTCTGAAGGAGGACGTATGCTGAACGCCGGTAAGGCAGTCAAGGTCTCCATCTACCTGAGCGAGGGATCGACGCGCCACGGAGTGCCAACCTACTCCAGCATCCTCGACTTCCTTTTCTATCGAGGCGTCTCCGGCGCAACCGTCCTGAAGGGCATCGCGGGATTTGGCGCGGACCGCCATATGCACTCCGCCAGCATCGTGGAAATCTCCGACCACATGCCGCTCATCGTGGAGTTCATCGAATCGCGCGAGAAGGTTGACGAACTGCTCGGGAAGCTGGAAGATCTCGCCGGAAGCGGAATGATCGAGATGCAGGAGACGACGGTGGCAAAACCCGCCCAGGTCTCGGAGAAGAAGAAGCCAGTTCCACTTGCCGCCCACCTCAAGATCGAGGGCAAAGCCAGGCTGATGCGCATCTACATTGGCGAAAGCGATCGCTGGAAGGACAAGCCGCTGCACAAGGCGCTGGTGGAAGCGATGCGCGCCAACGACATCGCCGGGGTTACGGTGTATCGCGGCATCCTCGGCTACGGAGCACACCAGCGCGCGCATCCCGATAAGCCTCTCTCACTATCGCGCGACGCCTCCATCATGCTCTCGGTCATTGATACAGAAGAAAAGCTGCAATCCTTTCTTCCGCTGGTGGAGCAGATGGTGGAGGAGGGCATGGTGGTTCTCTCGGACGTGGACATCATCAAGTACTCCCATCGCGCGTTGGATGCAGACCCGCCAAAGTCTTCAACCGGCCCAGCAAGCGCCCAGGCATGAACGGAGAGCAGCCATGAAAGAACAATTTCAAGCGCGCATGGTACGCGTACATTTCGGCGAGAACGACAAGTGGCAAGGCAAGCCGTTGCATGAAGCGATCGTGGCCAAGGCGCTGGAGCTTGGCCTGGCCGAAGCCATGGTCTACCGTGGCATCGAAGGCTTCGGGCCGAGCACCAGAATCCATCACTCCAGCCACTGGACGTTCTCCAGCGATGCTCCCATCATGGTCAGCATCATCGACACAGAAGAACAGATCAATAAGCTGATCCCGTATCTGGATGCAATGCTGGAGGATGGGCTGATCGCAATCTCCAGCGTTGATGTGATTCGATACAGCCGGAGTCCTGCAAAGACTTCCGAGAAGCAGTAACTCACCCCGGATAGGATGGATTTACGGATGCCCATTCGCAGATGGGCGCTACGAGGATGTCTTGGCCGAAGCCAGCCCCCCAGCCCGCATCGTCCTTACCACCACGGCCAGTCCGGAGGAGGCCGCACGCCTGGGCCGCACTCTGGTGGAGGAGCGGCTGGTTGCCTGCGCCACTCTGATCCCCGCCGCGCAGTCCATCTACCGCTGGCAGGGCCAGATCGAGTCCTCCACGGAGACACTACTGCTGCTCAAGACCGGCCCGGATCAACTTGCTGCCCTCGAAGCGCGCCTGCTTGAGATGCATAGCTACCAGACACCGGAGTTCCTCGTCCTCGGAGTCGAATCGGCCAGCCATTCCTACCTCGAATGGCTGCATGACTCCCTTCGCCGGGATTGATCCACCGCGGAGGAAGCCTGCCGCAACTGCCCACGCAGTCAGGCGACAGTTGGTAAAACGGGACGTGTAACCTTATGGGATGACTGACGGGACAAGAGCTGCTCCGGGCGCGATGACTGGTTCAGGAGCTGCTGCCGTGCTAGATGCTGGACTACGGACACACGAAGATAACGCCGCGCTGTTGCTGCGCGCAGTGCGCAAGAGCTTTGCGGATGTAGTAGCGGTCAATGGCCTCGATCTTGAGGTGGCACGGGCTGAGTGCTTCGGGCTGCTGGGGCCGAATGGCGCGGGAAAGACAACCACCATTGAGATCTGCGAGGGGCTGACCGCTCCCGACGAGGGGCGAGTGGAGCTGCTTGGGCTGAACTGGCGCAGCGGCGCAAGCGAACTGCGTCAACGCATCGGCGTGCAACTGCAGGAGACGCAGTTCCCGGAGAAGCTGACGGTGGAAGAGGTGCTGCGGCTCTTCCGGAGCTTCTTTCGGCGCGGGATTCCGGTGGAAGAATCGATCCAGTCGGCACAACTGGAAGAGAAGCGCGGCTCACGCGTCGGAACGCTCTCCGGCGGACAGAAGCAGCGGCTGGCGATGGCCTGCGCGCTGGTGGGCGATCCTGAGCTGCTCTTTTTGGATGAGCCGACCACAGGGCTCGATCCGCAGGCGCGGCGTCACCTGTGGGAGCTGGTGGACCGGCTGAAGCAGGCGGGGCGCACCATCATCCTGACCACGCACTACATGGATGAGGCGGAGCGGCTGTGCGACCGCGTGGCCATCATGGACCACGGGCGAATTCTTGCGCTGGGAACTCCGCAACAACTGATTGCCTCCATCGGAGGAGAGCACATTGTGGAGTTCGTCATCACCGGCCAGGAGAGCGGAGACGGAGTGGCGGACGTGGCCTTGTTGACCGCGATTCCCGGCGTGCAGTCACACCGCTCGGACGCGGGGCTGCATCAGTTATCGGTGCGCGAACTGCATACGGCGGTGCCGCGCATCTTTGCCGAGCTGACGCGCCAGGGGCTGCAGCTGAGTGAGTTTCGCACCCACTCGGCGACGCTGGAGGATGTCTTTGTCGGGCTGACGGGAAGGAACCTGCGCGATGAATGAACTCCAGCGGAGCAGTCTGTATCAACTCTCGATGCTGCGTTTCCGACTGACCCTGCGCGAGCCGGAGGCGATCTTCTGGGTTTTTATCTTTCCCATTCTGCTGGCTGTGGGACTGGGGATTGCCTTCCGCAATCGCCCCGCGGATGTGCTGCAGGCGGGCGCGACAACATCGCAGTTGACGCGGGCACTGGCTGCGGATGAGGGGCTGACGGCGACGACGATGGACGAGCAGGCTGGCACGCGGGCGTTGGCGACGGGCAGCATTCTGCTGCTGGCCATCCAGCAGCCGGACGGCGTGGCCTACCGGTACGACGACAGCAATCCTGACGCGCGGACGGCCCGTCTGCTGGCCGACCGCGCCATCCAGACAGCGGCTGGGCGGCGCGAGGCAGTTTCCTCCGTGAACCAGCAGATCCATGAGCCGGGAGCGCGCTATATCGACTTTGTTGTGCCGGGGTTGCTGGGAATGAACCTGATGGGATCGGCGATCTGGGGGATCGGCTTTTCGATTGTCGAGGCGAGGCAGAAAAAACTGCTCAAGCGGCTGGTGGCTTCGCCCATGCGGCGCTGGCAGTTTCTGGCGGCGTACCTGATCTCGCGGCTGGCGATGCTGGTACTCGAGGTCGCGGCGTTTCTGGGGTTTGCGCGACTGATGTTCGCAGTGCCGTTTCGCGGGTCGCTTTGGCAACTGGCATTGCTGTGTGTGCTGGCCTCGCTCTGCGTTCTCGGCGCTGGGGCTGCTGGTCTCTTCGCGGGCCAGAACCATGGAGGCCGCGTCGGGACTGATGAACCTGGTCATGCTACCGATGTGGATATTGTCCGGCGTCTTCTTCTCAGCGTCGCGCTTCCCCGCGATGATTCAGCCCGTGGTGCGAGCGTTGCCGCTGACAGCGGCCATCGATGCCCTGCGCGGAAATATGCTTCAAGGGATGAACCTGGGACAGATGATGGCACCCATCGCGATCCTGCTCGCGTGGGTGGCCGTTCCATTTGCCGTATCGCTGCGCATCTTCCGATGGAGATAGAAGTTTTGCGGTCACAGGCGTAACCGTAGAGTTCCATCGCCAGCCTGATCGCTTACGGAATTCGCGCGGCGAGTTTTACGGATTGCGTAGCGGCTTCCTGCGCAGTGGGCAGGTTTGCGTATCCGCCAAGATAGCGCCCCTTGCGGAAGATGCAGATGCCATCCAGATACTGCGCCTTGGCCTGAAACGCCTCATCTCCTACCTTTGCGTCGGAGGCGCCGTCGTACCGCGCGCGCAACTCCTTGAGCACCGCCGCGGCGGACTGAGGCGAGTCCTCCAGCACGATGAATGCCTGCCCCTGCTTGTACTTCGCAACGTAGCCGCGCTTGAGCTGCTTCAGTCCCAGCACGCTTTCGGGAACCAGATTGGATGAGGTGAGGTCCTCTTGCGGGAACCAGGCCAACGCCTCCGGAGCGGTCTCGCGGCCTTCGATGCGATGCGCCATCTTGTCGACAAGGGCCTGTAGCTCGGCCGTGTGAATGAGGTTGGGATCGGCGGCGTTTACTACGATCTCCACGTAATACTTGCCCTTGGCGAAGGCGGCACTCTGCGGCTGCACCTGTCCGCCCATTCCGATCCTGGCAATGGGCAGCCGGGGGTCGCTGTTGGTGGCGAAGATGCCATACGCCGCGTCTGCGTCGTTCATCTCGGAGACGTCGATGGTCAGCGTGTTGTCGCCCGACTTGCAGTTGAGCGACTTCATGCCGGCGAAGCCGTATATCAGGTAACCTTCCGCGCCGCCGTCCTTGTAGTCGTAGAGGTTGTCAGCGGTGTACGAGTGAACTGCCTCGGACTGCGTCCATCCGGGCGCGAGCTGGCAACTGAGATAGTCCTGCGCGCGCGCGACTCCAGCCGCAAGCAGGATGGAAACCAGCGCCAGATGGGCAACCCTCATGCGAATATCTCCTGAGCGCGCGCCATCGGCTGCGACACCGCACGCCGTGCGGACACTTCACCGTGCATTCGGCAGCAGTCTCCGCAGCGGACGCTGCTCTGCTCGCTGGCCAGCTGCAAGGAATCTCTCCCGACCCAGCGCGAACTGGCCATATCCATCGGCGTAGGTGAGGAAGCGCAACACATCGGCCACCGGCAGGCCCTGCGCGCAGGTGCCTTCGCACTTGCCGCACAAGCGGCAGTAGAGCGGCTTGATCTGCTCCAGATGCGCGGCCAGAATCTTGTGGTCGTCCGCCGTGAGCGGGCCCGCCATGGCCTTCACGTTCTCATCCAACTGGTCCATGTCCGTCATGCTGGGAATGGTGGTCGCGACGCTGGGATGATTGGTGACCCACTTCAGCGCGGCCAGCATGGCGCCTTGCTGCCCGAGCTTTTGATTGCGAGAGCCTCCAGCCATTACCTTCATTGCAACCACGCCCATGCCGGCCTTTGCGGCCGCATCGATGGCCTGCTCCACGGCTGGGTCCATGCTGAAGTTGAAGGCCGACAGCACCACGTCGAAGACGCCCTTCTGCACCATCCAGGGAATCAGTGTCTGCTGGTTGCTGTGCGTGCTGACGCCGACAAAGCGCGCCTTACCCTGTTGCTTGGCAAGCTGGAGCGCCTCGATCATGTCGTCATGAATCTCGTCCGGGCTGCTCTTGCCGTGCAGATACCAGATGTCCACGTAATCCGTCTTGAGCTCGCTCAGGCTGGTGTCGAGTTGTGCCAACGCTCCCGCCTTGTCGCGCGCCTCTGTCTTGGTGGAGAGGACGACCTGCTTGCGCTTGCTGCCCAGGGCCGCGCCCACCATGCGCTCGTTGTTGCCATGCTGATAGCCGCGCGCGGTGTCGAAGTAGGTGATGCCAAGATCTGCCGCGCGCGTGACCACGCTGGGGTCCGAGGTGATCATGCATCCCATTCCGACGGAGGTCACCTTCAGCCCGGTCTTGCCCAGTGTCTTGTAAGTGAGTTTGAGGGGAGAAGCGGCACTTCCAGCAGGGCCAGCGTTTACCGCTGGAGTTTGCGCGGAGAGATTCAACAGCCCCAGGCTGGAACCCGCACCGACGACAGGAAGAATCAACCCGGCAGAGAGGAAATCGCGGCGAGACGTGTTTGACTTCATAAAAGAACCCCCATTGCTGCCCGAGTTTATATAACTCGTATTCACAGCACAGGGGATGTGATCTGTATCACGGATTCGCAGGAGAACCCCCGGCGAGTTCGACCCAGGGATAAAGCCCCCTGCTCCCTCCGGAAGGGCAAGGGCAGGCGCGAAAGGTCCAACTGCACTGGAGCGAGATAGGAGTGAGAGGATAGAAGGGTAGAGATTCCGAGCAGTGGGAGAAGTGACGCATGAAGCAGTTTGTCGCTGTGGTCTTTGGATTGGGACTGGTGTGCAACGCACTGCTGTTTGTGCCGCAGGTGCTGGCGCTGTGGCGCAAGAAGACCAGCGAGGGGGTGTCGCTGCTCACCTTCGGCGGGTTCAGTGTGCTACAGGGGATCGGGATCGTGCATGGATGCTACCAGCACGATCGCTCCCTGATTCTGGGAATGGCGGCGAGCCTCATCACATGCGGCACCGTCACATTCCTGACGATCTTTTATCGCATGAGGCGGAGTTGACCTTGCTTACGCGAAGCAGACGTCGTCGCATGGATCGAGAATCTGCTGCTCGTCGATCAACTGCTCGTCGCATCCACTGAGGAGTTGCGAGATGACATCGGCGGCGCTGTACTCGGTCCGGCCCGGACCGAGAAAGCGTGCGATGGTGACGAGATCGTCGCCCGCGGTAATCAGGCCATACTCCTCGCGCTTTCCGTTGCGCACCTGCTGATAGCCGATGTTGGCCATCAGTCCATTGCAGACGCACTTTCTGCCCACGGTATCTTCCAGCTTGCCGCCCTTGGAAAGAAAGAGGCTGACCGGCTCTGAGGCGCAACGATAGCCAATGCTGCCTTCCTCAGTTCGATACGGCTCCCTTAGGAAGCTAAGATCGCAGATGCGCGGCCGGGCGGCGAAGACTTCAGCCTGCGAACAGGTTCCTTCCAACTGGGCGACCTTGAAGGGAAAACCGGTGGGCGATGCCAGCGGATCGGTGAAGACTCGTGCCTGGCCGGCGATGGCCTTGGCCATCAGCGCGGTCTTATAGCTCTCGCGCAGGCCGCTCTCGTTGGCAAACTCAAAGGCCGTGCCAACCTGCACGCCCGCGGCACCCTGAGCCAGCGCATGGCGCAGCATCTCGGCGCTGCCGTAGCCTCCGGCCAGCCAGAAGGGCACACCCAGTTCGCGCAGCTTGGCGATGTCGATGGTGTCCCGCTCGCCGTAGACCGGCTCGCCGATCTCGGAGAAGACCGGCTTGCCGCGCGGCGGAGCGTTGTGTCCGCCGGCGGTGCGCGTCTCGATCACCAGCCCGTCCACGCGCCCGTTCGCCTTCTTGAGCATGGTTGTGGCCAGCGTGTTGGAGCTGACGATGGGCAGGAACTTGGGCCGAGTGAGCGGGCCAAGCTCGACTTCCATGAACTCTCGCGGGTCGAAGTGCATGGTGACGTCGTCGCCCTCCAGCGAGCCGTGGACATGAATTGCATACTCCGCAGCCTCGTGATTGACGTAGCGGTCCAGCACGCCGGGAATTTTCAGCGGAATGCCCGCGCCCATGATGACGTATCCAACGCCTGCCAGCATCGCGCCATAGATGCACGAGAGATGAGCCATCTGAATCTTTTCCAGATAATTGATGCCCACCGGATTCGAGTGTCCCTGGCGAGCCAGATACACCTCGACGAAGTTGGCCACGATGCACAACTCGTTCAGCTCGCGAGAGATGTCTTTCTCCAGTTGCGGAACAGAGATATATGGCGTTCGTTCAGCCTTTCCGCCGGCGATAAAGTACTTCTGCCAGACTCGCTCCGCCATTGCAGGGAAGGGAAAGGCATCCAGTCCGCGACGCATATGACCGCCGGGATCACCATCCTGCAACCGCCGCGCCAGAATCGGGTCCAGCGCCGTTCCCGAGACCAGTCCAAGCTGGCCGAGACTCGAGACAGCCTGTGCCAGCCGCCAATTCGATACGCCTGCACCCATTCCACCCTGGATAATGACCGGGTAGCTCGTCGATGGATCGCTCGTTGCTGGTTCACTCATACTAAAAATTATTTCATTCGCCCAGAGGACCAATCGTATTAGTTTTGTAACTCCTCATCGCCCTGCCAGGCCTGATCCCAGTGGGTGAAAGGATGCAAGGAACACTTCCAGCCGCCTGCAAGTGCAATGGGATGTACGCTGCAGTAGAGCGCCCGCAAGGCAATTTGCCCGATAATGTTGATAGGCTTCAATGACTTGATGCCGGATGCCCATGTGGGTGCGCGGACTGTTGTGCAGGGGAACCATGATTCGATGCGGGATGGCCCGATGACGAAGACGGTGATTGTTGGTGGCGGCATCAGTGGGCTGGCCACTGCGTACACCCTGCAGGAGCGCGGCCCGCGTGACTACACGCTGATCGAAGGCTCGCCGCGCTGGGGCGGGAAGATCACGTCCGTCCACGAGAACGGATTCACCATCGAGGGCGGGCCCGACTCGTTCATCACGCAGAAGGCGGCGGGGCTGGATCTGTGCAAGCGACTGGGGTTGGAGGACCAGTTGGTCGGCTCCAACAGCGGGAAGAACGCGGCGACCTTTATCTGGAGCGGTGGGCGGCTGCACCGAATGCCCGAGGGCATGATGCTGATGGCGCCGACCATGGTGCTTCCATTCCTGCGCTCTCGGCTGATCTCGTGGCCGGGAAAGATGCGCGCGGGGTTGGAGGTTTTTATTCCACGGGCGCGCGGCGACGAGGACGAGAGCCTGGCGGGATTTGTGCGGCGGCGGCTTGGCAACGAGTTGCTGAACAAGATTGCCGGGCCGCTGATGGGAGGCATCTATGCGGCGGACCCGGAGCGGATGAGCCTGAAGAGCACCTTCCCGATGTTTCTGGAGATGGAGAAAAAACACGGAAGCCTACTGCTCGGAATGATGAAGCGAACTCGTCCGCGCGTGGCGCATGGGGCGAAGCGGCCGCCGATGTTCATGACATTGCGCGGAGGCTTGCAGCAGCTCTCCGATGCGCTGGCGGCGCGGTTGCCGGAGACAAACCTGCGGGTGGGCTGCCGCGCGATCTCGGTCAGCCGCTACGCGGAGCGATACAAGATTGACTTGAGCGATGGGTCGTCGCTGCTGGCGGACGATGTTGTGTTTGCGACTCCATCGTTTGTGACGGCAGATCTGGTGGAGCAGCTCGACCCCACGCTGGCGGAGCGGTTGCGCGCGATCCGCTATGTATCGACCGCGACGGTATCGCTGGGATTCCGCAGGAGCGAGATCGCGCACCCGTTGCAGGGAGCGGGTTTCATCGTTCCGCCCGGCGAGGGGTGCAGGATTACGGCGTGCTCCTGGTCGTCTGCGAAGTTCAACCATCGCGCGCCGGAAGATTGCGTTCTGCTGCGCGTCTTCATCGGCGGCGCGCTGGCGGAGGAGCTTGCCGAGCAGGATGAGGCCGCGCTGGTGCAACTGGCCCGCGAGGAGCTACAGGTGATTCTCGGAGTCAGCGCGACGCCGGTGCTGGCCAGGGCCTATCGCTGGTCGAAGGCCAATCCGCAGTACGACCTCGGACATGAAGAGCGGGTTGCGGAGATCGAGCGGTCGCTTCCCAACCTTCCCGGCATTCATTTGGCTGGCGCTGCGTACCATGGGCCGGGCATTCCAGACTGCATCCAGAGCGGGACCAAGGCTGCAGCGGCAATCGCCGCGAGACAGGCGCGTGGCGAAAACAGTTGTCGAAGCGATGCGTCGTCCGTGTGCATCGAATCATAGGAGAACCAGCGAATGCCATCCAACGAAATTGGAGCAACAGCCGCAACGACGACTCACGGGCACCCGCACGCGCACAGTGCCGCGGCCCACGACTACTCGCGGAACCCGATGAACATCTACTGGGAGATGACGCAGGCCTGCGGACTGGCCTGCCGGCACTGCCGCGCGGAGGCGATCTCCACGCCGCATCCCGAGGAGTTGACGCACGCCGAGAGCATGGACCTGCTGCGGCAGATTGCGAGCTTTGGCGATCCGCTGCCGCACCTGATCCTGACCGGCGGCGACCCGCTGCGGCGCGCCGATCTGTATGAGCTGATCGACGAGGCGCACCGGTTGGGGCTGACGATTTCAGTCACGCCGAGCGCGACCGGCGACCTGACCTACGACGTGCTGGCCAAGCTGAAGGCGCACGGAGTCGAGAGCCTGGGGCTGAGCCTGGACGGCTCGACCGCTGTGCTGCATGAAGCGGTTCGCGGCGTGGAAGGCTGCTTCGACTGGACGATTCAAGCGGCAAAGAACGCGGCGAAACTGGGAATACCGATCCAGGTCAACACGCTGGTGGCGCAGGAGACAGAGGCCGACCTGCCGGCGATCTACGAACTGCTGAAGAGCGTCACGGTGATGCGCTGGAGCCTTTTTTTCCTGATCGCGGTGGGCCGGGGCAAGCTGCTGAAGCCGGTTTCCGCTGCGCGTGGCGAGGAGATCATGAGCTGGGCCTTCGATCTGGCACAGGTTTCACCGTTTGTGGTGGCGACTACCGAGGCGCCTTCGTATCGCCGTGTTGCGCTGGAGCAGATGCGGGCGAAGGGATGGACGCGCGCGCAGATTGCGCAGGCACCGGTGTATCGCGGCTTCGAGATCCGCGATGGACACGGGATCATGTTCGTGTCTAACACGGGCGAGATCTGTCCGGCGGGATTTCTTCCACTGGTCACTGGCAATGTGCGAGTGAACAAGCTGGCGGACGTCTACCGCAACTCCCCGGTCTTCCGCGAACTGCACACGCCTGCGCACTTCAAGGGCAAGTGCGGAGTCTGCGAGTATCGCACGCTGTGCGGAGGCTCGCGGGCACGAGCATTCGCGTATACCGGCGATCCGCTGGAGAGCGATCCATTCTGCGCGTATGAGCCGAAGACTGAGGCTGCGACTTCCGTAGCGCGATAAGAAAATTACCGTTTGTTCGCTATTTGATCGTCTTTTATTCTCCCCCCTCCCCCCCTCCCCCTCCCCGGGGTATTCTGGGTGTAAGTGGAATTGAATCTGTCGATTGCGCTGGGTACCGGACGCCAAAGTAGTCATTCCTGACAGGTTACTGCTAGAGTGTTGGAAACATTTGGGTTACGGGTAAAAATTGGGTTTCAGCGGGTTGAGTTTGTAAAGCATTCATTCTATTTGGCTTCCTGATAACGCGTTGATTCTGAATGGTTTGTTGTGGGTGCGTTAAATGCGAAGGCCCGGCTGGTTGACCGGGTCTGTTTGTTCTCTACTGCTTTAATTATACGACTTGGAGCATAACTACTATGCCAACTATTTTTCGGAGGTAAGTGGTTGATGGGATGGGAGTTATTGATATTTTTGGGTGTTGAGGGGCTTGACACGCGGATTTACGGGGAAATTCGAGGAAAAAATCTTCAGTCTCCGAGGAGGGGGTTGCCGCTGCCGAAACCCAGGTGCCCAAAAGCGAGGCACCTGGGGCACCCACTTCAGTGGTTGTGATCACTTCTCCCGGTGCCTGGGCCACCCGCCAGGAATTGGGTTGAAGCTGGCGGAGGGCAAAGGGCCGTGGAGATGATTGTGGTCGACCACATCGAGCGGCCATCGGAGAATTAGAAATTAGCGCGGCATCGCCCGGGTTAGGCGAGAGTAAGGCCGATGCGGGGGCGCGGGCGCGCGGCGAGGGAGGCAGGCCGCATAAAAAAACGCTGGAGGACTGAATGAAGCTCCTCCAGCGTGCGCTAAGTTGGATGGTGCGGTACGTGCAAAAACAAGCAAAAGCGAGAGCAAAAGCAAAAGCGAGAGCAAAAGCAAAAGCGAAATACGGAGATTCTGGCTACGCCAGAATGACGACTTGCGCTGGCTACGCCAGAATGACGACTTGCGCTGGCTACGCCAGAATGACGACTTGCGCTGGCTACGCCAGAATGACGCCTTGCGCTGGCTACGCCAGAATGACGACTTGCGCTGGCTACGCCAGAATGACGCCCCGTGTGGCTTCGCCAGAATGACAACGTAATTTTCTCTATGCCACTTCGCGGCGGTCGCGGGCGGCCGCGCGTCGGTTGAGGTTGACGCTGACGATCTTGGAGACACCGGGTTCCTGCATGGTGACTCCGTAGATGAGATCGGCCATCTGCATGGTGCGCTTGGAGTGGGTGATGACGACGAACTGAGTGCCGGCGGACATCTCGGCGATCATGTTGGCGAAGCGACCGACGTTGGTCTCGTCCAGCGGGGCATCGACTTCGTCGAGGACGCAGAAGGGCGCGGGCTGGAACTGGAAGATACCGACCAGGAGCGCGAGCGCGGTGAGGGCCTTTTCGCCACCTGAGAGGAGCAGGATGTTCTGCAATTTTTTGCCCGGCGGCGAGGCGACGATGTCGATGCCGGAGTCGGCGGAGTTCTCCTCGTCGGTGAGGCGCATGAAGGCCTGGCCGCCGCCGAAGAGCTTGGCGAAGGTTGCGCCGAAGTTTCGGTTGATGACCTCGAAGGCGGCGTCGAACTTGACGCGGGAGACCTCGTCGATCTCCTTGATGGAGGCCTGAGTGTTCTCGATGGACTCGATCAGGTCTCGGCGCTGGGTTTCGAGGAAGCCGTGGCGTGCGGCGGTCTCGTGGTACTCATCGAGGGCCATCATGTTGACGGGGCCCATGGCTTCGAGGCGCTGCTTGAGGGCGCGGGCTTCTTCCTCGGCGGCGGCGAGGGCCTCGCCATCGATGCGGAGGATGGCGTCGTCGGCGCGCAGGATGGCGGCCTCGATGGCGAGATCATTGAGGCAGGTTGCGTCGATGTGCTCGATGTCTGAGGCGAGCCTGGCGGCGCGGGCGGTGAGGTTGGCCCGCTGCTCGCGGAGGTCTTCGGTGTGGTGGCGCAGGGTGCGGAGCTTGGCGTCGAGCTCACTCATGCGCGCGCGGAGTTCGGCGGCCTCGGCGGTGAGGCGGGCGCCCTCGGCGAGCGCACTGGCGCGCGTCTCGGCGAGGGAGGCGTGCTGCGCTGCAAGTTCGGTGGTCTCCTGCTCGCGGCGGACTTTTTCCGCGCCGGCGGACTGGAGTTGCTGCTCGATCTGACTGATGCGCGCGGCCTGCGCGTCGGTCATGCGGCGCGTCTGCTCGAAGGTGGCGAGCGCGTTGCGGCGGCGCTCCTCGAGGCCGGCGAGCGCGGCTGCGGCCTCGGCGGCGGACTGTTGCAGAGATTCGCGCTGCTGGCGGAGTGCGTCGAGCTGCTGCTGCAGTTCGACGAGCTGCGAGTCCAGCGTGGCGCGCTCGGCCTCGAAGGCGGTAGCCTCCTGCTGGAGGCGATGGATGGCTTCCTGGCGCTGCGCGCGGGCAACACGGTTGCGGTCTGCGGCGAGCGCCCACTCGTCGAGGCGGCGCTCGATGCGCGCGGTCTCCTGCTCCATCTGGCGGAGGGCTGCGCCGGAGTTGGCGGATTCGCGCTCGGCATCGCGGCACTGCTGGGTTTTTGAGTCGAGCGCGGCAGTAAGTTCGCGGGCCTCGCGTTCGCGGGCCGCCGCCTCCAGCTCGGCCTGCGCGAGTTCAACTTCGGTGGCGTCGAGCTTGCGCTCGACTTCGGTGAGTTCGCGCTTGAGGGCGAGCGGCCCCTGCGCGCGGACATGGCCTCCGGTGACGGTGGAGTTGTGGAAGGCCTCGCCGGTAGGGCTGAGGAAGAAGCCGCGCGGATGCTCGTCGGCCATCCTGCGCGCGGAGGCGGCATCGGGCGCGATGAATCCATCTCCCAGCCTGGGCAGCAGCTCTTCCAGCGATGTGCCAAAGCCGTTGAGCACGCGCACGCAGTCCTTCAATGCGACAACGCCCTCGGGCACGGGCAGGCTGTTGGCGATCTTCTGTTGAAGTCTGGATGGATTCTCGCCGTGGACGAGGAATGTGGCGCGGCCGGCGACGTCTGCGGCGAGCAGACGGACGCCGGCGTCGGCAGCGTCCCAACTGTTGACGACGATGTAGTTCAGCTCATCGCGCAGGAACTCATCGACGATGCCCTCGTACTGGCCGTCGACTTCGAGGAAGTCGGCGAGGGTTCCGATAGGCGAGAGCGCGTTGGTCGCAACGTTTTTGGAGTTGGCCTTGAAGATGTTCTTCACCGTGTCTGTGGAGTAGCTGTGTTCGCGGATCAAGCCCTGGAGCGAACTGCGACGGCCTTCGAGGGCGGCGCGCTCTGAGCGCAACTGGTCTCCGCGGCGCCGGGCGGTGGACTCGGCTTCGCGGGCCGTGTCAATGCTGCGTTGCAAGTGGGCAATCTCGGTCTCCAGGGCCTTGAGGCGCTCGGTGACGTTGCCGAAGGTGGCGGCGACCTGGGTGCGCTCGAATCCCAGCTCTGCCAGTTCGCGGCGCGCTCCGTCTGACTCGGCGACGAGGCGCTCTGATTCACGGTCGAGGCTGGCGAGAGCCACCTCTGCCTGCGCCTGCTGGTTGCGGCTCTGGCTGGCGCGCTCGAGCAACTGGAAGCCGGCGCGACGGTTTTGCTCGGCCTGCTGCTCGCTGGCCGCGACGGCGCGGGTTGCCTGCTGCGCGCGCTGCTGCTGGGCCTCGGCGGCGTCGCGCGAGAGGGTCGCCTCGGCAGTGGCGTTCTCCAGGAAGCTGCGCTGCGATTCGAGTTCGCCAGAGAGGACGCGGAGCTGCTCGCGCGCCTGTTCGAGGTCGTCGCCGCCGGAGGCAATGCGCGCGGTGAGCTCGGCAATGCGGTCAACGTTGGCGGCCATGCGTGCGGTGACGCGCTCCAACTCGACAGCGGAGTGGTTGGCCTGCGCCCCAGCCTCGCGGACCTGCTGATCGAACTGATAGCCCTGCTCGACCCCGGCGGTGTGCTCTGCGTCCATCGCGTCGACGGAGGCTGACTGCTGGGCGATCTGGGCGGCGAGGACGGCGATCTGGGAGGCGACGGCGGACTGCTCGGAGTCAAGCTGGCTCATGCGGCTGGCCAGGACGACACGCAGGCGGGTGCGCAGGTCGTCGCGCAGAAGGCCGTAGCGCTCGGACTTGGAGGCCTGACGCTTCAGCGAGTTCATCTGGTGCGTGACCTCCTCGAAGATGTCGTTGACACGCGCGAGGTTGACCTTGGCGGACTCCAGGCGCAGCTCGGCGAGGCGCTTTTTGGTCTTGAAGCGGGTGATTCCGGCGGCTTCTTCGAGGATCGCCCGGCGGTCCATGGGCTTGGAGCTGAGGATCTGGCCGATGCGCTCCTGGCTGATGATGGCGTATGTCTCTCCGCCCAGGCCGGTGCCCATGAAGATGTCCTGAATGTCTCGCAGGCGGCAGATTTTTCCGTTGAGCAGGTACTCGGAGTCGCCGGAACGGAAGAGGCGGCGGGTGATGGTGACCTCTCCGGCACGAACCGGGGAGCGGCCAAACCGGCGGCGGCGGACCTTGAGTACGACGCCAGGAACTTCGGGGCCGGCGGCGGCGTCTTTTGCGGCCTCGGAGGGTTGGGGTTCGTCGTCGGTCTCGCTCTCGTCGAGCTGGTCGCGGTCCAACTCTGTGTCCACCACGCTGCCGTCGATGCCGATGACGACTCCAGGTTGAGCCGCGCGGACGGCCTCTTCGGTCTCCTCGGCCTTCTGCTGGCGGAGCCGGGCCTCGTCCCAGTCGCCAGCCATCTCGAGTGTCCGGTCGAGAGCGCGGGCGTGATCCTGACTGCGGGCCTGATCCTGAGTGCGTTCGCTGGAGCCGTCGCTGGACCAGTCGCTGCCGTCGTCGCCGGGCAGGGAAGCGTCGTCGTAGACCTCTGGATCGACCAGGGTGAGCGAGACTTCGGCCATTCCGGTGGGCTTGCGCTCGCGGGTGCCGGCGAAGATGACGTCCTCCATGCGGACGCCGCGCAGGCTCTTGGCGGACTGCTCGCCCAGCACCCACATGATGGCGTCGGAGATGTTGGACTTGCCGCAGCCGTTGGGACCGACCACGGCGGCGATGCCGTCTCCCGAGAGATGGATCTCCGTGCGGTCGCAGAACGACTTGAAGCCGAGCATCTGGACCTTTTTGAGCTTGAGCAAACCACACCTCCGGGGAGCGCAGACGAAAGTCAGCCAACGGCGCACGGCACGGCTTCAATTTTTGCTGTGTGCCGTACGGATTGGATGAGCCTTACAACTTCCAATTTAGCTGGTCGCGGAGGCGGCATCAACAATGCAAACTCTACATCTTGTGGATAAGGAGGCTGGAACCCCACAAATGGGCCGGGCTGGCTGGAGGGGGTACTGGTTACCCTCCCAGCGCGGGCTTGTGTTTTCAATTTCTTGAGTGCGGCGATGTGGGGTTCCGGGGGGCGAGGTGGATCAGGCGCGGCCGGCGAAGTCTCGGGTCTCGGTGGAGACTTTGACTTTTTCGCCCTCTTTGATGAAGAGGGGAACGCGGATTTCGAGGCCGGTCTGGAGGCGGGCGGACTTGGTGACGCTGCCGCTGGAGGTGTCGCCACGAACCGCGGGCTCGGTGTGGACGATCTGCAGTTCGACGAAGATGGGCAACTGCAGGCCGATGGGGTTGCCGTTGTACTTGTGCAACTGAACCAGGAGGCCATCGGTGAGGAAGTCCATCGCCGTGCCCAGCATCTGGCCGGTGAGGTTGAGGGTCTCGAAGCTCTCCTGATCGAGGAAGTAGGAGCCGTCGTTGTCGCTGTAGAGGTAGGTGGCGGGGACCAGGACGAGGTCGGGCTCCTTGAACTTGTCGCCGGCCTTGAAGGTCTTGTCGAAGACGGCGCCGGTGAGCAGGTTTCGCATTTTGAGGCGGACGAGGGTCTGGCCGCCGCGCGCGGTGGGCGTGTTCACCTCGGCATCCAGGCAGGCGTAGGGAGTGCTTTCAAACTCGAAGAGCGCCTTGCGCTTGACGTTGATTGCATCGATCAGTGCGGCCATAAACTACTCTGTCTCCTCGTTCTTTCGATCCACATTGAGGGCAGGCCGAAGTTGAAACCGTTCCTGATCCCTGGTTCTTCTCAAGTATAAAGGGTATGACTGACCGGAGGAGTGATGGGCGGAACCGTTCGGCGCAGGATTTACCGGCACAGCCCGGCGGAATGGCTGCTGGCGGCGGAGGCGCTACTACTGCTCGCGTTCTTCCGCGTCTGTCTGGTGGTGGTTCCGGTACACAGAATCATACTGACGATCGCGCGCGGGCCCGCGGTGGAGCGAACCGACGACGAGGCGGATTCAGGCGAGAGCGAGGTTGCGGCACGAGAGCGGGGAGCAGCAACGGACGAGATGCGGGGGAAGAACACTGCGGAGTGCGCGACTGCGGAAATTGCGCGGCGTGTACGCTGGGCGGTCGAGGCGGTTGCGCGTCACTCCCCCGCCGCGTTTGTCTGTTTTCCGCAGACGCTGGCGGGCTATACGATGCTGCGGCGGCGCGGGGTGCGGAGCACGATGGTCTACGGCGTGGCGCGGGCGGCAGACGGGAAATTAATCGCGCACACATGGCTGGTTGTGGGCGACCGGGTTGTGCTCGGCGGAGAGGGCTCGGCGCAGTTCACGCCGGTGGAACGATGGGGATGAGGAACAGAGGTCAGTGCAGGCGCGTGGTTCAAGCGGATTTAGGCTGCTGGAGGAGGTTTCCGGCGTGGGCGGCGGCCTCGGCCAGCGCGCGGTGGTGGATGGTGAAGAGGGCGAGTTCGAGGCGGTCGCTGACGCCGGTCTTGTCGTAGATGCTGCGCAGGTAGTTCTTGACGACCTGCTCCTTGGTGTTGAGCTGGGTGGCGATGAGCTTGTTCTTGCATCCCTGGACGATGAGCGCGACGATCTGGATCTCCTTGGGGGTGAGGCGGTCGCGGACGCGGGCTCCGACCGAGTCCTGGGCCAGGATGGAGGTGACGTTGGAGTGCTGGAAGGAGTGCTGTCCGGTGGCGACTCGGCGGATGCAGTCCAGCAGGCCGGGGCCGGGAATATTGCGATAGAGCACTCCATCGAGTGCGCGGGCGAGGTCGTCGGGGACCTCCGAGCCGTTTTCGGCGATGTAGATGGTGCGGATGCCGGCCGCGCGGGCGTGGGCGACGACGGCGTTGGCGTCCAGTTGCATGCTGGAGGAGAAGAGAAGGATGGCGCCTCGCCAGGTATCGATGGCGCTGGAGAGGCGGGAGATGTCATCACATTGGGCCACGATGCGCATGTCTTCTTCCAGGGCGATGACTCGGGCCGCGCCTGCCCGGAAGATCGCCTGGTTGTCGGCAAGGATGATTCGATTCATCGCGTGCGCCTCCTGAGCCAAATATCTGCTGCCAAACCTATCATCGGCGATATCAGACGGTGGGAGGGGGATGTCTACATATCGTACAGAGGCCGGATTCCTGCCCGGGCCGCAATCAGATTCAAGGCTAGAGCATATCTCAATCTCAATGGACTGTTCCAGGAGTGCGAGGCGGATTATTCTGGACTGCTCCGGGCCATGGAGGATCGAGGGGAGGCTGATTTGCCCGACGTTCACCACCGGCCTGCACAACCAGCGGATCTGCGCCCCTGCGTTGCGGTTGCCAATCGGCTTCGGCGGCAGCCCATGGATTCAAGGCCGAAACTAATTTTTCCGCTGCATCGTCTTCTTATCTATATCTCTCCGATGCACGAACCTGGCCGGCATTTTGACAGCCTCAATACAGGTCTGTGCAGTGAGCTTTCCGCCTAGCGGTGAGTGTTGTCCCACTCACGCAGCGAGGTCTTTATCCAAGGAGCAGCGAATGGTCCCCCGGTCCGGCAATCGATTCAGACTCCCCGTTAAATTCACACTCACAGCTCTTGTTCCCATACTGGCATTTGCTCCTCTGGCCGCGCTGTCTCTATACGCGCCGGGCTTATGCGCTCAGATGCAGCGCGACAACAAGCCGTCCGAGACGGGGGCCGTGCCGCCGAAGAGCTGGATCGACAAGGACACTGGGCATCGCGTGTGGCGCGTATCGGACGAGCCCAACTCCGGCGCGTTCTACTTCAACGTGAATGCATTCACGCCCGACCACAAGCAGATGGTGTACAACTCGCCGGATGGCATTCGCGTGCTCGACCTGGCGACGATGACGACCCGGCTGCTTGTGCCGAACCAGGCTGTGCCTGCTCCCGCGGCACCCGCTCCAGCCACGGATGCAGCGGCGGGCGGGCAGGCAGGGCAGGGCGCGCGAGGCGGCCGCGGCGGATTCGGCGGCGGAGTGCGCGCCATTGTTGTTGGGCACAAGACCAACAGCGTCTTCTTCACGCGCACGGACCCGGTGACGCGCAGCAATGCAGTGTACAAGGCAGACACCAACACCGGCGTGGCGACCAAGCTGATCGACCTGCCGCCGCGGGTGAGCATCTCCAGCGTGAATGCGGATGAGACGCTGGGCGCGGGAACGTATAACGCGGCGGACTGTCCGGGTGGCAACCCAAATGCGCCGCACGCATTTCTTGCCGCGCCGGCAGGAAGATTCGGCAGAGGAGCTGGAGCGGGTGGAACGCGCGCGCAGGCTGCACCGGCGGCTTCGGCTGCCGGTGCGTCCGCTGCGGCGAATCCCGCCGTCGTGAGTCCGGCGGAGGCGAATCCCACGCTGGGCGGGGCCAACGTGCAGTCGGACGACAAGGGCGCGATGATGGAGCGCCGACTGGCATCGCGCACTCCGGTGGTGTTCTTCACCATTCGCTTGAAGCCGGGCCCGAACGGCGCGAAGGCCGGAACCATCAAGGTTCTCTTCCACACGACCGATTGGATCGGCCACATGCTCTTCTCCCCGACCGATCCCAACCTCATCATGTACTGTCACGAGGGCATGTGGCAGAAGGTGGACCGCATCTGGCTGATCCACACGGACGGCACCCATAACACACTCATCCACAAGCGCACCATGGCGATGGAGATCGCGGGGCACGAGTTCTGGGGGCTGGACGGCAAGACCATCTGGTACGACTGGCAGTATCCCAAGGGCGAAGACTTCTTCGTCGCCAGCTACAACCTGGAGACTCACAAGCGGGTCGCGTATCACCTACAGCGCAACGAGTGGTCGATCCACTTCAACCTGACGCAGGACCTCGACCTCTTCTGCGGCGACGGCGGCGACTCCGGCCAGGTGGCCGCGGCGCCGGACGGCGAGTGGATCGAGCTGTTCCGGCCGCAGATGATCGGCGGAACCGAGGGCGCGCTCAACGGTCCCAACTACTTCCAACCAGGCGTCTTCCACTCGGAGCACCTGGTCAACATGGCGCACCAGAACTACCGCGCCGAACCCAATCCGCGCTTCTCGCCGGACAAGAAGTACGTCATCTTCACCAGCAATATGTTCGGGCGCAGCTACGTCTTCGCGGCGGAGGTTGCCAAGGCTGCCGACCAGACCGGCGCTGTGTCCACGCCAGAGCTGGCCACGAAGTTCAACCCCATCATGCCTACGCCAACCACGACGCAAAAGTGACGCCGGCAGGGCCTTACTGCGAATAGTATGGATACGGATTCCCCAGCCCTCGATTCCAGAGGGCTGGGATATTGCAATGACACGACTGCTCGACTCAGAACCACCCCGTGAGGTTTTCATGCGCCGCATACATCTTCTTCTCGCCGCTCTGGTCGCCCTTCCGCTCTCTCTTCACGCCGTGCCCGCCGCCGCACAGACCGCTGCCGCCGCCGCATCCGCCGCCGCCATCGGCGCAATCACCACCACAACGCCCGCTTCGCAGAAGCCTCGCGTGATTCAGCAGTTCACCACGGGCTGGCGATTTCTACAGGCGGACGCCGTGGGCGCGCAGAAGCCGGAGTTCGACGATTCGGCGTGGACGAGCGTGACGCTGCCACACGACTGGAGCATTGCAGGGCCGGTGAAGGAAGATGCGCCTTCGCGTGGCGCGGGCGGATTTGCGCCGACCGGAATCGGCTGGTACCGCAAGACGTTCACGGTGCCCGCTGCCGATGCGAAGCCATCGGCCGCGCGGCGGACGTTTGTCGTCTTCGACGGCGTGATGGCCAACAGCGATGTCTATCTGAACGGCGAGTTGCTGGGGCACAGGCCATACGGCTATGTGAGTTTTACTTACGAGCTGACGCCGCATCTACAGGCTGGCAAGAACGTGATCGCGGTGAAGGTTGACGATTCTCAGCAACCCGCATCGCGCTGGTATCCCGGCGCGGGGATCAATCGTCAGGTACGGCTGATTACCACGGGCGACGCGCACATTGTTCCGTGGGGGACGTTCGTCACGACGCCGACGGTCACAGCGGAGTCGGCTACGATTCACATCCGCAGCACGGTGACCAACGAGTCCGCGACGGAGGCGAAGCTCTCGCTGAGGGTGCGGCTGACCGGACCGAGCGGCAGCGCCGTTCTGTCCGGCAAAGCGATCAACTCCGAACAACTGCTGATTCTCGCGCCCGGCGACACCGCCGACATGGACGCCGAGACGACGCTGCCCAAACCCGACCGCTGGGACCTCGACCACCCGGCGATGTACACCGTTCACGCAACGCTGCTGCGCGATGGCAAAGCTGTCGATGAGGAGGACGTACCCTTCGGCATTCGGGAGTTCCACTTCGATGCCAACCAGGGCTTCTTTCTGAATGGAGTACACCACAAAGTCCTGGGCGTGGCCCTGCACACCGACGGCGGCGCGGTGGGAACGGCGGTTCCGCTGGCGGTGTGGGAGCGGCGGCTGACGGAGCTGCGCAAGCTCGGCGTGAACGCCATCCGCACGGCGCACAACCCGCCCGCGCCGGAGTTTCTGGACCTGGCCGACCGCATGGGATTCCTCATCATGGATGAGATGTTCGACTGCTGGACGGTGGCAAAGAATCCGTACGACTACCACCTCTACTTCAAGGAGTGGAACATCCGCGACACCACCGACACGGTGATGCGCGACCGCAATCATCCCAGCATTATTCTGTGGTCGGCGGGCAACGAGATCCACGACACGCCGAAGCCGGAGGTTGCGATACCGATTCTGAAGGCGCTGGTCGAGACCTTCCACCAGAACGATCCGACGCGGCCCGTGACGCAGGCGCTGTTCCGTCCCAACGCGAGCCACGACTACGAGGACGGCCTGGCCGACCTGCTCGACGTGGTAGGGCAGAACTACCGCGAACCCGAGATACTGGCAGCCCATGCGCAGAAGCCGACGCGCAAGATCATTGGCACGGAGAACGGCCACGAACGCGGGAATTGGACGCCGCTGCGCGACCACCCCGAGTACGCCGGGCAGTTTCTGTGGAGTGGGATCGACTACCTGGGCGAGTCGGGCCGCTGGCCCACCATCGGCTCCGGCTCCGGCCTGCTGCTGTCCACCGCGCTGCCGCACGAACGCGCCTTCGAGCGCGAGAGCTGGTGGTCCACCACTCCGATGGTGGCCATGGTTCGGCGCACCTCCGCCGTCCGCGCCGCGCCCATCGATCCTGGCTACGCGAACGCAACCAGCACCGACCAGTCCGCGGCTCCCGTAGCACCACGCGCCGCCGGTCCTCGCGCCGGTGGCGCCGCACCGCCGCTAGATCCTACGGTGCGCTTCTCGCAGCCTCTGCTGGCGGACTGGACCCCGAAGAGCCTCGATCCCCACACGGAAAATGTGGAGGTGTATACCAACGCAGAAGAGGTTGAGCTCTTCCTGAACGGCAAGTCGCTGGGCACCGAGAAACTGCACCAGGACGCCAGTGCAATCACCTACCAGGTGCCGTTCGAGGCTGGCGTGCTGAAGGCGGTTGCACGCAGCGGCGGCAAGGTTGTCGCGACAGACGAGTTGAAGACGGCGGGCAAACCGGCGCGCATCGTCTTCACCGCGGATAAGCCCTCCATGCCGCTGACGCCGGACTGGAACGATGTTCGCACCGTGACCGCGACGCTGGTGGACGAGGCGGGGACGCGGATTCCCGACTCGGCGACCGTGGTGCATTTTGCGGTCAGCGGGCCGGCGTCGATTGTCGCCGTGGACAACGGCAATATGATGGACCATGACCCGTTCCAGGCGATCCAGCGCAAGCTGTACGACGGCCATGCGATTGCTCTGCTGCGCGCCACCGGGACAGCAGGACAGATCAAGGTGACGGCCAGCGCGGACGGGGTTCCGACTGCGAGCCTCACGCTGACGGCTGCGCCGATCAGCAAGGAAGACCCCGCGATTGCGAAGACCTCCGCGACGGGGCGCGGATTCTGATTGAATCCAACCCTGAAACAGTGGCCCCATGTCTCCAGACGAGATATGGGGCCATTTTCATTTTGTTGCGATTTTTTATTCTGCTTCATGGAACAAATTTGCACTGAGCGGGGTCTATCATGGCAGGCGGAAAGCTGCGGGGATTTTTCCTGCTCGGTTTCTCTCTCCGTGCAAGCGTAGTGAGACTACTTTTGGCCAAGGACTGACCACCATGCGCAAGGCAATCGGATTCCTTTTACTCTTTCTTCTTGCATTCACCTTTTCTACAGGCGCGCAGCAGCCCGTCGCGCAACAGACCGCTGCAAAGTCCGCCGCGAAGCCGATAGCAAAGGCGGCGCGCGCGGAGGCTGCGGCTTCGACCGAGCTTCCGGTAACGCGGGTTGCGCTGTACAAGAACGGCGTGGGATTTTTCGAGCACGCGGGGCGCGTGACGGGCGACCAGTCCGTGACGATTGACTTCACCACCGCGCAGTTGAACGACGTGCTGCAGTCGCTGACGGCGATCGACCTGAACGGCGGGAGGATCGCGGGCGCGGGGTACAACTCGACCACGCCGCTGGAGGAACAGTTGAAGGCGCTGCCGCTGGCGTTGGGCGAGGATCCGACGGCGGTGGATTTTTACAACGCGATACGCGGCGCGCGCGTGGAGGTGCGTGGGCCGGGCGCGACAATCAGCGGACGGCTGCTGAACATTGAACTCATCAACACGACTGAAAAGGACGGGGAAGCCGTTCAGCAGAAGCGGCTGATTACGGTGATCGGCGATGGCGGCGAGGTGCGCACCGTGGAGCTGACAACGGCGACCTCGGTGACGCTGCTGGACACCGACCTGCACCAGGACGTGACGCGCTATCTGCAACTGCTGGCCAGCACGCGGAATCAGGGACTGCGGCATTTGACGATTGAGGACAACGGGACCGGCACGCGCGAGCTGCGCGTCAGCTACATCAGCGAGGTACCGATCTGGAAGTCGACCTACCGGATTCTGTTCACCGAGCCGAAGGCGGGCGCGGTTTCCACTCCGCAGACGGCGACGTTGCAGGGCTGGTCGGTGGTGGACAACACGACTGGGGCAGACTGGAACAATGTGCAGCTCTCGCTGATTGCGGGCGCGCCGCAGAGCTTCATTCAGCCGCTCTCGGTGCCGTACTACTCGCGCAGGCCAGAGATCGGTCTGCCGCAGGAGGCGCAACTGACGCCACAGACGCATGAGAGCGGGGAGACAGTTGCGCCCCCGCCGCCAGCTCCTATGGCGAGAGCGGCAGCAGTTCGCTGGCATGAAGGCTATGGTAGCGGCATGGGCGGCAGCGTTCTTTCCATGAACGGCGGTCCGCGTGCGATCAGCAGCGGAACAACGGTTGGCAGCAGCGGAATCTATGGTGGCAGCGGCCAGACGAATCTGAACGCAAACTTAGTCGAAGGCATGCCACTCTCCATGAACGGCGCGCCACGCGATCCCACTGCATTTCAATACATGATGCCCAGCGAGCAAGACGCAGTAAACTCCATCGCACCCAATACGCAGACGGCGAAGTTTGACGATTACTTTGCGTACAACCTTAGTGAGCCGATTACGATTCGCAAGAACGAGTCGGCGCTGGTGCCGATTCTGCAGACGAAGATCGATGCAGAGCGGGTGACGCTGTGGTCGCAGAGGCAGTCGACGCCGCTGCGCGCGCTGTGGATCACCAATACGTCGAAGCTGACGCTGGACCGCGGCTCGTTCTCGATTGTGGAGGACGGGAACTTCGGCGGGGAGGGGCTGCTCGACCCGATCCATCCCGACGAGAAGCGGTTGCTCTCCTACGCGGTGGACCAGGCGGTGCGTGTGACCACCGAGGAGTATTTCAGTAATTTGCGGGCAGACGCGGTGACCGTGGCCAAGGGCGTGATGATGCTGAACCACAGGCAGACGGCCGAGATCACCTATGTGGTACACAACGCGGCCACGGACGGGCGCACGGTGGTGATCGAGCACCCCATTCGTCAGGGCTTCACGCTGGACAACGGCAACGGCAGCGATAACAAGGACCCAAAGCCGGAGGAGACCACGCCGGCGGTCTACCGCTTCCGCGTGACGGCGGCAGCGGGCGAGACGGCGCGGTTGCACGTCAGCGAGCATCATGAGAGTGTGGTCAGCTACCAGCTCACCAACTTCAACGACGACAACCATCTCACGTTAGTCCTCAACAGTACCAATAACAGCGAGAAGATCAAGCAGTTGCTTCTGCCAATCCTGGATGCGCGGCGTCATGTGGCGGAGTTGCAGACGGCGCTGGACAAGGTGAACGAGCGGATGACTGCGCTGCACTCGGACGAGGAGCGGCAGCGGGCGAACATCGCTGCGCTGGCGAATGCCGACAAGGCCTCACGCGAGCGGTTTGTGCGCGACCTGAACGCGACCGAGGACAAGATTGCGGCGGCGCAGAAGGACCTGACCGCGGCGCAGAAGAACCTTCAGGCGGCGAAGGACGACCTGGCCAACAAGATCGAGTCGCTACAGATCGACGAGAAGCTGTGACGGTGGCCGGCAGTCCCCGGCTGCTGGTTCCGCTTCTGGAAGACTGAACCCCGTTTCTTCGCAAGAGACTTGGCAACCCACCGGGCATCACCGGCGGGGGATTACAGTTTGCCGAGCTTCAGCCGATAAAGCCATTTGTGACGAATTGAGTGCCCGGGGCTTGATGCGATGAGGAGAGTCAGCGACTGTTTGAAAGGGCTTTTCCGTGAAGATTCAGGGCAGGATTTGATTGAATATGCCCTGGTTGCGGGACTGATCGGCCTTGCAGCCGTGCTGGCGATGTCCGGGCTGTCCACCAAGATCGGAAGCAGCTTCAACACGGTTGGAAATCATTTAACGAACTCGATCTAGCGACTGCGGCTCTACTGGGTGGCGGCGGGCTTTGCCGTGGCGGCGGGGGTGACGCGGGGGTAGTAGCCGCTGCGTGTGCGCACGGAGAGCTTGCCGTAGCCCTTGTCCCTGGCCTCGACGCGAACCACGCGGTAGCCGCCGAGTTCGGGCGGCTTGGTGGAGTGGTAGGCGATGGTGTACTGGGTGCGAATGTCGTTGGCCACCTCTTTGGTGATGGCATCGACATCTTTTACCGATTTGGGGAAATAGGCTGCGCCGCCGGTCTGTTCGGCGAGGGTTTCGAGTACGCGGCGGGCGTGGCGCGCCTCGGTTTTGTTGGTGTCGTCGCCGAAGAGCAGGCCGATGCAGTAGACGACGGGGCCGTCGAAGTCCTGAATGCGGCGAATGGCCTGCTCGAGGGTGGCGCTGGAGGCGTTGTCTTCGCCGTCGGTGACGATCAGCAGGACCTGCTTGGGGTGCTTGGCGTTCTTGGAGAGGTAGTCGGCGGAGGCGACCACCGCGTCATAGATGGCGGTGCCGCCGGAGGACTTGATGTAGCTGAGGCCCTGCTGGAGCTTGGTGATGTCGTTGGTGAAGTCCTGGTCGATGAAGGCCTCCCAGGAGAAGTCGACGAGGAAGGCCTCGTCCTCGGGGTTGGAGAGCTTGACCAGGTCGAGCGAGGCCGCGTCGACGGCTACGCGTTTGTCGTACATGGAGCCGGAGCTGTCGATGAGGATGCCGAGCGAGACGGGGAGGTCCTCGTGTCGGAAGCCGGCGATGGTCTGCGGGACGTTGTCCTCGAAGACGCGGAAGGCATTCTTGTCGAGGGTCTGAATGGTGCGGCCTGAGCCGTCGAGGACGGTGGCGTTGAGGCGGACCTCATAGGCGTTGGCGCGCAGCGTGAACTGGCCGGTTGCGCCGCGCTGGATGGGGTTGATGGGAGTGCCTGGCTGGCTGTCGGCGGGCTCGGGCGAAGTGACGGGCGAGGGTGCAACCTGTGGCGAAGACTGGGCCGGAGCAGCGGCAGATTGCGCAGTAGCGGCAGGTTGTGCGGGCGTGGGCTGCTGGGCACGGGCGATTGCTGCGCAGAGGGTCAGCGACAGTAGCGCTATGGCGATGAATCCCTTGGGTGCACGCGAAAGCATCTTTTCCCTATTGCGAAGGCGCATAGTATCCCTCGCGGAAGTGTACGGTCAGCAGCGGAAGACCCGGCGGGGGCGCGAGCTTCACCTTGAGTTTACGCCAGCTTCCGTCGTGCTTTGGCTGGCTGGGGCTGTATCCCAGGACGTACTCGTTGCGCAATTCGTCGGAGATGCGCTCGGCGATGTCCGCGAGGTCGGCAGTATCGCTGCCGACGTTGAAGAGGCGGCCTCCTGTGCTCTCGCAGATCTGCTTGAGCAGTTCCGGGCCGAGCTGCTCCTCCGGGCTGGGGGCGTAGTTGTCGAAGATGCCGATGGAGTAGATTTGGACGCCGCTCTCTCGCACCACGCGCTCCAGTTCGTTCTGAGTGTAGCGGCTTCGGTTGTCGCCGCCGTCGGAGATGATGAGCAGGGCCTTGCGGTCGTATCTGGCCTGGCGCAGGTGGTCCACGCCGAGGTAGATGGCGTCGATCAGCGCAGTGCGGTTTTCTGGCTTGAGCATGACCATGCGCGCCTCCACATCGTCCACGTCGGAGGTGTAGTCGACGATGACCGAGGGGCGGTCGTTGAAGCCGACGACGAAGAACTCGTCCTGCGGGTTGGAGGTGCGCAGGAACACGGTGAGCGCCTTGCGCGCGCGGGTGAACTTGCTTGTCATGCTTCCACTCAGGTCTAAGACAACTCCGATGGTGATGGGCGCGTCCTGGCTGGAGAAGTAGCGGATGGTCTGGGGGACGTTGTCGTCGGTGACGCTGAAGTTCTCTTTTTCCAGGCCGGTGACGAGGCGGTTGAGGGGGTCGGTGACGGTGGTGGGGACCTGGACTAGGTTGACGTCGACGCGCAGGCGGGCATTGGGGTGCGCTGCGCCCTCGACGACGACACGGTCTCCGCCCTCGATGACGGGCTTCGAGGCTTCGGAGTCTGGCGGCTTTGGCGGAGGGGGCGTGGGCGTCTGGACGTTGCCCAGCGGGTTCTCCTGTGCGCGGCTGGGGACCGGAGATCCCAGGGCCAAAGCAGCCAGAGCGAGAGCCAGGGCCACGCGCGCCAGCCGTATACAGCCCACTCTCTTCGTCCTGCCCATTGAAAACCGCATGATCGACCTTGACATACTTGCGCGACTTATATCATCTCGCAGTCCCTCTCGTCTTGTTAGACTCCGCATCGCAGGACAGGGATGCAGCGGCGCTGGCGGTACTCCCAGAACGGACGAATGCAGCGGCGGCAACGCGTACCCCGTACAATCGATGGCAGAACATTTTTGTCAGGAGCGCAGAGACCCCGCATGGCCCGCATCTATCCGTTCCGCGCACTTCGCTACGATACCAGCCGCGTCCGGATGGAGGACGTGGTCACCCAGCCCTACGACAAGATCACCCCGGAGATGCAGCAGCGCTACTACGAGGCGAGTCCGTACAACCTGGTGCGCATCATTCTGGGCAAGCACGAGCCGGACGACACCGAGGCCGAGGAGTTTCTGCCCGCAGGCTCGGAGGCGCACAACGTATACACCCGAGCGGCGGAGTGGCTGCGCGAATGGCGCAAGGAGGGAGTTCTGGCCGAGGCGGCCGAGCCCGCGCTCTACGGCTACACGCAGAGCTACACCGTGCCGCACAGCTCGGAGGTTCGCGAACGGCGAGGGTTCATCGCGCTGGGGCATCTCTACGAGTACGCGGACAAGGTGGTCTACCGGCACGAGCAAACCTTCCCCAAGCACAAGAGCGACCGGCTGGCGCTGTTCAAGGCGACCCGGGCCTACTGCGAGCAGGTGTATATGCTGTACTCGGACCCGGCGTTTACCGCTGAGAAGCTGATCTTCGGCAGCAAGGAGCAGGGCCACGAGACGCGTCCCGCCGACCTGGCCATCACCGATGAGTACGGAGTGGTGCATCGCGTGTGGAAGCTGACCGACCCGGCTCTGATCAACCCCATCCTGACCGCGATGGCGGACAAAAAGCTGATTATTGCGGACGGGCATCATCGCTATGAGACCTCGGTTGCATACGCGAAGGAGCGGTCGGCGCAGTTGCGGCTGCCGCTGGGCGAGCCACGCAACCCGGACGAGAAGCTGGGCACGGGCCGCTTGCCTGTGCCGCCCTTTCCCGAGGCGGCGATGATGATGACGTTCGTGAATATGGACGCGCCGGGAATCACGATTCTGCCGACCCACCGCGTGGTCTTCGGGCTGGAGAATTTCAAGGCCGCGGAGTTTCTGGCCAAGGCGGAGGAGTTCTTCACCGTGACGCCGTTGGATTCGGCGGATCTGAAGCCGCTGACTGAGTCCGCGGGTACGGCGTTTCTGGTGGCGACGCACGACGGAAACCATCTGCTGCGAGCGAAGCCGGATGCAATCAAAGCCGCGCTGACAGGTGTTCCCGCACGGCAGGCGCAGCTCGACGTGGTGCAACTGCACAGCATTCTGCTGGACCGGATTCTTGGCCTTTCGCAGGAGAGGATCACGCAGCTTGGCAACGTGCGCTTCATCCGCGAGGCGACCGAGGCGGTGGAGCAGGTGAGGGCGGGCGAGGCCGACGTTGCCTTCCTCATCAAGCCGGTCACGCTCGACCAGTTGCGCGAGGTATCGCTCTCCGGCGACGTGATGCCGCAGAAATCGACGGACTTTTATCCCAAACTGCTGAGTGGGCTGGCAATCTATGCGCTGGATTGAGACGTTATTGCATGGCTCGATGGAGACGCTATCTCTCCATTGGTCTAAGATTCGGTTGAAGAAACACCGTTGATTCCTTCTCGCAAGTTCGCGGCCGTTCTGCTTGCCATCCTGGCGGGCGCGGCTGCTGCTGCGTTCTACCTCCGGGCGCAGCCGCAGTGGCAGGCCTGGAACCCCATGCAGGCGCAGACATCTGACGCATCGGCGATGAACCGCAATCTGGTGGTGCTGGACGCGGCGCACGGCGGGCCGGATGCAGGCGCCACGCTGGGCGACAAGATCTACGAGAAGGACGTGACGCTGTCGATTGCGGCGCGGATGCGCACGGCGCTGACGGCCGCGGGCTTTACCGTGGTCTCGACGCGGGAGGCGGACCCCGCCACTGCGCTGACCGGCGACCAACGCGCGGATATCGCCAACCGCGCGCACGCGCTGGCCTGCATTGTGATTCATGCCACGGCCAGCGGATCGGGCGTGCATCTCTATACCTCGGCGTTGCAGCCGCCGCAGGAGGACTCGAGCTCGAACGTTCCGCTCACCCCTCGTGCTGCATTCGTTCCCGTTCCGTGGGAGATGGCGCAGGCTGCCTCCGTCAGCCAGAGCCTGCGTCTTGCCGGCGAGCTGAGCGCGGCGCTGGGCAAGGTGAATCTTCCGGCAGTGGCTGGACGGGAACCGGTGCGGCCACTGGACAATCTGGAGTGTCCGGCGGTGGCGATCGAGCTGGCCCCCCTGGCGGTTGCAGGCAGCGACGCGATACCCGTGACGGATGCGGACTATCAGCAGCGGGTCGCCGCCACGCTGACTGCAGCGCTGCAGGCTTGGCGCAACGATGTGGACCCAACGGCTTCCAATTCATCGGCAACGAGCGCTGGCGGTGCGGCCGCTACCGATCCTGCTGCTGCGGCACAGGCAGCTGCACAGGCCGCGCGTGCGTCGGCGGAGGCTGCGGGGCGTGCGGCGGCCAGACTCGCGGCGGCCAAGGCCCATGCGCCGCTCGGCGTTCCGGCTGGCAGTCAAGCGGGCAGTCCGGCCAGCAGTAGCGGAGAGGCAAACAAGGGCAAGGCGAACAGCGCTGGCAAGACCTCTCCGGCCAGTTCCACCACCGGACCCGGCGCCAACGCGTCGCAGACAGGGGGAACCCAATGATTCCCCGCTACCAGCGCATTCTCTTCTGGTGCCTGAGCGTCGCGATCCTTGTGATGGCGCTGGTGCTGCTGCGCGGCTGCGAGCAGACACGCGAAAAACTGACCCGGCATCGCGACGAGACGCCGCTGGCTGCACCCGTGGCCACGCCCAGCGAGACGGTCCACCTGGCGCTAGCCAACGACGCCACCGGCTCCATCACATTGGTGGATCAAGAGGTCGCGCTGCCGACGGAGACGACGGCCCGGGCGCACGTTTTGCTGACGCGGCTGATCGCCGTGTATTCCTACAAGGGCTCCGCCCATCCGCTGGAGAGCGGCCCGGCGGTGGACGATGTCTTTCTGCTCGACCTGCCCCTGCGCTCGCCGGTCGCGCCCGGCGCTCAGCCGGTGGAGGCAGAGAAGCCGGCGGCGGGAAAGAACGCGGCGGCGCACAAGGACCACTCCGTGGTTGCGGGGTGGAGCTCGCCAGACGGCCCACCATCAAACGCCGAGCAGAACCCCGGGCCGCGCACTCCCGGCGGCAAGCTGGCGGTAGTGAACCTGCACGGCAGCTTCGCAGACCACCACCCCTCGGGCATCGAGGCAGAGACGCTGACCATCGACTCGATCCTCGGCACCCTCTACGCAAATTTTCCGAGCATCGAGCAGGTGCGTTTCCTGGTGGACGGCCAGCCGCGCGAGACGCTGAACGGCCACGCCGACCTGATGCGCACCTACGACGTGGTCGACACCACGACAGGGTCCGCACAGCCGGCCACGGAGGAGGGCCGCTGATGGGCGCGACGGGTTTGACCATAGGCGTCTTCGACTCCGGCTTCGGCGGGCTGACCGTACTGCGCGAGCTGCTGCCGCTGGTCGGCGACGCGCACTGCGTCTATCTGGGCGATACGGCGCGGCTGCCCTATGGGTCGAAGTCGAGGGAGACGATCGTCCGCTATGCGCTCTCCAGCGCGCGTTTTCTTCAGCGGCAGCGGCGCGGAGCTGCTGGTTGTCGCGTGCAATACTGCGACGGCGCTGGCGCTCGATGATTTGCGCGACGCGCTGACCATCCCGGTGGTGGGCGTGATCCAGCCGGGAGCTGAGGCCGCGGCCGACGCGTGCAGGGAACAGGGAACAACGCCCGGCGTGCTGGTGCTGGCTACGCAGGCGACCATCGAATCGCACGCCTATGCGCGGGCCTGCGCGGCGCTCGGGCTGAAAGCGACCGAGAAGGCCTGTCCGCTGCTTGTGCCGCTGGTCGAAGAGGGATGGATTGGCGAGGATGGCGATGCGGCACGAGCTTCAGTGACCGCGCAGGTGCTGCGCATCTACCTCGGCGAGGCGCTGCGGGACGCTCCCGAGAGCCGCGCGCTGCTGCTTGGCTGCACGCATTACCCGCTGTTGCGGACGGAGATCGAACGCACGCTGGCGGAGCTTGGCCGTCCGCTGCGCGTCATCGACTCGGCGCAGGCGACGGCGCGCGTGGTGGCGCGTGTTTTGTCGGAGAATGACGGAGCGCATGGAGTTTCGACGCGCATTGGCGAGGCAACGTGCGAGTTCTTCGCCACCGACTCCGTGCGGAAGTTCGAGCGGCTGGGCTCTCGCTTTCTTGGTCGGCCCGTCGGCGAGGTTCAACTCGTCGATCTGGGCGGGTAAGCAAATATTAATGTGTGGTGAGCTTTGCTTGCACCATTCCTCGCGCTCGATCCTCTAATCACCTATGCCGTATCTATTGAAGACCGAGCCGGGCAAGTATTCGTTCGACGATCTGGTGCGCGATGGCGAGACCGTCTGGGACGGCATCGCCAACAACCAGGCGCTGATGACGCTGCGCCAGATGAAGAAGGGCGAGCGGTGCGTGATCTACCACTCGAACGTGGGCAAGGCCGCGGTGGGAACGGCGAAGGTGGTCTCGGTGGACGCGAGCGACACCCGCAACCCCATTGTGCGCATCAAAGCAGGGAAGAGGTTGCAGCGTGAGAGGCCGCTGGCCGAGATTCGCGCGGCGGGAGTCTTTCAGGGGTCGGTACTGTTTCGCCAGTTCCGGCTCTCGGTGGTTCCGCTGACCGAAGAGCAGTACGACTGGCTGACACGCGGCTAGAGCGTCGCGTGGACGCAGGAACGGGCCGCCGCTGCTATCCTATTGATTGGAATCTCTTGGAAGATTTCAAGGAGTTGCATGATCGATCTGAAGGGCAAAGTGGCCGTCGTCTTCGGCCTGGCCAATAAACGCAGCATCGCCTACAGCGTGGCACAGAAGCTGGCCGAGGCGGGCGCGACACTGGTGCTGTCGTACCAGTCGGAACGGTTGCAGCGCGAGGCCGAAGAGCTGCTGGAAGACCTGGGCCAGAGCGGCACGGGGCGCGCATTTCAGTGCGATGTATCGCGCGACGAGGAGATCGACGCGGTTTTCGCGCAGATTTCCGCCGTGTTTCCGAAGATCGACATCCTCATCCACTCGGTCGCGTTTGCGCCAGCTGACGCGTTGAAGAACGATTTTCTGCTCACCAGCCGCGAGGACTTCCGCATCGCGCACGACATCAGCGTCTACTCGCTGATTGCGCTGGCACGCGGCGCAGCGCCGCTGATGACCGACGGCGGATCGATCCTGACGCTGACCTACTACGGTGGCGAAAAGGTCTTCCCCAACTACAACGTGATGGGCGTGGCCAAGGCCGCACTGGAGTCCGCGGTGCGCTATCTGGCGGCCTCGCTCGGCGCACGAAGAACATCCGCGTGAACGCCGTCTCCGCCGGGCCGATCCGCACGCTGGCCGCGCGCGGCATCGGCGACTTCAACCAGATACTGGACGCCGTCACTCTGCGTGCGCCGCTGCACCGCAACGTCGAGCAGATCGAGGTCGGTAACACCGCGCTCTTCCTCTGCTCGCCGCTGGCCAGCGGCATCACGGGCGAGGTCACCTTCGTCGATTGCGGCTTCAACATTACCGGAATCTAAACAGGAATTCCCCGAATCTAAGACTCTGTCTACGCAGGATAAGGAGACCCCAAGATGACCACAGCGGAACTATTGCTTCAGGACTATGACATGGAGATGGGCATGACGCGGCGCACGCTGGAGCGCGTCCCGGAAGATAAGCCCGACTACAAGCCCCACGAGAAGTCCATGGCCATGGGCAAGCTGACCATGCATGTGGCCACGTTGCCGAGGTTTGGCACGTTCATTCTGACCACGCCCAGCATGGACCTGACGACGGCCAAGTGGCCTGAAATGACCTTCAGTACGCGCGAGAAGCTGCTGGCCGACTTCGACGCGCTGACAGCCGAGGCACGCGCCGCGCTGGTGGCCGCCTCCGACGCCGACCTCGCCACGCCGTGGAAGTTCTCCTACGGCGAGCACGTCCTCTCCAACAGCCCGCGCTCGCTGGCCTTCCGCCACATGTTCTTCAACCACTTGATCCACCACCGCGCGCAGCTTGGCGTCTATCTGCGTTTGAACGACGTTCCCGTGCCGGGAGTCTACGGCCCATCGGCGGACGAGCCCTTCAAGCCGTAGCGTCTTCGTTGCGCAAGACGCATCGCCAATTCCACAAGAAGAGTTTCAGGTTCAGGCAGCGCCGCAACGACGGCGCGCGGGCCTTCAGTATCCAGTTGACCCGCCTGCCAACGCCAGGTGCCAATTCATCATCTAACCCGGTGGTGGCGAAGATCAGTGCCACGAGACGAACCTTCAACCGGGAGTACAGCGATGACAACGGCACACAAGTCTCACGATTCTGCGCACGACCTTTCGACGGAAGATCGCAAGGAGATGAAGGCTTCAACCTATGCATTCCCGGCGCAGCGCAAGGAGCCGCTCAACGACGCCTCGCATGTGCGTAACGCGATTGCGCGCTTCGATCAGGTGAAGGATGTCACCGACAGCGAACGCGAAGAGGCCTTCCGTCACATCCAGGCCGCGGCGGAGAAGTTTGGCGTGGAGATGACGGAGACCCACTGGAAGCAGCTTGGCCGCAAGCCGCATACGGCGAACTCCGCGCAGAAATAGACACTCTCGCCGCAGATTCGCTAGCCGGCCTTCTCGGTCAACTCGGCCCATCGGGCGTAGAGCGCATCAGCGGCGGCCTGCGCTACTTCCATCTCGTGCAGCGCGGCGGTCAGCGCATCGGCGTTGGTGGCGACGCCCGGATCGTCCAGCAGATCGCGTGCTGTGTTCAGGCACTCGTCGGCGGCCTGCACGCGATCCTCAATGGTGGCGTACTCGCGCGCTTCGAGGTAGGAGAGTTTCTTTTTGCCCACATTGCTCGACGACTGCGCGCTCTTCACCGGCGTTGCGGTCGCATCCGACGAGCTGCCATCACTGTTCGCCGAGCCTTGTTCGCGCTGCCACTGCTCCCACTGCGAGTAGTCTGCAAAGGTCTCCGCGTTACCCAAACCATCGAGTCCAAGCACAACCGCCGAGACGCGGTCGAGCATGTAGCGGTCGTGTGTCACCAGTACCAACGCGCCGGTGTACTCGAGCAGCGACTCCTCCAAAATCTCCAACGTCGCAATGTCGAGATCATTGGTCGGCTCGTCGAGCAGAAGCAGGTCGGCGGGTTCGAGCATCAGCTTGGCGATCAGCACGCGCGCGCGTTCCCCTCCGCTGAGCCGTTCGATAGGCTGATTGAGCTGCTCACTGGTGAACAGAAACTTCGCCGCGTAGCTGGCGACATGCACCACGCGCCCCTGGTAGACAACCGAGTCGGAGTCCGGCGCGAGCGCGCGGCGCAACGTCACGCCCTCCTCCAGTTCACGCATCTGCGAGAAGTAGACGATCTTCAGCGCCGCGGCTTTTTTAATCGCGCCCGCCGTCGGCTCCAGTTCGCCGGAGAGCAGGCGCAGCAGCGTCGTCTTGCCGCTGCCGTTGGGCCCGACCAGGCCGACACGCATTCCATTGGTGATGAGGAAATTCAGTCCCTCGACGATCTTCTTCTCGCTCACTCCCTCGCCAAAGCTAAGGGCAACGTCTTCAAATTCGACGAGGCGCTTGGTCTGGCGTTCGGTCGCAGCAAAATCAATCCCCGCCGTCGAAGTCTGCGAGCGCAGGTTTACATCGCGCAACTGCCCAATCAGGTCCTGCGCGTTGTCGATGCGCGCCTTGGCCTTGGTGGACCGCGCCTTCGGGCCGCGACGCAGCCACTCAACCTCAATCTTGACGCGGTTCTTCAGCGCGTCCTGCAGCTTGGACTGCGACTCCATGTAGGCCTGCTTGCCCTCGATGAACTTGGAGTAAGGTCCCTTCACGCGCAGCAGTCCGTCAGCGTAGACGCGGTTCAACTCAACGATCTCGGTGGCTACGTTCTCCAGAAAGTAGCGGTCGTGGCTGACCATCACGCAGGCAAATGCAGCCTGGTTGAGCAGCTCTTCGAGCCACGCAATACCCGCGAGATCGAGATGATTCGTCGGTTCGTCGAGCAGCAGCACGTCGGGATGCGTAACGATGGCTTCTGCAATCGCCAGCCGCTTGCGCCAGCCGCCGGAGAGAGTTGCGGCCTCGGCGGCGAGATCGGGAAATCCGGTGCGGCCACCCGTCTCGCGCAGTCGGCCCTCGTGCTCGGCCTCGGCGACGTTAGTACGCACCAGTGCAGCTTCGAGCACATCGCGCACCGTGAGGCCGGACGCGAAGTTCGACTCCTGCAACACATACGCAATGCGTGCGCGCTTGCGCGTGGCCACGTCGCCGGAGTTAACCTCCTGCTCGCCCGCCAGAACGGCCAACAGCGTCGATTTGCCCGCGCCGTTCGGCCCGATCAGGCCGATGCGGTCGCCGTCGGACACGGGAAAGCTGATGTTCTGGAACAGAGGCACGGCGCCGAATCGCTTCGACAGGCCCTGCGCATTGAGGATTGGCGGCATACCACCAGTCTACCGTGCCAGGCCGGAGGGCTTCAGTCGAGGTCGAAGTCGCGGAGGGGGCGGTCGGTGAGCGGCTTCTCCTTGGCCTTCTTGACGGCTTCGGCGAACTTCTTGGCCATCAGGTCGTCCTTGTTCTTCTGCGCGTCGACGGACTGGGCGAAGATGGAGTCGCGGCGTGCGTCGGCCTCGCGGGCGGCGCGGGCGGCGTCGGTGAAGTCCTCGAACATGCGCTTGCGCGGCGCGGGCGTGTGGCCGATGATGGCGCGCGTCACCGGATCGACCTTCAGCATCGCTCCGCAGTCGGGACAAGTCACTTCAAACGCATCGTCGCTCAGGCCCATGTTGGTTCACCTCGTCGGGAACCATTTTCGACACGCTTTTGGTTGTTGGTTGCTGGTTGTTGAGGAAGAAGCGAAAAGTCAGAGGTGGATGACGAGGTGGCCTGGGCTGCTGGCTGGCGGCCTCTTCGACCAGGCGGGCGATGAGGCCGGAGCTATTGCCGTGCGCGGACTCCCACGCGGCCAGGAACCAGACGCCGGCCAGTACGCGCTCCTGCGGGTGGGCGTTGGGGAAGAGATGCAGCGAGATGGCCTCGGCGTGCTTGCGCAGGCTGGATTCGCGGTGCAGCTCGAAGGTGGCGGCCAGGCGGCGCAGGCGCCCCATCTGGTAGCGCATCTTGGACGCCGAAACCTCGGCGGAACGTGCGAGGCTGGCGTCGAGCTTGGCGAGATACTCCTGCGCGGCGGTGAGTGCTACATCCAGCGCATTGCCCGCATCGGCCAGGCGGCGCTTGGCCTCTATGGGCAGGGCGCGCGCGGCGAGTCGCTGCGCCAGTTCTTCCGTCGAGCGCATCGCGTCGGGCAGGCTGACCTCGTGCTGCGCCATCATCGCGCCGATGGATGGTTCGACCAGCGTGGCCGACAGGCGCGGCAGTATCGGTGTAATGCGGCCCAGAATGCGCTGGTACAACACTGCGCTCTGCGCGAAGTACGCAACCTCGGCCGGCCCGCCGATGTAGGCTGTGGTGGGCAGGATGGTGTCCTGAAAGACGGCGCGAAGCAGCGCGTTGGGGCTGAGGCGTTCGGGCGCGGAGTTGAGAATCGCCAACAGCTCGGCGGTCGAGTAGGACGTGGCGGAGTTGCCTGTTCCGGTCTTCCAGCTTCCATCGGGCAGGCAGTGCAGGGCCTGGCGATTCCGCGCGCCATCGACCTCGCTGACCAGAAAGAGCAGCGAAGCTCCGGGTTTGACCAGCACCTGCGCGTGGTAGCCCGCGACCTCGAGCCCCGCCGTGCGTGCGAGGAGTGCAGTTTCGAGTTCCTCCGCGTGTTCGATGGCGAAGCGCAGCGTGGGCGCGCCGAGCGAGTGGAACTCTCGGCCCGCGGCGTCCATCACGATGAGGCCGTGCTCGGCGAAGAGGCGCGTCATCAGCCGTGCGAAGGCGCTGGCGAAGGTTGGTACTCCGTTGTTCGCGGGCTGTGAGGCGTAGCACTCACGCAGCAGATTGCAGATGGGCGCATGGTGCAGCAGCTCGCTTGCCCGATCGAGCAGCGCGTCGATGCTGGTGTCGAGCAAGATGTTGCCGACCGGCGCGGCGTAAGGAGTTGGCTTCGCTCCAAGCCGCAGCGTCTCGACTGCCGACTTGCTCAACAGCGAAACCTGGTCCACCTCTTCGAGGTCGTGGTCTTCTGTCGCGAGCCAGAAGATGGGGACGTGTTCGATGCCCGTCTCCGCAGTCGCCTGTTTGGTGCGCGCAATGGCTGTAGCGGCCTTGAGCAGTGTGAGCAGCGGGCCGCCCAGTAAGCCGACCTGCTGTCCGGTGACGACGGCGCGTGCCCCAGCCCGCAGCTTTGCGATGTTGGCCAGCGTGGCTGAACCCGCGCCGAATGCTCGACTCTGCGCATCGAGCGCGTCGGCCAATGCAGTGGCGTGAGCGCTCGCAGCGGCTGGCTTCATCCACTCGCTGCCGAAGGGTTCAGCTCCGTACCACGCTCGCACCGGTGAGTTCGCACTCTCGTTCATCGCGAGGAATTCGCGGAAGAGCCGGGTGGTGTGCGGCAGCGTTGCGATGGGATAACACTCGGCGCTCATCAATTCCTCAAACCGTGGGACGCGTCCCAGGGGCTGCTTCCATGTTAGCTTGACTGCACTCGGCGCGAGACATGTCGGTTGCGGATGCCTCTGATTGGATGCGGCTTCTGCGGCCCCGATTCTGGGGTGATGCTGGATGATACCGTAGACCTATGACCGTCATTCCAAACAAATTCAAGTCTGCAAAAGCCTCCACCGCCAAGCGCGCCGCGAAGAAGACTGCCGCGAAGAAGTCTGTCGCAACAAAGCCTGCCGCCAAGAAGCCGCGCACTGCCAAGCCGAGGCTTCTCTCGTCGAAGCTGGCGTTCCAGGGCAGGGTCTTCAACGTCTTCACCGACACGCTGCAAGAGCCGAGTGGACACCGGCACATAAAGGACGTGATCCGGCACAACGGCTCGGTGGTGATGCTGGCGGTGGATGAGCGGAAGAACCCCGCCGACCCCGACATGATTCTGGAGCGGCAGTATCGCCACGCCGCGGGGCAGTTTCTGCTGGAGCTTCCGGCCGGCAGCCGCGAATCCAGGCGAGGCCCCGCTGGCCGCGGCCAAACGCGAGCTGATCGAGGAGACCGGCTTCCGCGCCCGCCGCTGGACGATGCTGATGCGCTACTTCGCCAGCCCCGGCTTTCTGGGCGAGTGGATGCAGATCTACCTCGCCCGCGACCTGCGCGAGGGCGCGGCGCGGCCCGAGCTGGACGAGCAGATCGAGGTGCTGCGCGTGCCTCTGTCGCAGGCGATGAAGATGATCGCCGAGGGCAAGATCCACGACGGCAAGACACTCATTGGGCTATCGCTATACGACAGTGCCAGGCGCGAGGGACGGTTGTAGTTTGTTCCGATGCAGATGGAGTGCTTGCACCCTCAGCGCGGGGCGAGTTGCTTGGGGGTGAGCTTGGTGGCGATCTCTTCGGCGACCTCGGCGGCGGGCTGCAACGTGTCCAGGTCCTCGTCGGTGAAGCTCTCGCCCAGGCCACCGAAGCGGCGCTCGCGGTGCTGGTAGTCCAGGATGGCCTCCAGCAGGTGGATTCCGCGGAAGTCCGGCCAGAGGCGGTCGGTGATGAAGATCTCCGAGTAGGCGATCTGCCAGAGCAGGAAGTTCGAGATGCGCTGCTCGCCGGAGGTGCGGATGACCAGGTCGGGGTCGGGCATATGGGCGGTGTAGAGTGCGCCGGTGATGTGGTGCTCGTCCAGCCGCGCTTCGAGGCCGTCCACCTGTAGCAGGTCTTCCAGCGAGCAGCCGCGCTGGTGCGCCTCGGCGATTAAATCGGTGATCACAGCTCGCGCCGCATCGACGATCTCCGAGCGCGAGCCGTAGTTGAGCGCCAGGGTGAGCGTGGTTCCGGTGTTCTTTGCCGTGGACTCGGTGGCCCACTGCATCGTCTCCTGCACCTCGCTGGGCAGCTCGTGGATGCGCCCGATGTAGGTCATGCGCACGTTGTTGTCGTTCATGCGCTGGACGTTGCCCACCAGGTAGCTCCGGAGCAGCTTCATCAGGAAGTTGACCTCGGACTTGGGCCGGCGCAGGTTGTTCTCCAGCGAGAAGGCGTAGAGCGTGATGAAGGGAAGGTTGATGCGCGAGGCGGTCTCGACGACGAAGTGCACGCTCTCGGCACCCTGCTGGTGGCCGAGGAAGCGCTTCAGTGCGCGCTTGCCCGCCCAGCGGCCGTTGCCATCCATGATGATGGCGACGTGCTGGGGAATCTTGGCGGGGTCGAGTTGGCGGTAGACCGCAGCCTCCTCCGCCGAGAGCTCGCCGAGGCGTGAGCAGGGTTCAAATACCGGCCTGGATGTGGATTCTCTCAAGCGAAAGCGACCTCGCAGGGTATGAAACTAGCATACCCCCTTCGGCCTGT
This sequence comes from uncultured Acidobacteriaceae bacterium, assembly GCA_963828115.1. GTDB lineage: Bacteria > Acidobacteriota > Terriglobia > Terriglobales > Acidobacteriaceae > Edaphobacter. Next base: position 121,569 of record CAWHDN010000007.1, read on the forward strand.
GCAATGAATTCGCGCACGGGTGCGCAGAGCGACTGAGAGGTGCGGAACTGCCCTACGCGGTGCGGCGTCTACCGGCGGCCAGTTCGCGGACGTGGTTGAGGAAGATGGAGCGCTGAAGCTCGGTGAGCTGCGAGGTGTAGGCGGCGATCTCGGCCAGGAAGGGGTCGGCGGTGAGCACGGCGGTCTCGTCGGAGTGGCGTGTGTTGGCGTCGCGCAGCAGGGCGCTGATGTCCACCTTGAGCGCGCGGGCCAGACGGTCGAGCGAGCCCAGCGTGGGCATCGCCTTGCCGTTCTCGATCTTTGAGATGTAGGTGCGCGGCACTCCCATGCGGGCGGCCAATTGGCGCTGCGAGAGGTTGCGCACGTGGCGCAGATCGCGCACCGCGGTGGCAACCTGTATGGCGCCATCCTTCTTCTCGGTTTGCGGAGGAACGAGCGTGAGCGGGGCCGGTTCAGCGACCGGAAGCTCCACCTCAAGACACTTGTGGCAGCGCCGGCATAGGTCGTTGGCTGTGCGGAATTGCACCAGACTGCAGAAGTCGCAACGGAGTACCTCCCGTTGTTCGACGGACGCCATCATGGTTGCCATAAGTTGTAGTTGCGGGCGGACCCAGAGCAAGGACCGCAGCGCTCACGTCCGATAACGGAGGTTTGCGATGCACCTAGAGTGACACCGGGTATCGCCGGAGTCAAGGGGTATTGCCAAAGATTCCCGAAGAAAACAGGAAGAAAGCCGAGGTGGAACCACGGGAGTTAACAGTGGTCATGGTTCGTAACTCTGCGGCGAGTGGCTAGCCGCCGAGAATCTCTTCGGACCGCGTGCGCTGAATGCCCGCTTCGGCGAAGGCCTGGCGGGTGGCGTCAATGCTGCCGGGGAGCTTGACGGGGCGCGTGGCGTCTTCGATGACGATGCACTCAAAGTCCAGCGCGGTGCCGTCGACGGCGGAGAAGCGGACACAGAAGTCGTAGGCCAGGCCGCAGAGGAAGAGCCGCGTCAGGCCGCGCTCACGCAGATAGCCGGCCAGGCCGGTGGGAGTGAAGTGGTCGTTCTCCAGAAATGCGGAGTAGGAGTCGATGTTGGCGCGAAAACCCTTGCGCAGAATCAGCTCGGCGTGGGGAATATCGAGCGAGGGATGGAACTTCGCGCCGCGCGTGTTCTGCACGCAGTGGTCGGGCCAGAGGGACTGCGTGCCGTAGGGCGCGGCGATGGTCTGATACGGCTTGGCACCGGGGTGCGCACTGGCAAACGAGATGTGTCCAGCAGGATGCCAGTCCTGCGTCAGCAGAACATGCGGGAAGGCCCGCGCCAGCGCGTTGACAACGGGAACGATCTCGTCGCCGCCCGCGACCCCCAGCGCGCCGCCAGGGCAGAAGTCATTCTGCAGGTCGATGACCAGCAGCGCGTCCGTGGGTTGAATCGTATGCATCTTGCATAAGATGCTAACGCAACGCGACACGGATTCGTTGAAGTGCTTCTTCCTACGGCGGCGCAACGCGGTTTCGGTAGACTGGAGGCATGAGCAAAGACGGTGCTGTGCGGAGGGCTGTGGGCGAGACGCGGCTGCGCGTGCGCTATGCGGAGACCGACCAGATGGGCGTGGTCTACTACGCGAACTACCTGGTGTGGTTCGAGGTGGGCCGCGCGGAGTTGATGCGCCAGCGCGGCCTCGATTACAAGCAGATGGAGATTGAAGAGGGCTGCCTGATGGCGGTGGTCGAGGCAACGGCGCGTTACAAGGCGCCGGCGCGATACGACGAGGAACTGATCGTCGAGACCACGGTGACCGGCGTGCGCGGGCCTGTGGTGCGCTTCAGCTACCGCGTTCTGCGCGCCGCGGACGGGCTGCTGCTGTGCGAGGGAGAGACCGTGCATGTGGTGGTTGGCCGCGACATGAAGCGCTGCGCAATGCCGAAGAAGTATGCGGCGCTGCTGAGCGCGGCGGCATCCCATGTACAGGCTTAAATCTTGAGATGACAGGGAGACGAGATTCGATGAGCGATGCGACGAAGAAGGTTGCGCTGATAACCGGCGCGAACAAGGGGATCGGACTGGAGACGGCGCGGCAGTTGGGCGCGCTGGGCATCACGGTGCTGCTGGGCGCGCGCGACATAAAGAAGGGCGAGGCGGCCGCGGCGGAGTTGAAGCGGGAAGGCATCGACGCGCGCGCGTTGAAGGTGGACGTGGTGGATGACGGAGATCGAAAGGCCGCGGCGGAGGCGATCGGGCGCGAGTTTGGCAGACTCGACATTTTGGTGAACAACGCCGGAATCGCAACCGAAGATATGAGTGCGAACAGCACGTTGACCACCTCGGAGGAGACGCTGCGCAAGATCTTCGACACCAACTTCTTCGCGGTGGTCGCGCTGACCGGCGCGCTACTGCCGCTGTTGCGCAAGAGCGCGGCGGGGCGGATAGTGAACCTCTCCAGCATTCTGGGTTCGCTGAAGCTGCATGCAACCCCTGGCTCGCCCATCTACGGCGCGAAGATGTTTGCCTACGACGCATCGAAGACCGCACTGAACGCGTACACCATCCACCTGGCCCACGCGCTGAAGGAGACAAAGATCAAGGTCAACTCGGCGCACCCCGGCTGGGTGAAGACCGAACTGGGCGGCGCGGGCGCGCCGATGGAGATCGTCGACGGCGCAAAGACCAGCGTGCGGCTGGCTACGCTCGCCGACGACGGTCCGACCGGCGGCTACTTCCACATGGGCGACACGCTGCCGTGGTAAGTCAGCCGGTCAACACGTCAGCGAGTCGGTAGAGGATCAAGACTCGCGCGAAGTGCGCGCGGACTGCCACGCCTTGGCGTACTTCCAACTGGTGTAGGCGGCCTGGTAGAGGTGAAGCAGCAGGCCCTCGCGGCCATCGAGGAAGCCGAGGCGGAAGACGTAGTTCCACAGAAAGGTCAGCATCGGAACCAGCACAACATTGCAGACGAACGCGGGCCACGAGCGGCTGACCTTGCCGGAGGCGACCAGCAGTTCGCTGCCCAGCGTGCTGTAGCGGTCCATGTGCTCGATGTAGTTCTCCAGCGTGGGATAGGCGTGGTGGATGAGGTCGTGTCTCAGCACGGCGGTGCTGCCGTCGAATGCGATGGTCTCGTGGACGGGGCGGTCCTGGAAGCGCGGCGGCGTGGTGAAGCTGGCCGGGACTCGGCGGAAGAGGCGCAGCTTCGGGTCAGGATAAAATCCGCCGTGCCTGATCCAGCGGCCGAGGAAGAGGTTGCGGCGGCGGATGAAGTACGCGTCCACGGGAGGGTCTGAAGCGAGCAGCGACTGAATCTCGGCTTGCAGCTCCGGGGTCAGCTCCTCGTCGGCGTCAAGCGAGAGGACCCATGTGCCGGTGCATTTGGCGATGGCCGAGTTCTTGGCCGCGGCAAATCCCGCCCACGGCTCCTCGTAGACTGCTGCGTTCGCTGCGTGGGCGATCTCGATGGTGCGGTCGGTCGAGCCGGAGTCCAGCACCACGATCTGGCTGGCAAAGCGCACGCTGGCCAGGGTGCGCGGCAGGTTCTGTTCCTCGTTTTTTGTGATGATGGCGACGGAGAGCGTCTGCTGCATAGTCGTTATCGTTCCTCCCCGTTTGCGCGCTCATGGCGCGGCACTTCAAGATGAGAGCAGTCTATACCGGTTCGAGCGTGATGGAGGGGTCGCCGAGATGCTCTCGCAGCAGGCGCTGGATGAGCCGGACCAGCGGCTCGCCGGTCTTTGCCAGCACGAACGCGCCGGCGGCCTCGTCCCAGTCGAGCTTGAAGCTGGTGGAGAGCGCGGAGATCCAGATCTGCCGGACGGGCGTGTTCGGCGTGACGACGAACTTGCTCGATCCGTCCTCGAAGAGGACATTCATCACGCCGTTGTTGTCCTCGAACTCGAAGCTGGAGCTAGCGTCCTCGGCGGCGATCAGGGCCTGCTTGAGGCGCTCGAGGGCGCGGTCGGATTCGCTGCGGAAGGTGGTCTCGTCGATCATGGGTTTAGTGTAGCCGTTCCCGCGCGCAAGGGAGAACCCCGCTCATTGCGAGAGGATCGCGACGAATCGAGTGCCGCTGCAACCAGGCTCAGAAGGGGATGTCGTCGTCTGTGATGCCCTGGTCGGCGTAGTCGGGCTGGGCTGCGGGTGCGGCAGGCGCGGCGCTTGAGCCGTAGCTGGCGGTGTTGGACTTCGAGTAGCTGCCGCCGCCTTCGCCGCTGCCGCCGCCGGGCTTGCCGAGCAGCGAAAGCTCATTGACCAGGATCTCGGTGCGGTACTTCTTCGCGCCGGACTCCTTGTCTTCCCAGGAATTGGTGTGAATCTTGCCCTCGATAAAGAGTTGGGTGCCCTTCTTGACGTAGTCGCGGACGATCTCAGCGGTGCGTTGGAAGGCGACAATATTGTGCCACTCGGTTGAGTCCTGCCAGGTGCCCTGGGCATCCTTGCGGCGGTCGGCGGTGGCGAGGGTGAAGCTGGCGACGGTCATACCGCCCGCGGTGGACCGCATTTCGGGGTCTTTGCCTACGTTGCCGAGGAGAAATACTTTGTTGACGCCTTTTGCCATTGTTCTACGCTCCAGTGGTGCTGTGTCTGTGAAGGATGAGAATAGCAGATTGGGGTTTGTTGGGGTGTCAACTTATTTGGATTGGGGTGGTGGCCACTGTTCGATGACGCGGTCCACAATCTGGTCAATCAGGCTATCGGCGACCAGCGCATTCTCAGGCGCAACCTGAATGCTGCGCACGATGCCGGAATGGTCGGCGACCACGATGAGGGGAAAGTCGGTGGCGACGAAGGACGTAAGGGTCTGGTTGGGAACGACCAGAGTGGGAGTACCGGCAAGAAGCTCGGCGGCGGTTGGCTTGGGGGCAGTCTGTGGATCGGCAGGCTGCGTTGCGGCACCGGCGGCAGCCGGCTTCGTGCTGTGCGGCGCGGCGGTTCTGGAGGCCGATTTGGGGGCTGCCTTCAGAGTTGGCGGTGGCTGGTTGGCCTGCGCCAGCAGTGCGTAGAAGCGTGCCTCCAACTGATTCAGGCGAATGGCGGTAGTGGTGAATTGCTTCCCCATGCCCACGCACTGGGCGCACCAGTCGGGAAAGAGGAAGAGGACGGTCGCGGAGCCAGGCTTTTTGTCGAGAGCGCGCGTTGGGACAGAGGATGGATTGAGAAGATCGGCAAAGGTGGCGATGTCAGGCAGGGGCGAGCCGAGCAGTTGATATTGGTGGCGGGATTGGGCAGTGAGGATCGCGTCGTCCGCGGAAAGACTGGCCGGAAGGGCGGATTCCAGTTCTGCGAAGGAGTCCGCGGCGTCCCTGGGCCGGTTCGCGAACTGCTGCATGGCTGGAAGTGCGATCGCGTCTGCGTAGAGGGTGTACAGCGGAAGAGGTGGGTGGACGCTGGACGCTAGAGCAGAACTGGGCGCAGTGTGGGCACGCAGTAGAGAGAGCAGAATGGGCTGGCGCTGGTTGAGCAGGTTCAGCGCCTGGTCCGTGTGGATCATCTGAACGTAATGAATGGTGGCATTGGTCGCATCGGATACCAGATCGTTGTAGGGGACGGTGCGGAGCATGGTCTGCGCCGTGCCAAAGGCGTTCACGGGATCGTCGAGACGCAGGCTGGCCAGGATCTCGTACTCGAAGGCTGTGGCCAGATTGGGGAAGCCGGTAAGCTTTTCGGCAGGAGTTGCCGCGCTCTGGGCGATGAGATAGTTCGTCGCGGCCTGCCGGACGAGGTCCCATTGCTGGCCCAGGGTGCAGAGGCGGGCGTAGGCTAGCAGGTCTTCGCCGGTGAACTGGTCCGGGGTGCGGGCGGTGCAACTGTCGCTCGCCTGCTTCATGCCAGCGGCGAGCGCGGCGAGCTCGGCATCGGACCAGTTCTTGACCGAGCGGCGGGTGATGTCGAGAGGGCGCATCGCCTCATCGTAGGCGGCCTGCGGCGAGAGCTGAGGTGCCTGCGTCGAGGGCTGGGCGGGTTGCGGTGCGGGCGGGAGCGTAGTCGGGGGAGGCGTTTGTGCAAGTGCAAGGCGGGTACAGAGCAGCAGAAGAAGAACGGAAAGTTGGCGCATGATTCCCCCTCAGTAAACTAGACGAAATTTGCAGTGATTCGTCTAAAGAGACAATTCAATATACGATAAATATCGTAGTTAAGAATAGCAAAAGATCAGCGTTTGCGGCTACCGGCGAGCTTGGCGAGGGCGAGGGCGAGGGTGAGCGTGCCCAGGGGCAGGCAGGCCATGGCGATCATCAGCGCCAGCCAGCCTGAGTTAGTGCGCGGGCCCTGGTGGCCCATCCCGCCACAGACAGTGAGCGCAAGCAGGGCGGCAATCGCTCCCGAAAGGAAGAGGCCGAGGCCGATGCGGAAGAGTTGGCGGGTGTCTGGTTGCATAGGGCAGGGAACAGGGTCAGGGAACAGGGAACAGGGAACAGGGAACAGGGGACAGTGGGCAAAGGCAACGGCAAAGGAAGAAGCGGATTCCTCCGCTACGCTACGGAATGACAAACAAATACGCTACGGAATGAACACTAGGAAACGACGCTACGGAATGAACATACGCTACGGAATGACAAAAACAGTCAGCGGATGACGGCTTGCAGGAAGTAGATATAGACGCCTGAGACCGAGACGTAGAGCCAGATGGGAAACGTCCAGCGGGCGAGGCGCTTGTGCGCGGGGAAGCGGCCGGTGAGCGAGAAGAAGAAGGTGATGAGGATCATGGGCAGTGCGATGATTGCCAGCGGAATGTGCGTAAAGAAGAGCACGAAGGCGTAGCTAACCCAGAGCGCTCCGGTGTGGGCGATGTGCAGATGCGTCTCTCCGTGCAGGGTGAAGTTGACCAGATAGGTGACCAGGAAGATCGACGAAAAGAGGAAGGCGAAGAACATGGAGGCGCGGTGGTGCAGGATGCGGCACTCGCGGATCTCGCGCAGGCCGGTGACCAGCGCGATGGTGGAGAGCGCGTTGAGCACGGCGTTGACCATCGGCAGCCAGCGCAGGTGGGTTCCCGCAGCGTCGGTGGGCGCGTGGAAGTAGACCAGCCAGCAGATGAGCGCGCTGGCCGCGGCCGAGAGGCCAAGGATGCCGAGGATGACGCCGGGCGGCGTGCGGAGGTTGGCGGGTTTGGGGTGGTTGATGGGCATGGGTTCGACTCTGGTGTGAGTTTAGAACAACAGGCGGCCGCGGGCGTCCAGCATCATGGCGGCGAGCAGCAGCGGCAGATAAATGATCGACGCGTGCAGCAGGTCGCGCGCGGGCTGGCGGTGCGAGGGCGCGTCGGCGTCGTGCAGGAGCGGGCTGCGGGCCGCCTCTCCAAATCCGATCCGCGCAAAGCGAATGGTACACCCGAGGTAGCCCAGCGATAGGATTGCGGCGGCAACGGGGTACACAACTCCGGTCGTTCCCAGCGAGTAGGGCCACAGGCTGACGGGAATCATCAGCGCGGCATAGAAGAGCGCCTGGACGACGGTGGAGCGGACGGCGTAGCGGGTGTTCGGGATGGTGGGCGTGATGCGGATTCCGGCGCGCGCGTAGTCTTCGCGGTACATCCATCCGATGGCCATGAAGTGGGGAAACTGCCAGACGAAGAGGATGGCAAAGAGCGCAACCGCGGGCCACTCGATGAGGCCGCGCGCGGCGGTCCAGCCGATCAGCGGCGGCATTGCGCCGGGGAACGCGCCGATAAAGGTGTTGATGGTGCTGACCTGCTTGAGCGGCGTGTAAATGGCCACATACGCGACTGCTGTCAACAGCGTGAGCGTACCGGTGAGCAGGTTGGTGGCGTGGGCCAGGTAGATGGAGCCGAGGATGACGGCCAGGAACCCGACCAGCAGCCCGTGCGCCAGACCGATGCGGCCAGTGGCCATGGGACGGTCCGCTGTGCGTTGCATCAGGCGGTCGGTTCTGCGCTCCAGCGCCTGGTTCAATGCGCTTGCCCCGCAGGTGACGACCGCGATGCCGGCCAGCGCCTCGACGGCGCCAACATTGAACGGACTGATGCCGGAGCGCAGGCTGCCCAGGTAGAATCCCGCCGCCGAGGTGATGAGCACCATGGCGGTGACGCGCACCTTGAAGAGTGTCGCGTAGTCGGCGGGCAGGCCCGGGGGCGGGGTTGCAGCCGCGAGCGGATGGGTTTGGTTCTGCGATGTTGCGGTGAGGGGCACAGCCTTCAGCATAGCGCGTTTGCATTGCGCAGGACTGCGACAATGCGATGCGGCAAGCGGCGGGCGCGGGTCGCCGAGGTTGAGCGGTCAGGCCATCGTCATTGTGCCGGGGTAGCGGCGGGAAGCGGGGCGTGGTCTTTGTCTGGCCAGGGCGGAAGCAGCTTCAGCAGCACCCACAGAATGCAGAGCGGGAGAATAGTCAAAAAGATCGCTACCAGCAGACCCTCCTTCGTGACCAGGGCCATCTTGTAGGTTGTGTATCCGAGGAAGCTCTTGGAGAACAACTGGCCGCCGATGACGACGTTCCAGCGCATGGCGAAGATGCCGATCTGCACCAGGCACCCGGCGACAACATAGATGCGCTTGCGAATGAAGGGGGGGAGCTTGGTGACCTGAACGATCCCTAACAAGATGATCGGAACCAGCGTTCCGATACATATCTGGAGCACGATCTGCGAGAAGTAGAGCCTGGTGTGGACCATGAAGTTGAGGCTGCGGAAGCTCTCGTCCGCCTCGTAGACGCGATGGATGAGGTCCAGCATCTCCAGGCTGAAGTCGAGGATGAAGATGTAGAAGAGGTACATGGCGATGGTGTCCACGCAGGGCATGTCGATGGGCAGCTTGCGCCATTTGGTGGTGCCCATGTAGAGCAGCATGACCGCGGCGATGCCGCTGACCATGGCGGAGAAGATGAAGACGACTGGCATCAGGGGCGAGTTCCACCAGGGGTTGGCCTTGAGGGAGCCAAAGATGAAGCCGACGTATCCGTGCAGGATGAAGGCGGACGGGATACCGACCAGGGTGACGATCCAGCCGACCTTGCGGTCGATGGCGAGCGATCGCGGGCTGATGTTCTGGGAGCCGAGGGTCATGATGCGGTAGAGCCGGCGCAGGAGTCCGGTGGAGGATTGCGAGAGCAGAACGATGTCTCGGCGGTAGTCCAGCCAGATCTCAAAGACCAGAACAGCCATCAGGTACCAGAGGTAGACGAAGCCGAACATCGCCATGGCGGAGGTGGCGTGGGGCGTGAAGTACATCTCCGGCGAGCGCTCCGGATGGCCGAGGTGCAACTGCAAGGGCAGCGGCGCCACCAGAAGGAAGGCCAGCGCAGTGAGCAGCGCCAGGCGATAGGTGGGCTTAACCGCCTCGACGTTGAAGATGCGTTCGAGCGACGCCAGAATGAAAGCGCCCGCCACCAACCCCGTGATGTAGGGGTAGAGGACGATCAGCACGCTCCACTGGAGTGCGATCTCGTTCGGATACATGAAGCCTTCCACACCGTTCATATCGCTCCCCGACTTTGCTCTTCAACCATTTTCATCAATCTTTATCGCACCGAACCGTCCAGCTCGTTGTAGAAGACCTTTGCGCCGGTGGCCATCTGCGGCTTCAGCACCTGAACGTGGTGGGTCTTGAGGAATGCGTGAATGGGATCGTTGGGATCTTTGAGGTCGACCAGTTGACGCGCGCCGGTCGGGCAGTTCTCGCAGCAGGCGGTGGTGAGGCCCTGGGTGATCCGGTGATAGCAGAGGGTGCACTTGTCCGCGACGCGCTTCTCGGGATGGATGTAGCGGCAGCCGTAAGGACAGGCCTGCACACAGTAGGCGCAGCCGAGGCAGTAAGTCTGGTCCACCAGGACCACGCCGTCGGGAGATATGAAGGTGGCGCCCACCGGACAGACCTGGGTACAGGGCGAATCCGCGCAGTGGTTACACAGCTTGGGGACGAAGAAATACTTGCCCGAATCTTCGCTGGCGGCGGGAAAACCTTCCTTGCCTCCGTCGGGCGAGATCACCTGTGGGCTCTCCATGTGCCAGTCGTCGACGTGGTATCGCTCGACCCAGGTGCGGAAGTGACCCTCCGGCACATCGTTCTCCGCTGCGCAGGCGCGGACGCAGTTGCCGCAGCCGATGCACTTGGGAATGTCGATCAACATGCTCCACCAGTGATCGGACTTGTTGTAGTTCGGGGACTCTTCGGGAGTTCCGGCTAGCACGTACTTCCATGCGATGGCAGCCGCGGGCAGCATGATGAGAAAATGACGGCGATCGAGGTTCACTTGGCACCTTCCGTCTGAATGGCCGGGCTGTGGGGCTTGTGGCAGGTCTCGCAGGCGAGGCCGCCGGAGTGTTGCTGGGCGTCAACCTGCGGGAAGTCCTTCGGCTTGGCTGCGCTGGCTGCGTGACAGCGAATGCACAGCACGGCCGTGTCGAGGTGGGCGGGCTGGATCGAGGGGTCGGCGGCGTGGTTGGCCAGAGGGCCGTGGCAGGCCTCGCAGTTGACGCCGGCGTGCTTGCCCGCCTTCTTCGCCTCCGCGACGTCGGCATGGCAGGTCTCGCAGGTATCGTGGCCGGCGTAGTGCAGCGGGCGGGCGGCGATCTCGCCGATGGCCGCCCCGCGGTAGTGGCCGTACTCCCCGAATGTCTTCGGGACGACGAAGTGGCGGACCACAAGAAAGACCGCGAATGCGATGACGAAGAGAAAGGCAAAGCGGAAGAGATGTCCAGCATCCTTCGAGAGGCTCATCGCGTAATCCTAGTCCCTTTCAAATTCGGGTCTGCCGGCGCCGGTGATGCGGGCCGCGATGGAGGAACAACCATCCGCATCGGCACTCAATCTCCAGATCGCTCCCTTATTGGTACGGGGTGGGCGGGACGTTTGTATGTGAGCTACGTCACAATTTGTCGAAACGGGATGGAGCGGAACATGAATAAAATAAAGTTCGCCGGTGGCATAAAAGGGTGACTATAATCACACGAAATTGTTGTCCAGCGTATTGTGTTGGATTGGATCGTTATTGTGAGTGACGACGGTCACATTCATATTATGGTTCGGCACTGTACTGTTCTGTTATTGTGAGTGACGGCAGTCACATAAACTTTATGGTTCTGTGTTCCAGTGTTTTTCAACTCGGTCTATTTTTGTCAACATTTAATTTGGTGTATTCATGTGCAACCGGAACGAAGCGGCACTCATCGTAGACAAGAACCAAGTAGCAATCCATGGACGACCAGTCTGTGCGGATGTACTCCGCGGAGGGGCTGAATGAAACGAATTCTTCCTTGTTTGGCATTGATCGCATTGCTGTCGGGGCTATCGCCGAGGGCGGGGGTTCTGTATGCCGCGGGCGCAACACAGCAGGCGGCTGTGGCGCAGAACGCGCCTGCTCCCAATTCTGCCGATTATGTCGGTTCGGATGTGTGCGCGACCTGCCACGCCGAGATCGCCAAGAAGTTCGGCGACAACCCGCACATGAAGCTAGCCCTGAAGCACAATGGCACAGGGGCGACATGCGAGAGCTGTCACGGGCCAGGCCGGGCGCACGTCGAGGGCGGCGGCGACGTTACCAAGATCAAGCAACTAGGCAAACTGTCTCCTCAGCAGATCGATGAGACCTGCCTGGGTTGCCACTCGGGAACGCATCCCAACTTTCTGCGCTCACCTCATGCCAAGGCCGGGGTGAGCTGCACCAGTTGCCACAGCGTTCATGCGGGCGACACCGAGGACAAGCTGCTGAAGGCCTCGCAGCCGAAGCTTTGCTTCCAGTGCCACACCGACGTGAAGCCCGCGTTCGACATGCCCTTCCATCACAAGGTGAACGAAGGCCTGGTGAAGTGCAGCGACTGCCATGACGTTCACGGAACGTTCGGCAACAACAACATCAAATCCACGGCTGATCAGAATGCGATCTGCACCAAGTGCCACATGGAGAACCGCGGGCCGTTTGTGTTTGAGCATCCCGCGGTGAAGGCTGAAGGATGCCTGGGCTGCCACACTCCGCATGGCTCGCAGAACGCGCGTCTGCTGAATGTGCCCAACGTCAATCAGTTATGCAACCAGTGCCATAGCCCGGTCTCCGCGGCCACGGTGCATGGGATGAACGCAGGATCGGCCGACCGCAATCCTTGCATCACCTGCCACACCATGATTCATGGGTCCAACATCAATCCGGCTTTCATCCGGTAGTGGAGTTTGACGCGCCGTTCAGCACGTTTTGGGCTGCGCGGCGCATAACCCGCAGCAAGAGTTGCAAACGATCGAAGGATTCAAAGCTGGCAATGTTTTCTTTCAATGAGGCTTGAGATGACGAAAAAACACGGGCTCTCTCTGCACCCCACGGAACAGCTCTCTGGCGCGACCTTACCCGGGTTGGCGGCGAGCGTCGGGTTCGCCATACTTCTGCTGACGACGGCCGTCTCGCTGGCTCAGACCCCGCCGGCGCCCGCAGAGGTGACGCAGGATGGGTATGCGATCCACCAGACGGCGGACCTGGGAGGCCACATGGTCGGCCTGACCGGCAGCGGAAGGATGTATGACACGCTGGTCAACATCCAGTCCGGGCCGCGCGTGCTGGGCCAGACCTTTACCATGCGCGCCGTGGAGGGCACAAAGCATCCGCTGCTGGATTCGCTTTCGGCCTTCAGTTCGGGCTTTGGCGGCGATCCCAACAACTACGCCAAGCTGGACTTCTCCAAGGGCAAGTACTACGAGTTCTCGGGCGTCTTCCGCCGCGACCGCCAGTACGCCGACTACGACCTGCTGGGGGCCCCGGACAACGCCGGACAGACGATACCCTACGGATTGGTCAACGGCGTTGCCACCGCTGCGTCGCTGGCGTGGCCCGCGAATAACGATTCGCCTGTGATGTTCAACACCGTGCGCCGGATGACGGACACCAACCTGACGATCCTGCCGCTGGCGAAGATCTCGTTCCGCGCCGGATACTCGCAGAACGTCTTCCAGGGCCCGACACTCAGCCCGGCCCGGTCGGTGGGAAAGTATGATTCGCTGGCCATGGAGTACCAGCGCAACAGCACCGATGATTTTACCGGCGCGATCGACTGGAAGCCCCTGGCGCAGACCAAGATCAGCTTCGAGGAGCAGGTCACGCACTTCAAGACAGGCTCGTACTTCACTTTGAATCCGAACGGCTTTCAGGCGCAGGAGGCGGACGGCACGCCGGTCTCGCTTGGCGACTGGGACGCTTTGTCGGCTCCCTACTCCATCTCCTCCTGCAACACCGGCAGCATGGGGACTGCGTACAGCGGTTCGGGCAGCACGCTGACCTACACCATCTTCTCGGCCCCGCAGACGCCCGGCGGCCTGCCCATCGTCAATCCGGCGTGCGATGTCATTACCAGCTATCTGCGCTCGCAGCCCACACGCACGATCACACCCACCGAGATGCTGCGCCTGCAAAGCTCCAGCATCAAGAACATCGCCATGAACGGCGACATCCGCTTCACCATGGCGGACACCAATCTGCCCAACTACTATGAGAATTTCCAGGGCCTGGATGGGGTGATTCGCTCGGCGACAACAACGGGCAACGCAACCGCAAAGAGGCAGGTGCTTGCCGCCGACTATGGCCTCACATGGCAGGCCACAAAGACGTTTGCGCTCTCCGAGCAGATTGACGTCTCCAATGTCCACCAGCCCGGCGCCACCACTCTCGCGGGTTCCACTTTGAACGCACCCGCCACGGTGGTGGCCGGGAACAATGGCTACGAGACGATCAACAACCCGTGTTCCCCGGGTGTTTCCCCCGGTTTCCCGGTTCTCTGCACGACGGGAGCTGCTTTCAGCGTTACCGGCAATACGATCGGCACAGCGTATGCCTACTTTGGCCAGTCGTTCCTGACCAATAACGTGACGGGGAGCTGGGACGCGTCGCCGCGCGCCACGCTCGCTCTCACCTATCGCGTTAGCCAGCACGTCATCGCTCAGGGCTTTCCTCATAACGTCAAATTGGTCACGGGCTCAAGCGGCACGGTTACGATCAACGAAAACGGCGCGATCTTCAACGCCGCTCTGCGTCCCACCAATCATTGGGACCTGAATGGCACGGTCGAAGCGTTCTACGACGACAACGTATTCACCCCGATGGGCGCGCGGCAGACCAGGCACTACAGAATCCACACGCTCTACCGGCCGAAGCCGTGGGCTACAGTATCGGGCGCATTCAACGACCTGGAACGGCATAACAACACCAACAACACGGACGCTACGCCAGCGGACGGGCCGCTACAGCATGTCGATCACAGCCGCAGCGTGAGCCTGGGCACCGTGCTGGCGCCGAACGAGCACTATAGCTTCGACTTCAACTACGCTTACACAGATGTGTATATGTCGACCAACATCTGCTATCTGTCCGGCGCCAGCGTTATCTTCCCAGGTGCGGCCTCTACCACAAGCACGGGGGCAAACAATTTGTGCCCGAATACACTGACAGATTGGGGACCGTCCAAAGACTTCATGGATGCGCCGACGCAGAACGCATCCTTCGGCCTCACCTACTCCCCGAACAAGGTGTTCCGCTCCGGTCTGGGCTACCGCATCAGCGCGGTGAGCGGCAACCAGTTCTTCAGCGATGCGCAGCAGGTGAACGGCTCGCTGCAGTCCGCGTATCAGTCACCCTATGTGAATCTTGCATGGACGGTCCATCCCGGACTGATCTGGCGGGCGGACTACAATTTCTACGGATACGGCGAAGGCGGTCCTTCCGGGGCGCCCTTCTGCAGTACCGCAACCAATGCGACGGCAGTCATTGTTCCTTGCAATTCATCCACTCTGACCGGGCCGACAGGACTGACCGAATCGCCCGCCGGGATGAGCGCGCCGCGGAACTTCCATGCCAATAATGTGACATTGTCCATGCACTACGAGTTTTAATCGCGAGGCCATCTGTTGAACGAATGAGATAGAATCGCGGGGAAGTAAACAGGAGATTGCCCATGAAGATTCGCACCGGACTGACCCTTGCCGCCATCCTGGCGGCCACGACCGCGACAACCGCCTTTGCCCAGGGCGCGGGAGCGGACACCTACAAGGGCAAGTGTGCGCCGTGCCATGGCGCAACTGGGACGGGGAATGCCGGAATGAAGGTCCCGCCGTTCAAATCGCCCGATGCCATCAAGGCCACGGATGCAGCTTTGTCTGCCGCCATTAAAAACGGCGCAGGCACGGGAGCCATCAAGATGCCGGCCTACGCCGGCAAGCTGACCGACGCTCAGATCAAGGACGTGGTCGCCACCATCCGCACCCTGCAGAAGTAGTGAATGAGGCTAACCGTGGCCGCGTCAGGTCAGTTCGGCAGGAAGCTGCGAGGAGATTGGCCACAGTCCCTCCGTATCGCTAGAAAGAAGTTGGCGGGATTGCCTGGCGTTGGAGCAACATCCAGCTCCGCAGTTCTGCTGTCTCTTCTCCTTGCCCTCTGCCTGAGTGGCCCGTCTGCTCTGCGCGCGCAGACCGACTGCCTTTCCTGCCATGCGGACAAGACGATGCAGGACGCATCGGGGCACAGCGTCGGGGTGGATGCGGACCTCTTTCATACGAGCATTCACGGCAGCCTGAGCTGCACCGATTGCCACACTTCGATCAAGGATTATCCCCATCCGGAGAAGCCGGTTGCGGTGAAGTGCGTTGCCTGCCACGCCGAACAGGCGGCGGCAATCGCAGGCAGCATTCATGCGTCGGCCAGCGCGCATCCCTGCACCAGTTGTCATGGCGACGCGCACGCCATCTTCCCCAAGGACGATGCGCGGTCCGCGGTATATCCGCTGAACATTCCGCGCACCTGCGGCAACTGTCACTCCGACCCGGTGTTGGCAAAGAAGTACGGCCTGCAGAACGTCTATTCGGTGTACATGGACTCGATTCATGGCTACGCCGTCAGCAAGGAGGGGTTGCTGGTGGCGGCAAACTGCATGAGCTGCCACGGATCGCACAACATCCTGAGCCACAAGGACCCGAAGAGCCCCACGTACAAGACAAACATTCCCAACACCTGCGGAACCTGTCATGGCGGAGTGATGGCGGAGTATTCCGCGGGCGTGCATGGCAAGGCCGTGGCCGGCGGGAACCTGGCTGCGCCGGTCTGCTCGGACTGCCATACGGCGCACTCGATTCTGCAGCCGACGCTGGCGGACTTCCGCATGCAGTCGACGCCGATCTGCGGCTCGTGCCACAAGGGACGGTTCGCCACCTACCAGGACACCTTCCACTCGCAACTGGGGCTGCTGGGCGGCTATGTGCAGACGGCGCGTTGCTGGGACTGTCACGGAGCGCACGAGATCCTGCCGGCGTCCGATCCCGCGTCGCCGATCAACAAGGCGAACCTGATCAAGACCTGCGGCCGCTGCCACGCGGACGCCAATGCCAGCTTCGTTCAGTATCAGCCGCACGCCAATCCGCGCAACCGGAAGCTGAACCCGGCTCTGTACTTCACCCGGTTCTTCATGAACCTGCTGCTGTGGAGCGTGCTTGGGTTCTTCTCGCTGCATACGCTGCTGTGGTTTATCCGGGCGAAGAGGGAACAGGGCAAGAGCGGGCCGACAGGAGAGGCGAAAGATGACTGACGAGACGGGCGCTCGACCCACGCAGCAGCCGGAAAACCAGCCGCAGGCGCAAGGCCAGCCGCAGGCGAGTGGCAATGAGAAGTACTATGTGCGGTTCACGCTGGCGCAGCGGTACCTGCACGCGGTGCTGTTCACGTCGTTTCTGGGGCTGGCGGCGACGGGGCTTCCCATGCGCTTCAGCGACAACCCGGCGGCGCGATTTTTTGCGCGCGAGGTGGGCGGCTTCGGCGCCATTCTCTTCCTGCACAAGTTTTGCGCCGTGGTGCTTACGCTGGCGTTTCTCTATCACCTGAAAGACCTCGCGGGCCGCGTGCTGGTGCATAAGGAGAAGGGAATCTTCTGGGGGCCGACCTCGATGGTGCCCAACTGGAAGGACGTAAAGGACATCGTTGGCCACCTGCGCTGGTTTGTGGGACTGGGGCCCAAGCCGCAGTTCGAGCGCTACGCCTACTGGGAGAAGTTCGACTACTGGGCGGTCTTCTGGGGGATGCTGGTGATCGGCTTTTCCGGGTACGCAATGTGGTTTGCGCCCTTCTTCGCCAAGTTTCTGCCGGGGTGGGCGTTGAACGCCATCCTGGTGGTGCATGGCGAGGAGGCGCTGCTTGCCATTCTGTTCATCTTCTCCATTCACTTCGTCAATACGCATCTGCGCCCCGACAGCTTCCCCATGGACATGGTGATCTTCACCGGCAAGGAGACGGACGAGGAGTTCCGCAAGAAGCGCGCGTTGGAGTATCAACGCCTGGCCTCTGAGGGAAAGCTGGAGGCGAAGGTTGGGGAGAAGCCGGTATATTGGTGGGTGAACTTCGCCAAGGTCATCGGGTTCACCGCCATTCTGATTGGGCTTGTCCTTCTTGTCTT
Organism: uncultured Acidobacteriaceae bacterium; assembly: GCA_963828115.1. Taxonomy (GTDB): domain Bacteria; phylum Acidobacteriota; class Terriglobia; order Terriglobales; family Acidobacteriaceae; genus Edaphobacter. The sequence goes on from CAWHDN010000007.1 coordinate 138,911, forward strand.
GACATTGATCGGTTACTTCGGCAACGCATAACAATTCACAGAGGTCTGCATGTTCGATTTCGAAAAGCTGAGGAAGAGCCTTCGGCTTGTCCTGTTCTATGGCAACAACTGGACCAGCCTGATCGGCGGCGCAATCACCAGCGCGTCTGCCGTTGTGTTGGTCGGATTCTGGGTTGTCAGCATCTTCGGGCACGGTGGCTCCTCCAATCCCTACCTGGGCATTCTCTTCGATGTGTTTCTGCCCGGACTGTTCATCTTTGGGCTGGTGCTGATTCCCATCGGCATCTGGCTGCGGCGCAGGCAGCTCAAGGCGCTCGGTCAGATCCCTTCCGTCTATCCGCAGATCGACCTCAAGGACCCGGTCTTCCGGCGCGGGATTGAGATTGTTCTTGTGGCCACCTTCATCAACTTCGTAATTGTGGGCACGGCGAGCTATCGCACGGTCTCCTACATGGATTCGGCGAACTTCTGCGGCCAGAGCTGCCATGTGATGGCCCCGCAGTGGGGCGCATACCAGGTGTCTCCGCACTCGCATGTGGCCTGCGTGGATTGCCACATCGGCTCTGGATTTTCGGCGGCGGTCCAGGCCAAGGTGAACGGGACCAAGCAACTGGTGGAGGTGACGCTGGGCAACTATCCGCGTCCCATACTGGCACCGCTCTCGGTGCTGCGGCCGGCGCGGGCAACCTGCGAGGCCTGCCACTCGCCAACGCGCTTCGTGGGCGAGAAGCTGCTGGTCGAGACCATGTACGGCGACGATGAGAAGAACACCGTGACGCGCACCGTTCTGGCGCTGCATCTGGGCGGAGTGGACTCGCTCTCCCACCTCAGCGGCATCCACGGCCACCATCTCGACGACTATGAGTATGTGGCCACTGACACCACCTTCCAGACGATAATCGCGGTCAGCAAGCACAATGCGGACGGATCGACCACGCAATATGTAAGCTCCGACTGGAAGGGGCCGGTCACGGGCGTCACCCGCCGCATGGATTGCATGGACTGCCACAACCAGGCAACCCACACCTTCCAGACCGCCGAGGACGCCATCGACGAGGTGATGGTGGATGGCACGCCCAGCGCCAGCCTTCCCTTTGTCCACAAGCAGGGGCTGCAACTGATTCAGGCCGAGTATGCCACGCAGGCGGAGGCGGCCACGAAGATCGCCTCCGGGCTGGACGACTTCTACCGCACGCAGTATCCGGCCGTATGGGCGGGCGAGCGCGCTCAGGTGGACGCCGCCGCACGCACGCTGGTCGCCATATACCGGCGCAACGTCTTCCCCGAGATGAAGGTGACCTGGGGGACCTATCCCAACGGCATGGGGCATAGCGCGCCGGGACACAATCCATCGCCGGGCTGCTTCCGCTGCCACGACGGCAACCATACGTCGAAGGACGGCAAGACGCTGACCAACGACTGCTCGGTCTGCCATAATCTGCTGGCTGTGGACGAGGCCAACCCGAAGCAGTTGGCGGACCTCGGCCTGCAATAGCGGCCTTTGGCTCTTTTGGGGATTTAGAATGGAATGATGAGCGACCCAAAGGTAGTTTCGCGTACGGTGGCCGAATCTCAGGCGGAGCGCAGCGAGATCATCTTTCCCGCCGACTCGAACGCCCTGGGAAACCTCTTTGGCGGACGCCTGATGCAGTGGATCGATCTGGTGGGCGCAGTGGCCGCCGTGCGTCATTGCCGCGCGATTGTGGTCACGGCCAGCATGGACCACTCCGACTTCGTCGCCCCGGTGCATGTGGGCGATCTTCTGATCCTGAAGGCCAGCGTCAACCGCGCCTTTCACACCAGCATGGAGGTCGGTGTCCGCGCCATGGTGGAGGACGCGCTGGGGCAGACGCTGCGCCACGTCTCCACGGCCTACGTCACCTACGTCGCGGTGGACCGCGAGGGGCGTCCCATCCCCGTGCCCTGCGTGATCGCGGAGACCGAGCACCAGAAGCGCCGCTTTGCCGATGCGGGCCGTCGGCGCGAGATGCGCGGCGAAGAGACGCAGCGGGCCAGGGAGGTTCGCGCTGCGCTCGGGGCGGGGTGGCACGTTTGAAGGTTGCTGGTTGTTAGTTGCCGGTTGTTGGTAAAGACAACGGCAACGGCGAATGCAGGGTTACTACTACATCGACATGCTCACGGTCAGGATGACGACGTAAAGCAGACAAGCGCAGGACGCGCAAGGGAGAATTCTATGGGACATATGGGAGCAGGAGCGGCGCAGGGCCCGCAGCCATTGCCGGGCGTGACGTATGTGGTGGCCGTGGGCAGCGGCAAGGGCGGCGTGGGCAAGACGACCGTCGCGGTGAACCTGGCGGTGGCGCTGGGCAAGCTGGGCTATCGCGTGGGGCTGCTGGACGCCGACATCTACGGCCCCAATGTGCCGACCATGATGGGGCTGTCGCGAGCGCCCAACATGGTGGCCGAAGACCGCATCGGGCCGCTCACGGCGCATGGCGTCAAGTTCATCTCCATTGGCCTGCTGTCGCCGGGCGACAAGCCCATGGTGATGCGCGGACCGATGCTGCACCAGATCATCCGCCAATTTTTACAGCAGGTTGAGTGGGGCGAGTTGGACTTCCTGATCGTAGACCTGCCGCCGGGCACGGGCGATGTCGTCATCTCGTTGGTGCAGACCGTACCGCTGACCGGCGCGGTGGTGGTCTCCACGCCCAGCGACGTGAGTTTGCAGGACGCGCGCAAGGCCATCGAGATGTTCGCGCAGGTGAAGGTCGAGGTGATCGGCCTGGTGGAGAACATGGGAAGCTTCACCTGCCCGCACTGCCATCAGGAGGTCGATATTTTTTCCAGCGGCGGCACGGAGCGCACGGCTGGACAGTTTGGGCTGGAGTTTCTGGGCTCGCTCGATCTCGATCCGGCGATCCGCGAGGGCGGCGACCGCGGGCTGCCGGTGACGCTGGCCGGGCCGGAGAGCGCGGGGGCCAAGCCGTTTTACGATGTGGCGCGCAAGGTGGCGGAGCGCGCGAAGGAGATCGCCGCGGCGAGTGAGCAGATTCTGGAGATCAGTTAGAGGCAGGTTCGAGGTGCGTGACGCGACGCAGGCCGCGGACGGAGTTGCAGAGGAAGAGTTCGTCGGCGGCGCGGAGGTCGGCGAGCGTCAGGATGCGTTCTTCGGCGCGCGGGACGGCCTCCAGCAGGTGACGGCGGAAGACGCCAGGCAGTACGCCGCAGGCCAGCGGCGGCGTGTAGAGGCGGCCCTCGATGCGGACAAAGATATTGCTGATGGCTCCCTCGGTGACCTCGTTGCGCTGGTTGCAAAAGAGAACTTCGTCGAAGCCACCCTGCTGCGCGGCGGCGAAGAGGCGGTCGTAGAGCGGGCGGTGGGTGGTCTTGTGGCGCAGGAAGACATCGGTCGATGTTGTGCGTTCGTGGGCGATGGTGACTCGGCATTCGGTTGGGCTGGGTGCGAGCGGCGAACTGGTCAGCGCGATCTGACCGCGCGGACCGAGGGTGAGGCGGACGCGATGGCGGCTGAGCGGGGCGAAGGTTGCGGCCAGCGCGTGCAGGCGCGCTTCGATCTCAGTGGCGTCGAATGGGCGGTCGAAGTACTCGCAGGAGAGGCGCAGGCGGTCGAGGTGCAGGGGCAGAAGTGTGTAGCCGTCGCTCCAGAGCAGTGTCTCGATCAGATCGAACGGCGGCTGTGCGCGGGTGAGGAATGCGGCCTTCAGGAGGCACTCGGCGTACTCGGCCGCAGGGTCCGAGTCGTAGACGATGCCGCCGCCCACGCCCATGGTGGCTGAGTTTTTATCGACGACTAACGTGCGGATGGCGACGTTGAAGCAGGCGTCTCCCGTGGGAGCGATGAAGCCGATGGCCCCGGTGTAGATGCCGCGCGGGGTTGCTTCGAGCGAGCGAATGATGCGCATGGTGCTGATCTTGGGCGCGCCGGTGATGGAGCCGCTGGGAAAGAGGCTGCGGAAGATCTCGTGCCAGCCGACGCCGTCGCGCAGAGTGCCGCGGACGGTCGAGGTCATCTGCAGCAGCGAGGAATAACGCTCGACCGAGAAGAGGCCGTCGACGCGGATGCTGCCGGTCGAGCAGATGCGGCCGAGGTCGTTGCGCAGCAGGTCGACGATCATGATGTGCTCGCTGCGGTTCTTCTCGTCGTGGTGGAGGGCGAGCGCGGCGAGGGCGTCTTCGGCGGCGTCGAGGCCGCGCGGCCAGGTGCCCTTCATGGGGCGCGTCACGATCTTGCGGTCGCGCACGCGGAAGAAAAGCTCCGGCGAGAGCGAGAGGATGGAGCGGCCCGCAAGATTTACCAGCGCCCCGTAGGCCACGGGTTGCTGGCGGCGGAGAGCGAGGTATAGCTCGGCGGGCGAGACGTCGGTGCGCAGGCGGATGCGATCGGTGAAGTTGACCTGATAGGTTGCGCCGGCGGCGATCCGCTCTTTGATCTGCTCGATCTTGTGGCGATAGTCTTCGGGGGCCAGATTGAGGGCGATCTCGTCGTCGCTGAATGCTGGCTCGCATTGTGTGGAGTGTGGCTGCGGCAATGGCAGCATCGGTGGGCCGCTGAAGAGACCTGTGTTGTGGTCGAAGACGATGGGTTCGCGGTAGACGCCGAAGCAGGCCAGCGGCAGGTCGTGCTGGGTGGTGTCGTCGGTGATGCCTTGGAGGGAGTAGCCGCTCTCGTAGGTGAGGAAGCCAGTGAGGTAGAGGTTCTCGGCGAGGGCCTGCTCGATTTGATGGAAGAGGGTGGGGATTTCTTCGGGCGTGTGCGCGGCGAGGATGCGGAGGGGATGGAGGAAGAGATAGCTGCAGTGATTGTCGGCGTCGAAGCGCGAGGTTTCGAGGAGGACGGAGTTGGGGGTATTGGCCGCCAGGGCGGAGATCGAGGGCGGGAGTGGAGTGGGTTGGGTCATGGGAGCGTGAGTGCGAGTGCGAATCTTCGAGCATAACCACGGGAGTGGCTTGGGCAACCGTAACTCTGTGAGATTGGGCGATCAGGTGCGGAGGTGGATGGAGTAGTACGGCTGGTTGCTCAGGGTGGGGTTGAACGCGGGGTGGAGGGTGGCGGCGTCTGCGGCGTGGAGTTCGAAGTAGTACTGTAGCGGGTAGGGTGAATCGGTGTAGGCGGCGGGAATCGCAGCGGTGTGGGCGGTGTCAGTCTGATGCATCGGCATGGAGAGCCAGCGTTCGCCGTGGTTGACGTGGCGATACCAGAGGATGGCGTCAGCTGCCGGAGGACGCGGGGTCGCGATGGTGAGCCAAGGTCGCTGCCGGGATGGAAGGAATGTGGGGGCGGTGTGGTGAACGGTGAGGGTGGGGCGAGGAGCAATGCGAAGGGTTCGCTGAGCGAGTGCGTTCGGCGGTGTCTTGGCGGTGTTGGCGAAGTCGCCGCGGGAGTTGGTGAACCGTCGCTCGACGCGATTGAGATAGCTTCTCCGTAGGTCACGATGATCGACCCGCTCAGCGCGGAGAGGTCGGCATCGATCGCTGCAAGGCGATCGGCCCAGTGTCCACGCCGGAAGGGCGTGAGCCGTAGCTGATATCGGCGGCGTAGACGGCTTGGCGCGATCCGCCATCGTGGCCCAGGCATCTCGGGCTTTGCGGTAGGCAGAAGGCATTGGCGCGGGGGCGGCGACATCCGGTTCTGTAATGCCGATGGAATAGACAGTGCGGCCCGGAAGAGGTTGGCGTAGTAACTGCCGAGTCCATTGAGGATGAGGATGTCTTCCTCGGCGCGGCGGAACTCTGGCGTGCGGGCCTTTGAACCGGCTGCGGCGCGGGCGGCGGCGAGGCCCTTGGTTGACGTGGCGACCAGGGCTTCGAGCCAGGCGATGACTTCGCTGGTGTTGTAGCGCGCGTTCTTCGTGCCAGCATTGAGATCTTTCGCGTGCTGGTCGATGGTGGTGAAGAGTTGCGGGTCGAGCGGGCTGATGGCGCTGACGTTGTGCGGCGCGGGCGAATCGGTGTAGAGCGACCGGCCGGTATACGGGAGGATCGAGACGGGGGTCAACATCTCCGGCCAGAACTCGTGGTTGGAGGCCGAAGGACACCACGCGGTTGTCACGAGCGGAAGGATGCGGCTGGATGCGGCGAGCGCGGATTCGAGCGCCGGGCCAGCGGGACCGAAGGCTTGCTTCAGATAGCGATGGTAGAAGTCCGGCGCGGTGTCCGGGTTGTAGAGGTAGCGGCCCCAGAGCATGTAGGTGAGGGTGAACTTGGTGCTGTCGAGGCTGGCCGGTGCGAGCGACGGATCGGCATAGGCGTTACGGCCTCCGGGATGGCCAGAGCCTTCGCGGCCTTTGAAGGTGAGCGGCTCGCAGAGTTCCATGCCGGCGGCCCCGCAGAAGTTTGCGGCGCGGCCGTATCCTGCGGCGAGCGCGGGATCGCCCCAGAGGAGATGACGCTGGGTGCCGGGCCAGACGCGGTAGAGGAGTTCGATGCCGTTGCCCTGTTGGTAGAAGTCCCCGTAGCCGTAACGGGTGAACTGGCGCAGGCCGCTGGATATAGCCATGATTCCGGTGACGCCGGTGCGCGGGTACTCGGTGGCGCGGATGTCGGCCTGCTGGTAGCCGAGGCCGAGGTGCTCGGCCCAGTACTTGGCTCCGGCTTTGACCGGCATGCCGGTGGCGCGAGCGATCTCGATCATTCGCTGGTCGAGACCCTTGGCGTGCATGTCGATCTCGATGACGCGCGGCTTACCATCAGGAGTTCGGGCGGCGGGAATGGCCTCGAAGAGCGTCTGCCAGAAGGGGTAGCTACCCTCGGGGATTCCGCTTTCGCCGTGGATGCGCAGTGTGAGCCCGGTGATCTGCGGGCAGACTTTCAGGATTGCGGCTAGCGCATCGCGGCAGTACGCGGCGTGAATCTCCGGCGTGAGGCCAACGATGTGGTGGTCGGAGTGGGGGCTGTCGGTCCACTGATAGGCGTGGGTCCAGATGCCGAGCTGGAAGTCCATGCCGCGCCGCGCGGTCTCGGCGGCGATGAACTGCAGGGTTTCAAGATTGCGCTGGCGTTCGCCGGGCTGGAGCGCGGGCTCAACGTGGACCTGCTCGTAGCCGGGAACTTCGACCAGGTAGGGATAGGGGAAGTGGAGGTAGTCGCCGGTAACGCCGCGGGGGAAGTCCCAGCCAATGCCCAGCGCAAAGTTGAAGCGGTTGAAGCGCGCGGCGGCAAGCGTGTCCAGATAGGCGGTCCAGAAGGCGCGGTCGTAGAACCAGGTCTTGTCTTCGATCTCCGAGCAGAAAGCGCGGAGAACGCTGCGCACCTTGTTGGGGGTGGTCTCGACGATGGGTGAAGGGAGGTGGAGCGCGAGGATGGGATCGTCGCTCAAGCGGATGCGTTCGGCGAGTTCAAGGAGGCCATATGTGAGTCCGCGGGTGTCGATGCCGGTGACCAGAATGGACGGGATGTCGCTGAAGTGGCCTGGGATGAGGGCGGTGGTTTCGGGCTGAGTGAAGCTGGGGAGGTTGGGATAGCTTTTGGCTGTAGGGCTATTGACGGGGACGATGAGGATGACGAAGTTGGCAATGCCTGCGGTGAGTGTGACGCCTTTAGCCCTGAGCGCGTTTTTGAGCTTGTTGGTTGCCCATTTGACTGGCTCGCTGGCGCTAAAGGGTAACTCTCCCCCTATAGCTACGGAGATGCTTCTGTCTGTAGGGAGTGCGTGGGCGAACTCGGCTGCGGTGAGGGAGGCGGCCGCGGCGCTGAGCTTGAGGAAGGTGCGGCGGGTGGGTTGAGCGGACACTTGTAACTCCGATCTTGCGGCGAGGAGCAAAGGCAAGAACAAGCAACGACGAAATGCGGGGGTCCCTCCACTGCGGCTTCGCCTCCGGTCGGGATGACGGAAGTTGAGGTTGCCCCGGTTGGGATGACGGAAGTTGGTGGTTGTTTTCGGGATCAGGCGAAGCGCAGGCTGACCGAGCCGGCGTGAGCGAAAGCGACTTCGACCAGCGAGCCGGGGTGGGCGGGCGTGTTGCCGGTCCAGCTTCCGGTGGTGATCCACTGGCCGGCCTTGAGGCCCCCGGCGCGCGCCGCACCCTCGTTGGCGAGGAAGGGAAGCAGACGCATCAGGTCGCCCGAGGTGTTGGAGCCGGTGCGTTCCACTTGCAGCTTGCCGTCGATGGCTAGCGTCACCGTCTCCGTCTTGAAGTCGATCTTCTTCCAGTTGGGGCAGGCGGGGCCGTGGATGAAGCCGCCGTGCATCTGCAGGTCGGCGAGCATGGAGAGGTGGGCTGCGGCCTTGGGGTCGGTCAGGCCGGACTCCAGCTCCTCGATGATGGGATGGCAACTGGCGATGGCTGCGACCACCTCGTCGAGCGAGTAGGGCTTGGCGCGCGCGGGGAGGTCTTTGCCCAGCAGGAAGGCAATCTCCGCCTCCAGCACGCGATAGCGGAAGCGCGGGCCGGCCAGCAGCGTGCCGCTGCGGGCCATCCAGGCCAGGGGCATGGGCGCGAAGAAGGGCGTGGCGTCGGGCGAGCCGGCACCGATCTTCCAGCCGCCGATAGGCCCGAACGCGGCGGCCATGATGCCGTGGACGATGGCAGCCTCTTCCAGCGACTGTGGCTGGAGTTCGACCGGCAGGTCGGCGATGGGGGTATGGCTGCGGCGTGCGTTCAGCAGCAGGTTTGCGGCTTCCAGGAGTTGTTGCATGCGGTCATGGGTCATGGTGGTACCAGTGTCGCTCAAACCGTGGACTGTGTCATGAGATTTTCAGGGTAAAACGGCAAAAAATCCTAGCGCCGACGTTCCCGCCTTCGCGCCCGCACAAAGCTGCTCACGCAAAAGTAGCCGAAGACAGCCAGCATCGCCAGCGCGCCCAGCAGTTGCCGGTGTCCCGCCGCGTTGGAGTGCCACTCGCGCGCAGATTCCACGCTCCAATTGCGGCAAACACAACGAAGAGCCCGAAGACGACGCCCACAACCTCCAGCCACAGCACGCCCCACAGGCGCACAAACGTCCTCCATGTGGGGCCAAAGCGCCGTCCCCCGCTGCGCAGCCCCTGCCTCGTTCCACGCGCCTGGATGACGGTCTGGGCCGTGGTATGGCGCCGCCTGATGGATTGCTTTGCTGGTTGCCGTCCCGGCCGCCGCAGGGGCCGTCGTCTGCGTCGAATCCGCCGCTGGGCCTGCCTGTGGTCTCGCCGCCTGGGCGGAACTCGCACCCCTGCCCGCGCTCCTGCCCGAGGGATTATCCGCCGTGGCCGCGTCCACCGCAGAGGTCACCGTCTTCACCGCCTGCCGCGCCCCGAAGCCAAGCGCACGTCCAAAGCGAACCACATCCATCCTCGAAGTGTAGAGCAATTTCACCCCTCATGTGGCCTTTGCAGGATTGTGCAAGCCGGTTTTCCTTGAGGGAAAACCTCACGAGCGTCTTCGGTTCCGGGTGCTGCCATGGTGAAACTGCTCCAGCCATCTCGCGCTTGCGCCGCGAAAGCCTGTGTTGCCGTTCGCTGGTTGCGCTGGAGCACGATCAACTTTCATGGCGTCTGATACGTCAGATGAATATCTGAGGACAGACCACACATGAATGCAACAACATCGAATTCCACTGAATTGCATCGCAAATTGCAAGGCTTCCGCGGCAGCCCGGTTCGGCGTGCACTTGGCCTGTCGCTCCTGCTGGCAATAGCGTCTCCCGTTCTGCGTGCGCAGGCCCCAGCCGCCCAGCCGCCGCAAGCTCAAACGGCGCAGGCCGTTCAGACGCTCGCATTTCCCGGAGCGGAGGGCTATGGCGCCACGGCCACGGGCGGACGCGGTAAGCAGGTGATCGCGGTGACGACGCTTGCCGACGACGGTCCCGGCTCCTTCCGTGCAGCCGTGACGCATTCCGGTGCGACTGTCGTCTTCAATGTCAACGGCGTCATTCATCTCAAGAGTAATGTAACCCTGGCCAGCGACCTGACAATCGCCGGCCAGAGCGCTCCGGGAGACGGCGTCACCGTAGCCGACGCCAAGGTCACCATGACGGGCAGCCACAACGTCATCATTCGCTACATGCGCTTTCGCGGCGGCATCGCCGAATCGCAAGGCTCCAGTTCCCTCCAGCTTGGAAACGCCAGCCACGTCATGCTCGACCACCTCTCCATCGAGTGGGGACGCTGGGACAACATCCAGGCCGAGGGAAACAGTTACACCACGCTGCAGAACTCCATCATTGGCGAGGGCATCGTTCCGCAGCGATTCGGATGTCTATGCGAGAGTGACTACATCTCCTTCAGCCACAACCTCTGGATCGACAACAAGAGCCGCAATCCCAAGGGCAAGGGCCACATCCAGTACATCGACAACGTCGTCTACAACTGGGGCGTCGATGGCTACGTAGGCGGCCACGGCGGGGCGGACCACTACGCCGATCTCATCAACAACTACTTCATCGCGGGGCCGGACTCATCCGCCTCGTTTATCGGCGAGTTCACCAAGACCGACCACACCTATCAGTCCGGCAACCTGCTTGACGCCAACCGCAACGGCAAGCTCGACGGCCGTCCCGTCACGCAAGCAGATTTTGAAAAAGTCAACGCGGACATTCTTCCCAAGCCCTTCGCCACTCCCGATGTCCCCGTCCATATTGATCCCGCCGATTCCATTGTCGGCGAGATCGCCCGTCAGGCCGGCGACTCCCTCTGCCGCGACGCTGTTGACGCCCGCCTGGTCGGCGACCTGCTCTCCTATGGGACGAAGGGCAAGCTCATTGCCGACGAGAGCGAGGCGGGTGGCCATCCGCCCACGGTGGAGGCGAAGGCTGCGCTGGACAGCGACGGCGATGGAATCCCCGATGCGTGGGAGTTGAAGCATCATCTCAATCCATACAATGCCGCCGACGCGCTAGTGATCGACGCGAAGACTGGCTACAGCAATCTGGACTTATATCTCAACGAGTTGGCAGACCAGCCTGTCCGCCAGTGCGCGGCGTCCAGGTAGCTCTTTCCTGGCGCGCCGCTAGCCATCGAACTCCGTATCGTTTAGGAAGGTCTGCACAAGTACTCGAGATTCCCTCGGCGGCTAAAGCCGCATTGGAAATAGGCCGCCTGCGGCGCGACTAAAGTCCCGCCCTTTCAAAACAGGGACTTATTCAGAGATTCCTTAGGGAAGAATCGAACGGCTCGAACAGCCTCCGAACGATGGGCCGTATGAGCAATACCACAGGAAAGTGGCATTGCGGCAGCATTCAGCCCGGCGTATTCTTGAGTTGAGAGCCCAAGAGAACGACCCGCAATGCCGTTCCAGCCGGTTGGCGTCTTAACAACGTAGATGTCCCAGGGCAGGGAAGGCAATGTGGTCGAGTCGCAGGCAGGAGTCCAATTCCAGGCAGCCCGGAGGCGGCATTGAATCAAAAAGTGAAGAACCTGATTCAGAAGCTGGCCGAGGCAATTCACGAATCTGTCTCCGAGTCGGAAAACATCGCGGGCGTGGTGAAGGACATTCGCGACCAGGGATTCAGCGTGATGCTCTTGCTGGAGGCCACCATCGGCCTCAACCAGGTCGAGGGCGAACCCGGCGAGAACGTGGACCCGGCCACCCAGGTTGCGAGTGGTTCCTTTACCCGCAGCGACCTCACCTTCCTCAAGTCCCTGCGCATCGCCCTGCCCGTTTCCGATTCCGAAGCCCACTCCGACAGCCTCAGCATCGGTTCTCCAGCCGATTCGGCAAACAACCCTTCAGCCGACGCGTAGCTGGAAACCGTTTTCATCTCCACGCCCGTTCTCAAGCGACCGCGCTGCTTTTCGCCGTGCATGGTACTGCACCCGGCACCGTTCCAGTTACATCTGCTCCTCATCCCCCACGCAAATACAACACTCGCGTGGTAGACTCTCGTTTCGCATCCAATGCTCTGGGGGCGATGCTGAATCCGCTCTGATATTGTCGTATGCAACGGTGCACTTTGCTTTCGAGGTAATGGACGATGAGAGACACACTTGGCGTACTGCTTGCCGGCGGGGCCGGAGAACGGCTCTTTCCCCTCACCCGAGACCGCGCCAAACCCGCGGTCCCCTTTGCCGGCCAGTACCGCATCATCGACATCACGCTGTCCAACTGCATCAACAGCGACCTGCGCCACGTCTACATCCTCACCCAGTACAAGGCGCTCTCGCTCAACCGGCACATCCGCGAGGGCTGGGGCACGGTGGTGGCCAACGAGCTGGGTGAGTTCATCGAGATACTGCCCCCCATGCAGCGTGTCTCCAAATCCTGGTACCAGGGCACCGCCGATGCCGTCTACCAGAACATATACTCCATCGGGTCCGAGGAGCCGCGCTACGTCCTGATCCTCTCCGGCGACCACATCTACAAGATGAACTACGGCCGCATGCTGCAGCAGCATCAGGACTCCGGCGCCGATGTTACGCTGGCCACGCTGCCCATCCGGCCCGACGAGGTCTCCCGCTTCGGCATCGTCGAGACTGCGCGCTCCGGTGAGGTCACCGGCTTCGTCGAAAAACCCAAGTCCACCGACATTCGATCGCCCTTCGACCCCAATGTCGTAGACGCCTCCATGGGGATCTATCTCTTCAACACAGACACACTCCTGCCCGAACTCATCCAGGACGCCGAAAACCCCAACTCCACCCACGACTTCGGCCACGACATCCTGCCCGGGCTGCTCGGCCGGGTCAAAATACACGCCTTCACCTTCGTCGACGAGAACAAGCAGCGCGCCCTCTACTGGCGAGATGTCGGAACCCTCGAGGCCTACTACGAGGCCAACATGGATGTCGCCGGCATCACCCCCATCTTCAACCTCTACGACAAGAGCTGGCCCATGCGCACCCGCCCCTACCAGTACCCCCCAGCCAAGTTCGTCTTCGGCGAACCGGGACGTACCGGCATGGCCATCAACTCCATCGTCTGCTCCGGTTCCATCGTCTCCGGCGCGGTCATCCGCAACTCCGTCGTCAGCCAGGACGTGCGCGTCAACTCCTACGCCGACGTCGACTCATCCGTCATCTTCGCCCACGTCAACATCGGCCGCCACTGCCGCATCCGCCGCGCCATCATCGACCGCGATGTCCACATACCAGACGGTACGGTTATCGGATACGACCCCAACGAGGACAAGAAAAACTACTTCGTCTCAGAGAGCGGTCTCACCATCGTCACCCGCGACTACTCCGTCTACGAGAACCCCGTCAGCCCTCTCTTCCTCCAGCCCGGCAACACCTGGTAGCGCATCGCGCCCAGCACGAACCATTCTGAGGCCTAGTAGCCCTTGGTGTGCAGGTAGAAGACAACGCAACTCGCCACCAGGCAATAGATTCCAAACCAGTACCACCGCCCATTCTCCAGCCAGTTGCTCAGCCACTTCAGTGCCACCAGCCCGGCGAGGAACGCAAACACCGCGCCGAGCAGACTAAGCGCAGCGTGCCATGCAGGTCAATAGGCGAGCCGGTCGCCGCTGCCGCGTGGGTCGCGTGCAGTAAGCGCATGGCCTCTCGGCCAATCGCGGCTGGCGTAATCACCACGGCCATCGCGAAGCTGAACCGCTCTGCGCGCTGCTTGGTCGCGCCCGTCAGCATTCCGGTCGAGATGGTTGCGCCGGAGCGCGAGAAGCCGCGAAAGGGCAGGCAGAGTCCCTGCACGAATCCCATCCAACCGGCCTGCCGCATCGTGACGCTGTCGCTGGGCCGCCGCGTCAGGCTCGCCGCGGCTGTTTGAGATTCGTCCTGCTTCTTCTCGCGCAGCCCGGCGATCAGGATCAGAATCCCCGCGCAGGCCAGCGCCGGAGCTACCAGATCCAGCCGCCCGAAGAGGTCTTCAATCTCCGCCTTGGGCGCGCCTTTGAACATGGTGTGCTCGATCAGCTTGATCAGCGCCTCGCCCAACACGCCCGTCAGCGCCGTTGCGTAGACAAGCCGCAGCGCGAAGCGCTTGAACGCGTCTACCGTGGCAAAGTAGCTCTGCCTCCATTGCCGCCAGAAGTAGGCAATCACGGCGAACATGGTGCCGGTGTGCAGCATCACCAGCAGCAGCGTCATATTGCGGCGATGACGGATCGAGCCCCCAAAGGTCAAGCTTCTCCGCAACAACAACGTGGGCGGAGCTGGAGACCGGCAGCAACTCGGCGAGTCCCTGCACAATGGCCAGGACAATGACATGAAAGAAGGACATTCCGTTATTTTAGGCGATTCTCCGCGCCACCGAAGGAGATCAAGTTCGCTCGAACCTCGAACCTCGAACCTGGCACATCACTCCCGGTCGTTCCCGTAGACCGGGATCTGCTGCTGCACTCGATACGCAATGCTGGCCGCGCGCGCCGCGTAGTCCGACTGCGGATACTTCTGCTTCAACTCCGTCGCCAGCCCCACTGCGTTCGCCGCGGCCTGCTGGGAGCGCTTCTTCTCGTCCTGCACCGTGTACATCTCCACCAGCACGCCCTCGCGGTAGGTCGCCTCGTAGAGCGCCTCGGCGGCCTTGGGGCTGTCTGGATAGCGGTCGGCGTAGCGCTCGTAGAGCGTGGCCTCCATCTCCGGGCACTTGGGCAGCCCCTGCCAGTCGCCGCACAGCTTGTTGTCGATCAGGTCGTAGGCGGCCAGAGCGGCAAACTTCGACGCCGGGTAGAGCTTCATCACGCGCTGCATCTCGCCCTCGTAGAGCTGCGGCCGCAGGTACGCCTCCTGCTCGTGGGCCGAGGGCAGGGTGCCGATGTCGGCCTTGTCGATCTGCCAGCGCACGTCGGCCGCGCGGAAGATCGCCTCCGCCGCCAGCGGCGAGTCGGGGAAGTAGTCGGCCACGCGCCGGTAGAGCAGGTGCGCCTCCTCGGCCGCGTCCTTCGGCGCGTGCGGCTGTTCCGCCTGCTCCTCGAAGTTCGCGGCTGTGCCGAAGAGAATGGCATCGCCGTTGGCCGTCGCCGGCGTCACGATGCCCTTGTCGTGAATCCATCCCGAGGCCGGCGTCACCGTCTGGTCCGTGCTGAACTCCGGCTTCTGGTCGTCGGCCTGCTCATCCGGCGCGTCGGTGTTGGCGAAGACGCGCACCCACGCGCCGTTGCGCTCGATCACCACCACCTCGTGGCCCGGCAGCACCTCGGCAATGTGCTGTGCGTCGTCGTCGGCGGTGACGTAAACAATCGCCGGATGCACCAGAGTTGCGCGCGCTGCCCGGTCGTAGCCGGAGAGCGTGTCCTTCGGCTTCTTCTGCGCATTCAATCCGCACGATGTTGCCAGCAGCGCCAGCGCAACTCCTGAAATCAGTACGCGCATCGCTCTTATGGAGGCAGTTCTCATGAAGGTATTAGACTCCCACTCGCTCTCACGCGGTAGCTGCCGACGCAGCGTCCGCATCCAGCTCCCGCCGCAACTCCGGCTCGATGTTCCCGCCGCTCAACACCGCGACCAGCCTTTGGCAACGTGGCAGCTCCGAGTGGTGGAACAAGGCCGCGGCCAGCGTCACCGCGCCGCTCGGCTCCGCCACCATCCCGGTTGCCGCAAGCATCGCGCGCATCGCCCGCAGTATCTCGTCCTCGCTCACCGTCACGATCCCATCGACGAAGCGCAGGATGTGGGCAAAGTTCAGTTTGCCCAGCGACTGTGTGCGCAGGCCGTCGCAGCGGGTCCGCGTTGTCATCTCCGCCGGCCACTCCACCAGCGTCCTGGTGTCGAACGACTCCTTCGCATCCGCCGCCAGTTCCGGCTCCGCGCCCCACACCCCGATCCGCCCCTCCCACCGCGGCGGCGCAGCCAGCTTGACCGCCGCGGCGATCCCACTCAGCAGTCCTCCGCCCGAGACCGGCGACAGTACCACCACATCACCTGCCGCATTCGCGTCGCATGCAGGCCCACACTTCCGGCCAATCACTCCAAGCTGCTCCAGAATCTCCAACCCGCACGTCCCTTGCCCGGCAATGATGGCCGCATCGTCATACGGCGGAATGATGGTGTAGCCATGCGCGCGGGCCGAGTTCCTCGGCCTTCGCTCTGCGCTCGGAACTGGCCGGCCCCACCAGCACAACCTCCGCTCCCAGTGCCTTGGTCGCTTCGATCTTCACCTCCGGCGCGTTCTCCGGCATCACGATCACCGCTCGCGCACCCAGCGCCCGCGCCGCATACGCCACGCCCTGCGCGTGGTTGCCGCTGGAGTACGTAATCACGCCGCGCCCCAGCTCCTCTTTCGAGAGCTGCGCAATCCGGTTGTACGCACCGCGCAGCTTGAAGCTGCCAATCGGCTGCTCGCTCTCCGCCTTGATATATAGCTCAAACGGAAGCTCCGCCAGTCCGGACAGCCGCATCCGCTGCGGCGATACCCGGTGCAGCCCCGTCCGCACCGCAACCCCGGCCAGCCGCCTCTGGGCCGCGCGAATCTCATCCAGTGTGATGATCTGAGCCATCGCCGATCTCCCGTCGCTCCTCCCATTGTCCGGCGTACCGTCGGCCTGGGCAAGGCGGCTGGCGCGCTAAATAATTGCGAGTGACAAACGTCGCAACGGTCGGGTAATGTTACGGCTCAATGAATCTGGCAGGGAATGGAGCGGCCCGTGCCGCAACGCTTGATCTGTGTCAGCGTTCCAGGAGGGCAAAACCTTGAAGATCTCAATCCGCTGCCTGCTTGCAGGCACCGCTCTGTCAGTTCTCTTCGTGTTCACCGGAACTACCGCAAACGCACAACAGACCTATGTAAGCCGCTACGACGTCTACGCGGGATTCGCCGACATCGACAGCCCGATGCTCGGCCTCAACGAGCATGGCTTCCACCTGCAGGCGGGGATGAACATGCGTACCTGGCTCTCGGTGGGAGCGGACTACAGCGAGGGAACGGGCTCGCAGGTCCTGACGCCGAACCTTCTGCCCGCGGCAACGCAGACCACGATCGATAACGAAATCACTGGATTGGAGCAGCTACATGAGCTGCCCGCCGGCGCTACCAGCTTGCCGTGCCGGCCACGGCTGCCACCCAGACCTTCGCCTTCGGGCCGCAACTTGCCTACCGGCACTACTCGAAGCTCACTCTCTTCGTGCGGCCGTCGCTGGGAGCGCTGCGCGAGCGCGCCGTACCGTATGCGAACCCAGCCGATCCTTTTGAATCGGGTGTCGTAGCCTCACTTGCGCCCGCCGGGTTCAAGCGCGACTGGACCGGCTTTTACGGCTTTGGGGGCGGTGGCGAGGTCGCCGTCAGCAAGCACATCGGCATTCGCGGGCAGATGGATTTCGTCTACAATCATCCCTTCAACGACATTCTCGCCGATGGCCGCTGGACCTACCGCTTCTCGGTTGGCCCCAGCTTCCACTTCGGCCGCAACATGGCCGCGGCCGGGAAGAAAACCGG
Organism: uncultured Acidobacteriaceae bacterium; assembly: GCA_963828115.1. Taxonomy (GTDB): domain Bacteria; phylum Acidobacteriota; class Terriglobia; order Terriglobales; family Acidobacteriaceae; genus Edaphobacter. Next base: position 156,136 of record CAWHDN010000007.1, read on the forward strand.
CAAGCCGTAGCCGCGTTAACGACTGGCGGAACTCTCCGCCGCGTGGATCATCCGCGCGAAGAAGTGGATGAGCCGCCACTGGTCCATCGCTCCCGGCTTCGGCCCGTTGAGGTCCAGGTGCGAGAGCACGGGACTCACCAACATTGCCTTCAGGTCGTCCGGCTGTAGCTCGTTGGCCATCCACAGCGTCTCCGCTGAGGGAATGATGTTGTCCCCCTCGCCGTGCAGAAGGTAGACCGGCGTGCCCAGCGCGCGCAGCCGACCCTCTGGCGAGAGGCCCGGCGACTCGCCGGCGTGGCGCGCAATCGACGCCGCAATCGCCGAGCGCGTAGCGGGCAGCGACGTATCCATCAGGTCCATCGCCTCGCGCCGTTGCGTCCCGGACATTCCCAGCTTTGCCGCAGCCTCGCCGGGCCTGTCCTCGTACAGATGGGCCTTCAGCAACGCGCGCACCGGGGCGAGGTCCTGCGCGGGGACGAAGTCGTCGAGGTTCTCGTACTCCAGCACCAGTGGGCCGTACTCATGCGGCGGCAGCGCCTCCACCGAGCCATCGGGACGCGCGTCGCGCCCGGTCAGGTAGTAGTCCGCCACGCGCAGCATCGAGTCCTGCGACCCCACCGCGACGATGAACCGGAACGCCGATCGATATTGCGGATCACTCGCCGCCACCAACGCCAGCCCGCCAGAGAAGCTCAGCCCCATCACTCCCACCGGCCCGCCCGTCTGCGCGGCGAACCACTTCACCGACTCGCCGATCGTCGCGACCGAGTCCTCGCTGACGTGGTAGTCCTTGATTCCGGGCAGCTCCGGCGTCAGCACGCGGATGCCGCAGCCCGCCATCGCCGACGCAAAGCCCACCAGCCGCGGCTCGTCGATGCCCAGGTGATGCACGCCGTGGAAGATCACCATCGCCGGCGCGTGCGGCCTGTTCTGTGGGATGTAGACCCGCGCGCGCACCCGCTGTTGGCCGTTCGGAGTTGCGATGGGGAAGCTGAGATCCTCGGTTGTCACTGGGACCGTAAGCTCGCGCGCAACCCACGGCACGGGTTGCCCCGCCACCTCACGAAGCACCGCAACCGCCTGCAGGTGCGCCTTCGCAAACGGCCAGAAAGCAAGACACAGAACCACAACTCCGACAGCCAAAGCCGCAGCCAACGTCTTTCGCCGTGGCATAGGCTGACCCACCCCATACTCCATCGATCCAGTCCTTGGAATCCGTAGCTCGTACGGCTTGTTTTGGGGAGATTGAGACCTCCGTTGCCTTCCCTCTCTACCGGTTCTCAGGCGGCAAAGCACGCTGTAACGCTCCTCTGGTCGCGGTCAAACGAGATCGGACGGAGATCATTCTCTATTGAGAGTGCTCGTGTTTGGTTATACCAGAGCAGACACGTGTTGGCGCCTTCCATGGACACACGCGCTACCATAGACATGAGGCTTTTACACGAGAAGTAATATAGGAAGGAGCAAATTGAGCTACATCGAATCGCACTCGGCCCCGGGGGAGACAGTGATCTACGAGACCCGGCTTCATTGGATTGTGATGCTGAAGCAGTCGTTCCTGGGATGCCTGCTGCTTGGCCTGCCCGGAGCCTTTCTGCTGTACTACGCCGCCACCCTGACCGGAGATCATCACAAGACGGTACAGACCCTGGAAGAGGTGGGCGCGGCCTTGCTGCTCTGTTGCGTCGTCGTGGTTCTTTGGGGCATGATGCAACGCAACGCGATGGAGATGGCGCTGACCAACCGGCGAGTGGTCATCAAGACCGGCGTGGTGAGCCGCAGCACGACCGACATGCCGCTCAGCAAAGTGGAGAGCATTCAGGTCATCGAACCAGCCTTGGGCAGAATGCTGGGCTATGGAACGATCCGGGTGATTGGCACGGGCGGAACGACCGAACCCTTCGAGCAGATTCAGAATCCGCTGGAGTTTCGCCGCCAGGTGCAGCAACAGATCGAGAAGCTCGTCTGAAGGTTCGCAGGAGGTTGCCATGCTCGCCAGCTTTTCCGTAGTTCCCATGGGCGCTGGAGAGGGCGTCAAGGAGATCGTGGCCGAGGCTCTGGCCATCGTGGACGGCTCCGGCCTCTCCTACCAACTCGGCCCCATGCAGACCGTTATCGAGGGCCCGCCGGAGCAGGTGATGGACGTGATCCTGCGATGCCATCGGCGTGTTCTGGAACTGGCTCCGCGCGTGCTCACCAACATCACGCTGGATGATCGCAAGGGTGCCACGGGCCGCCTGCAAGGCAAGGTGCGCGACGTGGAGTCGATTCTGGGCAAGCCGCTCTCTCGCCCTTGAGGGCCCGACTCAGGTTTGCGGCCCCAGCACCTGGTCCTTGGCATCGTTCAGCGTCACCTTGAAGTCCATCTTCTTGCGCCCGCGAAACACCGTGACGGTGACCGAATCGCCGGCGTGTTTAGCGTTCATCGCCTCCGAGAGGTCCTCCGGGCTGGTGATCTCCTGTCCGTCGAAGGCCACGATCAGGTCGCCGCCCAGCATCACCTGCGTGTTGCCCTCGAAGGCGCGTTGCGTTCCGCCGTGCAGGCCTGCCTTCTCCGACGCGCCGCCCGGCAGCACGCGCTCGATCAGCACGCCGTAGTCGGCGGCCAGTCCAATCTGCTCGGCAATGATGGGGTTGATGCGCAGTGTCTGAATGTCCAGCGTGGGCCGCCGCACGCGCCCGTACTTGGCGTAGTCGTCGAGTACCGCATTGGCCGTGTTGATCGGGATCGCAAATCCGATGCCCGCGGACTGGTCCACCCCTGGGTTGCCGGCGATCATCGTCGTGATGCCGATAACCTCGCCGCGCGAGTTCAGCAGCGGCCCGCCGGAGTTGCCCGGGTTCACCGACGCGTCGGTCTGGATCGCGCCCTCGATGGGGTTGTTATCCGGGCCGCGCACGGAGCGGATCGCAGAGATGATTCCCCGCGTCATCGTGCCCGAAAGCCCGAACGGGTTGCCGATGGCATAGACGCGCTGCCCCACCATCAGCCCAGTGCTTGTCTTAGCCAGCGTCGCGGGAACCAGGTTGGGAGCGTTGATCTTCAGCAGCGCCAGGTCGTGGGTCTTGTCCACGGTCACCACAGTTGCCTTGTACTGGTGTTTATCGGAGAGAGTTACCTCAATATTGCCCGGCGTCGCTTTGCCGATCACATGGTTATTGGTCAGGATCAGCCCGTCCTTGTTGAGGATAAAACCCGATCCCTGCCCCGACTGCGGCACTGGCCCGTAGAAGAAATCCCATGCCACTTCTGTGGTTGTAATGTTGACCACGCTGGGCAGGACTTTCTTGTAGACCTCGATGTTCTGCTGCTCCTCGGCGTCGAAGGACGGCGCGGCGGAGGCCACATTCAGGTCGAAGGCGCCGTCCTGCCCGCGCAGCGATTCGATGCTGGTCGCGGAGCCCGACGCATGCATCGCCGCCAGCCACGGAGCAAGCACGCCGGTCGACGCCAGATGCGTCGTCACGAGATAAAACCCGGTAAGCAGCAAAACCACAAGCAGAACAGGACGGTATTTCATAGCAGAAAACACCTGAAACGTCGGTATTGGCGGAGACTTCTCCGTACATTGTAATTGTAGTCATTCCATTTCAACGGGGCTTACGAAGGACGTGCGAATTAGCCTGTCCGCTGCATGGAAGCGGCCTTCAGCACAGGCCACAGCGCGTCCACCTGAGCCTGCATCTGCTCAATTGAGCCATCGTTCGTCAGTAAAAAATCGCAGTTCGCGGCGTTCTGGTCTATCGTCGATCTGTCGCGCAATCCGCCGCCGAGCCTCAGCCTCGAACGCGTCGCCGTTCCTCTTCGCTCAGCGTCTTCCCGCCGGAGGCTCGCGCGACAAAACGAGCGATCTTCAGCCCCTCCGAGGCCTTCACAAAGATGAGCCTGTCGAAGCGCTTGTGACAGCCGCCCACGCCTGCGTACTTCGTCTCAAAGATCAGTGCGGATTCGACAATCGCCACGGCATCCGCATCGCGGGCGGCGGCCTCTTCGATCAATTCCGCCTGACGCGCGATCACTGCCGGATGCACGATCGCGTTCAGCTCCTCCAATCGCCCGGCGTCCTTGCCTCCGTTGCCGAATGCAATCCGCGCCAGTGCGCCGCGGTCGAGCGATCCATCCGCCGCCACAGCCATCTCGCCAAAATGCGCCACAATCGCCGCGTACACTGGCTCGCCCGGCTGCATCATCGCGCGCCCAATCTCGTCTGCGGAGAAGACAACCGCGCCCAACTCCGCGAACCGCCGCGCCGCGGTCGATTTGCCGCTGCCCAGTCCGCCGGTAAGGCCCACGCGCAGCATCGCGCTACGCCTTCGCCGCAGCAACTGCGCTACGCCCCGCCGCCGCGCCGCGCCGCGCCTTCGCCGCCTGCACCGTGTTCTTCATCAGCATTGCAATCGTCAGTGCGCCCACGCCTCCAGGCACGGGGGTATACGCTCCGGCCAGCGCGAACGCCGCCGGATGAATGTCTCCTACCAGCGTCGAGCCACGAGTGGCGAACTGCGCCGCGCGAGCCACATCCCCGGGGAAGAAGCGCGCGACTTCGGCTGCATCGGTGATGCGATTGATGCCCACATCGATCAGCGTCGCTCCCGGCTTCACCATCTCCGGGGTCACAAATCCCGGCCTGCCGATGGCCGCCACCAGGATGTCTGCGTCGCGCGTGTAGCGGCCAATCTCCACCGTTTTGCTGTGGCACACCGTCACTGTCGCCGACGCGTTCAGCAGCATCATCGCCACCGGCTTGCCCACAATCTCCGACCGCCCCAGAACCACTGCGTGCTGCCCCGCCACCGGCACTCCGCTGCGCTTCAGAATCTCCATGATCCCCGCCGGCGTGCATGGCGCCAGCGCAGTTCCGGCCTCGACGCCATGGGCTGCGGAGCTCTGCAATCGTCCCACGTTGATGGGATGGAAACCGTCCACATCCTTGTCCGGCGATACCGCCTCCAGCAGCCGACGCGTGTCCACATGCGCGGGCAGCGGCAGTTGGATCAGAATGCCGTCGATCTCATCGCGTGCGTTCAGCCCTGCGATCAGATCCAGCAGATCTTCCGTCGTGACGCTCTCGGGTGGCGTCAGCATCTCGCTGAACATTCCCAATTCGGCGCATGTCTTCACCTTGCTGCGCACATAGATCTCCGAGGCGGCGACGTGGCCCACCAGCACCACGGCCAGCCCCGGCGTAATCCCGCCCGCAGCAAGCGCCCTCGCCTGCTCGGCGACCTCCGCCTTGATCTGGGCGGCAATCTCAATCCCATTCAGAATTCGCGCTGTGTGATTCATTCTAAGTACCATGGTACCGCGCGACTGGCCGGATGTGTGTTCTGAATCGGGCCCGCCCGCTGAAGTCGCTGCCTCATCCCGAGACGCAGTTCACCTCCGCCCGGCTTCCGCCGATAAGCGGGGCAGGAGGGTGGCCATGGTAGACAATTACCCCGCAAGCTGCTCGATAGAAAAATTCACCGCGGCCGACCTCACCTCTCTGCGCGAGGAGCTGACCCAGTCCGGCCTCGACTCCCGGCAGACGGCGGAGCTCATCGGCGTGTTTCTCACTGTGCGAGGATACGGAGTCTCAAGTCATGCGGCCTGCGGCGCGGCCTCGCGCATTGAATCGGTTGGCTGCTCGTTGCAGTCGATGCAGGAAGAGCTGGAAAAAGTCGCCCTCGTCATGTAACTCGACCGCCCGTCCCGTAACCCGTCTGCTTGTCTTGGGATACGGGCTACAGATCGCATCGCGCTACTCAGCCCGGCCCACCCGCCGGAGTTGTCGCTGCCCGATTCAAATCAACTTTAGAACTGAGTTGGCGCTTGCGGCGCGGCAACCTCGGTAATGCGCAGGCGTTCGCCGGGAGCCAGATAGCACTTGCGCCGGAACCAGTCCTCCATGGCGACAGCAAGGCGATCCAGTGGAACGCGCAAACCTACCTCCAGCAGGCCGTCGGCGATGGGCAGCGTGTCGTCGAAGACCGCGTCGTTGGTAAAGTTGCGCATGGCGAAGTTGTCGATCTGCACAATAGGACATTGGTGCGCCGCTTCTGCGGCGTCGATGCGTTCGATAGTGAGCCTGCGCGAGAACATAGAGGTCAGTGGCCTGTTGACTGTTAGCGGATTGCGGCCATTGCCGCGCGGAAGAGCACTTCAAAGTCCTCGGCGGCGGCGGGCTGTTTGGCAATGGCGGTCTCGATCGCCCGTTGCGCGATGGGGCGCGCATAGCCTAGATTCACCAGTGCGGAGAGCGCATCGTCGCCCGCCGGGCCGTAGGCTGCCGCGGCTGCCGACGGCGCGACGGCCATATCGTCCAGCTTGTCTTTGAGTTCGAGGACAACCCGCTCGGCGGTCTTCTTTCCGATCCCCGGAATCCGCGTCAGCGTGGCGTGGTCACTCGAGCGGATGGCTGTCACCAGCCGCGCCGCGTCGATCCCGCTGAGCGCCGTGATCGCCAGCTTTGGTCCGATGCCGCTGATCGTCAGCAGCCTCTCGAACATCCGCTTCTCCTGCGGCTCGGCGAAGCCGAAGAGTGCGAGCTGGTCTTCGCGCACATGGGTGTAGATGTGCAGCCGCGCCTCAGCGCCCTCGGCCGGCAGCGCGGTGAAGGTGGCCACGCTGATGGTTACGTCGTAGCCAACGCCGCCGCACTCCACGATGGCCTGGTTCGGCGACTTGGAGAACAGGCGGCCACGCAGAAAAGCAATCATTCCGCTGATTGTACTCGAGCCATGCCGTTCGATAAATGATGCAGCCGCGGAGGGACGTCAAACGCGCGTATAGACCTTCCTCATCTCCCCGGCTCGCCGCAGTAGATACACTGAAGGCGCAGAACTTCTGGTGCCTCTACCGTTATCGAATTCCTACGAACTTATGCGTCTGAAGGCTCAGGCGCCACGCGGGATTGTCGAGGCAGTAGCGCAGTGCCTGTTCTGTGTTGGCCTGCCGGTCGGGGCCATCCATCGGCTGCAGGAAGAAGTGCCGGAACCCCAGCCCCGCATAGCTCTCCGGCCTCGCGCCAGCCTGCGGAAAGACCAGCTTCAATTCATCGCCCGGAGGCTGGACAAGCTTCGCGCCAGCCTTGGGACTGACGCAGAGCCAATCGATCCCAGGCGGAGCCGCAATCGTTCCATTGGTCTCAACGGCAACCTCGAATTCGCGCGCGTGCAGCGCATCGATCAGCGCACGATCCAGTTGCAGCAGCGGTTCGCCTCCGGTGCAGACGACAAACCTCTTTCCCGACGAAGAAACAGCCTGCCATCTCTCCTCGATCCGCATGGCCAACTCCTCCGCGCGCGCGAATCTACCGCCATCCGGGCCGTCCGCGCCGGCAAAATCCGTATCGCAGAATTTGCACACAGCCTCTGCGCGGTCCCGCTCGCGTCCCGACCAGAGATTGCATCCCGCGAAACGGCAAAATACGGCTGCGCGGCCTGTCTGCGCGCCCTCGCCTTGCAGCGTGTAGAAGATCTCTTTGACCGCGTAACTCATGGCTGTTTCTCGTCGTGGCTCATGGCTGTGCCTCGCGATATTGCAGTGGGTCAACCAGTCCGTTCTCTCTAAATCCTTTTTGCCGGAGTACGCAGGAGTCGCAGCCGCCGCACGGCTGTCCAGTCGGCGACGGATCGTAACAACTGCTGGTCAGCGAGTAGTCCACGCCAAGCTCCAGCCCCTTGCGGATGATCTCGGCCTTGGTCAACGAAATTAGTGGTGCATGAATTGTCAGGGCCTGCCGACCCTCCACTCCGGCCTTGGTCGCGAGATTTGCCATCCGCTCAAAGGCCGCGATGAACTCAGGCCGGCAGTCCGGGTACCCGCTATAGTCCAGCGCATTCACTCCGATGAAGATGTCGCTCGATCCCAGAACCTCTGCCCAGGCAAGCGCGTAGGACAAAAAGATCGTGTTGCGCGCGGGCACATAGGTAATGGGGATCCCGCTGCCCATCTCCTCAGGCGACCGCCCCTTGGGCACGTCAATGTCTGCTGTCAGCGCAGAGCCGCCAAAGGCGCGCAGATCAATCGATGCAATTCGGTGTTCATTCGCGCCACCGGCGCGCGCCACCACTCGCGCACACTCCAGCTCCCACGAGTGGCGCTGCCCATACGCAAACGAGAGCGCATAGACGTCGTGCCCCTCAGCCTTTGCAATCGCGAGCACGGTCGTCGAATCGAGCCCGCCGCTCAACAATACAACTGCCTTCGACCTCTGATTGGACATGAACGGCATCTCCCGATGAACCCTCGTTTAAGGGTACAACGGTTCGTCGTCCCGCTCACTGCAATGCTGCAAGAGATGCCCCTGCGCTACTTGGCAGCCGCCGGCGTCATCTTGTCCAGGGCCAGATTCAGCTCCAGCACATTCACCCGAGGCTCGCCCAACAGACCAAACTGCCTCTGCGTAATATGCGCCGAAACCAGGTTCCTCATCGTGTCCTCGCTGACGTGCCGTTCGGCTGCCACACGCGCCACCTGATAGAACGCCGCGGCGGGCGAGATATCCGGGTCGAGCCCGGAGGCCGACGCCGTCGCCAGATCAATCGGCACAGGCGCATTGGTTCCTTTGGGGTTGAGCGTCTGCACTGTTCCGGCCACGCGTGTCGCCAGCGCGCTGTTGGTGGGCGCATAGTTCGAGCCGCCCGAGGCGGTAGCATCGTATCCATTGCCCGATCCCGCCGACGATGGCCGCGACCAGAAGTAGCCCGGCCCGCTGAACGCCTGCCCAATCAGGTGCGACCCGACCAGCACGCCGTTGCGCGAGACCAACGATCCCTCGGCCTGCCTGGGAAAGAACATATGCGCCAACCCCGTCACCGCCAGCGGATAGACAACGCCCAGCAGCACAGCCGTAATAAGCGTGTAGAGGATCGCGGTAATCATCATCTTCTTCATGGCATCATTCCTTGCTAACTCGCTGACTCGCTGTTTCTCACACCAGATGAATCGACGCAATAATCATGTCGATCAGCTTGATCCCAACGAACGGTGCAACAATCCCGCCCATTCCATAGACCCACAAGTTGCGCTTCAGCAGCGCCGCCGCCGACATCGGCCTGTACTGTACGCCTCGCAGCGCCAGCGGAATCAGCGCAACAATAATCAGCGCGTTGAAGATGACCGCCGAAAGAATCGCCGACTCCGGTGATCGCAGGTGCATCACGTTGATGATCGCAAGTTGCGGGAAGACCACCATGAACATTGCCGGAATAATAGCGAAATACTTGGCCACGTCGTTGGCAATAGAGAAGGTCGTCAGTGCGCCGCGCGTCATCAGCAACTGCTTACCGATGCCCACAATCTCGATCAGCTTGGTTGGATTGGAGTCGAGATCGACCATGTTTCCCGCCTCCTTCGCAGCCTGCGTGCCGGAGTTCATCGCCACGCCCACGTCCGCCTGCGCCAGTGCCGGTGCGTCGTTTGTCCCATCGCCGGTCATCGCCACGAGCTTGCCCTGCGCCTGCTCGCGCTTGATCAGGTCCATCTTGTCCTTGGGCTTGGCCTCGGCCAGAAAGTCGTCCACGCCCGCCTCGCGAGCAATCGCCGCCGCGGTCAGAGGATTGTCGCCAGTAATCATGATGGTCTTGATGCCCATCGCGCGCAATTGCTCGAAGCGCTCCTTCATGCCGCCCTTCACAATGTCCTTCAGATGAATCACTCCCAGCGCACGGCCATTCTCCGCGACCACCAGCGGCGTGCCTCCCTGACGCGCCACCTTGTCCACGGTCGCCCGCACCTCATCCGGCAGAATCGAACCGTTCTCCTTCAGATAATTTGCAATCGCATCCGCCGCACCCTTGCGAATACTGCGCCCCTCCATGTCGATGCCACTCATCCGGGTCAGCGCACTGAAGGGAATGTACTCCACATTCAGGTTCGCCAACTCGCGCCCGCGCAGGCCATACAGCTCCTTGGCCAGAACCACAATCGAACGGCCCTCCGGCGTCTCGTCCGGCAAGCTCGACAACTGCGCAGCGTCCGCCAATTCTTCACTCGTTACACCTGCCGCTGTCAGGAACTCCGACGCCTGCCGATTGCCCAGGGTGATTGTTCCCGTCTTGTCGAGCAGCAGCGTGTTGACGTCGCCTGCGGCCTCGACCGCCCGGCCAGAGACCGCCAGCACATTGTGCTGCACCAAGCGATCCATGCCCGCAATTCCAATCGCCGACAGAAGCCCGCCGATGGTCGTTGGAATCAGGCACACCAGCAGCGAGATCAGCACAAATGCCGTCTGCGGCGCACCCGAGTACACCGCGAACGGCTCCAGCGTGACGACCGCCAAAAGGAAAATGATGGTGAGCCCGGCCAGTAGAATATTCAGCGCGATCTCGTTGGGCGTCTTCTGCCGCTCCGCCCCTTCCACAAGCGCGATCATGCGGTCCAGAAACGTCTCGCCCGGGTTCGCCGTGATGCGCACCACGATCCTGTCGCTGAGCACGCGCGTTCCGCCGGTTACCGCAGACCGGTCGCCGCCGGCCTCGCGGATGACAGGTGCGCTCTCACCGGTGATGGCCGACTCATCCACCGAAGCGACGCCCTCGATCACCTCGCCGTCACCGGGAATCATCTGCCCGGCAACCACGCGGACCTTGTCGTTCACGCGCAGATGCGAGCTTGGGACCTCTTCGACTTCGCCATCCGAGCGCAGCTTGTATGCGGTGGTCTCCGACTTCGCCTTGCGCAACGCATCCGCCTGCGCCTTGCCGCGGCCCTCCGCCATCGCCTCGGCAAAGTTCGCAAACAGCACCGTGAACCACAGCCACAGCGTAATCTGCAGGTTGAATGCAAAATGGGTCGCGCCGTGCGGCAGCACAAGCAGCGCCGTCGTCACCACGCTGCCCACCTCCACCACAAACATCACCGGATTCTTCGCCATCAGCACCGGATTCAGCTTCTTCAGCGCATCCACCGCTGCGCGCCGGACAATCGCCGATTCAAACAGCTGTCGCTTCTTTGACGTTCCTGTATGTGTCGCGCTCATCTCATCCAACCTCGAAATTCATTTCCGTTGCAAACTTGCTGACTCGCTGACTTACGCAAAGCTGATGCCCGAACGCAGCAGTAGGTGTTCGAGGATCGGCCCGAGGCTGAGCGCCGGGAAGAAGGTCAGCGCGCCGACGATCACGATCACACCGACCAGCAGCGCGGTAAACAGCGTGGAATTCACCGGGAACGTGCCCACCGACGGAGGCGTGATCTTCTTGGCCGCCAGGTTTCCCGCCACTGCGAGCATCGGCACAATCATCAGAAAACGCCCCGCCAGCATTGTGATCGCCAGCGTCGCGTTGTACCAGTGCGTGTTCGCATTCAGTCCAGCGAACGCCGACCCATTGTTGCCCGCCGCCGAAGTGTATGCGTACAGAATCTGCGACAGCCCGTGCGGCCCATGGTTCGAGAGGCTCGATAGCCCCGCGGGGATCAACACCGACACTGCGGCAAAACCCAGGATGACTACCGGGAAGATCAGGAAGTAGAGCATCGACATCTGCACATCGAACGCCTGCACCTTCTTGCCCAGGTACTCCGGTGTGCGGCCCACCATCAGGCCCGCGATGAAGACGGTTAGGATGACGAAGATCAGCATCCCATACATTCCCGCGCCCACTCCGCCGAATATGATCTCGCCCAGATGGATGTTCGACAGCGGTACCAATCCGCCCAGCGGCATCAACGAGTCGTGCATGTTGTTGACCGCACCGCAACTCGCATCCGTTGTCACCGTGGTAAACAGCGCGGAGTTGGCAATGCCGAAGCGAACCTCCTTGCCCTCCATGTTGCCGCCGGAAGATTGCGCTGCTCCCATGGCAACAACATGCTGATCGACGCCATGCAGCAGCGGATTCGGCTGCGCCTCCGCCCAGTAGCACGTCGCCACGCCGGCGAACCACAACACAGACATCGCCGCAAACACGGCCCATCCGTGGCCCGGCGAGCCCACCATCTTGCCCAGCGTGATGCAAAGTCCGGCGGGAATCAGGAAGATCGAAAGCATCTGCAGCAGATTGCTCAGCGGCGTCGGATTCTCGAAGGGATGCGCGCTGTTGGCGTTGAAGAATCCGCCGCCGTTGGTGCCCAGCATCTTGATCGCCTCCTGCGAGGCCACCGGCCCCTGCGCGATCGTCTGCGTCGTCACCAGCGTCGTTGTCGATTTCCCATCTGTACCTGTAGCGGTTACAGATTGCGGCTCGACGAGCTTCACCGTGTCGTAGGGCTTGAAGTTCTGCACCACGCCCTGCGAGACCAGCGCCAGCGCATACACAATCGAGATCGGCAGCAACACCCACAGCGTGCCGCGCGTCAGGTCCACCCAGAAGTTGCCCAGCGTCTTCGCCTCGCGCCGCGCGATGCCTCGAATGAAAGCAATCGCCAGCGCCATGCCGGTTGCCGCAGACCAGAAGTTGTGCGTCGCGAGGCCGGCCATCTGGGTCAGATAGCTCATTGTGGTCTCTGGCACATACGACTGCCAGTTGGTGTTGGTGGCAAACGACACCGCAGTGTTCCACGCCAGATACGGCTCAACGCCCGCCAGGTGCTGCGGATTCAGCCGCACAATCGGAATCAGGCCCTGCAACCGCTCGATTGCATAGGTCAGCAGGATCGTCGCAAGGCTGAAGATCAGCATCGCCGCTCCATACTGGATCCAGTCCATCTCGGCGTCGGCATCCACGCCGGTCACGCGATAGAGCAGCCGCTCGATGGGCCCCAGAACCGGGTCAAGCGGCGTTCTCTTCCGTTCATACACCCGGACCATGTAGAGGCCCAGGGGCTTTGCCGCAAGCAGAATAATGGCGAAAAATACAGCAATCTGTAACCAACCGTTCGCTGTCATCAGAATTTCTCCGGACGCAGAAGCGCAATCACCAGGTACACCAGCAACCCGGCTGTCAACAGCAGGAGAATAATGTTTTCAAGCATTGTCGCCGCCGCCTTTCAGGGATTGGCAGCCGTAGACATACAGCACGGCGACGAAGAAAAATACAAACGAAGCTGCGAGGAAGACGAGATCGCTCATGGCTCAAACCCCTGATCCGCCGCGCATCTTCGTTCCCGCGCGACAGGACCATAGATGTGAGTCTCGCAGTGATCGGCGTAGGAAAGCCGTAGGAATCACATTAAGATTTTGTAAAGTTCGCGTTTGCCGGCTCGGCCCCGTCCCGACGGGCCTCGTCCTGGTTGGCGGGCCGAGGGCTCAGCCGATAGCCCACCCACGGTTCGCTGAGGATATATTGCGGCTCAGCGCCCCGTCCCGCATCCGGCTCGATCTTCTTTCGCAGTTGCGCCACCAGCACACGCAGATACTCCGGCTGGTCGGTGCCCGCCGCTCCCCACACCGCGCGCAGCAGCGCCTTGTGCGTCAGCACGCGGTCCGCATTGCGGACGAAGTACAACATCAGGTCAAACTCCTTCGGCGTCAGGTGAACCTCCACCTCGCGCACCAGCACCTGGTGTCGCTCCACGTCGACGCGGAAGTCGCCCAGATCGATCAAACTTTCCTGCGGCTCGGCCGCGGCAGCCTCGCGCCGCGACTGCACCCGCACCCGCGCCAGCAGCTCCTGAATACTGAACGGCTTGGTGATGTAGTCGTCTGCGCCCTCGTCCAGAGCCGACACCTTGGCCGCATCCTGGCTACGCACCGAGAGCACGATGATCGGCACCTGCGAGCGCGCGCGAATCTCCCGCGTCAGCTCGATCCCGTCCATTCCAGGCATCGCCAGGTCGGTAATCACCAGTTCCGGCTGAGCCTTCATGAACTGCGCCAACGCCTCCGCGCCGTTCTGCGCAACCGTCACCTCATGCCCATTGCTCTGCAACGAAGTGCGTAGCACCCGCGTGATCTGCGGCTCATCGTCAACAATCAGAATCCGCATTGGGGGCCTCCATGCTTACGTCGGCTGCTGCGTAACAAGATGCACATCAACGTGAGTTGCATCGTTCATAAACCGCTGTAGCGCGAGATAGTACGCATACTTCTTCCATCCCCTCACCGCCGACCGCCCGAAGATGACCTGTGTGATTCTGTTCCTGGTGACATACTCTGCGGTCACAGCGGGAACGCTGCTGCCCTTCAGCCGTACTACCCTGGCGCCTACGTTCTCGGCAAACTGAATGTTGGCCTCCAGCGTACGGCGGCTGTTCTCCGGCACCTCTATCGCGCTCTCGACATGCAGCACGAAGAACTCGCCATTGATTGCCTCCGCCAGGCGTGCCCCGCGCGCGATCAGGTCGCGCGATTCCGGGTTGGAACTGATGCACACGGCCACCCGCTCGGCGATCTGCCAGTGCCCGCTCAACTGCTTGCGCGACACATAGTCGTCCAGCGTACGGTCCACCGCGCGCGTCACCCGCTGTAGCGCCATCTCGCGCAACGCGATCAGGTTGCCGCGCCGGAAGAAGTTCTGCAGCGCCCGCTCCACGCGCTCCTGCGGATAGATATCGCCGCGGTCCATGCGGTGCACCAGCGCCTCAGGCGTCAGATCGCTCATTACGATCTCGTCGGCCCGGTCCAGCACCCAGTCCGGCACCGTTTCGCGCACTGTAACGCCGGTCAGGCTCTGCACGCGCGGTGTAATGCTCTCCACGTGCTGGATGTTCAGCGTCGTCAGCACGTCGATCTCCGCCTCCAGAATCTGGAGCACGTCCTGGAAGCGTTTTGGGTGCGCGCAGCCCTCCACGTTGGTGTGCGCCAACTCGTCGATCAGAACCACGTCGGGCCGTCGCGCCAAAACCGCATCCACGTCCATCTCTTCGAAGATGGCGCCTTTGTACTCCATCTGCCTGCGTGGAACCTGCTCCAGTTGCGCCGCAAGTTCGGCTGTGCGAGATCTCCCGTGCGTCTCCACAATGCCGATCACGACGTCTTCGCCGCGACTCTTGCGGCGAATCGCCTCGCTCAACATGCTGAAGGTCTTGCCAACACCCGGCGCGTACCCCAGAAACACCTTGAACCGGCCGCGCTTCTGGCCCTCTGCCGCGGCAAGCCACTCTTCGGGAGTCTTAATATGTGGTTGTTCTGGATTCATCTGGCTCATCTTTCTATACAATTCTGAGTGTGTCCATCAAACATATTGTCGAGGCGGGTCGCTGGGTCCTCATTGCAAGTGGTCTTGCCGGTATTGTAGCTCTCTACCATCACTTTCCACGGGCAAACAATACCACCGTCTCGCTTACTCTGCTTCTGCTTGTACTCGTCTTCGCCGGAAGCTGGGGCCTGCGCTACGCAATTGGCGCCTCGCTTGCCGCGGCCGTTCTGTTTAACTACTACTTCCTCCCACCGGTCGGCACTCTCACCATCGGCGACACGCAGAACTGGATCGCGCTGTTCGCCTTTCTCGGTACCGCGCTCTACGCCAGCCACCTGGCCAGCCGCATCCGCGAGGAGTCGCACGAGGCCGACAGCCGCCGCCTCGAATCCGAGATGCTCTATCGCCTCGGACGTCAACTGCTGCAACCGGAAAACGTCGCCCAGTTGCTCAATTTCATCCCGTCCAGCGTGGCCAACGCCTTCAACAGCCCCGCCGTTACCCTCTATCTCGCCGATGGAGACCGCATCTATCTCTCCGACCCCAAGCGCATCTCCAGCCCCAATGTGGCCTGGAAACCAGACGATACGCCGGAAACACCCAGCCCCGAACTCACCCGCGCCGAGATGGTCCGCGATCTGCGCGAGGCCATGCTGCATCCCGTCACCAACTCCACAGCCGACGGCTTCCCCGCCGTCATTCCGCTGCGCGTCGGCGTCCGGCCCACCGGAGTCGTCCTGTTGGAGACCACTTCGCTCTCGCGCGAGACCATGGAGGCCCTTAGCGGCCTGGTCTCCATGTCCATCGAACGCGCCGAGGCGCTCGAAGACAGCGCCCGCTCCAAGGCCGCCAAGGAGACCGAGCGCCTGCGCACCGCCCTGCTCGATTCCGTCACCCACGAGCTGCGCACGCCGCTCACCTCCATCAAGGCCTCCATCACCTCACTGCTCTCCCAGCAGGCCCTGGATGCACCGGCGCGGAAGCGACCTGCTCACCGTCATCGACGAGGAGTCCGACCGCCTTAATCACCTCATCGAGCAGGCCGTCGAGATGGCCCAGCTCGACGCAAACAAAGTCCAGTTGGATCTGAAACCGCAGTCTATCGCGGGCCTGATCTACATCGCGATCGAGCAGAGCCGTTCCGCCCAACCCTCACGCGACTTCCGCGTCTCCCTCTCCAGCTTCCTGCCCAACGTCCTCGCAGACAAGGCCTGGATCGAAAAAGTCCTGGTCAACCTGCTGGGCAATGCCATGAAATACTCCCCCCAGGACCAGCCCATCTTCGTCTCCGCCGATCCCCAGAAGGAGATGCTCTCCATCAGCGTCGCCGATCGCGGCACTGGGATCGACCCGCTCGAAGAGGGAATGATCTTCGACAAGTTCTACCGTGGCCCAAGCCAGCGCAACCAGGTCAGCGGCACCGGCATGGGCCTGGCCATATGCCGCGCCATCGTCAACGCCCACGGTGGCACCATCGGCGTCACCAGCCAGCTCAACCACGGCTCCGTCTTCACCTTCACCCTCCCCATCGCCCGGCCCAACTGAAGTTTCCCAGTTTACAGATGCAGAAAATATATCGGCGCGCACCCCGCCAGCCACGCCGCGGCCTGCACCCCCAGAACGCCCAGCGTCTGTCTCGGGGCGCGCCGCAGCCACTTCACCACGAAGAACAGCGTAATCGGCCACTGCACCGTCATCAGGAGCTGCCAGAGATGGGCCTCTGCTCCTTCGTCGGGGCCGCGGCCGTCGTAGCCGAGGTGGCCAATGTTCACCGCAACCGTGCCAAGCACCGTCGCCAACGCAAGCAGCGACATAGCCACCGGAAGATACGCGCTTGGCCGCCGCATCATTGCGCCAAACGAATTAGTGTCCTGTCCCATCTTGCCTCCTCGTGTCGGAATAATGTGCTCACGCAGCGCCGACCACACGCTGTCGGCAACCGTGCCAGGGTCGTCGGGGCCCATCTCCAGCATTGCCGCAAACTCCTCGCCATAGCGATCTCGCCAGGCGGGTGGATACAGGCGCGTAAGTATTCGGGCGAGCCTCGGCGTCATAAGGGCTCCAGCCTGCCCAGTCCGGCCTTGGCAAACTGATGCAGGGTCGTCAGTTTTGCTCGCAGAACGCGCAGGCCCTCCGCCGTGATCCGATACGGCCGGCGTCGCTCCTCCGGCGCCAGCGGCGCGATCCATCCCTGCTGCTCCAGCCGCGCGATCGCCCCATACAGCGTCCCCGGCCCCAGGCGTGTCCCACACATGCGCACAATGTCTTCGATCATGGCGTGTCCGTGCTTCGGCCCGTTGGCCAGGCTGGCAAGCACAAGCAGTGGAGGGTCGGAGTAGTGCCCCAATCCTGCGCCGTCTTCGTTTTCTACTACGTTTCGAGTACTACGCATGACGTAGTTATCGCACACTCTCAGCCATCATGCAAGAATTTTTCTGCCAGCCATGTAAACCAGGGCCTGCCATCCCCGTCTATGGTTGCTAAGCAGGGTTGCCCCTTCAGACTCTCCCAGGAGACTCACATGAATCTTCACAGCTTGATTCGCACAACCAAAGCGACACGTTTTCTGGGCTTTGCCGTCAGCCAGGTCCGCTTCAACGGCCTCATCTTCAACACCGGCTCTGGCGCGTTCAGCATGGTTGCCGGATGCTCACCCGATGGGCCGCCGGGAATCTAACCCCGTTTGTGGGGGAAACGACCCTCCCAGGTCTGTGACCGCACCACAAACAAGAGCCGGGAGCCTGCCAACCGCAGACTCCCGGTTTTCTCTTGCGTGATGGAGAAAACTTGACGCTGTTTGGGATCAGGAGTTGGGAGCGCGTCCGCGTGTTTCGGTGGGAACGTTCATCTGAGGCTGCGACCTCACCCACTCCGCCGGAATGTAGTCCGGCCCAACCGACTCCAGTACAAACGCCAGCGACTGGCTGTATATCTCGTGCATCAGCGAGCGCGGGTTGCCGAGCGCCGGCGCGCGTCCGATCTCGCCCAGCGGTACGCGATAGCAGCTCAGCTTCTGCGCCTTGTCGAACTGAAAGAGCTTCGGCGCCTCTGCCTCGATCAGGTCGTACGCCGCCGCCAACTCCTTCATCTGCCGCGGGTCGGTGGTCAGCTTCGCAGCCAGCGCGCGCAGATAGCGGAAGCGCCACAGGCTTTCATCCAGCGTAATGTTGCACAGCGCAAAGTGACGGAACCAGTCGAAGCGCGTGGTCAGCTCTGCGGCCTGCTCTGCCGTCAGGTGCGGGCGCGCGACCTCCAGCGCCGTGGCCATCTCGTCGAGCCGCTTCCTGCATCCCGCCTTCTCCTTCGCGATGCGGTCGATGTTCTCCAGCGTGGGCTCGAGATACGCAGCGTACTCCGGCAGATAGTTGCGGTTGGTGTAGCGCAGCAGCACCTCGCGCCGCGCAATGTTGCCGGCAAAATCCGCGTTGGTGGACGATCCATGCCCCAGCGGCGACCAGCACCAGGTACACGCGTCCTCCGACGCACGCATGAAGGTGACGATGGCAGGCGCGGCGGCCGCGCCGTAGATCGCAGTCGCCCAGTCCAGCCACATCCGCCCCAGATCCGCGTTGACATCCCACGACAGCTCCCGCCACGCGTAGATGCAGTGCCCGTTGACGATGTCTGCCAACAGGTCGAAACTCTCCGGCTGGCTCGTCCCCCGCGCATCGATCTGCACCCCGCCGGTCGCGCCGACCAGCTTCAGCGCGCGCTGCATCGTCGTCGCCGTGTAGTTCACCGTCGAGGCAGGGAAGTACTGGCGTCCGATGAATTGGCCCACCTGCTGGTACTCCACCATCTCCGTGTGCGGTGCGCACTTGCCAAGCAGTGTGGTGAAGCGCGCATTCGGCTCGCAGTCCGAGTGGTAGACCTTGGTCTGCATGATGACGTCGCCGGGCGTCTCCTTGATCACGCGTCCCCACAGCTCCGGATGGCTCAGCCCAAACTGCCCGTACCCCGGCGCATGCACATAATTTGTCCCCAGCCAGTGCGGGCTGCCGCTGGACCACGTGCGCAGGTGCAGCCTCTTGCCCATCGGCTTCAGCAGCGCGTGGTAGCGCGAGATGAACTCATAAAGCTCATTGGGAAATTTGTCCAGCCCCGTCTTCTTGCAGCGCGCATCCTGGCAATACGCGCTGTAGTTGTCCCAGAAGGTCGCCGAGATGCCATCGCCGCCGGTCTGCTCGGCCCACTCCTTGACGTACTCCTCCAACACCCGCCACGTCAGCGGATCGGATGGGCAGAGGGCCGCCGACTCATGCGAGTTCGCCTCCGGTGTGCCCTTGATCGTCGGGTAGGCCTTCAGCGCGGCGGCATACAACGCCGGAGACCAGGTTGCAAAGTTGTTGCCGTAGGGCAGAAGGGCGTAGACATCCACGTCGGCGTCGTGAAACTCCTTCACTCGCACAGCATTCTGCGACTTATGTGTCTCGCCCGCCGCCACCAGCTCCTTCTGCTGCGCCGCCGTGAGTTGCCCGAAGACATCGGTCAGCGACTGAAGTGCCGGTGAAGCAGCCAGATTCGCGATAAAAAAGTTTGCCCCGAAGATCGCCGTCTGCTCGGCGACCGGGTAATCCGGGTGCCACGTCGCATTGCGCAACGCAAACTCCGGATTCCGCCGGTAGGCAGCAGCGCGGCGCGCCACCCAGTGCTGCGGCTCACCCGCCGCAAACAGAAGCGACCGAGGCCGCGCCCCCCAGACGACCGTCCCGCCGGTGTATGTCACCGCGTAGCCATCCTGCCTGGGCACTTCGGCCGCGGGCAGATGTCCCTCCGAGGCGAGCGCCAGAACAATCGCTCGCGCCGTAGCCTTGGGCGCACCCTCGTAAGTTGAAATCGCTGACTCAGGCAGCTTCAGCCGTACCGCCAGAATGCGCGCCGCGGATTGAATCGCCGCGTGGCCATTGGCCGGAACCAGGATCGACTTCGGGCTGGACGCAGGCGCGTCGGCGAAGAGATTGAGCGGGCGGATGAGGCTGGCTCCAACGCCAGTCATTCCGGCCAGAAGAAGAAAATCGCGTCGCGTGGTGGACGAGTCAACAGTTTGCTTGGGCGACGAGTCGGTAGCTTGATTGGCCACGGGGAGCCTCCTGGGTTGTTCTGCGGCGTGCATTCGTCAATACGCGCCCGAAGACAGACTAGTCTCAATCGCGCTGCAAAAGAACGGAATTCGCGGCGGTGCGCAGCTTGTAGCCAAGTCTCCCCCTCCGGATTATTTTTCATGTGACATAAGCAAACAAAAAGCGAATACAATAGAGATCGATGGTGGCCACATGGTCGATTCCCTCCAGCCCGACCGCTTCCGCTTTCTCTACGTCGACCTCAACAGCTTCTTCGCGTCCGTCGAGCAGCAGTTGCACCCCGAGTATCGCGGCCGGCCGGTCGCCGTCGTCCCCACCCTGGCCGACACCACCTGCTGCATCGCGGCCAGCTACGAGGCCAAGGCGCTCGGCATCAAGACCGGCACGCAGGTTGGCGAGGCCAAGCGCATCTACCCCCAGATCATCCTCGTCATGGGTGAGCACGGCGTCTATGCCGACTACTCGCGGCGCATCGCGCAGGCAGTCGAGCGGTGCTGTCCCGTCGCGCACACGCCCTCGATCGACGAGATGGTCTGCGAGCTGATGGGCCGTGAGCAGGAACCACCGCGCGCCCGCCAGATCGCACTCGCCATCAAGCAGGCGATCAAGGACGACGTGGGCGAGACGCTGCGCTGCTCCATCGGCCTCGCGCCCAACCGCTTCCTGGCCAAGATTGCCAGCGACATGCAGAAGCCCGACGGGCTGATTGGCCTTTTGCCCTCGCAGCTCCCAAGAGCCATCGCGCATCTGGCGCTACGCGACATACCCGGCGTCGGCGCGCGCACCGAGGCGCGCCTCAACGCCAAGGGTATCCATACCATGGAGCAGCTCCTCGCGCTCGACCGCAAGGGAATGCACGCGCTCTGGAACTCCGTCTGGGGTGACCGCCTCTACCACTGGCTGCGCGGCGAGGAGACGGGAGACGACGGCGCGCCGGTGGACGACGGCGTGCAGAAGTCCCTCGGCCACTCGCATGTCCTTGCTCCGGAACATCGCACGCCCGAGGGCGCATGGGCGGTGGCGCACAAGCTCCTGCACAAGGCCGCCATGCGCCTGCGCATGGAGCACCTCACCGCCAGCTCGATGCATGTGACTATCCGCTATGCGCTCACCCGCGAGCAGGTCTCGCAGGCGGAGAACGCGGGCAGGCGCGCCAAGCGCCACTTCAGCGGACTACGCCACTCCGGTTGGTCGATGGAGGCGCGCTTTCCGCCCTGTCAGGACACGCTCACCCTGCTGCAGGCGTTACGCGGCATGTGGGCCAGGCGTCCCGAGGGCGTCGAGTTTGCCCGTCCCTTCCACGTTGCCGTCACCATGCACAATCTGATCGCGGAGAGCGACCTCGAGCCCTCGCTCTTCGCCGATCCAAATCACCGCGCCGACCTTGCCGCCGCCATGGACCGGCTCAACATGAAGTACGGCAACACCACGCTGCACTTCGCTGCAATGCTGTCGGCGAAGGACTCCGCCCCAACGCGCATCTCCTTCACCCAGATCCCGGTGAAGTACGGCATGGATTACATATAGATCGGGAACGGAGTAGACGCTCTACTGCGCCGGCGTTGCAGGCGGAGGCTGTTTTTCTCCACCGCCGAAGATCTTCTGGAAGATGTTCTGCGGCGCCTCGCCGCCCATGTGGCTGCACGTACTGCCGGGAACCGTTCCGTTGAGAAAGGCGAGGTTGTAGTCTTCGGGGCAACTGTCGTCGGCCGGCAGCCAGGTGATCTTGTCGATGCGCACCTGCTGGACGCCGTCGGGCGCGCTGAAGCCATGCATGTCGGAGTACTGCGGCAGCTTGATGGCGCGGTTCATGAACTCGGCCCAGATGGGCGCCGCAGTGTCCGCGCCCTGCAGCGAATGGGATAGTCCACTCGATATGTCCGTGTAATCGTCGTTGCCGACCCAGATGATGCAGAGAAGGTTCGACGTGTAGCCGGCGAACCACGCATCGTGGCTGGTCCCGGTCTTGCCCGCGGTGGGCGCGCTGAATCCATGGGCGCGCACGGCCGCCGCGGTACCGTAGTTCGCCGCGAACTCCAGCAGCGACTGGGTCAGGTATGCGGCGCGCGGGTCCAGCACCTGATGCGCTTCCGGGGCGAAGTCCGCCACAATGTCGCCGTTGGCGTTGCGCACGCTGGCAAGCATCCACGGCTTCAGATGCACGCCGTTGTTGGCGAACACCGTGTATGCCCCCGCCATGTCGATGGGCGTTGCGTTGTAGGTGCCGATCGCCACCGAAGGCGTCCCCCGCGCATTCACTACGCCCGCGGAACGGGCCAGCGCCGCCACATTCTCATAGCCCACCTGCTCGGCCAGGCCGATGGTTGCAATGTTCAGCGAGTGGGCGATGGCTTGCGCCGCCGTCACCATCCCAGGGTATTCGCCCCTCTCGAAGTTGCCGGGGTCGTATGGCTTGCCGTCGAACATGAACGTATGCGGATCGTCATTCAGCTTGGTCAGCGCGGTAAAGATGCCATTGCCGCCCAGGTCCATTCCGTTGAGGCTGGTGTTGTACGCCGTGGCGTAGACGAACGGCTTGAAGATGGAGCCGGTGGGCCGCTCGGCGGTGGCGTGGTTCAACTGCGAGACGCCGTAGTTGCGCCCTCCCACCAGCGCCAGAATCTGTCCGGTGTGCGGGTTGAGCGCCACCAGCGCCACCTGCGGATACATGATGTTGCTGTTGTTCTTCTTATGCAGCTTGCGCACCAGGTCGTCGACGTTCTTCATTCCAGCGTCCACTGCCTCCGAGGCGGCGCGTTGCAGCTCGGGATCGAGCGAGGTGTAGATACGCAGCGCTTCGTGGCCCAGCTCCTGGTCGCCGACGCGCTGGGCAATCTGGTCATGCACCAGGTCGACGAAGTAGGGCGCCTCCGACGCGTCGATGTTGGGCGCGGTGAGGCGCAGCGGCTCGGCCTTGGCGCGGTTGGCCTCGGATTGCGTGATGGCCCCGGTCTCCACCATCGAGTCCAGCACCAGGTTGCGCCGCTCCATGGCGCGGTCGGGATGGTGGTAGGGGTTGAAGTAGTTCGGCCGCTGGATCATGCCCGCGATCAGCGCAGCATTCGGCCAGATCGAGCTGGCCGAGATCCTTGCCGAAGTAGGCCTGCGCCGCCTCGCCGAAGCCGTTGACGCCGAAGCTGCCGCGCTGCCCGATGTTGATCTGGTTGGCGTACATCTCGAAGATCTGCTGCTTGTTGAAGCGTGCCTCAAGCTGGAAGGTGATCATGATCTCGATCAGCTTGCGTGTGAATTTTTTCTCCGGCGACAGAAAGAACCCGCGCGCCAGTTGCATGGTGAGCGTCGAGCCGCCGCACTCCTTGTGCCCGGTCAGGGTGTCTTCGACAGCGCACTTGGCGATGCGCATGTAGTTGATGCCGCCGTGCTCGAAGAAGCGCCGGTCCTCGATGGCCAGCACCGCCTGCACCATCTTGGGCGGAATCTCGCTGTAATTCACCAGGCGCCGCTTGGTGCGGTCCTTGTCGTCCTCGGAGAGCGCGGTGATCAGTTGCGGCTCCAGCTGGTATGCGGTCAGCGGTGCACCGTTGTCCGCGGTGATCGACTGCACCACCAGGCCGCTGCCCATGCCGGTGACCGCATCGGTGCTCTGCCCGGTCGTGATGGTGGCCCCATCGGTGGAGTGGTAGCTCTCGGGGCCGGGCTTGATCCGGATGCTGTTGCCATTCAGGGTAAACGTGCCAAGCTGCGGATTGCTGTTGTAGCCGGCCGTGCGCAGTTCCTGCGCGATGAAGGAGACGGTGAGGTGCTGCCCCGTGCGCACCTCGCGCGGAGCCGCGTAAATCTGC
Source organism: uncultured Acidobacteriaceae bacterium (assembly GCA_963828115.1). Taxonomy (GTDB): domain Bacteria; phylum Acidobacteriota; class Terriglobia; order Terriglobales; family Acidobacteriaceae; genus Edaphobacter. Next base: position 180,023 of record CAWHDN010000007.1, read on the forward strand.
GCGCCGTTGGCAAAGATGGGGCCGGAAGCAAGCCGCTCGTCCACGATGGACTGGTACTTGAAGTAGCAGATGCCGAGAACGCACGCCGCGATCAGCATACACGCCAGTCCGCCGATCAGCAGCCCGCGCAGCACGCGATGCCGCAGGCCGGGACGGCGTCCGTATGTGTTGCCGTTGCCGCCGAGTTTGAGTTTGATGGCCATAAAGAACAGGTTCGAGGTACTAGGTTCGAGGTTCGTGGGACGCGCCAACCAGCGCGACCTGCATCTGTTGGACGGCTTCGCCCGTGAGTATGTCGCAGGTCTGGTTGGTCAGACGGTTGAGCAACTCGACCTTGCCTTCCACGAGCTTCTTGCCCACGGCGATGCGGAATGGCACGCCGATCAGCTCGGCGTCCTTGAACTTCACTCCCGCGCGTTCGTCGCGGTCGTCCAGCAGAACGTCGATTCCCGCCGCGCTGAGCTCTGCGGCGATCTTCTCGCCGGCGGCAAGCAACTCAGCCTCGCGCACGTTGGTGATCGTCACCACCACCTGGAAAGGCGCAATCGACGGAGGCAGTGAGTAGGCCTCGCTCGCCTTCGCATCGCCAGCGTTCTGCGCGGCAAACTTCGCTGCCGATTGCTCGATCGCCGCGGTCAGAATGCGCTCGATGCCGATGCCGTAGCTGCCCATGATCGGCGTGGTCTCCTTGCCGTCGCGGTTCAGCACCGACGCGCCCATCGACTTGGAATATTTGTACCCCAGCTTGAAGATGTGCCCAATTTCGACCGCCTTCGCGATGCGTAGCGGCTGTCCGCCGATGGGGTCCAGCTCGCCCTCGTTCACGCTGCGCACATCGGCCACAAGCGTCGGCTTGAAGTCGCGCATCGGCGTCACGTTGCGCAGGTGGTACTCCTCCCTGTTCGCTCCGGCGATCAGGTTCGTCCGCCCTTCCAGCGCCGCGTCGAGGATTACCAGCGTCCCCGGCTTCTTCGGATGCGGCGCAGCCACCAGACCAATCGGCCCGAGGAATCCGGCGGGCGCGTTGAAGGTCGCAGCGATCTCTTCGGGCTGCATCGGGCGTAGCTCGCCGCCCGCGATGGCCGAGAGCTTGGTCTCGTTGACCTGATGGTCTCCGCGTAGAAACGCAACAACGGCCCGGGTTTTGCCCACGGTCTTGATCTGCCTCTCGTCGCTATCCGTGTGCTCGACGATATACGCCATCGTCTTCATCTGATGGACAGGAGCCACGCCCAGAAACGCTCCAACCTCGTCGATGGTCTTCTGATTCGGCGTGTGTACAAGCTCCGGCAATCCATCGCCGCTCGGTGCGAGGTCAGTAACCGCCGTGAGCTTCGATGTCGCCTTCTCCACATTGGCCGCGTAGCCCGAACTGGAGCTTGCGATCAAATCCTCGCCCGCTTCGGTCGAGACCATGAACTCCTGCGACCCCGTTCCGCCCATCGCTCCGGAGTCAGCCTCCACCATCAGGAAGTCCAGCCCGCAGCGCGTGAAGATGCGCCGGTAGACCTCCTCATGTTTACGGTACGACTCGTCCAGCCCCGCCTCGTCGATGTCGAAGGAGTAGGCGTCCTTCATCAGAAACTGCCGCACCCGCAGCAGGCCGGACTTCGGCCTCAGCTCGTCGCGGAACTTGGTCTGGATCTGGTACCAGATCTGCGGTAACTGCTTGTAGCTGCGCAGCTCGGAGCGTGCAATCGAGGTCATGATCTCTTCGTGCGTCATGGCCAGGCACAGCTCCGCGCCCTTGCGGTCCTTCAGGCGGAACATGTTGTCGCCCATACTGGCCCAGCGTCCGCTCTCGGCCCAAACTTCCATCGGGTTCAGCGCGGGCAGGTGCATCTCCTGCCCGATGGTGTCCATCTCTTCGCGCACGATGGCCACGATCTTGTTGATCGCGCGGTTACCGAGAAAGAGCTGCGAGTAGATGCCCGAGCCGAGCTGGCGGATGTAGCCCGCGCGCAGCAGCAGTTTGTGGCTTGCGACTTCGGCGTCGGCAGGCGCCTCGCGCAGTGTGGGAATGAAGAGTTGCGACCAACGATGCATGGGTGGTGGGAGAACGCTTTCCGGCGTGGATCGCCTGGTTGCCTGTGCGCCTGCGGCCTGCTCAACGAGCGAGGCGCGGACGCTATTGGGCCAAGGACTATTCTAAACCGCCGTGGGCGAAGGCATGCCAGCGCGCGCTCCGCGCCATCAACGGATTGTGATGTTTCCCGAGCCGGTGGCGGCGCGCAGCGTGGGCCCACCGCCGTTCACCGTCCCAACGACGTGCTGTTTGTTGAGCGCGCCTTGCATCAGGACGGGCTGTTCGACGTGGATGGAGCCGCTGCCCGTCTCGGCGTTCAGGGTGAATCTGGCCGCGTTGCCCACATTGGCGCGGATGCTGCCCGAACCGCTCTCCAGCCTCCACTCGGCGGTTGGAGAGCCCGCGACCTCGACCTCGCCTGAACCGGCCTGGGCACGCAGGCCGCCACTGAGGCCGCTGATGTGGATGGAGCCGCTGCCAGTCTGCGCCTTGACGTCGCCTGCCCCGGTGAGACCGAGATCGATGTCGCCAGAGCCGGTCTGGAGTGTCGCCGCGCCATGTACGTTCGTGGCATGGATGGAGCCGGAGCCGGTTTGGAGACGCGCATTGGCTCCGATATTCTCGACCTTCATATCCCCCGAGCCGGTGTCCGCGATGACGATGCCTTCGATGCCGCCGATCTCCAGGTCGCCGCTGCCGCTCTCGGCCTTCAGCGTGGTGCCGCTCGGCGTGGTGATCTCGTAGTCGATCGAGACGTCGCGGAAGAGGCTGGATTCGCCGTGTTCGGCGCCAATCGTGATCGTATTGCCCGACTGTTTCACGGGCGGATCGGCGACAATCTGCTTGACCTTGGCCTCCGCATCGCCGCCGAACAGACCGGCCCGGACGTGGACGCGCCCGATGACATGCACCTGGCTGCCGGATCCGGAGTAGACATGCACATAGCCAGAGCCGGTCGCAACAGAGAGGCTCGGCGCGCCGATGACGACAAGCGTCCTCTCGAAGTTGCCTTCGGCAGCGAAGGCTGCGGTTGCGGTCAGGGTCAGGGCGGCGATCAGAACGGCAATGCGAGTCATAACGGCTCCTCTTGGGTGCGGCGCGTTGGGTGCGGCGCGCGGCGAACAGAATGCGGACGAATGAAGACAGACGCAAAAATCCATCTGCCTAGCCGTCTCGAAAGATAGCTACGCAGAAGCAGGCGCGGCGGTTCCATGGAAGTTGCTCAGGCGTACTTGCGCAGGATTCCCAGCACCTTGCCCTGGATGGCGACGTTGGCCGCGGGCGCGAAGATCGGCGCCATCTCCTTGTTCGACGGCTGCAGGCGGATCATCCCTCCCTCGCGGTAGAAGCGCTTCAGCGTCGCGTCGTAGCCATCCACCAGCGCCACGATGATCTCGCCCTCGCGCGCGGTCGCGGTGCGCTCCACCAGCACATAGTCGCCGCTCACGATGTGCTCGTCGCGCATGGAGTCGCCGCGCACCTCCAGCGCGAAGACCTCGCGGTTGCCGATGATGTCGCCCAGCGAGATCGTCTCCGCCATCTGGACGGCCTCGATCGGTTGGCCCGCCGCGATGCGACCCAGCAGAGGCAGCCGGTCGAAGCCCTTCTTGCTGGAGCGCGGAGGCAGCACGTCGATCGAGCGGCTGCGGTTGTGCGCTCGCTGCAGCAGCCCTTTGTTCTGCAGGTTGGTCACATGTTTGTGAACGGTTGCCAGCGAGGTGAGGCCCAGTCCGTGCGCGATCTCCTCATACGAAGGCGAGAAGCCGTTCTTCTGCGTGAAGTTGCTGAGAAAGTCGATAACTTCTTTTTGCCGCCGTGTAATAGCCATGCGCCGATTGTAGCGAATAAACGGCGAACTACAAGCCCTTTTGCAAAATAAATTCGATGCCGGGCTGGATTCCTTCCCAGAGCGGCTCCCGCCCCGCTCTCACGCAATCTGGCTGAACTTCGTGCGCACCTGCGCAAAATCCGACTGTCCCAGTCCGCGCCTCTCGGCCAGCTTCAGATATGGCATTGCCTCTGCGTCCAGGTTCCAGTACGCCTTGGCGACGTACGCGTCTAGCGCCACCGGGTCTGTTCCCGCAACCAGCGTCTTGTGCAGCGCCACGTCCTCCAGATTGCCTCCCGTCGGCCCGTTCCGCAGCAGCACGCGGTAGCAGTCGAGCAGGGTCAGCGTGGGCAGCATGAACGCCGCCAGGTCCACCAGGCTCTGGTGGATCTGCTGATGCAGCCGGTTGCTCTCGCCGCCCAGTATCCCGTACCAGTTCTTGAATCCCAGCGTGGCGCCGGTGAGGGCATGGTGTTTGGCAATGGGCAGGTTGATCACCTTGTCGGCCAGCAGGAATGGCTCAAAGACCTGCCAGTTCTGTAGTACCTCTCCGCCCAGGTCCACCTCGCGGAAGCGCGCCGGATCGGGCAGAATAACATCGGCGCCTTCGGCGCGCGCCGCCGCCGCAATGCCGGAGCGGCGAAAGCACCGCTCCGCTTCGTTGCAGCTCACATCGGTCACAATCACCCGCTTCGCCCCGGCCTGCACGCACTGCTTCACCACCTCTGCCACCAGCTCCGGATTGGTGGTTGCCGCCTGCTCCGGCGTGCGGTCCCACGCGATGTTCGGCTTCAGCACAACCACATCATTGTGCGCGATGAACCGCCCCACTCCGCCCAGATCGTCGAAGGCCCGCCGCACCAGCGCGCGCGGGTCTGTGGCGTTCGGCCCGTCTCCCTGCACCACTACCATCTCCGGCAGCGCCGCGTTGGCCTCCACGGTGTGATCGCGCCGCACGTTCGCCGCCGCGGTCGAGCCTGGCAGCTCGCTGTGCTTCGCCAGCCACACCGCCGCTGCCGCCGTGCCTGCGCCAGCAGCGTCAGGCGCAGCAACTGTAGCATCGCCTCGCGCCGAGTCATCCTGTCCTTCGCGGTCGAATGCCGGTGGCCGGACGTTCTGTGGTCGAATTGTCCGCAACCGGCTTCTCGGAAGCCATCCCCGTCTCCTTACGCAATGCGTTGCTCGATCAGCGCAATTCGCGCCGGATCGTTCGTCCCCAGTCTGTGCTGCGCATCCGCCGCAGTCGCCAGAAAACTGGTCGGCGTGCCCTTCTGCGCCAGCGTGTTCAGGCCCTTCTCGGCGCGTTTGCGTTCGATCATCTGCGCGCTGATTGTGTCGATCGCCACCCGGTCCTCGCCCACCAGCAACCCGTCCTCGTTCCACGAGTACTCCGGCCGGTAGCTTGGCCCGCCCTCGTACACCGCGGTCTTCAGATCGCCCACCACAAAGCGCACCTTCTGCCGGATCTGAGGAATCATGTTCAGGTCGGCCAGATACGGATTGCATGCCGCGCCATGCAGCGCGCTCGGATTGTTGATCACGCCATACATGTTCTTCATCGCCATCGTCACGCCTGCCAGGTTGTGGCTCTTCAGCACCGGCAGATTGATCACCACATCGCTCTGGGCAAGGATCTTAGCCAGCCGCGTCGTCACCGATCCGTAGCTCACCGAGGCGTCCTCATAGCCCGCCGTGTCCGATCCGATAAAGCGCACCGCGCCCGGAGCATTCGACAGCTTGAACCCAGCCGACTCCAGTTCGCGGCTGCCGCGGTCCCACACAATGATGTCGCCAGCCTTGATGCCGGCCTGCTGCAACCGTTCGCAGATCGCCGCCACCAATGCCATGCTGGGCGAGATCGCGCGCCCGCCCATGGAGTTCAGCTTCAGGCTCACCACCTGCCCGGGACGCACGATCTGCTTCCACGGCTGCACCGGATTCTGCGTCCGGAAGTACGTCTGCATCGCGTGGTCCAGCAGCGCAGCCACGCGCTTCTCGTCGGGCGCGGGGCCCGGCGTGCGCAGCTTCGCGTCGCGCACAATCACCACCTTCGACTTTGCCGCCGACTTCCCCTGGCCCCATGCGAACTTCGTCCCCGCCCCCAGAACGGCGGCTCCCGCTACCATCTCTTTCACAAACTCCCGCCGGCTTTGCATCCTGTACCTCCGTGCTTCTGGCCCTTCGTTCCGTCAATCCGTTCTCTGCGATTCGTTCTACATCCTGCCCTGCAATCTGACCTACAGCCTGCCCTCAACTCCATGCGCCAGCGCCAGCAGCGCATTGCCCCCGCCCGGCACCGCATCGAAGGCCGTAATCCGCACCAGGTATGATCCCTTGCGGAAGACAACGCTCTGCCCGTACAGCCGCGCTGCATCGCCCAACTGCACGCTCTTGCTGTCGGAGGTCGCCGGATCGGCCTCGAAGATCGTCTTCGCGCCGTCCGCCGCCTTCATCGTGTAAACGTCCACGGTCGCCTCCACGCTTCCCTGGAACTTGTAGTCCGAGGTTGCCACGCCCACCACGCCCGCGCTGATGTACTGCTCCGCTCCGCCGTCGATGTACTCATACAGGTTCGCCGCGTCGAACGTCTGCGTCTTGCCGCTCTTTTCCCACCCCGCCACCACCCCCGAGGCAGGGAAGGGGTCAGCAATCTTCTTCTTGCATCCCACGCCAGCCATTACAACCACGGTCAGCAGTGCAGCGATTGCTATCAATCTGTTCCTCTGAATTCTCATCTTCATCAAACCTGTCCTCTTCTTGTTCATGACTGTTCTTCCCTGGTTCAAGACTGTGCCTTTCCCTTTCGTCTGGTCAACAGAATCTGGCTCTCCGCCGAACGGCTCTCTCCGATACTGGTCACATACACGGCCGGATGTTCCTGCAGCGGGCAGGCGTACTCGCACGCTCCGCAGCCCACGCAGCGGCTGGGATCGACGTGCGGCTGCTTCAGCAGCTTCTTGTTGCCGTCCGCGTCGATGACCTCAACCTCCTGCAAATAGATTGCCTTAGGCGACACGGGACACCACTCCTCGCACACGATGCAATCGGTCGCCATGGCCCACGGCAGGCATCGCCCGCGATCGTAGAACGCCGTCCCCAGCCGCACCGGCGGAGCATTGCCCTGGCCCACGCCCACCACCCAGCCCTTCGCCTGCGGCGTCAGTTTCCAGATCGCCCCCGTCGGACACACCTCCGAGCACAGCACGCAGCTCGGCTCGCAGTACCCTATTCTCGGCGTCAGCACCGGCGACCAGATGCCCTCCAACCCCGCTTCGGTCAGCGCCGGCTGCAGCGAATTGTTGGGACACACCTTCATGCACTCGCCGCAGCGGATGCAGCGCGCGAGAAAGTCCGTCTCGCCGAGCGCCCCCGGCGGGCGGATCAGCCGCTCGTCCCGGCTCTTTCCCAGCGCCGTATTGGCCCGCAGCAGCGGCACCGCCGCAACCCCCACCGCCAGCCCGGTCAGCACCTTGCGCCGCGGCAGGTTCGGCCCCGCAACCTCCGGCTCCTTGCGGAAAAATCGGAACTCCAGGCTCTGGTGCGGACACGCGTCCAGGCAGTTCATGCACATCAGGCACTCGGCCTTGTGCCACGGAACCGCGCCCACCGGATCGTCCCCGCCCTGGCAGTGCAGCAGGCAGCGATTGCACTTGTCGCAGCTCGCCGGGTCCTTGTGCAGCCCGAAGACCGACCACTGCGAAGCCGCGCCCAGCAGCGCGCCCAGCGGACAAAGAGCGCGGCACCAGAATCGAGTCACGCGAAGGTTCGCCGCCAGCAGAATTAAAAAGATCAGCCCCAGAAAGATTCCCTGGCGAAAGTGAGGCTGCTTGAAGTTCAGCACCGTCGCCGCCAGTGCCGCATGGAGCCCCATGCCCACCAACTGCACGAAGCCAACTCCGCTGTGCCCCATCGCATTCAGCCCCGCATTGGCCGCGTAGTTCGCGCCCGGCAGCACCGACAGTCCCATCGACCGCACCAGCAGGCTGAACGGGTCGAACCACCCCACCAACCCCGTCCCGCAAACCGCCGCCGCCAGCACGGCAATTAAAATGACGTACTTCGTCCTCTGCCACGGCTTGTAGCGGTTCGCATCGATCCCCTGCTTGCCGCGCTTGCTCTCCGACTTGAAGTTGCCGAAGAAGTGGTGCAGCGTTCCCATCGGGCAGATCCATCCGCAGAAGAACCGTCCCAGAAACATCACCGGCAGCAGAATGATTAAGCTCCATAGCAGACCGCGATAGAGCGCATGGGTCGCCAGAGCATTGGCCAGCGCCACCAGCGGATCAAGCTCGAAGAACAGCCGCACCGGCCAGTGCATCCGCACGTCGCCGCCCGCGCCCACCGTCCCGCGGAACTCCGTCCGCAGCAGAAGGAACAGAAACAGCAGCAGAAATAAGACCTGTGACGCGCGACGCAGCGCCACCACGCGAAGCCTGCCGCCCCGCACTCCCGCGAACCATCGATTTAATCGGAATCTCGCGAACATAGCTCGGATCAACAGCCCCCTCTCCGCGCCAACGCACTGGCCCGTCCGGTTCGCCGCGCATCTGCTCTATTTCATCGCGATCATTAAATAAAGACGCTGCGTCCGCGGCAACAGACGCATCCGGCACTCAATTCCATCAGCCGCGACAGCACCGTGTCTGGAACCAGAACCGATTGTTCGCTTCGAACGCCACCCCGATCAGTGATGCCCATCACCGTCATCAGCCAGGGTCAAGAGCAGACACATATTGTGGTGTTGTAAGAAATTGATTTCATGGTGCGCCCTGAAAGAGATTCAAACTCCCGACCCCCTGGTTCGCAGTCTAATAACTAACGTAATATCAACAACTTACTCGCAGTGGCTGGAAATGTATGGTGCTGATAAGGAACAGTGAGGAAGAACATGGAATTCTTATTGTGGGGCCCGTGTGGGGTTCGGCTCTGGGAGCTCCGATACGCTAAGGTCCCGTATTACAGCAGAGACAAGTCGCGGCGCGTCTGACCGGCCTCTGCAAGGGCTCAGGCGCAACGGGCGCACGCTCCCGCTAGTTACCACCCTGTACTCCAGTACTGCGGGAGGCTGTTTGGCGATTGCTCTCCGGAACATTGAGTGGGTCACTGAGGGGTAAGGCGATTTTTCATCAACTGAGAGTCCTTCGTGGCGACAACGGCGTTTGAACTAAGCCGCTGGCGCGGCGGATGCTGCTGCATCGGTGGTCCCCCAGCTTTTTCGACTGTGTAAGGCTTGGGTCACAAGGAGGCTTTTGTGACCCATCTTCGGCAAAAGATGCTGGATGAACTCCAGCGTCGCAACTACTCACAGAACACGATCTGCACCTACATGCACGCGGTGGAAGAGTTTGCCAGGTACTTTCACCGCTCTCCAGACCGGCTGGGACCTGATCATATTCGGCAGTATCAGGCCTATCTGTTTCGCGAACGCAAACTCCAGGCAGGGACGGTTGCATGCTGCACCGCGGCTTTACGTTTTCTCTACGTCAAGACGCTGCGACGCCCGTATCTGCCCGAGCACATCCCATTTCCCAAGCGTCCCAGGCAATTGCCCGTCATCCTCAGTCCAAAAGAGGTCGAGCGGGTGATTGACTCAGCAGAGAACCTGATGCGCCGCACCATGGTGATGACGCTGTACTCGACCGGCATCCGCTGCTCGGAACTGTGCCATCTCAAGGTCTCCGACGTCGACAGCGAACGCATGGTCATTCATGTCCACAAGGGCAAGGGCGGCCGAGATCGCGATGTTCTCTTGTGCCCCAAGCTGTTGGAGACTCTGCGTGAGTACTGGCGTTGGATGAAGCCCAAGACCTACCTGTTCCCCGGCACGGTGAACAACTGGCGTGCGGATGTGCCCATTACTCCGAAGGTTGTGTGGAAGGCCGTAAACGAGGCGGGCAAGCGCGCCGACATCAGCAAGCGCGTGGCGCCGCACCTTCTTCGCCACAGCTTCGCGACTCATATGCTGGAAGCCGGCGCCGACCTGCGCACCATTCAGGTATTGCTCGGCCATGCCAAGATCGGCGATACCGCACTCTACCTGCATCTGTCCCGCCGCCATCTGCAGGCGGTTGCCAGTCCACTGGAAGCCATCGAGGTTTCCAGACCCGACGAGGTGAAGCGCTCCAGGAGGAAGATCAAGCGATGAGCCGGCCCACCCTCGAGGTGGCCGACATCGTCCGCGCAGCGGGCAACAGATTCTGGGAGAAGAACAGGTCACACCTTGCGTGGACGCATCGCAAGGTGCTCGATGCCATCGTTCGCTGCCGCACTGCGGCACTGGGTGGTCATCTGGATCAGTGCGTCCGCTGCGGCCATCAGGCCATCTCCTACAACTCATGCCGATCACGGCACTGCCCGAAGTGCCAGGGAAACGCGCGTGCCAAGTGGCTGGCCGCGCGCTCGGCTGAGTTATTGCCCGTGCCCTACTTCCATATAGTCTTCACGCTGCCGCATGAACTCTCCGCACTTGCACTCGGGAACAAGCGGCTGCTCTACGATCTGCTCTTCCGCTCAAGCGCCGCAGCGATGCTCGAACTGGCTCGCGATCCCAAGCACCTCGGAGCCGATATCGGCGGTCTTGGTGTGCTCCATACCTGGGGACAGAACCTTCAGCATCATCCTCATGTCCACTACATCGTTCCCGCCGGCGGCCTGGCTCCCGACGGCTCCAGATGGATCGATTCCTCGCGCCGATTCTTCCTGCCGGTCCACGCACTGAGCCGCGTCTTCCGCGGCAAGTTCGTCGCCGAACTGAAGCAACTCGCCGCTCAGAACAAGCTTCAGTTTCATGGCTCGCAACAGTATTTGGCTACTCCCGGATGCTTCGCCAACTTTTTGCGGCAACTGTTCCGGCAGGACTGGGTCGTCTACGCCAAGCCACCTTTCGGCGGCGCCGAACACGTTCTCAACTACCTGGCCCGCTACACTCATCGCGTCGCCATCTCCAACCATCGACTCGTAGCCTTCGAGAACGATCGCGTCTCCTTCCGCTGGCGAGACTATGCCCATGGCGGCAAGCAGAAGGTCATGACCGTTTCAGCAGATGAGTTCCTGCGCAGATTTCTTCTTCACGTTCTGCCCAAAGGCCTGGTCCGCATCCGCCACTTCGGCTTCTTTGCCAACCGAAGACGGCAAACCGCCCTCGCACGCTGCCGCCAGTTGCTCGGCGCTGCTGCGTGCCCAGATCGCCCCGAAACAACCAACCTGCTGCGTTGCCCCGCCTGCTCCGGCACCATGCTGGTCATCGAACGGATCACCAGCGCTCAACTTTACTTCCGGCCAGACCCGAACCTCGCCACCCCACAGAGGTGCAGCGTTGACAGCTCATAAAATAGCTATCGCTTACCACGGCTCTACCCCTGTCCCCGATGGCATGCTCGCCCATGCAAGGCTCTCGTGTGCCCACAAGCTGCCCAAGCACCCTATTTACGGCACTTGCTTACTGTTTGCAGGACTCAGTTCTGCTTCACTTGCGGGATTCCACAGACTCCGTTGGTCCAATTCCGCGCTCCGCAATGGCCCCGATCAGTGAGCTCGGCACCATTGAAAATGCATAGGTAGATCACCGCATCCGCCGCAAACGCCAGCGGCTCAGTTCAAACGATCCTATCGAAACTGCCCCGGCCGAAGACGTCCTGGCCCAACCCCGCCTCGTCTGCCGGGGCAGTCCCGATAGGAACCTAACGTTTCTCAGGACTAAAGCATTTTCACTACCGCTGTAGAGTGTTGCGTTTCAAACATAATACGGGGATTCTTCCCCTTCGCAAGCTCAGGGGCAGAATGACAATTCTTTTCCCACAATAGCAATTGTGAAAAT
>CAWHDN010000008.1:0-220679 GCA_963828115.1 uncultured Acidobacteriaceae bacterium
GACAGTCTACTCCACCCGGCTTGGCAATCGGATCAATAGAAGTTGCGCCTTACGGCGCCGTCATGCGCACGCTGACACCGTACCCTTGCAGCGGAATCGTCGTGTCCACGGTGTCCGTATCGGTCTCGATCACCGTCATCACCTGCGAGTCTTTGCACACCACATACACCTTGCCGGTCGGCGTCGCGTTTGTGGTGGCAATCCAGGCCGGATGCCCGTTGATCGGGATCGTCGCCGTCACTGTGTCCGTGGTCAGGTTCACCACCGACACCGTGCAGGTGGTCGATACGTTGGGCACCGCCACCGCCGCGCAGGGCAGTCCCGCAACCCCGGCGTTCGCCACATACGCGCGCGAGTAGTCGCTCAGCACCGACACCATGATCGGGTTGACGCCCACCGGGATGGTCGCCACCACGGTACCGAACTGGGTTGCGTCGATCGGGTTGGCCGCGTCGCAGTTCGGGTTGGTCGGCAGCGCCGACGCCGTGCACAGCGGAATGTTGACCAGCGTCACCGAGCCATTCGACGTGCCCGTCCCCTCGTTGACCACCACCAGCTCATCCACGCCCGACGCCAGGTCCGCCCACACCGGACGCACTCCCACCGGAATCGTCGTCACCGGCGTATCCAGCGCGTTGGTCTGCGCGTTGATCACAGACACCGTCCCGTCCGTCTGGTTCAGAATAAAGGCGCGCCTGTCGTCCAGCGTCATCACCCCATACACCGGCCCGCGTCCCACCGGAAGCGTGGTCGAGATGGTCGGCGAAGCGGTCAGGCTGGTTGCGTTCTCGATTGCCTCCACCTGTCCCGGCCCGCCGCTGGTCGACTGGCTGATGCCATAGATCCTCGGCGCTGACTGTTGGCCCACCACATACACAGGCGAATACCCGGTTGCCACCGGCAGCTCCTGCTTCAACGCGGGCGGCATTCCCAGCAGTTGATCGATCGCGTTGACCCCGGGGTCGGCGATGAAGGTCGTATTCGACGCTGCATAGAGGCTCGTAGGGTTCGCCCCCGCCAGCAGCGTCGAGTTCAATACATTGCTGGTGATCAGCGACGTCGTCGATATTTCGAACGAGGTCACCGTCTTGTCGCTGTTCAGCGTATAACCGCCAGTTGACCCGTTCGTGTTCAAGGCAAAGAAATACGGATTCACCCCCAGCTCCGCCGTCGACAGCACCGTGTCGCCGGAGAAGTCCACCATCGTCACCAGTCCGTTGGAGTTTGGCCCCGGGCTCGACACCGCCATTGCATACTTGGCCGGCTGTGCCGCTGGGCCCACCACGGCGATCGCTGTCTCAACAGGCCGATATGTGTTTCCGCACCCGGCAATCATCGCCATCGATGCGGCCAGTCCCGCCAACGCCGCTGCCGCGCGCCCAGGAGACGCCGCTCCGGGCACCGTCCTCTGAATCCCGCGCCGCTTCCCGATCCCTGCCGACTGCACTTCCGCTGATTGCAAAACTTCTCCCACGCTACCGCCGAGTCTGACGACGCTCAAGGCTAGATTGTAAATCAACCCGGCCCCCTGCGCTCCCGCCACCATCAAAACCACCCCCGCCCGTCTTCAAGTGACAACCTGCAACTTCCTATGCGTCCGCCCGCCCATGCAGCCAGCCCACGTTCACATGCAGCCGCAGCAGCGTATAGCTCAGCATCTCGTGGAAGTAGCGCAACGCCAGATCGTAGTCGTCAATGTGCCCCAGCGTTCCGCGCGGCGACGTGTAGACAATCAGCCCTGCATCCTGGCACAGCGCGCGCACGCGGAACAGGTGCGTCCCATCGCTCACCACCACAATGCTGTTTAAATGCCTCTCCCGAGAAATCTCCGCCAGCCGCCGGACCTGCTGCTCGGTGTCCACCGACTCGGTCTCCGCCACGATCCGCTCATACGGAATCCCGTTCGCCAACAGGTAGTCGCGCCCCACGCCGCCCTCGGTCTTTCCCTTGTCCAGCTCGCTGCCGCCGCCCAGCGTAATCACCAATGGCGCAATCTGCTCGCGGTAAAGCTCCACCGCGTGGTCCAACCGCGCGTGCAGCACCGGCGAGGGGCGTCCGCCGTACTCCGCCGCACCGAAGACCGCGATTGCGTCCGCCGGCCGCGCCTCGTCCTTCCCCGCTACCTCGTTGATCTGGAGGGTGAGCCAGCCAATCCACCCCAACGCCAGCAGCAGCGCGACGCCCAGCGATCGCCGCAGCAACAGTCGCGCCGTCGTCTCCCGCCGCTTCGCCGCACGCGTGCCGCGCTTTGGCAGTCTGAAGCGGCGTTTCGGCGAACTGGTGGATGTGGAACCCATATGGCAGAGAATCTCGATGGCAAGGCTACAGCATTCCCGGCCCAGAAGCTGACAGTGGAACTGCAGCGATGTCGCGCTGCCCCCAGTATCCCTCTTCCCACCTCACTCGACAAACATCGTCTGCTCATGGTTCGCCGTCAGAGGTATGCTATGGACTTGCGTTGTTCTCCATCGCATCCCATCTCCAGCCTCTCGCACAGGAGAATCATTTGACGGCCGAGATACTCCGCATCCACCCGGACGAGCCCGAAACGGAACTGATCGCTCAGGTCGTCCGCTCGCTCTCCGCCGGCAACGTCGTCGCGCTGCCCACCGACACCTTCTATGGCCTGGCCGTCGATCCCATCAACCTGCGCGCCGTCGACCGCATCTACGAGGTCAAGAGCCGCGCCCGCCACAAGCCGCTCTCCCTGCTCATCAGCGAGACCGCACAGGCCTACGGCCTCGCCCGCGAGATCGACACCGCATTCGACCGTCTCGCCGAGCGCTTCTGGCCCGGCCCGCTCACCCTCGTCGTCAAGGCCGGAACCCGCCTGCCCCTGCGTGTCACCGCCAACACCGGAAACGTCGCCCTGCGCGTGCCGGAGAACGCCATCGCACGCGCCGTCGTCGACCTCCTCGGTCTGCCCATCACCGCAACCTCCGCCAACCTGCGCGGAATGCCCGAGTGTACCGACGCCGCCAGCGTCAGCGAGCAGCTCGGCAACCAGATTCCTCTCATCGTCGACGGTGGCCCCACCGCCCGCTCCACGCCCACCACCATCGTCGACCTCTCCGGCGGCGGAAACTCCTGGATGATCCTGCGCGAAGGAGCCATCCCCACCCACGAGATCGCCCTCGCCCTCCAGCACTAAGCGCCTGTTTCACAGCAATATCTCATCCTCCCTTCCGGCTTCACACTAAATTAAGCTGGGTCCTCTACCCTCGGACTGAAAGACTTCAGGATTCATGGCTGTAGCGACCGTCGTGCCTGGAACAAAATTAATTGCGCACCAAAGTTGATCGCACTCTATAAGGAGAACTGATTTGCGAACCATTCAAAAGATCGTGAAGCCTCTGGCCACGTTGCTGATCCTTGCAGCCATGCCCTGCCTCGCCCAGTCCAACTGGGCAGTCGTCCAGACCTTCCACATCGGCGGAGAGGGCAGTTGGGACTACGTCACCATCGACGCGCCGGGACACCGGCTCTTCGTTACCCGCGCCACCCACACCCAGGCCATCGACACCGACTCCGGCAAGGTGCTGGGCGACATTCCAGGCCAGGTGCGCTCCCACGGCGTGGCCATCGTGCCCAGACTCAACCGAGGATTCATCACCGATGGCGGCGGCCCCGGCGCTATCCTCGTCTTCGACCTGAAGACCTACGCCGTCCTGGGCAAGCTCGCCGCCATGCCCGATGCGGACGGCATCATCTACGACGCCAAACTCGACCGCGTCCTCGCCGTCTCCGGCGACGGAGGCACCCTCATGACCTTCGCCCCGGACATCGATCCGGCAAACGGCAAAGTCACCTCCATCGACCTGGGCGGCAAGCCAGAGTTTCTCGCCTCCGACGGCTCCGGCAAGGTCTTCGTCAATCTTGAAGACAAGGATGTCGTGGCCGTCGTAGACCTCAAGTCGCGCTCTGTCGTCTCGCGCTGGCCGGTCGCGCCCGCCGGTCACCCGGTCGGTATGGCGATCGACCCAGCCAGCCACCGCCTCTTCATCGGCTGCCGCAACCCGCAAAAGCTGGTCGTCATGAACGATGAAACCGGCAAGATCGAGGCCTCGCTTCCCATTGGCGCGGGCGTGGACGCCACCGCAGCAGGCGCAGGCCTCGCCTTCGCCAGCGCTGGAGACGGCACCCTGACCGTCGCCGCCGAAAAAGCCGGTAAATTCGACGTTGCGCAAGTAGTCAAGACGCCCACCGGTGCAAAAACCATGGGCATGAACGCGGAGACCCACCGCATCTACCTGCCCGCCGTCGATCTGGAACCCGCCGTAGCAGGCACTCGCCCCAAACAGAAGCCGGACACGTTCAAGATCGTCGTGGTCGCAGCCCAGTAGCAGCCTCACCCGGGAGAGCGCCACACCACGTCGGCGCTCCTCCGCCCACTCTCTAAGCAGCTTTGGATGCGCATCGCGTGTAGCTCTTGATGGTGGGTAGCAACTTGATCGCGCTTCCCGACTTTTGTTTTGCAAGCCGAATCTCATAGAGGCTCTGCAAATTGAGCCAGAACTCCGCGCTGGTGGCGAAGAAATGCGCCAGTCGCAGCGCCGTGTCGCCGGTAATCGAGCGGCGTCCGTTCAGAATCTGCGTCACGCGGTTGGTGGGCACGCCGATCTGGCGCGAGAACTCCGCCGCGCTCATCTCCATCGCGTTCAACTCCTCCGCCAGATGCTCTCCTGGATGTATCGCTTCCATCGCTCTCTCCTGTTAGTGATAGTCCACAATCTCTACGTTGGCGGGGCCCTTTGTGCCATTTGGCCACTCGAAACAGATTCTCCATTGCTCGTTGATTCGGATGCTCCACTGCCCTTTGCGTTCGCCCTTGAGCGCCTCAAAACGATTTCCTGGCAACGCTGAAAGATCTTTCACCGAAGTCGCGGCTTCCATCCGGTCCATCTTCATCCGCACCGCGTGCTCGAAGCCAGAAAACTCCTTGACCCGTTTGCCGGCGGCAAAGTCACGCGTACGCTTGTCGCGACAACTCTGGATCATAGGCCAAGAATACCCATCTGTATGCTGTACGTCAAGCATAAATATCCTGGCTACTCTTTCATTGAATGCGAACGAGGAACACTTCAGCTTTAGCCCCTGAGCGACTTCCATCCCACGCACGCGGTATGCTGATCAGCGGAGAACGAATCATGCGACTGACCAGGCGACTCGCCACAACATTCATCCTCGGCTTCACCGCCTGCGCCGCCGCGCAGACCACCCCCGTGCAGAGTGCGGCACCGGCAGGGCCCACCCCCGCGCAGTCCACGCCAGCCGCAATCATCCCCGCCCAACAGATGGCCGCAACCGTCCTCCTCCAGCACCCGTCCACCACCCCCACCGCCTGCACCTGGGGATACGAAGACGGCTTCCGCCTCGACGGCATGGCCGCCATGTGGCACAACACCGCCGACCCCGCCATCTTCAACTTCATCAAGGCAGCCGTCGATCCATGCATCGCCGCCGATGGCAGCATTGTCGGCTACAAGGCCGAGACCCACACCCTCGACAACATCGAGATGGGCCGCGCCGTCCTCTTCCTCTACCGCGTCACATCGCAGCCCAAGTACGCGCTCGCCGCGAAGTTTCTCCACGATCAACTCGCCCTTCAGCCGCGCACTCCCTCCGGCGGCTACTGGCACAAGCAGATCTATCCCAACCAGATGTGGCTCGACGGCGCTTACATGGCCGAACCCTTTCGCGCCGAATACGCCGTCACCTTCCAATCCCCCGCCGACTTCGACGACATCGCCAAACAGCTTCTGCTGATGGACGCCAACATGCGCGATCCGGACTCCGGCCTCCTGCGCCACGGCTGGGACGAGTCCAAGCAGATGTCCTGGGCCGACAAGACCACCGGCCTCAGCCCCGAGGTCTGGGGACGCGCCATGGGCTGGTACGCGATGGCCCTCGTCGATACGCTCGACTGGTTCCCCCCGTCAAGCGACCAGTCCCATCCGCAACGCGCCGCGCTTATCGCCGCGCTCAATCGCACCATGGCCGCGGTCATCGAGGTTCAGGACGCAAAGACCGGACTCTGGTGGCAGGTCATGACTCACGGCAGCGAGCCGGGCAATTTCTTCGAGGCCTCCGCAAGCTGCATGTTCACCTACGCGCTGGCCAGGGGCGTGCGCATGGGCTATCTGCCTCAAGCCGATGAAGAGAACGCCAAACGCGCGTGGGAGGGCATTCAGAAGCAGTTCATTGCCGCCAATCCCGATGGCACGCTCGTCCTGCAAAACACGGTCAAGGTCGGCGGTCTCGGTGGCACTCCCTTCCGCGCTGGCGACTACAACTACTACATCCACGAGCCAGTCGTCGATCAGGACAAAAAAGGCGTCGGCGCATTCCTCCTCGCCGGCTCCGAGATGGAGCAGTCCGCAACCCAATCCCTCGGCCAGCACAAGACCGCGCTCATCGATGCCTGGTTCAACTCGCAGACCCGCAAGAACGCCTTCGGCCAGACCGAGCCCTTCCACTACAAGTGGGACGACGACTCAGCCAGCGGCTATTCGCTCTTCGGCCGCGCCTTCCAGAGCTACGGCGTCTCGCTCGCCACGCTACCCGCCGCACCCACCGCCGCCGCGCTCGCGCACGCCAATATATACCTCATCGCCTCGCCCGACATCCCCATCAAGAACCCCAACCCGCACACCATGGACAAGCCCAGCGGCGACGCCATCGAGGCCTGGGTCCGCTCCGGCGGCGTCCTTCTGCTCTTCTCCAACGACCGCGACAACACCGAGTTCACCGGCTTCAACACTCTCAGTGATCGCTTCGGAATCCACTTCAACCCGGTCCTCTCGCACCACGTCGTCGGCGAAGACCACGCCTCGGGCGAGGTCGTCATCCCCGCCAACACCGGCATCTTCGGCGCGGGCTTTTCGGCATTTATGAAAGATACCTGCTCCATTACGGTCAGAGGCCCGGCCAAGGCCGTCGTCACCGACCACGGCGACATCATGATCGCCATCTCCCACCTCGGCAAGGGAGTCGTCCTCGCCGTCACCGACCCGTGGGTCTACAACGAGTACGCCGATGGCCGCAAGATGCGCCAGTACGACGGCTTGGAGGCCGCACAGGATCTTGCCGCCTGGGCCGTTCACCAGTCGAAGTAGAGCATTTCTCCTGATGGTGTACGCCGAGACGAGTAACTTGCGCCGTTTTTCCTCAAGAAAAACGGCTTTCGAGGAATCATCCGGTGGGCAGGATCAGGAGAAATGCTCTAATCGCTACGCCTCCGGGAAGACCGCCTGCCGCAGCTCCGCGACCAGATTGCTCAAGCCGCGCCGCATCGGGCGTGCCATCGCCCACCAGCAGCACTTCAATCTCCCGCGCAATGCGCGTTCCCTCGTCGTAGCCATACATCCCCAGCGACCCGGCCAGCTTGTGCGCAGTGTGGCTGGCCTCCTCGCGCAACTCTTCCGTAAGCCTGCCGTCCGCAATGGCCGCGGTCGCACGGTCGAGCAGGGCGAGGCGCTCCTCCACCAGCGGAAGGTTGCGCAACCAGAGCGCTGCCAGTAGCGATGCGGTTTTGTCGTCGGTTTCGGTCTCGTTCATATCGTCCCTCGAAGCATCTCGGTCGTATGCATCATTGGCGCGCGTGCTTCCGCGCAAGCCTCTCCCATCAGTCCTTCCAACCCAGCTTCTCGCAGATCTGGTCTGCCAGCGTGAGCGGGTTGAACGGCTTGAACAGCACTGCCGCCACTCCCAGATCGGCAAACCGCCGCTGGTCCACGCCCTGCACCTTGGCGGTCAGCAGAATCACGGGAATGCCGGCCAGTTCGGGGTTCTGTTGCATCATGCGAAATGTGGTCGGCCCATCCATCTCCGGCATCATCACATCCATCAGGATGGCGTCTGGCACCGGCTTGCTGTTGCCCGCCGCCAGGATGCCATCGGCACCGCTGCTTGCGGTCACAATCTCCCAGCCGGCCGTGGCCTCCAGAGAGAGGGCCGCAACCTCGCGGATGTCTTCTTCGTCGTCGATGATCAGAATCCTGCGCATGGCTCTTGCTACTCTCTCATGCCGTCAGCCGGCTGGTGCGCAGGTTGTGCTTCGGGTCCTTCACCGTGCCCGCCTTGCTCTTTAACACGCGTCCCAGTTCGTCCAGCAGAAGGCTCTCGTTGTAGGGCTTCTGCACCCAGCCCTGGGCCTCGCCCACCAGCAGAGGCCGCTCGCTGGGCGAGCTCACGCTCAGGATCACCACAGGAATCGCCGCCGTCGTCGCCGAGCTTTTCAGTTGCCGCAGTGTCTCCCAGCCGTTGAGCCCGGGCAGGTAGTGATCCAGCAGAATGGCCGAGATGGCGGGCGACGGTGCATTTCGCATGGTCTGCTCATTGGCAAGGGCTATCACCTCTTCGCCGCTGCCCGCCTCGATCACGTCGTATCCGTGCCGGCGAAGCTGTTCGCGGACAACCGTGCGGATACCAGGGTCGTCGTCGCACACCAGAATAAGGCCCTCGCCACGCTCGGCCAACGGTGCAATCTCCCGTGGAGATGCAGTATCGCCAATGCGCGCGCTCCGGCAGAACTGAACGCAGAACGTGGTGCCAGGATTCGTCGGTGCCCCGTTGTGGTCCAGCTGCCCCCAGCTTTCATTCGGCTGCGCCCAGATCAGACCCCCGTGCTGTTGAATGATGCTGCGGCAGATCGCCAGACCAAGCCCCGTGCCCCCCTTCTTGCTGGAGTCCGTCGACTCAACCTGCTGGAAGCGGTCGAAGATGCTCTCCAGCTTGTCCACCGGAATCCCGCGCCCGCGGTCGATCACCTTCAACGACAGAGCGTCGGTATTGGCGTCAATCTCGAGCGAGACCGTCGAGCCCTCCGGCGAGAACTTGATCGCGTTCGACAGCAGGTTGGTCAGCACCTGCAGGATTCGGTCCGGGTCGGCGTCGAAGTAGATTGCGTCGTGCGCCGCGTAGCTGTTCATCTCCAGGCGGATCTGCGCTGCTTCGGCCAGTGCGCTCATCATCTCGACGGCCTCGCGCGACAGGTCAACCAACGAGCAGCGGCGCAGGTTCACCGGCGACCGGCCAGACTCCATCCGCTCCAGGTCCAGAATGTCGTTGATCAGCCGGATCAGCCGTTCGGTGTTGGTCGAGGCGATGCGCAGCAGGTTATGCGCCCTGGCATCCACGTTGCCCAGCAGCCCCGACGACAGCAGCCCCAGCGCCCCGCGAATGCTGGTCAGCGGAGTGCGCAGTTCGTGAGACACCGTCGATATGAACTCGTCCTTCGCGCGGTCCAGGTCCGATCGCTCGGCCAGCCGGTGCTTCTGCTCCTCGGCGTGTTCGCGGCTGCGCTCGAGAGTCTGACTCAGTCCGCCCAGGTCGCGCTCTTGCTGGCGCACTTTTCGGGCGAGCCGCAGCGCCAGAACGCCAAGCAGACAGATGCACGTCAAAAATAGACCGCTGAATATTGTCAGTGAAAAGCTCATCGTCGATGGCCTCATGTTACCCGTGATTCGACGCTGAGAGATGAAATCTACAGGTGGGGCACCTACCCTTATACCCCTCTATCGCATTATGTGGTAGCCGTTTTTTTACTCCGCTCCAGGATCCGTCCCCACTGTTTGCCCCGTCGCCCCGCCGCCGCACCCTTGTGCAGCGCATAGCCCGCCACAAAAGGCAGCGCCAGCGTGGCCTCGGAGTACACCATCTGCTCAAACGTGGTGTCCACCTTGCCCCACGAACTCGCCTCCTTCAGCGTCGAGCCCGATAGCGCCCCGTCGCGCACGTCCGCCACCGTGATCTGGATCGCGTACTTGTGCATCGGCACGTCGGCCCCCAGCACCTCCGCCGCCACTACGATGTCCTGGGCAAAGTTCTTGGGAACTCCGCCGCCAATCATCAGCAGCCCCGTCGTCGGGTTGGCAATCTTCAACTGCGTCAGCTCATCGAAGTCCTTGGCAGAGTCGATCGACACCGTCGGCTTGCCCTGCCGTGCGTGCCGGTGCGCCACAAACCCGAACCCAGCCGAGCAGTCAGAGAACGCCGGGCAGAAGATCGGCACATCCTTCTCGTACGCCGCCAGGATGATCGAGTCGTTGTTCCCCTTCGACGGCGTCCGCCCCTCGCGCTCCAGATACGCGCCAAACTCGCGCAGGATCTCCCGCGAACTATAAGGCCGCGGCTCCAGCGAGTCGATGATCTTCTGGGTCGTCTCGTCGCAGATGCGCAGCTCCTCCTCGTCGATGAACGTGTCGTATATACGGTCGATCATCAGCTCGCGCAGTTCCGCGTCGCCGTTGCCGTACTTGTACTCATCGCCCGCAATATAGTGCCGGAATCCCAGCGCCTCAAAGAAGTCCTGGTCCACAATGTTCGCGCCCGTCGAAACAATCGCGTCCACCATGTTCCTGCGCACCAGCTCGACAAACAGCTTCTGCAGGCCCGCCGAGATCAGCGACCCGGCAAGGCACAGAATCACCCCGCACTCCGTGTCGCGCAGCATCATTTCATAGATTGAAGCCGCCCGCGCCGTGTCCCGCGAGGTGTAGGCCATCGAGGCCATCGCATCCACCAGCGCCACTACGTTGTGCTGCGTGATGTCGATATGCTTTACAGGCGTCGTGAGCAGTTCTTTTTTCGTCGTCATAGTTTCTATTAGTTTATCGCGGCAGCGCAACTGGGGCGAGCAAACGATCATCAATTTGCGAGTACTCCATCCATCGCGCCTTCGTTTCACGTGATGGGCGGGATGAGGGCCCCGCCCAATTCGTCATTCTGGCGCAGCCAGAATCTCAGTATTTGTCTCTTGCCTTTTTGTTTGTCATTCCGCAGCGCAAGGAATCTGCTTCTCGCTCTTGGCCTGCGCGCTTTACACCTCGTCCGTGAAGATCGCCTCGATGCTGCTCTCGAACAGACGCGCAATGCGGAACGCCAGCGGAAGCGATGGGTCGTACTTGCCGGTCTCGATCGCGTTGACTGACTGGCGCGACACCTCCAGCCGCTCGGCCAGGTCGGCCTGCGACCACTCCCGCTCCGCGCGCAGCACACGCAGCCGGTTCTTCATCGGTTCCTCCAGCGCAGCACGCCCCAAGCAATGGCCTGGAACAGCAGGAAGAAGGGGTACGTCCAGATGGTGAAGAAATGGCTGATGTGGGTATAAATCTGGAGATATCCCCAAACCGAAGTGAGTACCATGATCCCGCCAACGCCCCAGAGGATCGACTGAACAAACAAATGACGCTGAAACTCATCCGTCTCTTCGCTCAGATACATTCCACCGCTGACCAGGGCCGCAACGATCGCTATCGCCGGCAGGACCGCGACGATGCACGCGATAGTTCCTCTTGGATGGAACCCGTGTAAGGCCAAATAGCAGAGAACAAAACTAAGCGCGACAAAGAAAAATATTGCGCAATTGAAACGGAAAAAATAACGGCGTGCAGCAGGAGTTTTTTGCGACCACTGCTGCGACCAACTCATTTTTTCTTTGCACTCCATGCTTGGTTTCCTTTCCATCACCGGTACGTCCAGCGCAGCACGGCCGTTGCAATCCCCTGAAACATCCAGAACAGCGGAAACGCCATGAAAGGCTGGAAGGGATGAACGTGCGCGTACAACTGGAGAAATCCCCATACCGACGTCAGCGACAGGATCGCTCCCAGTCCCCACAGCAGCGCCTGCACCAGCAGGTTGCGTTGAAACTCGTCCTTCTCCTCGGCCAGGTACAGCCCGACCACAACGATGATTCCGATAATCGGGATCGCCGGCAGCACAGCCAGCGCGTACAGCATCGCGCCAGTGGGATGAAACCTGTGAAGCGCCCACTCCGCAAAGAGAAGCGCCACGGCATATGCGGTCATCGTGGGTACAAACCGGTATAGGTAACGGCGAGTCGCGGAATTCTGTTGCAGGCAGTTCATGATTGGCTCCTATTCCTTTACCGGTACTTCCGCAGCAGAAATGGCGTACGCAGGATGAAAAAAATCCAGAAGACCAGGTAGGTCCATGTGGGCTGAAAGTGCCTGATGTGGACAAACGTCTCCAGCGATCCCCACGCAGTGGTGAAGACCAGCACGCCACCCAATCCCCACAGCAGCGCCTGCACCATCAGGTCGCGCTGAAACTCATCCTTCTCCTCGGCCAGATAGAGTCCGATCGTAACGATGAATCCAGTCAATGCAATCGCGGGCAGAAGGGCAAGCAGGTAAGCGCACATCCCATGCGGATGGAATCGATAAAAATACAGCGCAATGAAAATGGTCAGCACAATGTAGATTCCCGTTGTGGCAGCCGTTCGCAGATAAAATCGCCGCACGGCAGGATTCTTGGTCAGACAACCCATGTTTGGCTCCCTTTCCTTTATGACAAGCCTACTTTACATAATCTGCCGCATCATGTCAAGCCCCCTTGTCATATTTATTTTCACTGAAGTGTCGTCATTCTGGCGCAGCCAGAATCTCCGTATTTCGCTCGACTGCGCCCTATTCTTCGCGCTGCTGTTTCGCTGCGATCTGCTCCAACTGCCGCCGCCAGTCCAGCTCCTCGACGAACCCGCGGCTGGAGCGCCACTCCTCCTGCACCTTGACGAAGAGTTCCAGAAATACCCGCGTACCCAGCAGGCTCTCGATCTCCTTGCGCGCCGCCGTGCCGATGGCCTTCAGCATCGCACCCTGCTTGCCGATCAGGATCGCCTTCTGTCCCGTCCGTTCGCAGTAGATCGCCGCCGCAATCTTGGTCACCGGCAGCCGCCCGTCCTTCATCTTCTTCGCCGAGGCCGGTTCCTCGAACCGCTCAATCACCACCGCCGTCGCGTACGGCACCTCTTCGCCGGTCAGCATCAATATCTTTTCGCGGATCAGCTCCGCGACAAGAAACCGCTCCGGCTGATCCGTCACCTGGTCGCGCGGGAAGTATCGCTGCCCCTCGTGCAGCACCGCGACGATCTTCTCCAGCAGCAGGTCCAACCCTTCCTTCTTGCGCGCCGAGATCGGCACCACCTCGGCAAACGTGTGCAGCCCGCTCCAGTGCGCCATCAGCGGCAGCAACTCCTCCTTGCGCACCGCGTCGATCTTGTTCAGCACCAGCACCACGGGGCAGTCCAGCCGCTTCACCAGCGACAGCGCGAAGTCGTCCTCCGCAGCGCTCATCGCCATCCGCCCCGTAATCTTCGGGCCTACTGTCTCCGCCTTCGCCGGGTGCCCCATGTCTCGCTTCTGAGACATGGGGATCTCATCACCAACCTTCGCCAGCCGATGCGTCACGTCCACCATAAACAGCACCGCATCGCGCGTCTCCAGCGCGTCCTGCACCTCCTGCATCATCCGCCGGTCGAGCTGCGACTCCGGCTTATGAATGCCCGGCGTATCCACCAACACCACCTGCGCCGCCGGATGTCCCGCCTCGCCTTTTGCCTTTTTCTTCAGCGGGACCTCAAGCACTCCGTGGATGCGCGTGCGCGTGGTCTGCGGCTTGTGCGTCACAATCGCGAGCTTCTGCCCCAGCAGCGCATTCAGCAGCGTCGACTTGCCCGCGTTGGGCCGGCCAATAATCGAAACGAATCCCGAACGAAATGCCATCCCACCATTATCCCCCGCCGCGCGCACAAGTAGCCTGCCAAGCCGGAACGTCCAGCTTTTACTCCGATGTCTCCACCAGCCCCACGCGCACCCGCTCCACCTTGCGATCGGTCGAGGCCAGAACCTCCAGCCGCAGCCCATCCTCCTCCACCACCTCGCCCGGCAGCGGAATGTGCCCTGCAATCTCCGACACAAGCCCACCCAGCGTAGTCGCCTCGTAGTGCTGCGGAAAGAAGAGTGGCAGCCGATGCGCCATCATCTCCCGTCCCTCTTCGTCTGAATCCCCGTCGCCAGCCTGCGAACCCTCCGCCTCGCTCTCCTCCGGCTCCGCAAACAGTTCGCGCAGTCGTGAGAGGTCGAAGCTCCCCGGCACCACGAACCGCCCGTCGGCCTCGCGCACCGGCTCGTCGACCTCCTCGGCTTCGTCGTGCTCGTCGGCGATCGAGCCCACAATCGCCTCCAGCAGATCTTCGATCGTCACCAGCCCAGCCACGCCGCCATACTCGTCGATCACGATCCGCATGTGCTGCTTCTCCAACTGCATCTCGCGCAGCAGCTCGGCCACCTTCTTCGTCTCCGGCACAAACTCCGCCGGCTTCTGCAACTGCCCCACCGTGCGAGTGGCCGCGTCCGCATCCCGCACATGCAGCAGGTCGCGCGCAAAGACAATCCCCGTCACATGGTCCAGCGATCCGGCAAACACAGGCACGCGCGAGAAGGCATTCTCCTTCAGCTCCTCCAGCAGCTCCGCCAGCGACATCCCCTCCGGCACGGCGAAGATCGACGGGCGCGGCGTCATCACCTCGCGCACCACCTTGTCGCCAAACTCCACCGCGGACCGCACCAGCTCGCGGTCGCTCTCCTCCAGTATCCCCTCTTCCTCGCCCGCCTCCAGCAGCGCGTCCATCGCCTCCGACGGATGCTCCTCCTCTTCGGTGATCCTCCGGCTCGGCCAGCGCCACAATCGACAGCAGCAGCCCCAGCGTCAGCGTCACCGGCAGAATCAGGTAGAACAGCGCCTCCAGCAGATAGCGAATGCGCGCAATCCACAGCCCGCGCGTCCGCGCAAACAGGACCTGCGGAATCAGCCGGTCGAAGACCAGGATCAGCAGCACCAGTTCCAAACCGGTCAGCGCAACCTCGCTCCCCAGCGACGCCTCGCCAAAGACCACCGCGAGATACAGCCGCAACCCCAGCAGCAGCGCAATCGCCGACAGCGCAAGCTGCCGCAGCACCGACGCCGACAGCGCCAGGCTCTCGCGCCCCAGGTGCAGCCTCGGCTCCACCACCTGCGTCCACGCGTCAATGTTGTCCTGGTATTCGCGCGCCAGGAACTTCCCCATCTCGCTGTACACGCGGTCCACATACGCCGCCAGCGCCAGCACCGCCAGCAGCCCCGCCAGCGTCACTCCATACGCCCCGCTCACGCCCGCACCCCTTTGCCAGCCACAACTGTATTGCCGTCATCCCGAGCGGAGCTATATCGTTTGTCATTCTGAGCGAAGCGAACGGGGCCCCCGGCCAGCTTGCTGGCTGGGGCAGGTAGAATCCCCGCAGTTCGCATTTGCTTGTTCTTTAGTTTGTCATTCCGCAGCGCAGCGGAGGAATCTGCTTTTGTCGTTGTTCCAACCTCAGTCACCCTTGCAATCAGACTCGTCTCCACACGCAACTCCCGCCGAAGCTCGGCCTCGCGCGCCGCCATCTCGCCCGCATCCGCCTCATGGTCGAATCCAGCCAGATGCAGCACTCCATGCAGCAGCAGCACCCTCACCTCGTCCCTCAGCGAGTGGCCAAACCGCACCGCCTGCCGCTCCGCCGTCTCCAGCGAGATCGCCAGATCGCCCGCCACTCCCGAGCCATTCGCGTCCCCCGCCGGAAATGACAGCACATCGGTCGCAACATTCTTCCCGCGAAACGTCCGGTTCAGCCGCTTCAGCGTCGCGTCGTCGGCCAGCAACACATGCACCTCGCCCTCGAGCACCACCGCCGCCCGCGCGCGATTCAGAAACCGCGCAAGCCCAGAGGCCGACAGCCCCAGCTTCTGCCAGAGGTCAGGCTCGTCTGCCATACGACTCGGAGCTTCCAGGGTAATCATCTGTTATCTGATGCTACTAGAGCTTGCCCGAGCGCACCTCGCCGAAATGCGTGGCATTAAAGATCGACATCAGCAGCACTCCCAGCCCCACCGCGCCCCACCCCAACGCAACCGAGCAGCCTCGCGGCCGGAAGAAGTGAAGCAGAAGCGCTCCGGCCAACAGGTTCCCGAATCCCCACAGAACATTCGTCAGCGGCGACGACTCGCCCACCCCCGACGGCTTGCCGAACGGCGACTGGAACGGATTCCCGCAGGTCCCCTGCACAAAATGCGGGACTCCGTTGGCGAGAAATGCCCCACCCAAAAATTCCAGCAGATAAAAGTACCAGTGCATCGATAAGTTTCCTCTTCACGCTTACTGTAGTTTGGATTTTTCTGTTCCCTGTTCCCTGATCCCTGTTGCCTGGTTCTCTGTTCCCTGCTCCGCGTCGCCCAGCTCCAGCGGCAACTGCTGCGCCCGCCCATAGCTGTCGTAGGCCCGCACAATCCGCTGGACTAAATGATGACGGACGACGTCGACTTCTTCAAAGTGGCAGAAGCGTATCCCCTCCACTCCCTCCAGCACCTGCAGCGCCTCGAACAGCCCCGACTTCTTCGGATTGGGCAGATCGATCTGCGTCAGGTCGCCCGTAATCACCGCCTTCGAGCCGTTGCCCATGCGCGTCACAAACATCTTCATCTGCTCCATCGTGGTGTTCTGCGCCTCATCCATAATGATGAACGCGTCGTTCAGCGTGCGCCCGCGCATGAACGCCAGCGGCGCCACCTCGATCACATTCCGTTCCAGCAGGTTGTCCACCTTGCCTTGGTCCAGCAGGTCGTAGAGCGCGTCGTACAGAGGCCGCAGATACGGATCGACCTTCTCCTGCAAGCTCCCCGGCAGGAATCCCAGCCGTTCGCCCGCCTCCACCGCCGGCCGCACCAGGATGATCCGGTTCACCCGCTTCGCCATCAGTGCCGCGACGGCCATCGCCACGGCAAGATACGTCTTTCCCGTTCCGGCCGGCCCCAGCCCGAAGGTCATGTCACACTGCTCGATCGCCTCCACATACTTCCGCTGATTGGGCGAACGCGGCTGCACCATCCGCTTCACTCCCGTCGAACGCTGCCTCCCCGAATCCACCAGCGACTTCAGCGTCACCTCCGGGTCCGCGATCACCAGCCGCAGCATTCCCTTCAGTTCGCCGTTCTGCAGCGTCACGCCCGACTTGCGCAGCGCCTCGAAGTCGGCAAAGATGCGCGTCACCTGCTCCACGCTCTCTGGCGCGCCTCCAATCTCGATCGCGTCCGAGCGCAGATCGATCGTCACCTGAAGCCCGTCCTCCATCAGCCGAAGGTTCTCGTCGCGGGTCCCGTACAGGGGCTCAATACCAGGCGTGATCTCGAGCGATTTTTTTATCAAGTGGTTTTCTGACCTCCGTCAGGACGTGCAAATTCTTGGATTGGTTTGGGGGACAACTCTGTCAGCGCGGATGGATCGGAAGGGCATGGGTTCACCCATGCCGATAAGCTCATCCAAAATGACCGATCTGCGATTGGTGCCCGGCAATCGCGCAAGCTCCGCGCAGCACGGTGAATCGTATGCGGGCTTGCGATCGGATTGGCGTGGGTTGCCAATAATTTGCCGAAGTTGCGCACAGACTAGATCGCGCCCCGCACACAGTCAAGTCAATTTTAGATGCACCCGGAATCACCCGCGATACACCCCATCGCCGGGAGCAAACTGGATACAGCTTCGCCGTGGAATGAAGCTCCCCACCGAAAACTAGCGTGGCATGGGAACAACACGGTACAAATAATCGTAGGAAGATTGAGCGTCCCCCGGCCCATTGTCTCAATGATTTCTTCTGCATCTCAAAGGCGGTTCAAATGATTAAGACGATGCGAGCCTTCGCAAGCGCAACCCTTCTAGCTCTTCTCGCCAGCCCTCTCATCGCACAAACTGCGATTGCTCCCGCCGCCGCCCAGCCCGCGGCAACGGCAGCCGCAACCCCACCTGCCTTCGAACTCGCCGACGTCCAGCCCAGCGCGCACACAGCCACGCCATACTTCACCGGAGGATCGCTGCGCGGCGACCGCTACATCCTGCACAACGCCACCATGCTCGACATGATCGCGCTGGCCTACGGCATGGACTCCGACAATGTTCTCTCCGGTCCGTCCTGGCTCGGCATCGACCGCTTCGATGTCTCCGCCCGCGCCCCTCGCGCCACCTCGCCCGACGACGTCAAGCTCATGCTCCGCGCCCTGCTCGCCAACCGCTTCCACCTCGTCACCCACAACGACACCCACCCACTCGCTTCCTACGTCTTGCGCGTAGATAAAGGCGCTTCCAAGCTCAAGCCGTCCGACGGTACCGGCACGCCCGGGTGCGACAACACGCCAAATCATCCCGCCACCCCGCCGGGCGGAGTCGCATACAACTACATCACCTGCCACAACCTGACACTGGATGAAATTGCGCAAAACCTGAAAGGTTTGGCTGGCGGCTATTTGACCAATCCGGTGGTGAACGCAACCGGCATCCAGGGTTCGTGGGACTTCGACATTCACTGGACCTCGCGCGGCAACCTTGCAAAAGCCGGCGCCGACGGCATCTCCATCTTCGACGCGGTGCAGAAGCAGCTTGGCCTCAAGCTCGCGCCGGAGCAGTACCCCACGCCCGTCGTCGTGGTAGATAAGGTGGATGAGAAGCCCACCCCCAACGCTCCCGGCCTGGACAAGGCGCTTCCGCCGACGCCGCCCGCCGAGTTCGACGTCGCCGTCCTCACCCCCAGCAAGCCCGGAGCACAGCAGACGGGCCGCATCACCGCCAACCAGGTCAACGTAACCAACTTCACCCTGAAGGACCTCATCGACTACGCCTGGAACCTTAATCCCGGCGACGACGACCTCATCGCCAACGCACCCAAATGGCTCGGCCAGGACCACTGGGACCTCCTCGCCAAGGCCGCGCCCGAAGCCCAGGCCATCGGCCCAGACGGCAAGCCCCAGTTCGACTTCGACCTCCTCCCCCACATGGTCCAGGCGCTCCTGGCAGACCGCTTCCAGATGAAAAGCCACATCGAAGACCGCACCATCGACGCCTTCACCCTGGTCGCCGCCAATCCCCACATGACGAAAGCCGACCCGCTCAACCGCACTGGATGCAAGGAAGGCCCTGGCCCCGACGGCAAGGATCCACGCATCGCCAACCCCGTTCTCGGCCGCCTGCTCTACTGCCAGAACATGACCATGGCGCAGCTCGCCGATCAGCTTCCCTCCCTCGCCGGAGGATATATCTTCACTCCCGTCCTAGACTCCACCGGACTCAAGGACGCCTTCGACTTTACCCTCAGCTTCAGTCGAGCCGGCCAACTCAGCGGCGCCAAGCCCCCGCCTCCGTCCGCATCGACATCGGCCTCCAACAACGACCCCTCCGCAGCAGCTGATCCCACCGGCGGCCTCTCGCTCGTCGACGCCATCGCCAAACAGCTCGGCGTCAAGCTCATCAAGGTAAAACGCCCCTCCCCCGTCCTCGTCATCGACCACATCGAACAGAAGCCCACCGACAACTGAGACACAATGCCGGTTGACCGCGCTCGCCGCCTTCCGTAGACTGGTTATTGCAGGGATGTGGTGTGTCTGCCTCCGCCTGCATCCCATCTCCCCGGCGTCGATCGGCCTTCAAAGATTGCGCGGGCCCAGAAAAGAGTTAAGAGTTTATGGCAAATCATGTCTCATCGTTGAAGCGCGCACGTCAGACCGTCACCAAGACCGCGGGCAACCGCGCCAACAAGACCAAGCTCCGCGGCACCCTGCGCACACTGCGCGAGGCCATCGCCGAAGGCGACAAGAAGACCATCGCCGCCACCTACAGCCAGACCGTCTCCGTCCTCGACAAGAGCGTCCAGAAGGGTGTCCTGCATAAGAACACCGCCAGCCGCTACAAGGCCCGCCTCAACGCCCGCGTCAAGGCCCTCGTCGTCCCCACCAAAGCCGTTCCCACCAAAGCCGCCTAACCAATCTCTCGCACCACAAAGCCAGCCCCACCCAATGAGGCTGGTTTTTTTGCGTCTGCCCGCTCCCCTACCGCGACGAACTCCCCGCCGGCGTCTCGTCCGGCCCATATAGCGTAGGCCGCTTGCGCGCGACCCCCGGCCCAGCATCGCCCTCGACAGCAGCTCCCGCCGCAACCGGCGCGGTCTGCTCCCCCGCCGCTGCCGTTGCCAGCGCCGAAGTGTCTCCTCCCACCGCACTCATCCCACTCGCCGCATCCTCCGCCGCATCCCCCTCCATCGGAGTCGAAATCCGCTCCAGCGACAAATCGATCCGCGCCCCCGCATCCAGCGGCGGGGCCATCGCCTCGGCCGCCTTCACCTCTGCCTGGTCCTTCTCCGTCAGCGCGGGCAGCGCGTACACCTCCACCGCCGCCTCGCGCTCGCTGTACTCGTCGTAGTCCTTCGTCGCCGCATGGTGCACCAGCGTCTCGCGCACCACAGCCAGGCGCATCCCGTCGGCCGACAGCGCAAAGTTCTCCCCCGCCCGCTCCACCGGCGTGCAGTCAATCTTGAACAGCACTCTGCCGTCGTAACTCTCGACCACGCGCACCTCCTGCGCGCTCACCACGCTCTCCGGCATTGGCGCGCTCTCATCCACCGCGGCCGTCACCACGGTCCGCCCCAGCGCAAACCGTCCCGCCGCCGGCGCAAACGAGAATGATGGAGAGGTATGCTGGTCGCTGAAGTTCTGCTGCCACATCTCCTCGCCCTTCAGGTTGAATCCCGCCAGCGCCTGCCTCTCCGCGCTTCCCCTGCACCCGAAGGCCACATACTCGCCGTGCCCCACAAACGTCGCCCGCGGAAAGCAGGTCGTGTCCCACTCCGCCAACTCGCTCACAGGGCCGGTGTGCGCGTCGAAATTAAACAGCCAACTGTCCTTGCCGCCCTCTTTCACATCCAGAAATCCGCCCGTCGTCATCGGCAGCTCAACCGCCGTCCGCGCGCGGATCGCCCCCGCCGGCGTAGCCAGCAGCCCCTCCGCGCCCGCGCCTGTACTCGTCAACCGGTAGAAATTCAGTTGCACCGGCGCGCTGTCCGTCTGCGCAGGATCGTGAATCACCAGGTTCCCCGATGGCCCTGCTCCCACGCTGGCTTCGCCCGTCTCCGCGCCCGCCGCTGGCTGCGTCGTCTCCACCGTCAACAGGTCCTCGTTCGCAGACACCATCAATGCCACAATGTGCCGCTCGATATTCAGCAGCGGAACCTCGCGAAACGCATCCTTCGCGCCACCCGTACCGCCCGAAGCCATCGGCGCAATCACTGTCAGCCGGTCGCGCACCCGCAGCAGAAACCTCCCATGCCCCAGTCCCCACAGGTACTGCCCGCGGTCGTGCAGCCGCCACTGGGTCTTTGCCAGCACCTTGCCCGTCGGCAGCTCCACCACCACCGCGCCAACCGTCCGGTCGTCGTCGTCCACCGGATCGCCCGGCAGGCGCGCCATCAATTGGCGCAACCCAAACGTGACCAGAAGATGGTCCGCATCCACAAAGTCCACCCTCAGCATCGAGCTGCCCGCCAGCCGGAACTCCGGCACCATCGTCTGGTACCCCAGCGGCCCCAGCGGAATCCGCGCCACCGGCTCCGCGGCGCGTGCCAGTGCCGCGCCTGCCGCCAGCATCATGCACGCCGCCATCATCGCTCCCACCCGACTGACTGCCGTCTTCATCGTCCAGCCCCTTCGTCCTTCGGCCCCTTAGAAAGATAGTAGAGCGATAATAGAGACGGTTTACCATCTAAACTTGTAATCTTCCTTTGCAAGCCTCGCACTCCAATCCTTGCCACACCCGGTACCATCCCCGCACGGAGAACCCAGCATGAGCGAAACACCCCTAAGCATCGTCTCGAAGAACACCACTCGCCTCCTGTCCCTGATCGCAACCCTGGCCTTCGCGTGCTTCGCTCTCGCTCCCTCCTCGCTCGCCCAGCAGACGCCCGCCCCATCCGCGCCCGCGCCCGCCGCAGCCCCCGCGCCGCGCCCGCCGGAAAAGCCACTCCCCGGCCTCGATCTCTCCTCCATGGATCTCACCGCCGACCCATGCACAGACATGTACCGCTACGCCTGCGGCAACTTCGACGCCAACCACCCCATCCCCGCCGATCAGCCCGACGTCGATCCCTTCTACGTCCTCTACAACGTCAACTCGCAGGAACTCAACGCCATCCTCACCAAGGCCGCCGTCCCCAGCCCCGCCCGCACCCCCGACGAGCAGAAGATCGGCGACTACTTCAGCGCCTGCAGCGACACCACCGCCATCGACGCCGCCGGCCTCAAGCCCATCCAGCCCCTGCTCGACGAGATCGCCGCCCTCGGCAATGGCAACGGCCTCATCAACCGCGCCCAGCTCGCCACCCTCATCGGCAAGCTCCAGCGCATCGGCGTCGACGCCTTCTTCGGCTACGGCGAGCAGCAGGACTTCAAGGACGCCTCCAAACAGATCGCATTCATCCAGCAGGGCGGCCTTGGCCTGCCGGAGAAGGACTACTACCTGCGCACAGGCGACAAGGACGCCCAGATCCGCACCCAATACATCACCCACGTCGCCAAAATGCTCACCCTCGCAGGCAGCTCGCCCGCCCAGGCCCAGAGAGACGCCGCCAACATCATGGCGCTCGAGACCGCGCTCGCCAAAGCCTCCCTCGGCGTCGTCGACATGCGCGATCCCGAGAAGACATATCACCTCCAGCCCATCGAAGCCTTCACCGCCATCACCGGCCCCACCTTCACCGATTTTGAAGACGCTATTCACTCTCCTCGCGTCACCGAGATCAACAACGCCACCCCCGGCTTCTGGCCCGAGCTGACGAACCAGCTCAACACCACAGACATCGCCACCCTCCAGGCCTATCTCCGCTACCACCTCCTCACCACGGAGGCGCGCAACCTGCCCCACCCCTTCGACGACGAGAACTTCCACTTCTACGGCACCATCCTGCGCGGCCAGCCCCAGCAGCAACCCCGCTGGAAGCGTTGCTCCAACTATGTCAACGGAGCCATCGGAGAGGCCGTTGGCAAGGTCTACGTCGATCAGTTCTTCGCCGGAGACAGCAAGGCCAAGATGGTCGAGATGGTCCGCGACATCGAGTCCGCCATGGGCCGCGACATCGACCAGATCGACTGGATGTCGCCCGCCACCAAGGTCCGCGCCCACCAGAAGCTCGCCGCCGTCGCCAACAAGATCGGCTACCCGGACAAGTGGCGCGACTACTCCACCCTCACCATCGCCCCCTCCGACGCCGCCGGAAACCAGATGCGCGCCGAGGCCTTCGAGAACGACCGCCAGCTCAACAAAATCGGCAAGCCCGTCGACCACGCCGAGTGGCAGATGACCCCACCCACCGTCAACGCCTACTACGACGACAGCATGAACGACATCAACTTCCCCGCCGGAATCCTGCAAACCCCCTTCTACGACCACACTCAGGATGACGCCGTCAACTACGGCCACATCGGCGCCGTCATCGGCCACGAACTCACCCACGGCTTCGACGACGAGGGCCGCAAGTTCGATTCCCACGGCAACCTCGACGACTGGTGGACCCCTGAAGACCTCAAGAACTTCACCGCCCGCACAGACTGCCTCGCCGATGAGTACAGCTCCTTTACCGCAGTCGAGGAGAAGAACCCCGCAGACAACGTCAAGATCAACGGAAAGCTCACCCTCGGCGAGAACACCGCCGACAACGGTGGCCTCCTGCTCGCCTTCATGGCCTACATGCAGCGCGCCAAGGACAACCACATCGACCTCGCCGCCAAACGCGACGGCTTCACCGCCCCACAGCGCTTCTACATCGCCTTCAGTCAGAACTGGTGCCAGAACACCCGCCCAGAGGCCGTCCGCTCGCAGGTCCTGCAAGACCCCCACTCCCCCGATCGCTTCCGCGTCAACGGAGTCATCGTCAACCAGCCCGGCTTCGCTCCCGCCTTCGGCTGCAAGCCAGGCGCACCCATGGCCCCCGCCAAATCCTGCCGCATCTGGTAGCCCTTCGAACCGCTCTAATCCGGGTGCCCCATCTTCGCGACGGCCTCATCGTCGCTAAGGTGGGGTCCCCGTCTCACTCTTTGCTTGTCATTCCGCAGCGCAGCGGAATCTGCTTCTACTTCCTGATGCCCCTTCACCGCGCAAACCCCGCCCTACACCTTGTCAAGAAAAATCGCACAACTAGCTCAATCCAAATAAGATAAACTGGAAAACTCGTCTCCCCAGCCTGCTACAATTAAATAGGGGGCTTTTATCTATATGTTCTAGTTCTGTCGGCGGAGCACAACATCGCCGATTCAGACTAAGCGCATTGTTATGAAGACTTTAAAAAAACTACATCGAATCAAGACTTTACGTGACTTGTCCAGACTAGTCCAGACCTGTCCAGACCGAAGTCCAGATCTTAACATGCTTTTTGAAGATGGAAGATTTTTTCGCACACAAGGGAGACCGCGCGGCGCCGGCGCAACCGAGACAAGCCGGATCTTCGCCTTAAATACGTCTCACGCGCTAAGCACGAGCTTAACTTGCGTTTTTTGAATACTTTACGCTATTCACCCAGGGGTATACCCCCTGAAACCCAGCACCGGCCCGGTCAGCTTCTACCATCTATATGCCTCAACCGATTAAAAATCGTGCTCTCGGTTTCGCCTCCTGCGCCCTTGCCAGCTCGCTCTGGGGATGCGGCTTCTACTTCGGCAAGATCGCCCTCGCTGAGATGAACGTCGGCGCAATGGTCCTCTACCGATTCCTCTTCGCCACCCTCGCCCTCAGCCCCCTTCTCCTGCTCCACCGGCCCCGCTTCAGCCGCGCGGACTGGGCCCTCCTTCTGCTCGCCTCCTTCCTTGGAATCCCCCTCCAGTTCCTCATCCAGTTCTCCGGCCTCGCCCTCACCACCGTCTCCCACGCCTCGCTGATGGTCGGCACATTGCCCGTTCTGCTCGCCGTTGCCGCCACGCTCTTCGCCCACGAGCGCATGGACCGCACCGGCTGGTTCGCTCTCACCCTCTCCACCCTTGGAGCCACGCTCATTGCACTCGGCGCGCGTCACGCCACTGGAGCATCCGGCCCCACCCTCGGCGGAGACATGCTCGTCGTCCTCTCCCTGGTCATCGCCCTCGCCTGGATTCTCATCAACAAGCGCCTGATGCAGCGCCACAGCCCGGTCACCGTCACCGCCTACGGAGTCGCCGCCGGCACCGCGATGCTCCTGCTCGTCGTCCCGCTCCTCTATCGCCAGCCCTTCGGGCCGCCGCCCATCTCAGCCATCTCGCTCAAGGCCTGGCTCGCTCTCGCAGCCAGCGGACTGCTCTGCACCGCCTCCACCACCCTGCTCTGGAACTGGGGGCTCACCCAGGTTCCTGCCTCCCAGGCCGGAGTCCTGCTCAACATGGAGCCCCTCATCGGATCGCTGCTCGGCGTCTTCCTGCTCCGCGAGAGCCTCGGCCCCAGCGCCCGAACCGGAGGCGCGCTCATCCTCGCCGCAGCCCTCATCATCACCACCGGCTCGCGCACCCGAAGCCGAGAAGATCTCCCCCTCACATGACTACCATGCGATTGAAATCAACAGCTTCGAAGAGTAGTCTGCCAGTCAGAGGAACCACCATGCGCATCGGCCCCTGTACCCTCCTCCTTGCTCTTTCCCTCACTCCACTCCTTCTCACGCAAGCCGCCTCCGCGCAGACCGCGAAGGCCCCCGCCCGCAAGTCCACCACGCCAGCCGCAACTGCGACGCCCCCCACAACGCCCGTAGCCAGCACAACTCCCGCCGCGCCAGCCGCCTGTAACTGCCCCACCCCTGTGGTGCGCCATCTTCCGCCCTACTCGGCCAAGCAGACGACCACACGCGTTCAAACCCTTGCCAACGGCACCAATATCACCACCGTCACCCAGTCGCAGGTATGGCGCGACGCCGACGGCCGAACCCGCACAGAGTCCATTAACACGCCGCCCAATGGAACCCCGTATCGATTCATCAGCGTCTACGACCCGGTGGAGCGCGTGCGCATGAGTTGGACGGTCGGCAATCCCTCTGCCAGCAAGATCGTGACGGTCTATCACTTTCCGCAGCCGGTCTCGCAACCTTTGCCAGCCGCTCCCCAAACAGCCCAGCGCTACTATCCCACCAGCTCCGAGTCGCTGCCACCCCAGACCATCGACGGCCTCTACGCTACCGGCTACCGCGCCACGCGCACCATCCCCGCAGGTTACGAGGGCAACGACCGCGACATAACCACAACCACGGAGTACTGGTCTTCACAGTTACTCGGCATTCAGCTTCGCTCCATCAACGACGATCCGCGCAATGGCAAGATGACCACCGAGGTCACCGACGTCCAGCAGACCGCTCCTGATCCCGCCGTCTTCAAAGCCCCCGATGGATACCAGGTAAAGGAGGCAAACCAATAAGGCGAGACACTCCTCACCCGGCATGACATTCAGAAAGTCTTCGCAATCTCATCCGCAAATCTCTGACGCGAGTAGTTCTGCCGCACATCATCCCAGGCCGACGCTCCAATACGGCTCGCTTGGGCGATCCTCGGGTTGGATCTCAGTAAAAGTGACGGCCATAGAGCGTTGCCAGGCAGTCGAGAACTGTAAGTTGGGCCGTAAAGCGTTCTCTCTGCGACTTCGCGGTCAGCATTGGCCAAAGCGCCCGGAAGCAGGCCCCGAACTGATACCTCGGGATTCCCAGCAGTCCAGGCTCTTTGAATCCTCTTTCACGGAGTTGCGAGCCGACCGAGATTCCCCGCCCGGCGATCCATCTTCGGAAGTAGCGCTTGGTCATGCGTTCAGCCGGTATCCAGTGGGTAATGATCAAGTCCGGAACTACTATTCCCCGTGCACCAATACCAAGGAGACGATGGTAGATGACCTCATCCTCGCCGCTTCGAATCTTGTTGCCAATCTTCCCAAGTCGTTCGGGATACGGCAGCACTCTCTCCAGAGTCGCCCGGCGAATGACGGCGTTACCGCCCATCAACATTCCTCCGAACTCATGCGAGAATGCTGTGCGCGCAGGCCGGAGTACAATCCCGATCGTCCCGGGATAGGCTACCGGAAGCCAGTCAGGGGCCGCATGTTCCCAGTTGGGATGGTAGGGACC
The DNA here is from genome assembly GCA_963828115.1 of uncultured Acidobacteriaceae bacterium. GTDB lineage: Bacteria > Acidobacteriota > Terriglobia > Terriglobales > Acidobacteriaceae > Edaphobacter. Next base: position 26,748 of record CAWHDN010000008.1, read on the forward strand.
GCCGATGTAGTCAACCGCTGGAGAAGCGGAGAGTTCACGATAGGCAACTTCGAACCATGCGGGGTCAAGCTGCTCGTCATCGTCGATAAGGCCCACAAATTCGCCCTCTGTTTGCGCAAGCGCCTCATTGAGCGCAGCCGACTTCCCCGGACGTCCAACAAAGATGTATCTGACGGGAAGGTCGCGCAGTTCCAGGAACGACTGCACAATCTCTCTCGTGTTATCTCCTGAATTATTGTCGACTGCAACTACGGTAATGTTCAGGCCTTTCGGGCGAGCGGCAACGAAGATGCTTCTCAGGCAGTCCTTGAGTAAATGGGCCCGATTATAAGTCGGAATAATAATGTCGAGGTCCATATTATTTCCTGCCCAGCATCGCATATTTCAGCTTAGGAAATATCTGGCTCGTTACATAACTCCGAAACACCAGTCCAATCGAAACAATAAAGACTGGCAGAACAGCAGTTGTCTGAAGAAAGAAAATTATGAGATTGTGAGCGGGAAAGCGTGCATTCACAGCATATGTCGCAATGGCAAATGGGACCGAGGATAAATACACCGGCGCCCATACCTTCCACACTACTTCCGAGTAACTCAGTCCCACCAGCTTGGAGATATAACCTGGCCACAGTACAACATTCACAAGCAAACTTGGAATCGCTGTTCCGATCGCCACTCCATAGATTCCATACCGGCGGGCCAGAACAATACTGAGCGACAGATTCACAACGCCCTCACCAATCGCCCATATCGCGCCCATCTTGTGTTTTTCCACCCCGAAGGCGATCGCTTGAGCAGTTCGGTTGGCGAATACAAACAGAAATGTCGAACAGAGAATAATGAGGACGGTTCCTGAACTGTGTGAGTACTGTGGCCCCATCCAGAGGCCGATAAAACTGCGGCCGCGGACCATCAGAGTAATCAGGATGGGCAATGAAACCGCGAGCGTGGCACGCGTCCCGTTCTTGTAGAGCATCAGCAGGCTATTGGTATCGCCCGCGGCCTCATAAGTGCTTGCGGCAGGAACGAATGTCGCTCCCATCGAGTTGATTGCCTGGCTTGTATAGCTACAGAGTGAGTATCCGATCGCGTAGTAGGTAACAGCCGCAACTGAAACAAATTTGCCAACTACAATATAGTCGGTCTGGTAGATCAACTGGATCGCGACCGTAGTCAAAAAAGCATAAGAACTATATGTCCATATCCGCTTCAGCGTCTCTCTCTTCGGCCTGTTCAGCAGAATTTGCAGTTGGGGATAAAGCCTGTGCGCAACCCACACCAGAAGGGCGTTGTAAATCAATACCGCGATCAGCTCGCATACCGCAATCGCGACGATTCCGTGGCCCGTGCGCAACACGGCCACGACTCCAATCACGCGCACAGCCGTTTGCACTATACTCAGGTAATTCTGTAGGTCATAACGGTTGAGCGCGGACAGCACCCCCGCAACAACGCCAATCGACATCGTAATCGCCATCTTCACGCCGGTCAGCAGGATGGCTTTTCTGGCATCGCCCGCTAGTTCAGCCGGGACCTTGAATATAAGCGGAAATACCGCAGCGAGTCCGGCGCTCAGCACAAGTATGAGCGCGCTGATCTGTAACCGAACCCAAAGAGCGGCAGAGATTGCCTCCGAGGCTCCCTGATGATCGTTTTGCGTGTGCCCCTTGGAGACAAACCTCAGGACCGCACTTTGCATCCCAAGATCCAGAAGGCCAAGATAGGCCATGACTCCTATTGCCAGCACCCAGACGCCATAGGCAACATTTCCCAGTCGATGGATGATAAATGGCGAAAGGAAGAGGCCGACCGCCATAGTAGCGATCGTTCCAAACCAGTTATATAGCACATTCCGCGCGATATGTCGTACTCGCAGCTCCAAGCCAGAACTCCTTCTTGCCTACTTTATACCGTGACAGGAACATCTCGACTCTACTGGCTTTCAAATTCTCAGGCAATGTCTAAAGCGCATATGCGATGGTAGCAGCCTCATGGTCCAATGCTGAAATGAATGGCACTCGATATCGGTATTGCGGCTGCATCCATAGCAGCGCTTCCGCTACCACTTTTGAACTAGATCGCCTCCTGCTCATGAGGTCGGATGACGTATTATCAGGGAAAGCAGTGCTCGGCTGAACCCCAGCCTACCGCAAGCCTGCATGAGGAGCTTATACCCCCTGAGAACAATCGCTCACAGCACGGCGTTGCACACCCTCCACGGAGCTATCGCCCGGCAGGCCCACCACTGCCTTGCGACTGGCGTGATCCGGCCACCCGCTATAGCGTTACTGCTCTATCGGAGCGCACCATGAAACTACTTTTTTGGCTCTGCCTCGCCTTGGTAACTTACGCATATGTCGGCTACGCGATTTGGCTATGGCTTCAGGTTCGGATGTTCAGGTGCCCCGTGCTAAAGAAGCCGATTCTGCCCGACGTGTCTATTATCATCGCTGCCCGCAATGAAGAAGCGTATCTGTCTGCCAAACTGGAGAACCTTCGCCTTCTGGATTACCCGAAGGACCGGCTTCAGATTGTCATCGCCTCCGATGGATCGACGGATCACACAGCCAGCATTCTGCGACTTCACGTTCCCGCTATCTGCCCCGTTATACTCGACCAATCGAATGGAAAAGCCTGCGCCCTGAACGAGGCCGTCAAGCACGCCACAGGCGAGATTCTGGTCTTTCAGGATGCCCGGCAGTTGATCGATCCGGACGCAATCATCGAACTCGTCTCTTGCTTCGCCGATTCTACCGTGGGTGCCGCAAGCGGAGAGTTGCTGCTCGAAACAAGCGCCAAAGAGCCTGCCGCCGATGCTCTCGGCATCTACTGGAAGATCGAAAAGGTTGTGCGTAAGCTCGAATCTGAGTCAGGCTCTGTCGTCGGAGTAACTGGAGCCATCTATGCAATCCGTCGTGAACTCTATACAGAAATGCCATCAGGGACTATCCTCGACGACGTATTTGTACCCATGCATGTGGCGCGCGCAGGAAAGCGCGTTGTATTCCAGCCCTCAGCAATTGCACGCGACCGACTCTTCAGCGAAAAGGGCAAGGAGTTCTCGCGTAAGGTTCGTACCCTGACCGGTAACTACCAATTGCTTCAGCTAGCGCCATGGATGCTTTCGCCGGCGAACCCTCTGCTCTTCCGTCTTATCAGCCATAAGCTCCTAAGACTTCAGGTTCCACTGCTGTTGGTCCTCATGCTGATGTCTTCCGCACTATTGACCGGATCATTCTACCGATCCATTTTCTGGCTCCAGATACTATTCTATGCTCTGGCCGCCGTTGGAATGTTGAACCCAGCGCTCAGAAGATTCAAGCCGGTTGCTATCGCCAGTACGCTTGTCATGCTTAACGCTGCGGCATCACTTGCGTTTTACAATTTCATTGCAGGGAGAAACAGTGTTTGGGTCTAGTAAGCTAGGTCAGTCTGCTGCGAGCCTTTTGCATTCGCTTGCAGACTTATAAGGATCGCATGTTTGGAACAGGCATTGGACACTTCATCCCGCTGGCCGCCTACTTGGGGTTTTGGATCATGTGCCTCGTCTCGTTAGGCGGGAGGCCCCTTTTTGGCCTCTACTATATGCTCCCATTCCTCCCGTACCGCCTGCTGCGGGATCACTTCATCGACTATCCGCTGGGGGCCAACATGATGACGATCCTTGTCCTGGCAGTCATCGTTGGAGCTCTCATTCATGGAAAGCGCCTTCCTAAATCGAAGCTCTACCTGATCTGGCTCGTCTTTGCGGTCTATCTCTATCTCTCGATGTGGATAGGCGTGGCGCTTTCAAATGCTCCTGCACCACTTTGGCTCTCTGACATTAACTTCGTTACATGGAAAGACTACATTGTCATTCCACTGGTCTTTGTAGCGGCAGGCTTGGTTATCGAAGACCGGAAAGCTATTAGAAATGTTGTCATTATTACCGCCATCTCCCTTTTGCTTATTGATAGAAGCTGCATTATGGAGAGCATGACGAGAACCTGGACGACCTTCGACGAGGATAAACGCGGAGGTGGTCCGCTCGCCTACGGCTCAAATCAGACGGCGGCATTTCTAGCCCAGTTTGCAATGTTCTTTTGGGGATTTACGCAATTTGTTAAGAAAATTAAAATCAAAATATTATGCTACGGATTAGTTGCGGTCACGCTGCTTGCAACCATGTACACATTCTCACGCGGAGGATATCTCGCAGTGCTTCTCAGCGTACTTATTCTGGGCCTATTGAAAGATCGAAAACTGCTTCTGGTTCTTGGAATCTTCCTGCTGACTTGGCAGACGGTCGTGCCTGCCCCCGTCCGCGAGCGGGTCATCATGACCGAAAACCCCAACGGGCAACTCGAGGCCTCGGCCCAGGAGCGAGTTGATCTTTGGCAGAACGCGGAAAAATCGATCCTTCACAGTCCAATCGTCGGAACTGGCTATGCAACCTTTCAGTTAGGAGAGCACGTAGACAACTTGAAAGACACTCATAACTGGTACGTCAAGGTGATGGTAGAAACTGGAATTATCGGCCTTATTATTGCTTGTATTCTACTTCAACAATTGCTCGCAATGTCGTACCGACTCTTTAAGCGCGCAACCGACCCACTCTATCAAGGTCTGGGCCTGGGCCTTCTTCTGGCGACCTGCTCCTGCATTGTCGCCAACTTTTTTGGCGACCGTTGGACCTATCTTGAAATCACCGGGCTTCTTTGGGTGCTTGCTGGGGCGGCGATTCAAGCAACCCATCTCATGGAATCGGAATCAACTGCTCCACAAGCCGAGGTTGATTCCTCCAACACGATTAACCCATATATGGCCTATCGATAGCATCCTTCCGATTTATTCTGTCTGCTCCATAAAACTTGTCACTGGATAATTTCATAATGAGTAGGATCATCGAGTTGCCGCTGGAAGGCTCAAATCGTAAGCAAGCAGGGCATTCCGTATTGCCTCATGTTTTGCTTGTGCTCGATCAGTTTCCCAATATCCTCGGTGGCGGAGAACGCATCGTTCTGAACCTTGCGGCCCGTCTGCCGCAGTATGGATTCCGCGCATCGATACTGACCTTTTCAATCCACCCTGAAAGTGCCGTACTTACCCTCAAGTCGCCCCCATGTCCCATCTACCTGCTTCCCTTGCAGCGTACATACGACCTTACGGCTCTTCGATCCGCTCTCGACCTTAGTAGGTTTCTTCGTCAGCAACAAATCCGGATCGTCCAGACTTGTTTCGAGAGCTCCGATCTCTGGGCAGGGTTTGTAACAAAGACAATGTCAAACGCAAAGCTGATCTGGAGCCGCAGAGACATGGGAATTCTTCGCGCCCGCAAACACCGCTTAGCATATCGTTTCATGGCCAGCGTTCCGGATGCAGTCTTTGCCGTCTCTGAGCAAGTTCGTCAGAATTGCATCGAGGTGGATCGAATTGATTCCACTCGTGTCCAGACCATCTACAACGGTCTGGACCTAACTGGGTGGCATGCAGCATTCAAGCGCACGACTGCTTCAGACAAACTCCTCATCACAACAGTAGGCAATATCCGCCGAGTAAAGGGCCACGACGTCTTTATCAAGGCAGCCGCGTCCATCGTGCCGCACTTCCCAAACGTCTCGTTCAGCATCGCCGGCGGGGTGTTAGAGCCCGACTACTTCGTTGAACTGCAAACTCTGGTCCGCGAGCTCAACCTATCCGATCACTTTCATTTTGCCGGCAGTGTCACAGACCTGCACCAACATCTCTCCGCTGCGGACATCTTCGTCCTTCCCTCTCGGAGCGAAGGCTTCTCCAATGCAATTATCGAAGCCATGGCTGCCTCTCTTCCCGTCGTTGCCACCAACGTCGGGGGTAATTCAGAGGCCGTGAGAGATGGAGTTAGTGGCTTCCTTGTCCCCTCGGACGATCCTGCGGCGCTCGCGGCATCCATCATCCGGTTACTCTCCGACCCGTCTCAGGCAAAAACAATGGGCGCGGCTGGAAATGCCATTGTTAAAGAGAACTTCACCACCGAAGCCATGATGACTCGCATCGCGAGTGCCTACCAGAAACTGCTCCCCACTGGATGACATGCCCTACCGCTGTCAGACCGCGTAAAAATAGCAACGACTGGCCTATGCCTTCAACCCTGCAGCATTTGCCAGAGACGCAATGATCTTCCCGGCGCTCTTGACATAAACACCGTTTGAATAGCGATGAGGCCCGATAAAGTGGATAAACGATGCATCGTCATAGGGGACATCCGCGTGCGCCCAGTACGAAAGATACTTAGGAAACTCCAGCACTTGTGCTGCCACCGAGTTTGCAATCAACAGATTCGACGTTACCTGTTCGCTGCCCCACTCGTCCCACTTCTCTTTGGCAATGCGCCGCATCAGGTCGGAATACCATACAATTTTCTCCCGATCGATGGCGCCCTTCGCAAATCCAGTGAACCCGGCATTGCCACGAACATACTTCAGCGAAGCGCTCTCCGGCAGTTGATCGAAGGACCGCTCGCAAACTGCCTGCACCATCGGACTTAGGTTTGTCTTCGACCGCGCGCTCGCACTTATCATCGTTTCGATCTCTGGATGCGAACCATCGCCCAATAAAGTAAAGCATCGATTCGCATCGATACACTGCGCAACCTCAGCAATCGAGTTCGCAGTAAGTGTGTCGGAATCGAGTTGCACTACGTAGGTGTTCTTCACTAAATCGCTGATCAGGAGAAGCCTCTCCCAGCAACTTCCTTTTGGGCAACGGGCAGGAGCAACCTTGTGATGGCAACGATCTGCGCTCCGGGATGTGTGCTCGCAGAGTGGAGTAATCCGATTTCGTCAGCGTTCCATCATCAAGAATCACGACTTCCGGGTTGCGTCCAAGCTGCCCGCAGAAGGACTTCACCGCCAACAAATACATCACTACTTCGCCATGGCAAAGCATCGAGACAAGCGTGAGCTTGTCGTCGCTCGAATAAACCGGCGGCGTGCTCAGCAGAGCGCGGCAGTGTAAGTCGAACCACGTCCGTCCCAAGGCCCGTCTGGCGCGAAAGAACATACTGAGAACCTCCCCCCATTTATGCCAATTGAACTCGCTTGGCCCTCTGCTGTTACCTGTACAGGCGCCGCCGGCAGTTCTCTATCCTACAGAGATGTATTGCGGAGGCAGCGACAACAAGAAAATTCTAACACCAGTCCGTTGAATAAGACATCAGGCAGTCAGATCCTTGATCATACTTTTCCAGCCATTGAAGTATCGGTGATAATTTCTCGTCTTGGATATTACCTTGACGGCTCGGAACATAAAGTTCGATGGAAGCCCGGCGCGAAAGCGTAGCAGATCCATTCGTCCGCTAATATACTCCAGATAAGGATTCATTCTGGAATTATTCTCAGACGCCAGTCTTGAGTAGAGATCTGCAAGCTGCGGCTCGGAGTCTCTCCAGTAGTCCTTCGCAGAACGCTTCCACTGTTTCACCCTTTCAGACACGGTGGGAAGAGAAGCACCAACACCGCTTTGAGTTGCATGAATTCTGTAATAAAAAAGTTGCTCGGGAATAAATGCCAGTTCAGAATGAATGGCGACCATGCAAGGAACCCACGCGTCAAACCACCAGTTTGGCGGCACGGGCAAGAGTTTCATCAATAGTTTAGCATCGACCATCAACGTGCAGCCATATACCTTGTTCATCGAAAGAAGTACGGGCAGAATCTCACCCCGCATAAGTCTCTCGTGTTCGCCACGAGTCATTCCTGTAGTCTCAGACAGCGATATATTTTTCGGGACTCCTCGGTCGTTGGTTAACTGCGCATCCACAAAGACCCCTCCCAGTTGGGTTTGCTCCTCCATTGCCTGGGCCATGCGGGCCAGCTTTTGCGGTAACCACACATCATCCTGATCGCAGAAAGCAATCAGGTCTCCTGTACAAAGCCTGCTCGCCTGCTCAAAGTTCTTCGTAATTCCTTTCGCAGTTCCACCAAGATTAACTGGGTTGAGGTTGAACCTCACAGGGAACGGCGCCGAGTCTGCAAAATTTCGAATAATCTCCGATGTCGAATCCGTAGACCGGTCGTCACATATCACAAGCTCGGCAGGTAGCCGCGTCTGCAAGGCAATACTCTCTAGCTGTTCCCGTAAGTATTTCTCGCCGTTATAAGTACACATCGCAACGGATATTGTTTTACTGTGGGTCATGGAGTACTCAGAGTGGCTGAACTGCGTTGGCTGCTGATTATGACCGGCGCATTATCTTTTTCTGGCTCCGCCTCGAGCATCTCTGTTGCCGCTGAATCTAGTTGGTGGTGGCGGCGTAATCGTCGGCGGTAATTACCTGTATGCCGGAAGCGTTGGCCGGCTGCTGGTCGATAAGGAAAATGGTGCGCGCAGAGCCGCTGGGATAACTCGTCTGGCTACCGGTGTATACCGGCGAGGGGGTACTGGGGGGAACGGAACCGGCGGGAAGAACGACGATGGAGTAGGTTCCGCTGGGCGCGTTGATGTATCCCGTGTTACTGCCAAAACTAAGACCGGTATCGATGGGCGAAAGCCTGGCGAGCGAGGAGCCTGGAGGCACAAGGTAGATGTCGACGGTGCCCTCGCGCGTGGCTTGGTCAAGGAAGCGCAGCGCCACCTGGCCGGTTGGCGCGGGGTAGGACTGATCCTTGAGCACCGTCATCTGCAGGCTTGCACTGATGTTGCCGGCGAGCACGGTGTATTGGCTGCCCGTCAAAAAATTGCCGCGAACCGTGCCAATCTGCTGTTGTGTGCCAGCAACATAGGCGGCATGAAGATTCGCGCCAGCGGGGACGGTGATGTAGGAACTGACCGTGCCGAAGCCAATGTTGTAGAGAATGGCAGGCGTACTCTGGGGGGAGCCGGGGTAGATGTCCAGCGCGGGCGCGTCGGGCGATACGTCGATGACGCGAACCTGCGAGATCGGCTGGATGCCTGTTATGCCCTGGCAACCCGCCAGGCCGGCGGCAAGAATCGCGAGTGCGGAGAGCCAACTGATGCGTTCGACGGATTTGGGGATGGTGAGTCGCATGTCTAACTTCGCGGGCACCCCGCAATCTCCTTCCGGGCACCGACAAAACAATCTATCCGATTCTAAATGCGGGCAAACATGGTAGAGAATTTGAAGCTTGGAACACTGCTGTACTAGAGATGCGTTTGCATGATCTCGGTGAGTACTTCGCGGGAGGGACGCACGCGTTCCTGGGGCAGGGTGGCCAGCGGATCGTCAACCATGTTGAGCAGCGTAGTGAAGTCCGTCTGCTGCGTATCGACGTAAAAGATTCCGGTGAGTACCTCGCCCTTCTCATGCGTCTCCATAAGCATCTTCAGCGCCAGCACCTTGTCGGTGGGCGTGTAATCTTCGTGCAGCTTGCGCAGGCGCAGGTGGGAGCCGTCGTGCAGTTCGACGTCGGTGGTGGTGTCGTGGTCGTAGTCGACTGCCAGGTCCTCGAAGTGCGGCACCAGGCCGACCTCACCGACGGCGTCGTCGTGCTCCTGCATGTACTTGTAGCTCTTGGTCGAGCCCTCGTGATCGTTGAAGGTGACGCAGGGCGAGATGATGTCCAGCAGCACGGTACCCTGGTGCGCAATGGCGGCCTTCAACATAACGGAAAGTTGCTTCTTGTCTCCGGAGAAGGAGCGCCCGACAAATGTGGCGCCGATCTGAATGGCCAGCGCGCAGATGTCGATGGCGGGCAGTTCGTTGACCACGCCGTTCTTCAGCTTTGCTCCGAGGTCGGCCGTGGCCGAAAACTGGCCCTTGGTCAGTCCGTAGACGCCGTTGTCCTCGACGATGTAGATCATCGGCACATTGCGCCGCAGCAGGTGAATGAACTGTCCCATGCCGATCGACGCCGTGTCGCCGTCGCCGCTGAGGCCGATGGAGCGCATGGTCTTGTTGGCCAGCAGCGCGCCGGTGGCCACCGAGGGCATGCGGCCATGCACCCCATTGAAGCTGAACGAGCGCGACATGAAGTACGCCGGCGATTTGGACGAGCAGCCGATGCCGCTCATCTTCATCACGCGCTCAGGCTGGATGCCCATCTCGAAGAACGCCTCGGTAATGCGCTCACTGACGGCGTTGTGCCCGCATCCGGCGCATAGCGTGCTCTTGCCGCCGCGGTAGTCGAGAATCCCGAGACCAATGTGGTTGGTCTTGACTGGCTTGGGCGCGGTTACTTCCGGAGTGGTCAGTGCTGGCGTGGTCGACATAATGGCTAGCGTGCTCCTTCTGCGGCGGCGATGGCGTTCGTGACGCTCTGTGCGTCGATGGGAAGTCCGTTGAAGTGCAGCACCGAATGCAGCTTGACGGCATCGGCGGGATCGAGATTGGTCTTCAGCAGGTTCAGCATCTGGGCATCGCGGTTCTGCTCCACCACATAGATGCGATCATGCGCGGCCACGAACTCCGCGACCTCCTGCGTGAAGGGGAAGGCGAGGATGCGCAGGTAGTCGGTTGCCAGCCCGGACTCGCGCTCAAGCTGGTCGCGGCCCTCGATGACAGCCCAGTGGCTGGTGCCGAATGCGATGATTCCCACCTTCTGCGTGCCTGTGCCTTCGAGAATGGGCTTGGGCACCAGCGTCTTCGCTGTCTCGAACTTGCGCGCCAGGCGCAGCATATTGTTCTCGTAATCCGCGGGACGCTCGGAGTAGAGGGCCTTTTCGTTGTGGCCGGAGCCGCGCGTAAAGTAGGCCGCGGCGGGATGGTCCGTCCCAGGCAGGGTACGGTATCCGATGCCGTCGCCATCCACGTCCTTATATCGCGCGAAGCCGCCCAGCTCTTCGAGTTGCTTGGCGTTAAGCACCTTGCCGCGATTGATCGGCTTCTCTGGATACTCGAAGGGCTCCGACATCCAGTCGTTCATGCCCAGGTCGAGGTCGCTGAGTACGAAGACCGGAGTCTGCAACTGCTCCGCCAGATCAAAGGCCGCAATGCCCATCTCGAAGCACTCCTTCACCGAAGCGGGAAGCAGCATAACGTGTTTCGTATCGCCATGCGAGAGGCCCGCAATGAAGCTGAGGTCGGCCTGCGAGGTGCGCGTAGGCAGGCCGGTGGAGGGGCCGGTGCGCTGCACGTTGAAGATGACGCCGGGAATTTCGACGTAGTATCCGAGGCCGGCAAACTCCGCCATCAGCGATATGCCGGGGCCGGAGGTGGCCGTCATGGCGCGCGCGCCAGCCCATCCCGCGCCCAGAAGCATGCCGATGGCGGCCAGTTCGTCTTCCGCCTGTACAGCGGCGAACGTCGCCTTGCCGTCCTTCTCCACGCGATACTGCTTCATGTAGTCGATCAGGTCTTCAATCACTGAAGTGGACGGCGTGATGGGGTACCACGCCACAACCGTGACGCCCGCAAACAGCGCGCCCAGCGCACAGGCGGAGTTGCCGTCGATCAGAATCTTGCCGTCGGTGCCGTTCATCGGCTCCACCACGAACGGGTCCTGCTTGGTCAGCGTGGCCTTGGCGTATTCATAACCGGCGCGCACCGCGCTCAGGTTCAGCTCCGCCGCCTTCACCTTCTTGGCGAATTGCTTGCGCACCGTGGCCTCCAGCGACTCCATGTCAATGGAAAGAAGCTGCGCCGCTACGCCCACATACACCATGTTCCGCACCAGCTTGCGCAACTTCGGCTCCGCGCCCGTGGCTGCGGTGATCCGGTCGAAGGGAACAGAGTAGAAGGTCACATCCGTGCGCAGCTCATCCAGCTTCAGCGGCTCGTCGAAGATCACCACCGCGCCGGGATTGAGCGAAAGAACGTCCTCCTGCGCGCGCTCCGGATTCATGGAGATCAGAATGTCGGTGTCGCTCTTGCGCGCGATCCAGCCGTGCTTGCTGACGCGAATGGTGAACCAGGTGGGAAGCCCCGCGATGTTGGAGGGGAAAAGGTTCTTGCCAGAGACAGGCACGCCCATGTGAAAGATGCTGCGCAGCAGAACCGCGTTGGCAGATTGCGACCCGGAGCCGTTTACCGTTGCAATCTGGATGGAAAAATCGTTGACGATCCGTTGAACGCCACTCGCAAGGTCCGATGTCGGCTGGCCCTGTACCTCAAGGTCGCTGGGTATCATTTAAGAACGCATCCCTCTTATATCTGTAGCTTCTATTATCGTAGACGAAAAGACCGCCGCACTCTCGTCCGAAAGCGCTTCCCATCTCGTGTTCCGTGCTGGACGCAGCCGCTCCGCGGGCGAAGTCTCTTTGCCGTTCCCTCGGTTCGATTGTATTCCAGTCAGACCACCTAAGGTAGAACGGCTTATGCAATCAGCTTCTTGCTGAACCTGTACAATTCGTGTGGTTGCATCGCAACGAAGTGAGCGGGGTAGAGATATGCCGATATCGTTTGACTTTCCACAGGGACGTCTGGAACCACGAGAGCCGCGCGTTCCGAAGCTGCGGCGCAGGTTGATTGTCATTCTGATTGTCATTGCCGCAATTGTCTTCGGGGGCAAGGCCGCACTGTCGTACTGGGTGGACCTGCTCTGGTTCCGCTCGCTCGGCTACTCGGACGTCTTCTGGACGACGTGGCGGCTCGAGTGGGGCGTCTTCGCCATCTTCTCCATCGCTACCTTCGTCCTTTTGTACGGCGCATTTCTGGCCCTCAAGCGCGCCAGCCAGTCCAGCCTGCCCAGCGACCGTCAGATCATCTTCGGCGGGCAGCCGGTGAATCTTTCCATCGAGCCCGTGCTGCGCATCGTCGGCATCGTCGGCTCGCTGGCGGCGGCGGTCCTCTCCGGCACCGCGATGATGCAGGAGTGGCCCACGCTGGCCCTCTTCTGGTTCGCGCCGCACGCCACGGGCAGCATCACTGATCCCATCTTCGGCCGTCCGCTCAACTTCTTCCTATTCACCCTCCCCGCGTGGCAGCTCATCCTGGGCTGGCTGCTTACGCTCGCCGTCATCGTGTGCGTCGTCGCCGTGGCGTTGATCGCCCTCGCCGGCGGCTTCAGCCTGCTGGACAAGCGCGCGGCCGGCCACTTCGCTCCGGCATGGCGCGGGCTCTCCATCACCGTCGCCTTCCTGCTAATCGTGGTTGCGATGAACGTGTACGTCAGCCGCTTCCAGAGCCTGCTGGACCATCACACCATCTTCGAGGGCGTCAACTACACCGACGCGCATGTCACGCTCGGTGGGCTACTGATCGTCTGCGCGGCGCTAATCTTCGGCGCAATCATCGCGCTGGTCAACGCGGCGCGCGGCGCGCGGGCGAAATTGCTCGTCGCCTCCGTGGTTCCCGCTGCCGCCTGCTATCTCGCGCTGAGCGTGGTGGGCTGGTACGTCAGCAACTTCATCGTCAAGCCCAACGAGCTGGTGCGCGAGACGCCCTACATCGCCAACAACATCAAGTTCACCCAGCAGGCATACGGGCTCGACCAGTTCCAGCAGCGTGAGTTTCCCGCCGAGACCACCGTCGATGCCGCCGACCCAGCCAACAATCAGCCCACGCTGCAGAACATCCGCCTGTGGGACTGGCACGCCTTGCAGGACACCCTGCGCCAGGAGCAGGAGATTCGCACCTACTACGACTTCCCCGACGTCGACATCGATCGCTACAGCATCGACGGCACTATGCGGGAGGTGATGCTGGCCGAGCGCGAACTGAATGTTGAGAAACTGCCAGACACCAGCCGCAACTGGATCAACGAGAAGCTCGTCTACACCCACGGCTACGGCGTCACCATGAACCCGGTCAACGGCTTCACGTCCGAGGGCCTGCCCACGCTGCTGTTGAGCAACATGCCCGTCCAGAGCACCGTGAAGGGCCTGAACGTGACCCGCCCCGAAATCTACTTCGGCCTGTTGACCGATAACGATGTCTACGTCAAGACGCGCCAGCAGGAGTTCGACTTCCCGCAGGGCGAGACCAACAGCGTCACCTCCTATCAGGGAACGGGCGGCATCGAACTGGGCGGATTTCTCCGCCGCGTTCTGCTCGCCTTCGAGCGAGACGATCTGGACAAGCTGCCCTTCAGCGACGACGTCAATCCGCAGAGCCGCCTGTTGATGCGGAGAAACATTCGCGAGCGCGTCGCAACCCTGGCGCCCTTCCTCACCTTCGATCAGGACCCCTACATCGTGGTCGGCGACGATGGCCGTCTCTCCTGGGTGATGGATGCCTTCACCACATCCGACAGCTATCCCTACTCCAAGCACACCGACCTGGACGACGGCTCCTCCATCAACTACATGCGCAACAGCGTCAAGGCGGTGATCGATGCCTACAACGGCACCACCACCTTCTACGTCTTCGACAACAACGACCCGGTGCTGGCGGCCTACCGGCGCATCTTCCCCAGCCTCTTCCAGGACGCCTCGCTGATGCCCGCCGACCTGCGCAGGCATGTGCGCTACCCGGAAAAATTGTTCAAGCTGCAAGCAGAGGTCTACGGCCTCTACCACATGACGGACCCGGCGGTCTTCTTCAACCGCGAGGACCTGTGGACGGTGGCCACGGAATCGACTGGTCAGAACAGCGACGGGCAGCAGGCACCCGTGCCGATGGAGCCAAACTTCGTCCTGATGAAGCTGCCCGGGGAGACGGGCGAGGAGTTTGTGGAGATTCTTCCCTTCACGCCAGCCAAACGCAACAACCTGATTGGATGGATCGCCGGGCGGTCGGACGGCGCGAACTACGGTACATCGGTGGTCTACGACTTTCCAAAAACCAAGCTGGTCGACGGCCCGCAGCAGATCGAGTCGCGCATCGACCAGAACGCGCAGCTCTCCGGCCAGTTGACGCTGTGGAACCAGCAGGGTTCGCATGTCGTCCGCGGAAGCCTGCTCGTCATCCCCTCCGGCAAGGCGCTGCTCTACGCCGAGCCGATCTACCTGCAGGCCCAGCAGAGCCCCATGCCGGAGCTGCGCCTGGTCGTCCTCGCATTGCAGGACAAGCTGGCCTACGGACCGACCTTCGAAGCGGCGTTGGCGTCGCTCTTCGGCGGAGAGACCTCGTCGCTGAGTTCCACCGAATCCGCGCAACCCGCGCCGCAAACAGGAACGCAGACTGCATCTGCATCGCAACCAGCGCCGAAGGTTGCGACAGACCAAAACGGGCTCATCGCGGAGGCGGGCAGAGACTTCGCCGACTATCAACGCCTCACCGCCGAGGGCAAGCTGGGCGAGGCCGGCCAGAAACTCGACCAACTGAAGCACGTCCTCGATCAACTGAACGCGCAGAAAAAATAAAGCATTTATGCAATTGCTTTATAGCGCTTCTCTTGTTGGTATAGAGCCAAAACCCACGAGTCGTCATTCTGGCGCAGCCCCCACGTGTCGTCATTCTGGCGCAGCCCCCACATGTCGTCATTCTGGCGCAGCCAGAATCTCCGTATTTTGTTTGTAGCTCCTCTACGCCTTCAGGAGATCAGCTCTAACCTCTACAACCGAGGCCGCACCGCCATCGACTCTTTGTAATCTTTTTGTATCCGCATTGCGCAGCAATCCATGCAGCGGGAGAATTGCGTAAGAGCGTGTTACCACGATTCAGCTACGCCGCCGTCTCCACTCCCCCACAGACGACTCCCCGGTTCATCGCGATTGCCCGCCCCGTAACTCTCGGAGGCAAACCATGAACGCGCTGTTGATCTATCCCCACTTCCCCGACACCTACTGGAGCTTCAAGCACGCGCTCTCGTTTCTGGGCAAGCGCGCGGCACAGCCTCCGCTGGGGCTGATGACCGTCGCGGCGCTTCTGCCCGCGCACTGGAAGAAGCGGCTGGTCGATACCAACGTGGAGCGGCTGACCGATAAGGACCTTGCATGGGCCGACGTTGCCCTGATCAGCGGAATGCATGTGCAGCACGAGCATCTGGCGGAGATCGTCGAACGCTGCCGCGCGCGCGGTCTGCGCACCGTGGTGGGCGGACCGATCGCCAGCAGCATCTCCGCCAAGGAGCTGCGCGCGGACCACGTCGTCATCGGCGAGGCGGAGGAGCTGATCGCAACCCTGGCGCGCGATCTGGAGACGGGCGAGGCCAGGCAGGTATACGAGGCGACCGAGCGGCCAGCGATGTGTACCAGCCCGCTGCCAGACCTCAGCCTCATCAAGATGAACCGCTACAACACCATGACCGTGCAGTACTCGCGCGGCTGTCCGTTCAACTGCGAGTTCTGCGACATCATCGAGATCTATGGTCGCCAGCCGCGCACCAAGGCGGTGGAGCAGGTGCTCGCCGAGCTGGACCAGTTGCAGCAGGCGGGCTGGCGCGATGCGGTCTTCGTGGTGGACGACAACTTCATCGGCAACAAGCGGCGCGCCAAGGAGCTGCTGTCCGCGATGGTGGAGTGGGGACGCATCCACGGCCGGCCCTTCCGCTTTCTTACCGAGGCCTCGCTGAATCTGGCAGACGATCCGGAGTTGCTGCAACTGATGAAGGACGCCGGCTTCAGTTCCGTCTTCCTCGGCATTGAGACTCCCGATGAGATCAGCCTGATCGCCAACCACAAGATGCAGAACACAAAGCGCGATCTGCTCGATAGCATCGAAACCATCCAGCAGTACGGCATCGAGGTGATGGGCGGATTCATCCTCGGCTTCGACACCGACCGCGAAGACGTCTTCGACCGCATGGTCGATTTCATCCAGAAGAGCGCGATTCCAGTGGCCATGGTGGGACTGCTGCAGGCCATGCCCGGCACGCAGCTCTTCCGCCGCCTGCGCAGCGAGGGACGCATTCTGAATGGAGGCGATGGAGACAACACCGACTGCAAGCTGAACTTCATCCCGCGCATGGACTCCGCGCGCCTGGTGGAGGGCTATCGCTCGGTGATGCAACGCATCTACTCGCACGAAGCCTACTACGCGCGGGTGAAGTTATTGCTTAGCCGAAGCCGTCCCACCAGCACCGGACGCTTCACCTTCGCCAACCTGCGCGCTTTTTTCTCTTCCATCGTGCGCCAGGGAGTGATTGGCCGGGGCCGGCTCAGCTATTGGAGATTTTTGCTGACGACTGCCCTGCGAGATCCGCGATCGCTCGGCAAGGCCATGACCCTGGCGGTGATGGGCTATCACTTCCATGTCATGACCGAGCGCCTGCTGGAACAAGAGTAATGGGCTGCGTTTTTCCTCTGGTGTATACTGATTTCATGATTTCTCGCCCCACCACCGTTGAGGCCATGGCCATGTGTATGTGCCTGTGTAGCCGACGCGTGGGTGTGTGTGGAAACAGTCTGATGCGCTAGTCGCAGACGAGATCAGCTTCCAAACGGCTCACGGTCCTCAAGGGACAGTGGGCCTTTTTCATTGTTCCCGGGATTGAACTTCCAACAATCAACGTAAAATAACCAACGGACAAAGGAGCAGGGAATGTCAGAGCAATCCGCAGCACCCAAACAGCAGTTCGCCACGCTTGCAGTTCACGCGGGCCAGGTCGTCGACCCCGCAACCAACGCGCGCGCCGTGCCCATCTACCAGACCACCTCGTACGTCTTCAACGATTCGGACCACGCGGCGCGCCTCTTCGGCCTCAAGGAGTTCGGCAACATCTACACCCGCCTGATGAATCCGACCACCGACGTCTTCGAGAAGCGCATCGCGGCCCTCGAAGGCGGAGCCGCTGGCCTGGCAACCGCATCCGGCCAGGCCGCCGAGACGCTCACCATCCAGACCATTGCCAGCGCTGGCGACGAGATCGTCTCCACCACGTCGCTCTACGGAGGCACCTACAACCTCTTCCACTACACGCTGCCCAAGCAGGGAATCACCGTGCGCTTTGTCGATGCCGACGACTTCGCCGGCTTGCGCGCCGCCATCAACTCCAAGACCAAGGCCCTCTACACCGAGACCCTGGGCAACCCCAAACTCGACGTCGCCGACATCGAGAAGCTCGCCGCCATCGCCCACGAGAATGGTATCCCGCTGATCATCGACAACACCTCGGCCTCGCCTGCCCTGGTGCGGCCCATCGAGTGGGGTGCCGACATCGTCATCAACTCCGCAACCAAGTTCATCGGCGGCCACGGCACAACCCTCGGCGGCATCATCGTCGATGCGGGCAAGTTCGACTGGAAGGCCTCGGGCCGCTTCCCTGATTTCGTCAATCCAGATCCCTCCTATCACGGCCTCTCCTACACCGAAGCCTTCGGCCCGCTCGCGTTCATCCTCAAGGCGCGCGTGCAGGGCTTGCGCGATACCGGCGCGGCGCTCTCGCCATTCAGCTCGTTCCTCCTGCTTCAGGGAGTGCAGACGCTGCATCTGCGCCTGGAGCGCCACTCGCAGAATGCGCTGGCCGTGGCCACTCATCTCGAGTCGCACCCAGGCGTCGAGTGGGTCAACTATCCCGGCCTCAAGTCCAGCAAGTACTTCGAGCGCGCGAAGAAGTATCTGCCCGGCGGCAAGGGCGCGCTGGTCACCTTCGGCATCAAGGGAGGCTCCAGCGGCAGCGCATTCGAGGCG
Organism: uncultured Acidobacteriaceae bacterium; assembly: GCA_963828115.1. Taxonomy (GTDB): domain Bacteria; phylum Acidobacteriota; class Terriglobia; order Terriglobales; family Acidobacteriaceae; genus Edaphobacter. The sequence continues at coordinate 45,115 of CAWHDN010000008.1, forward strand.
GGCAAGAAGCTCATCAACTCCGTGAAGCTCTTCTCCCACCTCGCCAACATCGGCGACTCGAAGTCGCTCATCATCCATCCCGCCTCCACCACCCACGCGCAACTCACCGTTGCCGAGCAGGCAGAGACGGGAGTGACTCCGGAGTTAGTGCGTCTCTCCGTCGGCATCGAGGACATTCGCGACATTCTTGCCGATCTGGACCAGGCAATCCTCGCCGCCAACGGACTCGCCAAGTAATTTTGAAAGGGTCCCTCGTTTTGAAAGGGCGGGACTTCAGTCCCGCCGTACCTCATGTAGCATGAATGGGGGCTTTAGCCCCTGAGGGAAATCTCTCAACCCCATGACCGAAGAAGATCCAATCCCAATCCCCACCCCCGCCTTCGAGGGAGACTTCGTCATCGACGAAGTTCTCTCCCTCGAGAGCGGCGAGATCCTCGTCAACCCCACGCTGCACTACGCCGTCTACGGCCAGCTCAACGCCGCGCGAGACAACGCCGTCCTGGTCTGTCACGCCTTGTCCGGCAACGCGCTGGTCGGCGCATGGTGGCCGCAGCTCTTCCTGCCCGGCGACCTGGGCCTGCTCGACCTCACCCGCGACTGCGTCATCGGCATCAACATCTTCGGCTCCTGTTACGGCTCCACCGGCCCGCTCTCCACCGACCCGGCCACCGGCAGGCCCTACGGCCCCACCTTCCCCCTCATCAGCATCCGAGACATCGTCAACGCCCAGGTCAAGCTCATCGACCACCTCGGCATCCCTCGCCTTAAACTCGTCATCGGAGCATCCATCGGCGGCATGACGGTCCTCGAGTGGGCCATCCTCTACCCCGACCGCGTCGCCCGCGCCATCGCCATCGGCGTCGCCCCGCTCGGCGCCATGGGCCTCGGCCTCAACCACCTCCAGCGCCAGGCCATCATGCTCGACCCCGCATGGAAGGGCGGCTACTACCAGCCCGGCCACGGCCCCACCGGAGGCCTCGCCCTCGCGCGCGCCCTCGGCATGATCAGCTACAAATCCGTTCCGCTCTTGGAAGAGCGCTTCGCCCGCAAGCCCAACCGCTACGGCGACGAGAACCCCTATCTCTCCACCCGCGCCGGCCAGAACGGACGCTTCGACGTCGCCGGATACCTCGACTACCAGGGCCAGAGCTTCATCTCCCGCTTCGACCCCAACTCCTACGTCTCCATCACCCGCACCATGGACATCTTCGATCCCGTCCGCGCCCACGAGACGCCCTACGCCGCCTACTCGCGCATCGCCGCGCACCTCACGCTGGTCGGCATCTCCACCGACTGGCTCTTCCCGCCCGAAGACGTTCGTTCGCTCGCCGCCATCATCCGCGCCGCCGGCGCACGCTGCGACTACCGCGAGATGGCCTCCAACCACGGCCACGACGCCTTCCTCGCCGAACCCGACACCCTCGTCCGCCTCCTCTCCCCCGTCTTCGAGTAGCCAGCCTCATGCCTCCGCGGGTGCCCCAGGTGCCTCGCATTTGGGCACCTGGGAGATCACCTCCAACCCCTCCCGCTCCCGAAGTTTTTTCCCCGAATTTCCCGGGTGCCCCACATCTCGATTCTGAGATGTGGGATCAACTCACCCGTTGTCATTCTGAGCGCAGCGAAGAATCCCCGTATTGTGTTCGTAGCGCGTATGCCACCAGCGTTTCGCCGTGCAGACCATGTGCGGCGTTGAAGGCCTGGTTGCTGGCCTCTTCGAGCGTGGGGATGGTGGGCTCCAGCTCGCACGCGACGATCTCATCGGTCGTGGCGTGGATGTAGCACAGCTCGCACGTAGCCAGGTTTCCCTCTTCGGTTCGCATGGGTGGGCCAAACGTCCGGCACAGGATGGGGCGCGATTCGTAGAGGTCGCAGGTGCCGTGGTCGAGGTCGAGCGCCGGACACGGCTCGTCGTTGGCGAACTCCTCGAACAGGATTGCGGCTTCGTAGTCTTCGCCGAGGATTCCCGTGGCGCGATCGCCGGGGAACCAGGGATCGAGGCGCGCAAGGGATTCGGCGACGCGTGCGTGGATGCGTGCGGCTCTTTGTGGATCAGTCAGTTCCAGCGATGCCAGTCCCGCGCGAAGCCGCGCCGCATCTTCCTGCGCGATGGGGAAGACTCCGACACAGCACTGCGAGCAGCCAGGTTTGCAGACCAGGTGCTTCCCGCCACGCAGATAGGCATCCGCTACGGCAGCGTCAACGATCTGAATGAGGTCAGGCATTCTGTTTCCATCGGAGGGTCGCGCTTCACGCGATGCCCCCTCATGGACGGGGGCATACAGCCATCATAGGCCGGGTGGCCCAGATGCCAAGAGAAGTGAGCACAACCACTGAAGATGGGTGCCCCAGGTGCCTCGCATTTGGGCACCTGGGAGAGTACCTCCAATCCCCCAACCCGCCCCGCATTTTCTTTCCCCAAAAACCCCAGCAAAATCGCGTGTCAAGTCCCTGCGCCCCGAAAAATCCCATAACCCACACCGCACCAATCACTTCCGCCACAAAAATAGTTGGCATAGTAGTTATGCTCCATCCCGTATCATTAAAAGTAAGGGGGGAAAGGTTCGTGGATGACGTGGGGTGTGATACGCAATTGCAAACCAGGCGCGCCAAGCCGTAGCCAGTAGTGCAGCCACTGCAACTGATTGATTCTGGATATTCTAGATGTAAAGATAATAGAATGACTGTTTTGCAGGCGAATCCCGCCCATAATCGCCTGTGTCAAATGAACTTACGCCCAAAATACCCCGGGGAGGGGGAGGGGGGGAGGGGACGAACGAAAGACGAACTAAAGGCGAAATAACGCGCTCACTTCTATCAGACGCGCTGGTGCTCTACTTGCTCAAGGCGGTCTCCCGCGATGGAATATACGCGGTCAATGTGTGGGCGGCAGCGCGGGCATCGCCGGCTTGCGGGAGTTTTGCTCTGGCAGTTGGTCGAGAAGGACCACATTAAGCAAAGACTTATTCACCTGGATGCGGCCGTTGTAACTGATGAACCCGAGCTTTTGAAAGCGATCCATCAAAAAGGTGACGCGGGACAGTGTGGTGCCGATCATCTCCGCCAGCGCTTCCTGCGAAATGCGAGGGATGAAGGTGTCCCGTTCTCCTGGCTTGCCAAACTCGGCCATCAAAAGCAGAATTCGCGCCAGGCGCTTTTCGCAGGAATTGAAGAGCTGATCCACAAGATCGGCCTGGGTTCGCATACTGCGGGCCAGCAGAAATTTGAAGAAGAAGTCGGAGAAGGCAGTTTCGTCATGCATCACGCGGCTCATCTCTTTGCGTGTGATCTTGAGCGCTACGCAGGAGTTGACGGCAGAGGCCGTCGCCAGACGCAGTCCAGGAATGGATGCCAGCGATTCTTCTCCAACAAAGTCACCGGCCGAGAGATGCGTGATTGTGGCCTCCTTGCCGTTCTGCGAGATGACAGTGAGTTTTGCCTTTCCTGTCTGTAGATAGAAGACAGCGTCGGACGAATCTCCCTGGGAGAAAAAGAGGGCCTTAGGCTTCAATTGGACGAGCTTCCGCCCAAGTCCCGCGTTTGCGAGAAAGACGGCGGGGTCGAAGGTATCCTGAGCGTCTCCGTTTTTCAAAACATCTTCCCCTTTTACAGCAGCATTCCGATTCTATTCATTGATTAGCGCTCAGTCTGTTCTCTTTTAGACATGAGTCCCTGACAGATTCACGCAGATTAAGTGGATCTCGTCTGGATTGCCCAAAACCGACGATGCAGAACAGGCGAATTGCAATTCTGAGCAAATATGACCATCCTTGGACGCCCGATTCTGACAATCTTTCTATAGCGTGGCCAGACGCCTGCAAGTCTCATGGACGAGCCAGACGTGTCTAAGAGTGGCAAAGCCGATTGGAGAAGAACTTATGATGTCATTGATGAAGAATCGCCGTGCGGCATTCTTGTTTTCGGTTGCAACCGTTCTGGCAGTTCTGCCGCATATGGCGCGAACGCAATCACCGCCCTCTCTAGTAGACTCTCCCCGGACTGTGGCAAGCACGTCCGCGAGCCAAGTGGATCTGACATATGTGCGTCCTTCGCAGAGAACAAAGGTCCGCAACTACGTCTTCGATACATATGGTCCGTACCCGATTGTCAGTGCCGCAATCTTGGCTGGGATCAACCAGGATACGAATTCCCCTCCGGAGTGGAACCAGGGCGTTGAGGGGTACAGCAAGCGATTCGGGTCTGCCTTTGGGATCGCGGCTGTTGGAACCACGGTGCGCTATGGGTTGTCAGAAGCCTTCAAGGAAGATGCGTTGTACTACCGCTGTGAGTGCAGCGGCGTATTCCGGCGCACGGGCTATGCCATGGTCTCAACCTTGACGGCGCGCCGCGGAGACGACGGCCATCGCGTCTTTTCTATCCCGGCGCTCTTGGCACCCTATGCGGGTTCGATGACCGGCGTCTATGCTTGGTACCCCGACCGCTTCGGGCCGAAGGATGCGTTCCGGTTGGGCAACTACAGCCTGCTGGTATATATGGGCGGGAACATCGCTCTGGAGTTCATCTACAGTGGCCCCCACTCCTTGCTTTCACGGGTACATCTGAACAATGCGCACGGCTCCCCAATTAAAGGACCGAACAGGTGAGCAACCACAAGCAAATTGTCGTTGCAGGCATCCATCCGTTGACTCCGGTGCAACGAACTGTGTCCATACCATCCACACTAGATTTTGTTGGCAGGATGACCAACCAATTCTTCGAGTGGTTCGGCGAACTGGGAATCTTTTTCTGGAAGGTACTCAGGTCTGGGTTGACGCCTCCGTATGAGTGGCGCGAGTTGGTTCGACAGCTTGACGAGGTTGGATCGATGTCTCTGCCGCTGGTTGCGGCGGCAGGCGCCGCCATCGGCGTTGTGATCTCGATGGAAGCACGTTACAGTCTGAGTCGGTTCGGTGCCAAGTCGATGTTTCCAACCACGCTTGTGTACTCCGTGATCCAGGTCATGGGCCCAATCATGACCGGCCTGATCGTGAGTGGGCGCGTGGGCGCGGGCATCGGCGCGGAGCTGGCGTCGATGAAAGTGACCGAGCAGATCGACGCCGTCGAGGCATCGGCGATCAACCCTTACCGGCTTCTGGCAGCCACGCGAATACTGGCTTGCATCCTGATGCTGCCGCTTCTGACTCTGGCAGCCGATGCCTGCGGATTGTTGATGGGCTGGTTCGCACAGGCAATGGTTGAGCCGCTCTCGTTCCACCAGTTCATCGAAAGCGGCTTCAAGGGCGCCAAATTGAACGACTTTCTGCCGCCTACGTTCAAGACAGCGGTGTATGGCCTGATCATCGGGCTCATCGCGTGCTTCCAGGGAATGCGTACACGCGGAGGAGCGGAGGGGGTGGGCCGCGCAGCAACAAACTCGGTTGTCCTGGCCTCGCTCTTCGTGATCCTGGCCGATGTTGTGCTGGTGAAGTTCATTCTCGTGGTCTTCCCATAGAAATGGATCGTGAGACAGATATGTCCACAGCTTATGACATTGCGATGAAGCACACGGAACCGGAGAAAGACACCTGTGCGCCGTTTGTCGCTGTCGAAGATCTGCGGAAAGCCTTTGGAAGTAACAAGGTACTCGATGGAATTAATTTGCACGTGGCCCGTGGAGAGACTCTCGCCGTGCTTGGACGCAGCGGCACAGGCAAGAGCGTACTGCTCCGGCTCATCATCGGCCTGGAAACACCCGACTCAGGATCGATTCGCATCCATGACCAGGACATCTCCGGTTTGGCCATGGACCGGATGGGCGAGATTCGAAAGAAGATGGGTTTTCTGTTCCAACATGCGGCGCTCTACGATTCGCTCACCGTAGCCGAGAACGTGGCCTTCCCGCTTGTACATCACCGCAGAGACATGTCGCGGTCCGAGCGAGGAGACCGGGTGATGCAGTTGCTGGCTGAGATGGGCATGGAAAGCGACGTCGATAAGATGCCCTCCGATATCTCGGGTGGAATGCAGAAGCGCGTGGGCCTGGCTCGTGCGCTCGCTCTGGAGCCGGAGATTCTGCTTCTCGACGAGCCAACGGCCGGTCTCGACCCAATCAGCTCTGGAGAAATTGACGATCTAATTCTCAAACTCCAGCACGAGCGGAAGATGGCATCCATCGTAGTGACTCACGATCTGCACAGCGCGAAGACGATTGCCAACCGTTTGGCACTGCTGGACCAGGGCAAGGTGGTGATTGAGGGAAATTTTGAAGCCCTTCAACAAAGCGGTATCGCGTTTGTAAAAGAATTTCTGGATCAGTCGTAGGAGGATTTATGTCGAGAGTGGCACGGCTAGGGGCTTTCATCGTTATGACACTGGCAATTCTGGCCACGGGTGTCTTCATTATTGGAAGTAAGGAGTATCTGTTCAGCTCGACCTACCAACTGAGGGCGCAGTTCGACAATGTGGCGGGTCTGGACGCGGGGGCCGATGTACGTGTGGGCGGAGTACACAGTGGTACCGTGCATAGCATCTCATTGCCTCATAAGACCGGTGAAAAGGTCACGGTACTCATGGATCTCGACAAATCGACGCTTGAGATTATCAAGCAGGACTCTGTGGCATCCATCGAAACCGAGGGCATATTGGGGAGCCAGTTCGTGGCCATTTCGTTCGGATCTGACGGACAAGCCCAGGTTAAAAGTGGCGAGACGATCCAGAGCGAACCCCCGCTGCAAATGTCGGACCTGCTCAAGAAGACGAATGTCATTATCGACAGCAGCCAACTGGCCGTCCAGAACACCGTCCAGGCAACGGCACACCTGAACGACGTAAGTGCCAAGATCGACTCAGGCCAGGGGACCGTGGGCGAGCTGGTGAACGACAAGCATCTCTATAGCAACCTGGAACAGACCACCACCACCCTGCATGACACGATGCTCCAGGCGCAAACCGGAGTTACGGACTTCCAGGAGAATATGGAAGCCCTGAAACACAACTTCTTTTTGAGCGGGTATTTCAAGAAGCGTGGATACGAAGACTCCGCCGACCTGGCGTCGAATAAGATTGCCGGACTCCCGCAGGGTACACCTCTCAAGGCGTTTACCTATACAGCCAAACAGCTATTCGATAGCCGCGATTCCGCCAAGTTGAAGGACCAGAAGTCTCTCAAAGACGCCGGCGACTTTCTGGCGCAGAATCCATTTGGAGTTGCTGTGGTTGTTGTTTCAAAGGGCATGGAGGGCGACACCCAGAAGGACCTGGTGCTCACCGAGGCCAGGGCCATGGTTGTGCGTGAGTATCTGGTGGAGAATTTTGGCTTTGACGACAGCCAGCTAATGACGTTGGGAATGGGCAAGCAGGCGGGCGCGAACCTGGACGCAGATTGGGGTTCGATCCAGATACTCATCTTCCCCGCGGGCACCGTGATCCCAGCCGGCAAACCGGCGCCGGCGATCGCTTCCGCGCCTACAGTTCCTTTCTGAGTTGTAGTTTTAGTCCTCGGGTCGTCGTCTACAGTACTGCGCGTCTTCACCCACCGCCCGCGGTGGACAAAAAATGCATCTCAATGGAGAGTTGTTCCGCGAAACGACCAACTGTCGCGATGCATGTCGAACGGGCCGAACAGCGGTGAGGATGGGATTGCCATGAACAGGGGCTGGGTGAGTCAACGGGCAAGTAACAAGCTGAACCAGGGCTTGGGTCACCTGTCGGGCGTGCTGCTGCTGGCAGGTGTGCTGCTGCTGTGGTTCCTGGTTCAGGTCATCTGCGCCCATGCGTCTGTGGCGCTGCTGATGGAAGAGCCTTACGGCCACTTCGGGGCCATGAATCCTACTGGTCACTCGGCGGTGTATCTGAACCATGTGTGTGCGGCGTCGCCGACCGAGTTGCGCGCCTGCCGGCCTGGCGAGTCCGGCGTGGTGATCAGCCGCTACCACAAGATCGACGGACTGGACTGGGTTGCGATTCCACTGATTCCCTATCTCTACGCGGTGGACGAGATCGGCGAGGTGCCGCAGTCGGTGAACCAGGCCCAGGTGGCTGCATTGCGAGATGCCTATCGCAGAAAGCATCTGCTGGACGTGGCGAAGAATGGCAGCCAGGGAGCGACTCCGAAGGGGGAGTGGACGCAGTTGGTGGGCTCTTCCTACGACCGGACGATTCACGGCTTTGAGGTGACCAGTACCGCGGAGCAGGATGCGCGCTTCATCGCCCTCTTCAACGACCGGCGCAACACCGGCCACTTCAACCTGATGTTTCATAACTGTGCAGACTTCTCGCGCGCGGTGCTGGACATCTACCTGCCCCACGCGATCCATCGCAGCATCGTGGCGGACATTGGAATGACCTCTCCGAAGCAGGTGGCGCGGTCGCTGGTGCAGTATGGCACGAAGCATCCCGAGGCGGAGATGAGTGCATTCCTGATCCCGCAGGTTCCAGGGACGATCAAGCGCAGCAAGCCCGTAGATGGCGTGGCCCAGTCGCTGGTGAAGAGCAAAAAGTACCTGATCCCCATGACTATCCTGACCCCGGAACTGACCGGCGGGCTGGTGGTGGCGTACATGGCCGAGGGCAGGATGAAGCTGCCCCCCAATGCGATGGTCTTCAACGTGAACGATAACGAGATGGAACCGGGTGCGTCCTTGCCAGTGCAGCCGGTAAACTCCGAACCCAACAGGACGCTTCTCGCTTCGCCCGCGCCTGCTCCCACCACCTCTCCCGCGGCTACAACCACCGCTGCACCCGCGGCCTTGGCCACGGCTTTGCCTGCGGCATCTGCTGCGCTGCCGTAACTCTTTCCACCGATGTATTGCGCGGCGCGTATGGGGGGGCAATTTGTATGAGTGCATTTGTTCAGCGGCCAGCTCCATTGCGTGTGCCACGCGTGCATCCCTCGCTGATGCCGCACTGGCTCACGCACCTGGGAGCGCTGGGGCTCTTCTCCGTCTCAGTGGTCGACTCCTCGGTGATCCCTCTGCCTCTGCCGGGCAGCACGGACCTGCTGTTGCTGTGGCTGGTGGCGCATAGCGGCAATCCGTGGCTGCTGGCCTCCTGTGCCATTGCAGGCAGCATCCTGGGCGGATACACCACCTGGCACATTGGCCGCAGAGGCGGCGAAGCTGCGCTGCGCAACTACGTTCCGGCGCGTCTTCTCGGCCGTGTCGTCACCTGGGTTGAGCGTCATCCAATCCTGGCCGTCTTTCTTCCCGCCGTGCTTCCCCCACCCTTTCCGCTCCAGCCGTTTGCGCTTGCATCGGGCGCGCTGGGCGTCTCACGCAGGCGCTTCCTCGCCGTCTTCGGCGCGGCCCGCAGCCTGCGTTACTGCTTCATCGCATGGCTCGGCGTGACCTATGGACGCAGGATCGTCCGCATGTGGTCTGGAACTCTCCAGAGGTGGTCAACTCCGCTGCGTTGCGTGTTCGTGGGTCTACTGGTTGCCGGCACCTGTTATGTAATATGGAAGATTCGCGGACTGCGCAAGATCGAAGCCGCTGAAGAACCTGCGTAAATGCAATTGCTCCTTTCGGGGTGAAATCGCGGGGGAGGGGTATACCCCCTCAAAAGTCCTAAGATTATCAAAAAAGGCATGTTAAGTCTGGACTTGATCTGGATCAGGTCTGGATCAGGTCTGGATCAGGTCTGGACTTCGCGATCACGGGCTGCACCAGAATGACGAGCTAAAACAAACAAAGGCCAATACGGAGATTCTGGCTGCGCCAGAATGACGACTCCTGGGGCTGTGCTAGTGCTTGTGTGTACCCCCCCCCGTGCAAATAGCGTAAAGTATTCAAAAAATGCAGGTTAAGCACGCGCTAAGCGCGTGAGACGTATTAAAGGCGAAGGCCCGGCTGGTTGGCCGGGTCTGTTTGGTTTTGCTTACTGATTTTAATTATACGGGATGGAGCATAACTACTATGCCAACTATTTTAACACTTTAAGTGGTTTGGTTGGTGTTGGTTAGGGGGAATTTTGGGGTTCGAGGGTCTTGACAGGGGAAAGGTTGCTGGTTGTTGGTGAAGAACAGGCAAGGGCAACGACGGAGATTCTGGCTGCGCCAGAATGACGGCGCGGGGCGGATTGAGAAACAAGAACAGAGAACGGCAAAGGTTTGGACGGCTCTCCCAGGTGCCCAAGTGCGAGGCACCTGGGGCACCCGGCGGGGGTCCCTCCACTGCGCAACGGACGATGATGCTGTCCGTTGCTGCGATTGGGATGACGGTTGTTTTGGGTTGCTGCGGTCGGGATGACGGCTGTTTATGCGCCGCGGAATATTGCCTACGCAGACATGCGGTCGGGGGGCTGGACGATAGTGTACTGAATCGGGTTGCTGCAATGGATGCAATCCGTTTCGCGCACGAGGCCGTCCGAGTCGTCGATGGCCTGGGGAAAGCTTCTCAGGCACTCCGGGCAGGAGATGGTGACGCATGTCTCTGGGGCGGAGCCGTTACCGTTGCGATGAATCCAGAGAGGCACCGCTGAGCTGGAAGGCTGGTGAGCGAGCCGGTCTATGTGTGGCAGTGCTTCGAGAATATGCAGGAGCGATTCCATGCCGCTTCCCTTTTGATAGAAGGCGTCGGCGGAGGCTCCGGCAGGCACCTCGGTGCCGAGATAGGCACCGCTCATTGCGATCTTATGGACCGCGGGAAACCGGCGGCCAACCACGGAGAGCAACTCGAAGCCGGACATGCCGGGCATGTTGAGGTCGGTCAGAAGGATGTCTGGCATCTCCTGGCGGATCTCGCGCAACGCGGAGAAGCCGTTGTCGGCGGACCGCACCTGATACCCCATCTCGCCGAGCACCATCGACATCGTCGTACGAATCAAAGACTCATCGTCTACAACGAGGACTTTCGCTTTGGTATTGGGCATCCAGCACCTCCAATAGCCTTTTACAGGTATTGAAGCGAGTATCCCATTCAATGAGTTGCAATACTGTTCACCTTTGCACAGGGCTGACGGGGGTCTTGCGGCGGGGCTTGCTCTTCTCCGTGGGAAGGCCATGGATCGGCGACTTTTCTGCATTATTGCCTGGCATATGGTCGAGCAGAACCACGTTCAGCAGCGACTTATGCACGCGGATGCGGCCGTTGTATTCGATAAAGCCGAGCTTGCGGAAGCGGTTCATGAAGAAGCTGACGCGGGAGCGGGTGGTGCCGATCATCTCCGCCAGGGTCTCCTGCGAGATCTTGGGAACCATAGGGTCCGGCACGCCCGGCTCGCCAAACTCCGACATCAACAGGAGGATTCTTGCCAGCCGCTTTTCGCTGGAGTTGAAGAGCTGATCGACCAGATCGGCCTGAACGCGCATGCTGCGCTCCAGCAGAAACTTCATGAACAGGTCGGAGAAGTCATGCTCCTCGTGCATGACGCGGACCATCTCGTCGCGCGTGATCTTGAGCGCGTTACAGGCGGTGATAGCAGTGGCCGTGGCCAAACGAAGGCCAGGAACCGCAGCCAGCGACCCTTCTCCGACAAAATCGCCTTCGGAGAGGAGCGTGATGGTGGCCTCCTTGCCGACTGTGGAAACAACGGTGACCTTTGCCCGGCCTTTCTGCAGATAGAAGACCGAGTCCGCGGGGTCTCCCTGGGTAAAAAAGTTCTGCCTGGGCTCCAGTTGCACAATTCTTCGCCCCAGGCCGGCATTGGCCAGGAAAGCATGGACGTCAAATGTGGGTTTTGCAAGTTCGACCATCGGAAGGCTTTTTCCGGATACGGCCTTGACAGACCGCCATAATGAGACGCGCGCGCACCCGCGCCACGGAGAGAGTATACACCTAAGCTGTACCGTGAGCGCCCGCAATGCACCCGCAGCTGCAAACGGCGGAGATGGTTCGCTACTCATTACGCCGCGCCGATTGCGCATGGTTCTCCCGTGTGGAATGATGGATGCGGCAAAATTCAGTCATTTCCCTAGAGGTCAGCATGAGGTTGGAAAACATGGAACTGCGGTCCTGGAAGAGCAATCAATCCGCCAGCGCACCGGCGATGGTTATGGCATTCAGCGCGGAGGGGTGCCGATGACAACCCCATCCAACAAGCCCGTTGCCCCGTCCGATACTCGCGCGCTGATCGCGGTCGATCTGGGCGCGGAGAGCTGCCGCGTGTGCCTGCTGCGCTGGAAGGACGGTCGCCCGTCGATCCAGGTGGTACACCGCATCCCGAACAACCCGCGCGAGATTGACGGCGGCCTGCACTGGGACCTGAAAGCCATCACCGGCGGGCTGGAGGAGGGCCTGCGCAAGTGCGCCACGCTGGCGCCCGAGGGCATCCGCAGCATCGCTGTGGACGGCTGGGCCGTGGACTATGTGCGCGTGGACGCCAACGGCGCTCCGCTGGCCGATCCTTTTTGCTATCGCGATCCGCGCAACGTCGAGTCGCAGCGCCTGGCACACGAGAAGTGCAGCCAGGAGCGTATGCGCCAGCTCACCGGCGTCCAGATCCTGCCCTTCAACACCGTCTACCAGCTCTACGCGGACAAGCTCGCCGGGTTGCCCGAGGGCAAGCAGTGGCTCAACTTCCCGGAGTATCTGCTCGCCCACTGGGGCGGCGCGCGCGTGGCCGAGTACACCAACGCAACCCACACCGAGCTGGTCGACCTCAATACCAAGCAGTGGTGCCAGGAGATCTTCAGCGCCCTCGGCCTGAACCCCTCCTGCGCTCCAAAGCTCGTTCCGCCCGGCACCGCGCTGGGCAAGCTCAGCGGCAAGTTGGCCACGCTGGCCGCCTTCCGCGAGACCACGCTGATCGCGCCCGCCTGCCACGACACCGCAGCGGCCATCGCGGGCATTCCCGCCACCGGCAACGACTGGGCCTACATCAGCTCCGGCACCTGGTCGCTGGTGGGTATGCTCATCGAGCGGCCCTGCAACACCGCTGCCTCAACCGCCGACAACTTCACCAACCTTGGCGCGGCCGGCGGCGGCGTCTGCTTCCACAAGAACGTCAACGGCATGTGGCTCATCAGCCAGTGCACGGCCCAGTGGGCGCTGGACGGCAAGACGTGGCCCATCGTCGATCTGGTCGCCGCAGCCGAGAAGACGCCCTGCCCGATTGGGCTGCTCGACGTGGACGATCCCGACCTGCTGCTGCCGGAGCACATGCCGCAACGCATCAATAACCAGAGGAAGAAAAACGGCCACGCCGCGCTCGATGAGAGCCCTGCCAACGCGCCCGCCTTCGCCAGCCTCATCTTTCACTCGCTGGCAGCGCGCTACGCCGCGGTGCTCAACCGCGTCGCACTGCTGACCGGCAGCAAGCTGAAGCGGCTGTTCATCGTCGGCGGGGCCAATCAGAACGCATTCCTCAATCGGCTCACCTCCGAGGCAACGGGCCTGGAAGTCTTCCGCGGATCGCCCGAAAGCTCCACGGTCGGCAACTTTGCCGTGCAGCTCGCGGCGCTCGAAGGAGACCGCGACGACGCCACCGGGGCCAATGCGGAAGCCGTCGCCCACTGGGCCGGCCTCTTCATCGAGGCCCTCGACCAGGCCTCAGCCGACTCAAGCATCTAGCCAAATTCAGTAGAGGGCACCCACATTTCAGAACCGTCACACTGCACCATCCAATCAACCAGGAGTGCTCTGCAAGTCCCGCTCCTGGTTGATTGGACAACCACTGCAAAGACCCGCGGTGAAGCGCTCTAGTAGCGGGCAGTTCCGGGAATGATTCCGGCCAGTTCCATGGGGAGAACAAGCGCCTCTTCCGTATCTCCCATCGAAAACGGCTTGAGGGCAAATCGCCCGCGTGAACTCACTACATCGAACAGAAGATGGCCGGGATAGAGCAGGGACCGTATGACGGCGCTCTTGTCTGCATCTACGCCGGACTCGTTAGCGCGCTGGATCTCCATGAGGATCGGCGGGCGGTCCCGCCAGAGTGTCTTGCGAAACCCGTCCAACGCATTCACCTCATAGCCCTCGACATCGATTTTAAGCAGGGAGATGGGAGGCAAACTGGTGGCGGCAAAGAAGTCGTCGCCTCGCACCACCTGGACCGGGATGGATTCGGCGGAGGCGTTGTCTGGAAGAAGGTCGCCAAGCGTTCCCGTGCCCTGATTGGCCCCAGTGGGCGGGTGAAAAACGCCAGTCTCATTGCGATTGCCGAGCGCGACAGGAAAGACCGTTGCGTTGCGAACCATGGCGTGGTTGAACTTGCGCTCCATCTCCTGACGCACCACGGAAAACGGCTCAAAGCAGAAGACCCGGTCCGCGTGGCTGGACATGAAAAGCGAGTGCTGCCCAATATTGGCTCCCACATCGTAGAAGTTGACCGGCTTTCCCTGAGCGCGCAACGCGTCGGCCAGTGCTGCCAGAAGATGCAGTTCGTCGACTGCATAGGCCCCATAATAGAAGACCGTCCAGTCGATGAAGTTGTTCAGGTTGCCGGAATAGGAGAGGCCAAAAAAATCGATCTCGAAGGGCTCAGACATATGGTGGTCGGGATCGGAAAAGTGGCGCAGTACGCGGTCGCGACCACGAAGCCAGTACCGATGCCCAAGTGCCCGCAAAGCTCGCTGTTTCAAAGACATTTTCATACGGGCATCATAGCCACTCCTCTCAGCGAGCACAATTTTTCCCTTTTGCAGGCCAAGCGCTCCACTCCGCCCCCTACTTCCCGGCCCCATCCTCCACCAGCCCGCGCTGCTTCAGCATCGGCCCGGCAGTCGGCTCCCCGCCCAGCCACGCCGCATACATCTTGCCCAGCTCCTCCGTATATCCCTTTGACAGCACCATCGAGCGGAAGCGATCCCCGTTGGCGCGCGTCAAACCGCCATTGTTCTCGAACCACTGGTAGGCGTTATCGTCCAGCATCTCGCTCCACAGATATGCGTAGTATCCGGCCGCGTATCCTGTGCTCCAGATGTGCGCGAAGTAGCTCGACCGGTAGCGCGGAGGAACCGTCGCCTGCGCAATCTTCTTGCGTTCGAGCGCTGCCTTCTCGAAGGCGTCCGCATCCGTCACGGCATCCGTTGCTGCAATGGTGTGCCACTGCATGTCCAGTTCGGCGGCCGCCAGCAGCTCGGTCAGCTCATATCCCTGGTTGAACTTCTCCGCCCGGCGCAGCTTCGCGGCAAGCTCCGCCGGCATCGGCGCGCCGGACTTATAGTGCTTGGCGAAGTGGTCGAAGACCGCCGGATAGCTCGCCCAGTGCTCGTTGAACTGCGAGGGAAACTCCACGAAGTCGCGCGGCACGCTGGTGCCCGACAGCAGCGGATACTCCACATTCGAGAACATGCCATGCAGCCCGTGGCCGAACTCGTGGAACATCGTCGTCACATCGGTAAAGCTGATCAGCGCCGGCTCGCCCGCCGCGGGTTTCGCGAAGTTGGCCACGTTGTATATCACCGGCAGCGTGCCCAGCAGCTTCGACTGGTCCACAAAGTTGCTCATCCACGCGCCGCCGCCCTTGTTGTCGCGCTTGAAATAGTCGCAGTAGAACAGCGCCAGCGGCTTGCCGCTCGCCTCGAAGACCTCGAAGACGCGCACGTCCGGGTTGTAGACCGGAATATCTTTTCGCTCCTTGAAGGTCAACCCGTACATCTGGTTGGCCGCGTAGAAGACTCCATTCTGCAATACATTGTTCAGCTCGAAGTACGGCCTCACCTGCGCCTCGTCGATGTCGTACTTCGCCTTGCGCACCTGCTCGGAGTAGAAGTCCCAGTCCCACGGTCGCAACTGGAAGCCGCCCTTTTGCGCGGCGCCCGCAGCCTGAGAATCAATCACCGCCTGGATCTCCTTGCCCTCGGCCACCGCGTTCGCCGTCGAAGCCGGAACCAGCGCGTCCATGAACTTCACCGCTGCCTCGGGAGTCTTCGCCATCTGGTCTTCCAGGTTCCAGGCCGCGAAGTTCGCGTAGCCCAACAGCTTCGCCTTCTGGACGCGCAACTGCGCCAGTCGCACAATCGTCTCCCGCGTATCGTTTGCGCCGCCGCGTTCCGCGCGGTTCCACGAATCCTCAAAGACTGCCTGCCGCGTTGCGCGATCGTCCAGCGAGACCAGAATCGGCTGCTGCGTCGTGTTCTGTAGCGGCAGCACGTAGCCCACAACCTTGCGTCCCTTCGCCGCCTCCACCGCGGCCTCCAGTTGCGCGTCCGTCAACCCCTTCAAAGCGCTCTTGTCGGTCGTCGAGTAGGCCGCCGCCTTGGTCGCCGCCAGCAGCTTCGTCCGGAAGCTGTTCTCCAGCGTCGATTCCTCCTCGTTCAGCTTGCGCAGCTTAGCCTTGTCCGCGGCTGAAAGGTTTGCGCCCTTGTGCACAAATTTCTCGGTGTACACCTCCACCAGCCGCCGCGACTCCGCATCCAGGCCCAGCGAGTCGATCTGCTTATGGATCGCCGACACCCGCGCAAACAGCTTCTCATTCAAATAAATCGCATCGTCGAGCGCGGCCCGCCTGGGCGACTCGATCTCGTCCACTTTTTCCAGTGTCGGGTTCGAGTTTGCCTGCAACACGCCGTCGAAGACCTCCTGCACGCGGTTGTAGAGCTGACCGCTCTTCTCCAGGGCCACCAGCGTGTTCTCGAAGGTCGGCGCGGCGGGATTGTTCGCAATCGCCTCCACCTCCTTGATCTGCGCGGCCATTCCAGCCTCCAGCGCAGGCTGATAGTCCGCGTCCTTGATGCGGTCGAACGGCGGCGCGTGATAGGGCAGCGAACTCTCCGCATAGAACGGGTTCTGCGGCCCAAACGCCGCCGCCTTCTCTACGGTCTGCCCCGCCGCGCTCATCCCTCCCGCACCCGCCATCGCCGCACCCGCCAACGTCACCATCGCCATCCGCAAAGCGCTCCTCATGCTCATCTCTCCTCTTGCTGTTGCAATGATAAACTCCGCCCCCGCTGCAACAACAAAGCAGCAGCAAGTGTAGAACACGCGTCAAGCAGGGTTCCGTTAGAGCCAGATCAGCCGCTCCGCGCAGCTTGGGCTAGCGATGCAGCGGTATGTCCTCCGGGTGTCCCGGCTGGTCCAGGAACTGGATGCCGCTGGCCGGCCCCAGAGCGGGGTTCGTCCACTGCCGCAGCGCCCACACGATCTGCTTCGCCGGGTTCACCTCGATCAGTTGCACAGTGGTCGGCCACTGTTCGGGAGGCTTCACGTCGTTGGGAATCCAGTTGGAGAAGACCGTGTCGCCGTTGGCCAGCCGCGCCACATCCTGGATGCAGCCGATCTTGTACCCGGCATCGGCCAACTCTTTGCGGTCGAGCCGCCAGACGACCTCGCCCTTCTTGTTCACCTCAACGATGCCGCCCCTGGCGTTGCCCGTAATCAGCGTGTTGCCGTTGGCCAGGCGCACCGCGGCCCACGGGCTGGGGGTCACGTAGTTCCACACCACGCCGCCTTCGCTGTTGTATTCGGTCACGCGGTTGTCGTCCATGTGCGCCACCAGAAATGTCCCGGCCGCGGTCATGCGCGCGCGCCGAAGCTGCGGGTGCGGCTGCGTCGGATCGCCGGCCTTGACGTCAACCTCTTTCTCCACCGCGCTGGTCCTGGTGTTGATCACGAGCATCCGGATGGGATCGCCGTTCTCGGTCACCAGCACATGGTCCAGCCCGATGGCCTGAATCGAGTGCAGCTCGGTGCCCGGACGGCGCGTCCATGTGCCAGACGATCTTCTTATCCGGAGTGACGATCGAGGCCCCCCGGCGGCTGGAGAAGACCACGTTGCCGTTGGAAAGCAGGGTGCAGTCGCCCAGCTCCTCAAAATCTTTTTTGCCATCGAATGAGATAGTCGTAGGGAATGAAGTAGGACCACGCCGGCTTGCCATCGCGAATGATCCAGATCGTCTGCTGCGGGTTCACATAGTTCCACTCGCCGCAGTAGAGAAACGGGTGCTGCGCCAGCCCATTGCCGGGCAACACCGCCGGAGAGTTCGGCACAGCTGGAAGAGGCGCGGCAACCGCAGGCGCGGCAGGGGGTACGGCAGGCGGTGCGGTCTGGGCAGCAGCTCCCAGCCCAGCGATCATGATGGTCCCAACAATAAGTACGCGACCCAGTAACATGAGGTTCTCCCCTTTTTCGTGCCTCCGCTGGCAGTGCCTGCGCAGGCACCAGCGATTGTACTGTATCCAGCAGACCCAACTCATTTACCAACTCGAAACTATTTTCCCGTATTCTGGACGTGACATGACTGACACCATCCGCATCGGCTCGCGCGGTTCCCAACTCGCTCTCTGGCAGGCCAACCACATCGCCGACGCACTGCGCTCCGCTGGGCACGCCGTGGAGATCGAGATCATCCACACCACCGGCGACCGTATGCAATCGGACGGAATAGATGGCCAACCCTCCCCTGCGTCTCCGCCCGACGGCAAGGGAATCTTCATCAAGGAGATTGAGGAAGCGCTGGCCGAAGGCCGCATCGACCTCGCCGTCCACTCGCTGAAGGACCTGCCCACTGCGCTCGATCCGCGCTTCACGCTGGCCGCCATTCCGCCGCGCGCCGACCCGCGCGACGCCTACGTCTGCCCACGCCAGAAGGCGCTGCACACGCTGCCCACCGGCGCCCTGGTCGGCACCACCAGTCCGCGCCGCCGCGCGCAACTGCTGGCGCTGCGCCCCGATCTCCGCTTCGTCGAGCTGCGCGGCAACATCGACACCCGCCTGCGCAAGCTGGGTGAAGGCGAGTGCAACGCGCTGGTGCTGGCCGCCGCCGGCCTCGATCGCCTGGGCCGCACCGAGTGGCTCCATCAGCGCTTCACAATAGAAGAGATCTGCCCCGCGCCCGGCCAGGGAGCGCTCGCGCTGGAAACCCGAGCGCCGGAGTATGCAGTCTTTGCCGATCCCGCCCGCGATAACATCGTCCGCACCGCCGTCGCCGCGCTCGACCACAGCGAGACGCGCTTCTCGGTCGAGGCCGAGCGCACCGTGCTCGACGCACTCGGCGGCGGCTGCCAGCTCCCCGTTGGAGTTCACTGCGCGCCCATCCACGACGTCGCAGACCCCATCCCCAACGCCGGCGACCCCATCGCATGGAAGATCCAGGCCCAGGTTGTCGCGCCCGACGGCGAACGCATGATCTGCCACTCGTCCGAAGTCACCGCCGGCATCACCGCCCGCGCCCTCGGCCTGCGCGTCGCCGAAGACCTCAAATCCCGCGGCGCGCTCGAACTGCTTCAGCAACAGACCTGACCGCTCCTGCTTCTGGGTACCCCAAGCCTTCAGCCTGAGCCTCTGTGTCTGCAAGTAAATCGAGAGGCTTCAGCCACTGGGGTATGTCCGGATGACACAATCGCTGAATCGTCTTCTCCCACGCACCTGTGATACACCAGTGAAGTCCTCACAGGAGTCCGATTCCATGCGCTTGTCTCGCTTCGTCGCATCCTGCCAGCTGGTCTTTGCTACACTTCTCGCCGTAAATCTCAACGCGCAGCCGGCCCAGCCGCGCACTCATTCCACACACGTCCAACCCAGCGCCCAGACCAGCGACGAGCCTTACGCCTTCGGAGCTGACGTCAGCTTCCTCCCCCAGGCTGAGCAGAGCGGAGTCGTCCTCAAGGACAACGGCGTCGCCAAGCCCGGCCTCCAGATCCTGCGCGACCACGGCTACAACTGGATTCGCATGCGCGTCTTCGTCGATCCCGCCGCCGCGCGCACCCACCTGCCCAACGATCTCGCCTACTCCATCGCGCTGGCCAAGCGCGCCAAGGCCCTCGGCTTCAAGGTCGAGGTGGGCTTCCACTACTCCGACACCTGGTCTGACCGCTTCCACCAGATGCCACCCGCCGCGTGGCAGACTCAGACCCACCAGCAGCTCGTCGCCACCGTCTTCGCCTACACCCGCGATTCCATCGCCGCCTTCGCCGCCGCCGGAGCCATGCCAGACATGGTGCAGATCGGCAACGAGCCAACCCTCGGCTTTCTCTGGCCCGACGGCAAACTCCCCGAAAACTGGGACCACTACGCCGACCTTGTCCGCGCCGGAATCCGCGGCATGGACGCAGGGCGAGGCAAATCTCCGCGCCCGCGCATCCTTATTCAACTCGACCTCGGCGGCGACTGGGCTGCCAGCAAGGCCTGGTGGGACAAGTTCATGACCTACAAGATTCCCTTCGACGTGATGGCCCAGTCCTACTACGCGCACGACTACCACTCGCTGATGGAGCTGCGCGAGAACCTCAACAACACGGCGCGCACGTATCACAAGGACGTCATCGTCGTGGAAACCTCCTACACCTGGAAGCCAAGCAAGAACTTCCCCGACCACGACGGCCCCTTCCCAGAGACGCCCGAGGGCCAGGCCGCATTCCTCGACGAACTCAACCGCATCGTGATGGCTGTGCCCGACAACCACGGCAAGGGAGTCTTCTACTGGGAGCCCTTCTGGCCTCGCGCCGGTCAGGACCGCGGCATGGTAGACGCCGACGGCAACACCCTGCCCGTCATCCGCGTCTATGACAAGTGGACCGGAGGCGCAGCCTCGCGCAGCCACACACCACTGGCCACGCCACAGCTCACCGACCCCAACTGGAAGCCCGCGCCAACACAATAGCGCAAAGCAAGTCCTCTACTGAGCGGCAACCTTGACGTGGGTGATCGTGATCTCCGTCTGGCCAGCCGCCAGCACGCTTGGCTTCAACGAGACGACCAGGGTCTCCTTGGCATTTCCGTTGATCCCGGCAAGAGAGAGAATGGTCGCACCGTTGCGCTGGGATGTAGATACTGCATTCATTCCCAGCTTGCCCTGGTAGTTGTTCAACTTATCCTGGTAGTAGCTCGACACGCTGCTCAGCGGATCGCCGGTTGTATAACCGGCGCTCTCCGTCTCCATGCCGAAGATCTTCACCCTCGCGCTTCCGTTCTCTACGCGCACCGCTCCGGGATAGACGCTAATGCCGAGGTCGGCCTCGCTCACATTCGCCGCCTGACCCATCGTCATTTCGTTGCCGTTGGAGTGCATCGCGCGCCAGCCCACGAACCCGAGGGTTCCTATACCGAGAATGCCCAATACGACCACCACGGCCACCACGATCAGGACAATCTTCAAGGTGCTTGTTTTCTTCTTGGCCACAGCCGATGCACCGCAGGCAGGACAGAAACCCGTGCTCGACTCAAGTGGAACACCACACTTCGCGCAAAAACCGGCCATCTCGTTTCTCCTTGATTCTCTTCCTGCAATCCGCGTAGACGCACGCAGAAGTTCGTCACGCCGGAGTGCACCGAGCTTATTGAAAGGTCAAAGTCGAGTCAACGAAAACTTTCCGCAATGGTCTGATCCCACCGCTCGTCCTACGCCACGCCGCTCTTGTGGCGGATGTCCGCACCGCGCACCCAGAAGATCACGTCTTCGGCGATGTTGGTCGCGTGGTCGCCGACCCGCTCCAGATTGCGCGCAATGATCAGCGCGTTCAGGCTCTGCGGCGTCAGCTCCGGTTTTTCCTTGATCAGCGCGCTCAGCGTATCGAATGCGGCGTCGTTCATCTCGTCCACCTGGTCGTCCAGCATCAGCACCGACTGCGCCAGATCGGCGTCCGCCTCGATGAATGCCTGCAGTGCCTTGCGCACCATCGCCGAGGCCAGCGACGCGAGCCGCGGAATGTCCACCGGCAGATCGATGTTGGCAAACGCACCCATCTCGCGCACGCGCACCGCGATGTTCACTGCCTGGTCGCCCACGCGCTCCAGGTCCGCGTTGATGCGGATGACAGAAAGAATAAAGCGCAGGTCGATGGCCATGGGCTGCTCCATCGCCAGCAGATCCAGCGCCAGTTGGTCGATCTCGCGCTCCATTCGGTTGATCGCCGGCTCCGCGCGGAAGACCAGTTCGCAGATCGAGAGGTCGCGCGTGCGATAGGCCTCGATGGAGCGCTGGATCGCCTGCTCGGCCATGCCCGCCATCATCAGCAGGCGTTCCTTCAGGTCGTCGAGGCTTTGCTGAAACTTGATGCGCGTGGTCATCAGCCAAACCTTCCTGTGATGTAGTCCTCGGTGCGCTTGTCCGACGGCATGGTAAATATTTTGTCCGTGGAGTTGAACTCGACCATCTTGCCGTTCAGAAAGAAGCCCGTATTCTCCGCCACGCGCGCGGCCTGCTGCATATTATGGGTCACAATCACAATCGTATACTGGCTCTTCAACTGGAAGATCAGATCCTCGATCTTCGATGTGGAAACCGGGTCCAGCGCCGACGCCGGCTCATCCATCAGCAACACCTCGGGATCGACCGCCAGCGCCCGCGCGATGCACATTCGCTGCTGCTGCCCGCCGGAGAGGCTCGCTCCCGACTTCTTCTTCAAATCGTCCTTGACCTCTTCCCACAGGGCCGCGGCCTTCAGGCTGCGCTCCACTGTCTCGTCCAGAATGGCCTTGTTACGGAACCCGTTCAGCTTCAGCCCGCTGGCCACATTGTCGTAGATCGACATGGTAGGAAATGGGTTCGGCCGCTGAAAGACCATTCCCACGCGGCGGCGAATATCCACCGGCGAGGCGTCCTTGTAGATGTCCAGCTCGCCCATCTTGACCACGCCTGTCGCCCTCGCGATCGGGTTGGTCTCGTGCATCCGGTTCAGGCAGCGCACAAACGTACTCTTGCCGCAGCCCGACGGCCCAATCAACGCCGTCGCATGGTTGGCCGGAATGCTCAGGTTGATGTCCTGCAGCGTGTGGTTCGTCCCGTACCACGCGTTCAGGTGCTCCACATCGATGCCGACTCCCACTTAGCTTGCCCCTTTCAGTATGCCGCGGGCCGCATAGATGCGCACCAGCGTGACCGACACCATAATCATCAGGATCAGCACCAGCGCTCCCGCCCACGCCAGCCGGTGCCACTCGTCGTAGGGCGAGATGGCGTAGACATAGATCTGCAACGGCAGCGCCGCTATCGGCTCATTCAACTTGAAGCTCCAGAACTGATTGCCAAACGCCGTAAACAGCAGCGGCGCCGTCTCGCCAGCCACGCGCGCAAACGCCAGCATACACCCCGTAATAATTCCCGGCGACGCCGTGCGCAAACTCACCGACACCACCGTCCGCCACTTCGGCACGCCGAGGCCCAACGCAGCTTCGCGGATCGCGTGCGGCACCGTCATCAGCATCTCTTCGGTCGTGCGCGTGATCGTCGGCACCATCATAATGGCCAGCGCAACCCCGCCCGAGAACGCCGAAAAATGCATCTGCCGCATCACAATCAGCGAGTAGGCCGCAATCCCCATCACAATCGACGGAATCCCGTTCAGCACGTCCGCCGTGAAACGCACCGCCATAGCCAGCATCTTGCCGCGCCCATACTCCGCCAGATAGACGCCCGCCGCAATCCCCACCGGAACCCCCATCGAGCTGGCCAGCGCCAGCACAATCGCCGAGCCCACAATCGAGTTGGCCATGCCTCCGCCCGGCTCGCCCACCGGCGCCGGAATATGGGTGAAGAATGCCAGGTTCAGCGAGCTCGCGCCCTTGTAGAGCAGGTACGCAAAGATCGCCACCAACGGCACAACCACCGCCACCGTGCTCAACACCGCGAGCACGGTCACCAGATGGTTCATCAGATAGCGCCGCGCCGAGTTCAACCGCATGGCCCTGGTCTGGTAGTTCGTAGGCGTCCGCAATGGGGCGTCCCCGCCCGGCGCAGCAATCGGCTTTGGGTTCGTGCTCATCTTAGATCGACCTCGCCGGAGCGCCGCGCGTCACCGCCCAAACCAGTGCGCGCGCAATCGCGTTCACCACAATCGTCACAAGGAACAGCGCCAGCCCAATCTCGATCAGAGCGCTCAGGTACAGGTCCCCGGTGGCTTCGGTAAACTCATTGGCAATCACGCTGGCCAGCGTGTACCCAGGCGCAAACAGGCTCTTCGAAATCACGGGATGGTTGCCGATCACCATGGTCACGGCCATGGTCTCGCCTAACGCGCGCCCCAGCCCCAGAATCACCGCGCCCACAATCCCGATGCGCGCGTTGCGCAGCACTCCGGTGCGAATCATCTCCCAGCGCGTCGCACCCAGTGCCAGCACCGCTTCGCGCTGCGACACTGGAACCGCCTGCATGATGTCGCGCGTGATCGATGAGATGATGGGCAGAATCATGATGGCCAGAATAATGCTCGCCGTCAGCAGGCCCACGCCGAAGTTGTACCCCTCAAAGAACCCCGTCCAGCCCAGGACCTTGTAGAGCCACGGCCCCAACTGGTCGCGCATGATCGGTACCAGCACAAACACAGCCCACAGCCCATACACCACGCTTGGAATCGCAGCCAGCAGCTCGGTCAGAAAAGAGATGGGAGCGCGCAGCCTCGCCGGACAAAGCTCGGAGAGAAAGACCGCGACGCCCAGCGCCAGCGGCACCGCCATCGCCAGCGCCAGAAGCGACGTGGCGAGCGTTCCGAAGATGAACGGAAGTGCGCCAAAGTCGCCAGACACAGGGTCCCACGCCGAACGCGTGAAGAACCCAAACCCGAACTGCGCCAGGCTCAGCCTGGAACGCGCAATCAAAATCGTCAGGATGAAGAGCACAATCGCGAAGATGCTCAACGCGCAGACCAGCATCGCCGCCGCAAAGGCATTGTCCGCCAAAGCGCCGTTGCCGCGCTTGCTCAGGAACTGCCGGATCGGCGAGGGAGGCCCATTCTGGGCAACCGGCTCCGCGGCAGCAACAAAGTTGACGATCGCCGGCGCATGAAGCGGCATCTCAGCCATCTGCGTCGAATGCGCAGTCGGCGGCGACGAAGGCTCCGGCTCTCTCTCAATGGACATGGACGATGGGGTCACGATATATCTTCAATGGTTCAGCCATCATTCTGAGTGCAACTCAGAATCTCTGTATTCGCAGTTGCTTGTTCTCTCTCGCTGTGCAGCCAGGCCGAAAAACCATGCCGCGCGACCGCAAACCCATCGCGTCCGCGCGGCACTCACAGTTTACTTGATGGTCGTAATGGTGTGCTTCACCATGGTCTGCACCTGCGCCGGAAGCGGCGCATAATCCATCCCTGTGGCCTCGCTCTCGCCATGTTGCAGCATCCAGGTCAGGAAGTCCTTCATCGCAGTCGCTTTCGCGGAATCGGCGAATTTCAGGGGAATCAGCAGATAGGTAAAGCTCGAGATCGGATACGAGGCCGCACCCGGAGCGTTCGTAATCGACACGCGGTAGTCCGCTGGCATGGTCTTCGCCGCTGCCGCCGCCGCCGCCGTCACGCCTTCTGGAGATCCCTGCAGGAACTTGCCCGCGGCATTCTTCACCGCGCCGTACGCCATCTTGTTCTGTAGCGCATAGATCAGCTCCACATAGCCGAACGAGTTCGGTGACTGGCGCACCATTCCCGCCACTCCCTCGTTGCCCTTCGCTCCGACGCCCGCCGGCCATTTAACCGACGAATTCTTACCCACCGTGCTGGCCCAGCCAGGGCTCACCTTCGACAGATAGTCGGTGAAGATATACGTCGTTCCGCTGCCGTCCGAGCGATACACCGGCAGAATGCCCGCGTTCGGCAGATTGACTCCGGGGTTGTCCTTCACCAGCCGCGGGTCGTTCCACTTCGTGATCTTGCCCAGATAGATGTCCGCAATCTCGTCGCCGCTGAAGTTCAGTTCCTTGCTCACTCCGGGAATGTTGTACACCGGGACCACCGCGCCCAGCACGGTTGGGATGTGCATGAACTTCACCTTGGCTGCGGCAATCTTATCGTCGGTCACCGGCATGTCGCTGGCACCGAAGTCCACCGTGCCCTCCGAGGTCTGCAATACGCCCGCCCCGGAGCCGAGCGACTGGTAGTTGATCTTCACGTTCGGATGAAGCGCGTTGTATTCCGTAAACCACTTGCTATAGATCGGGTAGGGGAATGTGGCCCCCGCCGCTGTTATGTTCTGGGCGCTTGCGCCGGCCGCAACCATCGCCAACAAACCTGCTGCCACTAATTTCAGTTTCACTGGTTTCCCCCTCGAAGTCGGATCGCCCAGCCCGGTCTTCCCTGTTGTGCAGGCTCGGACGCATCCCTAAGTACTACAAACCAGTTTGATGCCCGATTGTTACGAGGTGATTACATCGCAATAAAATGCAAAAGAAACCCTTGCGCCGTGCCAACATCCCCCGCCACAGCCCTTGTCCACTGTCTTATTCCGGGACAACCCGCGCCCTGGGAAGCCTCACCAGAAAGTTGCTTCCCGCGCCCAGTTCGCTCTCCGCGCGGATCGTCCCGCCCTGCATCTCGACCATATGCCGCGCGATGGCCAGTCCCAGCCCGGTGCCACCCGACTCCCGCGAGCGCGCCTTGTCCACCCGGTAGAACCGCTCGAAGATGCGCGTCAGATGCTCCGACGCAATCCCCAACCCAAAGTCGCGCACGCTGAACTCCACAGCCGCAACCCCACTCTCGCCTTGATCCTTGTCGTCTCGAGTCCATACCTCACGCGCGCTCACCACCACCCGGCTCCGCGTTGCATCCTTCGCCTGCCCGTACTTGATCCCGTTCTCGATCAAATTCCCCAGCACCTGCACCATGGAGTCCGTGTCCACGAAGACCTCCGCCCCGGTTGTTTCGCCGATCTGCAACTCCGCCTCGGCGTCCAGCACCATTCCGCTCATCGCGGCCACCGCGTCGCGCACCAGCACGTCTGCGCGCATCGGCCGCGGGTGCAGTACTGCCTCCCGCGACTCCACCCGCGCCATGGTCAGCAGGTCCTCGGTCAACCGGCTCATGCGCGTCGCATTCTTCAGAATCGTCGCCAGAAACTCCCGCGCCACCGGGCTCAGCGCCGCCTCATGGTCCAGCAGCGTCTCCACATATCCGCTGATCGAGGTCAACGGAGTGCGCAGCTCATGCGAGACATTGGCCACAAAGTCCCGCTGCGTCCGCTCCACCTCTTCGATCCGGGTAATGTCATGCAGTACAGCCACCGCGCCACCTGCCGGCATGGGCGACACATTCACCTCGAAGATGCGCCCCGGAGCCAGCGACGTCGTCCGCCGTACGCACACCACCCTCTCCTCCAGCGCGGCCTTCACGCACGCCAACATCTCCGGGTCGCGCACCGTCTGCACCAGCGCGTGTCCCACCCGCACGGCGCTGGCCGCCATGGTCCCCGGCATCAGCCGCTGCATCGCCTGGTTGGCCCACTGAATCCGCCCCCCTGCATCCACGGCCACCACCGCGTCCTGCATCGAGTCCAACAGCGCCTCCAGTTCGCGCCGCTCCTCCTGCACCCCGCTCAAGCTCTGCTGCAGCCGCTGCGATGTGCTCTCAATCGCCTGAAATGTTCCGCTCCACTCGGCGAAAGATGCCTTCGCCTCCTGTGCATGAAACTCAGGCAGCGCCTGCACCGCATGGCTTACCCGCTCCATCTCGCGCCGTGCTCGCCAGCCATAGACCAACGCAAAGACCGTCGCCAGAGAGATGCCGCAGCCCCACCCCGCCCACCAGTTCCCTGGAACGATCACCGCCGACAGCTCGACCGACGATGCAATCGTCAACATCATCAGAAATATCAGGCCCGTCAACGAAGCTCGACCCACGCGCACCTATCCTTCCCAAACGCGATGCCAGGCGCAACGCCGGCCCGCTAATTCCCAGCCTGCGTCGTCTTCGGCAGCTCGAACCGGTAGCCCGCCCCGCGCATGGTCTTAAGATACCGCGGGTCCTCCGCATCCTCTTCGATCTTCTCTCGGATGCGGCGCACATACACGTCCACCGAGCGCGGCGTCACAAAGCGCGCGTCGCCCCACACAGCGTCCAGCAGCTGGTCGCGGCTGAAGACCCGCCCGGGATGCCGCGCCAGATAATCCAACAGCCGGAACTCCGTCGCCGTCGTCATCACCAGCTCGCCGTTGACGCGCAACTGCATGGCGTTCGCGTCGATCTCCACCGCATCGAACTTCACCAGCGAGGGCGCAGTTGGCCGCTCGAATCGCCGCAGCACCGCCTTGACCCGCGCTACCAGTTCCCGCGTCGCGAAGGGCTTCGTGATGTAATCGTCCGCGCCCAGCTCCAGCCCCATCACACGGTCGTTCTCCGCCGCCCGCGCGGTCAGAAAGATGATCGGAACCGTGCTCAACGCGGCATTCTTCCTCAGCCTGCGGCAGAGGTCCAGTCCATCCCCGCCGGGAACCATGATGTCCAGCAGAAACAACGCCGGCGGCTCCCGTTCCGCGTCCGCCACAATCTGGCCCATCGCCATGTAGGTGCGCACGGCAAACCCCGCCGCCTCCAGGTGGAACTGGACCAGCCGCAAGATGTCCGCATCGTCTTCCAGCACAACCACCGTCTGACTCAATGTGCCATCCCCCGCTCGAACTGCTATAAAGTTCTGCCCTGCCACCGCCCAAAGCCACGGGCGAGGCCCAACACAGAATAGCCCACTCACATCCTTCCTATTGCAAACATACGATAAATCCTTCGGTTTACTCCACTGGGCCATAGCTCCTCCCACCCCCAGAGGTATACTTGCGACATATAGTGCAAGACCCAGGGATGTGTTGCATTTATGAAGAACCGATCGCATCTGGTTCTGTGCGTGGACGACGAGCTGGTCGGCCTCGGCATCCGGAAGATTCTGCTGGAACGCGCCGGATACCGTGTGCTCACCGCCGACGACGGCGCCTCCGGCCTGAAGCTCTTCGCCGCCCACCCGGTCGATGCCGTCGTCCTCGACTACGCCATGCCCGGAATGCACGGCGGCGAAGTTGCCCGGAAGATGCGCCAGGCCAAGCCCAAAGTCCCCATCGTCCTGCTCTCCGCCTACGTCAATCTCCCGCCCGAGGTCACCTCGCTGGCAGACGTCTACATGACCAAGGGGGAGGGTGCGCCCGCCCTCCTGGACAAGCTGGGCAACCTTCTCTCGCCCTCGCCGCATCTGAACCCCTAGCCAGGGCAATCAACTCTTAGAGATAATTGGCAATCAAAGGACGAAGGTCTTGGAGTTTAAACGATTCAAACGAACCCTGCGTCAGGTTCTGCTTCTCCCAATCGTTGCCTGCCTCCTGCTGGCCTGCGTCCTCGTCTGGCAGATCCGTGGGGCCAACGCCACCGTCGGCCTCATCGAGGAGTCCGACCAGCGCATCGCCCTGGCAACCCTGATCGAAAAGCTCATCGTCGACGAAGAGACCGGACTGCGCGGCTACCAGACCACCTCCGACCCGCGCTTTCTCCAGCCCTACAACGACGCCGAAGCCCCCATGCTGCAGGCCATCGCAGAACTACAGTCCACAGTCAGGCCCGGTCAGCAGCAGGTCC
Organism: uncultured Acidobacteriaceae bacterium; assembly: GCA_963828115.1. GTDB lineage: Bacteria > Acidobacteriota > Terriglobia > Terriglobales > Acidobacteriaceae > Edaphobacter. The sequence goes on from CAWHDN010000008.1 coordinate 74,190, forward strand.
TCAACCAGTTCATCCAGCAGCACCAGACTTGGCATGAGGCCTTCGCCGGTCCCCTCATCGCCACCATCGCCGCCGGCGGACACGCCAACGACGTCGACCTCAACCTACAGGGCGTGGCCCGCATGAACGCCATGCGCGACAGCCTCAAGGCCATCGTCTCCGCAGCCGAGCAGGGCCGCAAGGACCGCATCGCCCTGTGGCGCCGGCAGACCCGCCATCTTCTCCTGCTTCTCATCGCGCTGGCGCTGGCCATCGGCCTCATGGTCGGCCTCTTCACGCGCGGACGTCTGGAGTCCGCCTACGCCGCATTTCGCCACGCCATCGACCTGCAGCGCCGCCGTACCGAAGAGCTCTTCCAGTCCGAGCAGCACCTGCGCACCACGCTTGCCTCCATAGGCGATGGCGTCATCGCATGCGACGCCGAAGGCCGCGTCCAGATGATGAACCTGATCGCCCAGGAACTCACCGGATGGACTGAGGCCGAGGCCCGCAACCTTCCGCTCGACGAGGTCTTCCACATCGTCGACGAGACCACCCATCTGCCCGTCGAAAATCCCGTCGCCAAGGTGCAGCGCCTCAAGCGCATCGTCGGCATCTCCCAGCACACCATCCTGCTGCGCAAGGACGGCTCCGAGCTCTCGGTCGACGACAGCGGCGCGCCCATCCGCGACACCCTCGGCCAGATCACCGGCATCGTCGTGGTCTTCCGCGACATCACCATCGAGCTCAAAACCCGCGCCGCCCTGCTGGCCAACGAGAAACTGGCCGTCGCCGGACGCCTGGCCGCCACCATCGCGCACGAGATACACAACCCCCTGGACTCCGTCGCAAACCTCTTATACCTGCTGCAGCACGAACCCACCAACGAAGAATCCAGCCAGTTCCTGCAGATGGCCCAGACCGAACTGGCCCGCGTCACCCAGATCAGCCGCGCCATGCTCAGCCTCTACCGCGAATCCAAAGCCCCCGTCCGCGTCAACCTCAAGGAGACGCTCGACGACCTGCTCCTGCTCATGCAGCGCCGCTTCCAGATCCTCGGCGTCACCGTCTCCGCCGATCTCCCGCCCGAGATCGACGTCGAAGGCTTCCCCGCCGAACTCCGCCAGGTCTTCACCAACCTCATCGGCAACGCCGTCGAGGCCGTGGGGCAGGGCGGAACCGTCACCGTCCGCATCACGCCCCAACCCGCGGACGCCGCCTCATCTCCGGCGCTCGAGGCTGGAGCCATCGTCGAGATCACCGACAATGGCCCGGGAATCCCCGCGGAGAACCGCGACCGCCTCTTTCAGCCCTTCTTCACCACCAAGGGAGAACGCGGCACCGGCCTCGGACTCTGGGTATCGCAGGGAATCATCCGCAAACACGCCGGCTTCATCGACCTCATCAGCCGCACTGATGGCCCAGCCCACGGCACCACCGCCCGCGTCTTCCTCGCCGCCAAACCCATCATTGACCCCGGCGGCAACTAACCACCGAGAGACGAATGAATCGCCGCCTATGCTGCCAGGTAGCGCAAGGCTTCAGCCCTGGGTCTCCCACCGCGCCAGCAACTCCCCAACCACACCCGCCGCCCGCGCACATTCCACGCGGCCCACATCGAAGTGGGTCACAAACCGCACCACCCGCGGCCCAATTCCGCTGGCCAGCACTCCATTCGCCTTCAACATCGCGCAAAACGCAGCCGCGTCCCCACCCCCGCGCAACTTGAAGATCACAATATTCGTCTGCACCGTCTCCATATCGATCTCCGCCGCCTTATGCGCCGCAACCGCCTTCGCCAGCAGACGTGCGTTGGCGTGGTCCTCGCCCAGCCGCGCCGGCATCTCTTCCAGCGCGATCAACCCCGCCGCCGCCAGCACGCCCGCCTGACGCATCCCGCCGCCCAACGCCTTGCGGAAGAGCCGCGCCCGCGCCATCGCCTCCGCCGAGCCCACAAGCATCGATCCCACCGGAGCGCCCAGCCCCTTCGACAGGCAGAACATCACCGTATCGAAGCCCGCCGACAGCTCCCTAACTCCAATCCCAAGTGCCGTCGCCGCGTGGAAGATGCGCGCCCCATCCAGATGCACCGGCAGCCCCAACGCGTGCGCGCCCTCGCAGATCTGCCGCGCCGTCGCCACCGGTGTCACCGTTCCGCCCGCCATATTGTGCGTGTTCTCCACGCAGATCAGTCCCGTCGAAGCATGGAAGGCAACGTTGCGATAGATCGCCCCGCGCACCAGCTCCCAGGTCAGAATCCCGCGCTCCACCGCCACAGGACGCATCGTGCAGCCGGAGAACGCCGCCGCCGTCCCCATCTCCCAGTCCAGCACATGCGCGCGCGCCTCGCACACCACCTCCTGCCCATGCTCGGTGTGCAGCCGGATCGCCACCTGGTTGCCCATCGTTCCGGTGGGCACAAACAGCGCCGCCTCGCGCCCAAAGACCTCCGCCGCCCGCGCCTCCAGCCGGTTCACCGTCGGGTCTTCGCCGTAGACATCGTCGCCCACCTCGGCCTCGGCCATCGCCGCCCGCATCTTCGCCGTAGGCCGCGTCACCGTATCGCTCCGCAGATCAATCATCGCCATTCCTCCTCCTGGCAACCAACCACCAGCAACCGGCTGAATACCTCATTTGAAACCATCCGCCCCCGCGCCGTCAGCCGCAGCCAACTGCCTTCGCGCTCGACCAGACCAGCCACCTCCACATCATTCAGCGCAGCCACCGCGCCACGCATCAACTCCGCTCCAAACTCCGCATGCATCGCCTCCAGATCGACTCCTACATTCATCCGCAGCCCCAGAAACATCGCCTCCTCGAATCCCTTCTCTGTGCCGATCCGTTCTACTTCAAGGTTCACCGCAAATACCCGAAGCTCGTCCTGTTCCCTGTTCCCTGTTCCCTGTTCCCTGCTCGACAGATATTCTTCCAGATCGCTCGTATTCCCCCACCTCACCGCGCCCTCGCCACAGCGCAGCATCGAGTGCGCGTCCAGCCCGAAGCCCACATACGGCTCCCGCCGCCAATACTTCACATTGTGCCGCGATTCATGACCCCTGCGCGCGAAGTTCGAGATCTCGTACTGCATGACGCCATTCGCCTCCAGCCACTCGCACGCCGCCGCGTACCGCTCCGCCGTCTCGTCCTCCGTGGCCACGGATTCCGCGCCGTATCGCGTGCCGTGCGCCAGCATCTCGCGGCCCAGCCGCGAATCTTCATCCACCTCCAGCATGTACACGCTCACATGCGGAACGCCGCACTCAATCGCCACCTCGACCGACTCGCGCCAACTCGCAGCCGTCTGCCGCGGCAGTCCGACGATCAGATCCACGTTGATCTCCTCGACGCCCGCCGCGCGCATCCGATTAATCTCGCCGAGACATATCTCGCGCGTGTGCATCCGCCCCACCGCGCGCGCCTCCGCATCCACAAACGACTGCACCCCGAAGCTCACGCGGTTCATCCCCAGCCGCAGCAGCTCATCGAGCGTCTCGTCGCCCATCTGCCCGGGCGCGCACTCGATGGTGATCTCCGCATCCGCCGTTATTTCGAACTCGCCGCCGAGCGCCGCAAAGATCCGCCGCATCTGCTCCGCGCCCAACAGGCTCGGCGTCCCTCCGCCGAAGTAGACCGTATCCATCCGCCCCGGCAGCTGGGCCTGCAACTCCACTGTCCGCGCCCGTGCCAAGCGAATCTCCGCGCACACCCGCTCCACGTACCGCTCCATCCGGTCTGGTCCCGAAGAACCCACACCGGACGCCCCCGCGCCAAGTACCCCCGAGGCAAAGTTGCAGTAGCTGCACTTCGCCCTACAGAACGGCACCGAGATATACGCCCCCAGCAGTTGCTCCAAAGCGCAACCCTTTCTAACGCGCGTCCAATTGAACGCACCGTTCCCACCACTCTACAGAATGACTGCGGGAGAATGACAGCGGGCAAGGGCGAGGAGGTCAGCCTGCGGTTGCGGAGGGCTCGACGGCGGCGCTGGCCGCGATGCAGACGGAGCAGGAGCAGTCGTCAGCGTCGAAAGCGTGTTCCATCGGGAAGCTTACGGAGTCGCTGCTCTGGGCGAAGATTTCAGCGGCTTCGCTCTCGCGCATCAAGTTGCTATCTTCAAGCCGCGATCGTATCCGCGCCTTGACGGCGCTCAGTCCAACAACGACGAGAATCACGATCTCCGGCTCAATCGGCTGCCGATAGTCCATCAGCGGATGCGAGATGTAGTAGGCGATGGGGAAGAGGGCGATCGAGAGCAGGTAAGGCAGTGCGGCGTCGCGGTCCCTGCGCCACCAGTCACACGCGCCGATCAGCAAAAGCAGGGTGAGGCTGGTGCAGTAGAAGACGTTGGGCAGTTGGAACGGCTCCTGCACCCTGTACTCCCGCGAGAGGCTCCAGAAGCCGGTCCAGTAGTTGACCACGCGGCGCAGCGTGAGGCGCACGAAGAAGCCTGGGTGGTGGCTGATGTAGTCCATCGCCAGCGCTCGCTTCTGCGCGATGTAGGCAATCTCGCCCTGCGATTGGTAGAGCTGCATCTCGACGGGATTGCTGGCCGGGTGCGTCCAGGGCAGCGTGGGGTCGGAGCTGTCACCGTTGTTGGCCGACCAGAACTCGTACCAGAAGCAGTCGCGCACCGGGCACAGAACGTGCATGGTGCGGTAGTTGCGGACAGTCCACGGCGTCAGCACAACAAAGAGTCCAACGGCGGCCAACAGGCCGCAGCGCAGCACATCTCTGGAAAACCAGGAGCCGGCGCGGCGCAGCTTCCACAGCTTCCACAACGGAAGCAGCAGCAGGACCGGGAAGAGCGAGAAGACGGCCGGGTTGCAGAGGCCGGCCAGTCCATAGAGGATACCAAAGCCCAGCCAGCGCGCAGGCCGCGCATCGAGATGCAGGCTGAGCGCCAGCCAGAAGCACGTCGTCACCAGCAGCGATGTGAGGGAATACTCCCACACGCGCCCGGAGGAGAAGTAGATGGCGAAGGGATAGATCGCCCAGCCCCATCCTGCAAACATTGCAACGCGCGCGTTCACCGAGAGCCGCGTGGCCAGGTAGATCGGCACACAGGTGAGCGCGGAGAGGATGCTGTTCAGCGTCAGAATGGTCAGCGCGGACTGCACCGAGTAGATGCCGAAGACCCTGAAGATGACCGAGAGAATATATGGATAGAGTGGCGGCAGCAGCGCCGTGGGCCCGGTGAGCGTGAAGTACGGCGAGGAGAAGCCCTGATGCGCTGCGATCGAGCGCGCGATCCAGCCCACCTCGTTGCCGAACTGTTCGTAGTGCCGCACCGGGTCGGATATATCTCGGAAGAGCGCTGCAACCACCACCATGCGCAGCGCCCACGCCGCGGAAACCATCAGGAGAAGACGCATCCTGGATCGTCGAGAGAGTCGACCATCAGAGCAGTCCATCGTTGAATCGGGAGTTGGCTGGAGTGTCGCTGTTGCCATGTATGACAGGATTCTTTCGGGGGTCTCACGTAGCTGCTTCAGGAGCACCCAGGGGGAAGCACACGAGCAGTGCTCGGCGGCGAAAAAGCGTGTCTCTGCCGGACGAGTTGCAGAACACATGCAGAACGATATATCTGTGTGTATTTTACCCTGTCCCGCCATGCGAGTGGAAGCAGGATTCGGTATTTCAGCCAAGGCACCCTGGATGCAACCGCTGGCCGGCATGCGCCGAAGAAGTCCCTGGAAACGCCGAAACGAATCGCGGTGCCTTGACACGCATTCGCAAGGCAGCTTGACTTGAGAAAGCGGTTGCAGCTCAGGAAGCGGAAGGCGGCGGAGAACGATGGAGCGAGTGGTTCGATGTTCCCTGGTCCAGGCGAAGAACGCAGTCCCCGCGGACATCGACGGCGCGGGCGCGTCGCTGGCCGCAATCAAGCAGGCGATGATCGAGAAGCACGTCGCGATGGTCCGCGCGGCGGCGGCCGAAGGAGCCCAGATCGTCTGCCTGCAGGAGATCTTCAGCGGCCCCTACTTCTGCGCCGAGCAGACCACCCGATGGCACAGCCTTGCCGAGCGCATCCCCGACGGCCCCACCGTGCAACTCATGTGCTCGCTGGCGAAAGAGCTTGGCGTCGCGCTTGTGGTTCCCGTCTATGAACTCGAGGACGGTGAAGCAGAGGGCGCGAAGATCTACTACAACTCCGCCGCCGTGATCGGTCGCGACGGCGCGTTCATTGGCAAGTACCGCAAGGCACACATTCCGCACGCCGCCCCGGGATTCTGGGAGAAGTTCTACTTCCGCCCCGGCAACCTCGGCTTTCCCGTCTTCGACCTCGGCTTCTGCAGGATCGGCGTCTATCTCTGCTACGACCGTCACTTCCCCGAGGGCGCGCGCGTGATGGGCTTGAACGGCGCGGAGATTGTCTTCAATCCATCGGCGGTCATCGCCGGGCCGAACGACTTTCTGTGGAAGATCGAGCCGCCTTCGCTGGCCGTGGCCAATGGTTATTTTGTCGCCGCCATCAATCGCGTCGGGACGGAAGCGCCCTGGAACCTGGGCGAGTTCTTCGGCCAGAGCTACTTCTGCAATCCGCGCGGCAGGATTATCGCCGAAGCCTCGCGCGACAAGGACGAGATCGTCACCGCCGATCTCGACCTCGACTTGATCGCCGAGGTCCGCCGCGCATGGCCCTTCTATCGCGACCGCAGGCCGGAGTTGTACGGCGATCTGGTTAAACCATAAAACTTAAACCACAAAACCAACGGCAGAAAGATGGTGCGCGACTTCGATGCGGCGTGTGCGTTGGGATACGGACCGGGGGTTGCGAAGAAGGGGATTGTGGCCGCCGGTTCCGGTGCGGATATTCTGCTGTGGAACCCCGTTGGCGAAGTATACGATTACGGCAGCGACCCGGAATATGCAGCCCCATTCCTCCATCTTCGAAGGCTGTAAAGTCAACGTCAACGCGCGCCATGTTTTCTCGCGCGGCGAACGGGCGGTGGAGGGGGCACGCCTGATCGCAAAGGCGGGGCGCGGCAGAACTCTGCGTCGTGAGGTTGCCGCGCCATGAGTCTTTACCCCGAGGGGCCGACCAGTCTGACCGATGCCTACGGCCTGCGCGCCGACCCGCAGCTCTACAACGCGGACCTTGCCCCCACCACTCCCGAGCAGCGCACCTGGGGCACCTACAGCTACATCGCGCTCTGGTTCTCCATGTCGATGGGGGTGACGGCCTACATGCTTGCGTCCAGCCTCATCGCTGGAGGCATGAACTGCAAGCAGGCCATCGCAACCATCCTGCTGGGCAATCTCATCGTCCTGGTCCCCATGCTCCTGAACGCTCACGCGGGCGCCAAGTACGGCATTCCCTTCCCGGTCTTTGTGCGCGCCTCGTTTGGCGTGCGCGGCGCAAACATTCCGGCAATGCTGCGCGCGCTGGTGGCCTGCGGCTGGTTTGGCATCCAGACCTGGATCGGCGGCCAGGCCATCTACGCTATGCTCAACGTGCTGTGGCCAGCCTCGGCGGCGATGCCGTCCATTCTGTGGATCTGCTTCCTCGGCTTCTGGCTGCTGAATATGGCCGTGGTCTGGCGCGGCGTGGAGTCCATCCGCTACCTACAGAGCTTTTCCGCGCCGTTTCTGCTCGTCATGTCGCTGGTGCTGCTCGGCTTCATGACGCACAAGGCGGGCGGCTTCGGCCCCATGCTCAGCGCGCCCAGCCAGTTCCACACTGATTCGAGTTTCCTGCACTTCTTCTTCCTCTCGCTCACCGGCATCGTCGGCTACTGGGCCACGCTCTCGCTCAACATTCCCGACTTCACACGCTACGCAAAGTCGCAGGGGTCGCAGATCGCCGGCCAGTCCTTCGGCCTGCCGGTTGCGATGGTCTTGTACAGCTTCGTCGGGATCGCATGCACCTCGGCCTCTGTGGTTGTCTTCGGTCACGCCATCTGGAACCCAATCACGCTGCTCGGCCTCTTCCATCAGCCCTTGGTCGCCTTCCTCGCGCTCGTCAGCATTCTGATTGCCACACTCAACCTCAACATCGGGGCCAACGTGGTCAGCCCCTCGAACGACTTCTCCCACCTCGCGCCCCGGCTCATCAGCTTCCGCACTGGCGGCCTCATCACCGGTTTTCTTGGCCTGGTTATTATGCCCTGGAGGCTGATGGCCAGCCACACCAACTACATTCAATGGCTGGTCAGCTACTCGGGACTGCTCGGTCCGGTGGCTGGAATCATGATCGCCGACTACTTCCTGGTCCGCGGCACGCGGCTGGATACGGAGTCGCTGTACCGCCGCGAAGGGCCGTATGAGTATCGCAAGGGCTTCAATCCGCGCGCACTCGTCGCGCTCGCCGCCGGGGTCTTCGCCGCGCTGGTCGGGCTCGTGATTTCAGACCTGCGCTTTCTCTACGACTATGCGTGGTTCGTTGGCTTCGCCGTGGCCGCGCTCGTCTACATCGTACTGATGGGAACCGCCCCTCGAGTGGGAGGAGCGACCCCGCTCGCCCAGCGCATCAAGGTGGCCGGGCTGGACAAGGTGCTCGATCCCGCGCTCGGCAACAGCGCCGGGGCGAAAGCCCGCACCACAACCGCACAGGAGTGCCATGGCTGTGGTTGCCGGTAGTCAGTGATTGGTGCGATGGGGACGAGCGGAAGACAGAGCGGTGTGAATACGCAGGAGAAAGATCGATAGCTTACCGCAGGAATGCGCCCAGTTCCGTCGCAGCGTTGCGCAGGTGGGGCAGAAAACGGGTCTGCATCTCGTAGAGCGAGATTCGCGGCGCGCTTCCGCTCAGGTTGATGGTGGCCACCACGCGCCCCGTGGGCGAGTAGACGGGCACGGCAAGCGAGCGCAGCCCGACCTCAAACTCCTGATCCACCAGCGCGTAGCCGTGGCGCCGGACGTTGCGCAGCGCGAGGCGCAGCTTCTCCACGCTGCTCACCGTGCGCGCGGTGTGCGGCGTCAGCACCACGCGCGCAAGATACGGCTCCAGTTGTTCGGCGGGCATATAGGCCAGCAGAACGCGCCCGATGCTGGTGCAGTAAGCGGGCAGGCGGCTGCCGATGTGCAGGTCGTCGCTCATCACGCGCGACACAGTCGAGCGCGCGATATAGACAATCTCGTCGCCGTCCAGCGTGGCCACGGAAAAACTCTCGTGCAGCGCGGCGGACATGCGTTCCAGGATGGGCTGGGCCGCGGTCGACAGCGAGTTGCTGGTCGAGTAGCAGTTGGAGAGAGCCAGCATGTGCGGGCGCAGCGCATAGCGCGATCCCTCCTCCGCGCCGGCAAATCCCAGCTTGGCCAATGTATACAGACAGCGCCGAACGGCCGCGCGAGAGATGCCCGTCTTCACCGCAAGCTGCGAGATGGTCATCTGCGGCGTCTGCGGCGTGAACGCCTGGATGACAAGAAGCCCGCGAGCCAGCGAGGTCATGAAGTTGGGATCGCCGGTAAAGCCGTCCAGGGTCGATGCGGGAGCGCTGTTGCCGGAGGTCGCGGATGCGACGGCGGCCGAGGCCAGCGCTGTGCGCGCGGACGCCAAACCTGCGGAACGCTCCTTTGTGGCGCTAGCAGGGTTGGCCGAAAGAGGACCGGCAGCCGGACGGCGGGAAGCAATGCTCATCGAGGTTCCTTCTCGTTCTCCGGCAATCGGATCGCCGGGTGTGCTGAGGCTCACCATGGAACATAGAGCGAAAGAATGCAATGCGGTAAGTGCGATAGCCGGACTATCTATACGATAAACGCACAAGTCGCCCACTGCAAGATTGCGCCAGAATCGCTGGAGGAGCATCGAATCATACAGGCTTGAAGAACATTCGCCGCTGCGCAGACCAATCTCCTCGCCGTGAGAAAGTGCTGTGAGAAAATTGACCCCTATGAACCCCAAAGACTCAACCCGCCTGCCGCTCAACCAACGCCCCGCATGGAAGGCGCTGCAAGGCCACTTCCAATCGATTGGCAAGACGCATCTGCGCGATCTCTTCGCCGAGGACCCGGCGCGCGGCCAGCGATTCACCGCCGAAGCCGACGGTCTCTTCCTCGATTACTCCAAGAACCGCGTCACCGATGAGACGCTGCGCCTGCTCGTCGCCCTCGCCGATGAGTCCGGCCTGCGCGCCAAAATCGACGCCATGTTTCGCGGCGACAAGATCAACCTCACCGAGGACCGCGCCGTCCTGCACATCGCCCTGCGCGCGCCAAAATCCGAGCGCATCCTCGTCGACGGAGAAGACGTCGTCCCCGGCGTCCACGCGGTGCTCGACAAGATGGCTGCCTTCGCCGACCGCATCCGCTCCGGCGAGTGGAAGGGACACACCGGCAAGCCCATCCGCAACGTCGTCAACATCGGCATCGGCGGCTCGGACCTCGGCCCCGTGATGGCCTACGAGGCGCTCAAGCACTACAGCCAGCGCAACCTCACCTTCCGCTTCGTCTCGAACGTCGATGGCACGGACTTCGTCGAAGCCGTCCGCGACCTCAGCCCCGACGAGACGCTCTTCCTCGTCGCCTCCAAGACCTTCACCACGCAGGAGACGATGACCAACGCCCTCTCCGCGCGCGAATGGTCGCTCTCCGGCCTGGGCGGCGATCAGTCCGCCGTCGCCAAACACTTCGTCGCCATCTCCACCAACGCCGAAAAAGTCGCCGCCTTCGGCATCGACACCGAAAACATGTTCGGCTTCTGGGACTGGGTCGGCGGCCGCTACTCCATGGACTCCGCCATCGGCCTCTCCACCATGATCGCCATCGGCCCCGACAACTTCCGCGACCTGCTCTCCGGCTTCCACGCCATGGACGTCCACTTCCGGACGGCCCCGTTTGAAAAAAATCTCCCCGTCCTACTCGGCCTGCTCACCCTCTGGTACACCGACTTCTTCGACGCGCAAACCATCGCCGTCCTGCCCTACGAGCAGTACCTCAAGCGCTTCCCCGCCTACCTCCAGCAGCTCACCATGGAGTCGAACGGCAAGCATGTAACGCTCGACGGCACGCCCGTCGCCGCCCAGACCGGCCCCGTCTTCTGGGGCGAGCCGGGAACCAACGGCCAGCACTCCTTCTACCAGCTCATCCACCAGGGCACGCGCCTGATTCCCTGCGATTTCATCGGCTTCGCAAAGTCGCTCAACCCGCTCGGCCGCCACCACGACATGCTGATGGCCAACGTCTTCGCGCAGGCCGAGGCGCTCGCCTTCGGCAAATCCGCCGAGCAGGTCCGCGCCGAGGGCACGCCCGACTGGCTCGTCCCGCACCGCGTCTTCGAGGGCAATCGCCCGTCCAACATCATCCTCGCCGACGCGCTCACCCCCGCAGTCCTCGGCCAGCTCGTCGCCCTCTACGAACACTCCGTCTTCACCCAGGGCGCCATCTGGAACATCGACTCCTTCGACCAGTGGGGCGTGGAACTCGGCAAGGTCCTCGCCACAAAGATCCTCGCCGAACTGGAGAGCCCCACCGAGCCCGCCATCTCGCACGACTCCTCAACCACCAGCCTCATCCGCCGCTATCGCGCCAGCAAATAGCGTTGCTGTTGCCCATTGTTTGTCATTCCCGAAGCTGGGGTCCCCGGCGAGCCTGCTCGCTGGGGTAGGAAAGGGAATCTGCTTATTTCTTTACGCTTGTCATCCTGAGCGAAGTTTGGCGCGTCAGCGCCAAACGCAGTCGAAAGACCTGCGTTTGTCTGTCCTTGTTCGTCATTCTGTCGCAGCCAGAATCTCTGTATTTCGCCCTTGCCGTTGCTTTTGTCATTAGGAGGGAGCAGGGGGCTTCAGCCCCCTGAAATAAGCCAATGGATTCAAGGGGCTTTAGCCCGGGACACCTGCAGTTATAAGAACTACATCGTTGAACAATTCATTTTGTTGACGGCCACCAACGTCCATGTCTTGCTTGCAGTTCAAACATCATCACGCCTTCGTGATTAGCATATGTCTTAAGGTCGGCTTCCGCCATTTTCCAATAGCAATTAGCCTTCATCGGACATAGTTCAAGCAAATCTTTCTTTAATGATGAAGACTCAATGAATTCCTTTGCATCCACGACAATCGCAAAATAGGGCTTGCAACCAAATGCTTTGCAGCATCTTCAACTTTTGTGAAATCATTGGCGGGAATATTAACAGGATCTGTTTCTGTTCCCTCATTTCGTGTCCGGCTCTTAACGGATATTCCCATAATCTCGTGCGTGTTCGGATTATTTGCGATTAGGTCAATGCCCGTATGGTCAACTTTGGCGCATTCAAAACCGCGCTTTGAAAGCCAATACAGCACGAGACTTTCCCGAAATCCCCCGCAATTTTTGAATGACGGCTACTCTTATCTGACTTCATAGTTATTCCCCCGGCGTTCGTGCTTAAGCGGGCGGGTGGCCCGCCCACAAAATCTGGGTGACTCATCCACGCGGCTTTATCGCGATGGGTGGGGCGAAGGACGAGAGCCGCCAGCGCTTCCATCACCTCGCTCGGCTCGGGCCGCACGCGGAAGTCGGCATAGCCCTCGCTGAACGCAATCGTCCCGTCCTGCCTCACCACGAAGACCGCGGGCAGCGGCAGCCGCCAGCTCGCTTCGCTCGCATTCGCATAGGTGCCGCCGGAGTTGACGAACGGAATGTTGACCAGAATCCCCTCGTAGTAGTCGGCGATGCTCCTCCGGCACGGTGTAGGCAATGCCAAATCGTTCCGCCAGCGCCGCGCCCGCGTCCGAAAGAATGGGAAACGGCAGCCCGATGCTGCTGCAGCGTGAAGTCGTTCTGGCGCGGCGTCTGCGGCGAGATGGCCACCAGGAACGCGCCCATCGCGCGCAGCTCGTCGTGCAGATCGCGCCAGCGTTCCAGCTCGGTGACGCAGTAGGGACACCACCGGCCGCGGAAGAACTTCACTACCAGCGGCCCCAGCGCCAGCAGGTCGGCGGAACACACCGGCTTGCCGGTCAGCGCATCGGGCAGCGTGAACTCCGGCATCGACGCGCCCGCGCGCAGGATGCGGTCTTCAATCCCCGATTCAAAAAGCTCTTCGCTTGCCTGCTCGGAGACGGCCAGTCGCTCGGCCTGCACCAGAGCGCGTGTGTTCCCGGTGATGCGGTCGAGCGCGTCCTGTAGCGGCGGCAGCGGCGGCTTGGGTGCGGTCTTCACCCCTCTATTATTGCAGCCATGCATCAACTTTTCAGGATTTCGCCCGCGCCGGACGAAGGCTCAGGCCAGAATCTCTGCTTCGTCCTTGTCCGACGCAACCGCATCGGGCAGGCCGTGCGCGGGCACCAGCAGATCTTCCTTGCGCATCACCAGCGAAGTCGCGTTCAACGAAGCAAGCTCGAAGCCGTGCCCATGCGTGATCGCGTCGGTCGGGCAGGCCTCCACGCAGTAGCCGCAGAAGATGCACCGGTTGTAGTCGATGTTGTACACCTTGGCGTATCGCTCGGAGGACGAGATGCGCTGGGTCTCGGTGTTCTCCGCCGCCTCGATGTAGATGCAGTTGGCCGGGCAGGCGGCCGCGCACAGATAGCAGGCCACGCACTTCTCCAGGCCGTTCTCGTCGCGCTGCAACTGGTGCTTGCCGCGGAAGCGTTCCTGGAACTGCGCGCCGCGCATCGGCCCCTTGCCGTCGGGATAGTTCTCCACCTCGGTCGGCTGGAAGATCTGCCCCAGGGTGATGCTCATCCCCTTGGCAATCGCAGCGGCATTTTTAACGACGGACATGGCTTGAGTATACGACGGGGCCGCGATAGGCTGAAAGGCATGAAACGACTGCACGCATCCCTCTTCTGCTCGATCGCGGCATTCGCGTTTGCTGCCGCAGTATTGGCGATCAACCCGCTCGGTGCCTGCGCCCAGGCTGCGGCGCCGATGACCGGAATGGCCCATCCCAAGCCCGCGGCGGTCCCATCCACCAGCCTCACGCTCTCCGTCGATGGCAAGTCGACGACCTTCTCCGTGGCCGAGCTTGCCGCCATGCCGCAGAAGTCCGTGAAGGTCCACAACACACACAGCAACGCCGACGAGAGCTACTCCGGTGTCCCCCTGAGCGATCTGCTGGCCAAGTCCGGCTTCGTGGCAGACAAGACCACGCAGCGAATGATGTTGCACAGCATCCTCCGCGCCGAGGGCACAGACAAGTTCTGGGTCATCTATTCGCTCACCGAGGTCGAGCCCACCGAGCACACCGGCGACGTGATTGTGGCGCTCTCCGTGGACGGCCACAGCCTCGGCGCGGACGGCAATCTGAAGCTCATCTCCACCGATGACAAGAAGCCCCAGCGCTGGGTGCGAAACCTCTCGGCCATGGTGCTGAAGACCGTGGAGTAAGCCGCCGCCCCGCGATGCCTCTTGGCAGAACATGCACGGATGTGATTCACTTCCACGCATGGCCAAGAAGACATCTCGCCGCAACTTCCTGCGCACGGCTCCCGTAGCCGCTGCTGCCAGCATCGCCCTCACCGACAAACTGCTCTTCGCCGCGCAGGCTCCCGCGCCCGCTCCGGCCGCTGCCTCTGCGCCTGTTCCCTTTCAGGTCTTCACCGCGCAGCAGCTCGCCGACGACGCCAAGGCCCTAGCGGCCAAGGGGGGCAACAACAACCTGGTCGCCGCCGCCTCAGCGGGATTTACCTGCGCCATCGTGATGACGACCGAGATCGCCAAGAGCGCCGCGGAGTTCGAGCAGCACGAGGGCCGCGACCACATCCTTCAGATCATCGACGGCAGCACCACCTACGAGGTCGGCGGAACGCTGAAGAACGCGCGCACCACCAAGCCCGGCGAACAGCTCGCCCCAGCCTCCGACGGCGCAACTAAAGTGACCCTGAACAAAGGCGACATCCTCACCGTCCCGCGCGGCACTCCGCACCGCCGCACCACCGCGGGCAGCGTCACCTTCCTGCTGATCTCCCCCTCCGGCTCCATGAAGGCGTAGAGCTGGGAGTCTTCCGGTCAAATCAGATCGGCGGGCGAGACGGCTTTCAGGCGCGGGAAGTTCGGGCCGAAGAAGCGGGTATCCCGGCTGAGGATGCGGTCGGCGTTCAGTTGCGCATGAGCGGCAATGAGGAAGTCTGGCAGGATGCGCGTGCGCGTGCCGCCGCGCCGCTTGTATTGCTGGAAGAACTGTCCGGCAAGAAACGCAGCGTTATCATCGAGCGGCTGGACTTTACATTCCAGCAGTGAGAAAAAATCATCGGCCTTGGCTTTGGACTTGAAGCGAGCTGCCACCTCGGCATAGGCAACCGTCGAGATAGTGATATTCCCCGCGATCTTAGCGGCCAGTAGAGCGGATTCGGCGGCCTGAATCTCCGCCTGCGTGCCAGTGAGGACGTCGAGAACGACATTGGCGTCAAGGGCTGTCGTCATTTGCGCCGCGTTTCATCGAATCCGCGAGTTTCGTCCAGGTACTGATCGACCGATGTATAGCCGTCCGCCAGGAATTCTTTGCGAAGTGAACCGCCGTATTTCTTGAGCGCGAGTTCGAAGTTACGCATTTCGTGGTCGCGGGTAGGCTTGAGGGTGATGGTGGTGCCCTTCAACTCGAATTCGATCGCGGAGTGCTTATTGAGGCCAAGATTGTCACGGATCGCCTTCGGGATGACAACCTGGCCGCGTTCGCCGAGTTTGGACTGATATTTCATACCTTGAGTATGAATTCTATCGTAGAGGAAGGCAAGCTCAAATCGAGTACAGTCACTCAATCCCCAGCTTCTTCCAGATGGAGTCGATCCGTGCAACCACGGACGGCTCCATTTTGAGCATCTGCGGCCACGGGCGCGTAAATCCTTCCGCCGCCCACTTGCGCGTCGCATCGATCCCCATCTTCGATCCGTAGTTGGGCAGCCGGCTGGCGTGGTCGAGCGTGTCCACCGGGCCAAGCGTGAACTGAATGTCGCGCTCGGGGTCGATGTTGTTGGCCACGCGCAGTGTCACCTCAGCCAGGTCCTGCACGTCGCAGTCCTCGTCCACCACCACGATGCACTTGGTGAACATCGCCTGCCCCATCGCCCAGATGCCGTTCATCACCTTGCGCGCATGCCCCGCGTACGACTTCCGGATCGACACGATCATCAGGTTATGAAACACCGCCTCGGGCGGCAGGCAGACGTCCACAATCTCCGGCAGCGTCAGTTGCATCAGCGGCAGAAAGATGCGCTCGACGGCCTTGCCCATCCACGCATCCTCCATCGGCGGCTTGCCGACAACCGTTGCTGCGTAGATGGGATCGCGCCGGTGCGTGATGCATGTGACGTGGAAGACCGGGTAGTCGTCCTGCATGGTGTAGAAGCCGGTGTGGTCGCCGAACGGCCCTTCCGTCCTCAGCTCACCGAGGTTCACATAGCCCTCCAGCACATACTCCGCGTGCGCAGGCACCTGCAGGTCCACCGTCTCGCACTGCACCAACTCCACCGGCTTGCCGCGCAAAAATCCCGCGATCAGATACTCCTCGACATCGGGCGGCGCGGGAACAATCGCCGCAAACGTCGTCGCCGGATCGGTGCCGATCGCCACCGCGACCTCCATCCGTCCAGCATTTATCTTGCTCAGCGTCGTTGTCGGAATCGCCGCGTCGTTCGCCGCCGCGGTCGTACCGCCGGCGGTCTGCGCCATCAACTGCACGCGCGCACTCGCCCAGGTCTCAGAATCGAGACCTGGGGCACCCTGTTCTGTGGCGCCTCTGAGCCGGTCGCGCAGATGTTCGGCGGCGTTCTTCTGCCGTTGCCAGTGCATCCCGGCGGTCTCGCCGTCGTACACCTGCATGCGATACATCCCCACGTTGCGCTTGCCGGACTTCGGATCGCGCGTGACGACACACGGCAGCGTGATGAACGGCCCACCGTCTTCAGGCCAGGTGGTCAGCACCGGCAGCTTCCGCAGGTCGATCCCCTGCCCGCCATCCTCCACCGTGCGATGGATCACCTGCTTGCAAGCCGCGTCCTTGGCCGCGATCAGCTTGGGAAAGAAGCTCCCAACCTCGGCCAGCTTCGGCAGCAGCTTCAGCTTGTCCATCAGCGTGGTCGGCGTCTCGGGATGAATCAGTGCGCGGATGCGACCCGCAATCTCGTCCAGCGAATCCACCTCCAGTGCCAGCCTCATGCGCCGCTCGGAGCCGAACTGGTTCATCAACACCTTCGCCCCGGGAAACCCCGTGACGTTCTCAAACAGCAGCGCCGGCCCGCCGGCGTTTGCCGTCCCCTTGCCCAGCTTGGCCGCGCGGTCCGCGATCTCCGCCATCTCCAGGTACGGGCTGACGGCCTCGCGGATGCGCTTCAGTTCGCCTGCCTTGTCGAGTTGCCGGATCCAGTCGCGTAGATCGGTATAGGCCACGTGCGCGCTCCTGCCTCGGACCAGCCGAGGCGTCTTCCATGGTAACGGGTCGAGCTAAAGTTCGGGTCGAACATAAATCATCAGATCTTCAGAAAAATCTTCCTGCGCCACAAAACCCAGTTCGGAACAAAACAGACCGCCGTAAACGCCAGCGCAAACGCCAGCGATGTGACCTCCGTGGATTGCCCGCGCGCGAACCCATGCTGATAAACCCACAGCCACGAGCTGATGGAACTCGCCGGCGCCACAGCGTCGATCGCTGCAGGGCCGGTTGCTGTCCCGGCCATCGCACCCACGGGAAGCTTGATCCACAGCATTGCTTCAACAATAAAGTTCGACAGCACGAACGCCGTGATTGCGTTCGACCCGAAGACCAGCCAGGGCAACAGCAGTCCCCTCCCCGCCGGTCTCTCGTTCATCCGCCGCATGTCGATGAGCCAATAGCACAGCGCAAGCAGCACCAGCGACCAGCCGGCCGCGTAGAGTACATAAGAGCTGGTCCACAAATTTTTATTGATCGGAAACCAGCGACTCCAGGCCAGCCCCGCGGCAAGACCGCCAATCCCCGCAACAACCAGCCCGCTCAGGCATCGTGCGCGCGGCTTGCTGCCAAAGACGCCAGACTCCTTTGTGCCTCCAACCCGCCGAATCCACAGCCCAGCCACCGCCCCGATCAGCGTGGTCGCAATCGCGGGCAGCGTACTCAGCAGTCCTTCGGGGTCGTGCGTATGGTTGTACAACGAGCCGACGTGGATCGTCCGCTGCGTGAACGCCGTAAACCCTCGGTCGATCCACGCCGCAAGATTGCGCTCCGGATCGAGAATCGGCATCGCATGCGTCGGGACGCCAAATCCCGGCACGGGGACGAATCGCATCATCGCCCAGTAGCCAACCAGCAGCCCGGCGGCAATCGCGGCCAGCGTGCGTGCCCGCCGTGTAGCCAGGCAGATCAGCCCCACCGCCAGATAGCAGACCGCAATCCGCGTCAGCACTCCAAACAGACGCAAGTGAGTCCAGTGAAAGTGCGGAAATGCGCTGAGAAACATCTTGATGGCAAACAGCGTGGCCGCCCGCCGCAGCATATGTCCTGCCAGAGCGCGCCGCGATTCACCCCTCGCAATGCGGCCTTCCAGCGAGAAAATAATCGACGCGCCAACCAGAAACAGAAAGTTGGGAAACACCAGGTCGGTCAGCGTAAAACCGTTCCAGGCTGCGTGGTCGAGCTGCGCATACACATGGCCCCAATCTCCCGGATCGTTCACCAGGATCATCAACGCAATCGTCAGCCCGCGCAGCACATCGACCGACAAAACTCGCTGCGGGGTCGGCTTGGCGGCGGATTCCATGGCTGATCCATCATCTCTCATCCGCTGCCGTTCGCGCGCGGGAACCTTTCCCCATGCGCGGTGTCTAAGGGATTAGTACGCATTCCTCGCAGATGCGCACGTCCGATCTTCGGAGGTGCCTTATGTTTGAAGGATCTCTCATCGAATCACGCGGACTGGTCATCACCCGAACGCAGCAATGGTCCACGCTGGGTTCCATCACCTTCCAATGTGTGCTGGCAGGCCTGCTGATCGCAATTCCTCTGCTGCGACCGCAGGCCCTCTCCACAATGCCCGATGCACTGCATCTGTCTCTGCCATTGCTTCAGAAGCCTCTCGTGGAGGAGGCCCAGCGAACGGCATCCACCGCCTCTTCCACAGCGATCGGCGCTCCTGCGGCGAGTGCGGCAGCGGCCTCAGTCTCCACGGGAACCGCCGTCTGGCTGCGGCCCGGCAGTCTGACAGATGGCCCTGCGCCGCCGTTTGATCCGAACCTGAGAATGACAGGCGCAGGCCCCAGTCCGCTTGGCATCGCAACCCTCATCGGAATCGGCGGCGCAACCGGGCCGGGAGTAGTCGTGGAGCGCGCCCGGCCAATCGCCCCGCTGCGCATCTCCTCCGGCGTTTCAGAGGGATTGCTTCTGACGCCGATCCAGCCGGTGTATCCGGCCATCGCGCGGGCAGCGCGTGTTCAAGGGGCCGTCGTGATGGAGGCAGTCATCTCCAGAACGGGCAAGATCGAGAACCTACACGCCATCAGCGGCCCACAGATGCTGCGCACCGCAGCGCTTACCGCAGTCGAGGCCGCGCGCTACCAACCGTACCTGCTCAACGGCGAGCCCACCGATGTGCAGACCACCATCACGGTCATCTTCCAGTTGGGAGGCTAACGAAACGTGGGAAGCACTCACCTCAACCCGCGCAGTTACCCCTCCAGCATCACTTTCGGCAAAGAGAACTCAAGACAAACGAAGAGGCCCTGCATTCCGCCGGGCCTCTTCCGCTAAACCATCATCCGTCCCCGATCAATCCAGCGGGGACCTCTGCCCTATCGTTTGCCGCCCTTGCCGCCGGTTGTGTTGCCGCGTCCATCGCGCTCTTCGTTGCCCTTGAAGGCGCGCGCTTTGGCCGGTGGAGCCGATTTATCGCCGACGTTCGGCATTGCGCCCTTGTACCCATGCTGCGGGTCGTACCGGTTGTTCACCGTGCCATGAAAGTCGTTCGAGCCATGGAACCACGGACCCACCCCAATGAACGCCCCGCCATTGAAGTACTGCGGCCCGTAGTAGCCGTAAGGACTGCAGCGGTACGGCGCGTAGTCATAGTAACCATAAGGACAGGCTGGCTCGACTCCGATGCTGACACTGATCTGGGCCTGGGCCATGGGCGCCGCCGCCAAAGCGATGCCCGCAACCGCGGCCAACGCAAACGATGTAATAGTACGCATAAAATTAATACCTCTACCGGGTTTGATCCTTCTGCAATAAAAATCGTTGTACCGGTCCTCGCAAATCACACGGGCCGCCCCACAAGTTCTCCTGCGCGCCACAACAACTTTTCTCCCCGAATCCGCGTCCTAATCGAAAGCAGTTCCAAGGAGAACGAAAACGATGAAGAAGCAAATCCTCACCGCAGCCTGCGCACTCTTTCTCACCGTCGGCGTGGCCAACGCGCAGATAGTGATCCGCATCGGCCCACCGCCTTCGCGCCCCGTCGAAGTCATCCCAGAGCCACAGCCCATGCACCACGACTGGGTCTGGGTTCCCGGCTATCACCGCTGGGATGGCCACGGCTACGTCTGGGTCCCCGGCAGCTACCAACGCCCACCTCATCGCGGGGCCGTTTGGGTTCCCGGCGAGTGGCGTGCCGAGCGCGGCGGCCACGTCTGGCACCCCGGCAGATGGCGCTAACCCAGGCTACCTGAGACTTTTCTCACGCAGCTCCTTCTGCATACTCTTTCGCCTTGGCGGGCCGTCGCATAGAACAGCCGCATGGAAGACCTGCGGTCCGTCAAGGTATCATTCTTAATCATGACCTTATCCGCGGAAGACCGCGCCCGCCGCATCCAAGTCCTGCTCTTCGACGTCGATGGAGTCCTCACCGACGGCCAACTCTACTTCCTTCCCCAGACCGGCCTCGACGGGCGTCAGCACGGTGTCGAGTTCAAGGGATTCACCGCCCACGACGGCCTCGGCATCACACTTGCCCGTCTAGGCGGCCTGCGCGTCGGCCTCATCACCAAGCGCGAGTCCGTCACCGTCGCCCTGCGCGCCCGCGACCTCAAGCTCGAGTTCATCTACCAGGGCCAGTCGCACAAGCTAGCCGCCGCCGAGGAGATCGTCGCCAAGGCCGGATGCACCCTCGCCGAGCTGGCCTTTGTCGGCGACGACGTCGTCGACCTGCCCGTCATGCGCGCCTGCGGCCTGGCAATCGCCACCGCCAACGCCCGCCCGCAGGCCAAGGCCGAGGCCCACTACATCACGCCAAACCCCGGAGGCCAGGGCGCGGGACGCGACGCCATCGAGTTCATCCTCGCCGCCCAGGGCAAGCTCGACGCCGCCATCGCTACCTTCCTCGACGCCGACAACCCAGCCGCCAAGGCCGCCGACATCGGCTCCGGCAAGATGTAGCCCGCGAAACCAAACCCAAAGAATCGAATCCAATCCTTATGCCCGACACAACAACCCGCGACACCGTCATTCTCGGCTCCGGCTGCGCAGGCCTCACCGCCGCCATCTACGCCGCGCGCGCCAACCTCAAGCCGCTCGTCCTCGAAGGCCACGAGCCCGGCGGCCAGCTCTCCATCACTACCCTGGTCGAGAACTTTCCCGGCTGGCCCGAGGGAGTCCAGGGCCCCGAACTGATCGAGAACATGAAGCAGCAGGCCGTCCGCTTCGGCGCCGAACTCAAGATGGCCCAGCTCGTCTCCGCCGACCTCAGCAAGCACCCGTATGAGCTGAACCTCGGCGCGGGCAAAGATCCCATCCGCACCCGCACGCTCATCATCGCCAGCGGAGCCAGTGCACGCTGGCTCAACCTGCCCTCCGAGCAGGCGCTCATCGGCCACGGCGTCAGCTCCTGCGCCACATGCGACGGCTTCTTCGCCTCCGGCAAGGAGATCGCCGTCATCGGCGGCGGCGACTCCGCCATGGAGGAGGCGCTCTTCCTCACCCGCTTCGCCACCAAGGTCACGCTCATCAATCGCACCGACCGCTTCCGCGCCAGCCGCATCATGATGGAGCGCGCCACGGCCCACCCCAGCATTCAACTCCTGTCGAGCACGGTGGTCGAAGAGGTGCTCGGCGTGGAGGAAAAAGAGGTCCGCTGCCTCCGCCTGCGCAACGTCAAGACCGGCGAGCGCACGGAACTGCCCGTCTCCTTCATGTTCCTCGGCATCGGCCACACGCCCAACGCCAAGCCCTTCCACGGCCAGCTCGACCTCGACCCCGACGGCTACATCCTCACCCACGGCAACGTCTTCGTCACCCGCAATGGCAATGACGTCCCCGGCGTCTTCGCCTGCGGAGACATTCAGGACCGCCGCTACCGCCAGGCCATCACCGCCGCCGCCACCGGCTGCATGGCCGCCCTGGAAGCCGAAAAATTTCTCGAAGACCACGGACGATAAGTCCGTTTCGCTATACTCCAATCACGGAGGTTCTTATGGCCACCATTCAAATCCCGGCCGAGATAGAGAGCCAGTTCGAGGCATTCGCCCACAGCACAGGCGAGTCCACCAACGAACTTGTCTTCAAAGCTCTGATCTCCTACTTGGAGGATCGTTTGGACGCCCAGCGCGCCGCCGAGAGGCTGAAGAACGTCAGCACACGTATCAGCCTTGACGAGATCGGTCGCAAGTATGGCTTGGAAGATTGAGTTCAGCGACGAAGCGGATCGCGACCTATCCAAACTCGACAAGCCGATCCAGCGTCGCATCTTTCGCTACCTCCATGAACGGATAGCGAACGCCGAAGACGTTCGCGACTACGGGAAGTCGCTCCAGCACGAACTGTCCGGCCTGTGGCGTTATCGAGTCGGCGACTACAGAGTCCTCTGCCGTATCGAGGATCAGCGGCTGACGGTATTGGTCGTGGAGATCGGCCATCGCAGCGTCGTCTACGATTGAGCGTTGTAATCGAAAAGCCACTCTTCCCCGTGACCGCTCCCCTCGCAATCCGTGACATCTCCGACGGCTGCACCCTCCCCGTCCGCGTGCATCCCGGAGCGCGGCGCAACGCGATCACCGGCATTCATGACGGCGCGCTCAAGGTCTCACTCACCACCCCGCCCACCGATGGCCGCGCCAACCAGGCCCTCATCGCCTTCCTCGCCGCCGAACTTCACATCCCGCGCGCCCGCGTCATCCTGCTCACCGGGGCCGCCAGCCGCACGAAGTCCCTGCGCATCTCCGGTCTCACCGCCGCCCAACTCCGCGCCGCCCTCCACGCTCCCCTCGCCCCGTCCGCTACGGAATAATTCGCCGCGCAAAAATCTCTCTCGCCGCGCCCTACCGCACAGCCGTGCTCCAGATCGCTGGCCTGCCGCCCCTCCAGCGCGTGGTCGGCCTTGAAATCCGCTCCCGCCCACACCTTCGCCGAACTCCACGGCGCCGCCGCGCCGCTCCAGAACCGGTCGCCCACCGGCAGCCCCAGCGGCAGGAACGCCGTCGTGCAAAGGTACAGGCTCCCGGTGGAGATATACACCTCGCCGATCGACGGCTGGTGCCCCGCCAGCCCGATGCGCAGCCATCCCTTCTCGTCGAATGTTCCCGGCACCGCCAGCGTTCTGCGGATCACCGCCGCGAGAGCCCCGCGCACCTGCTCCGGCGCGATCCCCGGCGGCAGCATCCCGCGCAGCGCCGCATCCGCCAGCAGTTGGAACGCGCCGCAGCGATACGAGATCGACCGCCCCACCACCGGGTACGTCCCATCCGGCGCGATCATCCTCTCCTGGATCGCCGCATAGCGCGTGGCGCGCGCGCGGATCTCCTCCGCCATCGCGCCCCACGCCGCCTCCTGCTTCCCCACCGCGTCCATCAGCGCGAGCAGAAACGGCTGGATCACGAACGAGTTGTAGTAGTCCTGGTGGAAGTTCGGGCCGTCCCCGTAAACTCCATCGCCGATATACCATGCAGCGTGCTCGCGCAACGCATAGTCCACGCGCACGCGGTCCCACGGCTCGCCCAGCGCGAAGAGACAGGCCTCGATCATCGCCGCAAACAGCAGCCAGTTGTTGTAGTTCGGCAGCATGGCGCGGGTTGCCCGCAGCGCATCCGCGAGCTGCGCACGCACCGCGCCCGGCAGCTCTTCGCGCAGCTCATGCGGAGCGCGCAGGATCGCCAAAGATAGAAACGCGCTGTCCACAATCGTCTGCCGGTCGCCGCCAAAGTCCATGTAGTCCGGCGACGCCTTATCGACAGCCGCCGCAATCCCCGCCCGCGCCCACTCGCAGTAGCGGGCGCGCAGCTCTCCTTCCGCGCCCGTCGCCGGCCCATGCTCCAGCCACGGAGCGATGCCCGCCAGCGCGCGCCCCAGCGCCTCAAGATACGTCGTCTTCCGCCTGTGCTCTTGCTCGCCGGCATACGCCTCCACCGGCATCGCCGCCTTCAGCCGCCGCTCGCTCAGCGCCTCGAACAGCGGCCGGCAGATGCGGTCCAGCATTGCCACCCAACTCGCTCGGTCTTCCGTAAACCCACCCGCCTGCGCTCCGCCGGACGACTGCGCACCACTCATCGCCACTCCCTGGAACCCCATCCCGGCAACCGCTCCCACTGCAAATCCGGACTTCAACATCTCGCGTCGTCTCATCTCACCCCTTTGAACGGGAACCCAACCAATCCCCTGAAATTCTAAGCTCTTCCTTCAGCGCGCAAAACCGGCGACGGCACGCCTTCTGAAAACGCAGCTTCTCCGCTCGCCGGACGCAAAAATGCCCAAGCCTCGCAATCGAGGCCTGGGCACTCCTGTAAATCAAATCTGAATCGTCAACCCGCCGATTACTCCTCGGCTTTGGGTTCATCCTTGGCTGCGGGAGCCTCGGCAGCCTCCGGGGGATTCTGCTCTTCCATCTGCTTGGCGATCTCTTCGCGCTTCTTGGCGCGGGCCGCCTCGCGCTTCTCGCGCTTGGCGTCGAGTTCCTGTTCCGCGCCCAGCAGCTCGATATACGCCATCTCCGCGGCATCGCCCTGGCGAACATAGCTGCGCGTGATGCGCGTGTATCCGCCGTTGCGGTCGCCATAGCGCGGCGCCACCACGTTGAACAGCCGGTCCACCGACTCCGGCGTCATCAGGTAGCTCAGCGCCTGCCGCCGCGCATGAACCGTGCCCCGCTTGCCCAGCGTAATCATCTTCTCCACCAGCGGCTGGGTGGCCTTGCACTTGGTAATGGTGGTCTCGATGCGGTCCATCAAAATAATGGATGTGACGAGGTTGCGCAGAACGGCGCGGCGGTGGCTGGTGTTGCGGCCTAACTTGAATCCTGCATTGCGGTGACGCATGGTGGAGTCTCCTTCGACCCGGCTTCTGCCGTGGGTCGGTACTACAGTTGTTCGCGTTTGAGCGAGTGTTGACGTGCAACGAACTGACGGGCGGCCCCAAATCCAATGCGGAGCAGCTTCAACAGCCCATTCTGGCGATGGGCAGCCTGGCAAGTTTCATCTTTCGATGAAACGCGTGTAACCCATCTCTTTTCATAAAATTGATGTTGCCGGCAATGAAAAGTAAGGGAACAATCCAGCCGCATCGGGCCAGTCCTTGCGCCCGAATCCGCCTGAATCCATTGTAGCTTGTCCCGAAGCAGAACTGTCAACCTCGCCCAACCCAGTTGCGGTATGGACGAGGCCAATCGTCTCACTGCTAGACTATTTCTGTCCGCATTTCTCCCAGAGCCCGAATGTCCATCGTCCAGCTCCATCACATTCGCAAGGTCTACGACACCAAGGTCGCGGTGGATGATCTCTCCTTCACCATCGAGCCGGGGACGATGTTCGGCCTGCTCGGCCCCAACGGCTCGGGCAAGACCAGCTCCATCCGCATGATGATCGGCATCACCGTGCCAGACTCCGGCTCGGTCTCGCTCTTCGACCAGCCCTTCACCCGCTCTGCGCTCCCGCGCGTCGGCTACCTGCCGGAGGAGCGCGGCCTCTACAAGAAGATGAACGTGCTGGACCAGCTCGTCTTCCTCGGCCAGTTGCACGGGCTCAGCGCGCCCGTTGCCTCCCGCCGCGCAAGCCTCTGGTGCGAGAGGCTTGATATCGTCGAGGCCATCCCCAAGAAGACCGAAGACCTCTCCAAGGGCATGCAGCAGAAGATCCAGTTCATCGCCGCGCTGCTGCACGATCCAGACCTCATCCTCATGGACGAGCCCTTCAGCGGCCTCGACCCGGTCAACTCATTCCTGATGATGAGCACCCTGGTCGACCTGTGCAGCATCGGCAAGGCCGTCCTCTTCTCCACCCACCGCATGGACCAGGTGGAGAAGTTCTGCAACAGCATCGCACTCATCCATCGCGGCCATCTGGTCCTCTCCGGCTCCATGCGCGAGATCAAATCCATCTACCCGCGCAACCGCGTCCTGATCCACTTCGAGGGCGGCGACGGCTTTCTCAATCATCCCAGCATCGAACACGTCAAACGCTACAACGGCAACGTCGAGATCAAACTCCGCCCCTCCGCAACCCTGGCCGAAGACGCCCAGTCCCTGCTGGCACAGGCCATCGCCCACGCCCGCGTCTCGCGCTTCGAGGTGATGGAACCCACTCTGGAAGAGATCTTCATCGAAAAGGTCCAGGAGACATCGCCCGTCAAGAATGGCCACGATCTCTCCCTGGCCCAGCTCGACCAACCCAACAAAGGCGGCCTCGATGCATAATGTCTGGCTCATCGCCCGCCGCGAGTATGTCGAGCGCGTCCGCACACGCGGGTTCCTCATCACCACCGTCATGATCCCGCTCATCATGGGTGCATTGCTATTCGGCAGCGCCTTCGTCAGCTCAAAATCGGAGCCCGGCACCCACATCGCCGTCGTCAGCTCCGATCCCCAACTTGCCCTCGACCTGCAGTCCGAGTTGCAACAGCAGGTAACGCGCCCGAGTTCCGCCAAACATCCCCAATTCACCGTCGACGCCATGGACATCGTGCCCCAGAGTGCGCAAGCCACGCGAACCATCCTCGACCAGGAACTTGATTCCGGCGACCTCGACGGCTACCTCTGGATCACTCCCGCGGCCACACCCGCCAGGGCAGAATCAGCCCGCCCCACCTTCACCTTTACTCCAAGGTCAATCGAACAAAATTACCTGCGAAGCCAGTTGGCCGCCGCCCTCGGCACTGTCCTCATGCGAGAGCAGCTTGCCCACCGTGGCATCGTCGCCGACGACGCCGACACCATGCTCCAGCCCGTCGACATCCTCACCGCCCACGCCCCGCACCGCGACGACCGCGAGTCCGCCGAGGTGAGCATCACCATCCTCTTCGTCCTCATGTACATGGTCATCGCGCTCTACGGCATGAACGTTGCCCGCTCCATCATCGAGGAGAAGACTTCGCGCATCTTCGAGGTCATGCTCGCCACCATCCGCCCAGAGGAGATGATGGCCGGAAAGATCCTCGGGGTTGGCTCTGTCGGCATCACCCAGGTCGGCATCTGGCTCACCGCCGCCCTGCTCCTCTCCGCCAGTGCCATCGCCTCCAATCTCGGCGGCCAGGGCATCCACGTCGCTCTCACCGCCGCGCAGATCGTCTATTTCTTCGTCTATTTCATCCTCGGCTACGCCTTCTACTCCTCGATCGCCGCCGCCCTCGGGGCCATGACCAACTCCGAGCATGAGTTGCAGCAGCTCAACTTGTTCCTCGTCCTTCCCCTGGTCGTCTGCTTCGTCACACTGAAGAGCATCCTCACCTACCCGGACAGCGCCATGGCCCGCGTCCTCGCCCTCATCCCGCCCTTCACCCCGCTGCTGATGTACCTGCGCGTCTCTCTCGGCCATCCGAGCCACTGGACCGTCTTCGCCTCTATCGCGCTCACCTCGGCCTCCATCTACGCCATTGTCTGGGTCTCCAGCCGCATCTACCGCGTCGGCGTCCTGATGTACGGCAAACGCCCCACCCTCCCTGAACTCCTCCGCTGGCTCAAGTACAGCTAGAATGCGGAAGCAGCACTTTTTCGCAATCCGAACAAGGGAGAAACATCCGTGAGTGTAGTGGCAGGGGTCGACTTCGGCACATTAAGCGTACGCATCTCCATCTTCGACAAACTCCGTGGCAAACTCGGCTCGGCCTCCGCCGAGTACCCGCTGCACAGCTCGCCCACCGACCCGCAGCTCAAGACGCAGTCGCACGACGACCAGATGTCCGCGCTCACCCGCGCCATGCACGAGGCGGTCCGCATCAGCGGCATCGACGGCCATGAGATCAAGTCCATCGCGCTCGACACCACCGGCTCCAGCGTCATCCCCGTCGGCGAGAACCTCGTCCCGCTGGGCGAGTACTACCTCTGGTGCGACCACCGGGCGGCAGGAGAGGCGGCGGAGATCACCCGCGCCGCACACGCCTTCCAGGGCGGCACCGGCTTCGAAGGAATCGACTGGTGCGGCGGCGTCTACAGCTCCGAGTGGGGCTGGTCGAAGCTCCTCCACTGGCTGCGCCACAACCCTGACCTCCGCCCAAAATTCATCACCGCGCTGGAGCACTGCGACATGGTCGCCGCCACACTCTGCGGCGTCACCGACCCCAACGAAATCCCGCGCAGCGTCTGCGCCATGGGCCACAAGTGGATGTGGAACCCGCGCTGGGGAGGGCTCCCGCCAGAAGAGTTCTTAATATCTATCGACCCGCTGCTGGCCGGCGTCCGCGAAAAAATCACCGGCCACTACAACACCTCCGACAAGATCGCCGGCCACCTGTCAGAAAAGTGGGCGAAGGAGTTGGGCCTGACGGCTGGAATCCCCATTCCGACCGGCGCCTTCGACGCGCACTGGGACGCCATCGGAGCCAACATCCGCCTGGGCGACGTGGTCAACGTCATCGGCACCTCCACCTGCATCATCGGCCTCAGCGATAAACAGACGCTCGTCCCCGGCGTCTGCGGCGTAGTCCCCGGCTCGGTCGATCCCGCGCAGGTCGGCATCGAGGCGGGAATGTCCGCCGTCGGCGATGTCTTCGCCGCCATCGCGCGCCGCGCTGGCTCAACCGTCGCCGCGCTCACCGAGGAAGGCGCGCACCTCAAGGCCGGCCAGACCGGCCTCCTCCGCCTCACCTGGGACAACGGCGACCGCACCGTCCTGGTCAATCCCGCCCTCGGCGGAGTCACCTTCGGCTGGGACCTCTCCCACACCGCCGCCGACGAGCTCTTCGCCGCCATCGAAGGCTCCGCCCTGCACACCCGCGTCATCTTCAACCGCATGGAGGAGAACGGCGCGCCCATCCGCCGCGTCATCAACGGCGGCGGAATCCCCAAGAAGAACGCCAAACTGAACCAGATCTACGCCAACGTCCTGCGCAAGCCCGTCCTCGTCCCCGAGGGCGATGTCACATCCCTCGGCTCGGTCATCATCGCCTTCCTCGCCGCTGGGGATTTCCCCACCATCGAGGCCGCGCAGAACGCCCTCTGCCCGCCCTTCAAGACATTTCTACCCGAACCCGCCGAGGCCGCGCGCTACGACCGCCTCTTCCCCCTCTTCCGCGACGCCTACTTCGCTCTCGGCACGCCCGACGCCCCACCCGCCGCCCTCGGCCGCATCCTGCCCGAGCTGCAAAACATACGCCGCGACGCCACCACAGCCTCTCAGTAACGCGTCTATCCATCGACCGTTGTACCGGGAATTCGCTTGTGCGAAGCCCTCAAAGCCCCCGCGTCAGCTCATACGGAAAGAACGCCATCGTCCCATCCGATCGCTGGATCTTCAACGTTAGGTTGGTCGTTCCGTTGATGGTTGCCGCAACCACCGTCCCCGTCGCGTCGCGCTTCGAGAAGTCCACATGGAATGACGTCACCGGTCCCTTCCACTCGCTCTCCGTCGTAAAGTCTTCGGTGAACCGCTGTAGCGGATAGTCGGCATACTTTTGCGGATGCTGCTGCCAGCCCGCATCGTTGTTGAATATCCCAAACGCCTTGGGGTAGTCTCCAGCCTCCACCGCCGTCAGAAACACATTCATCCTGTGCTCCGCCGGCAGGTTGGTGAAGAGCCATCCGTGCCCCAGCAGAAAGCCCGCAACCGTCAGCACCACCATCACCGCGATAAATATCCCCGACCCCACCCAGATATTGCGCCTGCGGTTTTCCTTGCGCTCGTCAAACTCCGGTGCATTCAGCAGCGTCATCCCCTAAATCCTCCGTGCAGCGGTTCCCCTCTATTAGACACCGGGAACGCGCCCTGTGTGCCCACAAGTGCAATGCCGTCACTGCCACCCGAAGGCATTCTGGAAGACCTCAAACTCGCTGGCACCGTCGATCGAATACACCGAGACTACATCGAAGCGCACTCGGGCTGTCGCCCGCTGGCTCTCGGGCAAGGACCGCAGGTAGGCCCTCGCCAGGTTGCGCACCATCATGCGTTTCTCCTCATCCACGGCAGACTCCGCAGGGCTCAGGTCCCGTGCGGTCCGTGTCTTCACCTCGATAAAGCAGAGCAGGTCCCCGTCCCACCCGATCAGGTCAACGTCGCCACGCACTCGCGCATTGGTCCAACGTCGCGCCACCACCTTGAGTCCGCGCCGCTTCAACTCGAAGTACGCCGCACGCTCACCGTCGAGTCCCGTAGCCAGGTGGGAGGCCGTGGCCGGCCCGCGCCTCATCCGCGCCCACAGGCCCATCCGCCCCAGCGCCCACTCCTGCGCGTCGATCCACAGCCTCTCGAGCTTCCCCGCTGCCACCATGCACGCGATAATACCCCCACGCAATGCCTCTATGCGAGGGGGAAATGGGATTGGCTCTCCCTGCACTCCTCGCCCCTCGAATCTCCCCATTGCCCCAGCCCCTCATTCCTGCGATACTTAAACGTGCCCCACACGCGCGGCCAATCCAAACAACAAAATATTCGGAGGCGCAGATGTCAGCAAAATACATCTTTGTAACTGGCGGAGTTGTGTCATCGCTCGGCAAAGGGCTTTCGGCGGCCTCCATCGGCTGCCTGCTGGAGGCGCGCGGCATCAAGATCAACATGATGAAGTTCGACCCCTACCTCAACGTCGATCCTGGCACCATGTCCCCCTTCCAGCACGGCGAGGTCTTCGTCACCGACGATGGAGCCGAGACCGACCTCGACCTGGGCCACTACGAGCGCTTCACCCACGCCAAACTCTCCCGCGACAACAACCTCACCACCGGCCGCATCTACGAGCAGATCATCACCAAGGAGCGCCGCGGAGACTACCTCGGCAAGACCGTCCAGGTCATCCCCCACGTCACCAACGAGATTAAAAACGCCATGCGCAAGGTCGCCGCCGACTGCGAGGTCCTGCTGGTCGAGATCGGTGGCACGGTCGGCGACATCGAATCGCTCCCCTTCCTCGAAGCCATCCGCCAGATGCGCCAGGACCTGGGCCGCGATAATACCCTCTTCATCCACGTCACCCTCATCCCATGGATCGCCGCCGCGCAGGAGCTGAAGACCAAGCCCACGCAGCACTCCGTCAAGGAGATGCTCTCCATCGGAATCCAGCCCGACATCCTGCTCTGCCGCAGTGACCGCGCCGTCCCCCACGAGATGCGCGCCAAGATCGCCCTCTTCTGCAACGTGCAGGAGCGGGCCGTCATCGCCGCGCGCGACGTCGCCAGCATCTACGAACTTCCCCTAACGCTTGCCGCCGAAGACGTCGACACCCTCGTCCTCGAACACCTCCGCATCGACGCCAAGGCCCCCGACCTCACCCGCTGGCAGGAGATCGTCCGCCGCGCCTACAACCCGCAGGATGAGGTCTCCATCGCCATCGTCGGCAAGTACGTCGAGTACGAAGACAGCTACAAATCCCTCAAGGAAGCCCTCGTCCACGGCGCGCTCGCCCGCAACCTCAAGCTCAAGGTCACATGGATCGAGGCCGAGGGACTGGAGACTCACGACGAACCCATCGGCGACGCACCCGCCAAGCCCAACCGCAACTACGAGTCCCAGCTTCGCGGCTTCGACGGCATCCTCGTCCCCGGCGGCTTCGGCAAGCGCGGCATCGAAGGCATGTTGAACGCCATCCGCTACGCCCGCGAGTTCAGCCACGCCCTTCTTCGGCATCTGCCTCGGAATGCAGCTCGCCTGCATCGAGTACGCGCGCAACGTCTGCGGCCTGGCCGGTGCCAACTCCGGCGAGTTCGACCCCGCCACACCCCACCGCATCATATACAAGCTCCGCGAACTCACCGGCGTCGAGGAGATGGGCGGCACCATGCGCCTCGGTGCCTGGGCCTGCCATCTCGAGCCCGGCTCGCTCGCAGCCAAGGCCTACGGCGCCACCGAGATCTCCGAGCGCCACCGCCATCGCTACGAGTTCAACCGCGAGTACGAACCCGTCTTGACTGGAGCAGGTCTAAGGCTAACCGGCACCACACCGGACGCCACCTACGTCGAGATCGTCGAGGTTCCCACCCACCCCTTCTTCCTCGCCTGCCAGTTCCACCCCGAGTTCAAATCCAAGCCGCTGGAGCCCCACCCCATCTTCCGCGACTTCATCGCCGCCAGCTACAAAAACCGCCAGTCACAAACCTGTCAGCAAGAGAATCAGCAGGTGCTTCAAAAAGGATAGGTCGTTACAATTCATTGATTTTTGGCAAGCAAAACAGATCGCTTCGCCCGCAAGCTTAGCGCGTGATCGAAGGTGACTAACTCCATTGAGCTGGCCGCCGCAAACGCCGCCAGATAGGAATCTGCCCACTCCTTCGGGGAAGGCGTCGTCCGGGTCGCGAAGGATCGAAACTCAACCTCAAGGCCCAACGGCTCTTCCTGAAAGATGGCCCCGCCCTTTTTTAGCCAATGATCGTAAGCGGCCCAGGCTTGCTGCTGGTTCAAGGTCTCATGCTTTGCGATCTCTTGTGTTGTGACAAGCCGGAGAAAGCCAAGCTGGGTGAAACGGCAGAATGCCAACTCCTCGTCAGGGCGAAGCGACCGATACCACTTCCATGCAACAGGGTGATGATCGTGCGCCTTCAGCGTCAACGCCATCCACACATTGAGATCAGGGAAAACCGATGAGATCATAGATGCTTTCGTTATCCAAGTGCAGCGATCCGGGCTTGCCAGCGTTCAGCAGAGGGGCCTCAAGCCGTCGTACCTTCTTCGTCAGAGGCTCACGCAAAACCGATTCCGCTCCGCGCAGCAGCAGTTGTTTGACCGTACCACGCTCAGCCGCCGCACGCGTCTTCAGCTCAAGATACATCGGGTCCGGGATGTCTACCGTGGTTCTCATAAACCCATCCTACCATATTTATGGCTGAGCCAGTGATCCGCTCGGCTGCCCTATTCATCGCGCCCTTGTCTCTCGCTATGAGTGGGGATTCGCCGCCCCGCACTTCCCTCACCGCACCAGCCACGCCGATGCCGCAATCGCCACTCCCGCCACGCCCAGCCCCAATCCACCCATAAAAAAACTCCGCCGCCGTGTAAACAGCGTAATCGACGACAGCACCACCGAGATCTGCAGCAGCGCCTCGCCCAGGTCGAAGCGCACCGCCTTTGCCTCGGCCTTCTTCACCTCATCCTCAAAGCCCTGCGCCGTCTTCTGCTCATCTTTCAGATCGTCGCTCCACTTCGCAATGTGCGCCTTGTACTCGGCCAGCTTCGCCGCCGTCGCCTTCGCGTCCACCGTCGGCTGCAAGGCCATCTGGTCGATCACCACCAGCAGACTGTCCTGGCGAATCTTCTTCGCCTCATACAGGTTCCACTGGTCGCCCGCGCGCGCCTGCATCAACACCGCCTCGGTGTGGCTGCGATGCCCCAGCACCGTCACCATCGCCACCAGCACCGCCAGGATCGAGATCGCCAACGAAATCCTCGTCAGCGATTCCTCCCCGCCTTCCTTCATCTGCTTGGAAAACTCCTGCATCTCGGTCGGTTCCATGCGGTTTATTCTAGCCCGTCCCCAACGCCCGCATATTAGCGGTTAAACGTCAGAAGCGTGCTTCATCCCGCCACCCGGAGCCGGCGAAATCTCCTGGACGTGCATCTTCCGCTGCAATCACCGCGTCCGATCTATCAGCAAGCGTCTCCACGAACAAATCAAAAATAACTCGTTTGCGTGCAACTATCTCCTTCATCCAGTGTTTCTTAGAAAAACGGCTTGCACAAGGCGTTATCCCTCAGGGCCATCCTTCGCCGCATCTACTTCGATAAAGCGGCCTCTCAACCAGGATTCATTCAGAGAAAGGCTTTTATGAAGCGACTGATCTCCTCTTCGCTCACCCTCCTCATCACTTTTCTCCTGCTTGTGGCCACCGACCGCCGCGCCTGGGGATACGTCGATCCCGGCTCCGGCCTGATCGCCCTCCAGACATTCGCCTCGGTCGGTGCGGCATACGCCTACTTCATTCGCCGCCGCATCCGCTCATTCTTCGCGAGCGAAAAGAAGGCCCCAGTCGAAGTCATGCCGGCCGCAGCCGAGTCTGCTGAGTCCCGCGAAGTCGCATGACCGCTGCGTTGCCCCGCGCCACCTTCCGCGATCCCGCAGGATCGCTCCGCTTTGAAGGCAACCAGGCAGTCCGCGGCATTGCCCCTATTGCGCGCGCCGCCGTGCTCGACTTTATCGAGTCTCCCCTCTGCCAGGCCATGCAACAGCGCGGCGACCTCATCGCCGCCGCAATCGACGACTCCGGCCCACAGCTCATCCTTCGCCACCCTAGAATTCCCATCCCCACCTACCCGTGGGAGTGGACCCCTTCGCAGTGGCTCGCCGCCGCCGACCTCACCCTCAACCTCTGCGAAGAGGCCATCGCCGCCGGCTGGATCCTCAAGGACGCCACCCCGCTCAACGTCCTCTTCCTCGGCCCCCGTCCCATCTTCGTGGACATCCTGTCCTTCGAGCGCCGCAATCCAGACCGCCGCGATCCGAACCCCTCCATCTGGCTGGCCTACGCGCAGTACGTCCGAACCTTCCTCCTTCCTTTGCTGATGGACCGCCTGCTCCATTGGCCGCTCTCCCTCAGCATCTTCAAGCGCGACGGCTTGGAACCCGCCGAATGCTTCACCGCCCTCCCCTGGCGTCATCGACTCTCCCGCGCCGCGCTCTGGCCCATCACCCTCCCCACCCTGCT
Source organism: uncultured Acidobacteriaceae bacterium (assembly GCA_963828115.1). Classification (GTDB taxonomy): domain Bacteria; phylum Acidobacteriota; class Terriglobia; order Terriglobales; family Acidobacteriaceae; genus Edaphobacter. The sequence continues at coordinate 108,971 of CAWHDN010000008.1, forward strand.
CGATCGCCGCAAGCAAACCGCCGCGCCATCAAATATAGATGCACCGTCGAAATCCGCCGCGCCGCATAAGAAAACCCGCGCGCACGATCCCGAACTCGCCACTCACATCCTCCAGCGCACCCTGAAGGACCTCCGCCGCCGCACTCTCCTCGCCGCGCCGCTCTCCGCCTCCTCCAACTGGAGCGACTACCCGCAGACCCTCACTCACTACACCCCCGACGAGAGCCGCCAGAAGCTCGATTGGGCCCGCCACATTCTCGAATCCACCCACCCCGCCCGCGTCCTCGACATCGGAGCCAACACCGGCGACTTCAGTGCGCTGGCCGCCTCGCTCGGCGCGGAAGTCGTCGCCCTGGAGCGCGACCAGCCCGCCGCCGACCGCATCTTCCTCATGGCCCGCCAACGCGATCTCTCCATCCTCACCATCCACGCCGACCTCGCGCGCCCCACTCCCGCCGCCGGCTGGCGCAACTCCGAATCCCTCGCCCTGCTCCCGCGCCTCGATGCCCAATTCGACCTCGTCCTCATGCTCGCCGTCATCCATCACCTCCTGCTGATGGAACAGATTCCCCTGCCTGAGATTCTCGCCCTCTGCCATCGCCTCACCCGCCGCCATTTCGTCCTCGAGTGGGTGCCCGCCGCCGACCCCATGTTCCAGAGTCTTCTCCGCGGCCGCGACGACCTCTACGGCTCCATCTCCGAAGCCGACCTCCTCGACGCCTGCGCCAAGCGCTTCCACCTGCTCGACCGCCAACCCCTCGCCAACGGCCGCATCCTCCTCCTCTTCGAAAAAATCGCCTCCAATAAGATGGAAGAATGCTGAAGAAGCTCTGCCAATCTCTGGGCCTCGCCTCGCTCATTCTTGTCACCAACTACGGCGACCTCCTCGGTGGCGGCGCCGACGTACGCATGCACACTCCATTCCCCCTCACCCAGCTCTGCTACGCGCACATCGCCGACATTCTCCTTGTCGCTCTGCTGTTCTTCCTCTTCCTCGCCGCCTTCGCGCGCACCCGCTTCTATCCCTGGCTGTGCCTTCTGCTCGCCATCGCCGTCCCGCCGTATCTGCTGCAACGCACCCAGTCCATCAATTCTTTCGATCTCATCGAATCCCTGGTCGCGCTCTTCTTCGTCCTCTGGACCACCATCGTTCTTCTGCTCCTCCTGCGCTTCGACAAGTGGTATCGCCGCCTCCTGCGCGCCGGCAGCTTTGTCACCGCCGCCCTCGCCCTCTTCGCCCTCGCCAGCATCGCGCAGCTCCTCTGGGTCGCCGCATGGAAGCCCGCGCCCAACCAGATCGCCGCTGCCTGGAACCAGCCCGCCGCCTTACCCCAGCCCCCGCGCCAACATCCCCTTCTGGTCTGGATCGTCTTCGACGAGCTCTCCTACGACCAGCTCTTCGAGCACCGCGCCCCCAACCTCGCCCTCCCCAACTTCGACGCCCTTCGCGCCCAGAGCACGCTCTTCACCAACACCCAGTCCATCGGCATCCATACCGTCAAGGTCCTCCCCTCGCTGCTCTCCGGCAGCATCGTCGACGGCATCCGTTACACCTTCCGCAACCGCCTCTGGGTCCACCACGCCGACGGTTCCGGCCGCCAGCTTATCGACGGCCTCAGCTCCGTCTTCGGCGACGCCGTGCAGTCCGGCTGGCGAACCGCCGCCGTCGGATGGTACAACCCCTACTGCTCCGTCTACGCCCCCGACATTCAGGACTGCTACTGGACCGACCACGACATGCAGGACGGCCCCATGTCGCAGAGCGCTACCCTCGCCGCCAACATCGCCTCCCCGCTCCATCAACTCGCCGTCGAACTCGTCTCCCCCGCCCGCGCCGACGGCAACCTATGCAACTACGACCTCCGCCTGCGCCGCCAAACCCAGATCGACCTGCAACAGCATGCCCTCCAGCTCCTACGCACCGATCAGGCCGACTTCGTCTTCCTCCATCTCTCCATCCCCCACAGCCCCAACACCTGGAGCCGCGCCCAGAACAACTTCACCAGTCAGTGCGGCAGCTCCTATCTGGACAATCTCGACCTCACCGACCGCGTCCTCGGCCAGATCCTCGCCACCCTCCAGGCCTCGCCCCGCTGGAGCCAGACCACGCTCATCGTCCAGGGCGACCACGGCTGGCGCACCGCCATCTGGCGCGGCCTCCCCGCCTGGACCGTAGAGGATGAACAAGCCTCCCGTGACCTCTTCGACCCCCGCCCCGCCCTGCTCATCCACCAGCCCGCCCAAACCCAACCCCAGACCGTCGCCACCCCCTGGCCCATCCTTCAGGTCCACTCCGTCGTCGAGCAGATCCTTCACCACCACCCCCTACTCTCTAGCCTCCCTCCCTTGTGATTGCCCGTCTTCCCCTTGATCCCTGGCCGCTGTCATTCCGACCGCAGCGCGAACTAACCAGCATCGTCGTAGTCGAAGCGGCGGGAAATTGGGAAGCGCACTTTGCTTCCCAATTTCCCGCCGCATGTTTTCAACTTGCGCGTGCCATGCAATGGCTCTGCTTGTTTAGCCGAGTCTTTCTGCACTCAAATCGGTGTGTTTCCGTTGTGGATCGAGGTTAGGCCTTTTCCTTCAGACCCTCTACCTCGCCAGCGCGTTGAACATCCAGAAGAGCATGCCCGACAGCAGTGCCGCCGCCGGCAGCGTGAAGACCCACGCCGCCGCAATGTTGCGCAGGGTGGTCCGCTGCAACCCGCTGCGGTTGGCCGCCATCGTCCCCGCCACGCTGGAACTCAGCACATGCGTTGTGGATACCGGAAGGCCGAATGTGCCCGCCGCAAGGATCGTCGCCATGGCAACCAGTTGCGCCGAGGCCCCCTGCGCATAAGTCATGCGCGCCTTGCCGATCTTCTCCCCCACCGTCACCACGATCCGCTTCCATCCGATCATAGTGCCCAGTCCCAGCGCCAGCGCTACTGCAACCTTCACCCAGGTGGGAATGAACTTCGTAGACTTGTCCAGGTATCCTGTGTAGTTCGCAACAATCATATTGTCCGCCGCCGACATCTGCGGCCCGCCGCTCTTGGCCATCAGCCGCAGCGTCTCGCTGGTCAGATACATCTGGTTGCGTACATTGGCCTGCATCCCCTGCGGCACGCCCTCCAGCGTCCCGTACTGCGTCGTCTCGTTGCGGATCTCCAGCACCATCTCCTGCAGCGCCAGCGTCACTCCCGGCTCGTACTTCTTGCTGCTGACAAATTTCTCCAGCTCAGGTCCGGCATCCTGCGCCGCCGTCCCCGGCTGAACATAATGGTCCAGCGCTCCGGCCACCTGCGTCGAAACCACTGCAAACTCCTGCACCTGGCTGGCACCCATGGTATGGTTCAGCGCGTAGGCCGTGGGAACCGTGCCCACCAGGATCAGCATCATCAGCCCCATGCCCTTCTGCCCGTCGTTCGACCCGTGCGCATAGCTCACCCCGCCGCACAGCAGAATCATCAGACAGCGAATGTAAAACGGTGGCGGCGCACTCCCCTTGGGGGCCTGAAACAGACGCGGGTCCTTCGCCACCAGCTTGAACACCAGAAGCACCAGCCCCGCCGCCACAAACCCCACCAACGGCGACACGCACAACGCCGTTATCACCTTCTTCACCTGTTCCCAGTCCAGGCCACTGGTCCCCGAGTTCCCTCTCATCAGCTGGTACGCCAGACCCACGCCCAGAATCGACCCAATCATTGTATGCGAGCTGGACACCGGCAGCCCGCGGTACCACGTCGCCAGGTTCCACAGGATCGCCGCCACCAGCAGCGCAAACACCATGGCGAAGCCCGAACCGTTGTTGCCTTTCAGGATCAGCTCCACCGGCAGCAGCGAGACGATCGCCCACGCCACTGCGCCCGAGCTCAGCAGCACGCCCACAAAGTTCAATATCCCCGAGTAGACCACCGCGATATGCGGCTCCAGCGAGTGAGTATAGATCACCGTCGCCACCGCATTCGCCGTATCGTGAAACCCGTTCACAAACTCGAAGCCCAACGCAATCAGCAGCGCAAGCCCAAGCAGCAGGTACGGGAAAAAGCTCACCGTATGAACGGTCGAGAGATCCCCCCACACCTGCGCCGTAATGTAGATCAGCCCACCCGCCAGAACCAGCGCAAACAAACCCACGCCGATCTTGCCGGTGGACGACTTCTTAAAAGTGTCTGCGAGTATCTTCTCTTCGAGAATCGTGGGATGTGGCAGCGTGGCTGGCGTGGCCATGAATCACCTTACTTGAATTGCTGATCCATAACTAAAGCTACTCTATTCACGCTACAGAAATGTTACAGTTCCGTGAAAGATTCCTTCGCCCGGCCATCGCCGCTAGCCCGAAAAAACCATTCAGAAATTAGATAAATCGCATATTAATCAATTTCTTAGGAAGAAATCGGACGCTCCGAAACGCTGTGGACAACAGGGCACGAAGAACGAATATCGCACACAAAAAAACGAATACCGCACATCCGGACTACCGCCAGTCGTCCCGCGCCGACGCCTCACCGGAAAACACCACATCGAATCCTTCTGCCTTCTTGATCAGGATGTCGCCCAGTTCGCGCGGCTGGTGCAGCAGCACGGCCTGTAGTCGCACCAGTTCCAGCATCGCCAGAAACATGCAGATCAGCGCCCGCTCCGAGTGTGTCGTATGCAGCATCCGCCGCAGGCTCACCGGACGTTCCTCCATCATCAGCCGCCGCTTCACGTAGTCGATCATCTGCGCCACGGTCACCGATTCCTCATCCACGTCCAGCACGGGCCGCTCGCGCAGCCGCTCCAGCACCTCCTGAAAGACGCGCACCAGGTCCACCGCGTCGGCGGCAATTTCCTGCTCCGCGCCGTCGCCCGCGTCGGCGCCGCCCGTCTCCTCGCGCAGAAACGATCTCATGCCGGGGTTCGACCACGTCGCCTCTTCGATCTGCTGCTTCTGCATCAGCATCTGCGCGGCGGCCTTGAAGCGCTCGTGCTCCAGCAGCCGCTCCACCAACTCTCGTCGCGGGTCTTCGGAATCCCCGCCCGCCACATCCGACGGATCGCGCGGCAGCAGCGTCTTCGACTTGATATGAATCAGCAGCGACGCCATATAGATGAACTCGCCCGCCGAGTCCACGTCGGTCTGTCGCAACTGGTGGCAGTAGTCCAGAAACTGCGCCGTAATCAGCGCAATCGGGATGTCATAGATGTCGATGTTCTGCTTGCGGATCAGGTCCAGCAGAAGATCCAGCGGGCCGTCGTACACCTGCCCCACAGTAACCGAGAACGGTGAGAGCGAGGCCTCTTCCTGCTGCGCCGCATCTTTGGCTGCCGCGGCAGTAGCGCGCTTCGTTTCAACCTCCCGTGCCACAGGCCCCGGCTGCAGCACAAGCATCTCCCCCACCGGCTCAATCTTCTCGTCTACAGCCGCATTCGCAGACGCAGCAGCCGCAACAGACGAAGCAGTCTCCGCCAAAGTCTCCGCCGCGTCGTCCGCATCCGTGCCGCCGGGCCGCTCGTCCACTGTCGCGTCGTTTAGAGTCTCATCCGCCATCGCTATACGAGCCCCACCGCGGAGCGCACCTGCTGCATCGTCTGCTCGGCGCGCCGGTTCGCACGCACCGCGCCCTCGTTCAGAATTGCATCAACCTCTCCGGGATGCGCCTCGAAGTACTCTCTTCGCTTCTGGATCGGGGCCAGCTCCGCAACCACCGCGTCGGCCAGCCATCCCTTGCACTGAATACAGCCAATCCCCGCCGTGGTGCAGCCTGCGCGAACATCTGTCTGCGTTTCGTTCGAGGAAAAGACCTTGTGCAGATCGAAGACCGGACAGATCTCAGGATTCCCCGCGTCCGTCCGCCGGATGCGCGCCGGATCGGTCACCATCGTCTTCAACTTCGCGCGAACCTCCAGCTCGGGATCGGAGAGCAGGATCGTGTTCCCGTAACTCTTCGACATCTTGCGGCCATCGGTCCCGGGCAGCTTCGGACTCGGCGTCAGCAACGTCTGCGGCTCCGTCAGGATTTCGGGCGAAGTGGGAGGCCCGGAATAAAAATTGTTGAACCGCCGCGCGATCTCGCGCGTGATCTCGACGTGCGCGGCCTGGTCCTGCCCCACCGGCACAAAGTCCGCCTGGTAGACCAGGATGTCGGCGCTCATCAGCAGCGGATAGCCCAGAAATCCAAACGTCGCAAGGTCCTTCTCCTTGAGCTGCTCCTGCTGGTCCTTGTAGCTGGGCACGCGTTCCAACCAGCTAAGCGGAGTAATCATCCCCAACAGCAGACCCAACTCTGCGTGTGCCGGAACCTTGCTCTGGACGAAGATGGTGCAGCGCTTGGGATCGAGTCCGGCGGCCAGAAAGTCCAGCGCAACCTGGCGCACGTTCTCCTTCAGGCTGCTCGTGTCTGCATAGTCGGTCGTCAGCGCGTGGTAGTCCGCGATGAAGAAGTAGCACTCGTACTTCGGCGTGCCGGCGGCCAGCGCCTCCCGCTGCAACTTCACCCAGTTGTATAGCGCGCCCATGTAGTTGCCCAGATGCAGCCTGCCCGTGGGACGCATCCCGCTCAGTACTCGCCTCGGCGCCGGTTGTCTCGTCTCTTCGCTCATAATTTTCTCAATCCAAAGCGTACAGGATGCGGCCCTTCTATAGCGACCTGAGAAGGCCGTCGAAGACATTCAGCAGCGGATAATAAAATGTTCCAAATATCCAGCGTCCGCCAAACAGAAAGATAACGACCAGGCCATACATCCCAATCCGGTCGTAGACCTGCTCCACCCGGTAGGAAAGAAACTGGCGCAGCACATGGCTGCCGTCGAGCGGGGGTACCGGAATCAGGTTGAAGACAAACAGCAGCAGGTTGACGGTAACGCCGTAGTACAGCAGCATCGCCATAGGAAACAACGGCATCCCGCCGGTATCGACGCCCGGAACGCGATTTGCCATCAGCATGGCGGCGTTGATCGCCGCAACTCCGCCCGTGTGCTTGAAGACGATCAGCAGCAGGAGCGCGGTCGTCGCCATCGCCAGGTTGCTCGCCGGTCCAGCCAGCGAGACCAGAATGTCGTCGCGCCGGATGTGGCGGAAGTTGCGCGTGGTCACCGGGCAGGGCTTGGCCCAGCCGATCAGCCATCCGCCGTACACCAGCGAGACCAGCGGAACCAGCACCGAGCCCAGCGGATCGAGGTGCTTCATCGGGTTCAGCGTCACCCGCCCCAGCATGTAGGCCGTCGGATCGCCCAGGCGCATGGCCATGTAGGCGTGCGCGCTCTCGTGCACCGAGAAGGCAAGCACCAAGACCACTACCTGGAAGAGGATCAGGACGAACTGCTGCTCACTCATCTGTCCAGTTTACAGAATCGCGGCGAGGGTCACCCTTCGTCGCCGTCGGAGCCACCGCTCAGCAGGTCGGCCAGCGTCTTCTTGTGCTTTGGTTTGGCGGTGGCCTTCTGCTTCGGGTCGGGGATCACTCGCTCCGGCGGCACCGGACCGACGCGGTCCCGCGCGTTCAGCTTGACCGCCTTGACCACCGAGAAGACTCGCTTCTTCGCCTTGCTCATCCGTAGACCTCGCGCAAATGCCTCGCTGCGCCGCAGCACCGATTATGCAATACTTTTCATTGCAGCAGTACGGCCAGGATTGCCGCGCCGAACCAGTTGGCGGCCAATCCAGGAGGGTTCCAGCATGGAAGAACGCGACTTTTTCGACGAAAAGCCCGAGCAACGCACGCATACCATGACCTGTCCCCACTGCGGTCAGCCGGGAGAGTACCAGATTGGATGGCTTGTCCGCCGCAAGAAGGCGCAGCTTCCGCGCAACGCCGACGAGCGCGACCGCGCCCGCTTCGCCAAGGCGCAGAGCTACATGGTGCGCACCGACGATCTGGTTGGATGCAAGAACATCCGCTGCCGCAAGCGGTTCGATGTTGCGGGAATCCAATCCGTCGCCTTTCTGTAGATTCCAGCTCAATGGCTGCATCTTCGCGCCCCGGTTTGCGATCTAATCCTCGTACGCAGGCAGACGCTGGAGGCAAGTCTTGGCCAACACCCTGATCCCCATTGAGGAACGCACGCTGACTCCGCAGCAGGTGGAGGAGCTCGACCGGCGGCGACGCCGCGGCCATCTCTTCCTTGTGCTCTGCTTCCAGTGCCTCATCGTCGCCACGCTGGTGACTCTGTGGAGCGGACAGGACCTGACCTACTCGCCCGGCTGGATGCGACCGATGTTCTACTGGAACGCCGCGCTCTTCCTGCTGGCCCTTGTCTTCGGCGTCGCCGGCATTCGCCTGCGCCGAGGCTCGCAGGAGTTCCTCAGCTACTAAGTTCATCCGATCCCAAGCGACCTGCACGGACCTGCAGTTCCGGTTCATTCCGGTCGCACGCGACACTGGCTGTGAGCGCGATACTAAATGTCGCACTGCGGTCTGTAGGACAATAGAACGTGGCGCGGAATCGGCGACCGCTGAATCACATCCAATCTGTAGAAACACTTGGCGGAAGAGCAGAGATATCTGAGGCAACAGGACGGAATGGCGGAAGAGAGTACATCGCAGGGCGAATCGAGGGCCGCGTCGAGGGTGGTCGGCATTGACCTTGGGACGACCAACTCGCTGGTCGCGTTCATGCAGGGCGATCAGCCGACGATCATTCCCGGCGAGGACGGCGACCGGCTGGTGCCGTCGGTGGTGGCCTTCGACGCCGATCAGCACGGCTTTGTGGTGGGCAATGGAGCGCGGGCGACGCTGCTGAAGGACGCGTCGAGCGTGGTCTACTCCGCCAAGCGGCTGATGGGCCGCGGCGTCGAGGACGTGCAGGAGGAGCTGAAGCTCTTCCCCTTCAAGCTGGTGGATGGATTGCAACCGGGCGACGTGCTGAAGCTCGAGGTGGGCGGATTGCAACTGACGCCGCCGGAGATTTCTGCATACATCCTGCTGCAATTGAAGATGAACGCGGAGCGATTCTTCGGCGCACCGGTGACGCGAGCGGTGATTACGGTTCCCGCCTATTTCAACGACGCGCAGCGGCAGGCGACCAAGGACTCGGGACGGATTGCGGGGCTGGACGTGCTGCGCCTGGTGAACGAGCCGACGGCAGCCGCGCTGGCCTACGGGCTGGACAAGAAGCGAGACGGACTGATCGCGGTGTACGACTTTGGCGGCGGAACATTCGATATCTCCATTCTGAAGCTGCATGAGGGCATCTTCGAGGTGATCTCGACCGGCGGCGACACGCACCTGGGCGGCGACGACATCGACAATCTGCTGATCGCGATTGCGCTGGACGACATTGCGGGCGATGCCGATCTGGCCATCTCCGAGCCTAGCGGCGAGTTGGTGCAGGCCGTGCGCAAGGCCGTGATCGAGGCAAAGATCGCGCTCTCCGAGGCCGATGAGGCGAAACTCAATGTGCTGCTGCCGAATGGCAAGCAGTACACGCGAAAGATCACGCGCGCTCAGTTCGAGCAACTGATCTCGCAGACGATTCTGCGCACGGCGCGGCCATGCATTCAGGCGCTGAAGGACGCACACCTCACCGCCGACGAGATCGACGAGGTGGTACTGGTCGGCGGATCGACACGCATTCCCGCGGTGCGCGCGCTGGTTGACGAGCTCTTCAGCCTGAGCGCACGCGGCAAGAAGCCGCATACGGAGTTGAACCCCGACGAGGTGGTAGCGCTGGGCGCGGCGGTGCAGGCGCAGATACTGGCCGGAGCGAACGCAGGCTCGGCGCTGGACGACCTGCTGTTGCTGGACGTGACGCCGCTGTCGCTCGGCATCGAGGCGCTGGGCGGAGTGGTGGCGCGGATCATCGAGCGCAACTCGACAATCCCGGCCAGCGCGACCCAGCACTTCACGACCGGTGTGGATGGGCAGACGAACGTCGCCATTCACGTTGTCCAGGGCGAGCGTGAACTGGCCAAGGACTGCCGCAGCCTGGCGCGCTTCGACCTGAAGGGCATTCCGCCGATGATGGCGGGGCTGCCGCGCATCGAGGTGAAGTTCCTGATCGACGCCAATGGCATACTGCACGTGAGCGCGCGCGAACAGCGCAGCGGCAAGGCGGCCGAGATCGAAGTGAAGCCGACCTATGGACTGACCGACGAGCAGGTGGAGACGATGATCCTGGCGTCGTATGACCACGCCGAGGAGGACCTGGACGCGCGACAGCTCATCGAGGCCAGGAGCGAGGCCGAGACGATCCTGGTCGCGGTGGAAAAAGGCATCGGCCACGCTGCGTGGCAGCAGATGACACCCGATGAGCTGGCGCAGATCGCGGCCTGCGTCCGCGAGCTGACAGACGCGACCGCGGGCAGCGACTACAGAGCGATCCGCCAGAAGATCGAGCAACTGGACAAGGCGACTCGCCGCTTCGCCGAGCTGATGATGGACTCGGAGGTGATGGGCGCGATGAAGGGCCAGACGATGGAAGCGGCGGGTGAGGGCATGGGCGCAGACGTCACCGCACCGCACGCCTTCGCCAAGGCCGAGTTCGAAGAGGATTCCGTGGCCGAGGAAAAAACTTAACACCGATCGACACCGATGGAACCGATTTAGAACCAGAACAAATACGAATTAAGAGCAAATCGGTGTCGAGTAAGATCAGCATGGATGCACACGCTTCACATTTGTTTTCTTGCTGTTTTTTGATTCTTTTCTTTTCCTGTTCTCAATCGTTCTTGCTTTTGATCGGTGCTCGTCGGTATCAATCGGTGTTAAGGTTTTGGAGGAGCTATGTCCGAACGCGTTGTCGATCTACCTGAAGTCGATCTGTCGAAGCCGCCCGCCAAGGGCATGGTGCGGGTGACGTTTCTGCCCGAGGGCAGGACGGTGGAGTTTGCCTTCGACACGCTGCCGTATGAGGGCCACGGCCAGCCGATGTCGTTCCTCGACGTGGCGGAGAACTACGGGATATTTCTCGATCACGCGTGCGGCGGCGTCTGCGCCTGCACCACATGCCATCTGCATGTGAAGCAGGGGGCGGAGGGGACCAGCGCGGCCGAGGATCTGGAGCTGGACCGGTTGGAGACGGCGGCGGGCATCGAGCTGGACTCGCGGCTGGGCTGCCAGGCGGTGATCGAGCGGCCGGGGACGTATGTGGTCGAGATTCCCAAGTGGAACCGGAACTACGTGCAGGAAGGCAAGCCGGCGCATGGGCCGGGGAGCTAGGATTCGTGGCTGGCGGAGAGAAGGCTTAACACCGATCTGCACCGATGGAACCGATCCGGAGTCAGTCGATCTCGGATGGGCAAGGAGTGAATGACATGGCGCGCGAACTGGATTGGACGGATGTGGAGGAGATTGGGATTCAGTTGCAGGAGATGTTTCCTGAGACCGATCCCTACACGGTACGGTTCACCGATCTGCACAAGTGGGTGGTGCAGTTGCCGGACTTTGTGGGCGACCCGGCTAAGTCTAACGAGGGGATTCTGGAGGCGATCCAGACGGCTTGGCGCGAGGAGTATGTGGACGCGAAGGACGCGTAGGGACAGTTGTTAGTTGCTGGTTGTTGGTTGTGTCAGGTAACTAGGTTTTGAACGGTCGTCGGCATCATCGGCGCAGAGGAACTTCCTTGAACTGTCCTCAGAGAGCACAGCCGCCTATATGAGTGGGCCTCCGGGTCGTATCGGTAAATCTTCATCTAATATACGGATAAGATGTCTTCGATCTTGGGAAGTCCGAAGGGCTTGTCGCTGCCTGCGCAGGAATAGACCTCCGACATACTCAAACTGCCATTGCAGGCGAAGAGCGTGGGCCCTACGGGCTGATCGTCGACTGTGGCACCGAAGTCACTGATGACCTTCTCGCCTTTGCGCGTGGTGGATTGCCTTCCAATGCGAAGTCGACGGTGGAGACGGAGCGGCAGGTGCAATTGGAGACCACCCGGAGCGCATCGATCTGCGAGGCGAGTGCAGATACTGCGGATCGCTGTGCTCTAGAAGCCATCGGGCGAAGTCGCTGAACTTCCACGTCGCCTAGATGCAGGACGGGATCCAATGATTCGATGAAATTTACTGGCTTCGCTCAGGGTTCGATATTACCTTCTAACGGCGGCGGAGGATTTGGGCGGGGAGCTTGGAGCCGGTGGCGAAGAGGGTGAGGGCGGCGGCGGCGAGCCAGGCGACGCTGGCGGCGGCGATGGTGACGAGGTCCCTGGCGTGGGTGGAGACGGGCGGCAGGAGGTGCGCGGCGGCGGCGGTGGCGGCGAAGGCGACGAGCGCGGCGAGGAGGGCGCGGCCGAGTTCGCCAAACTCCAGGTGAGCGAGCGAGACCAGGCGCTTACGGTGGAGCAGGAGGGCGAGCGCGGCGGTCTGGACGAGGATTCCGATGTCGGATGCGATGGCCAGGCCGATGAGGCCGCGCGCGTGGAAGAGGCCCCAGTACATCGGGAATGGAGAGGACGGTGATGAGGGTGCCGGTGATCATCGGGGTCTTGGTGTCGCTGGCGGCATAGAAGGCGCGCGCGTAGATTCCCTGCACCGCCCAGAGGGCGAGGGTGATGGCAAGGATGGTGAAGAGTTGCGTGATGACGCCGGCGTCGGCGCGATTGAACTTGCCGCCGCGGAAGAGGTCCATGAGCCAGGGGGCGAGGGCGATCATCCAGGCGGAGACGATCATACCGACGGCGAAGAGGCGGGAGACGGAGCGGCCGACCGAGGCGGAGAAGTCGTGGGCGCGGTTCTGCTGGAAGAGAGAAGCGAAGAAAGGCAGCGAGGCGGCCCCGGCGGCGGGGCCGATGACGTTGAAGGGTGCGTTGAAGAGGCTCTTGGCGTTGGTGATGAGCGTGATGCCGCCGAGCTGGGCAGAGGCGAAGAACTTGAGGAAGATGCCGTCGAACATGACCAGCGAGACGCCGATCATAAGCGGCAGGGAGAGCTTGAACCACTCGAGGAAAGCGGGAGAGCGGAAGCCGACGATGGGGTGGTAGCGCAGGCCGGTGCGGAAGGCGCCCAGCGAGTTGAGCAGAGCGGAGCCGACGATGACTCCGCCGAGCACGCCCCAGGCGAGGGAGAAGATGCCGAGCGGTGATGCAGCAAGCAGAGCGCCGAGGATGATTCCTGCGTTGTAGATCACAGGCGTGAAGGCCTGGTAGAGGAATATCTTGCGCACCTGCAGGCGCGAGCTCATCACGCTGCCGATAAAGAAGAAGAGCTGCGCGGGCAGTAGCAACCGGGTAAGTGCGACGCACATCGCAGCGCCGACCAGGTCTTTGCGATAGCCTTTGAAGAAGAGCCAGACATATTGCGGCGCGAAGATCTCTCCGAAGAGGAGACCCGCGGCAAGGACGATCAACATGGTGTTGAGGATGACGGAGAGGGCCCGGTCGCCGCCCTCTTCGTCGCCGGCGACGCGATAGCGATTGAGGATGGTGATGACGGAGATGGAGGCTGCGCCGCCGATGAGGAAGTAGTTGATGAGATCGGGGAGGGTGAAGGCGGCCTGATAAGCGTCCTGCTCCATGCCCACGCCGAAGAGGTGATTGATGACCTTGATGCGGATGAGGCCAAGGACTCCGGAGAGCAGCGCGCTGATCATGAGAAGCTTGGCCGCGGAGCCTGCGGTGTGCTTGCTGGCTGGGCGCGTGGACGGGGCCTGATGCGAGGCTGCGGGAGGGACTGGATGCGGCTGAAGGGTCAAGCTAGTTTCCATCGCCTTCGGAGTTCGAGCCGGGAGCGAGAGCGTCGAAGAGGAGATCGCTGGGGCGAGTGCGTCCGGATGAACGCGCGGGAGCGGGTGCGGGCTTGCGGGCGGACTTCTGCGCGGCGGATCTTCTGGCGGCGACGGGCTGGGAGAGCATAGTGGCGAGGGCGGCGAGATCGCGGCGGAGATTGCGCAACTGCTTTGTGTCGGGGAGATCGGATTCGATGAGGGAGAGCTGCGGGCCCTTCTGCTTGAACTCGGCCTTGAGCACCTGGCGCGCACCGGGGATGGTGTATCCCTCGTCCTTGAGGAGGGTCTTGACGCGCAGGGCGAGTTCGACGTCTCGGCGGCGGTAGAGGCGCTGTCCGGTGCCTCCCTTGTTGGGCTTGAGTTGGGGGAACTCGCTCTCCCAGAAGCGGAGGACGTATGCGGGGACCTCGCAGAGGCGGGCGACCTCGCCGATGCGGAAGTAGAGTTTGTCGGGGATCTCCGACGCGTTCGCGCCGGAACCATGCGGAATGCCGCGGATTGGCTGGTTATTTGCCATTGGCCAGACGCGAACCCTCCCTTACAGACGAGAGCGTGAACCCCCTCGATCCAGATTGACTCCAGTGTCTCCAGCGAGCGAAGACTGAGCAGAGAAGAAACATGGGGCCTTCACTCCGATGCGGATGACAACCAGAAGATGTTAGCACCTCAAGTCGATCTGCCCTAGAAGGGATTGAGTTTGGCGAGGCCCTTCTTCTTCTTGTGCTTGCTGGAGGACTCGTCGGCTTTGTCGAAGGCCGGCTTGGGCTTATTGCCGTCTGCGGGAGCAATCTGCGCGGGTGGCCGCGAACCGGGAGCAACTTCGTTGACGGGGTCTGGCGCGGCGTCGGGCTTCTCGATGGGGGCCGTAATGGTTGCGTTGGGCGGGCCGGCGAGTTTAATTCCTCCCATGTTGTCGTTCGGGTTCGGTTGGGCTGAGCCGCTGGCGGACGAGGCCGTTGCGGGCGCGGAGGACTCAGAGCCGGGGAAGACGGGAGGCGAGGCTGGCTCCGCGGTTGGCGCGGGGGAAGCGGAGGAGGGTTGCACGATCTCGATGCCCACGGAAGATCCGCTGGAGACGGCTGCGGGGGTTGCTTCGGAGACGCTGGTGACCGCGGCAGAGTCGCTGGATGCGCCAGCGCCGGCGGCGGGTACGTCCTGAAATGCGAGTGGCGCGGCGGCGGCTGGAGCCTGTACGGGAGCAGACGAGCCGGTGTCGGACGGAGCGACCGGGGCAGCCGGCGCAGAGGTTCGCTGTGCGTAGGCCGCAGGATTCATCGAGGTATTGAAGTCGACGATGGCTTGCCGGGTGATCGTGGGAGCGAATGTGGGCTTGACGTCTTCCAGCGGAGGTTCTCCGAGGGTGGCGGCGGGGACTGTGTCCGCCTTGTGCAGGACGAAGAACTCGACGCGGTTGCTGAGGGTGTACTGGCCGCGGCTGTTCTCCAGCGCGACACTGGCTGCAACCTGCTCCGGCGTGGGGGTTGGAATGGGAAGGCCCATGCCAACGATGCGGTCTCGCGCGTCCTCGACGTGCGCTGCGGCAGAGTGTTCGAGCACGACCTTGCTGTAGGCGGCGTAGGCCTGGTCGTCGTAGATCTTCAACAGACGCGCCTTGCCCGCCTCGGGAAGCTTGAGGGTGCGGACAAAACGGGCCTCGGTTTCAAACGCGTCGCCCAGGTTCACCAGCACGTCGTCCATGTGGCTGTAGAGCGGATAGGTATCGACGACGGTCTGGTAGCGGGCGATGGTGGCAGGCCAATTTGCGTGGGTCGCGTAGAAGGCGGCGATCTCGGCCTCGCGGGAGGCCAGCGTCTCCTGCACCTCTCGCAGGCGCTGCTTGGCCTGAGGCACCAGCGTCGAATCGGGGAACTGCTGCAGCATCTGGCGATAGGCGGCTTCGGCCTTGACGATGTTGGAGTAGTCGCGGTCTGGCTTGTCCATCTGGCGGAAGTAGATGTCGCCGACGCGCATCTGGGCCTCGGCGGCCTCTGGCGAGTTGGGGAAGAAGGTGATGAAGTCGGTATACTCCTGCTCGGCCTGGGTGAGGGCAGCGGCGCCGCCTTCCTTGAACCAGCTATCGGCAACGCCAAGCTTGGCGCGCATCATGTACTGCGATTCGGGATAGGTGTTCAGCAGGGTCTGAAGGTCGAGGCGGGCAACGTCGTAACGACCGTGCTTCACGGCGTCTTCGGCTTTGTCGTAGAGCGCCTTGTCTGGGAGCTTGGCGTCCTGCGCTTCGATCGGATTGACCTTCTTGATCTTCTTGTCCTCTTGCCTGGTGTCCTTGGAGACAACGACCTTCTCATCTTTCTGCTTGCGGACCTTGGGGGCCTTCTTGTTGCTGATAGCGATGTCAGGCTTGGCCGGAGTGGAGGCGGGTGCGGCGGCGTCCGGTGTTGCGGCCGGAGGCGTTGTGGCGGAGGGCGATGCAGCGGTCTGGGCGGCGGCGGGTGTTGGAGGCGCGGCCTGTGCGCGTGCCCCGATGGTTGCCGCCAGAAGCGCAGCCACCGTGAGCACAGCGCGCACATCTGGAAAAAAGGAACGGGACTGGATGCAGGAGATCTGGATGCTGCTGGAGGTGGTGCTTCGCGTCATGCTTGGAACTCCATCTGCCTCGTAGTGCAACGTTCTGGCGGGCGCGCACTCGGCGGTATGCGGCTGCACTCTATTCTAGAGCAGTTTCGCGGAAACCGTGGTCCTTCGGTGCATCTCTCAAGGTCCGAGCCGCGGCAAAAACGCCGGGGTCGTAGTGGTAATCCGCAACAACCGCTGCGCTAACCCGCCGGAGCCGCGGCGCGGGCGATGCGCAACAACTCGATTGCGTTCTGCTGGGTGCGGCCTTTTTGGAAGACGGCGGAGCCTGCGACCAGCATGTCGGCACCGGCCTGGACCACGGAGGCGACCGTATCGAGAGCGACGCCGCCATCGACCTCGATGCGAAAGCTGAGCCCCATCTGCTTGCGCAGGGCTGCAAGAAAGGCGATCTTCTCGACGGCAAGCGGGAGGAACTTCTGTCCGCCGAAGCCGGGATTGACGCTCATCACCAGGACGAAGTGGACCATGGGGAGGACTTCGATGAGCGTCTCGACGGGCGTGGCGGGGTTGATGACGACGCCGGGCAGGACGTTGTGCTCGGCGATGTGCTGGAGGGTGCGATGCAGGTTGCGGCAGGTCTCCTGATGGACGGAGATGAGGTTGGCGCCGGCCTGGGCGAAGGCTGGGATGTAGTCGTCTGGGTCCTCGATCATGAGGTGACAGTCAAGGGGGAGCTTGGTGATGGGGCGCAGCGCCTTGACCATGGGCGGGCCGAAGGTGATGTTGGGGACGAAGTGTCCGTCCATGACGTCGATGTGGACGATGGTGCCGCCGCCGCGCTCGGCTGCGGCTACTTCATCGGCGAGATAGGCAAAGTCGGATGCGAGGATGGAGAATGCGAGTTCGATCATAAGAGCGGTTGCTGGTTGCCGGTTGTTAGTTGCTGGTTGATAAGTGCATTGGTGGAAGTGTATCAGTGAACGGCTTCATCTGGTGATTGCGGCGGCTGATGCTGGGCTTCGGGCGTGGGTTTGGGGTCGCCGAGGGAGATGCGGGCGGCGGCGTTGAGGATGCGGCGGATGGGCCATGAGGGTTTATCCGTCGCGTCTTCCCTTGGGAAGAAGACTTCGCCGGTTCGCTGCTTCTCCGGGCGGTAGTACCAGCGGCGGAGGAGCGAGAGGTGGTCGGAGAGTGTGGCGAGGTCGAGGGATGAATTGGGTTGGGGCTTGGCGCGGGTTGCGAGGCCGTCGAGGAGGTGCGCGGCGCGGTCATCGGGGTGGAGACAGGTGCTCGATGCTGACGCGGGAGTTGGAGAAAGAACACTGCGGGTGGAGTCGGTAATGCCGACAGCATCGGGGTCCTTCGACTGCGATGCGACAGAGGGCGTCGCATCTCCGCTCAGGATGACAGTGTTCTGGTTGGAAGGGACTTCGAGGGGGACGGCCTGGAGCATCAGCGGCTGAGCGAAAAGGGAGGTGCCGACGGAGGTCTGTTCTTTGACCGCGCGGACGCCGAGGGTGGAGAGGCGAGCAGGGCCGGTGATGCAGCCGGAGGCAAGGAGGAAGATGGAGGCTGCGGGCTCGGCTTCGGAGCTGGGTTCAGGTGAAGCAGATCCCTCCGCTACGCTGCGGGATGACAACAAAAGAGCGGGCTGTGATGACAACAAAGAAGCGGGTTGGGCGGCTTTCTGCACGATGACGGCTCGGAGATTGGGGATGGGCTGAACGAGCGGGTCGGCGAGTGTGGCGGCGGATTTGACGCGCAGGAAGTGGGCGTGGAGCTGGGCGGCGCGCTCGAAGTCGAGGTTGGCGGAGGCCAGCTCGCGCTGGGCGGTGAGCTGGGCGAGGAGGGATCCACCGTGGGTGGCGAAGAAGGCTTCGACAGCGGCGGCTTCGGCCGCGTAGGCGGCGGCGCCCTGGGGCGTGCAGGCCTGATTGCAGGGCGCGAGGCACTTGTTCATCTCCTGATAGACGCAGCCGGGATGCTCAGGATACGGCGCGAGGTCCTCGTGACAGCGGCGGAGCTTGAAGAGGTCGAGGACGGCGTCGCAGTAGCGGTCGGCTGCGGCGCGCGAGGGGAACGGGCCGTAGGTGTGGGCGAGGGCGCGGCGGCTGAGGCGGTTGGTGGAGTAGACGCGGGGGAAGGGGTTGCTCGGCGGTGAAGCGGAGGAAGAAGGGCGTGTGCAGGCGCAGGCGGCGGCGGGCCTCGGCGAGGCCGAAGATGGCGGCGGAGGCGTGGTAGAGCGTAAGCGTGGACTCGAACTCTGAGCCGGTGATGGTGAAGTCGATGCGGGCGACGCGGGTGCGGAGGTTGAGGCGCTTACTTTGGGAGTCGGGCGGCGCGAGGATGCGAGTGATGCGGCGGCGGAGGTCGGCGGCGCGGGTGAGGTAGGGCTCGGCTGGAGTTGGCGCGGGCGGGCCGTGCAGGGCAAAGACTCCGGGGAGCGCGGGGATTGAGCGCAGAGTCTCGGTGGAGTTCTCCGGTGAGAAGGGGATGGAGCGATCGAACTGAAAGGCTGCGGCCACTCCTGGATTGTAGTCGGCAGGACGGGCTCACGGCTGCCTCCCGCTCGCCTGCCAGAGATTGCTGCAAGCAAGACCCTGACAATGCGGTATTGTAGTGTGGATCGCATCGGAGAGCTTCGCCTCGCGCTTGCTCTAGATTCTTGTGGAAAGGCCTTCCAGTGTCTCGACCATCTGCAGTAAGAACAACCGAAGCGGAGACCCAGGCTGGCCGCGAGAATGCGCGTGGCGCGAAGTGGGATGGAGTCCATCTGAAGACGATACTGGGACTGGCTTTGGCAACCCGTCTCGCCATCGTCGCCGACGTACTCCTCAACCTTCCACATGGATGGTTCTTTCGTTCCCATGGGGAGCTGGGTTTTCTTGCCCAGTCGCTTCTGGCAGGCCATGGATTGAGCTCGCCCTTTGGCGGATCGACGGGTCCGACGGCATTTCTGGCGCCCGGCTATCCAGTGCTGATCGCCGCCATCTTCCATCTCTTTGGCAGCTTCACAACCTCCTCTGCCGCAGCCATTATGTTGCTTCAGACGCTCTTCTGCGTGCTCACCATCCTTCTGCTGGTACAGATCGCCCTTCAGGAGTTCGGCCCTGCGTGCGCCAACCTGGCGGGCTTCTTCTGGGCGATCGGACTGCCTTTTCTCTGGCTCCCGGCCATCTTCTGGGAGACCAGCCTGACCATTCTTCTGCTCACCTGCTCGCTCGCTCTTGCACTCTGGTGCGTTCGCTCGCACCGCAGCACACCGTGGGTCCTGATGGGGCTCTGCGGCGGCGTCACATTGCTGGTCAACCCTTCGTTCTCTCTGGTACTGCTGGCCATCTACTGCTGGACCGTGGCCCGCTGCCGCTCGTCCTCGCGTCCGGTCCGGCGATTGCCTTCGCCATCGCGCTGCTCCTGTTTGCTCCGTGGCCGGTGCGAAATGCGCGCGTTCTGCATGCGTTCATTCCGCTGCGCAGCAACCTGGGATTCGAGTTATGGAAGGGCAATCGTCCGGGCGCCACCAGCATCGACGATGCGAAGCTGTATCCGGTCTTCAACCGCCCCGAGTACGACAGCTATGCCAGCAAGGGCGAGGTCGCCTTCATGCGCGACAAATCGACCGCTGCGAAGCAGTACATCCGGGCGCATCCCGCGAGCTTTGTGCGGCTCTCCGCCGAGCGCTTCGTCCGCTACTGGACGGGAACCGGAGCCACCGATCCCTCCATTCTGCTGGCGTCGTTCGCCGTGCTCACCACGCTGCTTGCACTGCCTGGGCTGTGGTGGCTGGTCAAGGCGGGACGAGGCGATCTGGCGGTCCTCTTCTCTCTGCCGCTTCTTCTCTTCCCTCTGCCGTATTACGTCACCCACTGCGAACTTCGATTCCGCCTAGTGATCGAACCGGTCACCACGCTTCTCTCGGCCTACGCCATCGTCCATGCGTTTCACTTGCTGCTGCGGCGCGTGTGGATTCGCCGGCGATCGAACGGACGTTAGAGCGGAACCAGAGTAACAATGCCCAAGCAAAAAGCATCGAAGGTGGATTTTTCTTGAGGAAAAATCCACTCGGAGGGTTCGCCCCCGGGGTACACCTACTCTGGTTCCGCTCTAGCTGCCAGCGATGGTCATGCCTTCAATGCGGAGGGTGGGGGCGGCGATGGCGGTGCGGAAGACGAGGTCGTTGCCGATGGCGGAGATGTTCTTGTACATGTCCTTGAGGTTGCCGGCGATGGTGATCTCTTCGACCGGGTAGGCGAGCTCGCCGTTCTCGATCCACATACCGGCGGCGCCCTGGGAGTAGTCTCCGGTGACGAGGTTGACGCCGAAGCCCATGGTCTCTGTGACGTAGAGGCCGGACTTTACGTCGGCGATGATCTGGGCTGGACTCAAAGTGCCCGGCTGCAAGAAAAAATTGCCCGCGCCGATTCCGGGGTTGCCGGCCAGCGAGCGCGCGGCGTTGCCGGTGGAGCGGGCGAGGCCGAGCTTGCGGGCGGTGTAGGTGTTGGTGACGTAATTCATGAGGATGCCGTTCTCGATGAGGACGGTGCGGCGGGTGGGCAGGCCTTCGGCGTCGAAGGGCGCAGTGCCGAAGCCGCCGGTCTTGATTGAGCCATCGTGGTCCGATTCGCGATCAAAGACGAGGGTTCCGTCGTCGATGACGGTGATATTGTCGCCGGCGACGCGCTCGCCGAGCATTCCGGCGAAGAAGCTGGCGTGGCGATAGATGGCGTCGCCGTTGGCTGCATCGAAGATGTTGCCGACGATGGAGCGGGCGATCTCCGGGGAGAAGACGACGGGGGCCTGCTGGGTTTTGGCCTGGCGCGCGCCGAGGCGTTGCAGGGTGCGGCGAGCGGCCTCCTGACCGATGGCGACGGGGTCCTCCAGCAGGCGGGTGGAGCGGGCGGCGGAGTACCAGTAGTTGCGCTGCATGCGGCCGTCGGGTTCGTGGGCGATGGGCTGGGCGGAGAAGCCACAGTAGCTGCGGCGAAACTCACCGGTGAAGCCGCGCGAGTTCATGAGGATCTTGTGCGAGGATGCGGTGTCGAAGTCGCCACCGCCGGAGTTCTGGATGCGGGTGTCGAAGGCGAGGGCTGCGGCCTCGACGGCGCGGGCGATCTCGATGCGGTCGGCGGGCGGCTGCTGGTTGACGTCGTCGAAGTAGAGGTGCTGGGCAGCGGCGTCGTGCTGGCCGAAGTCGGAGGGTTCGGGCAGGCCGGCGAAGGGGTCCTCGCTGGTGATGCGGGCGAGAGTGACGGCTCCGGCTACCAGGCGCTCGATGCTCTCGGGCGAAAAATCCGAGGAGGAGGTGCTGGCGGTGCGAAGGCCGATGAAGACACGCAGGCCGACGGCGCGGGAGCCGGACTCCTTGAGCGTCTCGACCTGGCCGAGGCGGACGAGGGTGGAGAACTCATCGCCCTCGTAGACGACGGCTTCGGCGTCTGTGGCACCGGCGCGGAGGGCGCGGGCGAGGACGTCTGAGGCGAGCTGGCGGAGGTCGGCGGTGGTTGCAGATTGAGATGCAGGCAAGGGTTTCCTTCTTATGCTGGGGTGCAGGGGAGATTGCTTGGCAATACTCTTATGAGTCTCTCAAGCGGAGATTGCTTCGGGCTGCGGGAGGGTAACGACCAGCCACTCGGCGAAGCCATTCTCTGGCACCTCGGCCATGTGTGTGGTTGGCTGAGGGATGGGCTGGCCTTCGAGGGCGAGGCCTTCGAGGTGGAATTCGAGGGCTTCGCGGAGGTTGGCGCGCATCTCTTCGAGGGAGTGGCCGGTGCTGGCGCAGCCGGGAACGTCGGGCGCAAAGCCACTCAGGTTAGTCGGCCCGTTTTCGTAGATGACTAGGTAGCGTCGCGTCATGGCTTCAACCCCGCTTGCTTCAGAATACTCTGAAGCGTTTTGGGATGGAACTCGTCACTGGGATGACCCGGCACAGTGACGGTTCCGGGTTTGTGGGGATGCTTGAACTGGCGATGGCTGCCACTCTGCCGGAACAAGATCCAGCCGTCGTCGTTCAGTTGCTTCAAGAGATCGCGAACTTTCATCGGGCCATTCTAGCGGACGGGATGCTCGGAGAGGCGGGGCAGGCGGCCGTCGGTGGCCTTGCGGAAGAAGAGGCCGGCGGGGCAGTACTCGGAGTCGGTCTTGAGCTTGTGGGCGATGTGCGGGGGCGGCGCGCCGGGGACGTGGTGGCGGTGCAGCTTGACGGCGCCGGTGCAGTCGGAGCAACGGAACTCTGTGTCGTCGTCGATGAGGGCTTCGGTGACGGACTTGAGCTTCCAGAAGGGCTCGTATCCACCGCCGATCTTGAGGCGACGTCGTTTGACCTGGCACTCGTAGATTTTTTCTGATTCGGCGGCCATGATGCTCCTTTGAGGTGTTGGGTGAGGGGATCTTCGGACGCGTCCCTGAGATTGCTTGCACGAGACAGAATGCATGCCCCCGGGGATAAAACCCCATGTTCATGGCGGCATGTGAGACCCAAGGAGCCCCAAGGCCAAAGCCCTGGGCACCCTGGAAGCGAAAACAACGACAACGGCAGATTCAAGGACAACAGCGAAATGCGGAAGCAGATTTCTCCGCTACTCCCACCCCAGCGAGCAAAGACCGCTCGCCGGGGACCCCGGATGCGCTGCGGAATGACAAACCAAGGATCAAAGGCAACAGCAGATTCCCTTCGGGGATGACAACCGGAAGGGCGTGCGCGGCTATGCGACGGGGTTGGCGGAGGGTCTGGCTTCGCGGCCGTCGGTGGCGCGCTGGAAGATCAGGCCGGAGGGACAGAACTCTGCGTCGGCGGCTAACTTGTGCTCGACGTAGGCGACGGCACCGGTCTTGCCGTTGCGGCCAAGCAGCTTGACCGCGCCGGAGCAGTCCTTGCATCGGAAGTCGGTGTCTTCGTCCACCAGAGCGACGGCGACGTTTTTAATCTTCCAGTAGGGTTCGTATCCTCCGCCTGGCTTGAGACGTCGGCGGCGGACCTCGCATTCGTACATCTTTTCCCGTTCGACTGCCATTGGAGCATTTCTCCTTTTCATGCAACTTAGTACAGATTCAAAATGCCGTTTCTTCTGCAAACGTTGCAAGTACTTCAGTTACGACACATCCTGGGAGAAAGATGCTTTACTGCCCGGTTCCGCCGACCGTCATGCGGTCCAGCTTTGTAGTTGGCATTCCGACACCAACGGGAACGGACTGTCCGTCCTTGCCGCATGTACCGATGCCTTCGTCGAGGGCGAGATCGTTGCCCACCATCGATACGAATTTGAGTGCCTCGGGGCCGCTGCCGATCAGCGTCGCGCCCTTGACGGGCTGCGTGACCTTGCCGTCCTCGATGAGGTATGCCTCGGAGGCGGAGAAGACGAACTTTCCGTTGGTGATGTCGACCTGGCCTCCGCCGAAGTTGACGGCGTAGAGGCCGCGCTGGACGCTGCGGATGATGTCTTCGGGCTGGTCGGAGCCTGCGAGCATGTAGGTGTTGGTCATGCGCGGCATGGGGATGTGGTGGTAGCTCTCGCGGCGGCCGGAGCCGGTGTTTGGCGTGCCCATGAGGCGGCTGGAGAGCTTGTCGGAGAGGTAGCCGCGGAGGATTCCGTTCTCGATGAGGACGGTCTCCTGCGTTGGGTTGCCCTCGTCATCCACGTTGATGGAACCGCGGCGGTTGGGCATCTGGCCGTTGTCGACGACGGTGACTTTTTCGCTGGCGACTTTCTGGCCGATGAGGCCAGCGAAGGCGGATGTCTTCTTGCGGTTGAAGTCGGCTTCCAGGCCGTGGCCGACGGCCTCGTGCAGCAGGACGCCGGGCCATCCGGGGCCGAGGACGACGGGCATCTCACCTGCCGGGGCGGCGATGGCGCCGAGCTGCAGGATGGCGGTGCGTGCGGCCTCGCGGGCGAAGTGCTCGGGGGAGTGGGTGCCCTCAAAGAAGTCGAGGGTGACGCGGCCTCCGCCGCCTGATGTGCCGCGCGTGGTGCTGCCTGCGCCGTTGTCGGCTGTGGCGTCCTGGGCGATGACGAAGACGTTGAGGCGGGCGAGGGGCTGCGTGTCGGAGGCGAAGGTGCCGTCGGATGCGGCGATGAGAATGCGGCGCAGCTCGTCGGAGAATCCGGCGCGGACCTGGGTGATGCGCGGATCGAAGTCGCGGGCGGCCTTGTCGGCGCGCTGGATGAGGGCAAGCTTGGCGGCGATTTCGGCGTCTGCGGCTGCCCCGGCGATGGGGTAGAGCGTGGGCTTATCGGATGTGTGG
This sequence comes from uncultured Acidobacteriaceae bacterium, assembly GCA_963828115.1. GTDB lineage: Bacteria > Acidobacteriota > Terriglobia > Terriglobales > Acidobacteriaceae > Edaphobacter. The sequence continues at coordinate 133,373 of CAWHDN010000008.1, forward strand.
CGGAAGCCCGCGATGGGCTGCCTGGCCGGGCCGCTGGCGATCAGCGCGGCGGTGCGGGCAGCGCGCAGGAGGCGGGCGCTGGAGAGGTCGTCGGTGTAGGCGTAGCCGGTGCGCTCGCCGGAGAGGACGCGGATGCCGCAGCCAACGCTGATGCCCTGGGAGGCGGACTTGACGAGGGACTCGTCTATGCCGAGCGAGGTGGAGGTGACAGACTCGAAGTAGAGATCGGCGAAGTCGCCGCCAGCCGAGAGCGCCTCGCCGAGGCAACGCTCCATCAGCCGCTCTGAGATGCCAAGCTTCTCGATGAAGTAACGCTTGTGGTCGGGCGTTGGGGCGGGGATTTTGTCGGTCTGAGACAGGGGCACACTTCCATTCTAGGCTTCCGCGTGGTTCGCGGCAAATAAAATGCGAAGAAAAGGGCTATAGACGTGATAGAGTTGCGGGTTCGGCTCTGTTTCCATTGGATGTGGAGGAGATGGGCCTGGCCTCAAAATGACAGAGGGGATTTGCAGTCGATGAAGCCACGGAGGCTGAAGAGTTCGCTCGCGCTGTTTCTGGTGACGGTGATTGCGGGGCTTGCGGTGCGGATGGCGCCGCTGGGGCTGCCCACGGTCTTGGTGAAGTACGGCGGATCGATGCTGTGGGCGGTGATGATCTACTGGGTCGTCTCGACTGCGCTGGCGCGGTGGCGTCTGCCGGTTGTGGGGTTGGCCGCAGGAGCGGTTGCGACGGCGGTTGAGTTCTTCAAGCTGTACCATTCGCCGGGGATGGATGCCTTCCGGCTGACGCTGCCGGGGATGATTCTGCTGGGACGGTATTTTCTCCGTGCGGGACATCGTGGCGTACTGGATTGCGATTGGCGTTGCGGCGTGGGTCGATGGGGGGATTCGGCGGGTGGAAGGTTAGAGCGCGGTGAGGGAAAGAGCTGTGGCTGAACTGAAAGGCTGACCTCAGCGGCAAAAGCCGCAGTGAAAGAGCGGCATTTACGGCACGACTGAAGCCGTGCCCTTAAGCAATACGTAGGCTTTACGCAGCCTTCCTCATTAAATCTTAAGTACAGCCCAACAGGATCATATTGGACGCGAATATCGCTTCAACTATGACTACGGCAGCAATAAATGTCCAGAGAGGAATTGTTTTGACGGCCTTCAGCGCAAATGCGATTCCAATAAGAAGCGCGCCGCTGGTTACTCCGATTACTCCGCTTAAGCTGAGATACCTCCACGGACAGCCTACGGGGGAATCGAGGTATTTGCCTACATGGAGCAGGCAATTTCCGGCATGTCCACATATGATCAGGACGATGCACTGGGCAGCAAGCGCGGCAATGGAGCGTAGGATTCGCCTCATATCTTAGAGCTTTTGGACAACGACGGCGGTGCCGTAGGCGAGGACCTCGGTGACGCCCTGCATCAGTTCGTTGGCGTCGTAGCGGGCCATGATGACGGCGTTGGCTCCGGCCTGGGCTGCGTGCTCGGCCATCATGACGAAGGCGTCCTGGCGGGTCTTCTCGCAGAGCTGGGTGTAGAGGGTGATGTTGCCGCCGATGAGCGTCTGGAGGCCGGCGCCGATGGTGCCGAAGAGGCTGCGCGAGCGGACGACGATGCCGCGCACGACGCCGATGTTGCGCACGATGCGGTAGCCGGGAAGTTCAAGGGCGGTGGTGACCATTGAGGGATCGAGCGAGGCGGCGGGCTGTTGGGGATATGAGGCCATGGGGTTCTCCTGTGTTCGAGGTGCGAGGTGCTGGAGGATTGTACGCGCGGGCGGTGGTTATGGTTCCGCGCGGGCGAGGGCTGCGACCAGCGCGGTGACGGCTCCCGAGTCGATGGCCCGGGCGGCGAGAGCGATGGCGGCGCGGAAGGCATCGTGGCTGTCTGGCGTGGAGGACGGGACGACATCGGCGGCGATGAGGACGGCGGCGGCGTTGAGCAGGACGACGTCGCGGCGGGGGCCGGGTTCTCCGGCGAAGATGGAGCGGAGGATGGCGGCGTTGGCGGCGGCGTCGCCCCCGCGCAGGGTAGTAGATGGGAGCGGAGGCGAGGCCAACCTGATCGGGAGTGAGACGGCTGAAGGTGACGGCGTCGCCACGGACTTCGGCGAGTTGAGTTGGGCCGGAGATGGAGAGTTCGTCGATGCCAGACCCGCTTGCGGCATCTTCGTCTGCGACTGCGCCGTGGACGACGAAGGCGTGGCGGACTCCGAGCAGGAGCATCGCCTCGGCGACGATGGGAACGAGGCGGGCGGAGTAGACGCCCATGACCTGGGCGCGTGCTCCTGCGGGGTTGGCGAGCGGGCCGAGGACGTTGAATGCGGTGCGTACGGCGAGTGCGCGACGGATAGGCATGACTGCCTTCATGGCGGGATGCAGGCTGGGCGCGTGCAGGAAGGCGAAGCGGTGGCGGCGAAGGGATGCGGCCCCGGCGGCTGGGGTGAGAGAGATGGGAATGCCGAGGGCTTCGAGCACATCGGCCGAACCGCAGGGCGAGGTGACGGCGCGGTTGCCGTGCTTGGCGACGGTTGCGCCGGCTCCAGCGCAGCGGCGACCAGGGCGGCGGCGGTGGAGATGTTGAAGGTGCCGGTGTCGTCGCCACCGGTACCGCAGGTGTCGACGAGCTGGTTTCGCTCGTCCTCTTCGAGCGGGACGGGGACTGCTGCGGCGAGCATGGCTTCGGCAAATCCGGCCAGTTCGGCGGCGGTGACTCGCCACGGGCGGCGATAGCCCCGAGCAGCGCGGCGAGTTGGAGGGAGTGCGGGCTGCCGGGCTGATCGGCTTCAGTGCTGCCGGCGAGGACGCGGTCCAGCAGGGCGCGCGCCTGGCTGCGCGAGAGGACCTCGCGCTGCTCGACGACGCGCTTCATGTATTCATGCAGTGCCATGATGGAAAGGGTATCAGGCGCGGGTGGCTGCAAGGCAATGGGTTTCTGCGGTCACGCCTGGAGGCGGTTGGTCGTCGACGCGTTCAATTGAACGATAATCGACTATATTGGGCGATAAGCGCACAAATGGGGGTTGTGCGATTGCTCCGGATTGCGGCAATCCACTAGTATCGGACTGCGAGCAATTTTTATATAGAACCGAGACTAACAAAACATGAAGATCCACGAGTACCAGGCAAAAGAGATTCTGCGGAGATACGGCGTGCCCGTGCCCGACGGCGCGATGGCCACCACGGTGGAAGAGGCGGACACGGCAGCGAAGGCGCTGTTCAGCAAGGGCAATCTGGCGGTGGTGGTGAAGGCCCAGATCCACGCCGGAGGCCGGGGCAAGGGCGGCGGGGTGAAGGTGACCAAGACGATCGAGGACGCGAATGCCGCGGCCAAGTCGATCCTGGGGATGCAGTTGGTGACGCATCAGACCGGGCCGGCGGGGCAAAAAGTCCAGCGGCTGCTGATTGAGGCAGGATCGGCCATCGAGCGCGAGCTTTACCTCGGGCTGGTGCTGGACCGCGCGACGGCCAAGATCGTGTTCATGGCGTCGCAGGCGGGCGGCATGGAGATCGAGAAGGTGGCGAAGGAGACTCCGGAGCTGATCTACAAGGAGACCATCGAGCCGGCACTCGGCCTACAGCCGTACCAGGCGCGACGGCTGGCCTTCAAGCTGGGGCTGGAAAAGAAGCAGATCAACCAGGCTGTGTCGTTCATGATGGGGCTCTACAAGGCGTACGTCGAAAGCGACGCGTCGCTGATGGAGATCAACCCGTTCATCACGACCAAGGACGGAAGCCTGATGGCTCTGGACTGCAAGATCAACTTCGACGACAACGCGATGTTCCGGCACAAGGACCTGCAGGAGCTGCGCGACCTGGCCGAGGAAGACCCGCTGGAGGTGCAGGCGTCGAAGTTCAACCTGAACTACATCAAGCTGGACGGCAACATTGCGTGCATGGTGAACGGGGCCGGGTTGGCGATGGCGACGATGGACATCATCAGCTACGCGGGCGGAAGTCCGGCGAACTTTCTGGATGTGGGCGGAAGCGCCAGCCAGGAGCAGATCGAGAATGCGTTTGAGATTCTGCTGAGCGATCCCAACGTGAAGGCGATCTTCATCAATATCTTCGGCGGGATTCTGCGCGTGGATGTGCTGGCGTCGGCGGTTGTGGCGGCGACGAAGAAGCTGAATGTGAAGCTGCCGATCATACTGCGGCTGGAAGGCACGAATGTCGAAGAGGGCAGGAAGATTCTGGCTGAGTCGGGCATTAAGTTCCAAGTGGGAGCAACGATGAAAGAGGCTGCCGACCTTGCTGTCGCCGCCGCGAAAGGGGGCAAGTAATGGCAGTATTAGTCGATAAAAATACGCGGTTGATTGTGCAGGGGATTACCGGGCATGAGGGGACGTTCCATGCCAAGGCCTGCGAGGAGTACGGGACCAAGGTGGTTGGCGGAGTGACGCCGGGCAAAGGCGGGACGGTCCACGAGGGCTGGCCGGTCTTCAACACAGTGGAGGAGGCGGTGAAGGCGACGGGCGCGAATGCGACCATGATCTTTGTTCCGCCGCCGTTTGCCGCGGACGGGATTCTGGAGGCCGAGGACGCGGGGCTGCCGTTGATCGTCTGCATTACCGAGGGCATTCCGACGCTGGACATGGTGCGGGTGTGGGAGATTGTGAAGCGGTCGAAATCGCGGCTGGTGGGGCCGAACTGTCCGGGGGTGATCTCTCCGGGCAAGGCCAAGGTGGGCATCATGCCGGCGCGCATCCACAAGGAAGGCTCGGTGGGGATCGTGTCGCGCTCGGGGACGCTGACGTATGAGGCGGTGTACCAGTTGACGGTGCGCGGCATCGGGCAGTCGACGGCGATCGGGATTGGCGGCGACCCGATCATCGGGACGACGCACATCGACGCGTTGCGGCTGCTGAACGACGATCCGGAGACCGAGGCGATCATCATGATCGGCGAGATCGGCGGAACGGCGGAGGAGAAGGCGGCGCAGTTCATCAAGGCCAACGTGAAGAAGCCGGTGGTGGGGTTCATCGCGGGCCAGACGGCGCCTCCGGGACGCCGCATGGGCCATGCGGGCGCGATCATCAGCGGCGGCGAAGGCACGGCCGCAAGCAAGATGGCGGCGATGGAAGCGGCTGGAATCCACGTTGTCAAGTCGCCGGCAGAGATGGGCGCGACGATGGCGCGGCTGCTGGGCAAGGCATAGATTCAAGAGCACGAAGGACAAAAGCGTGGCGCGCCGATGGGTGCGCCACGCTTTTTATTGCTGCTACTTCATCCAGTTCGCCATCATCAGGGGCAGTTTGATTCGCTTGAAGTGGCGTGTGTTGTTGGTGACCAGCACGGCGTCCGCAGCGATGGCGTGGGCGGCGATCAGCATATCCATCTCGCCGATGGGATTTCCAGTGCGCGTCAACTCGTAACGGATATCTGCGTAGAATTCGGCGGCCTCTGGCGGCCAAGCCAGCACCTCCACGAAGTTCAGGAACTTTTTCACGCCGATGTGAAGACGATGCTTCGGCGGTAGCTTCTTCAGACCGAAGAGCAACTCGGCGCGGGTAAGCGCGGAGACACAGGCTTCACCCGAGTTCAAGGCCGCGAGCTTTTTCTGAACATGTAACCCGTCGTAGTCTTTGATCACATAGCTGGCGATGTCCGTGTCGAGCATGTGCAGCATCAATCCTCCTCACGAAAGAGCGTGCGATCTTTGGTGGGGATTCGGTTCATTGGGCGGTCTTTCATCCAATCCTCCGGGATGTCCACGGTTCGCATGAACGCAAAGAACTCCTCCCAGACCCTGGCTCCGGGTCGTTTGGACAAGATGACGTCCTGAGTGCGTTCGTCGCGCGAGATATAGACCTGGTCGCCCTCGAAGCGGAACTCAACCGGGAGCCGGACGGCCTGGCTTGCGCCGTTCTTGAAGAGTTTGGCGATGTGCGTCTTGGACATGAGCGGTTCCCTCCTACAGAAGAGTATATACCTTAGTATATGCGTTGGTTCGCATGGCATTGCTGCACCGCGCAAGGTCTGGGCTGCGGCCATTGATCCTCAGTTCTTCTGGTTGCGGTAGAAGAGGCCGGCGACGAGGAAGAGCATGGCTACCGTGAAGGCGAGTCGTGCATGGAGGAGCGCGTGGACGTGAAGCTGCACCACTCCGTCCATGATCCAGGCCGCACATCCGACAAACCAGATCCAGACTGTCTTTCGCATTCCTCTACTGTAGATGGAAGGCGAGCAGGCTTTACACTGGAGGTACACGCAAAACACGTTGAGAAGAAGACATTCACAGCGATAGACATTCAGCAAGGGAGAACAATTTTGTCAGAGAGAACATTCAGCATCATCAAGCCGGACGCTGTGCGCAAGGGGTATACAGCGGCGATTCTGGCGCAGATCGAAGAGGCCGGATTCAAGATTGTGGCCATCAAGCGGGCGTCGATCTCGCAGGCGCAGGCCGAGGGCTTTTATGCGGTGCATGCGGGGAAGCCGTTCTTCGCGGGGCTGACCGAGTTCATGAGCTCGGGGCCGATCTTTCCCATGGTGCTGGAGAAGGAGAACGCGATCGCCGATCTGCGCAAGCTGATGGGGGCGACCAATCCGGCGCAGGCCGAGGAGGGAACGATCCGCAAGAAGTATGCGGAGTCGATTGGCGAGAACGCGATCCATGGCTCGGACGCGGAGGAGACGGCGGCGTTCGAGATTGGCTACTTCTTCGCGGGGATTGAGCTGAAATAGGTTCATGGGGTGGGTTCCGGTTCGGCGGTAACGACGGTCTTGGCGTTGAGGAACTCGCGCATACCGGCGGCGGATAGTTCGCGGCCGTAGCCCGAGCGCTTGACGCCACCGAAGGGCAGGCGCGGATCGCTGGCCACCTGCGCATTGAAGAAGACGGCGCCGCATTGGAGCGCGGAGGCGAAGCGGCGCTGCTCGTCGCGGCTGGCGGTCCAGACGGAGGCGGCGAGGCCGTATGGGGTGTCGTTGGCGATGGCGATGGCCTCGTCGATATCGGTGAAGCGGAAGAGCATTGCGACGGGGCCGAAGATCTCTTCGCGGTAGACCGGCGCGGTGCGGGGAAGGCCGGCGAGGACGGTGGGCGCGTAGTAGTTTCCCGTGCCGATCATGCGCTCTCCGCCGGTGAGCAGGCGCGCGCCGGCGTGGATTGTGGCTGCGACCTGCGCTTCGAGTTCTTCGAGCTGCGCGGTGGTGGCGAGGGGGCCGATCTGAGTGTCTTCGCGTGTGGGGTCGCCGACTTTGAGGTTGTCCATGGCGGCGACGAAGCGGGATTCAAATTCTTCGTAGATGGATTCGGCGATGAGGAAGCGCTTGGCGGCGATGCAGGACTGTCCGCTGTTGACCGTGCGCGCGGCGACGGCGGCTGCGATGGCGGTGTCGAGCGAGGCCGAGGGCATGACGATGAAGGGATCGCTGCCGCCGAGTTCGAGGACGGATTTCTTGATGAGCCATCCGGCCTGGGCGGCGATGGCGCGGCCGGTGGACTCGCTGCCAGTGACGGTGACGGCGGCGACGCGCTCATCGGCGAGCACCATCTCGACCTGGCTGGCTTCGATGAGGAGCGTCTGGAAGCTGCCGCGGGGAAAGCCGGCGCGGCGGACGAGGGCCTCGATGGCGAGCGCGCACTGGGGGACGTTGGAGGCGTGCTTGAGCAGGCCCACGTTGCCAGCCATCAGGGCGGGCGCGAGGAAGCGGAAGACCTGCCAGAAGGGGAAGTTCCAGGGCATGACGGCGAGGATGACTCCGAGCGGGTCCCAGCGGACGGTGGCGTCGAGGGGCGGGGCGTCGAGCGGCTCCGGCGCGAGGATGCGGGCGGCGTTTGCGGCGTAGAAGCGGCAGGCGGCGGCGCACTTGGCGACTTCAGCGCGGGCCTGCGCGATGGGCTTGCCCATCTCGGAGGTGATGAGCGCGGCGAGGTCTGCGGTCTCGCGGTCCAGAAGGTTCGCGAGCTTGTTCATGCAGAGCGCGCGATGGGCGAGCGGGATCTCCGCTGTGCGGGAGAATGCGGACTCGGCGAGAGCGATTTTTTCCAACAGGGCCTGGCCGGTGAGCGGCGTGAAGCTGCGCAGCAGAACTCCGTTGGCGGGATTGATGGACTGGATGGGCATGGATTGACTCAGAGGCAAGCTTACCAAGAGCGGAGGGCGCGCGGCGAAGAGCGGTCTCTCAGGGCAATCGCGCCCTCGATGCCAGGTCTCAAAATCGAGTCGTGGGGAAACCGGAATGAATTATTAATCAGTTAGTAACTCCCCCCCCCCCCCCCCCCCTTTTCTTGTGCTTCCTAAAGTGTTTGGAAACAATGAGATGTGAGTTTTAGCATGCAACGCATAGATTGCAGGCTGTTTATAGCTATCCATAAGAAAATAAATGATTTCCTCCGTGCTTCGGTTATAGAGTTGATCTCCTGAAGGTGCAGAGGCGCAACAAACAAAATACTGAGATTCTGGCTGCGCCAGAATGACGGCTTGACGGTTTCGGCTCTAACCCAACAAGAGAAGCACTATAGGCATGAAAAACCCCGGCGCGCTGCCGGGGTTTCCCTTGTTTTCTCTACTGCTTCAATTTTACAGGATGGGGCATAACTACTATGCCAGTTGCGGGAAAGTTTTTTCTCTTTTGTTTTCTGTTGGTTGAGGAGATTTTGGTGGGTCGAGGGGCTTGACATGGCGAGTTTGCGGGGAAATTCGAGGAAAAAATCTTCGGTCTCCGAGGAGTGGGTTGCCGCTGGCGAAACCCATGTGCCCAAAAGCGAGGCACCTGGGGCACCCATCTTCAGTGGTTGTGGTCACTTCTTCCGGCACCTGGACTAGCGGGGGGCGGTGGGGTATGGGTCTCCGTGGCGGGGGACTCGGGTTGGATCGAAGCGGGTGGTGCCTCCGTTGTCCCATGTGGCGCCGGGGGGGACGAGGATGTTGTCGGCGGAGCGTCCGGTGGATTCGCCGGTGCGGAGTTCGATGCGGTTGGCGTCGATTCCCTTCTCCGCGGCGAGGTACTGACGGATGTTGAGGGCGCGCTGGGAGGAGGTCTCGGGAGCCTCCTGTGGATCGTGCTTGCCGACGATGATGAGGGTGGCGTCGGACTCGCGGTTCATCTCCAGGGCGATGTCGTCGAGGCAACCCTTGGCCTCGTTGTCTACGCGTACGGGGCGCTTTCGGTCGCGGTCGAAGGAGATGCTGCAGAGAGTGCGGGCGGCGGGCGCGGGCGGCGGCGGCGGGGCGACCACGGTGACGGTGGTGGTGGAGGAGGCCGATTTACCGAGGTCGTCGACGACGTTGCATGTGACGTCGATGATGCCGGGGCTGACGTCGGCGGCGGAGAGAGAGCCCGTGGCCTTGTCGCCGGCGATCTGGCCGGCGGTGGTGGCGAAGGAGAAGTTGAGCGGGCGGTTCTGCGGGCTGCGGCCCTCGGAGGTGATCGTGGAGACGCCGCCGGGCAGGACGCTGCTGGGGTTGGCCGAGCAGGAGATGGTGGGTGGATCGTATGCCTGGATGCGGAAGCTGGCGGCGCACTCGGCGTGCTGGGTAGACCTGGGGCCTTCGCTGACCCGGCCGGTGACGACGTAGTCTCCGGGTGCGAGATCGGCGGTGGAGATGGTGGCGACATCGTCGGTGGCCTCGATCGTGCCTCCGTTTGTCTCCCAGGTGTAGACGGGCTTCAGCCTTCGGCCTGTTTCGAGATTGATGACGCTACCGGTGACGCTGATGGGATCGCCGGGAAAGACGGTGACGGGCTGGACCACGCAGCCATAGGCGGCGGGAAGCTCCTCGGTGGACCCGCCGAAGCGGACGACTCCGCCGGCGCTGAGGCGGTATGCGGTGATCTTGGCTACTCCTCCGTTGAAGAAGGTGGGCGCGGTGTTGAGGCCGAAGTTGATGTCGGAGTACTCGATGTCCGCCTGGATGGGTCGCAGGGCGAGGCGGTTGTGCAACGGGGCGTAGGGCAGGATGTAATCAAAGCCGGCGCCGATGGTGGCGCCGTATCCCCAGGTGCAGGGCTGGACCAGCGGGCCTCCTGCGCGGGCTCCGCCGAAGAGCAGATGGGCGAAGGGGACGTAGCGGCCGTACTGGATGCGGTAGATGGGGCCGGCCTGGGCGACGTAGGAGCAGTCGTCGGGGCCGTAGGGGGAGGCCGCGCCCTGGATGACGGCGCCGAAGTGGTTGCCGAAGTATCCGGCCACGCTGCCGATTCCGCCCTTGACGATGGGCTCGTAGGAGTAGCCGTCGAGGGTGCTGTTGAAGGGATGGAAGTAGGCGTATCCGCCGAAGAGGTCGAGACGCGATGGGATGGGTTCCTGCGTTCCCGCGGGCGCTGCCTGGGCCAAAGCCGAGAGCGGGACAAGAGCGGCGAGCGCGGCCAGCAGAAGCGCGCGGACGAGCTTGGATGAGCGCCGGTGCATCATGGTTTCCTCCACATCAGTGTCTCAGACTCCTGCCGCCATGGTTGAAATGGGAATCGAGCCAGTTACTCCTGTTATTCCTGGGCCACGGTGAGCGAGACCGAGGTCGATTGCGAACTCACTCCGCTGACGGTGGTGGTGCCGGTAATGGGGATGGTGTAGACCTGATTGATGCTGGACAGGCACGCGCAACCCGCGAGGCTGACGATTGCGGCGGTGCAGCAAAGCGCCAGGAGCAGACGGAAGTTGGGCGAGCGGGTGGCACGCGGGTGGACCCGCTTGCGGCGCGAGAGTCCGAAGAAGGCAACCAGTCCGAAGGGGAAGACGGCGGCGAAGGCGATCGGCGAGAGGCCGCTGGGCGTTCTGCCGGCGGGAGCGGGAGGCGCAGGAGGAGCGAGCCTCGCGTCGGCCATGGTGGTGGTGACGGTCATGGTGGTGGTGACGGTGGCGCTATCGCCCGTTGCGGTGAGGGTGACGGTGGGCGTGGCAAAGGTACAGGTGGCGTCGGCCGGAAGTCCCGAACAGGCGAGGGTAACCGGACCGGCAAAGCCCTGGACAGAGGAGACTGTGACAGCGTAGACCGTGGTCCCCGGGCCGCTGATGAACTGGTTCGGCGGCGCGGCGGCGAGGGTGAAGCCACCGGAGTTGACGACCTGGGTGACTGTGCCCGAGCTGGAGGCGAAGTCGAGGGTTGCCTGGTAGGCGGCGGTAATGGTGAGAGTGCCCACCGGCAGCGTGTAGGCGGTGCAGGTGGCAACGCCGGATGAGTTGAGCGTGGCTGCGCAGAGCAGTGTGGTGCCGTTATAGAAGTTGACGGTGGCGGCAGTAACGGGAACGCTGGCCCCGTAGGTTACGGTGGCGGTGAAGGTGACGCTGGCGCCCTGGGTGATGGGAGTCGCGGAGGTTATCACCGTGGTGACGGTGGCGAGCGGTGTGATGGCGAGCGCGCCGGGGACGACCGTGACGGTGGCGTAGTAGGCGATGTTTGCGCCGGTGACGGTGGCGGTGATGGGATAGCTGCCCACGTCGGAGAGGACGGTCGCCGTGGTCGAATAGGTAACGGTAAAGGTGTCACCGGGAGCAGCGCCGGTGATGGTGCTGGTGAAGGTTGGGTTGGGCGCGCCGTAGGCTCGCGCCGCGTTATTGACCGTGATTACCAGCGGCGTGATTGCGGGCGTGATGGTGAGTGTTCCGGGAACCACGGTGATGTTGTAGTTGGCGATGTTGGCGCCGGAGACGATGGCGGTGATGGCGTAGTTGCCTACGGGGGAGGCGATGGTTGCCAGCGTGGAGTATGTGACGGTGAAGGTGTCGCCGTTGAGCGCGCCAACGATGGTGCTGGTGAAGGTTGGGTTGGGCGTGCCGTAGGGGCGGGAGGCGTTATTCACCGTGACCACCAGCGCCGTGGTCGATGGAGTGATGGTCAGCGTGCCCGGATTCACGGTCACGTTGCTGTAGTTGGCCGCGGCGGCTCCGGAGAGGGTTGCAGTGATGGGATATGCGCCGACCGGAGAAAGTATCGTCGCCGTGGTCGAGTAGGTGACGGTGAAGGTGTCTCCGTTGAGCGCGCCAGCGATGGACCCGGTGAAGGTGGGGTTGGGCGTGCCGTAGGGACGGGTGGCGTTATTCACAGTGACCACCAGGGCCGTGGTCGATGGAGTGATGGTCAGCGTGCCCACGTTGTACGTCACGGAGTAGTTGCTGAAGCTGGCCGAGCCAACCGGCGTCAGGGTTGCGGTGATGGGATAGGTGCCAACGGGCGAGAACTGCGTGGCCGTGGTGGAGTAGGTGGCGGTGAAGTTGTCGCCATTGACCGCGCCGGTGATGGTACCGTTTAAGGGCGGGTTGGGCGTGCCATACTGCCGAGTGGCGTTAGCGGGCGTGACCACCAGCCCGCCGCTGCCACCCGACCCGGCGGAAACGATGGTCAACGTGCCCACGTTGTACGTCACCGCGTAGTTGTTGAGGTTCGCCGAACCAACCGGCGTCAGGGTTGCGGTGATGGGATAGGTGCCTACGGGAGAGAGCTGCGTCGCCGTCGTCGAGTAGGTAGCGGTGAAGACATCGCCGTTGACCGCGCCGGTGATGATTCCGGTGAAGGTCGGGTTGGTCTGGCCGTACTGGCGCGAGAAGCTGTTCGGCGTGACCGTCAGGGGCGCCCTGGTGACCGAGAGGCTGGTGGTACCGGTCACCGAGGTGTAGTACGAGTTGGTGGAGGTGAAGGTGAAACTGACGATGTAGCTGCCGAAGGCGAGGCCGCTCGGCGGGGCGTTGCATGTGATCGTTCCCGCTGATGCGTTGGTTATCGTGGCCGTGCAGAGAACCTGGGTGCCGATGTAAAAGATCATCGTGCCGCTGGCAGGAGAACTGCCGGTGAAGGTGAACGACTCCGAGAAGGAAAAGCCGAAGACCTCGGTCTCCGTGAGGAGGGTGAAGGGCAGCGGCGCGGAGGAGTATCCGGAGGAGCCGCTAGTGCTGAAGATAACGGTCTGCTGCGAGGTGTAGGAGTTGGAGATAAGGTTGGACTGGCCAGCGGGAGCGGGGCCGGCCACCGTGGGCGAGAAGGTGTACGCGATGTCGCAGACGCCGCCGGAGACCATCGAGGCGATGCATGTGGTGGAACCGGCAAAGACGGCGTAGTGCGAATCGGTGGTGGTGAAGGGATAGAGGGAGAACGCAAGATTAGCGTTGCCGGCGTTGGCCAGATACTGCAGGACCGGGGTAGACGTGGCGCCGACGAGCACGTTGCCGAAGCTGATGGTGCTGGTGACCGGGTATGTGACCTCGCGCAGCGCGCTGTTTCCGCTGTCGATGACGAAGAGGTCGCTGGAGCCGTCGAGGGCGATGGCCAGCGGCGCGTTGATGGTGGCCGCGGTGCTGGGGCCTCCGTCTCCGGTGTCGCCGGCGGTGCCGGTGCCGATGACGGGATAGATGTTGGAGCCGTTGCTGATGACGGAGTAGACCGCGTAGACGATGTTCGCGGAATGGTCGGCGATGTAGATGTCTCCCGCCGCGTCGATGGCCAGGCCTTCGGGCGTGAGGAGGCCGGTGCCCGTGGCCACGCCGGCATTGGAGGTGGTGGCGCCACCGTTGCCGGCGACGATGTGGATGATGCCGGAGTTGTCGATCAAGTAGACGTAATGGGTTGCGGCATCGGCTACGGCGATTCCGTTGGGCCCAAGCGCGATGCCGCTGGGATCAGAGAAGACCGCGCTGGTGGCGGCGACGTTGTTCGCGTCGGGGACGGTTCCATTGCCGGCGACGACGCGGCGCTGCCCTCCGGCGTATATCTCGGTGATGTTGTGGAACGAGCCTCCAATGGCGAGGAAGAGGTCGTCGAAGCCGTCGAAGGCCATGGAATTGACGCCGGGCAGTCCGGTGGCATAGGCGGTGTTGACGGAGCCATCGGCTCCGAAGCGGATGATGTTACCGCCTCCGAGACCGCCGATTCCGGAATCGGCGATGAAGATGTTGCCTGCTCCATCTACGGCCATGGCGGTGGGCGTAACCATGCCCGCGCCCTGGGCCACGACGACCTGAGCGGCACCGACGCCGGCCGGATAGAAGAGGACATCGGCGGTGGAGGGGCCGTTGCCCTGCTCGAGGACGTAGGCGTCGCCGGCCGAGTCTGTGGAGACGGCGATGGCTGTGCGCAGGCTGGATGCGCGGGTGGAGGCCACGCCCGGAGCCAGCAGGCTGAGCGGGCCGACGCCGAGACCCTGCAGTTCCACGCGGATGAGCTTGCCGGAGATGGAGTCCTTGAGTTGCAAAGCGGAGTAGCGAAAGCCGGGACGGGTTGGCTGGAAGTTGATTACCACCTGGCATGTGGTAGAGGCGGAATGGGCCCCGTTGCATGTAGTGCTGACGAGGAAGTAGTCCGTCCCCACGGTGGCGGTGAGATTCACCGCCTGGTTGATGCTGAAGACGATGGTCTGGTTGGCGCTGGTCGAGCTGACATTTGTTGGCGGAAAGGCCAGGTTGGTTCCCAGCCTGCGCACAATGTTGTTCTGCGAGTCTGCCAGGTAGATATTTCCGCCGGTGTCCGTGGTGACGCCGAGCGGCTGGTCCAGGGGGACCAGCGACGCAGCCTGGCCCTCCTGCGAGAGGTTGTAGGGGCCGGAGGCACCGCTGGCGAGACCTGCGATGAGTGCGAGCGAGTTGGTCCCGGAGTTGAAGCCGACCACATTGTTGCGGCCTGTGCCGGACTCCGAGATAAACAGCGAGCCATCCGCCGAGAAGGCCAGTCCGTATGGATTGTTGAGGGCGGTGGCGGCAGTGCCGGTCAGGTCATTGGCGCATTGCCCAACCGCCGTCTGGGGGGTGGTGAGTCCGGCGATCTCGCGCACGCAGTTGTTGTTTGAGTCGGCGATGAAGAGGTTGCCATTCTTGTCGAAGGCAAGGCCGGCGGGGCGGTCGAGCGAGACAGTGCTGGTGACACCGGAACACTGCGTTGTGGCTGCATAGGTGGACGTCTGACCCGCAACGGAGCAGATGGTGGTTGCCGGGGCGCTAGCCAGGTGGCGCACGACCTGATTGACGGTGACTCCAGTCCCCGAGCCGACGATCGAGATGTAGAGGTTAGCGCTGCTGTCCACGGCCAGGCCCATGGGCACAGGCGTGTCCGAATTGGTAGTGACGATGGTGCATGTGCCGGCCACCGTGGTGAGGGCGTTTGCGGCGAAGCTGTCAACCGCGCCGCTGGCCAGGCTGCGCACGCAGTTGTGCTGGCTGTCGGCGATGTAGAGGGTGTTGGAGCTGTCGACGGCCAGGCCGGTGGGCGCCAGCAGTCCTTCCGTGGGATCGGGCCCCGGGTTGCTCGCGGTATTGCATGTATCCGGGCCGCCGCTGACTCGCAGTCCGGCCACCGTGGAGACATGGCCTGTAGTGTCTACCTTGCGCACGCAGTTGTTCTGCGTGTCGGAGATATAGAGGTTGCCGAGCGAGTCGAAGACGATGTAGGAGGGCACGTTCAGGGTGGTGGCGGTGGCTACACCGGAGTCCTGATTGAAGCCGCCCGTACCGGTGCTGTTGCCGGCGAAGCGCGAGGTTGTATCCAGGATGGTGGCAAACTGGGCGCGCGCGCTCAACGGAGCCAAGCTAAGGAATCCCGCGAGAAGAAGAACCAGGGGCCGGGGGAGTACAGCTCTAAGCGAGCACAGACGTGGGGTGTTCATTGGGGGAAACTCCAGAAGATCGATCGCCGTTCAGGTTCATATGCACAGACCTCTTTTGGGACCGTGTCGAGCATACCGGAAATTGATGTCACTCCGCGTAGTTTCAATATTATAGGTGGGGTTTTAATGGAAAGACACGAAAATCGCAGGCGGCGTCAGGGATTTTCTAAGTTGTATCTTCCTGTGTAATACGCACTCC
This sequence comes from uncultured Acidobacteriaceae bacterium, assembly GCA_963828115.1. Lineage (GTDB taxonomy): Bacteria > Acidobacteriota > Terriglobia > Terriglobales > Acidobacteriaceae > Edaphobacter. The sequence continues at coordinate 149,095 of CAWHDN010000008.1, forward strand.
GCCACTGGGTTGCGCTGCCCCCCACACACAGATTACGCGCGGGAGTAAAAGATATAGCGCGCTTCTCTTTCTCCCCCTCGCGGAATCGGCAAACTGGCGCGGGGCCGTCGCTGGCACGCCGTACAAAGACCGGGTGCGATCAGGAGTGGGCGACGCCGTATGCGTCGAGAACGTCGGCGAGCGTTACGATGCCGACCAGTTCGTGAACATTGGCGCGGCTGACCACAGGCAACAGATCGATCTGGTTGCTGCCCATGCGCTCCAGCGCCAAGATCCAGCCCCTGATCGGCGTGCATGTGGGGGAAGAGTGGCGCGACCATCAAGTCGTCGAGTAGCCTGCCGGAGTCCTCGTCCGCTTCGACCTCCAACTGCGACTGAGTGACGACGCCGATGACGCCGCGCTGGTCCGTGACCAGGGCAGTACGCAGGCCGCCGGCGCGAATGCGTCCCAGCGCCTCGCGCACCGAGGTTTCGGACTCCAGCAGGAGCGCAGGGGTTTTCATGATCTCCGCGGCGGTGCGCTGATCGAGCCGTTGGCGCGTCCTGGCGCTGGGCAGGTGGATTCCGTCCTGCACCGCGAGCGCCTCGTAGATCGGCTCATGCTGCAGGAGGGAGGCGACGAAGAGGCTGACCAGGTTGGCGATCATCAGGGGGACGATGACGGCGTAGTCCTGGGTCATCTCGAAGATGATGAGCACCGAGGTCATGGGGGTGCGCACCACGCCGGCAAAGACAGCGCCCATGCCAACCAGCGCGTAGGCTCCCGGCGTGGCCGTCGCCAGCGGGAAGAGATGATGCGCCCCGGTGCCCACTGCACCTCCCACCATTGCGCCGAGGAAGAGAGACGGGCCAAAGATGCCGCCCGCGTTGCCCGAGGCATAGCTGGTGGTGACGGCGAAGAGCTTGAGCAGCAGGAGCAGAAGCATCAGGTGGAAGGCCATGCGTCCGTTCAGTGCGTCGCCGACAAAACCGTAGCCCACGCCCAGCACCTGGGGCACAAACCAGCCCATCGCGCCCACCAGCAATCCGCCTGCTACAGGCTGGAACCAGACCGTCTTTCGCGGGAGGCGCAGAAACCACGCACGCAGCCCAAGCAGCAGGCGGGCAAAGGCCGCCGAGACGACACCACCGGCGACGCCGAGTACCGCATAGACCCCAAACTCCGCTGAACTGACCAGATGATATTTCGGGACGTTGAAGAGCGGGTGATCGCCGAGAGATACGCGCAGGACCATCCACGCGGTTGCGGAGGCCAGCACCACGCCACCCATCATGGGCGCATTGAGGTCGCCCATGATCTCTTCCAGGGCAAAGACGACGGCGGCCAGAGGCGTGTTGAATGCGGCTGCAATGGCCGCCGCAGCGCCTACGGGGATCAGGTTCTTCACCTGCTCGGTGCTGAGGCCCAGGGCGCGTCCCAGCACGGAGCCGATGCCCGCGCCCACCTGCACCGAGGGACCTTCGCGGCCGAGGGGAATGCCGCTGGCCAGCGTCGCCGAGGTGCAGAAGAACTTGCCCAGCACTGTTCGCAGCGTGATGCGGCCGTCGCGGGCAAAGAGCGCAGCCTTGGTCTGGGGCACGCCGCTGCCGCGCGCGTTGGGGAAGAAACGATAGAGCAGATAACCAATGCCGAGCGAACCAACGACAGGGAACATGAGACGCCGCCAGGGCGCGCCCACCACCGGATAAAGCCGCATCCCCATGCGTTCCGTCAGCACAATGAAGGCAACGACGGCGAGGCCGGTCAGTGCGCCGATGACCAGCGACAAAGCCATAAAAACCTGGCTCTCGCTATGCCGCAGCGGGGCCATGCGCTCCGCGAGCGGGACCTGCCACCAGCTCAAATTCGGCGTCTGGTCGGTTTCTTTCATCTGGCAGGAATTTCCTCATAAACAGAATATCCCACTGAACTCGCTGTCAGATGCGCTGTGCGGTTTGAGGACGGCCGAATGCGGGCGGCAAGGCGGATTTGTGCCGTATGCTACGGTCAGAGAGACCCATGGGCCGGAATCTCTTCATTCTCGCCGCGTCGCTTGCGCTGTTTGGGCTGATCTCCTGCGCGGTGGCTGCCACGAACGTCGCGCAACAGCCGGGCTCGCCGGGCGATGCATCTCTGTGGCGCACCATGGGGCTGGCGCTGTTGGTGCTGGCGCTGCTGGCCGCGCTGGGCGGCGTGCTGTCTTCGCTCTTCGGGCAGGCCAGGCGGCGCGCGGAAGAAAAACAACGCCGCGGGCGTTCGTGAATCTGACGCGGGCGGTCCTGAATCGGTTGCAGACGTTTCTGGGCCTGTCACGCCGCTTCCGGTCCAACCCGCGCGCAGACGATACAATCAATAGAGAGGGGAGCCAAACAATGTTCGAGGTCACCGTGGAAGCCGGCTTCTCCTCCGGCCACTATCTGCGCAACTACAAGGGCAAGTGCGAGAACCCGCACGGCCACAACTATCGCGTGCTGGTGACGCTGGCGGGCGAGGAGCTGGACGAGGCCGGACTGCTGTTGGACTTCAAGCTGCTGAAACACCTGCTGCGCCCGGTGGTGGAGCGGCTGGACCACCTGATGATCAATGAGATTGCGCCGTTCACAGAGCTGAACCCATCGGCGGAGAACCTGGCGCGCTACTTCTACCAACAGACCGCCAAGCAGCTAGAAGAGATGACCGGCGGACGGGTTCGGGTGAAGGACTGCACGCTGTTCGAGACCGACACCAGCTTCGCGCGCTACTACGAGTAGGACTCAAGAACTCTAATCCGGGAGCGTTTTGCGGTAGAGCAAGGCGTGCAGGCTCTGCGCGTAGAAGTCTATTTCTGTGCCCGCCTGGGTGTAGCCGATCGACTGGTAGAAACGGATTGCTTCTGCGTTGCCGGTGAAGACGTGCAGCTCCATTTTTTCGGCTCCGGCGGCGTGGAGTTTGGTCTCGACCACGGCCATGAGACGCTGCGCAAGGCCGCGGCGGCGCCACGCTGGAGCCACATCCAGCGTGACCACATAGCCGGTGCGATCTTCCAGGTGCGCGATGCAGAAGCCTGCCAGATCACTTGCGTTTCGGCCAGCACGGTGACCGCGCCGGGGGTCTCGGCGAAGGAGCGCATGGCCCCGCGGCTGAACTGGAAGACCGGAGCAAAGCAGAGGAGATCGAGCGCGTGCATCGCCTGCCAGTCGCCAGGGCGATAGCTGCGCAGCGTTGCGCTGATCTCGGAGTGGTTCGGAGTTACGGCTAGAGCCACCGGCGCACCAGCCTGCGGACAAGTTCGGCGGTGAGGCCGTAGACCGCGAAGGAGGCGGTCTGGCTGCCGCGCTGGCGCGCGATCTGGATCCCTGGGCTGTCGGGGCAGGCGCGGGCTGGGCGTCATGCAGGCCAGTTTCAGGAACGGCCAGCATCCGACAACCCGCGCGTGCTGCACGGGCAGTTCGCCTTGGTGGACCACGGCATCCAGCGCCAGGCCGAAGCTGGCCCCGTGTCTGGCGGTGGCTTCGGGATAGAACTCGGCGACCGCTCCATATGCAGCGCCGGTGACCGCGCCGAGACCCCAGCGGAGGGCTTCATTCTGCTTCTCCTCTGCGACGGACAACGGGGCTTCCGCGGAGACGCACTCGGCAGGTGGAACTGGAGACTCCGGCTCGGGCTTCGGCTGCGGGGGAAAGATGCGCTCGGCAAGGGTTTTGGCGGCTGTTGCGGCGAGCCCGGCGATCAAGCCGGCGATGAGTCCCTTGGCCAGCGACTTGTTCTTCTCCGCCGCTACATTTGTTTCGCTCATGACGATCCCTCGGCCTCTTGCCCTCAGCCTCTCGCGCCAGTTTGGGCCAACTTTGTAGGATGCATCAGCGCGACATCGCGTGTGTTTGACTGCTTCGATTGGCGAGCTGCGCCGGCAAGAATGGAATTGTAAACGCATGAGCGGGCTGCCGCTGGGGAATTTGCGAGGCCGTGTTCAGCGAAGACCGGGTTCGGGCCACTCGTAGACCACAACGCCCATGTCGCCGAGGGTTTTGATGGCGGCTTCGACGTTGCGGCGAACAGTGGGACGTGCCGAGACTGGCGTGTCGTGCGCCTCCTCGATGGCAACCACGCGACCATAGGGCCAGGAGTCCTGCGGCACCGCGTCGAGGGCAGCGGGCAGGTCGCTGACGCGCACTGTAAGGTCCTGGCGGCGCGCGGCGACGGGACGCAGCATTCCGCCCGCGCCCAGTTCGCTGGAGTTGGCATCGGCCTGGGTGACATGCAAAGTGGCCATGTTCTCTTCGACCGTCAGGTAGGGGTTCTCCCATTCGGCGAGGCTGGGGATGGCCATGTAGCGGCTCTTGGAGGGAGGCGGGATCAGGTCCAGTTGCTGACGCGCGGAGTCAACCGCCTGCGGACTGGCGGTTGGAACCGTCACACCCGCCGATACGCGTTTGCAGCCCGTGAGCAGCACTGGAGATGCAGCCAGGCAGAGGGCCGAAACCAGCGCCAACGGCAGCCTTGCCCGGGAGGAAGAAGGTCTGATGGAGAAGATGCGACCAAGGGACGGAAGAGGAGGGAGAGTCATACGCACGGCTTTAAGCATACCAAGAGGTTGGATGCGGTTTCCACAAGACGCACTTCTATGGCAAGGAAGAACCTGCACTTGCAACAACAACGGGCAGCCCGCGACGCGCAGACGATACAATCGAAGGATGGTCAAGGGAATTACGTTGGTGACGCCGGTGGGTTCGGAGGCGGCGCAGGAGAGGCTTGCCGGCCTGTTGGGCGCGCTGGGCTTCGAGGCGGGCAAGGGCTGGGAGGACGGAAGCGGACGCGGCTCGGCGTTTCTGGCGCCGCTGGGCAATCTGGAGCTGGTGGCAGGGCGCGCGCCGGCTGTGCCTCCTGTGCTGATCGAGGTCACACAGCTCGACCAGGTTCGCGCGGTCGTCGCGCAGTGGATGGAGGCCAACCATAGCGCCGAAGAGGTTGCCGAACTGCTGTCGGAGGTTGCGCCGACGCACTGGAGGTCGCGGCTGTTTACGGTGGCGCTGGACCCGGTGCTTCTGGTCGGGTTCTGGGAGTCGGAGGATGCGCTGCATGGCAGGCCCATCGCCGTTGAGGGCGATCTGTCGGCGGCGGGAATGCGGTTTGCGATTGTGGTGGCGCGCTGGAACGCGGTGATCACCGAGCGGCTGCTGCAGGGCGCGCTGGATGGGCTGCTGCGCTCGGGCGCGGCGCGCGCGGAGATCCAGATTGTGCGCGTGCCGGGCGCGTGGGAGATCCCATCGGCTGCGCGAACGCTGGCGGCGTCGAAGAGCTGCGACGCGATTATTACGCTGGGCTGCCTGCTGCGCGGCGAGACGGCGCACTATGAGGCGATCTACACGGAGGTGGCGCGCGGCATTGGGCAATCGCAACAGGAGACGGGCGTGCCGCACTCGTTTGGCGTGCTGACCTGCGAGACGCTGGAGCAGGCGCTGGACCGCGCCGGAGTGAAGGCGGGCAACAAGGGATTCGAGGCGGCAATGGCAGCGATTGAGATGGTGTCTGTAACGAGGAAACTAGCGGGGAAGAAGTAAATGGGCACGCGCCGCAAGTCCCGCGAACTGGCCATGCAGATGCTGTTCCAGGGCGACCTGGGCAAGCAGACGCCGGAGGAGGTGCGTGGGCTGTTCTGGCCCTCGCGCGACGATGTGGACGCGGAGACGCGCGGATTCGCCGAAGACCTTTATCGCGTTGCCAGCGAGCGGCGGGCAGAGATCGATGCGCTGATCGAGTCTCATGCCGAGAACTGGCGGCTGGAACGGATGGCGGTGGTGGACCGCAACCTGCTACGCGCCGCTGTCGCCGAGCTGCTGGGCTACCCGAAGACGCCGGCCGCCATCGTGATCAACGAGTCGCTGGAGATAGCGCGCCGCTACGCAGCGCCGGAGTCTGTTCAGTTCCTGAACGGAGTGCTGGACGCCATTGCGCGCGACGTGCTGAAACAGCGCCTCGGCTGAGCTGAACGACAACGCCATCTCCATAAGACACATCTGGCCTCCCGCTGGGGGAAGCCAGATATCGGCGGTTCCGTATGTGGCGGGGCTTACAAGAGGGGAGCTGCGACTCTGGCGGCTGCCGCTTCACTGAATTTTGCGATTGGCCGGACCGAGTTGCGGCCATTTTCCTTGGCCTCATACATTGCCGCATCGGCGCGGCGCATCATTCCTTCCCAACCACCCTGGGCGGGGTCAAGCTGGGCCACGCCGGCGCTGATGGTAAACCGGATTGGCTCGTCCTCGAAGGGAATTTCCAGGGCTTCCACGGTCTGCCTGACGCGCTCGGCTGCCATGATGCCCGCCGAGGCCGTAGTGTTGGGCAGCAGGATGGTGAACTCTTCGCCACCGGTGCGGGCGAGCACATCGTTGGCGCGCATCATCGGTTTGATCTGGTGCACCAGGGCCTGCAGCGCGGCATCTCCGGCAGCGTGTCCGCGTGTGTCGTTGAGGTGCTTGAAGTGGTCGATATCCAGCACGATCATGCAGGGCAGGTGGCCATAGCGGATGCTTCGCGTGGTCTCGCGCAGGGCTGTTTCCTCCATTGCGCGGCGGTTGAGGGCTCCGGTAAGGGGATCGGTGCGCGCCTGCTCGGCCAGCTCCTTGCTTAGCTCCGTGACCAGGAACCAGAGGACGCACATGACCATGCAGGTGGCAAGAAAGGCCATTCCGGCCAGCGAATACACCCATTTCGGATCGGTATGGGCACGATCGGTGAGGTCAGCCTGCCTATAAAACATATCCGTCAGGACGGCGCGGAATGTCATGATGACCGCATCCGCGACGAGGATCACCGCCGTGACACGCGCCACCGCGGCAAACGGCCCGCGCCCGTGCTTCAGCAGAATCCAGGCGGCTGCACCGCAGACCAAAATATTGGGAATGTTGATGACATTGCTGATGTACGGGACTTTGTCGAGAAACAGGATGGTATAGACCACCAAAGCAAGCCCGATGGCGGCGAAGGGCCACCATTGCCGAATCGGCTTGCGCAGCACAAACCAGCGCAGGCCCAGCAACTGCATCACGAAGGAGACCAGGTAAAGCTCGTTGGTCACCATGCCGCCGAGGACTGGGGAGATATTCCCTTCCAGGCCCTGCAGAACCAGTTTGACCAGCCCGACGACCATCCCACCGGCAAACCACCTCAGCCCTGTCACGCTGCGGTTACGCCACGCAAGCAGACAGAGGCAGACCGTAAACACGGTCACAGAGACGATATTCGTGAAGAAAAAGGTACCGTAATTGATCACGTTGAAATGGCCACTTCCTTGCAGAACATAATAGACGGACTGCGAAGGATTGTACTTTTCTTTAAATAACTAAATGTTGTCCCGAACCAGGAAGAGTTCCATTCAACTGGAAACCCGTCCGGATGGGAGCCTGATTGACTGATACTGCCCTGCGCCTCCCGCCTTCTGAACTGAAGCTCCGGATGAGGGGGTCTTCAGCATCTTGCGGAAGCTGGAACAGGTACAGTTTAGGATCATTGCGAGATTGTGTATTACAACTTTTGTGGTGGAGAGGATGCCCCATTCGCTGCTACGGGGCCGATGCAAGAACAAAAGCTGGAGTTCATGGGGAAAAAGCTTCGGGATGATGTGTTTTGACGCAGATCTTCGGGGTCCTTCGACTCCGCCTCTCGCGATAAGACTGCGAGAGGCTCCGCTCAGGATGACAGCTTTTATAAAAGGAACTTCTGAGGCAGGACTCTAGGTTGTCTTGCGCGGCTTCTGCACCATCAGATTGACCGGCACAATGGCCCCGGCGGGGGTGGTCAGGTTGGGCGCCAGGGTCGATGAATCGGCCAGTGGGCTGCGGGTGATGATGTGGACCAGGTTGTCTCCCGAGGTCCCCGCGTAGAAGGTGGAGTTATCCGCGCTGACGACACCGGCGATGGGAGCCGTTGCGGAGCCTGAGAGCTTGATGTAGGTGGTAGTCCCCTGTCCGCTGGCGGATGGAGCATAGGCAGGCAGAACGCCGCCGGAACCGGTGTAGGTGATGAAGGCGAGCGTCGAGTCCGGGGTCGGCCAGACCCCGGTGATGGCAGTCGCCGTAAGCGGAGTGAGATGGGTAGTGGTGAGCGTGTCGGAGAAGCTCAGCGTGCCGGTCAAGGGGCAGGCAACGCTGACGGTGGCACCATTCATATTGCCGGCAGGAATACTGACCCGCAGATCGCTCAGGGTTGGCGCTGGCGTCACGCTGGCGCCGATCACATGCATGCCATCGTTGGTTGCGGCGAGGCGGTCGGTGATTGCCGGGGAGCTGTCGGCCGGCGGATAGAAGACATTGGCCTCGTTGGTCGGCGTGGTTGGCGAGCTCACCGCGCAGTAGCTGCGCGCCGTGGTGGTTGGGCCGGCAAAGTACGCCCCGACGGCGGGCACTGTGACGGCTACGTCGGTCACCGGCGTTCCGGCCGATGTTGCGGGAGTGATGCTGGTCCAGCCGGAATTGGTCGAGTACACCAACAACTGATTGCCGGCGGTGATGTAGACGGTCTGGCTGTCTGGGGCGAACTCGGCGTGCGTTGCCACACCGCCGTAGGTGGAGAGGACACCGCCGGCGGAACTCTCCAGCGAGATGATCTGCCGCACCGGATCGCTGAGGACGAGGATGTCTCCGTTGGGCGAGATGGCGAGCACGTTGCCCGGCGAGGAAGGGTCCGTACGCGTGATGCTCAGCGTGTTGACGGCATTGACCACCATCAGCGCCGTCGAGCTGCCCATGTAGAGGGTGGAGCCGTCATTGCTGATGACCATGGAGTTGGGCACATAGGGCAACAGGTAGGGCTGCCCCAGCACGGAGGTCGTGAAGTCGATCTGCGCCATGTACTGGGACTGCGTGCTGGCCATATAGAGGACGGTGCTGTTGGTGCCGGGAGCGGTGATATTGACCGAATTCGATGTGACAGGCTTGCCGTTGCCGAAGAGGCCGATCTGGTTGTACGACGACATATTGCAATTGGGCGGCTGGCACACCGCGGAGATGGAGGCGGCCCCGGCCAGAGGCGGGGTCACCGTTCCACCCAGGCTGGCTGGAATTGTGGTGGGCGCGGTTGACACATACTCCAGGTTCAGCCCGGTCAGGGATACTCCATTGGTGTCGATGGCGGAGGCCACCAGCGCCTGCGGGTTGTTCTGGTTGACGACGACGGGATTGGCCGTTGAGCCGGGTGTTGTGAGGGTGATCGACGCGGGCGGACAGGTGGAGAAGAAGCCCGCCGAACTGGCCGCGTCCGCTATGTTCGCGGAGATCAGCACCGATCCGGGTTGGTTCGCCGTGGCCACGCCGTTCTGGTCGATGCTGACGACGGGCGAGATTGCCGTGGTGGACGAGGCGCCCTGCGCGCTTAATTGCAGATGCCCCGCCAGGCAACTGATGTTGGTCTGGTTGGCGCCGGTTCCGGCGTAGACCCGCGCGACAAGCTGGGCGGTCGATCCCTGCGAGATGCAGGAGTTGGCCAGATAGGGCGGCGCGGTGACCGCGCCTGTCGTGGCCAGCGGGCAGCAGGCGGTTGTGGGATCGGTCGTGCAGTTGGACGACGGACCTCCCAGCACAATACTGGTTACGACGGGATGCACGAAGACAGGCAGCGGATTGCTGGTGACGCCGTTGAAGCTTGCCGAGACATAGGCGATGCCCGGCTTATTGGTGGCGGTGCAGTAGGTGAAGTCGGGAATGCCGCCGCCGGAGTTGCGGTTCCACGATCCCGCGCAGAGCCGGCCGGTGTTTGGCTGGATGTCGGCGATGGTCATGTCCGTGGTGCCGTAGGTGTATGCCCCCACCGAGACGCTCGAGCCCTTGCAGTCTGTGGTTGTAGGCCCCTGGAGCTGTCCGATCTCCGCGAAGTTCAGCGAGACGCCATAGGTGATGGGCTGCAACGTGATGGTGGCGGCCTGGGTCGTGGTCATGCCGGAGTCGCCGCCATTGCAGAAGGTGGGCGCGAGATTGTGCGCGCAGCCCGAGATCGAGACACCGAATGGGATCGAAGACAGAAGCAGAACAGACAACGTGACAAACCGACGCATTAAACCTCCCCGTCCAACTGGAACCAGAGCTGAACGGTCACACCGCTGACGCTAGTTACACATATGTCAGTGTAGAAGCTGCGCAGACGGGACGCAAATAAGCGTCGAGGATTCGACGGACGGGAAGCGATGGAGAGCCGATTCTACCGTTCCGCTACATTGGCGGCATCTGGGCCTGGAACCAGCCGATGGTGCGGCGCAGCAGGTCGCGCTGGTGCTGCGGGTCGACGAAGTGGTGGCCCTCGCCGGGATAGACCACAAGCTGTGTCTTCACTCCTTCGGCACGCAGTGCGTGCCAGAACTCGAAGCTCTGCGGGGCGGGACACTCTCCGTCGCGGTCGCCCACCAGCAGCAGGGTTGGCGTTTTGACGTTCTTGATGAAGTTGATGGGAGAGCTTCTGGCATAGACCGCCGGGTCGTCGTAGACGGATGCGCCGAAGAAGGGGAGCATCCACTGGTCGATGGAGTTCTGGCCGTAGTAGCTCTGCCAGTTGGCTAGGCCCGCACCGGCGACCGCGGCGCGGAAGCGCGTGGTCTGGGTGACGGCGAACATGGACATGAATCCGCCATAGCTCCAGCCAGTGATGCCTTCGCGCGATCTGTCGATGGGAAAGCGCTTCTCGATCAGGTCTACTCCGGCGAGGACGTCGCGCAGATCGCCGTAGCCGAAGTCCTTGACGTTGGCCTGGGTGAAGCGTTCGCCCTGGCCGAAGCTGCCGCGCGGATTGGGATAGAAGACGAAGTAGCCGAGCGCGGAGAAGGGGGCGGCGGTGTAGGTCGCGCTCGGCCAGCGCGGCGTCATGGCGTTCGACGGGCCGCCGTGGACGCTGACGATGAGGGGATATTTTTTCGCTGGATCCCCGTCGTTCGGAGTCCAGCCCGCGGGATAGAGCAGCCAGCCCTGGATGGGAAGGCCGTCGCTGGTGTAGTCGATGGATTCGGCCTTGCCCCACGCGGGCTGGATGGCGTCGTTGAGGTGAGTGATCTGCCTGAGGTTGTCGGAGGGCCCGGCCCAGACCTCGGGCGGGCGCGCGAAGGACTGGCGGATGAGGGCGATGTTGGGCGAGTGGCTGGCGAGGGAGACGCTCATCGAATCGTCGCCGGCGAAGATTGTCTCGGGAAAGGTGAAGTCGAGGCCGGGAACGTCCTTGCCGGTGGCGAGATCGAGCGCGGCGATGCGGCTGCTGCCGCCAAAGTGCTCGGAGATGCCGAGGGTGTGGTCGTCCAGCCAGGCGATGTAGGCGGGCGAGGCGGGACGGTTGGGGGTGAGGTCCTTCGGCTCGGCGTTATAGGGCCCAGGATATGAAATGACGTAAACATCACCACCAGTCGAGCCCTGGTCTGACATAATGCCGCCGATGAAGGCGATCTGCTTGCCGTCGGGGGAGAAACGCGGGACGGCGATCTGAAGGCCGTGGAGCGGGCCGGATACCTTTTCGGGATTAAGCAAGAGAGCCGGGCCTAAGAGGCCGCCACCAACACCGGCTCCCATTCCCGGCGGTGCGTTTTTCCAGACACTGTCCCGATATTCCTTGCTTTGCGCTGGGCCAGCCCCGACCGAGATGACGTAGAGGTGAGCCACCCACCAGTTGTTTTCGCCGGGCGGAACGGCAGCAACGAAGACAATTTGACTTGAATTGGGCGACCAACTGAATTCGTAAGCATGTAGATTTGCCGGTGACACGAAGCGAAAAGCGCTGGATGCCAATTCTATGGCGGCGACACGCTGGACTTCGACGTTGTCTTCGCCGATGACGCCAGACCAGGGCTTCATGGCGGCGGTCGCGCCAGCCGAGCGCGTGGCGTTTTCGACGTAGAGGAAGGCGATGGATTGGCCGTCGGGCGACCACTGGAGCGAGCTGACCGCTCCGTGGAGATGGCTCACCTGCTTCATCGCGTTGGCGGCCAGGGTCCAGACGAAGATGTTCTGCTGCGCGGTTGGCTGTAACTTTCCGTTGCTGGCATTTTGATCGCTGGCACTTCCGCCGCTGGCATCTTGGCCACTGGCATTTTGGCTACTGTCGGAGCAGTTGGAGAGGAAGGCAAGCTGCGAGCCATCGGGCGACCAGGCGGGATGCGATGCGGTGCAGTTGCCGGGCTTGCCGCGCGTCGCGTCGCCGATGGTGTCTGGCGAGAGGATGCGGTCGGGCGCGGCGGGTTGAGACGGTTCGGCAGGCGCGATGCGAGGTGAGGTGCAGCTCCGAGCCGCGCTCCGTGTGAAGCGTCCAGGCTACGGTGTTGCCGTCGGGCGAGATGGCGGCGAAGGTTGGCGTGCGGACGCGATCCAGAGAATCGAGCAGCGCGGCGATGCGCGGATCGGATGGATTGGCGGTCGAGGCTGGAGCCGGCTGCGCGACCTGAGCAGAGGCTGCCAGATGCAGGCAGAGTACGGCAGTGACAGCGGCGAGAAAGAGACGGAAGGAGGGGCGACGCTTCAGCACATCCATAGGGAAAGGCTAGCAGGACTCGCGGCGCAATGCAGCGCGGAAGGCTAGTGGCTGGGGAGGAGGAGCTGGCGGGTGTGGATGGTGGATTGGGTCTCGGGGACGCCGCCGTCGTTGACCTGGACCTCGGCGGGCGTGCCTGCGAAGACAATGCGAGTGGAGGCGGAGGAGCGGCCGGGGATGCGCAGCCGCTGGGTCTCGGATGCGGAGGTGGAGCGTACGGTGACGGGGACCTCGGCTGCGGCGAAGCCATCGTTGCGGACCTCGACGGCGACCAGCCAACCGGCGGGCAGGCCGGTGCGCGAGGTGAGCTGGCTGGGGGTGACGCTGACGATGGAGAGGTCGGGAAGGCCGCGGTCGCGGTAGACCCAATCGTCGAAGAACCAGCGGAGGTCTTTATGGGAGGAGTTCTCCAGCGTGCGCTGGAGACCGATGGGATCGAGGTCGAGGCGCGGGTCGAGGCGGTAGGTCTGGAGGGCCTGCTTGAGCGCGTCGTCGCCGACGATGGAGCGGAGCATCCACCAGACGGCGGCGGCCTTGGTGCGGTAGAAGACATCGGTGGTGGCGGTGGCGAGGCTGGTGCCTGCGGGGCTGAGGGTGGAGTCTGGAAGTTCCGGCTCGGCGAGGGCGAGGGAGCGGGCGGCGTCCTGAAGTTCGGCGAGCGCGGCGGCGCGGCCCGCGGTGCGCTCGGTCCAGAGCACGGAGAGGAACTGGGCGAGGCCCTCGTCGATCCATGGGCGGGAGGAGTGGATCCAGGCGTGCGCGAGGGAGTGGGCGAGCGCGGGGGCGAGGGTTGCGGACTCGCCGGCGCGCATGGGGAGGACGAGGAGAGCGTCGTCCTCAAAGGGCTGGCCGGGGTGGTCGAGGATGGTGAGGGAGGTGAGCGGTTGGGGGCCGAGCCAGTCGGTGAGGAGCGGTTCGACCAGCGCGGCGGCGGCGGCGTATGCGGGAAGTGCGTCGTAGTGATCGGTGACGGCGGCGATGAGCGCGGGGTTGGCGGGGGTTCCGGTCTGGCTGGCGGGCCTGTCGGTGATGAAGAGGCTGGGCGAGCGGAAGCCGAGCGGCTGCGCATCGAAGAGAGCGGTGGCGACGCCGGGAGACTCGGCCTCGGGCAGGTTGGCGTTGTCGCTGATGGCGGCGAGCGGCTGGCGGAGGCCGCAGAAGAAGGCTGCATCGGGCGGATCGCCGGTGTACTCGACGGCGAGGCGGAGGCGGACGGTTGCGGCGGAGTTGCGCAGGCGGGCGAGGCCGACGGATTGGAAGAGCTTGGCGCCGTCGCCGAGGAAGACGGGCGGCGAGGAGGCGGGAATCCAGAGGACGTTGCCGAATCCGCGCAGGGCGGTGAGCGAGGGCGCGATGGAGTCCCAATCGGATTGGAGGGCCTGGCCGTCGGGCGCTCCGATTCGTGTGAGGCGTTCGGCGGAGGGCAAGATCGAGCCGGAGTAGAGCGCGGTGAGCGGGATTGACGCGCCGGGGGCGAGCGGCTGCGGGAGTGGGACGACGGCTTCGGTCATCCGGCCGGTGTGGTCGGCGTCGGTGTCAATGAGGCGGGCGGCGAATGGGAGCGGAGTGGTCGGGCCGCTGGGGAGGCTGCGGGTGGAGATTGCGTCCCAGTGCAGCGAGGAGCTGATCTGGAGGATGAGGCGGGTGAGCGGGGCGGCGCTGTCGTTGCGGAGGGTGAGGCTGGCGCGGACGGAGATGGCGGCGGAGGCTGGAGTGAGGTGGACGTCGAGGTCGTAGGCGGTGAAGGCGATGGCGCTGCGCTCGGCGTCTGTGACGGCGAGCGAGCCGGATTGCGGCGGGCGCGGCGGGATTTGTGGGCTGAGGCTCTACGGGTGCATTCAGATCGCGGGAGAAGATGATTTTTCCGGGCGGCGGTTGGTCTGTCTGCGGTGCGGGCGACTGCTGCGCGAGCGCGAGTCCGGCTCCCAAGGTCAGGGTCAAGATGATGGCGAAAGACGAACAACGGCGGGTCACGAGCCGAGTCCTTTGCGGGGCTTGGTGAATGCAGCGGGCCTGGAACTCGGGATTGGCTGCGCGGGGCGGCTGCGCTGGCGCATGGCTTCGTACATGACGACGGCTCCGGCGACCGAGACGTTGAGCGAGGAGACCATTCCGGCCATGGGGATGCGCAGGAGGTGGTCGCAGGTTTTTTTGACCAGATCGTGCAGGCCGGCGCCCTCGCGTCCGAGGACGAGGACGCAGTCGGTGCGGAAGTCGAAGTCGGTGTAGTCGGGTGTACCGCGCTCGTCGAGGCCGAGCACCCAGACGTTGGCCTGCTTCATCTGCTCCAGGGCGCGAACGAGGTTGGTGACGCGTGCGATTCGGACGTGTTCGGAGGCCCCGGCGGAGGTCTTGGCGACGGTTGCCGAGACTGGGGCGGAGCGGCGTTCGGGCAGGATGACGCCGTCGATGCCCGCGCCGTCGGCGGTGCGCAGGAGCGCGCCGAGATTGTGCGGGTCCTCGATGCCGTCGAGGGCGAGGAAGAAGCGGTGGCCGGATGTGGCCGCGTCGCTCGTGGATTTTTTTTCGGGCGAGGGCGCGAGCAGGTCTTCGATGGTGAGGAAGGCTCGCTCGCGGACGAGGGCGACGGCCCCCTGGTGGGCGTCGGTGTGGGCCATGCGGGTGAGCTGGTCGCGGGATTCGAGGGTGATGCGGACGTTGGCGTCGCGACAGTGCTGGGCGAGACGCTCCAGGCGGGCGTCGCCGCGCTCGCGGGCGAGCAGGACGCAGTCCAGCCGGCGCGCGCCGGAGCGGACGGCCTCCTCGACCGGGTGCAGGCCGTAAAGAACTTCCATGGAATCAGTTTACTTGTAAAAATGATCTCGCCAAGACCGGGGCTTTGGTCTTAGAATCCCTAGAGAACTATTTTCGTAGCATTTTCGCCAGCGGCGTCCGCCCCGGAAGGTATCTAGTTGATGCGTTTACTGACTCGCAAGGAAAAGAGCGGGGGCGACCGAGACTTTTCCCAGCAAGGTCGCGTCTCTAAGAGTATGGGCAGCGCAGCGATCGCCATCTCGATGGAACAGGCGGAGCAGAGCCAGCGTGAGAACGCGGCCATTGCGCACGGCCTGAAGAACCATGACACCGAACTTCTCGACCACCTGATTGAGCTGTACCAGCACCGGCTGTTGCGCTACCTGCTGTTTCTGACGGGCAAGCGCGAGGTTGCGGAAGACCTGTTCCAGGAGACGTGGATGCGGGTTCTGCTGCGCGGCGGGCAGTACAACGGGAAGGCGCGCTTCGACACATGGCTGTTCACGATTGCGCGGAATCTGGTGATCGACCTCTCGCGCAAGCGGACGATGGCGTCGCTGGATGAGATGAGCGAGCCGACGGACGATGGACGCGCGTTCGAGATCGCGGCCGAGGGGCCCTCGCCGATGGAGCAGTTCGAGGGCAGCGAGGACCGCGCCGAGGTTGCCGCAGTGCTGCTGAAGCTGGAGCCGAACTATCGCGAGGTGCTGATGCTGCGCTTCCACGAGGAGATGTCTCTGGAAGAGATTGCAAGCGTGACTCGGGCACCGCTGTCCACGGTGAAGTCGCGGCTGTATCGCGGACTGGCCGCTCTGAAGCCGGAGATCGAGACCCTGCGCGGCATGCGCGGGATGGAGGCGACTGGATGAAGGTCTCCCTTGAACCACAATTCGATTCCCCATTAAATTCTCTGCCGGATGATGCGGCTGCGCTTGCGTACAGTGCGCAGGACGGCATCGATTTAGGCGCGCGCGCGTGTGTGGTGAACCGCACGCACCGCGTGGTGCGCGAGCGGGCTACGGTGATGCAGGCGCGGCGCAGCCATGCGCGCAGCCTGATGGTTCCGCTGGCCATCTGCTCCGTACTGCTGATCCTGATCGGCCTCTCGATATGGACCGGCATGTATCAATACCAGGCTGCGGAGACAGTCCAGGCAGACGTTGCGGCGTTGGCAACCACAGACTCCACTAACCACTTTGTGGTGGTGCTGCTATGGTTTGTGCCGGTCTCGATCGCACTTCTGGCCGCTATCTGGATTCGCCACGCGCGCCACAATTCCAACGACGAGGCACGCTAATGCCAGAGAGCTGGAACCAGAGGACATCTGAATCTTCCGACGGACAGGGCGGGAGCGAGCACGACGGGCTGAAGATGATCCCGATCTGGTCGATCGTGCTGGCTGTTGTGTTGTTTGTGGGCTGGCAGATCTTCAGCTATCACACGCAGGCGCATCATCACGGGCCGATGCCGATGCGCCTGCTGATGGACTACATGACGGGGACAGCACTGGCGAGTTATGTACTGCTGGTGGGCTACGTCAGCCGCGATGTGAAGCGGCGAAATATGCCGGCGCTGCTGTGGATGCTGGTGGTGGTGGTGATGCCGGGAGGGATCGGTGCGGTGGTGTATTTCCTGCTGCGCCAGCCGGTGATGATCCGCTGCCCACACTGCACGACGGAGCTGACGGCGGGGGTCCACTTCTGTCCTCAATGCCAGTTCCAGGTGGCGCCGGTGTGCGGGCAGTGTTTTCGCGGAGTGCAGACCACGGACGTGTATTGCCCGCAGTGCGGGCACAACGTCACCCAGGACGGCGGCCCGGCGCGGCTGCACGCCTTCAGCGACAACTAGCAGGACAGGTGTAAGGTTTAAGGGGTCAGGTGTAAGAGAAACTGCGCCCGGACTTTCTATCCGACCCCTTATCCCTGACCGCTTACCCCTGTCACGATGCCCCTAACCGCGCTCATCATCGACGACGAACCGCTGGCCCGGCAGGAGTTGCTGTATCTGCTGCAGTCGGCGGAGGGTGTGGAGGTGGTGGCACAGGGCTCGAACGGCATCGAGGCGGTGGAACTGGTGCGCGTGCATAAGCCGGACGTGGTCTTCCTGGACGTGCAGATGCCGGGGTTGGACGGGTTTGCGGTACTCAAGAAGCTGATCGACAAGAAGATGGGATTGCCGCAGATCGTTTTTGCGACGGCGTTCGACCAGTATGCGGTGCGCGCGTTCGAGGTCAATGCGGTCGATTATCTGCTGAAGCCGTTCGATCGCAAGCGGGTGCTGAAGACAATTGAGAAGGTGCGGGCGAGAATCGCGGGGCGGACGGATGCGGCGGTCGATGCACCCAGCACCGACGCGCGGCTGGATGCGCTGCTGCGGTTGGTGGAGGAGCGCACGCAGCCGTTAAAACCCCAGACGGGCAAGGTGATCGTGCGCGCGCAGGGGCGGCTGCTGCTGGTGGACCAGAAAGAGATATGCTTTGTGTCGATCGAAGGCGGGGCGATCAGCGTAATGACGCGCGGGGTGGAGGGGCAATCGAACTGCCGCACGCTGGAGGAGCTGATGGAGCAGCTTGACCCGGAGGCGTTCTGGAGGGCGCACCGCTCGTTCATCGTGAACATCCAGCACATCCGCGAGGTTGTGCCGTGGTTCAAGTCCAGCTATCAGTTGCGCATGGACGACGCGAAGAAGACGGAGATCCCGGTGAGCCGGGCGCAGACCAAGCGGCTGCGCGAGCTGTTCAACCTGTAAACCTAGCGACTCAGGGCATTCCGAACTTGCCGAAGCGATAGACGAGGCCGATGGATCCGAGGGTGGAATAGAGCTTTCCCGAGGCGGTTGGCACAGCGCCCCACTGCTGATATTGGCCATCGACCTTGATGGCAATATGGTTGGTGAGGTCGTAGTCGAAGCCTGCGCCGGGGGAGTAGACGTATGTAGTGGTCACACTGTAGCAGGTGTTGTTGAAGCTGTATCCATTGCCTGGACCGTTACTGGTGGAACAAGTTTCCTCATAGTTCATCTCTCCGCGGCCGAAGAGGAAGTCTCCGTAGGGGTGAACGCGACGGCCGAGGAGGAAGTCCAGCCTGAGTCCACCGAGGCCATCTTTCTGGGCGACGATTTCGCCCTTGTCCATGGGATAGGTTCCGCGCAGCTCCAGGGTGGGGCGCATGCCGTGCCAGGGGGCGAGAGCGAGGTCGATGCCTGCGGTGACGCTGAGGTTCCTGCCGCCGGAGAGGCCTGTGTAGTCTGCCGATGCCGCGCCGAAGGCCGAGAGCTGAATGTCCTGGTCCGCGGTGGGCTTGGCCGACTGCGCCGCCGCAACGCTCGACAGGAAGAACGGTGCCAGCAGCAATGCCAGCGTCAGAAGAGCTTTGTCTTGCTTCATCTCGGTTCCGGCCCCTTGGTGTTGCGGTCCACGGGATGTGGAGAATTGGACGCATCCCATCTTCTCATCTTGCGATGGGTGCGGGGCGTAAAAAATATCTTATCGGCGGGTTTTGACAACCACATCATGGGCGATGGCCATGACGTGGACGAACGGTGGCTTCCCGCATCCACGGCGAGCGGAGTAACATCAAAGTATTGTGCCAACGAACTGCGCAGTTCCGGTGAATGCCCCCCGCGTGACGCGCTCGCGTCGCGATCAGCACTAGCTACGCTCAATCAGGTGAATGCCTTGCCGCTGGCGAGAGCCGTTGCACCCCGAACGAAATACGGGGATCCTTCCCCTTCGCGGGCTCAGGGTCAGGATGACAAACTTAAATAGAAGCAACTAATTTCAACGCCCTGCGCGATATGCAGGAGGAGAATCTGAATGTTCGATCGGCTGGAACAACTGGAAGCGCGGTACGAAGAGCTTGGCCGGCAGATGTCCGACCCGACGCTGGTGAACGACCAGGAGAACTTTCGCAAGGTGTCGAAGGCGCATCGCGATATGGAGCCTACGGTGGAGAAGTTTCGCGAGTATCGCAAGATCAGGGACGGGATTGCGGAGGCGAAAGGGATGCTGGCCGACGCCGACCCGGATGTGAAGGCGATGGCTGAGGAAGAGATCGCCACGCTGGAGCCGCAGTTGGCGCCGGTGGAGGAGGAGCTGAAGGTGATGCTGTTGCCCAAGGACCCGAACGACGAGAAGAACGTGATTCTGGAGCTGCGCGCGGGGACGGGCGGGGACGAGGCGGCGCTGTTCGTGGCCGAGGTCTTTCGGATGTACATGCGGTTTGCCGAGCAGCATAAGTGGAAGGTGGAGGTGCTATCCGAGAGCGAGTCCGGGATTGGCAACGGGCTGAAGGACGTGACGGCGATCATCGAGGGGCACAATGTTTACTCGCAATTGAAGTTCGAGTCGGGGGTGCATCGGGTGCAGCGCGTGCCGGCGACGGAGACGCAGGGGCGGGTGCATACGTCGGCGATTACGGTGGCGGTGCTGCCGGAGGCGGAGGAGGTGGACGTAAAGATCGAGGCCAAGGACCTGCGCATCGATACGTTCTGCTCGTCGGGGCCGGGCGGGCAGAGCGTGAATACGACGTACTCGGCGGTGCGGATTACGCATCTGCCGACGAATACCGTGGTGAGCTGTCAGGACGAGAAGTCGCAGATCAAGAATCGCGAGAAGGGAATGCGCGTGTTGCGCGCGCGGTTGTACGAGGTGGAGAAGGAGCGGATACACCAGATTCAGGCGAAGGACCGCAAGCAGCAGATCGGGTCGGGCGACCGGAGCGAGAAGATCCGGACGTATAACTTTCCGCAGAACCGGATGACAGACCACCGGATCGGGCTGACCAATCATCAGTTGGCACAGGTGATGGAGGGGCAGCTTCAGCCGACGATCGACGCGCTGATTGCGCACGCCACGGCGGAGAAACTGAAAGCGGAGACGGTGGCAGGCTGATTCAGAGGGTGGCGATGTGGCGGGGCAGGAGGATGGAGAAGGTGGTGCCCTGATGAGGGCCGCAGGGGTTGGAGCGGACCCTGATGGAGCCGACGTTTTTCTCGACGAGCTGTTTGCAGACCCACAGGCCGAGGCCGGTTCCGACCGACCCTTTGGTGGTGAAGAAGGGCTCGAAGATGCGTTTGATGGTGGCTGGCTCCATGCCGCAGCCACTGTCGGCGACGGTGATGCGGACGCGGTGGCTGGCGTCGAGCGGATCGATGGAGGCAGCGGCACGCAGGACGATTCGGCTGTTCTGGTCGATGGCGTCGAGGCTGTTGGCGAGCAAGTTGGCGAGGATCTGACGCAGCTCGCCAGCGATTCCCATGACGCGGAGATCGTAGTTGCACTGCTGCTCGACCTGCGCTCCGGTGGATCGGATCTTGGCCTGGAGGAGATTGATGACGGAGTCGAAGAGGGCGGTGACGGAGTTGCTGGTGGCGGCGGAGAACTCGCGGTAGAAGCCGAGGGTCTGGCGGGTGATGTGGGCAATGCGCATCAGCTCGCCGTCTGCGATGTCCATGTACTCGAGGGCGTCGGCGGGGACGCCTGGGGTGGTACGCGCGAGGTAGAGGGTGTTCATGATGGCTTCGAGGGGGTTGTTGATCTCGTGCGCGATGCTGGCGGCGAGGCGTCCGGCGCTGGCCAGCATCTCGCTGCGCAGGAGGGCTTCTTCGGCCTGCTTTCGGGCGGTGTTGTCGGTGCCGATGAGCAGGTAGCCGATGATGTCTTCGTCTGCGTCGCGCAGGGCGGTGACGGAGACGATGGCCGGGATGCGGCTGCCATCCTTGCGGATGTAGGTTAGCTCATAGATGTCCTCGATGCCGCGCGAGGCCTTAAAGACAAGGGCCTCGAAGCCGGGGGGGATGGGAGTACCGAGCTCGAGGCTGAGGGCGGCGGCGCGGGCGATCAGCTCTGGGTGGTCGGAGAGATCGGCGGGGGTGAGCTGGTTCATCACCTCGGCTGCGGCGTAGCCCAGCATGCGCTCGGCCCCGACGTTGAAGATCTGAATGACGCCGCGGGCGTCTGTGGCGATGCTGGAGAAGTTGGCGCTGTTGAAGATGGCGCGCTGTAACGCGCCCTCCTTGAGCAAGGCTTCCTCGGCCTTCTTGCGGGCGGTGTTGTCGGTGCCGATGAGGAGGTAGCCGATGATTGCGTCGTCGGCATCGCGCAGGGCGGTGACGGAGACGATGGCCGGGAAACGGCTGCCGTCCTTGCGGATGTAGGTGAGCTCGTAGATGTCCTCGATGCCGCGCGAAGCCTTAAAGACAAGGGCCTCGAAACCGGGGGGGATGGGAGTGCCGCGCTCGAGGCTGAGGGCGGAGGCGCGAACGATCAGCTCCTGACGGTCGGAGAGATCGGCGGGGGTGATCTTGTTCATCACCTCGGCTGCGGCGTAGCCCAGCATGCGCTCGGCCCCGACGTTGAAGATCTGAATAACGCCGCGGGCGTCCGTGGCGATGCTGGAGAAGTTGGCGCTGTTGAAGATGGCGCGTTGCAGCGCGCCCGCCTTGAGCAGGATATCTTTTGCCTGCTCGCTCTCGTAGATATCTGTTACCAACTTCGGGTCACCGGTTTGTTGCGCTGCTTGCCTGAACGCGCTTTACTTGATCCTCTTCCGATCGACGGGCTGCGGCTGTGCTGTTTTGCTCACAACCGAGAGCGCAGCGGATGCATCAAATGCGGGTAACGTTTGTGTGGGACAATGCTAGTGATTTAGATGTTGAGACCAAGTGGAAGAGAAATAAGGAGAGACGACTATGGATCGCAGTGCGAGTGCAGTTTGGCGTGGGAGTTTGAAGGACGGCAAGGGAACGATCTCGACGCAGAGCGGGACGCTGAAGGAGACGCAGTACAGCTTTGCTGCGCGGTTTGAGAGCGGCGTGGGAACCAACCCCGAGGAGTTGATTGCGGCGGCGCACGCGGGCTGCTTCAGCATGGCGCTGAGCGCGGAGCTGGGCAAGGCGGGATTCACGCCGGAGTCGATTGAGACATCGGCCGTGGTGACGCTGGACCTGCACGGAACGCCGACGGTGACCAAGATTCGACTGACGACGAAGGCGAAGATTCCAGGGATCGACAAGGCGAAGTTCGATGAGATTGCGAATGGCGCAAAGGCGGGCTGCCCGATCTCGCGGCTGCTGGCTGCGGCGGAGATCACGCTGGACGCGACATTGCTGTAGACTGCGATTTTGCTGAGGAGACGCCCACCGGTTGGTGGGCGTTTCTTTTTGTGGGGGCGAGGACGAGCAACTGCAGGTGCGAAATACGGAGATTCTGGCTTCGCCAGAATGACGACTTCAGGGGTGCTTCGCCAGAAGGGCTACGCTAGCGGTGCTTGGCCAGAAAGACGGCTTCTATTGGGCTGCGATCAGTGGGAGTGGGCGCGGTGGGAGTGGGTGGCTTCGGGCTCGGGCGGGGCGGAGCAGCCGTGGGTGGTCTCGCAGCCGACGATCTCGAACTGGATGGTGGTATGCGTGATGTGGAAGCGGTCGCGCAGGGCAGAGTTGATGTCGTCGAGGATGGAGGCTGAGCCGGAGACGGGCATCTCGCCGATGGTGACGTGGCTGGCCAGTGCATGAGAGGCAGAGCCGAGCGACCAGACGTGCAGGTCGTGCACGTCGAGGACGCCGGGAACGGCAGAGATGGCGGCGCGAATGTCGGCGAGCGAGAGGGTGCGGGGCGTGCCTTCGAGCAGGATGTTGAGCGTCTCGCGGACGATGGATGCGGAGGACCAGGCGATCATGGCGGCGATAAGGATCGAGAGGGCGGGGTCGAGCCAGAATGCGCCTGTGGCGAGGATTCCCGCGCCTCCGGCGATGACGGCTGCGGTGGAGAGCGTGTCGCCCAGCATGTGCAGGAAGACGGTGCGGATATTGACGTCGCTGGAGGACTTCCAGAGAAGCGCGGCGATGGCGCCGTTCATCAGGACTCCGGCGGCGGCGACGGCCATCATGATGCGCGGCTGGACAGCGACCGGCGCGACGATGCGATGGATGGCGGCGAGGGCGATCCATGCGGCGAGGGCGATGAGGGTGAGCGCATTGACGAAGGCGGCGAGGACGCCGGCACGCTGGTAGCCGAAGGTCTTCTGATCGGTGGCGGGGCGGCGCTGGAAGTAGACGGCAACAAAGGAGAGGCCGATGGCGAGCGTGTCCGAGAGGTTGTGGCCGGACTCGGAGAGCAGGGCGAGGGAGTGCGCGCGCAGGCCAAAGTAGAACGTCGCCACGACGTAGCAGAGAGTGGCGGCGAGCGAGATGAGGAGGACACGCTGCATCCTGCGCGAGTTGGCCGCGACCTGGTGCATGGGTTCGAGTATACGAGGTTCAATCCTGGCAGGCGATATACTGGGAGTTGCTCATGAAAGCGACTTTTGACGACATTGCGAATAACTCGATGAAGAACAAGATGACTGGGACGGACGCTCATCCGCTGGATTTGGGCCGCGACGAAGGGGGGCACGCCCGGCGGGTGCGCTCGACGACCGTGCTGTGCGTGCGGCGGGGCGACTCGGTGGTGATGGCCGCGGACGGGCAGGTGACGCTGGGCGCGAGCGTGATGAAGCACTCGGCGAAGAAGATCCGGCGGCTGTATCAGGACAAGGTGCTGGCGGGCTTTGCGGGATCGACGGCGGATGCGTTTTCGCTCTTCGGGCGGTTTGAGACCAAGCTGGAGCAGTACGCGGGCAACCTGGGGCGCAGTGCCGTGGAGCTGGCCAAGGACTGGCGGACGGACCGGATGCTGCGCCATCTGGAGGCGCTGCTGATCGTCTGCGACACGACGGCGACGTTTGTGCTGAGCGGCACGGGCGATGTGATCGAGCCGGACGACGGGATTGTGGCGATTGGGTCGGGCGGAAGCTACGCGCTGGCCTCGGCGCGCGCGCTGATGGAGAACACCGAACTGAGCGCGCGTGAGATCGCGGAGAAGAGTCTGCGCATCGCGGGGCAGATATGCATCTATACCAACGACCAGTTGACGATTGAAGAACTGAAGAAGGCGTAAGACAGGTTCGAGGTACTAGGTTCGAGGTTCGAGAACGATTATGCCTATCTTTTTCAATTCACTGTTAGAGCAATACGGAGTTACCGCTAACACTGTGATCCTGCTTCGACATCAGGATGGATCAGCAGATCGCGGTCGCACGCCCTATGAGCTGTGGCGAGATGATCGTCCTGCCTTCGATGTTTACCAGCGGCTTCAAGGAATAAGAACAGAGCGAAATTTTCCCAATCAAATTTCTGGGCCTCGTTCGTCGGCACACTCGATGGTGCCACGATGTTCGTTGGCATGTACGCTGCAAAATACATGGGCCCACTTGCGGAAGACACTCCAAACCCGCATAATGATGGAATTAATTTGGCGGGAAGTTGTGACTGCTATGACCTACAACTCGATAAACGGTTCTCAGACTTGCAAGGCAAGCTCTTTATCGAGTGGGGAGATGGGAAGTTGGCATGGATACAGCGCGCAGGCAACCAGAACAAAGCGGTTGTAGAACTACGCCCCGAGTTTAAGGAGCCTGAGTTCCCTGGATTCCTAAACTTTATTGAACCTCTGTCGAAAATTGAGGCACTGCCTGCGACATGGACAGTCATGCTCAAGCAGGCTGCGGGAGTGTATCTACTGACTTGCCCGAAGACGAAGGAGCAGTACGTTGGTTCAGCTTCAGGAGCCGATGGCTTTTGGAATCGATGGTGCCAGTACGCTTCAAACAACCACGGCGGCAATGTTTCCCTAAAAAGCCGCGAATATAGCGACTATCAGGTTTCTATCTTGGAAGTTGCCGGAATGCTTCGACTTGGAAAGACATTCTTAGATGGAATCGCGATGGAAGAAGAAGTTGCAAAGCCGAGAGATGGGACTGAATAAGAATTGATAAAAGTCACTGGTCGTCTATATCTAATCCTTTGTACACCGTATACGCAAGAAAGGTGAATATCAAATGGCCGATACAAAAAAATCTGATGAAGCTCTAAGAAAAATCCAAGAAATTAGACAGAACATGAAAAGCCACGAGTCGAGGGTAGCGCAACTTGAGCGCGAAAAGAGCGAAAGGGTTCGATCTTACGATCAGCAGATCAAGAATGAACAGGATTTAATCAATCAATTTAACAGACAAATAAATGACCTTAAGCGTCAGATTTGATCCGAGGCTGGATGAGTTGAAGAAGGGGTGAGGATGGCCGCTATCGGTGACCAAGAAATCTACAGGCGTACAGTCAATGAGCTTCCTTTCACTGAAGATGAAGAAGAGGCAAGGCTCCGCTACTGGCGCCAGCGTTCCACGCAAGAACGGCTTCACGCTGGGCACGAGCTCCTTCGCCGTCATTACAAGAAGCTGGGAATTGACGTCGATACACTTCGCATGGACAAGACGGTCGTGCGCTTTGCAAGGCTCGGTGAGCGGGATGATTTACCTGCGTAAGCATCTGTCCAATGTCGCAGGTGCATGAGGATACTAAAATAATGGCGATATTTTTACCGGGGACGGCGGACGACCAGGCTTTGGCGCTGGATGAGATGACTCCGCGCGAGATCGTGGCGGAGCTGGACAAGTATGTGGTGGGGCAGGGCGCGGCCAAGCGCGCGGTGGCGATTGCGCTGAGGGACCGGATGCGTCGGCAGAAGCTCTCGCCCGAGCTGGCCGAAGACATCATGCCCAAGAACATCATCATGATTGGGCCGACGGGCGTGGGCAAGACGGAGATTGCGCGGCGGCTGGCCAAGCTGACCAGCTCGCCGTTCCTCAAGGTGGAGGCGTCGAAGTTTACCGAGGTGGGATACGTGGGGCGCGACGTGGAGTCGATTGTGCGCGACCTGGTGGAGATCGCCATCGACATGGTGCGCGAGGAGAAGATGGAGGACGTGGAGGACAAGGCGGAGCTGAACGCCGAGGACAGGCTGCTGGACCTGCTGCTGCCTCCTCCACCAACGCAGGTTGCGGCGACGCCGAAGAGCGCGGGGCCGACCGCGGTGATGATGACTCCCACCGGGATACGCGCGATGCAGGTGATGCAGTTTACGGTTCCAGAGGATGCGACGGGCGAGGCGGCTGGAGTTATCGAAGGCAAGGTTGTCGATAAGGCTGCGGAGGAGAAGGCCCAGAGCCAGGAGCAGACGAGCCACGAGCGCACGCGGGAGAAGCTGCGGCAGCAGTTCCGCGAGGGCAAGCTGGATGAACGGATGGTGGAGCTGGATGTGCGCGACAGAAACCAGCCTAGCTTCGAGTTCATGTCCACGCAGGGGCCGGAAGATATGGACATGAACATCAAGGACATGCTTCCGGGGCTTTTTGGCCAGCGCACCAAGAAGCGGAAGATGAAGGTGGCCGAGGCCTTCGAGTACCTGGTGCAGGAGGAAGAGTCGCGGCTGATCGACATGGACCAGGTGACGCGGCTGGCAGTGGAGCGGGTGGAGGACTCGGGGATTGTTTTTCTGGACGAGATCGACAAGATTGCAGGGCGCGAGGCCGGGCATGGACCGGATGTGAGCCGCGAGGGCGTGCAGCGAGACATTCTGCCGATTGTGGAAGGCACGACGGTGAATACGAAGTATGGGATGGTTTCGACCGACCACATCCTGTTCATCGCGGCGGGCGCGTTCCACGTGTCGAAGCCGAGCGACCTGATCCCGGAGCTACAGGGAAGGTTCCCGATCCGCGTGGAACTGAAGTCGCTGACGGTGGAGGATTTTGTAAGGATTTTGACGGAGCCGAAGTCGTCGCTGGTGAAGCAATCGACAGCGCTGCTGGAGACCGAGGGGCTGAAGCTGGAGTTCACCCCGGAGGCGCTGGCGGAGATGGCGCAGTTCGCGTTCCGGGTGAACGAGACGACGGAGAACATCGGCGCGCGTCGGCTGCACACCATCATGGAGCGGGTGCTGGATGAGATCAGCTTCCAGGCGCCGGAGCTGTTCAAGAGCCCGCGTGCCGAGGCTTCGCAAGAGGGCGTGATCGCCGAGGTAGGCGCGTCGGCTCCGCTGACCGGCGAGGTGCAGAAGCCCGCGCCTCCGCTGCCGGTGATCGAGCGGAAGAAGGACGATGGGACGGTGGAGAAGGTGATCGTGGTCGATCCGGAGTACGTGCGGCAGCAGGTGGCGTCGATTGTGAAGGACCAGGACCTGAGCCGTTATATCTTGTAGCTTCGATGGAAACAAATCAAAGCGCGGCCTTTGTGGGCCGCGCTTTTTATTTTGTGATTGCGACGATTACGAGGCTGAGGGTTTGGGTTTCCAGGTGGGGACGAAGGGTTGGTGGGCGGCGACGATGACGCGGCCATCGGGGGCGAAGTCGACCTTGACGATGGCTGGTTTTTCTCGGAAGGGCGACTGCGTGTCGTTGCCGAAGAAGCTGGACCACCAGCCGCCGGAGTTGTCCTGAAAGAAGCCGGTGCCGCCGCCGCAGGGGACGGATTCGTGGCGCGTGTGGTAGGGGCCGTAGATGTTGTCGGAGATGGCGAGGCAGGTGGAGTAGCGGCCCTCGTAGCTGTCGGCAGCGCCGAGGTAGTAGCGGCCATTGGCCTTGAAGAGAACGGCACCCTCGGTGCCGAGGTCGTTGGAGCCGCGGCCTACGCAACGCTCGGCGTGGTGAGAAGGCGTGTGGTCGGGGTCGGTGAGCGTGATGGGGTGCCAGTCGCCGGCGAGGCCGGAGAGATCGTCTTTCAGTTGCACGATGCGGGTGGCGGAGCTGGCGGTGAAGTAGACCTTACCGTCGGTGTCTTCAAAGAGGGTGGGGTCGATGGCGTTGATGATCGGCTGATCCGGCGAGAAGGCGTGGACATAAGGGCCGGTGGGCTTCCCGGTGGTGCTTTTGAGGATGGAGATTCCAGTGGGCGCGATGGAGAGGCAGATGTAGTAGTTGCCGCGCAGGTAATGCAGCTCGGGCGCCCAGATGGCGCGGCAGGGCTTGTCGTGGAGGCCGCGCCAGGCCTTCTCCCAGGTGCCTTCCTTGTCCATGTCCCAGACCAGGCCGAGGTAGTGCCAGGTCTTGAGGTCGGGAGAGCGCCACAGCTCGACGCCGCGGTTGTAGGCCCAGATGTTCTCGCCGGTCGAACCGGTGAGATAGAAGTTGCCGTCTCCTCCGTGGCAGACGATGGTGTCGCGCACCTGCACTTCGATGAGCGGAAGCAGCGGCGGAATGAGACCTGCGGTGACGGCCGAGCCGGAGGCGTCCTTGTCGGTGAGCGGCTGTGTGGGGAACGGATAGGGGTGCTCGCCTGCGTAGGCGAGGCCGCCGCTGCCGGAGCGATAGCCGCCGTGACCACTGGCGGCGTCGAGGGGCCAGCCGGGGCCGCTGATGCCCGTATAAGCGTAGGGACTCTTGCCGTCGGCGGGCATGGGCGTGCCGGGAGCAACACCGTTCATGCCTCCGGGCGGGACTGGCTGAGTGGGCGGAGGCGCGGTTGGTGCGGACGCGGTCTGGCCACGCAGGGCGGAGGGAAGAAGCATGCCTGCGGCGATGAGGCCGGTATCGGTGAGAAGGGTCCTGCGCGTTAGATTGCTTCCGGCGGCGCGTTGCTGCTTCATTCGATCATTCCTCTGGGTGTTGGCTTAAGACATAGGCCGCGCCCGTTTGGACGCGGTCTAAGGATACATTGCGATGAGGCGGTGAGTTTAGTGTGCGCCGACTGGCTGCTTCGCACCGATCTCGCTGAGGCGCTTGGCAAGGAGTATTTCCAGGTCTTCGAGGGCCTTGGAGAAGCCTTCGATGCCCTCCTTCAGCTTGTCGTTGGCCATGCGGTCGGCGGCATGCATACGGTCGAAGGTGGCCTTGTCGATGGAGAGCTTCTCTATGGACATGGCGGCGGATTTAGCAGCGTCGAGCTTCTTCGGCAGATTTTCTTCTTTGGAGTCAAGCTCGGCGAGCAGCTTGGGGGCGATGGTCAGCAGGTCGCATCCGGCGAGTTCGGTGATCTCGCCGATGTTGCGGAAGCTGGCGCCCATGACCTGCGTCTTGTAGCCGAATTTCTTGTAGTAGTTGTAGATGGTGGTGACGGAGATGACTCCGGGATCGGTGGGGCCGGAGTAGTCCTTGCCGGTATCTTTTTTGTACCAGTCGAGGATGCGGCCGACGAAGGGCGAGATGAGCGTGACTTTGGCTTCGGCGCTGGCGATGGCCTGGTGCAGGCCGAAGAGGAGGGTGAGGTTGCAGTGGATGCCCTCGCGCTCCAGGACTTCAGCGGCCTTGATGCCCTCCCATGTGGAGGCGATCTTGATGAGGACGCGCTCGCGGCCGATGCCGGCCTTGTCATACTGCGCGATGATCTCGCGTGCCTGCGCGATGGTCTTTTCGGTGTCGTAGGAGAGGCGGGCGTCAACCTCGGTGGAGACGCGGCCGGGGACGATGGCGAGGATCTTGCGGCCGAAGGCGACGGCGAGCGACTTGAAGGCGAGGGCGGCGACGGCCTGGTCGGTGGCGGCGGGGCCAGCCTCGGCGCGCGCCTGCTGGAGGACGCCGTCGACGATGGGCTGGTAGGCGGGCATCTGGGCCGCGGCCGCGATGAGCGAGGGATTGGTGGTGGAATCCTGCGGCTTGAACTTTTCGATGGAGTTGATGTCGCCGGTGTCGGCGACGACGGTGGTCATGGTGCGAAGCTGTTCGAGAAGAGTTGCCATGGATCTCCTTGTGCGTTGTCTGCACTTCAATTTTATCAAGATGGCGCGGGTTGTGCCGACTGCGGGAGTGTGGCGCCATGCGCCAGTTGCGCTCAAACGGCAGAATGCCGCCTTCGACTATACTTCGCTCACGGGTGAATCCGCCCTCGATTGGAGCAACCGAAAAGTGAGAATGCGTCGCAATATTCTGTGGTCGTTATTGCTGCTGTTGATCTGCGCGCCTGCGTTTGGGGAGACATGGTATGTGCGCAAGGATGGAGGGACGCGCTATTCGGCCAAGGCGCCGACGGGACAGTGCGATGGCAAGGCGGACGCCGCGTATCGCGGCCGGGGAGTAAACCAGCACTGTGCGTTCAAGGACTACCGCTATCTGTGGGATGATCAGAGCTACGGCAACGATGCGTGGGTGATTGCCGGCGGGGACACGGTGATCCTTCGCGGCGGGCCGTGGCGGGTTGGGTTCGATGCCGCGACCGGCAAGGGGGCGGGTTATACCTGGTGCTTTGGAGGACAGGGGCCGTACGCCTGCTCGAACCCAGTCATCCCGGCTGGAACAGCGGGGCGGCACACGCGCATTCTGGGCGAGAACTACGCAAGTTGCAGTGTTGGGAACGCGGTCGATAAGACGAAGGTGACGCAGATCTTCGGCGGGTTTGCAGTTGGCAGCGCGCTGAACTTATCGGGAGCACAGTATGTGGATGTGCAGTGCCTGGAGGTGACCAGTCACGCGCAGTGCGTGTCGCATGGCGATCCGATGCTGCCAAGGGGCTGCAGCCGGGGCGGGCCGCTGGACGACTTCGACTCGGACGGCGTCTCCACAGACGTGCATACGCACGATCTAACGATGCAGGACCTATGGATCCATGGGCACACGGATCGGGGAGTGATCGGAGCGATTGGAGGGGTGGTTAGCTGCCTGCGCTGCGACATTGCCTACAACGGCATGGCCGGGTGGGACTTCGACGATGGCAGGCAGACCGCGAGCGTCCATGGAGTGTGGAACTTCAACTTTTCCACGATTGAGTGGAGCGGATGCAACCAGATCTATCCCGGCAGCGGGGCCTATTCCTGTTATGGCCAGAGCAATGGGGGCTATGGCGATGGGGTGGGAACGCCGCCGGGGATGTGCCTGACGGCGAACGTCGACCACTCGGCATTCAACTACAACACGCAGGACGGGCTGGACCTGGGGCACATGGACACGGGCAGATGCTCGTTGAGCATCACGAACTCCACGGCGCGGGGCAACAATGGGCAGCCGTTCAAGTGGGGGCCGAACGAGAACCCGGCGGTGTTCACCAACAATACGGTGATTGCGAACTGCCTGAGGATGTCTCAGCCGATGGCAGGCCTGCCGGGCAGCTACAACGCGCATCTGGGCGACTTCTGCCGCTCGAACGATGCGCTCTCGTTCAACTTCCGGCAGGGCGGCACGGCGCTGATCGCCAACAATACGATTGTCACCTATGCTCCGACCAGCTTCGACATTGGGTGCTGGGACGATGGCGGCTGCTCCGCCAGCACGCTGACCTTCAAGAACAATATCGTTCTGGGATACGACAATCCCGGGACCTACAACCTGGGAGGAAAGCCGGGCGGGCCGGGCGGATTTTACTACCAGAAGAAGATCGGGAATGTGATCCGCACCAACAACCTGTACTACGGGATACGAGGCGTTGGGTGCCCCGTCGGATTCATGCACGAGAGCTGCGGAGACCCGAAGTTTGTCTCCGAGCCGCATTTTTCCAGGGAGCAGGACCTGGACCATTTTGACTTTCATCTGTCGGCAGCGAGTCCGGCGCACGGTGCAGGAGCGAGTCTCCAGTAAGTGTATGAACCGCGAATCCCGCTCATCACGCAATTTCGATTCCGGTTATGCCCCTCTGAGTCCAGAGCCGCGCAGGAGCATGGATGCGGCGGTGCGGATGTTGCCGATATCGAATGGAGAGAGGGCCAGGGCGCGCAGGGAACTGGCCAGGGCAGGCCACCTCCGGCGGCGGAGCGACAAGGCGTCGGCGCGCTGCTTGTAGCACTGGCTGAGGGCGATGCGGCGCGCAGCCCAGCCGCAACCGGGAGCTCCGTAATGCTTTTCGATGAACTGCATCTGGGCGTGAATCATGCGCTCGGGATCGGTGGTCATGGAGCTGGGCGAGACGCGGTAGCAGGCGATGACCCTGGGGACAAACGCAACCTCGTAGCGCAGGGCGATGCGCAGGCAGAGATCGCGGTCCTCGGTGGCGCGCATCGTCTCATCGAAGAAGCCAACTTCGTCGATGCACTTGCGGCGGAATGTAAGGGTGGGGCAGGGCAGCTCAACCTGCCGCATGTAGATGCGCGGCGCGATGCGGCCTTCGGCGAACCGACGATTCCCCAAGAACGATTCTCCGGGCCTGCCATCCTGGTCGATGCTGGTGATGCCGCCATAGGCGAGGCCAGCCTGCGGGCGCTCGCGCAGAACCTTTAGCGACTCCTCGAGGCGGCAGGGCAGCCATACGTCGTCGGCATCGAGCAGCGCGAGGTACTCGGCGGACGAGGCGCGAATGGCGGTGTTTCTTGCCGCGGGCAGGCCGCGGTTCTGCTGCTTGATGTAGAGGATTTTGGGGCCGAAGCGAGTGAGGAAGGGGGCGACGACTTCGGCGGTGTTGTCTGTGCTGCCATCGTCGACCAGCAGAATCTGCCAGTCGTCAAAGGTCTGCGACGCGACGCTCTCCAGTGCGATCGGCAGAGTTTTTGCAGCATTAAACGCAGGGATAATTACGCCGACCGTAGCCATTCTGCCTATCTTCCCACATTCACGGAGGGTTGTTCCCGGAAATTCGCATTTCCTGGAACGCCATGGATCCGCCCGGCCGTATTGCTGTTCGCTTCAAGACCTCCGGCGATCTTCTATACTGGCACTGGTGAAGCACTTGCCGACGGAAGAGATGGAGAGGGACAAAGAAACTGATGAGAGCACTTGTGATCGACCGGCCCGGCGAGGCACGGGTCATTGAGATGGAACGTCCGGTTGCCGGCCCGCTGGAAGCTACAATGCGGGTCCGCCGCCTCGGCTTGTGCGGGAGCGATCTGAGCACGTATCTGGGCAAGAATCCGATGGTGACATATCCGCGGATTCCAGGCCACGAGGTCGGCGCAACGCTGGAGCATGTGCCCGCAAACGACCTCGGCCTGACGGCGGGAATGAATGTGACGCTGTCGCCATATACGAGCTGCGGCAAGTGTACCTCTTGCAGGCAGGGGCGCTTCAATGCGTGCCGTGACAATCACACGCTGGGGGTGCAGCGCGACGGCGCGCTGATGGACACCATCTCCATGCCGGTGGAGAAGTTGTACGCGGCCTCGCTGCCACTGGAAGAACTGGCTCTGGTAGAGCCTCTCACGGTGGGCTGCCATGCGGTTGCGCGCGGGATGGTGACGGCGAAGGACACGGTTGCGGTGTATGGATGCGGCGGCGTCGGTCTGGGCGCGGTGGCGGCGGCGGCCTTTCGCGATGCGCGCGTTGTTGCCATCGACATCGACGACAAGAAGCTGGCGATTGCCAGGAACGCTGGCGCGCGGGAGCTGATCAACACCACACGCGAGGACGTCCACGCACGGCTACAAGAGATCACGGGCGGCGACGGGCCCGATGTGATTATCGAAGCGATTGGCAGGCCCGAGACCTATCGCGCGGCCGTCGAGGAGGTCTCGTTCGCCGGGCGCGTTGTCTACATTGGATACGCCAAGGACGCCGTCAGCTTCGAGACGCGGCTGTTTGTGCAGAAGGAGCTGGACATTCGCGGCTCGCGCAACGCGCTGCCCGAGGACTTCAAAGAGGTGATCCGCATGTTCGAGCAGAAACGGTTCCCCACCGCGGAGGCAATCAGCGCGACCGTGCCGCTGGACGAGGCGCCGGCGATCCTGCGCGCGTGGAGCGAGAATCCGGCGGCGTATACCAAGATCATGATCTCGTTCGATTAGTCCCTGCCCGGTGGCGCTTTACTGTTGAATCCGCCGACTCAATCTCTCTGCGCGCGTCACTTGTCTCAGCGCACAGGCCGCAGGGTTGATATGCTTACGTCTGACACTAATCATGAGCCTGAAAGCAAAGATCGAAGCTGTTATCTATGCGTCCGAAGAGCCGGTGACGCTGGCGCAACTGCTGGGCCTGCTGGGCGATGAGGCGCAGGCGGAGCTGGATCGCGCTGTCTCGGCCCAGCAGACGCTCTCGCTGAACGAGACGGGAGCGGCGGAGGCAGACCCAACGCTGCTGGCGGACTTCGATGCGGCGGCGGGCGAAGCGGTCGCTGAACCCACGTCTGAAAATCCAGTACCGGAGCCGAATCCACAGACTGCGGAGCCGACGGATTCGGCTGAGGACTCGGCAACTGACTCCTCTGCGGCCGATGCGGCTGCGGGCGAGGCAGCGGCGGCGCGGGCGGAGCGGGCGCGTCTGACCCGGCTGCGCGCGCACTTTCGCGTGCTGCTGGACCAGTTGATCGCCGAATACGCGACCCCTGATCGCGGGCTGGAGATTCGCGAGGTTGCGGGCGGCTTCCGTTTTGCCACCAAGCCGGAGTACCACGACGCGGTGCGCGGATTCGTGAAGACTCTGAAGCCGCCGCTGAAGCTGACGCTGCAATCGCTGGAGACGCTGGCCGTGGTGGCGTACAAGCAGCCGGTGACGGCGCCCGAGATCTCGGAGATCCGCGGCGTGGACTCGAGCGGCGTGCTGGGTTCGCTGCTGGCGCGCAAGCTGATTGCGACGGCGGGGCGCAAGCATGTGATCGGGCGGCCCATCCTGTACAAGACGACGCGCGAGTTTCTGCTGAAGTTCGGGCTGAAGGACGTCTCCGAGCTGCCCTCGATCGAGGAGTTCGAGAAGATGGCCGGACAATTGGCCGAGCAGGAGGAGATGGCGATGGAGCACGAGCCGTCTGCGCCGCCCGAACCAGCCAAAGAGCCAGAGCCACACGCGCTGGAGCCGGAGGATGACGCGTCCGGCCCATCGGCGGCTTAGGACGTTATTCAAGGTGGCGAGAGCTTGTGAGTCGCATCCATCCCACCCATCGCGGGGAGAGAGGATGGATGTGGCGTCTGGCTGTTGATTGTGTATAGCAATCAATAATTATTGATAAACGATAAAAAACTATTGACAAACAGAATCGTTTGCGTATGATCGGGGCGTGGAGAGATTCTCCAGGGAGGAGTTTCTTATGCAGCCTGAGAATGAGGCAAGACTGAGGAAGATTCGGCGGGTGAGCAGCATTCTGCGTGGATTCTGCAAGCTTGTGCTTGGGTTGATTGTGCTACGGGGGCTTCGGATTGAAAAGATAATCCTGTTCCCAGGAAAAGGCCTGGTAGGGGCCATCAGCGCCCACTACGGGATTTTTCCGGTGGCGGCCCTGACGGGGCGGGGACGCCTGGTGGTGGGCCTACTGGGCGCAGTGACGTTTGCAATCATGTTCAAGTGCGTTTACCACCTGCATCGGCTACTGGGCGACTTCGCGAAGGGCGAGGTCTTTACGCGGGATGCAGTGAGGCAGCTTCGGCTGTGGGGATGGACGTGTGTGTTGTTGGGCGTGATGAAGATTGCGTGGCCGTTGATTGACCGCGCGATTGAGCTGCATCCGCCGAGCGGGCTGGGGTTGGATTTGAGCGGCGACATGGTGGTGAATGGGCTGATTATCGTGGCGATCTCGTGGTTTATGGCTGTGGCGGCGGAGATGCGCGAAGAGCAGGACCTGGTCGTTTGAGCGAGGGCGAGCGATGCCGATTGTGGTGAATGTGGACGTGATGCTGGCTCGGCGGAAGATGCGGCTGAATACGCTGGCGGAGCTGGTGGGGATTACGGCGCAGAACCTGTCTGTGCTGAAGACGGGGAAGGCGAAGGCGATCCGGTTCAGCACGCTGGAGCGGCTGTGCGAGGTGCTGGAGTGCGAGCCGGGGGATTTGCTGGCGTATGAGAAGGATGCTGCGGAGGGGGTGAAGGCTGAGGCCAATACGGAGATTCTGGCTTCGCCAGAATGACGACTCTCGAAGGGATCGGAGGCCGAGGAGTGGGTGGGCGATAATGGAGGGAGGGCCGGTTTGCATTGGCCACTTGAGATGGATGTGACCGCGATGACAATTCCGCGGACAGAAGGATGAGGCAGGGATGACGAAAGCGATTGAGAGTAAAGCCGGTGGTGCTCCCGAAGTTGAGGTAAAGGGTGAGCGGCTGCAGAAGATTCTGGCGGCGGCGGGGGTGGCAAGCCGGCGGAAGGCCGAGGAGATCATCCTGGCCGGGCGGGTGCAGGTGAACGGCAAGGTGGTCTGCGAGCTGGGGACGAAGCACGACGCCGCGCGCGACCACATCCGGGTGGATGGCAAGCTGCTGAAGGGGCCCGAGGTGCGGCGCTACTACATGCTGAACAAGCCGCGCGGGCTACGTGACGACGCTAGACGATCCGCAGAAGCGGCCTACCGTGATGGACTTGATGATGAAGCCGAAGGCGGGGCCACACGGCGACCGTGTGAGGCTGTATCCGGTGGGGCGGCTGGATTATCTGTCGGAGGGCCTGTTGTTGATGACCAACGACGGCGAACTGGCGAATTCGCTGTCGAAGGCTGCGGCGGGCGTGGAGAAGACCTACCTGGTGAAGGTGAGCGGCGTGCCTGCGGCGGCGGGGCTGGAACAGATTCGGCGGGGGATCGTGATCGACCGCGGACGGCTGGATGAGGTGCGGGCCGGGCGGCGGGACCGGATTGTGACCGCTCCGGCACGGGTGGAGATGGTGCGCGGCGGCGACAACCCCTGGTACGAGGTGACGCTGACCGAGGGGCGGAATCGCCAGTTGCGCAAGATGTTCGAGGAGATTGGCCACCACGTGGAGAAGATCCGGCGGATCGGATACGGCGCGCTGCGGCTGGACGTTCCGCCGGGTGAGTTCCGCGAGTTGACCCTGGGCGAGGTGATGGCGCTGGGGCGGGCGGCGGCGGGCAAAAAGGTGGTGCCGAAGAAGCGCTTGCCGGAGTTTGCCCAGTTGAAGGCTCCGGAGAAGAAGAAACGAAGACAGTTGTGAGTTGCCGGTTGCTGGTTGTTGGTTGAAGACGTGGGTTTTGCGGCAGGATTTTTTTGGGGTGCGGCGGGACGAGTTTGACGGGAGCAACTACGCCGCCGGCAAGCGGGTTCCATTCAGTAAATGAGTGGTGAATGAGCCAACAACTGAGACTTACGCGCGCGCCTGGTGCGAAGGTGTGCCCGGGGCGTGGCGAGGTGGGGTTGGCAATGTGGGTATGACCCAAAAGAGGGTTTGACGAGAGTGGGTCGGTGAGCCTAGAAATACACGCGGATTAACACTGCGGTGGAAGACAGGATGGGGTGAGATACGTCCAAATAGAGAGAGCAGTTGGAGCGACAAGCCGGAGCGCGAAGTGGAGAGCGAAGCCAGACGGAGATTCGCCGATATAGAAACAGGCATTGAACAGACGGACGATCGAAAGACCCCTCGGGGCAGGATTTGGGACGGTAAAGGAGCAAGACAAAGTGGCAATTGAGCACGCAACATTTGGAGCTGGATGTTTTTGGGGCGTTGAGGCCCGATTTGCAGAGATGCCGGGAGTGATCGATACGGCGGCTGGATATGAGGGCGGCGATCTGGAGCACCCCACCTACAAGGACGTGTGCAACGACCACACGGGACATGCCGAGGTGGTGGATGTGACCTTCGATCCCGCGCGCATCTCGTTCGATACGCTGCTGGACGCGTTCTTTGCCATGCACGACCCGACGCAGGTGAACCGCCAGGGGCCGGACTGGGGATCGCAGTACCGCAGCGTGATCTTTGCGCATTCGGACGACCAGCTGTGGCAGGCGCGGGCGAAGATCGCCGAGCTGAACGCAACCGGCGCCTATCGCAAGCCGATTGCGACGCAGGTGATGCCGGCGTGCGCCTTCTGGAAGGCCGAGGAGTTCCACCAGCGGTACCTGGAAAAGCGCGGCATGGTGAGCTGCCAGATCTAGGTTCGTGGTTCGAGGTACGAGGTACGAGGTTTCAGGCAGCGCGGGGTGGGACGCGCAGCGGCTCGCGGGCGAAGAAGCGCTTTCTGATCCAGAAGGCGACGTTGACCAGACTGATGAGGGCGGGAACTTCGATCAACGGGCCCACGACTCCGACGAAGGCTTCGCCGGAGTTGAGGCCGAAGACGGCGACCGAGACAGCGATGGCCAGCTCGAAGTTATTGCCGGCGGCGGTGAAGGAGAGCGCGGCGGACTGCGCATAGTCCGCGCCCAGCCGCTTGCCCATCCAGAAGCTGACCAGAAACATGATGAGGAAGTAGAGCACCAGCGGAAGCGCGATACGGGCCACGTCCAGCGGCAGGCGCACGATGAGATCCCCCTTCAGAGAGAACATCACAACGATGGTGAAGAGCAGCGCGATCAGGCTGAGCGGGCCGATGCGCGGGAGGAAGTGCGCGCGATACCAGTCTTCTCCCTTGCGGCGAATCAGAATGAATCGGGTGAGGAATCCGGCGGCAAACGGAACGCCGAGATAGAGGCCGACGCTGCGCGCGATCTGCGCGATGCCGATGGGGACGACACTTCCCGCAAGGCCGAACCAGCGGGGCAGCACGGTAAGAAATGCCCACGCGTAGAGGCTGTAGAAGAGGACCTGGAAGATGCTGTTGAGGGCGACCAGACCGGCGACGTAGTCGGTGTCTCCCTCGGCCAGCTCATTCCAGACAAGGACCATGGCGATGCAGCGGGCTATACCGATCAGGATCGAGGCCGCGCATGTAGGCTGGTTCTCCGCGCAGGAAGACGAGAGCGAGAAGGAACATCAGGATGGGGCCGATGATCCAGTTCTGCACCAGCGAGAGCGCGAGGACGCGGCGGTTGCGGAAGACTTCGCCGAGTTTTTCGTAGCGGACTTTAGCCAGCGGCGGAAACATCATGACGATGAGGCCGATGGCGATGGGGATGTTAGTGGTGCCGCTCTGGAAGCGGTTGACGAAGCCGGAGACGTGAGGCACGAAGTGACCCAGGCCAACGCCGGCGGCCATGGCGAGAAAGATCCAGAGCGTGAGGAAGCGATCGAGAAAGGAGAGATGCTTGCGCGCGAGCGGAGCGCAGGTGCGGCCTTCGGTCTGCGCCATGGTTAGCGGGCCTTCCGGGTGCGGGTGCGCGCGACGGCGGTGGGCGCGGGGGCTGATTGCAGGGTTACAAATTTCGCTGGTGCGCAGCAGGCCTTGGTGAGGCGCGCGCGGTCGGATTGCATGACGCGGTCCTGCTTGAGCCAGGCAAGCGTCTGACGCAGGAGCTGGGCGGCTCCGGCGTCCGTCGGGCGAGTGATGCGGTAGTGCATCCACTTGCCCTCGCGGCGCGTCTCGACGATTCCGGCACGGCGCAGGTAGGCCAGGTGGCGGCTGATCTTGGGCTGTGGCTGGTCGAGGACCTCAACGAAATAACAGACGCATAGCTCCTGGCCGCCCATCAGGTTGAGCAGGCGCAGGCGGGTGGTGTCGCCCAGGGCCTGGAAGAAGCGTTCTTTGTTGAAGCGCGTTGGCTTGGTGCGCGGCGATTTTTTTGCCATGGATTACTTATACGCCTTGACGAATATGTTGGCAATAGATACATTTGTCTTAGCGTATGTGTTTTTGCAACTGAGCCAGAGTCGCCGGTTTCGAGGAGATCAAGGATGCCGCACTATAACGTGTTGTTTCTGTGTACGGGGAACTCTGCTCGGTCGATTCTGGCGGAGGCGATTCTGAACCGCAAGGGGGCGCCCAACTTCACTGCGTACAGCGCGGGGAGCCATCCGGCGGGCGCGGTGCGGCCTGAGGCATTGCGGCAATTAGATCTGGCCGGGCTGAGCACCGATGGGCTGCGCAGTAAGTCTTGGGACGAGTTTGCCGTGCCCGGCGCGCCGCAGATGGACTTCGTCTTCACGGTCTGCGATAACGCGGCGCGGGAGAGCTGTCCGCTGTGGCCGGGGCAGCCGGTGTCGGCGCATTGGGGCGTGGCCGATCCGGCGGCTGTAGAGGGCACGCGCGAGGAGATCGCGAGGGCCTACCGCGGGGTGTACACGATTCTGGATCGGCGCATCTCGCTGCTGCTTGCGCTGCCGTTGGCGACGCTCGATAAGATGGCGATCAAGCGCGAGCTGGGGAAGATTGGCGGCATGGGCCTGCCGGAGTGAGCGTTCGTAGATCGGCTGGACTTGCGTTTCGATTCCCTGCCCCCTAGCCTAATGGCATGAGTTCAACTTCACACTCCGCTGCGTTTGCCTCGCTCTCTTTCGATGAAAAGCTGGACCGGCTGGCCGAGGTCGCGGTGCGCGTGGGCCTGAACCTGCGCGCGGGTCAGGAGATGTTGCTGACCGCGCCGACGGAGGCGCTGCCGCTGGTGCGGCGGATTACGGAGCACGCGTATCGCGCGGGCGCGCTGCTGGTGACGACCTTCTACAGCGACGATCCCTGCGTGCTGGCGCGTTACGAGCATGCTCCTGACGCAAGCTTCGACTACTCGCCCGCGTGGTTGCAGGATGCGATTGCAACGGCGTTCAAGAATGGCGCGGCGCGCATGGCGATTGCGGGCGGGAATCCGGCGCTGCTTGCGGGGCAGGATCCGGCGAAGGTCTCGCGTGCAAATATTGCCGCGTCGAAGGCAGCGAAGCCCGCGATGGAGTTGATTACGCGGCACCAGATCAACTGGACGATTGTTGCCGCGGCGACTCCGGAGTGGGCGAGGCTGGTCTTCCCCAATGAGCCGGTGGAGCAGGCGGTGGCGAAGCTGTGGGAGGCGATCTTCGTTGCGTCGCGGATTACCGGCGACGATCCCGTGGCCGACTGGCTGGCCCACGGAGCGCGCCTGAAGGAACGCGTGGACACGTTGAATGCGAAGCGATTCGCGGCGCTGAGATTCAAATCCAAAGACGGAAGCACCGATCTGAAGGTGGGTTTGGCGGACGAGCATCTGTGGGCGGGCGGTGGGACGACGGCGGGAAATGGAGTCTATTGCCAGCCGAATATCCCCACCGAGGAGTGCTTCACCACGCCGCACAAGGAGCGCGTGGACGGCGTGGTGCGCGCGTCCAAGCCGCTCTCGCATCAGGGGACGCTGATCGAGAACATCCGCTGCCGGTTCGCGGGCGGGAAGATCGTGGAGGCCTCGGCGACGGCGGGCGAGGACGCGCTGAACCGGCTGATCTCGACCGACGAGGGCGCGCGGCGGCTGGGCGAGGTAGCGCTGGTGCCCGCTTCGTCGCCGATTGCGGCAGCGGGGATACTGTTCTGGAGTACGCTCTTCGACGAGAACGCGGCGAGCCACATTGCGCTGGGCAAGGCGTATTCGACGTGCCTGATCGGCGGCGAAAAGATGAACGAAGAGGAGCTGGCGAAGCTGGGCGCAAACGACAGCCTCATCCATGTGGACTGGATGATCGGATCGGCGGAGATGGATGTGGACGGCATTACTGCGAGTGGCGCG
The DNA here is from genome assembly GCA_963828115.1 of uncultured Acidobacteriaceae bacterium. GTDB lineage: Bacteria > Acidobacteriota > Terriglobia > Terriglobales > Acidobacteriaceae > Edaphobacter. The sequence goes on from CAWHDN010000008.1 coordinate 190,297, forward strand.
GCGGAACCGCTGATGCGCGCGGGCGAGTGGGTTTAGGCGCAGGCGACGGCTGCAATTTCGCGGAGTAATCCGCGAATTCCACTGCGCGAAAGGGTAAACTGACACTCATTATGGAACTCTCCGGTTGTGGCACAGCACTGGTAACACCCTTTGACGCGGACGGCAGTCTCGACGAGCCTGCACTGATCAGCCTGGTCAATTGGCAGATCGAATCGGGCATCAACTTTCTGGTTGCATGCGGCACCACGGGCGAAGCCTCGACGATGACGGAGGCCGAGAACGCGCGCGTCATGGAGATCACAGTGAAGACCGCGGCGGGACGCGTTCCGGTCTTCGGCGGCTGCACTCACAACGCCACCAGCGAGGCCGTGGCGCGGGCGAAGAAGGTGGCAAAGATTCCCGGGCTGGACGGCATTCTGACGGCGAATCCGTACTACAACCGGCCCGGCCAGGAGGGCCAGTACCAGCACTTCCGCGCGATTGCGGAAGCAGTGGCACCGCTGCCGATTCTGCTCTACAACATTCCGTCGCGCACGGGCACCAACATGGAGCCGGCGACGGTGCTGCGGCTGGCCGAGCTGGCGAACGTCATTGGCGTGAAGGAGTCGAGCGGCAACATCGCGCAGATCACCGAGATTCTGAACAACGCGCCCACGGGCTTCAAGGTCTTCAGCGGCGACGACGCGCTGACGCTGCCGGTGATCGCGCTGGGCGGGGCGGGGCTGGTGTCGGTGGCGTCGAACGCGATTCCCGCGCAGATGGCACAGATGGTGCAGGCGGCGCTCGGTGGCGACTGGGCGACGGCGCGCGCGATCAACACAAAATACTTCCGGCTGATGCAGGCGCACTTCTCGGAGCCGAGCCCCGCGCCGGTAAAGGCTGTGCTGGCGCTGCTGGGCCACGGCAAAGACCACCTGCGCCTGCCCATGGTGCCGGTGACAGCGGCCACGCAGCGCAAGCTGGAACAACTGCTCATTGAGCTTGGGCTGCTGGTAAATTAATTCAGAATCCAAGGACGTTCTGAATGCCGAAGAAGCACAGTGCCGTTCTATTCGTCTTATTGCTTGCTGCAGTCCCATGCGCATCTTCACAGCGCGTCGATTGGGATATGAAAGACGCTCAAGTGGTGAGCCAGCCCATCGGCAGTTTGCCTGCGCAGGATCAGCAAGGAATCTCAAAACGGTTGAATCTTAAACCGGTAGAACTTCTGGCGATGCAAGTGAAGACCGCATCCGGGCATATTTTTCTGGTGCAGAGCGTATATTCCCCAATGTGGTGCGGCGCGGCTAGTAATTGTGCCTTTTGGGTCCTGAGCAGCGACTACAAGGTTCTGCTGAATAAAGTTACACAGTCGTTCAAGCTGCAAGCGAGTATGCACCACGGGCTTCCTGACATCATCACCTCAATGCACGGCTCAGCCTACGATTCCGGTCTCAGCTATTGGCGGTTCCAGGGCAAACATTACGTCCGAGTTACTTGCGCAGATGCCGAGTACGGCGACGGGGACGGTAATTTCTACAGGAAGCCTCACATTTCACCTCATCCATGCGGGACGGGCGGGTAGCCACATCGTCGTTCCGGGTGCGGCTACAATCGGAGCAGACCATGACAACTGCAAGCCTCGAATCCAGAATCGAAGAGTCATTTGCCGCGGGTGCTGAACCCGTCAGCGATGTGGACGCGCTGAGCGCGTTTCTTGAACTGCGCTACGCGCTGGAGGCGGGCACTCTGCGCGCAGCGGAGCCGGATGCGGATGCGCCCACCGGATGGCGGGTGAATGCGTGGGTGAAGCGCGGGATTCTGCTGGGCTTTCGCATTGGCGCGCTGACCCAGATGAGCGGCGACGGCGCGCTCAGCTTCCTCGACAAATCAACCTACCCGGCGCGGAGATTTGCACCAGAGGATGGCGTGCGCATCGTTCCCGGCGGCAGCTCGGTGCGCTCGGGAGCGTTTGTAGCGTGCGGCGTGGTCGTGATGCCGCCGGCGTATATCAACGTTGGGGCGTACGTCGACGAGGGAACGATGGTGGACTCGCACGCGCTGGTGGGATCGTGCGCGCAGATCGGACGGAGGGTGCATCTGTCGGCCGGGGCGCAGATTGGCGGCGTTCTGGAGCCGGTGAACGCATCGCCGGTGATCATCGAGGACGATGTGCTGGTGGGCGGCAACACTGGCGTCTACGAGGGAACCATCGTGCGGCGCGGCGCGGTGCTAGCGGCGGGAACGATCCTGACGCGGGGCACGCCGGTCTACGATGTGGTGCACGGCACGATGTTGAAGGCGACTCCAGCAACGCCGCTGATTATTCCCGAAGGCGCAGTGGTGGTTCCTGGCTCTCGCGCGGTGCCCGCGGGCTACGGCAGGCAGATGGATTGAGCGTCTAACGCCGGTGATTGTGAAGTACCGCGACGAGAAGACGGACCTGTCGACGACGCTGGAAGAATTACTGCGATAGAACGCTGTCTTGCTGCGGCAACGTTATTTTAGTGCTGGCGTGGGAGAGGTTGACAGGGGTGGCTGAGTCTCCGGGAGACGATGGAACGGGGACAGCTCATAGGGATGTGGCTGGATGGTCAACTCCAGATCGCAGAAACTGATCTTATTGCTGCCGACCTCCTGCAGGAGAATTTCGAGCGTTGCGTCTTTCTTCTTCCAGCGGGCTTGAAAAAACTGGTTGGGGTCGTAGTGTACGGAGAGTCGTTGATCGCAGGAGTCGGAGAAGTCAAAACCCAGTTCGGGTTTGTCGAGGATGTTCCCGCGGCCTTCGGCATGAGAACCGTTGCTGCTGCTGAAGGACGAGCGCGTAACCGTGAGTTGAACGCGGAGTGGGTAGTCGGGATTTGGCGCGGTCGCCGCGATGAACGGCGGCGAAGAGGCTGGATTCGCTGTATTGAGTTGGTAGGGAGTCGGCTCCAGCGTAACTTTTAAGCTCGCAGCGGGAGGTGTGTGTGCTGCCAATCTCCTGTAGGAGGATCTCCAGTCTCTGATCCTGTTTCTTCCAACGCGCCTGATAGACGGCGTTTGGGTCGCGGTTTTGGATCGGTCCCAATTGCCGGTAACAGTCGGAGGCGTAATCGAATCCAGTTGGATTGTCGCCAATTATGTTACCGCGTCCGTAGTAGCTCAAGTACGTGCCGCCGGTTACACCCACCTGCGCGAGTTGAACGTGGATTGGATAGTCGGGATCGGGGGCTGTGGCTGGGATGGCGGGTGCTAATTGTGCAAAAAGCAAACTGGACAGCAGGGCTGGAAGGAACATGGACGTTCGCCTCAGGATGTGATGTGGCTAAGCCGAGAATATTCCGCGTTCGATTCATATGCAATGGATTATTGAAGTTGCAGGCGCCACCCACGCCGGATTCTGCATCCAACCATGAGCGCAAATTATTCCTCCTCCAGCGTCATGCAACAGTGGCCCACCAACGCACCTGATAAACTCAAGGTAAATGGCTCAAGATAAATTACGTATCATCCCCCTTGGGGGCCTTGGCGAGTTCGGTATGAACTGCACCGCCGTGCGCTGGCAGGACGAGATCATCGTCATCGACGCCGGCCTGATGTTTCCTGAAGAAGAACTGCTGGGCGTCGACATCGTGGTGCCCGACATCAGCTACCTGACCGAGAACCGCGAGAAGGTTCGCGGCATCATTCTGACGCACGGGCACGAGGACCACATCGGCGGGCTGCCCTGGATCCTCTCCGAGCTGAACGTGCCGGTGTATGGCACCGAGTTCACCCTGGCCCTGGTGGAGGGCAAGCTGGACGAGCACCATCTGCTGGACGATGCCGAGCTGGTCGAGGTCCTGCCCGGGCGGCGTTTCACTCTGGGGCCGTTCACGATCCAGCCGATCCGCGTGACCCATAGCCTGGCGGACTGCGTGGCCTACGCCATCCACACGCCGGTGGGCGTGGTGGTGCATACCGGCGACTTCAAGATCGACCTCTCTGCGCCGGACGGCAAGCCCTTCGACCTGCACTCCTTTGCCGAGTTGGGCAAGCAGGGCGTGTTGTGCCTGCTGCAGGACTCGACCAACGTGGACCGGCCGGGCTACACGCCGAGCGAGCGAGCGGTGCGTCCGCGACTGGATGAGATCTTCGCGCAGACCAAAAAGAAGCTCTTCTTCAGCTGCTTCTCGTCTTCGATCCACCGCATCCGCGTTGCGATGGAGCTGGCCGCAGCGCATGGGCGCAAGGTCGCGGTGATCGGCCGCTCGCTGGACAACTCCACCGAGATTGCGCAGGATCTGGGCTATCTGGACCTGCCGCCGGGGCTGGTGATCAACCCCGGGCAGATTCGCGAGATGCCGGACAACAAGGTACTGGTGCTGATCTCCGGCACGCAAGGCGAGCCGATGTCGGCACTGTCGCGGGCGGCGGTGAACAACCACAAGTACGCGCACATCGACGCGGGTGACACCGTGCTCCTCAGCTCGCGCATCATCCCGGGCAACGAGAAGTCGATCTACCGCATGATCGACCATCTGGAACGCCGCGAAGCCAAAGTCATCTACGACGACGGCACACAGGGCCTGATCCACGTCAGCGGACACGGGTCGCAGGAGGAGATGCGGTTGATGATCAACCTGCTGCGGCCCCGGTTCTTCGTGCCGGTGCATGGCGACTATCGCCACCTGAAGCGCCACGCCGAGCTTGCGGGAAACCTGGGCCTGATCGAGAAGGTGATCCTGCTGGAAGACGGCGAGGTCCTGGAGTTGGACAAGAATTCCGCCGCGAAAAACGGCAAGGTCAACGTGGGACGGGTGTGCATCGATGCAGGCGGTTCGATCGACGTGGTCGAGGACGTCATCCTGCGCGACCGTCAGCGCATCGGCGAGGGCGGCATCGTGCTGCCGATTCTGACCATCAGCAAACGCACGGGCAAGGTCGAGGTTGCGCCCGAGGTCGTCATGCGCGGATTCACCGTCGATGATCCGGCCATAATCGCGGAGGCGCGCCTGGTGGTGCAGCGCACGCTGGAGGCCTCCAGCGACGAGGAGAAGGCCGACTACGGCGTCATCAAGGAGAAGGTGCGCGGCGACCTGAAGCGATACATCCAGAAGAACATGAGCCGCAGGCCGCTGATCCTGCCGGTGATCATGGAAGTCTGAGGGAAGAAACCTCGTTCCCGGGTACGCGAGGGCCTCACGGCCCTCGTCACTTTTTAATGCAATGGATGTAGCGACGGCCTGAGAGATGGTACTCGCCGCTGAGGACGCGCGCGATAGCCTCCGCATAGGCGATGTGCTCCTGCTCCAGGATGCGCGCGGAGAGGCTCTCGGCGGTGTCCTCGTCCAGCACCGGGACCACACGCTGCATGACGATTGCGCCGTGGTCCATCTGTTCATCGACGAAGTGGACGGTGCATCCGGCGACCCTGGCGCCGAACTCCAGCGCCTGCGCCTGCGCGTCGAGGCCGGGAAAGGCGGGCAGAAGCGCGGGATGGATATTGAGGATGCGGTTGGGGAAGGCGCGCACAAACTCCGGCGTCAGGATGCGCATGTATCCGGCGAGGCAGACCAGGTCCACGCGATGCTCATTGAGCGCGGCGATCATCTCGGCGTCGTGCTCGGCGCGCTTGCGGCCGGCCGAAGGGATGGCGATGGCGGGAAGGCCCAACTTGCGCGCGGCTTCAAGGCCAGCGGCATCGGGCAGATTGGAGAGCACCACCGCGATCTCCGCACCCGGCAGGCGGTGCTCCCGGATCGCCGCGGCGATGGCCAAAAAGTTCGATCCCCGTCCAGAGAGCAGAATCCCAAGTCGCTGCAAGCCGTGCCTCCTCCTTCAACCGGTCTCGCACTTTGGCGTGAGACCGCCCCTATGAATCGTACTGCATCCGGAGTCGTCGATTGGAAGTTGCGACAGCGGAACGATGGGTCTGCGCCTGATCCTCATTCCAGTTCATACTGCCGATAGGCCTGGTTTGGAGGCAGGCACAGTCGCCCCCAATCGCTATCGAATATACTGTGAACTATGCAAGAGAAGCTACGGACATACAAGGCCAGCATCTTCCAGGCCCTGGCCCATCCCACGCGCATCGCGATCCTTGAGCTGTTGCGCGGATTCACGTCCCTGATCTTTCAGATTATGGGACACCCAGAGCCTCCGGGACAGGAAGTGAATCCATTAAATGGTATTGTAAATAGACCATATACGTCGAATGGGTATCCCGATCCAAGCATATTCGCAATAATAGTATATGGTCCCCCCGCAGGAAGATTATCGACTTGCCAGTAACCATTATTATCAGTGGTTGCTGAACGTCCATCGACGACCATCGTGATTCCACCTGTCCCACCCTGGCAATTTTGTTTATCAGCATTAGAAACGATATATCCGTAGCCCTGCCAACCCCCATACATCACAAACTGGGTACATCCATACGCCGAACCACCGCCTGTTAAGCTTACCGTGTTCGATGGAGCAGATGTAACGCTACCGCTTACGGCAGTCAAAGAAAGGGTATACGGTCTTCCGTTCGTTGCTGCCATAGTATAAGTATTGGCGGTAGCAGGTAATCCATTTATGCTGCCGCTTTCCCAAAGATTTCCGGAATTAGACGTCCAAGATAGGTTGTAGGAAGTTGCGGCTGACTCTGGCGTCCAGATTGCGATTATTTTATTTGCAGGTGAGGCAGCCGAAAATCCTGTTGGCGCCGCGAGTGCAGGTGGAGTACCAGTAGTAGTAATGGGAGTACTACTGGCGCCAGTACCAGTACTAATCATAGCGGATGTAGACGCAGTTATGCCTGCAGGCTCGCTCTGAGTGGCTGCACTCTCACCACCATTATTAGCCGTATCTTGCTTGAAGTCCGATTGTCCAATCACCAGCGTTGCGTTCATGCCATTGCTTAACGGAGGCTCAAAGACCAGCGTGCGATTGTTCACAATGTCGGTCACGTAGACGTTCCCGCTACTGTCCACAGTAACCACGCCGGGTAAGCTCAGCGTGTTCGGACCGATGCCGCCGTTGTTGGGAGTGTTCGAAGTAAACGCCGTGGCGGCAGGCTGGCCAAACTCCAAAGTCGCGGCAGCGCCATTGCTCTTCAGGTTGGTCGTGGGGTACATCAACACACGAGCGTTCAAAGCATCGGTCACCCATAGATTGCCTGCCAAGTCGAATGCAAGACCACCGGGTGCACCGAGCGACGTTGTTGAGACACCACCGTTGTCGGCAGTGCTTGAGGTAAACGCTGTGGCCCCTGCCGGCTGCCCCAGTTCCACGGTGGCGCTTCCCCCGGTCGTCAAGTTCGCGAGTGGGTACATCAGCACACGATTGTTACCGGTGTCTGCGACCCAGAGGTTGCCGGCTGCGTCAAACTTAAGATCTGTTGGACCGCAGAGGGTGGCGAGGCCTGTGCCTCCATTGTTACAACCAGTGGCCGATGTATTAGCCTGCCCGATCGCTATGCTTGCAGTTTCACCGGCGGTAACAGGCGCAGGAAAGTTCAGTACACGACTATTGAAGTTGTCCACAACCCAGAGATTTCCAGAGCTGTCGATCGCATTAGCGCTTGGCATACCAACCGTGGCGCTTGCCGCGGCGGCGGAAGGACAGCCGGTGGTTAAGTTTGTCGCGCCGCTAATCTGACCGATAGCCAGGGTTGCAGCCATGCCAGTGCTGAACGGCGGTTTGAATTGCAGCACGCGGCAGTTCCCGAAATCGGAGACATAGAGATTGCCGGCGTTGTCCACCGCAACCCCGCTTGGGCCACTCAATGATGCCGCTGTGGGAGGATCAGGCTGTGCATTGGTGCTGATGTCGCCTTGCCCCAGCGCCACGATAGCGCTTTGGTTCGCGGTGAACGGAGCGTCATACACTAGAACGCGGTTATTCGCATTGTCCGCCACAAAAACATACTGCGTAGACTGGCCGCCGCCGCAACTGGACAGCAACGCGGCAACGGCAAGAACTGCCACAACCGCGAGGCAGGCCACTACACGATGCATTTTCATTTAGCTTCCCCTAGAAACTAAAGCGACTGAGTGGCTAACAAATAGCCACGTTCACGCCGCCTGGCGTAAACAGGCTTGGGCAGTCTCTCGCTTGGATGGTCGCCAATCTTTCCGTAACGTGATTAGGCCCACGTTACGTCAGGATACGAAATGATAGATGTGATGCTCGACACCTCTCCTGGCCTCGCAGGCGCGTAAAATGGCCACGGTAAGCGTGGGCAGAAGCGCTGAATGAACGTTCAGAATGCGATTGGGAAAGGCGCGAACGAACTCCGGCGAGACGATGCGCATGTAGCCCGCGAGGCAGACCAGATCGACTCGATGCTCACGTAGTGCAGCGATCATCTCCGCGTCGTGCTCTGCGCGCTTGCGACCGGCAGATGGGATGGCGATGGCGGTAAGGCTGAGGTTGCGCGCGGCAACCAGGCCCGCGGCGTCGGGCAGGTTGGAGAGCACCACCGCGATCTCCGCCCCTGGCAGGCGGCCTGCGCGGATCGCCTCGGCGATGGCGATAAAGTTCGAACCGCGTCCAGAGAGCAGAATCCCAAGTCGCTGCAAGCCGTGCCTCCTCTAAATGAATCGTACTGCATTCGCATCGCTCGCAAAACAGCGATGGCCCTCCGCTTGGTGGGCCATCGCTGTTTCACATCAGATTTTTTGGAGCACCGAGCGGGAATTGAACCCGCGAATACTGATTTTGCAGACCAGCGCGTTAGCCACTTCGCCATCGGTGCTCTTAGTCCGCCGCTCGCGTTGAGTCTTCGCGCGGGCGGCGGTGAAGATCGTTGTTGCTACTTCGGTTGCGCGGTTGTGCGCAGGTATGGTTTCACTGTCTTATAGCCGGGGAAGATATTGTCGGCGTCCTCGTTGCTGACGGCGCCGGTGATGATGACGTCGCCTCCTTGCTTCCAGTTGGCCGGGGTTGCGACCTTGTGCTTGGCGGTGAGCTGGATTGAGTCAAGCACGCGGATGATCTCGTCGAAGTTGCGGCCGGTGGTCATGGGATAGGCCATCGTCAGCTTGATGCGCTTGTCCGGGCCGATGACAAAGACGGTGCGGACGGGCGCGTTGTTGGCGGGCGTGCGGCCCTCGCTGGTGTTGCCATCGTCGGCGGCCAGCATGTCATAGAGCTTGGCAACCTTCAGTTCGGGGTCGCCGATGAGCGGGAAGTTGACCTTCGCTCCGCCCACGTCTTCGATGTCCGCCGACCACTTTTCGTGGTTGCCGACGGGATCGACGCTGAGGCCGATGACCTTGGCGCCACGCGCTGCGAACTGGGATTCGAGGCGGGCGACGGCGCCCAGCTCCGTAGTGCAGACCGGCGTGAAGTCCTTGGGGTGCGAGAAGAGAACCGCCCAGTTGTCTCCGATCCACTCATGAAAGTGGATGGTTCCCTGCGTGGTCTCTGCGGTAAAGTCGGGAGCTACGTCATTGATGCGGAGTGACATGAAATTTTACCTCGTAAGTTCGATTGTCTTTCCTGGCCCGTGTGATTGGATGTTGGTCTGGTCGGATTGGATGAACTTGCGCGCAATAAAAAACCCGCCCGGCTCGTTGGCTCTGGGTGGGTTCTGCATTGCTCGAATCGAATCTTCGCTTACCGCGATTCGCCTATCCGCACACCCACTCTGTACAACCGCAGCAACAGAGGCGGCAGCAGGTGAGGTTCGTGTTGGGCGTCATCGTCATGGCTAATCTTGTCTTCTTGCAGCTTGTGCCAGCACCGCATCCAGTAGAACTGGCTTGAAGCAGTTTGCTCCAATGCGGTCTACTTGAAAGATACGTTCGAGGAGGCTCTGTGTCAACTTCGGGTTCTGCAACTTCTGCACCAACGTCGGTCCTGACTGCGCAAACTTCGCAGCAGGAGTACGCATTTGCGCAGGTGGACGTCTTCGCCGAGCATCCTCTGGAGGGCAATGCGCTGGCCGTCTTCACCGACTCGCGCGGCCTCTCCAGCGACGAGATGCAGGCGCATGGCACGCGAGACCAACCTGAGCGAGACGACCTTCATCCTGCCGCGCGCAGCCGAGGTGGAACGCGAGCGCGGAGTCCAGGTCCGCATCTTCACCACGCGCGAGGAGCTGGAGTTTGCCGGCCATCCCACGCTTGGCACCGCGAGCTGGTTGCATCTGAATCACCCCGTTCTGCGCGGCGCGCGAGAAATCACGCTGGAGCTGCGCATCGGCCCCATCAAAGTGAACTTCACCGAGCAGCAGCAGGAACCCGGCGTCTTCGCAACCATGCGCCAGAACGATCCCAACTTCGGCGAGATGCATTCGCCCCGCGCTGTCGCCGACGCACTCGGCCTCGCACTCGACGACATCGACCTGACGCTGCCGATTCAGACCGTCTCCACCGGCGTGGCCTTCTGCATCGTCCCTCTGCGCTCGCTGGAGGTCGCCGCGCGACTTGCCATACCTCAGGCGGAATCGCAGGCGTATCTTGCGCAGAGCGATGCAAAGTTCTTCTACTGCATCACTCGCGCTGCTGCCGGTTCGGGCGCGGAGTGGCACGCGCGCATGCAGTTCTACAACGGAGAAGATCCCGCCACGGGTTCAGCCTCCGGCTGCGTCACCGCATATCTGGTTCGCCATGGGCTCGCTGCCAGCGGCCAGAAGATCGTCATCGAACAGGGCATCGAGATGCTGCGTCCCAGCCGCATCACCGTTCAGGCTGCGATGGCTGGTGACCGAGTCACGGATGTGCGCGTGGGCGGCCGCACCATTCCTATTGCAAGCGGACGCGTTTTCCTGCCGCGTTGCACTTAATTTCAACAGGTCCACTATGGAAATCACCAACAGGGACGCATACTTTGAAAATTCGGTGAATGCGCAAGGAAAATTTCTCTTGGTTTTCGTCTTCTATTCGCAGTTGCCAAGATGGGTAACCCTTCGTACTGTGGGGAAGCGCTGAGGAACGAAAGCTTACTTGGCAATAGCAATCCGATACCCGTACTTGAATCAGAAAAAGTAATTGTTTCTCACACAAATTGAGTTGAGAGAAGCCAACGGCCTCGCGGTCGCGGCTCTCCGGCACACAGTTTCTGGCTGAACACCCCCGTCGAATTGGCTTCGGGTCCTCAGACACATCGTCTGGCGACACTCCGATCCACTCGAACTGCGGCAGTCCAGACGGCTGCCATCCCGGAGTTCCGCCTGGCAACCCGCGTACCTGCCGCCGGCTCTCTCTTCCCCGCGGTCTGTCGCGCCGGCATAAGCTCGTTCGGCGGCCGGGGAAGCTGTCTCCACACGGAGCAGACAGGAGAGCTTCGCCCCCGAGGGTGTGGCTTCAAGGGTTGTCCCTCCTGCCGGCTTGGTCGAAGCAGCTCCCAAAGCCGCCGTAGCCGAGTTCCTCGGCCCGGACCGCGGGCCAACTATCACCGCCCGTCGGCGTGTCTGCCAACCAACAGACTCGCCCGACGGCACAATTCGCCAGGCTGCACCGCTCGACCCGGTTCTGAAGCCGGTCAACAGTGTCAGCAGGCAGAAGAGAGAAGTCATGCGCCCCAAGAAGACCATTCTCTGCGTCGACGACAACGAACAGATACTCTCCGTCCGGACCTTCCTGCTGGAAACCAGAGGCTATCGCGTCATCGCCCTCACCGACCCGCACCAGGCGCTGGAAGTGATTGCCAACTCCCTGCCCGGATCGCTCGATCTGCTGCTCGCGGACCTCATCATGCCGCAGATGGACGGCAACGAACTGGTCCGCCGCGCCAAGGATATGCACCCGCAACTGCCCGCGCTGATCGTCTCCGGCACCGTCACCGCGTACGACCGCGCAGGGCGCGCAGACGTCTTCCTGCCCAAAGGCGCGTGCTCGCCAGCAGAGCTGCTGGAACGCGTCCGCATCCTGGTGGCGCGCAAGCGCGGCCCCAAGAAGTACTCGATGCCCTCCGCTCCCATGGCCCCCAGCCGCAGCATCGCCGCCGTCTCTGCCTAAATCACTGGATTCAACGCATTGCTTCTCGACCCTGAACCTGTCGGGCGGCTTGCCTGTGCATGTGCCCGTGAGACGATAGGCTCCTTGACTCAATACCGACTAGTTGGTACCGTACTAATCAGTATGCGTGAGTGGGAGGAGCGTTATGGCTAACCGAAAGCAATCCAACCCCCTGGAAAAGCCGCCGTCCAGGACCAGGCTGCTGAATGCGGCACTCGATCTGGTGCGCGCCAGGGGCTACGCCGCCACAACCGTCGACGACATCTGCCACCGCGCGGGAGTAACCAAGGGCAGCTTCTTCCACCACTTCAAGAGCAAGGACGATCTGGCGCTGGCCGCTGTCGCGCACTGGGAGGCCATGACGGAGGACCTCTTCGCCGGGGCACCGTACCACGAACCGGCAGACCCCTTGGACCGCCTGCTCGGTTATCTGGACTTTCGCGCCGCGATCCTCACCGGCGAACTGGCCGACTACACCTGCCTGCTGGGCACTCTGATTCAGGAGACCTACGCGACCCGCCCGAAGATCCGCGTGCCTGCGAGCGGGCCTTGTCGGCGCACATCGCCGAGCTGACACGCGACGTGGAGGCCGCCCGGCAACTCTACTCACCCACCGCCCCGTGGAGCGCCGAGAGCGTTGGCAACTTCATCCAGGCCGTGCTTCAAGGCTCTTTCATCCTTGCCAAGGCAAAGCAGGGCCCCGAGGTGATACGCCAGAACCTGGAACATCTGCGGCGAACATTGCGCGCGCTCCTTCAGCCAGACTCGCATGTAGATACAAACAAGACAGAGCAGCATCCTGCAACCTCTCATGCCAAGCCAGTGGAAGAGCCAGAGGAAGAGTACGACAGCCGGCTAAGCCACTTCGTCGACTGAGGCAACAATTTGAATTCGCGCATCTGCACATGCTGCGCTGGGATGCACTCAATCGTGAGAGATTTCATCCAACAATTGCAGGAGGAATCCAATGAGCGATCTACAAAGCCAACCCCGCATTACACCGTTTCTGTGGTTCGACCAGAATGCCGAAGAGGCAGTAGACTTCTACCTCACCGTCTTCAAGAACTCACGCCGCCTCAGCGAAATGCGCAACACGGGCGATGCTCCAGGGCCGAAGGGCAGCGTCCTGGTCGTTTCCTTCGAACTCGACGGACAGCGGTTCACCGCACTGAACGGCGGACCGATGTTCAAGTTCAACGAATCGATCTCGTTTGTGGTGCGCTGCGACTCGCAGGATGAAGTGGATTACTACTGGTCGAAGCTCACGGCCGACGGCGGCAGCGAGAGCCAATGCGGCTGGCTCAAGGATAAATTCGGCCTCTCATGGCAGATTGTGCCCGCGCGGCTTGTCGAACTCATCAAACACCCCAAAGCGATGCAGGCCATGATGGGGATGAAGAAACTCGTCATCGCGGAGTTGGAGCGCGCCGCGCAATCGTAGCCGAGTGGCTATCAGGTGAGTGCTGCGCGCGCGGCTTCGAGTACCAGCTCGACCTCGGCTGGGCCGTGGGCTACGCTGACGAAGGCGGCCTCGAACTGGCTCGGCGGCAGCCATACTCCGGCCTGCATCATTCTCCGGTGGAAGCGGGCAAAGGCCTCGCCGTCGGACTTTGTTGCTGACGCATAACCCGTCACCGGATCGCCGGTGAAGAACCAGGTGAACATCGACCCCACGCGGTTGGTGGTCAACGGCACGCCGGCTTTGCGCGCCAGCTCTGCAACTCCCTCCGCAATGCCTTGCGTCACGCGTTCGAGCTGCGGATAGATCTCACCCTCGTGCGCGATGAGGTGCGAGAGCGTCGCGATTCCGGCAGCCATTGCCAGCGGGTTTCCGCTCAGCGTTCCGGCCTGGTAGACGGGGCCGAGCGGCGCGAGATAGTCCATCACGTCGGCTCGTCCGCCAAAGGCTGCGCAGGGCAGGCCGCCGCCCAGTATCTTGCCTAGCGTGGTGAGGTCGGGCCCCGTCTTCAGTTCAGCCCCGTAGAGCTGCTGCGCGCCGCCCAGCGAGAGGCGGAAGCCAGTCATCACCTCGTCGAGAATCAGCAGCGCGCCCTGCTCGGTCGCGATCCGCCGCAAGCCTTCGAGGTAGCCCTGCGCTGGAGGAATTACTCCCGCATTGCCCACCACAGGCTCAACCAGAATGCAGGCGATCTCGGCCGGATGGGCGGCGAAGGCTGCCTCAACCGCGGCGAGATCGTTGTACGGCAGGGCCAGCGTGTGTTGCACCGTCTCTGGCGGAACGCCTGCCGAGCCGGGGATTCCGAACGTTGCCACGCCCGAGCCAGCCTTGACCAGAAGCGCGTCGGCGTGGCCGTGGTAGCAGCCCTCGAACTTGATGATGAAGTTGCGCCCGGTAAAGCCTCGCGCCAGCCGGATCGCCGACATGCAGGCCTCGGTTCCGGAGTTGACGAAGCGCATCTTTTCGACCGAAGGAAAACAGCGGCGGACTAATTCTGCTAACGCTGCCTCGCCGGCGTGGGAGGCGCCAAAGCTGGTGCCGCGGCCGGCGGCCTCGCGGATCGCCTCCAACACTGGAGGGAAGGCGTGGCCCAGGATCATCGGGCCCCATGAGCCGAAGAGGTCCACATAGCGGTTGCCATCGGCGTCGAAGAGAGTCGCGCCCTCGGCCCGCTCGATGAACGGCGGATCGCCGCCTACCGCGCGAAAGGCACGCACCGGCGAGTTGACTCCGCCGGGGAAGAGCTCCTCTGCCCGGCGCGCTAGGTCGCGCGAGTGCGCAAGCGGCTTGATCCTGCTGTCAGATCGCATTGATCCAGTATAGGAGAGCGTCTCGTCCGCCGCCGCCAGACGCGCCCACTTCCTCGGCATCTGACCATAATTCACCTCCCGGCGGAACTCGTCTGCCGCATTTATCCTCATGCGCGGCTGATAGACTGGTGTTTCGCCACCTTGCGCGGCGAAGTGCGGCTCTGTAGACGGCAGCGTCCCAATCCGTTCGCACGCCCGCTCCAGAGGTGCGCATCGCAAGCTGGAACAGAGCAGGCCGGTTTGGCGCAGGTTGGCTTGCAGGAAAAAAGAGAACTCGAGTGACTGAAGTGTCTTCCAATCCGCCCGCCCCGCCCCTCGCAGACCAGCCCCTTGCAGACCAACCGGACCACTCCACGCACGATGCTGTGCTCCACGCAGAGCGCGCAGATGCGAAGCCCGCTGCGAAGGCCCGCGCCACCTACTCCGATGCCGGGGTTGACATCACCTCGGGCGACCGCGCCAAGCAACGGATCAAGATGCTGGCGCGCAAGACATTCAACAAGCATGTGCTCTCGGAGATCGGCGGATTCGGCGGGCTGTTTGCTCTCGATCTGGAAAAATTTCCCCAGCCCGTGCTTGTCTCCAGCGCAGATGGCGTGGGCACCAAGCTGAAGGTTGCCTTCGAGTTGGGCATTCATCACACCGTCGGCGCGGACCTGGTGAACCACTGCGTCAACGACATCGCCGTGCAGGGTGCGACGCCGCTCTTCTTCCTCGACTATCTGGCGACGGGCAAGCTGCGCGAGCAGGACAGCGAGATGGTGGAGACGGTCGTGCGTGGCCTCTCCGAGGCCTGCCGCGCCAACGGATGCGCTCTGATCGGCGGCGAGACGGCGCAGATGCCGGGCTTCTACGCCGACGGCGAGTACGACCTGGCGGGGACGATTGTGGGCTGCGTGAATCGCCCGGACATCATTACCGGCGACAAGATCGAGGCGGGCGATGTGCTGATCGGGCTGCCGTCGAATGGTCTGCATACCAACGGCTACTCGCTGGCGCGCAAGCTGCTCTTCGAGGTGGCAGGATACGCACCCGACCACTACGTCAACGAGCTGAAGGACAAGGTTGGCGCGGCGCTAATGAGGACGCATCGCAGCTATCTGGCCATCCTGAAGAAGCTCTGCGGCGCGGGGATTGTGCGCGGCATGGCGCACATCACCGGCGGCGGGATTACGGAGAACCTGCCGCGCATCCTGCCGCGCGGGACAGCCGCCGTCGTCGATCTGGCGAGCTGGACCGTGCCGCCGATCTTCGAGCACCTACAGCAGCTCGGCGACGTGGAGCAGAGCGAGATGATGCGCACCTTCAACATGGGGATCGGCATGATCGTGGTCGTGCCCGCCGAGCAGGTGAAGAAGGCCAAGGCCGTGCTGAACCGGGCCAACGAGCGCTACCACATCATCGGGCGGATTACGCGCGGCGACCGCAGGGTCAGCTACAACTAATTTTTGTCACGCGAGAGGCACGGCGTTGGGTCACCCGCGCCTCATGCCGCGGTCCATGGCCTGGTTGGCGAGGCGGTCGGCGTCTTTGTTCTTGTGGCGCAGGGCGTGGGTGATCTCGAAGGCTTCGAGCTGCGCGATCTTCTTCTTGGCCTGATCGTAGAGCGGGCGGAGGATGGGGCTCTTGACCTTGTACTTCCCCTGAATCTGCTTGACCATCAACTCGGAGTCGGAGATGACGCGCAGGCGGCGGTGGCCGTTCTGGAGCGCGTAGTCGAGCGAGGCCAGCAGGCCGGAGTACTCGGCGAAGTTGTTGGTCTGGATTCCTAAAAACTCTGAAAGCTCGGCGATCACAGTGCCGTCGGCGTCCTGAATGAAGGCGCCGAAGCCGGAGGGGCCGGGGTTGCCGCGCGCGCCGCCGTCGCAGTGCGCGGAGATCCACTTACCGGAGACAGGGCCGGAGGACGTGGCTGGGCGAATAATGGGGCGGGAGGCTGGGCGGGACTCGGGGAAGAGGGTGGGTTGGGCCGGGCTTGAGGGCATGGGATGAGTTTATAGGTTGTTGGTTGCAAGCTGACAGCAGACTCGTTGGTTCGACCACCGGTAACCGGCAACGAACAACCTCTTGCCCGCTCACCTTTTCGCAGCGCGGCGGTCTATTGAAGTGACCCCTTACCCTGGCTCCGGAGTCAGAGACGATGAATGCAGATGCGATGGGACTGGAAGGCGGGATTTCGCCGGTGCTTTCGGCGATGGTTGGCGGCGTCCGCGCACGAGGCGCGAGCGCGTTGCCGCCTGTGCTGCGTCTCTCCGCGCTGATGGATGCGGCGGCCCGTGTGGGCGCAACTCGCTCTGGGGCGATAGAATCGTCCCCAGCGATGGCCAAGCCCGCGGCGCAATTCGGAACGAAGACCGACAGGAACGGCGGCAAGCTGACCGAGGCGCAGTTGGACGCGCGCGCCCAGCAGCGCAGCTGAAGACGACGACCTGATCCGCGAGGCGCAGCGCGGCGACCGCAGCGCCTTCGACTCGCTGGTGCGCCGCTACGACCAGCCCGTGCTGCGGCTGGCGCTGCACATGCTCAGCAACGAGCAGGACGCGCAGGACGTGCATCAGGAGGCGTTCCTGAAGGCGTATCGCCACATTGGGAACTTTCGCTTCGAGTGCTCGTTCTACACGTGGCTCTACCGCATCGTGACCAACCTTTGCCTGGACCACCTGCGGCGGCGCAAGAGCCGTCGCGAGGACCCGGCCACGGTGCTGGATGCGCGCGGAGACGAGATGGACCTGCTGTCGAACATCTCCGACACCCGCGCCATGGCCAACCCTGCGCGCGAGCTGGACCGCAAGCACATGGGCAAGTGCATCCATGCGGCGCTGGACAAGCTGACGCCGCGCGAGCGCACCGTCTTCGAGCTGAAGCACTATGAGGGATTGAAGTTGCGCACCATCGGCGAGATGCTGAGCACCACCGAGGAGACGGCAAAAAACACGCTCTTCCGCGCCACACGCAAGCTGAGGGCGGAGCTGGCGGAGTTGAGAAGTTAGGTTTGAGTTGTAAGTTGTGAGTTGTAAGTAAAGACGCAGGTCATACGGGCAAGCAGCATAGACCCGAAGAAGGCATTTTGAAGAGGCAGTTCTTTGAGGCCGGTTGAGGTAGAGCGATGAAGTGCGAAAAGGCGCAGCAAAATATTATTCTTGTCACCTACGGCGAGCTGCCGGATGAGCAGATGGCGTCGCTGGAGGAGCATCTGGCGGGCTGCCAGGCGTGCAGCCGCGAGCTGCAGGCGCAACTTGCCCTGCACGAGGCGCTGGCCTTGAACCCCGTGGCCGATCCCTCGCCAAACCTGCTGGCGAGCGCGCGGATGAGGCTGGACGAGGCGCTGGACACGATTCCGCCGCATGGCTTGCTGACCCGCCTGCGCAGCAACCTGTTTGGCTGGCTGGGGTATATGCAGAGCGCGCCGGGGCTGATGACACTGTTGGTGGTCGCGGGATTGAGTGTGGGGTTTCTGAGCGGCATCTCCACCCTTCGCTACCAGTTGGCGCACCAGCCCAGGCTGCCGTCGCCGGTGGTGATGAGCAATACGGCTAACGGAACGATCGCAAACGTCAGCGGGATTGTGCAGACTCCCAACTCGGCGATCGTTCAGGTGACGTACAACCGCGTGGTGCCGGAGACGGTGCAGGGCTCGCTGGACGACCCGCAGATTCGCCAATTGCTGCTGATTGGAACCAAGTCCGCCGCAACCAATGGGGTGCGGACCGATTCGGTGGCGCTGCTGGCCAATGAGTGCCGCGCAGGACACGAGTGCGTGGGCGGACAGGATGGCAGTGGGATTCGCAGCGCGTTGCTGGTGAGCCTGCGCTACGACAAGAGCCCCGCCGTGCGGCTGAATGCGCTGGATGGATTGCAGCCGTACGTCGTCGAGGACCAGCGTGTCCGCGACGCGGTGCTGGAGGCCCTGATGCACGATACCAGCCCGGATGTGCGGACGCGCGCCATCAGCCTGCTGCAGCCGGTCGAGTCGGATTCGAGCGTGCGCAAGGTGATGCGCACCGTATCGACTACGGACGAGAATCCGTATATCCGCAATGTCAGTTCGCACGCGCTGGCGGGGACGGCGGACATTCAGTAGGAACAAGGTGCAAGGTTCGAGGTTCGAAGCGATGAAGAGGGCTCTGGGATACGCGCTGGTACTGCTGGCGGCTTGGGCTGCGGCAACCCGGTGCGCCCGTGCCAGCAGTGCGGGTGCGCCTCCCGCGCGCGTCGCTCAGGGCTATCTGGGCGTGGATGTGCGCGACGTGTCCGAGGACCAGCTTGCGGTGCTGAAACTGAAGGAGGCGCGCGGCGCGGAGATCGTCCTGGTGGACCACGATGCTCCGGCCGGCAAGGCGGGCCTGCGCGAGCACGACGTCATTCTGCGCATGAACGGCCAGGCCATCGATGGCGAAGAGCAGCTCCGCCGGATGCTGCGCGAGTCGCCGCCGGGAACGCCGCTCACACTCCTCGTCAGCCGCGACGGGCAGCGGATCACCGTGACCACGCAGACGGCCAATCGCGACGAGGTCGAACGCCAGGCGTGGGAGCAGCACCTTACCGTCCCGGAGCCGCTGCCGCCCGCTGAGATCGATGGCGGCATCTTCTTCGCCGCTCCGCCTTCGCCCACTCCATCCGCGCGCGGCAACAACTTCCTCGGCCCCATGCTGATGAGCCCCTCCTACACCGGAGCCATGCTGGAGACATTAAGCTCGCAGCTTGCCGACTTCTTCGGCGTACCCGGCGGCACTGGCCTTCTGGTGCGCAGCGTCGAGGCCAACTCGCCTGCGGCACTCGCCGGAATGCGCGCCGGCGACGTGGTGGTGCAGGCCAACGCGAAGGCCGTGGCCAGCACCAGCCGACTGGACCAGGGCGATCAGGGACAGTCACGGACGGCCCCTCACCGTGGTGGTGCTGCGCGACAAGAAGGAGCAGACCCTTACCCTGACTCCCGACAGCAAGCGGCGCTCCAGCCTGGAGCGGCCCTCGCAAGACTCCGAGCGCGCGGTTCTGGCCCCAATAGGCTTCTTCTGGCTTCCACTCCCTTAGCCGACGATTGCGAACGATGTCGCCGCAATCTGTCCCGGATACACTGGGGTTGAGGGACTGAATCATGAGGTGCCACGCCGCACTCGCGCTCACCTGCATCCTTTGGGCAATTCCGGCGACGCTCTCAGACGCGCAGTCTCCTGCTCAGGACGCACTCGCGCCGCCGCTGGACTCGGTGAGCGTCGCGCAGTCGGTTCCCACCGCCGCGCAAGCGTCGACGCTCACCACTCGCTCCACTTTGGTTCTGGTTCCCGCGCTGGTCCGCAACAAGGCGCACGCGCTTGTCTTCACGCTGAAGGCCGACGACTTTGCGCTGACCGACGACGGCGTTCCGCAGAAGCTCAAGCTGGAACAGGACACCGGCGGCGAGCCTCTGGCGCTGGTCGTCGACATCGAGGGCGGAGGCGCGGGCGTCGATGAACTGGACAAGTACCGCGCGCTGGCTCCCATGCTCAGCGCCGTCGTCGGAGGCGTACCCCACAAGATCGCCGTCGTCGGCTTCGACAGCTCGCCGGTGCTGGTTGAGGACTTCACGCCGGACAACGACCGCGCCGCACACGCCATCAACGCGCTCATCGCCGACGACAGCGGAGACAACGGGGCGGCCATCCTCGACTCGCTGGGCTTCTCGCTCGACCTGCTGCGCAAGCAGCCCGCCGAGTACCGCCGCGCCATCCTGCTGGTCAGTGAGACGAACGACCACGGCAGCAAGCTGCGGCTGGACGAGGCGCTGCGCGAGATCAGCGACACCAACACCGCCATCTACAGCATCGGTTTTTCCAGCGGCATGGACGAGCTGAAGAACGGCTCCGCCAACGCTCTTGGCAGCTCAACCCCCGGCCCGGCGCACGGCTGCATGAGCCGCGACCCCAACGACCCCAACGTCGATCTGAATAAAAGCCCCGCTGAACAGGCATACGGCTGCCTGGAGCTGCTGGCGCCTCCGCTGGCACTGGCCAAGGCAGCCGTGATCGCCATCTTCGAGGGGTTGCAGAAGAACATCCCCGAGACCGTCGCGCGGCTGACCGGCGGCGAGTACTTCAAGCTGGGCAGCGAGAAGAACCTGGAACGCGACCTGGCCACCATCTCCAACCACATCCCCAACCGCTACATTCTGAGCTTCCAGCCGCAGTCGCCCCACCCCGGCCTGCACGCCATCACGCTGCGCCTGCCCAACTACGCTGACCTCGCCGTGACCGCGCGCGGCAGCTACTGGGCCGACAGTGAATCTCCGCCTGCAAATCCCACTCCCACACCAAAGTAGAGCGATGCTCTCTACGCCTTGCGCGCGGCAAGGGTGGTGCGCATGGCAGTTCTGTCGTTCCAGGCGAGGCGCAGGCCGCTGGAGAGCGGCGCGGCGCCAAGCAGGCGCACGAAGGCGAGCACCGCGCTGAGGTAGACGGGTGCTCGGCCACCGCGCCAAAGCTCCGAGAGCTGTCGCGTGTTCCCCTCCGCGTCGGGGTGGAAGACGCGATCGTCCCAGCGCTGCGAGCCCTCGGGAAAGTCGGGGTAGTTGCGGATGGCGGCCAGCGTCGAGTTCAGGATGCGGTGCTTCCAGGGCTCGGCGTACTGCGGCATGAAGAGGATATGGCTCTGGCGGTCGCGCCGCACCTCCTGGACGAACTCGGTGAAGCTGTGCGCACGCGTCAGGTTGAGGTTGGCGTTAGGCTCCACGCCGTGCCGGTCGCCTCCGCTGATTAGTACCTGGTTCCACTGCGCGGCGAGCGTGGCTACCTCGCGGTTTTCGTCCCAGTTGCGCAGGCCGTTCAACTCGACGGCGTGGCAGAACTGGCCATAAACGGCGAGAAAATCGTTCACCAGAAGGCGGTGCTTCGCGTCGCCGATGCGGTAGAGGTCCCACAGCGGATGGTTGAAGACGATCAGCACGCCGGGGAGTTCGTCCAGCTCGGCCAGCATCTCCCTCAGCAGTTTTGCCGGCCGCTCGGCGGCTGGGACCGCGGTGAAGGCGGCCATGCGCCGCATCCACTGCGCGCCAGTGGCGCTGGGCAGATTGTGGATGCCGAGATGGAAGGCCGTCGCGCCATACGGCACCGTCCACTCCAGCGAGACGGGGATCTGCCGCGCGGACGCGAGCGAGCGCAGCAGCATGGGCGCCTGGATGTCGTCGTGGTCGGTGAGCGAGACCATGGCCGGAAGCTGTAGCTTGTCCTCGATCTGCGTGCGCTCCAGGTCGAAGGCGAGGCGAGGCGTAAGCGGAGGGGTCCAGTAACTGCGCGCGTAGTCCGGTCGAATCCCGGTTGTCCGCTGGCAGCGTCGCTCACACCAGCGCATCAGCGGCTGTAGCACGCCCCAGTCGGTGGAGAGCTCCGCGATAAAGTCCAGCGTCTCCTTGGACTGGTTGGTGTGGCTGTGCAGCGAGACTCCAGCGGTGAATCCCGCGGCGGCGTGCGGCTCGCGCCATAGGTAGGAGACGCTCTGGCTCATGGTGGTGCCTCCGGCTTTCCTGCACCTCCAGTCTCCTGAAACCATGTGAAGAGAAGATGACTGCACCGAGAATTGTGCGAGAAGCCGAACCAAAATGGGCACCTGTAAATACTTATGCCAGCGTCTAAGTGAACGCCCTATTCATTCCTCCGGGTTGGGCTGCCCTTTACCGGCAGTAATCAGGTTGCGCAAGCTGTCGTTGATATAGAAGCCCCAAGCGCCGGAGCAGCCGCCGTAACACTCGAAGGTTGGAACCAAGCCAATGTGAGTAAAGCGGAGTTCGGTCTTGCCGTCCTTGGATTTGATTTCGAACACAATGTCCGTGCCATTCCACTCGGTCTTGTCTTTGACAAAGTTAAGTGTGGCATCGGTCACATGCCATACGACCTTCTTCCCTGGCACCAGTTCCGTGATCTTCTGGGTGCTGCGGTGAACGTCTTTGTAGCGATACGTCCACTCCTCCCCGAGTTTATCGGTACTGCCGTCAATTTCTCCCGACCACCACCCGCGAACATTGTTGATGGCGTCAAAGACCTCTTCGGGAGATTGGTCCACAGTAAAAGTAATGGTAAGATTTTGATCCTTCATCGTCGGTTCTCCTTTCGTTTCCGATGGATCCTTTGGCCGGGCGCCCCATCCTACGCGTTTTTTGCGAAGGGTGGGATGGTAACCCCTACCGCGTCTTGGCGATGTCCGGCCCGAGGAGCTCCTGCGCGCTGGGCGCCGGAGTCTCCGGCACGCCGACGTCGGGCATCGCGTGTTCGCGCTCGAAGGCGGCCTCATGCTCCAGGTCGACGGTCAGGTTCGCCTTCAGCAGCGCGAACGCCTCCTGCGGCGTGTCCACAAACTGGAAGAGATCGCGGTCCTTCATCGCGATGGCGCCCTTCTCCGCGAGAATGTCGAGGTTGAGGACACTCTTCCAGTAGCTCGGCCCGTAGATGAGAACGGTGATCTTCTTGGCCAGCTTCTGCGTCTGCGCCAGGGTCAACAGCTCGAACATCTCGTCCAGCGTTCCGAAGCCGCCGGGAAAGACCACCAGCGCCTTGGCCAGGTACGCGAACCAGAACTTGCGCATGAAGAAGTAGTGGAACTCGAAGTTGAGGTCGGGCGTGATGTAGGGGTTGGGCATCTGCTCGAAGGGCAGCTTGATGTTGAGGCCGATGGTCTTGGCGCCTGCCTCGTATGCCCCGCGGTTGGCCGCCTCCATGATCCCCGGCCCGCCGCCTGAGGTAATCACATAGCGGCGGCGGCGGCCGGGCAGCGTCATCGCCCAGCGCGAAACCAGCCCGGAGAGCGTGCGCGCGTCCTCGTAGTAGCGCGACATCTCGACGGCGGCCTCGGCCAGACGCAGCTTCTGCTCCGTGGCCTCGCCGCGCTCCACCTCATGCGCGCGCGCGGGCTGCTGGTCGGCCGGCGCGGGCGTTGTGGAGCCGGTGTTCTCCAGCAGCTCCAGCTCATGGCTTGCCACGTCCAGCGCGCGGAAGCGCGCCGAACCGAAGAAGACCACCGTGTCCTGGATGCGTTCGCGCCGGAAGCGCACCATCGGCTCCTGATATTCGGCCATCATGCGCATCACGCGGCCGTCGGGCGAGTTGAGAAACTCCGGATTTTCGTACGCCAGCGGCGCGGGGTAAAGCGGGTCGGGACTTTTGCGTTGCATCGTTCTTCGTTTCCTCCTGCGGTTGACCTCTGCTCTGTCTTCCGCATAGCGAGCGCTGTCTATCGACGGTGATCGCGGTAGTGGATCGCCTCCGAGACGCCGATCCATATGTCCAGCAGACCAAGCCCCGAGATCAGCCCGCGCACCGCGCCATTGCGCAGCACAGCCGCCAGAGCGGGATGCGACTGGATGAAGAGGTTGTGATCCCAGACCTTCGTCCACCAGGGCAGGATCATCACCAGCACGCCCAGGTAGACGCAGAACAGCACCAGCACAAACAAGCGAAAGCCGTTGCAGCCAGATGGGCGCAACGGTGCCAGTCTCCGGCTCCGGCAAGGTCTGTGGGGGCGCGGGCTGCGCGTTCGGCGGCAGCGGCGGCAAGTTCGGCGCGCTGGGCGGCGCGGCTAAACCATCGGAGGCAACGTGTGCGTCGAAAGGCATCAGACTCCCCTGTTGACAGTAGCAGAGCCAGTTGCCGGTTTCTAGAGCGGTTTCACAGTACCGTTGCCCTCGCAAAGATTTTGCGATGTGGTTTTCTTTGAGAGAAAACCACGCGAGCTTCATTTCCTCCGGGAATATCCACTGTGAAACCGCTCGCCTTTGTGCTGTGCATCATGCGGTCCATCCTCCTTTGTGCGTCTGAGATGAGAAAATAGAAGACAATGCTTCAACTCTCCTCCGCCGGCAAACGGTTCGGCCCCAAACTCCTCTTTGAAGACGTCAACTGGCTCATCACGCCGGACGAGCGCACTGGCCTGGTTGGCGGCAATGGCACGGGCAAATCCACGCTGCTCAAGATCCTCGCCGGCCTCGATACCCTCGACTACGGCGAGCTCACCTCGGTCAAGGGAATGACCATTGGATACCTGCCGCAGGACGGCCTCGCCATCGGCGGCAAGACCGTCTTTGCCGAGTGCCTCTCCGTCTTCGACCACCTCTTCGATCTGGAGCGCGAGGCCGAAGAGATCACCCACACTCTCTCCACCGCCGACCCCGAATCGCGAGAGTACCGCGCCGCCGCCGACCGCTACTCCGACATCGCGGACCACCTGCATGTCCATGACATCTACACCCTCGACTCGCAGGTCGGCGCCGTGCTCGGCGGGCTCGGATTCACCAAGGAGGACTGGGAGCGCCGCACGGAGGAATTTTCCGGCGGCTGGCAGATGCGCATCGCCCTGGCCAAGCTGCTGCTGCAAAAGCCCTCGTTGCTGCTGCTCGACGAGCCCACCAACCACCTCGACCTGGAGAGCCGCAACTGGCTGGAGAACTACCTGCACGATTATCCCTACGCCTTCATCCTCATCTCCCACGACCGCTACTTTCTCGATGTCACCGTGAACAAGACCATCGAGATATGGAACAAGCGGCTGCACACCTATCACGGCAACTACGAAAAGTACCTGGTGCAAAAAGAAGAGCGGCGCACGCAGTTGATGAGCGCGTACAAAAACCAGCGCGACCGCATCGACGCTCTGGAGGCCTTCATCAACCGCTTCCGCTACCAGGCCACCAAGGCCAAGCAGGTGCAGTCGCGCATCAAGGAGCTGGACAAGATCGAGCGCATCGAGGTGCCGGAGGAGGAGGCGACCATCCACTTCACCATTCCGCAGCCGCCCGCCTCCGGACGCACGGTCATCGATGTTTCGCATCTGTCGAAGGACTACCCGATGCCGCCCGTCGATGGCGGACCGGCCGGAGTGAACCACGTCCTCCGGGATGTCAGCTTCCAGATCGACCGCGGCGACCGCATCGCCCTGGTGGGAGCCAACGGCGCGGGCAAATCCACGCTGATCCGCCTGCTCAGTGGCCTGGAACCGCCGACCAGCGGCAAGATCAAGCTCGGCCACAACGTCCTGGCGGATTATTTCGCCCAGGACCAGTACAAGGTCCTCGACCCCGACGCAGTCATGCTGGACGACATCAGCGGCATCGCGCCCAAAGTCCCCGTCGTCGAACTGCGCTCGCTGCTCGGTTGTTTTATGTTCTCCGGCGACGACGTATTCAAGCCGCTCGGCGTACTCTCCGGCGGCGAGCGCAATCGCTACGCCATGGCCAAGATGCTGGTGTCGCCCGCCAACATGCTCCTGCTCGACGAGCCGACCAATCACCTCGACCTGCGCGCCAAGGATGTATTGCTGGAAGCCATCGCCAACTTCACCGGCACGGTGCTCTTCGTCTCCCATGATCGCTACTTCATCGACGGCCTGGCCACGCGCGTCTTCGAGGTGGAAGACCACCGGATGCACATCTACCCCGGTAACTACGAGGACTACCTGTGGCGCAAGTCCGGTGGCCCGGAGAAAGTCGCCGTCTCTCTTACCAATTCCATGAAGCCCGCCATCCCCGAACCGAGCGCACCCGAACCCGCCGCAACGCCCGAGCCAGTCAAAGCCGTCGCTCACGCCAAGCGCCTCAACCCCATCAAGCTGAAGAAGCTGGAAGACCGCGTCGCGGCCATCGAGCAGGAACTCGCCGCCATCGACTCGCGCATCGCCGCTGTCGAGGAGAGTCTCGGCCACTACATCTCCGCCGAGGAGTCGCAGCGCACCGCCGCTTCGCTGGAAGAACTCCGCACCCAGCGCACCACGCTGCTGGCCGAGTGGGAATCGCTCGCCACCGCCCTCGAAGAGCAAAGCAGCCCATCCATCGTCTATGCCGTCCCACCCTAACGACACCATTAACGACTTCCCTATCGCCCTTCCTTCAGCCGCGCCGCCAGCCGCTTCGGCAGCCCTGCCTTCAGCACCCGCTCCTGCGCCGCCGCCACGTCATACGGCACGCGGTGGTAGACCACATCCTTCGCCGCGCTGTCGTAGACCGCAAACGCCGCGCGCCAGTCGAAGTCGCGCGGCTGTCCCACCGCTCCCGGATTGATCAGGTAACGCATGCCCGGCTCAATCGGCAGTGTCCACATCTCGCCGTCCTTGCGGCTCGCGTAGCGTGGCCGCAGCTCGTGCCAGTCGTGGTCCTTCTGCGCGAAGCCGCCCTGGATGTGGGTGTGTCCCACAAACGTAATCGCCGTAGCCATCTGCCGTAACGGAGCCCACGCGTCCCTCATGTTCTGGATGTAGTGGTCCTCATGCAGCGGCGAGCCGTGCGCCAGCGACACGTGCGCCACATCCGGCCTCAGCGCGGTGGCCTCCAGCGGCCCCTGCGGCAGCGCGCGCAGCCACTCCAGGTTCTGCGCGCTCAGGGCCTCCATCGTCCACTTGGCCGCCGCCCGCGCCGTGGGATTGAAGTTGCGCGTCGATGTCAGCCCGCTGCAGACGCGGTCGTGATTGCCGCGCACCGTCAGCGTCGCCAGCGGCCGGACCACATCCACAACCTCATTGGGACTGGCCCCATAGCCCACCATGTCGCCCAGGTTCCACAGCGCGTCCCACTGGCCGGCGGCATTCAGCACCGCGGTCAGGGCCTCCAGGTTTCCGTGTATGTCAGAGAGAACAAGAGCGCGCACAGAGAAACTCCATTCGCGCAATAACGCGCGAATCTTCAGTTTCAAGTCGCAATCAGCGCCCTCAGCCTTCCTTCTCCAGCCAGTGCCAGCGGTCGCGTACGGTCGCTTGTCATCGTCGGTGCCGACGCCAGCAATCTCCGCGTGTAGGCGTGCCGCGGGTTGGCGAATAGCTCGTCAGTACTCGCCTGCTCCACAATGCACCCGTGCTGCATCACCGCAACGCGATCGCCGTGCTGGTCGCACGCCTCGGCCACCACCGCAAGATCGTGCGAGATGAACAGCATGGAGAGCCCATGCTTTTGGCGCAACTCCTTCAGCAGTGCCAGAATCTGTGCCTGCACGGTGACGTCGAGCGCTGTCGTCGGCTCGTCCGCAATCAACAGCCGCGGCCGGTTCACAATCGCCATCGCAATCAGAATTCGCTGCATCTGCCCGCCGGAGAACTGGTGCGGATAGTCGCGCGCCCGGCGCTCCGGCTCCGGCAGCGCCACCTCGCGCATTGCATCGAGAACGAGTTGGTCAACAGCTTTTGCAGACAGTCCCGGCTGGTGTGCGCGCACCGCCTCCGCAATCTGCGCGCCCACCCGCATCACCGGGTTCAGCGCGGTCATCGGCTCCTGAAACACCATCGCCACGTCGCTGCCGCGCCGCAGTCGCATCTCGCGCTGTGGCAGCGCCAACAGGTCCACCGCCGCTGGGTGCCCCACATCTCGCGTTTGAGATGTGGGTTCAGACCTGAACAGAACCCTGCCCGTGACGCTCGTCTCGGCCGGAAGCAACCGCAGCACCGCCAGCGCGGTCACCGACTTGCCCGACCCCGACTCGCCCACTACGCCCAGCGTCTGGCCCGCCGCAATCTCGAACCCGATCCCATGCACCACCTCGCGCCCGCCAAATCCAATCGACAGGTCCTCGATCCGCAGAATCGGCGGTGTGCCTGGCGCTGCGCCGGTGTCGAGCGGTGCGCCATTGCCGGAAGTTGACGTTGTACCCACTTCGTAGATGTTAGCCGAGCGCGCGGCGGTTCGCTCAAGATACTCTGGGTGAGACGCCGCACATTCCGATCGCGTCTAACAGAACGCATGAAAAAGAGCATGGACCCACATCGCACCCAGCGCGGCCCGCACGCCAGCCGCCCGAGCACTCGGGGCGCTGCTGATCTGTGTTGCCGCGAGCGCTCCTCTCCACACGCCACTGCAAGCCCAGACCCACAAAGTCGCCGCACCGGATAAGGTCGTCCGCGCGGTCGGCGTCTACGAGTGGACCGGCGATATGGCGAAGCCAGCCGCCAGCCGCCTCATCCCCGTCTCGCTCTTCATCAACGGCAAGCTGGAAGACGCCGCCGTATATCTTGCGCGGCCCGTCCCCTTCGCTCTCACCTCCGGCAATGTCTACGAGCTTGACCAGGCCGGCGTTGCACTGGGCACGCTCGACCTCGCCTTCGCGCGCCACATGGCCGCCTCCGGCGCTGCCGCCACACCCTACGACGACGGATGGTTCGGCTACGGTAAGTTCGTCCCTCCAACTCCACCCAAGCCCTCGACACTGCGGCCCTCCAAGACGCTCGGGGTCATCAACGGCCTCGATGACGATGACGACCGCCCCCACTTCTCCGCGCGCTCCGCCCAACCCGGCTCCGGGGACGCGGCAACCCCCACCTCTGGCGCGCCCGCATCCTCCACCGGCACACCGGCAGCCGATCCCGACCGTCCAACCCTGCACCGCTCAACCGGCAGCGCAGACCAGACCACCAGCAGCAGCTCCGGCGAAACTCCCGTCAACGATCCCGACCGCCCCACCCTGCGCCGCCGCAGCCCGCAGGACGCCGCCAAGAACACCGCCGATCAGCCGGATGCTAACTCCGCAGTCGCCTCGCTGAACGACGATCCCAGCCGCCCTCTGCTACACCGTGGCAAGCCCGTCAGCGCGCTCACCGACGCGGACATTCCCAAGCTCGCCGGCCTTCCCGCCGACCAGGACCTGCATCAGATGGTCGCCGTATCCGACGCCGCAAACCGCCCTCCGCACGATTTCTCCCGGGCGTGGCAGGATGAGGCCGAACACCAGGCCATTCTTGCCAAAATGCAGGCCGCCGCGCGCGCGCAGCTTGCCGCCTACGAGACGGCCAACGCGCCCGCCGCGCCCGCCGCCAAGCCTCTGCCGCCAGACACGCGCCGCATCAACAGCAAGCTCCGCCGCACTGTGGTCCAGGAGACGCCACCGCCGCCTGCGCCCACACCCGAGCCGCTACTCGACGAGCAGTTGAAGGGCTACACGCTGAGCTATGGTGGCGCGGCGACTTATGTCTACACGGCGCACACCGGCGGCCTCGGCCCCACGCTCTGCTTTGTAACTCTGGTCGCGCAGGTCGATATGAATGGCGAGCCGCAGATTGCGATCAAGAGCGTCACCGACGCCACGCATCTCGACCGCACGCCGCGCATGAGGCTGGTCGACGCAGTCGATGCCGAAGCCTCCAACCGCGCCAGCCTGCTCATCGAGCTGCGCGCCCAGAACTCCCGCCAGTTCGCGCTCTACCGCGTCATCGGCGCACGCGCCGAACAGACCTTCCTCACCGGCTCAACCCAGTAAGGGAAGCGCTGCATCTGTCCGTGCATTGCATGGGCAAAGGTTCCCTGCCGCGGAATACTCCCCTACAGCGGAACGCTCTTCAGCCACTCGCGGAACTCCGGCCCCAGGTCCTCGCGCTTCAGCGCCAGCTCGACGGTGGCCTTCAGGAAGCCCAGCTTGTCTCCCGCATCGTGGCGCTTGCCCTCGTAGCGGAAGCCGTAGACCTTCTCGTGCTGGAGCAGCGCCCTGATGGCGTCGGTCAACTGCAATTCGCCGCCTGCACCGGGTTTCACGCCCTCGATCATCTGGAAGATGCGCGGCGTCAGAATATACCGCCCAATAATCGCGTTGGCCGAAGGAGCCTCCTCGAACTTCGGCTTCTCCACCATCCCCTTCACCGCCATCAGCCGCGGGTTGCGCGCATCCGGCGTGCAGTCCAGGCAGCCGTAGTTGGAGATCGCAGGGCCCTCCACCACCTCCGACGCCAGAATGCTCGCCTGCGTCTCCTCGAACGCCTCCACCATCTGCTTCATGCAGGGAACGCGCGCGTCCA
>CAWHDN010000009.1:0-148084 GCA_963828115.1 uncultured Acidobacteriaceae bacterium
TCAGCTTGTCATTCTGAGCGCAGCGAAGAATCCCCGCATTTGTCTTCGGCTCGCTTTGTGCTGTGGAGAGGACTAGTGATACTATGCGTGGTGAAAAAGCATAAGGAGGAAGCATGGGCGTACTGTTGGGGAAAGATAGGAGTCTTTGTGCCACTTGTGTATATTGGGGCGGGCAAAGAAAGAATTATGGCAAAGATTAGACGTTGAACCATGCGAGTTCTATGGCAAATGTCTTAACCAAGCAATTCATATCTCAATGACCGCATGGCGACGAGAACCATTGCCCTAAGTTTGTTTCTGTACTGCTGCTTAATTAACCATTACCAATAAAAGGGAAGACAGGTGGTACGCTCCACCCAAAATCTGGCATCAGGATTTTGACGGCGCGAATGGTTGTTGCGAATACTGCGGGAGAAGAGCATCTTTTGATTTCCCGTGCCGCATACGCATCGGCACAGGTTGACCACGTATTAGCCCATTGCCAAGGGCGGTGATAATAAAATAGAGAACTTGCAGCTGGCTTCTTTCCCGGCTTAATGAGTTCAGCGCTCGCCCGGCATAACAATCTGACAACGTTTGAAGCGCCAAAAAAGCGTATTTGAAGTCGCTCGAATTTCGTCAGAAACTACAGTGAGAAATCCTCATCGCTCCGTGAACCTGTTAGAAAAGGATGAATGATCAATTTAACGGGTTGTGGATATAGGGTCACGTCCACAGGGCAAGATACCGAGCTTTGAGATTGGTGAAAGGTGGGCATCGACCGCAGCCCTCGACCGCTCCCGCCCAATCCACGCAGCCCAATCGCAGAATCAAAATTTTCTTTCCCCAAAAACCTCAGCAAAATCGCGTGTCAAGACCCTGCGCGCCCAAAAAATCCCTAACCCACACCGCACCAACCACTTCCATCCAAAAAATAGTTGGCATAGTAGTTTCCCTCAATCTGGTAAAATAGAAGCAGTAGAGAAGACAAGGAAAACCCCGGCAGTGTGCCGGGGCTTTTCATGTCCGAAGCCGAAGCACGGAGGAAACCATTTATTTTCTTATTGATAGATATAAGCAGCCTGAAATCTAATCGTTGCATGCTCAAACTCACATCTCTTTGTTTCCAGAGGCTTTACGAAGCACGGAAAATGGGGGGGGGGGAGGGGGGGGGTACTAACAAGTTAACAAACAGTCTTCGCCATTGCACCGTCCGCTCGCAAGCTCTCATCCAACAAGTTAAGCTACCTGCGATACCCTTGAAAGAGCCATGACCGACAAATCCCCCCTCAAACTCCTCTGCGTCACCGCCCATCCCGACGATGAGTGCTTCGGCTTCGGCGGAGCACTGATGCTCGCCGCCGAGCGCGGCATCGAGACCACGGTCCTCTGCTTCACCGACGGCCAGGCCGCCACCAATCGCGGCACCGCGACCTCCGCCGCCGAGCTGGGCCAGATGCGCCGCGCCGAGTTCGCCGCATCCTGCTCGATTCTCGGCGTCGCCCACCACGAAGTCCTCGACTATCAGGACGGCCAGCTTGAGTTCGCCAACTTCTCTCAGGCCGCGGCCCTGCTCGTCGAGCGCATCCGCCGCACCCGCCCAGATGTCGTCCTCACCTTCGGCGGCGACGGCGCCGGCAACACCCACGCCGACCACTCCATGGTCTCCTTCTTCACCACAGCCGCCGTCCAGTGGGCCGCGCTGGCCAAACGCTTCCCCGCCCTCGGCCCCACGCACACCGTCCAGCGCCTCTTCTACGCAACCCCCAGCTTCTTCTTTCCCGGCCGCGCTGCGCCGCTCCCCGCCCCCTGGACCGTCACCCTCGATGTCAGCCGCGTCCAGCACCGCAAGTTCGAGGCCTTCCGCGCGCACACCTCCCAGCTTCCGCTGATGGAGCGCTTCCAGACCTACTTCGAAAAGCGCGCCAGCCAGGAGCACTTTGTCCTCGCCGCCACGCCCCATCCCCAGCCCGCCCAGCAATCCACCGACCTCTTCGCCGGCCTCTGACAGCGGTTACTTTCGCACTCTATAATTCCCCTCATGCGCTCCTGCCTTGTGCTCGTCGCCGCTCTTTCAGTCTCTATTCCGTCTCTCGCCCAAGCGCCCTCTATTGCTCCAGCGCCCAGGCCCGCGCAACGCTCGGTCGCCGCGCAGGCACACTTTGCCGACCACCCCTACATGGGATGGAGCTCGTGGAGCTTCTTCCGCGATCATCCCACCGAGGAGAACATCAAGGCCCAGGCCGACGCTCTGGTCGCCAACAAGCTCTCCGGCCTGGGCTATCGCTACGTCAACATAGACGACGGATGGGCCGACGGATTCGACGAGCACGGCATTCCCAAGCCCAACCTCACCCGCTTCCCCAGCGGCATGGACGGAATGGCGAAGTACATGCACCAGCACGGCCTCCGCTTCGGCCTCTACCTCAACCCCGGCATCACCGCCGCACTGCTGAAGCAGAACCCGCTGATCGCAGGCACCAGCGCGCACATCGCCGACATCACGGACACCACACAGGCCGGCAGCACACGCCGCAACTCCTTCCGCATCGACTTCACGAAGCCCGCGGCGACGGCGTACATCCGCTCGCAGGTCAGGCAGTTCGATGCGTGGGGCATCGACTTTATCAAGTTCGACTTCGTCGGCCCCGGCGGCGGCAACCTGCCCGCCGACAACCGCGAGGAGCTGCGCCAGTGGCACGCAGCGCTCTCCCACGCATCGCACCCCATCTGGCTGGAGCTGTCGAACTTTCTCTCCATCGACCAGGCTCCGTTGTGGCGCGCCACCTCCAACGGATGGCGCATCGAGAACGACATCGAGTGCTACGGATGCGACAAGGCCACCGACACAACCAAAGGAAACCTCACCAACTGGTCGAAGGTCGTCGGGCGCTTCAGCGATGTTGTCCGCTGGCTTCCCTACAGCGGCCCCGACGGCAAGGGAGGCAGCGGATGGAATGACCTCGACACGTTGGAACTCGGCAACGGCGACCGGGACGGTCTCACCACCGAAGAGCGACGGTCCATGTTCACCCTCTGGGCCATCTCCTGCGCGCCGCTGTACTTCGGCTCCGACCTCACCAAGATGGACGCAGCCGACCTCGCCCTCATCTCCAACCGCGAGATCATCGCCGTCGACCAGGCTGGAACTCCCGCGCGCCCGCTGGACATCCAGCACCTGCGAGGCAAGCAGCAGCAGGCGTGGCTCATCACCTACCGCGACGGCTCCGCGGTCCTCGCGCTCTTCAATCTGGACAGCGCCGCAGCCACCGTCAGGCTCTCCTGGCATGAGGTCGATTCGCTGCGAGACACGCACTTCGCCGGGCGCGCGCCGCCCATGCTGCACGACCTCATCTCCGGCGCGGATGTGGCAAGTCAGCCCGACGGACTCAGCGTTTCGCTCGACACGCACGCCAGCCGCATCTTCCGCATCCCCGCCCGCCACTGAGATTCATCCATTCGCACCGCGGTTGCGCCATCGCTTCCGCGCGCTCCACGCCACCCGTGCCAGCAGCAGCGCGGCCAGCACCAGCGTCATCGGAAACGGCGCGCGCACGCCCTTCTTCACCAGCCACCAGTAATGGATGCACCCTGCCGTCGCCGCCGCATATACCAGCGTATGCACCCGCCGCCACGCCTTGCCCCCCATCCAGCGCAGCACCGCCGTCGGAGATGTCACGGCCAGCACCAGCAGTAGCGTCCACGCCAGTATCCCCACCTGAATGAATCGCCGCTTCTTCAGATCGTCGAGAATCGTCGGCCACACCACCCTCCACTGCTCAACGACAACGCCGCCGTGCCCCGCCCTCACTCCCGCCGCCACCGTCGGCAGGTCGTAACCGGAGAAGAGAAAGACGTACGTCGCCAGGTGCAGCGTCGCATAGAAAAACGCGTACAGCCCAAGCATCCGCCGAAACCGAATCAAATTTCCGAGCCGCGGATTCAGCCTTCGAACCGGCGTCACCGCCAGCGACGTCAGCAACAGGAACAGCGTCCAATAGCCGGTCTGGTGCGTGATCCAGTTCACCGGGTCAGCCATCAGCCCCAGCTCGCCCGACCGATACTGCTCGATCAATTTGAGCAGCGGAATCAGGCACGCGCCATGCACCAGCACCTTGATCCACGGAATCCAGCGTGTCGGCATCGCACTCCTAAAAGTTCTTCTTCAGATCCATCCCCGCGTACATCCCCGCCACCTGGTCGGCGTATCCGTTGAAGGGCAGCGTCGGGATCGTGCGCGGAAACGCGCTCGAATCGATCCTCCGCTCATGCGCCTGCGACCAGCGCGGATGGTCCACCGTCGGGTTCACATTCGAGTAGAAACCGTACTCATTCGGCGC
Source organism: uncultured Acidobacteriaceae bacterium (assembly GCA_963828115.1). Classification (GTDB taxonomy): domain Bacteria; phylum Acidobacteriota; class Terriglobia; order Terriglobales; family Acidobacteriaceae; genus Edaphobacter. The sequence continues at coordinate 4,320 of CAWHDN010000009.1, forward strand.
AATCTCGTTCCACAGCGTACGCGGCTGCTTGTCCGTAAAGACGATCTTCACGATGGCTTTCGCGTTCTTGAACCCATACTTCCACGGGCTCACCACGCGCACCGGCGCGCCGTTCTGGTTGGGCAGCAGTTCGCCGTAGCAGCCAAACGTCAGCAGGCATAGCGGGTTCATCGCCTCGTCCAACCGCAGCCCCTCGGAGTACGGCCAGTCGAACCCGCCCGGCTTGTTCGGCATGTCGCTGCTCTTGTCGTCGGAGAGAAACTGCACAAACTTCGCGCTCGCCAGCGGCTGCATCGCCGAAATAAACTCGCTCAGCGGATAGCCGTCCCACGGAATCACCATCGACCACGCCTCCACGCAGCGATGCCGATAGACGCGGCTCTCCAGCGGCCTGTACTTCATCATCGTGTCGATGTCGATCGTCTGCGGCTTCTTCACCAGCCCCGCAACCTGCACCGTCCACGGCCGCGGCCGCAGCGTATGCGCGTTCTTCGCCGGATCGCTCTTGTCCGTCCCAAACTCGTAGTAGTTGTTGTAGGTCGTCGCCTTGCTGAACGGCGTCTGCGCGTCGGGCACAGTGTACTTGCTCGCAATCGTGTCGAGCTTCTGCTGCGCATGAACCGCGTCGGGATGGATCAACCCCGGCACCTGCCGCATCGCCAGCGCACCCACGCCCAGCGCCGCCGCGCCCGCCACAAAGCTCCGCCGATTCAGGAACGCCTCCCTCGGAGTAATCTCCGACGAAGCAATCCGCCCCTGCAAACTTCCGCCTCTCCGGATCACCATCGCAACACCTCCGCATTACAACGACTCCACCGCGTCGTCATTCTGGCGCAGCCAGAATCTCCGTATTTGTCTTGCCTTTACTGTTGCTCGTTTCTTGTTTGTCATGCCGCAGTTCTTGTTTGTCATTCCGTAGCGCAGCGGAGGAATCTGCTTCTGATTTACTGGCAACCGCAATTCGCACTCACTCCTTAGAGTCTGCAAATGTCCAAGAGGTTTCGTCTATCGAAAAAAATTGCCTGTAGTTGTTTGCCAGCGTGTTAGCGACGACAATAAACAGCATGAATGTAAACTTCGCCGAGCGCGCGCACAACCACAACTGGAAGCTCGACCCCATCGTCCGCTCGCTGCTCGACACCGACTTCTACAAGCTCCTCATGCTCCAGTTCATCTGGAAGAACTTCCCCTCCGTCCACGTCACCAGCGAGGTCGTAAACCGCACCGCGCGCGTCCGCCTCGCCGGCGAGGTCGACGCGCCCGCCCTCATCGCGCAAATGGAGCATCTGCGCGGCCTGCGCTTCCGCCGCTCCGAGCTGATCTGGCTCGCCGGCAACACCTTCTACGGCACGCGCCATATCTTCGAACCCGCATTCCTCGCCTGGCTGGAGACGGACTTCCGGCTCTCCGACTACACCGTCACCGAGCAGGACGGCCAGCTCACGCTACGCTTCTCCGGTCTCTGGACCGAAGTGACGATGTGGGAGGTCTACGCCCTCGCCCTGGTTAGCGAGAGCCGTACCCGCGCCGCCCTCGCACGCCTCAACGAGATGGAACTCGATGTCCTCTACGCCCGCGCCAAGACGCGCCTCTGGCAGAAGATCGAGCGCCTGCGCGCCACGCCCGAGGTCAGCATCTCCGAGTTCGGCACCCGCCGACGCCACAGCTTCCTCTGGCAGGAGTACGTCATCGAGTCTCTGCGCGCCACCCTCGGCCCCAGCCTCGCCGGCTCCTCCAACACCTTCCTCGCCTACAAGCACGACCTCGAAGCCATGGGCACCAACGCGCACGAGTTGCCCATGGCGATGGCCGCGCTCGCCGATGACGCCGCCGCGCTCCTCGCCTCGCAGTACCGCGTGCTGGAGCTATGGCAGAAGAGCTACGGCGGCGAGCTCCTGATCCTTCTGCCAGACACCTTCGGCACCACCCAGTTCCTCAATGGCGCGCCCGGCTGGGTCGCCGACTGGACCGGCCAGCGCGTCGACTCCAGGGACCCCGTCCTAGCCGGAGACGAGTACATCCGCTGGCTCGAGGCGCGTGGCCGCGACCCGCGCAAGAAGCGCCTTATCGCCTCCGACGGCCTCGATGTCGAGGAGATTCTCAAGCTGCACGCGTACTTCCACGGCCGCATCCGCTTCAGTGCCGGTTGGGGCACGCTGCTCACCAACGACTTCCGCGGCTGCCATCCCCGCGGCGAGAGCGACTTCGATCCCATCAGCCTGGTCTGCAAATTGATGACCGTCGAAGGCCGCCCCGCCGTCAAGCTCAGCGACAATCCCCGCAAATCCACCGGCCCCGCCAGCGAGATCGCCCACTACCGCCGCGTCTTCAACTCCCCCGCATCCAACCCCACCGAAGTGCTCGTCTAACCTCCCCACTGGTTTGTCATTCCGTAGCGTAGCGAAGGAATCTGCTTCTCGCCGCTAATCGTTATACTTTCTTCATGCGCTACTTCACACACGCCGCTCGCCTCTCTGCCGCACTCCTTCTGCTTCCGCTGCTCGCCGTTCAGCCCGCCTTTGGCTGGGGCGCGGACGGCCACATGCTCATCAACCGCCTCGCCGGTGCCGCACTTCCCGCGGACATTCCAGCCTTCCTGCGCACGCCCGCTGCCCTCGACGCGATCGAGTACTACGGCCCGGAGCCCGACCGTTGGCGTTCGCCCGCCGAACCCGAGTTGAACGCCGCCCAGGCCCCCGAGCACTTCATCGACCTCGAGTACGCCGACCTCATCGGCCCACTGCCCCGCCGCCGTTACGACTACATCCGCGCCCTCGCCGCCGCGCAGTCCGCGCATCCCGACCTTCCGTTGACGCCGGAGAAGGTTGGCCTGCAACCCTACGTCACCACCGAGGTCTATGAGCGATTGCAGAGCGCCTTCCGTGACTATCGCGCCCTCGTCGCCGCCAAGCAGGACACCAAACCCTCCGAGGCGGAGATCGTCTTCCTCGCCGGTTGGCTCGGCCACTACGTAGCGGACGGCTCGCAGCCGCTGCACACCACCATCCAGTACAACGGATGGGTCGGCCCCAACCCGCACGCCTACACCACCGAGCACCGCATCCACTCGCAGTTCGAAACCGCATTCGTTCACGCCAATGTGAAGCCCGCGGACGTAGCCCCGCTGGTCGCCGCCACAAAGCCCGTAGTCCTGAACGATGTCTTCGCCGACTACCTCGCCTATCTGCGACACTCCAACACGCTGGTCGAACAGACCTATCAACTGGACAAAGAGGGCGCCTTCACCGGTGCGGGGACTCCGGCGGGCAAGACCTTCGTCGATCAGCAGCTCGCCGCCGGCGCCATCGAACTACGCAACATGATCTACACCGCGTGGATCAAATCCGCCCAGCCCGTCCCCGCATATTCAGGAAATTGATGGACCGTTGCAATCATGACTTGCCGGCTATAAATGCGTGGGCACAATGGGATACTGGCGCCGCTGCACCCGCTCACGCACCCGTTGCAACAGAGGAGTAAGCGCCAGCGCGATCAGCGGCGCGGCTACCAATGCAATCGCCGCCCACAGCACAAACGCGTGCCACTCCCACATCCAGAGTTTGCGCAGGAGCGTCAGCGGCGTGCTGCGAGTCTCCTGCACAAGCAGACGCGGCGCAAGCGGTATGGCCGACGTGCGGAAGACGAGCGATCCCAGCCGGATGAACGGAACCACCAGCGCCAGTTCCAGCGGAAACATTGCATGGTTCGCTATCTGCGTGGCAATAATGTTCAGCCGGAAGCGGAATGTCACCGCGAGACAGAGGAGCGTCGTGCTGCCAATTACAGGATTGATTCCGATCAGTGCTCCCGCAGCAATGCTCCATGCCAGGCTGCGCGGCGTCGTTCCCGTGCGCAGCAGCGCCAGGATCGGCAGAACGGCGCGGCGATAAAACCAATTGTGGTGCGCGGGCGCAACGGAGTCAGGCACTTTAACAGGATAAACTGTGCCTATGGACTTCGCATGAAAGTCCGGTTCTGAAAGAGGTGGGCCTGGTGCACCTTGGACGGTCTGTGGGTAGAGCTCTGAAGCTGTCGGCGATCTTTGTCTACGCCACGCTGGAGTTGATAGTGAAGCACCCATCCACGCGCCAGCAGCGGGCCGAATGGCTGCATTATTTTTGCCTGCGTGCCCTCCGTTGGATGGGCATCGCGGTACGCTGGCAGGGGCCATTCCCCGAGCGGGGCGTCGTCATCGCCAACCATCTCGGCTATCTGGACGTCATCGCGTTGGCAGCCGTGCACCGCTGCGTCTTCGTCGGTAAATCGGAGATTCGCCGCTGGCCACTGTTTGGCTGGATGACAACCATGTCGGGCACGTTGTATGTGGAGCGCGGTAGCGGCGGCTCAGCAGAGCGCGCCAAAGCCGGGATGCAGGGAGTCTCGAACGCGGAACTGCCTCTGGTCTTCTTTCCCGAGGGCACATGCAGCCTTGGTGACACAGTGCTGCCTTTCCACAGCGGCCTGCTGTCTCAGGCGATGTCGGCTGGCCAGCCGATCACCGCGGCGCTCATCCGCTATCGCCTCACCGAGGACAACGGCCCGTATCTCTCGCTGGCCGATGTCTGCTTCTGGGACGACACGCTGCTTGTGAAGCACATCTTCCGCTTGCTCGCGCTGCGCGGCATCGAGGTGGAGCTGCGCTTCGCCGATGCGCCCATCGCGTTTTCACCCGCAGCCGCCGGCGAGCGCAGGATCGCCGCTCATGAGGCCCGGGCCGCCGTACTGCAACTCCGAGAAGCCGCCGATGCCGAGCCGGTCGTCCCTTGTAATTGATTCGTTTGGAGAACTATCCTCCTGTGCCAATTGAACGGGAGGGAACGGCTTCACAGGCTGCGGAAAAACTCTCGTTTTTGCCTTTCGGAGGGAGCAGGGGGCTTCAGCCCCCGGAACGAGTGTCCATTTGGAGGGCCTTCAGGCCCGGGCCTTTGCCCTTTTCTACAACAGGATGCAAGTCCACTGTAGTACTAAGCGATTCGTTCGCGGCGTGGAGTAAACGGCAGAATCAGCCCGGCCTCACTGAGCCGCTTCAATACCTGCTCCACCGACCAGTCCAGCGCATCCGTGCCTTCCACGGTAATCGACGCGCGCGCCGCCGACGGAACCACATACAGGTCCGCCATGGGCCGCGCGGTCGCGGCAAACTGCGCGCGCACGGACTCCTCCGTCCGCCCCCGCTCGGTCATGTCGCGATGAATCCGCCGCACCAGACACACATCGTGCGGCGCATTCACGTAGATGGAAAATCCGTAGCATGGCAGCAGCTCCGCGTAGTGCAGCGCCAGAATCCCTTCCACAATCACAACGCTCGTCGGCGCAACCGTCTCGGAGACGCCCGCCACGCGCGTATGCGTCTTGAAGTCGTATACCGGCCGCTTCGATCGCTTCGCCCTTGGACAGCGCGCGAACGTGCTCCACAATCAGCTCGCTCTCCAGCGAGTCGGGATGGTCGAAGTTGAGCTTCGCCCGCGAGTCCAGCGGGAACTGCGACAGGTCGCGATAGTAGAGATCGAGCGGAAACAGCGTCGCGTCAAGTTGTGTCGCCAGCTCGCGCGCCAGCGTCGTCTTGCCCGAACCGGAGCACCCCCCAATCCCAATCACAAGCGGTTGGCGCGGCAGCGATAACTGTTCAAAAGAATCCATGTCCTTCGATGAGTTTAGTGCATCGGCAGAATCGGTTCACGCTTTGAAAGGGCGGGACTTCAGTCCCGCCGTAAGCGGAGCAATAGGAACGCGGCTTTACAGACTGCGGAAAAACTCTCGTTTTGCCTTTTGGAGGGAGCAGGGGGCTTCACAGACTGCGGAAAAACTCCCGTTTTGCCTTTTGGAGGGAGCAGGGGCTTCACAGACTGCGGAAAAACTCCCGTTTTTGCCTTTCGGAGGGAGCAGGGGGCTTCAGCCCCCTGAATAAAGCCAATGGATTCAATGGGCTTTAGCCCCGGGTTCTCTGCCAGAAGTGGCAATCAGAACTTTTTCCGCAGCCTGTTTAGCCGCTGAGGGAATAATGAACACTTGTTCAACATGGGTTAGTTTGCCGCCACAATCTGCGGCACCAGCGCCGTCAGCAGCCCGGTGAACTGCCGCTCCACGCGACGCCCCATCTCCATCACCTCTTCGTGGTGGATCGGTTCATTCAGCACTCCCGCCGCTGCATTCGTCACCAGCGAGATCCCCAGCACCTCGATCCCCATGTGCCGCGCCACGATCACCTCATGCACCGTGGACATTCCCACCAGGTCCGCGCCCAGCGTGCGGAACGCGTGAATCTCCGCCGGTGTCTCGTAACTCGGCCCCAGCACCGCGATGTACACGCCTTCGCTTAGCGCAATTCCCTGCCGCGCCGCCTCCTCCTGCGCCAGCCCGCGCAGCCCGACTGAGTAGGCCGCCGTCATATCGAAGAAGCGCTCACCCGCGCCCTTCGCGCACGCGAATCGCGGTTCGTTCGGTCCCAGTGCGGCGTTCGTCCCGGTCAGGTTGATGTGGTCGCTGATCGCCACCAGCGATCCTTGCGCAATGTCTGCGCGTATCCCGCCCGCCGCATTCGTCACAATCAGCGTACGCACGCCCAGCAACCCCAGTACGCGCGTCGGAAACGTCACCTGCTCCATCGCGTAGCCCTCGTACGCGTGCACACGCCCCTGCATCACGGCCACCGGCACGCCGCCAATCGTCCCCAGCACCAGCTTGCCCGAGTGACCCACCACGGTCGATTGCGGAAAGTGGGGAATCTCCGTGTATGCAATCGAAACCGCGTCCTCCACCTGCGCCGCAAACCCGCCCAGCCCCGACCCGAGAATAATCCCCACGCGCGGCACAACCTGCACCCGCTCGCGAATGAACGTCACCGCCGCCTGCGCCTTGCTGAATAGATCGGTCATCGTACCCGAATGCTACTCCTCTTCCTCATCCACCACCGGCTTCTTGGCCGCGGCCAGTATCTTCTCCGCGATCAACTGCGGCACCAGGTCGTAGTGGCTCATCTCGATGCGGAAGCTGCCCCGTCCCTGCGTAATCGCGGTCAACGCGGTGCCGTAGGTCAGGATCTCCGACATCGGGACCTCGGCGCGAATGATCGTGCCCGCGCCGCCGCTCTCCATCCCCTGCACGCGTCCGCGACGGCCCGTCAGGTCGCCCATCAGCGCTCCGGCAAAGTCATCCGGGGCCTCGATCTCGATCTTCATGATCGGCTCCAGCAGCGACGGCTTGGCCTGCTCCATGCACTTGCGGAAGCCGATCCGCGCCGCGATCTTGAACGCCATCTCGCTCGAATCCACATCGTGGTAGCTGCCGTCGAACACCGTCACCTTGATGTCCACCACCGGGTAGCCCGCCAGAAATCCGCGCGCCGCAGACTCGCGGACCCCCTTCTCCACCGCCGGAACGTACTGCCGCGGGATGGCTCCGCCGAAGATCTCGTTGCCGAAGACAACGCCGGTTCCGCGCGGCTGCGGCTCGATCCGCAGCTTGCAGTCGCCAAACTGCCCGTGCCCTCCGGACTGCTTCTTGTGCCGTCCCTGCGCCTCGGCCTTGGCGCGCACTGTCTCGCGGTACGGCACCTTCGGCTCGTGCAGGATCACGTTGGTGTGGTAGCGCCGCTTCAGCTTGGAGACCAGCGCCTCGATGTGCGGCTGCCCCGCGCCCGACACCAGAAAGTCGTTGGTCTGCGGATCGCGATAGAACTTCACCATCGGATCGTCTTCCACCAGTTTGTGCAGCGCCGGGGCCAGTTTGTCCTCGTCGGCGCGCGTCTTCGGCTCGATGGCGTAGGTCATCGCAGGCACGGGCATCGCCACTGGCTCGATAAACAGCTCATGCGCCTTGTCGCCCAGCGTATCTCCGGTCAGCGTCTCGCGCAGCTTCACCGCCGCGCCCAGATCGCCCGCGTGCAGCTCAGAGACCTCCACCGGCTTGCGTCCCTGCATGATGTACAGATGCCCCAGGCTCTCCGACTCCTGCCGCGTGTAGTTCTGCACCGTCGCGCCCGCCGTCATCTTGCCGCTGATGACCTTGAAGAACGTAACCCTCCCGGTGAACGGGTCGGTCATCGTCTTGTAGACGTAGAGCGCAAGCGGTGCCTTGTCGTCCACCGAGCGCATCACAATCTCGTCCTCTCCCTCCGCGGCAACGGCGTTGATGCCGCCTCCATTGCCTGCCGTCGTCTGGATCTTGCCTCTGGCCGCCACCGACTCGCGCTCGGTCGGGGCCGGTGCATACACTTTCAAAAACTCCAGCAGATGGTCGGTCCCCACATTTCTCAGTCCGCTGGCGTACAGCACCGGGAAGATGTTGTCCTCGCGAATGGCCTCGTGCAGCGCGGCCACCATGTGCTCCTCGATGAGCGTTCCCGAGCTGAAGAACTCCTCCATCAGCTCGTCCTTGCCCTCGGCCACCAGCTCCACCAGCGCCTCGTGCGCGGCCTTCGCGTCGGCCTGCACCGCCTCCGGAATCTTGATCTCCTCTCCGCGCCCATTGCCGTCCGGCTCATACACAAAGGCCTTCATCGTCACCAGATCGACCACGCCGTGAAAGCCCTTCTCATCCACGATCGGCAACTGCACCGGAACCACCTGCCGCCCCCACCGCTCCTGCATCTGCTCGATCATCTGATGCCGTCCCTGACGGCTATCGGCCTTGGGATGGTCCACCTGAGTGATGACCACGACGCGCGGCAGGTTCACCTCGGCGGCGTACTTCCACACCCGGTCGGTCACCGCCTCCACTCCAATCTGCGCGTTCACCACCACCAGCGCAGCCTCCACCGGCAGCATCGCCGCCCGCGTCTCGTACAGGAACATGTGGAATCCCGGCGTATCGACCAGGTTGATCTTCACCCCGCCCCACTCGACGTATGCGGCCGCATTGGCCATCGTCGTCCGCCGCGCCACATCCTCTTCGTCGTACGCCGTCACCGCCGATCCGTCATCGACGCGTCCCTGCGTGGTGGTCATCTTCGCCGCCTGCAGCAGCGCCGCAATCAAGGTTGTCTTGCCGCTGTGCGCGTGGCCAACCACCGCAATGTTCCGGACGTCCCGCCCCAGATAGTTCTTCATTCCCCGCTCCTCTTTCCCCTGTGACCTGGATTAATCATTCAATCTCTCAAACAGCTTTCCACTCGCGTTCAGAGCGCGCAACCACCCACACTCCAGCGAAGGGGCATCCTATCACAAACGCAATATCCCTTTCCTCTGGGCTGTTTTCCGTTTGCTGTATCAAGTCGTCATTCTGGCGAATCGTCATTCTGGCGCAGCCAGAATCTCCGTATTTGTCTTTGCCTGTTTTTGTTCGTCATTCTGCCCTGAGCGTAGTCAAAGGGCAGAATCTCCGTATTTGTCTTTCGGGCTGCGATAAACCATATGCATGACGGCTAAACAAGAGTGGAGGCCCCGTCTTGAGGAATGATGTTTGCTCTTCCTCTAAGCATTAATGCAGAAAGGCCGTCCCGAAGGAACGGCCTTTCTGCATTAATGCTTTCCGATCATCCCCGGATAGATTGCCGCAGGTTACTCGCCTTCGCGTTCCGAGCGCTTCCAGTTGATCAGATCGCCCAGCGTGGTGCTGCTGCTCGATGAAGAAGACGAGGACTTTTGCTCCTTGTGACCCTTCTCGCTGCCGCCGCGCTCCTTGTAGCTCTCCACCTCGGCCCGGCTTGCCTCTTCGCCAACCGCGCGAATGCTCAGCCCAACCTTCTTCTCTTCCTGGTTCATCTTCACGATCTTGAACTCGTGCTCGGTGTCCACATCCAGCTTCACCGCTACGTTGTTCTGGTCCACTGCCTCGGAGACGTGGCACAGACCCTCGACGCCCTCGGCAATCTCCACGAACGCGCCGAACTGCGCGGTCCGCAGTATCTTGCCTTTGATGACATCGCCAATCCTGTGCTGCGCAAAGAAGGTGTCCCAGACGTCCGGCTGCAACTGCTTCACGCCCAGCGACAGACGCCGGTTCTCCGGCTCCACGCCAAGAACGATCGCCCGCACCTTCTCGCCCTTCTTCAGTACCTCGGACGGGTGCTTGATGCGCTTCGTCCAACTCAGGTTCGACACATGAACCAGCCCGTCGATGCCGTCCTCGATCTCGATAAATGCGCCGAAGTCGGTCAGGTTGCGCACACGGCCCTCGATGATCGCGCCCACCGGGTACTTGTCTTCCAACTGCTCCCAGGGATTCTCCTGAAGCTGTTTCATGCCCAGCGAGATGCGCCGGTCGGTGGGGTTCACGCTCAGAATGATCGTCTCCACCTCGTCGCCCGGCTTCACCATCTTCGACGGATGCTTCATCCGCTTCGACCAGGTCATCTCGGAGACGTGTACCAGCCCCTCGATTCCCTGCTCCAGCTCCACAAACGCGCCGTAGTCGGTCACCGACAACACCCGCCCGCGCACCTGCGCGCCAATCGGGTAGCGCTCCGACGCATCCAGCCACGGATCGGGCGTCAACTGCTTGAACCCCAGCGAGACCCGTTGCTTGTCCTTGTCGAACTTCAGCACCTTCACCTGAATCTCATCGCCCACGTTCACCAGGTCGCGCGGATGCGTCAGCCGTCCCCAGCTCATGTCGGTGATGTGCAGCAGCCCGTCCAGTCCGCCCATGTCGACAAACGCGCCGTAGTCCGTCAGGTTCTTCACCGTCCCGGTCAGCACGCTTCCCTCTTCCAGAGTGGCCAGCGTGACTGTCTTCTTCGCGTTCTGCTCCTCTTCCAATATCTCCTTGCGGCTGATCACCACGTTGCCGCGCTTCTTGTTCAGCTTGATGACGCGGACCTCAATCTCCGTGCCGATGTAGCCTTCCAGGTTGCGCACCGGCCGCACCTCGATCTGCGAGCCAGGCAAAAACGCCTTGATCCCGATGTCCACGGTCAGACCGCCCTTCACGCGGCTCACCACCATGCCCTTCACCGGAGTCTTGTCGTTGGCGGCCTTCTCCAGCTTGTCCCAGATCTTGTGCCGCAGCGCCTTCTCGTAGCTCACCAGGTAGCCGCCTTCCGGCTCCTCGCGCTCCACCACTACCTCAACCGCATCGCCCACGTTGAACTTCGGCTTGCCCTCGTAGTCCAGCACCTGCTCCAGCGGGATCAGGCCCTCGGACTTCAATCCGATGTCGATCACCACATGCTTGTCCGTGATCTTGACCACGGTCCCCGTCACCACAACCTCTTCGGTGGTCAGGTTCGCGGCGGCTGCCGTCTCGGCGGCCTGTTCGCGGTCGAAGTTGGCCAGTGCCGCGGCAAAGTCCGCCGCGTCGTAGTCCGGCTCGGCGGACAAACCAGAATCTTCGGCAGTAGCTTCCGGCGGGGTCGTTTCTCCGATGGATGCTGAGACGCTGATCGGCGCGTCTGCGGCCTCGGCTAACGGCTCCGGCGTGGTTGAGGTGAGTTCAGAAGACAGCTCGGCTTGCTCCGCTGTCGCTTCGGGCGCTAGGGTTTCCAGTTCGGTAGTCAGGGGTTTACTCTCGGTTTGGTCAGGATTGGGAACGTCTACGGTCATTGATTGCGTTGCTCCGGGATCCAAACTTCATCAAAATTCATTCCGTCCGCGCAGCAGCTTCGGTATATCAGGCAACAGTCTTAAAAGACGCGATGCTCGCTACACCGAAACAGATTCGGCAGGGTGGGAATGAACCATCTTGCAGAGGAGTTGCTGTACTTGGATCCCACACACAGCATCTCTACTAAAGGATATAGGCTCAGATGGGCAGAGTCAATCCATTCCGCTACCGCGTAATTCGTCATTCAGGCGCGGCAATCCGGCGCCGTCATTCTGGTGCGGCAATCCTGAGCCGTCATTCTGCCCTGAGCGCAGTCGAAGGGCAGAATCTCTGTATTTGTCTTGTTTTGCTTAAGGGCACGGGTTTACCCGTGCCATACACGCTGCATTTGAACTGCGGCTTTAGCCGCTGAGGAAATCTTCCCCCCACAGCCGGCCACGCCCGCGCCCTGTATACTTCCACCCATGGATCGTCTCTGGACCCCGTGGCGCTATGAGTACGTCAGCCGCACCGAAGACTCCTCCCGTCCCGGAGTCCCCGCCGCGCTCGACGCGTGGCCAGGGTTCTCCGATGAATCCGGCAGGAAGGACTGCGACTGTGTCTTCTGCAACATGATCGCCGCCGTCGACTACGCCATCGCCCACGGCACGCCCATCGAAGATGCAGAAAAATCCGCCCACCTCCTCGTTCGCGGGGCCTCCTGCTTCCTCTGTCTCAACGCCTTCCCTTACAACACCGGCCACATACTCATCGTCCCTTACCGCCATCTCGACTCGCTCGCCGCCCTTCCGCCCGCGGACGCGCAGGAGATGATCTTGCTGGCTCAACGCGTGGAATCCGTCCTGCGCGCCGTCTACAATCCCTCCGGCCTCAACTTCGGTCTCAACATCGGCCAGGCCGGCGGCGCCGGAATCGCCAGCCACATCCACATGCACGCCCTGCCCCGCTGGATCGGAGACACCAACTTCATGACCGTCACCGCCAACACCCGCGTCCTGCCTGAAGCACTCGACGCCACATGGACCCGCATTCGCCAGGCCTGGCACGCCTAACCTTGTTCTTCGGAGGGAGCGTGGGGCTTCAGCAGCCCAACGCATGTTCTTCGGAGGGAGCGTGGGGCTTCAGCCCCACGAATGAGGCCATTAGATTCAGAGGGCTTTAGCCCTGGGCCTTCTGCCAGTAGTGGCAATCAAGCCGGGTGCCCCATCCATTCCGCGCCCCAATCCTGCGTCGTCATTCTGGCACAGCAATCCTGCGTCGTCATTCTGGCACAGCAATCCTGAGTCGTCATTCTGGCGCAGCCAGAATCTCCGTATTTGCCTTGTTTTGCTTAACAGCACGGATTTATCCGTGCCGTAAACGCTGCACAATTATCTGTGGCTTTAACCGCTGAGGTCATAATTCGAGCTTGTTCAGCCCCCGCTGCTTCACTCCGGCTTCGCAGCCGGTGCATCCGGGCCGGAACGCCTCTCTGGCGGCGGGGGAGGAGGAGGAGGCCCAACGCGCGTCGCCTCGTAGTTCGTGATCTGCCACGTCCCCGATGCCAGCCGCGAATAGACACGTGTGTAGCGATAGGTCCCATGCATCGCCACGCCTTCGTTTGTCCCCTCAACCTCGGCCCGAGAGGTGACGATCGCAGTTGGCCCAATCAGCTTCACATGGACGTCGTCCAGATCGAGCCGCGTCATGACCGTTCTCCGGTTCCGCATCCGTTCCAGCAACTGCGTCTTGGTCACCACCTGGCCGCTCATGTTGATGCCCACGAAGTCGTCCGACAGCAGCCTGCCCATGGCCTCCACGTCGCCAGCCAACTCGGCGCTGCGCCACGCCTGCTCCATCTGCTCCACCTGGTGCTTGAACTGGTCGTTCCGCCGCGGATGCTGCCCCCTGGCCGGCGCAGACAGAACCAGCAGAATCGCCGCCAGTGACGCCAGCGCCACCAGGCCTGCGCCAGGCCGAATCACTCGTTGCTGGATGTTGAGTTGCGCCATGGGTCAATCCGCCTCGCAGTCCGTCGTGACGGATACTAGTCCGGATTCCCCTGTGGAGTCAAAACAAAGTAGCGGCAACGCGTTTTTCCCAGCGCCCACACCGTTTTTTACACGATCGCGTCGAGATACTTGATCTGCTGCGCGCGCATCAGCCGGTAGAACCCCTCCGCCCCGTACTCGCGGAAGTGGGCCGAGTTCTGGTGAGATGCCAGCGCAGCCTCGTCCACATATTGCTCATAGATAAACACCGTCGCCGGGTCGCCCGCCAGGAAGTGCGCAACGTACGTGACGCATCCCGCCTCCTCGCGCGACGACAGGGTCAGCTTGCGCAGCATCTGGGCCACCGCATCGTGGTCCGCCTCGGCAATCTTCATCCGTACCGTAAAGCTGATCATCGCTCCTCCGTCTAAGACCTTAGTTCCGCCTCGAACTCCGGCAGCGTCATCGTCTGGTCGCGCTCCGGCCCGGTAGAGACCATCCCGATCTTCGCCCCAGACTCGCGCTCCACGAATTGGAGATACACCTGAGCCAGCCTGGGCAGCTTCTCATAATCCGTAATGCCTTCAGTGGGGCAATTCCAGCCCTTCAGCCTGGTATATACCGGCTGGATTGCCTGGAACCCGAGCATGTCCGCCGGAATCGTGTCCGTCTGCCGGCCATTGATCTTGTATCCGGTGCACACCGGGATCTCCGCGCACTGGTCCAGCACGTCCATCTTGGTCACCACCAGCCACTCCGTTCCATTAATCATGTTCGAGTAGCGCAGCAGCGGCAGATCCAGCCATCCGCATCGTCTCGGCCTTCCCGTCACCGCGCCGTACTCCTGCCCGCGCGCCCGTAGCAGCGTGGCCGACTCGTCCTCAATCTCCGTCGGGAACGGCCCCTCGCCCACTCGCGTCACATACGCCTTGGTCACCGCGATCACCGTCCCGATCAGCGTCGGCCCCACGCCTGTCCCCGTCACCGCGCCGCCCGCCGTCGAGCTTGAGCTGGTCACAAACGGGTACGTCCCGTGGTCGATGTCCAGCAGAGCGCCCTGCGCCCCCTCGAACATCACCTTCTCGCCATCCCGGATCGCCTCGTTCAGCAGCGCCGCCGTGTCGGTCACAAACGGCGCAATCTGCTCCGCCGCCCGCGCATACTCTTCGTACATCGTCTTCGGGTCAAGCGGTGCCGTCCCAAACAGCGCCGCCGCAATCGTATTCTTCTCGTCGCATGCGTTCTTGATGTGCGTCCGCAGCAGCGCCGGATTCAGCAGATCGACAACCCGCAGCCCATTGCGATGGATCTTGTCCTCATACGCCGGCCCGATCCCCCGCCGAGTCGTCCCGATCTTAGTCCGCCCCGGTGCCGTCTCCGCCGCCAGCTCGATCATCCGGTGGTAGGGCAGAATCACCTGCGCCCGGTTCGACACAAACAGTTGCCCGTCGATCTTCAGCCCCGCGTCTTTGAGCTTCTTCACCTCGCTCAGGAACGCCATCGGGTCCAGCACCACCCCGTTGCCGATCACGCCCCGGCACTCCGGCCTCAGCACCCCGCACGGAATCAGTTGCAGCACAAACTTCTTCCCCGCAATGATCACCGTATGCCCCGCGTTGTGCCCGCCCGCATAGCGCGCCACCACGCTGAACCGCTCGCTCAGCACATCGACGATCTTGCCCTTGCCCTCATCGCCCCACTGCGCGCCTAGGACCACTGCTGATTTACGCTGACTCACGAAAAGTTTGCTCCGGAAGGGATAGGTCCGCGAAGCCCACTCCACGCCCATAATCATCTTATACTGGATACAAGAACGACCGAAACGAGGAGGGCGTCGTGGTTCAGCTCAGCGAAGCAGTTAAGAAAGCGCAAACATACCTTCCCGATATTTTCCCGACCGCAGAAGGCAAGGAGATGCGTCTCGAAGGGGTCGAACTCAGCGACGACTCAAAGTTCTGGACGATCACTTTCTCTTACGACGAGTCCGGCGGCCTGCTCGGGCGCATCGGGCGCGAGTACAAGACCGTGAAGCTGCGCGCAGAGGACGGTGAATTTTTTGGCGCGCGCAATGGCTTTTCGAGTTCGAGCCTGATGTGAAGCCGCATCTCAACAATGTCGTCCTCGACACAAATCTCCTGTCTGCTCGTGGCTCTGTCGCGCGAACAGATGCAACTCTCTTGCTACAGTTCAAACGGGTCAAGCAATTCACCTATCGGGATTTTGAGTTGCTTCAGGAACTTCTCCAGCCCTACCGGAAGTTCGTGACCCCACGCCTGCACATCCTCTCCGAGACCAGCAACTTCCTCGATCAAGCCCCATTCTGGCAACGGGACGCACTGATCGACGCCCTGAAAGATTTCATCCGCAGCGGAGCTCGAGGTCTACCTGCCCGGCAGACGAACTCATCGAGCGGGACGAGTTCAACGCCGCTAAGTCTTACCGATACAGCCATCGCACAACTAAGCGCCGAAGCCGTCGTCCTTCACCGGTCGACTTCCGTCTCGCTGTAAAGATCGAAGCCCTGGGCGCGAAATGCCTTGAACTTCAACGACTACCGAACCGGACTCACGAGCCCACTGTAGCCGATGCTCGCCGGCTGAGCCCATTACCGCGTACTTCGCGGAATGGGCTGGAATACATCCACCTCAAAAACCCCAGCAAACTCGCGTGTCAAGACCCTCGTGCCCTTAAAATTCATCCAAATATAAGTAAACAAACCACATAATTCTTTCTAAAAGTTGGCATTCCAGTTTTCGCAAACGCCTATACTTAAGAGTAGGGGGAGATTTATGTACATCGCATCGTCGCAACGCATTAGCCAACAGAATCGGAGTAACTCATTGATTCCAGAGATGCTACAAAATAACTATTCTGAAATCAATATCTTGCAGGAGATATCCAGACCCGATCCAGATCAAGTCTAGATCTAACAGACTTGTTTTGAAGATCATAGGACTTTTAGGGGGGGGGTATACCCCCTGTCGCAATCTCAGCAATTGACCTGGAAAAGTACATAATCTCTATGCCCGAGCTTCCCGAAGTCGAGACTATCGCCAACGGCGTCCACCAACGCGTCCACGGACAGCGCATCGTCCGCGTCTGGACCAGCGGCAAGCCGCAGACCTTCAAGTCCCCCGAGGCCGAGATCGCCGCCGCCCTCACCGGCGCGCGCATCGCATCCGTCCGCCGCGTCGGCAAGACCATCGTAATGACGCTTCACCGAGGAAAAGTTTCAGACAGTAAGGACCCGGGTGCCCCATCCTTTGCGGCCTCATCGCAAAGGGTGGGATCGAGTAAAACATCCGTCGAACTCCTCATCCACCTCGGCATGACCGGTCGCCTCCTCGTCTCCGCGCCAGAAATCCCCCTCGCGCCCCACACCCACGCCGTCCTCACCCTGAGCGGCGCGCCAGGGGAAACAGCCCGCCGTGAACTCCGCTTCGTCGATCCGCGCCGCTTCGGCCGCATCTCCCTCCACGCCCCTCAACCAACAACCCGCAACCAGCAACCAACAACCTTCTCCGGCCCCGGCCGCGAACCTCTCACCATCTCGCTCCCCGGCTTCATCGCCCTCTTCCATCCGCGCCGCACGCCGATCAAGGCCGCGCTGCTCAATCAATCTCTCCTGCACGGCATCGGCAACATCTACGCCGACGAGTCGCTCTTCCGCGCCGCCATCCGCCCCACCCGCCAGGCCGCACGCCTCACCCGCGCCGAGCTGGCCCGCCTGCGCACCGCGCTTGTCGAAGTCCTCCGCCACGCTATCCAGCTCGGTGGTTCCTCGGTCTCCGACTACGTCGATGCCGACGGCGCGCGCGGCTTCTTCCAACTGGAACACCGCGTCTACCGGCGCACCGGACAGCCCTGCCTCACCTGCGCCACACCCATCCGCCGCATCACCCTCGCCGGCCGCAGCACCCACTTCTGTCCCCATTGCCAGAAGTGAGAATCCCGCTCATGCCTAAACTAGATCCCATGCTCCGCTACGCCATCACCGACCGCGCACGCTTCTCCGCCGAATCCGGGCAGCAGGCAGAGCCCACCCGTCAAACCGCGCTCCTCCGCCAGGCCGCGCGCCTCGCCGCCGAAGGCATCGACTTCCTCCAGCTCCGCGAGCGGGACCTCTCCGCCGCAGCTCTCGCCTCGCTTGCCCGCAATCTCCTCGCAACCCTCTGCGAGCACAACCCCGCGACCAGACTCCTCGTCAACTCCCGCGCCGACGTAGCCATCGCCACCCACGCCGACGGAGTCCATCTGACCTCTTCGCCCAATGAACTCACCCCCGCCCAGGTCCGTGCGCTCTACGCCGCAGCCGCACTCCCCGATCCCATCGTCAGCCTCGCCTGCCACACCCTCGCCGAGGTCGCCCGCGCAGCATCCTCCGCACCGGACGAACGCCCCACCCTCATCCTCTTCGGCCCCGTCTTCGAAAAGGTCGTCGGCAACAAACTCGTCACCGCCGGCGCCGGCCTCGACCTCCTCCGCGCCGCCTGCGCCGCCGCCGGCCCCATCCCTGTCCTCGCCCTCGGTGGAATCACTCGCGCCAACACAAACGCCTGCCTCGATGCCGGTGCCGCCGGTATCGCCGCCATTCGCCTCTTTTTGGAGTGACTCGCTCGCGGACCCTGTTGCTACTTCACCGTTGCTTGCTCCGTCTTGCCAAGGCTGCTCGCAATAATCAGGTACAGGCCCACAAGTAACGAGATCACCGGACCAACGTAGAAGTAGCGTTCAAAGCATGGCCCGCCCAGCAGCCCGGCGATCACACCTGCAGGCAGGAACAGGCAAAGCAGGCCCTTGATCAGGCTCCACCAGCCAATCAGCGTAACCACCACCGGCAGAGCGCCGCCGGACCAAACATTGTGGGCCAGGATCATCGCCAGACCCACCGCAATCGAAATCAGTCCAATCGCGAACGGTGCCCCAGCGTGATTCGACAGCCGAGAAAACAACGCCACTGTCGCCTGCTTATGCACGATCATCGAGAGCGAAACCAGAATCGAGTAGTACCCCAGCAACCTGCTTAGATATATTGTTCGCAAAGTCATGGCTCCTTTTCTTGAAAAACCCATTGTATAGAAGAGTTTGCAATAAGATTAATTATTTTTATACTGCTCTTGGATTCTTCTGCCTCGTTGCCATCCGTATCCTCCAACCCCTCATCGCAGGAACGATGGAAACGCGCGTCTCGCCAGTGTCTGGATCGGCCCCTCCTATTGACCGCAACCCCGCAACGCCCTACGCTTATGCTCGTGCTCATCACTCCCCTCCAACTCGAACACGAGCCGCTCCGCTTCGACGAATCGCTTCCCGCAGGCGCGCTCGACTACGCCCCAGACGTCTCTCAGGTTGGCCCGCTGCCCGTTCTCGGCCGTGCCGACCTCATCGTCGAGAACCGCGGTCACAGCGAACAGGTCGCAGACATTCGCGTCCGTGCTGCCTACCATGGAAACTTTGAACTGCTCTGCGCGCGCTGTGTCGAGCCGGTTCCCACTCCGGTCCGCGGAGAGTTCGACCTCATCTTTCGCCCCCAGGCCGCCGACGCCGAGCCCGGAGAGCGCTCCATCACCCCAGACGAGACCGAAATCGGTTATTATGATGAAAGTGGTCTCTCGCTTGAGGATGTCGTGCGCGAACAGGTGCTTCTCTCCCTGCCCTCCCGAACGCTCTGCAAAGAAGACTGCAAGGGACTTTGTCCGCGCTGTGGCCAGAACCTGAACCTCGCAACCTGTAATTGCAAACTCTCCTCCGAACCGGATCAACCTGCTTCGGAGTGGAATGCGCTTGCGGGCCTGGCAAGCACGATCAAACCCGGTTAGCACATTTTAAAGCCACCGGGCCTCCAATCGCCGCCGCAAGCCGTATCGCAGCGGGCTCAGGCCAATCGAAAGGGAACAGAAATGCCGAATCCGAAGCGCCGCCACTCCAAGCAACGCACATCCAAACGCCGCAGCCATGATTTCCTCACTCCGGTCAGCACTTCGGAGTGCCCAAACTGTCACGAGCGTAAGCTGCCCCACCGTATCTGCCAGAAGTGCGGACAGTACAAGGGCCGAGAAGTCCTCGCCGTGAAGGAAGCAAGCTAAACCCGCTCCTCGTACTTACCCTCCCAGATGCCAATCGACATAGCAGTTGATGCAATGGGTTCCGACAAAGCCCCCGAATCTGAGATTCGCGGGGCCATCCTCGCCTCGCGCACTCTTGGCGTCCGAGTCCATCTCGTCGGCCCTCAAGAGATCCTTCGCCCTGCCCTCGACCGCGCCCTGCGCAGCCGTTTCCCTGTCCGCTACGGACGCAAGAAACCGCAGATCGAGATCGTCCACTCCTCCGAGTGGATCAGCATGGAAGACAAGGCCGCCCAGGCCGTCCGCTCCAAACGAGACTCCTCCATGCGCGTCGGGCTGCGCATGGTCCGCGAAGGCACCGCCGCCGGTTTCTTCACCGCCGGGAACACCGGCGCAGCCATGGCCACAGCCAAGATGGTCCTGGGAATGCTTGCTGGCGTCCATCGCCCTGGCCTCTCCACCATCCTGCCCACCGCCCTGGGAACTCCCTCCATCCTGCTCGACGTTGGCGCCAACGTCGATTGCGACCCAGACAACCTCCTCCAGTTCGCCGTCATGGGCCACATGTATGCCCGCAACGTCCTGCACATCGCCCATCCCCGCGTCGGCCTCCTCTCCATCGGCGAGGAGGACAGCAAGGGAAACTCCCTCACCCACGACACCTTCCCCCTGCTCCAGGCACGCCCGGAGATGAACTTCATCGGCAACGTCGAGGGACGCGACCTCTTCAACGGGCACGCCGACGTCATCGTCTGCGATGGATTCGTCGGCAACGTCGCCATCAAGACCTGCGAGGGAACCGCACGCCTGGTCAGCGTCCTGCTGCGAGAGTCCCTCAAGTCCACCGTCACATCCCAGGTCGGGGCCCTCCTCTCCCGCCGTGCCTTCCAGGACTTCAAGAAGCGCGTCGATTACTCCGAGTACGGTGGCGCGCCCCTGCTTGGAGTCCGTGGAGTCTGTATCATCGGCCACGGCGCATCCAACGAGCGCGCCGTCATGAACGGAATCCGCGTCGCAGCCGAGTTCGCTCAGGCCGAGGTCAACAGCAGCATCGAAGCCGCCCTCCGCCCAGCATGACCACACAGGCATCTCAGGCCCATCCTTCATGGTTCGCCCGCAAACCTCCAGAAATTAGCTGAATTCGCAGCAAAATGTGTTAGAACCAATGTACCCAGCGGCTCACATTCATCCGCCGATAGACTTGGTTTCATCAGGAGACAGCCCCATGCTGACCCCACAGAATCTGATCCTCAACCGCCCCATCCTCGCGCCTCTGCCCCACGCCGAACCCGGGCTGTACAACTTCGTCCCGTCGCTCGCATCGCTCCCAGGCGGATTTCTCATCGCAGCCCCCAGCGAAGAGGACGATGAAGAGGACGAAATCGACCCCGAGGACACGGAAGACCACATCGACGAGCCGGAAGAAGACGAAGACGTGGACGACGATTTCGACGACGAGGACGATGACGACGACGACCAGGTCATCGAGGACGAAGAAGAAGACGAAGAAGAAGACGAGGACGACGACGAAGAGGACGAGGAGCATGACCCCGACTCCGACTCCGTGGATTTTTTCCAGCAACCCTCCCGCTCCATGCCGCGCAGCCGGAGAGTCCAGTAGCGTCCCCCAAAAATGAGGTGACCCAATGAAGCGCAGGATTCTGCTTGTAGACGACGAAGTGGCCGTGCTGCTCACCCTCAAAGCTGTCCTGGAGATCAGCGGTTTCGATGTGGACACCGCTGCCTCGGGCCGCGAGGGCAGAAGCAAGCTGCGCGCCCACCAGTACCACATGGTCATCACAGACATGCGTATGGAGAGCGACGACGCCGGTGCAGAGGTCATCTCCGCAGCCCAATCGGCCAGCTATCACCCGGCCATTGCCCTGCTCACTGCGTTTCCCATCGCCGACGAAGACTGGCAGACCCTGGGCGCCGACAAGATGCTGGTCAAGCCCATGCACACCAGAATCCTGCTGCAGCAGATCGAGAAGCTGCTCGCCTCCCACCAGGCCAGGCTGTCCATCTGGAGCGTCCCGCTGCCCATCTCGGCAGCGGCAGGCAAAGCCGCAAAGCCTGCCTCAACCAAATCAACCAAGTCAGCCAAACTGGCCAGGCCAATCGCAAAAAAATCCGCCGCGAAGCAAGCTGCCAAAGCCGCCCGGCGATAACCGCGATACGCCCTACCGCGGTGCGTGCTCCTTGATGTAGCTGCGCAGCGCCAGGTTGATCTCCAGCGCCCGGTTCACGCCATTGTCCAGCATGTGCAGCCACTCGCTCGCCGGCTCCTTCAGCTCCACCGTGCCCAGCAGGTAGTTGGTCTGCACGATGATCTCCAGCGCGTTCGAGAGGTCGTGCGCCAGTTTGCGAATCTCCAGCGCAAGCTCCTCGGGAATCTCTGGAGGGCCGCTCTGCTGCGTTGTCTGCATTGGCTCGGTCATAATCCGGCGAAATTCCTCTCGGCAGATGGTGTTGTCTGAAGCCGTTTCAGTTTATGACAAGCTGCGCGCAATTGACAGCAGACTCCGCGTTTGAAAGACTAGGGACTCACGACTGCCGTGTCCAACCGCAGGGTTCGAGACATACAGGGTGTGCCGTAGTGGCGGAATTGGCAGACGCGCATGGTTCAGGTCCATGTACTCGCAAGGGTGTGGGGGTTCGAGTCCCCCCTTCGGCACCAATAGTTTTTCCAACAACACAACATGTCCACGCAGCTTGAGCAGATCCTCGCACACACTCAGCTCGAAGTAACGGAACGGCGCGCCGTGGCCGACACCGCGCTTCTGGAGCGCAAGGCTGCCGAGCACACGCCGCGAGGCTTCGAGGCCGCCCTGCGCAGGGCCGGTCCAGCCATCATCGCCGAGTTGAAGAAGGCCTCGCCCTCGCGCGGCCTCATCCGGCCAGACTTCCAGCCCGCGGCGCTGGCCCGCTCGCTCCAGGCAGCCGGAGCGGCCGCGCTCTCCGTCCTCACGGACGAAAAATTCTTCCAGGGTTCGCTCGAAAATCTCACCCTCGCGTCAGCCGCAACCTCGATTCCCTGCCTGCGCAAGGACTTCACCCTCGATCCCTTTCAGATTCTCGAAGCCCGCGCCGCCTCGGCCGACGCCATCCTGCTCATCGTCGCCGCGCTCTCCGACGCCAAGCTGGAAACTCTGCGCGACGAAGCGCGCCGCATGGCGCTCGACGTCCTCTGCGAGGTGCATGACCGCGCGGAGCTGGACCGCGCCGCCGCCCTCGGCTTCACCATCATCGGCGTCAACAGCCGCAACCTGCACACCATGCAGGTCCAGCCGAGCACCCAGCTCGAACTCGCCGAGTGGCTGCCGCGAACAGCCGTCCATGTCGCCGAGAGCGGCATCCGAACCGCCTCCGACATATCTCAGATGCGCACCGCCGGATACAACGCCTTCCTCATCGGCGAGTCGCTGATGAGTCAGCCCGACCCCGCCGCCGCGCTCGCCACTCTGCTCGAGCAAGCGGGATGAGGCCCCTGCCATGTGGATAAAGATCTGCGGCAACACAAACCTCGAAGACGCACAACTGGCCGCCCAGCTTGGCGCCGACGCCGTCGGCTTCGTCTTTGCCGCCAGCCCGCGCCAGATGACGGCGGCTCAGGTCGCCGCGATTACGCCTCATCTTCCGTCCCGCGTCGAGCGCGTCGGAGTCTTCCACTCGCGCGATGAGCAGCAGATCGCAGCGATCGCGATCGAAGCCGGCCTGACCGCGGTTCAACTCCACGGCACGCTCGATCTGCCGCTCGCCCAGCGGCTCGCGGAAACATTCAAAGGCAGCGTGCGAATCATACAGACCCTGCACTGGACGGTTGGCCAGCCGTCACCGCATGACGCAGCCCAATCCCCCGCCGCGCTGCTCACCGTTCAGATCGAGCGCATCGCCCGGCTTCGTCTCGTTGACCGCGTCCTGATCGACTCGAAGGTAGGCGCGGCCACGGGTGGCACAGGCGTCGCGTTCGACTGGACCGCTGCGAGCGCCCTCTTCGCCTCCGCGCCCAATCTGATCGTCGCCGGCGGCCTCACCGCGGAGAATGTCGCCCACGCAATCGCCCAGCTCAACCCCTGGGGCGTGGACGTCTCCAGCGGCATCGAATCCTCCCCCGGCCGCAAGGACCCCGCGCGCCTGACCCGCTTCATCCAAACCGCGCGCGAGGCTGCTGCACAGTCTCGGTAAGTCTGGATTGGGTCTGGACTAAGTCTGGACTTCGTTCCTCCTCGTCGTACTGGTGGGGGGTGTACCCCCCCCCTAAAAGTCCTATGATATTCAAAATAAGATAGTTAGATCTAGACCTGGTCTGGATCAAATCCGCAAAACATTCAGTCCAAATGGTTTAGATCTGTCGATCTTTTGAATCAATCACTTGCTGGTTTCATGCTGGTTAAATGCGAAGGCCCGGCGGTTGGCCGGGTCTGTTTGGTTTTGCTTACTGATTTAATTATACAGGATGGAGGGAAACTAGTATGCCAACTATTTTTCGGAGGTAAGTGATTGATAGGGTGTTAGTTAATCAGATTTTTTGGAGTCGAGGGGCTTGACAAGCGGATTTGCTGGTTTTTTTGGGGTAGGACGAGGCGTTTTTTTGAACGGTGAGCTTTGAGCTATGAGCTATGAGCAGGAGATCCGGGGGAGAAAGGGTGGAGGGCTGGGGCGGGGCGGGGTTCGTTGGGGTCCTTCGACTCGGCGCTGCGCGCCTCGCACAGGATGACAGCGTTATCGACTACCACTGACCATTGACTGTAGGGAGGGCGGGCGGCTGCAACGATTTTGCCGTTGGTTCGTCTAATCATCTGGACAATTCGCATGGCACTGCGGCGCGTTGCAGGCGGCTATACTTGACTCAGCGACACCGCCGAGCAGCGTCCGCTGGCAGGCAACTCCCGCAGCCACGCACAGCCCAATTCGCATGAGGATATAACTACCGATGGACACACAGAAGCAAGCCGCACACGACCTTTTCGCTCGCATACGCAATCACCGTCTGAGCGCGACCTTCGCGCTGCTGGCGGTCCTCTCCTTTGGCATTCTCGCTGGCTCCATCTTCACCCGCTCGGTCAGCGCCAAGGGCCAGGCAATCGACTCCTCAGACGCGCGTCCGCTCAACATTCCCAATCCTCGCGACCTCTCCACCGCCTTCTCCAGGATCGCCAAGGACGTTGGCCCCGCGGTGGTTAACATCAACACCGTGTCTATCCCCAAGCAGTCCGCCAACCGCCGCTCCAACCGCCGCGGCCAGATCATTCCCTTCGGCGGCAATCAGGGCAACGGCGGCGACCAGGGCGACATGCAGGACCTCTTCAACCGCTTCTTCGGCGGGCAGGGCGGAGATGACGGCGAAGACCAGGGCAGCGCCGGCAAGCGCGAGGCGCTCGGCTCAGGCTTCATCGTCGATTCGCGCGGCTACATCATCACCAACAACCACGTCGTCGACAAGGCCGACAAGATCTTCGTCAAGCTCTCCACCGATCCCGACAACGACGGCGAAGACGGCCGCCCGGCGCATGTAATCGGCGTGGACGCGGATACCGACATCGCCGTCATCAAGATCGACGCTCCCCAACCGCTGCCCACCGTCAAGCTGGGCAACTCCGACGGAGCACAGGTGGGCGACTGGGTGCTGGCAATTGGCAGTCCGTTCGGTCTCTCGAAGACGGTCTCGGCGGGCATCGTCAGCGCCAAGGACCGCTCCATCGACGATCCCGACCCGAACGGTCGCCTCAAACAGTTCCAGAGGTTCATCCAGACCGACGCGGCGATCAATCCGGGCAACTCCGGCGGGCCGCTGGTGGACATGGCGGGCGAGGTGATCGGCATGAACACCGCCATCTACACCCAGTCCGCGGGCTCCGAGGGCGTCGGATTCGCCATGCCGTCCAACACCATCGCAAGCGTCTACAACATGCTGATCGGCCCCGACCACAAGGTCACGCGCGGCTCCATCGGCATCAGCTTTCGACCGGAACCCGCCGCTGTAAGCCGCGAATACGGCTTCGCCAACGGTGGTGTCTTCGTCGAGGAGGTCACGCCCGGAAAGGGTGCAGCCAAGGCCGGAATCCAGCCGGAAGACGTCATCGTCTCGGTCGACGGCAAGCCGATCAAGGACGGCGATGAGTTGGTTGCCAACATCTCCTCGCGCAGAGTGGGCTCAACTGTGCAGCTAGGCTATCTCCGCGACGGCAAACTGCACACCGCCAGCGTCACTATTGGCGATCGCAGCCAGCTTGAATCCGACGCCAGCGGCCCAGGCAGCGAGAACGCCACTCCGGCCCAGTCCGACGCAGGCGAAAGCAAGCTCGGCATCACTGTCGCCGCTGTTCCGCCCCAGCTCGCCAGCAAGCTCGGCATCCAGGGCGGCGTGCTCATCAACACTGTCCGTCCCGGATCGTTCGCCGACGATATTCGCCTGGAAAAGGGCTTCATTATCGTCGAGATCAACAAAAAGCCCGTCCCCGACGAGGCCGCATACCGGGCCATAGTCAGCGGGCTGAAGTCCGGCCAGGACGTGGTCTTCAAGGTGCGCGTGCAGGGAGCGAATGCGCCCGCCGGAGCCACCTTCTTTGGAGGCACTCTGCCGTAACCCGTGGTGCGAGCCGGGCAGGAGCGCGCGCCATCCGGTACACGCTCCTGCTAAGTATCAACTTAGGAACCCGCTAAGATGCAGCATCCACGATTCGTGTTGCCAAATTGTGAATTCTGGGTATAGTCTGACCACGTTAGTTAGAGGTTTGCAAGGGTTCTGTGTCAAATTGCTCCATGAGGTCTGTACTTATTATGCGTTTGGGTCAAATCGTTCTGTTATCAACCCTTATACTCGGCTCATCCTGCCCCGCAGTCGCTCTGACACACGCGCGCCGCGGCCCCACCTCGCAGAGAATCAGCAAACGCGCTTCCAAGGCCAAGCCACAAAGCCAGCGAACCATTGACGATGAGCGCGCCACCCAGATCCAGACCGCCCTCATCCGTTCCGGGTACCTCTCTGGTGAGCCCAGCGGACACTGGGACGCGGGAACCCAGGCCGCAATGGAGAAGCTGCAGGGCGACAACGGCTGGCAGACAAAGCTGGTGCCCGATTCGCGCGCCATCATCAAACTCGGCCTCGGATCCAGCACCGCTTCGGGCAACTCCGTCGCCGACCAGGCCACGCTCTCTACCTCCAACCAGCCCAATGCATTCTCGCGGTAATAGATACTCTTCCCTGCAATCTGACATTGCCTCAAAATCCTGGACGGAGTGTCTCAGTTTGAGACGCAGTGCCGGCTTCGTTCGCAACCTAAATTAAAAAACGGCGGGAAAAGGTATGTTATTACCCATCCCCGCCAAGCGCTCTTCTGTGAACCTTGAACTAATCTTGCGAGCAAAGCCTTGAACTAGGCCACCATCTCTCCCTCATCGTGTTTCTTTCTGGCCGTTATGCCTTTGGTATTCGCCGAGTTGTCAGAGCGCAGCCCCGCCAGCGCAGCCCGCAGTCGAACCACCGCCGATGAGTGGATCTGCGAGACGCGAGACTCCACCACGCCCAGCGTCAGCCCAATCTCCTTCATCGTCAGCTCTTCGTAGTAGTAGAGCGTCAGCACCATCCGCTCTTTCTCCGGCAGCTCCTCGATGGCGTCCGTCAGGCGCTGCTTCATCTCGCCCTGCAGGCAGCGAAAGAGAGGGTTCTCGTCAGGCGGTCCGGGAATATAGGTTAGTTCTTCGTCGCCCGAGTCCTCGGATCGCTGCATGTGCAGGCTGCCGATCTCGAGGCCTTTCAACTCTCCCAGCAACTGCTGGTACGCGCTCAGGTCCATATCCATCTCGCGGGCGATCTCTGGCTCCGCCGGCACGCGTCCCAGCTTGTGGGTCACCGAGCGAATCGCCTCCTCGACAGCGCGTCCCTTGCGGCGCAGCTCGCGCGGACTCCAGTCCAGCGTGCGCAGTGAGTCCAGAATCGCACCGCGAATGCGGAACTGCGCATAGCTCTTGAACTGTACCTTCTTGGTATGGTCGAACTTGGAGAACGCATCGATCAGGCCCACTATGCCGGCCGAGATCAGATCATCCAACTCGACATGCTGTGGTAGCCGCTCGTGGATCCGCCGTGCCAGGTAGCGCACTGTGGGAAGATGTTCCAGTAGAAGCTGATCGCGGTCCGGAACAGACTCACTCTCCACCTCGTTTGCGAACTGTGCTCCCGTCGTGGAGAGAAACGGGCCGTTGCCTGCCTCCGGCAACTCGGCAAACCCGGACCCCGCCTTACTCAGCCGTTCCTGCATCAATAATGTGTGGTCCCTCATACTTGCCTCTTCTCCAATGAACCAACTTGAATTCCGCAGCCTGGCTCCCAGGCGTTGCAGCACCAATCTCTATCAACATTGGATAGCTGCACGACAATGGCCATCTCGTAGCCATATTGAATTAACTATTTCTCAGGTGGTCCCGAAATGGGTCAGCACTCCACTGCGTAGGCGCTGTGAGCGGAGTAACGCACAGCGGAAGAGTCACTTATTGGTACACATATCTCCCGTGCGGTTAGAGCCTGGTTGGAAAAGGGCCGTATACAGCAAAAAATAAGTCGCACAGCTTCAGGAAAAGTAGGTCCTTGTGCAACCTGTCAAGTCTGTATTCTTTGAATTATTTAATAGATTTGCGGAAACTGGTTATTTTTCAACTGCGTATGGCTCCGGTAGCGGATGTCCGCGGCTGAAATCTCCGGGTTTGCGCCGGCCAGGATCACTGCGCGTTCGAGCACATGCATCAGCTCGCGCACATTGCCGGGCCAGGAGTGCTCCAGCAACTTTTCCGCCGCCCCGGGCGCGAGCCGCTTGCGCGGACTCTGCTGTCCCAACTGATCCAGAAAAAATTCCGACAGATCATGGATGTCCTCCATTCGTTCTCGCAACGCAGGCACCTGGATGGGGAAGACCGCCAGCCGGTGATACAGATCCAGGCGAAACGAACCCTCCGCTGTTTGTTGCTCCAGCGGCTGGTGGGTGGCCGCGATCAGGCGCACGTCGACCTGTGTCATCTCATTTCCGCCTACCCGCTGCAGCTCGCCCGACTCCAGAAAGCGCAGCATCTTGGCCTGCATTCCCACAGGCATCTCGCCAATCTCGTCGAGCAGAAGCGTCCCTCCATCAGCCGCCTCGATCCGCCCCATGCGCGACTGCACCGCACCGGTGAAGGCACCGCGGGTGTGGCCAAATAACTCAGCTTCCAGCAACGACTCCGGAATGGCCGCGCAGTTCAGCACCCCGAAGGGCTTTCCCGAACGCGTGCTGAGCCGATGCAGGGCACGCGCAACCACCTCTTTGCCGGTCCCCGTCTCGCCTTCAATCAACACCATGGTGGAGCGCGGCGCCACCAGGCGTACCAGACGCGCCATCTCGCACATCGCCGGGCTATCGCCCACCAACTCCGGCAACAGCATCTTGATCTTGCGTCCTGGCGTCTCCGTAACGGGAACAGACTCAACTGTCTCCTGCACATCGAGCCATCGTCCGGGCGAGAGGCTCAAACTACGCTGCGAGAACGTCCCGTCCGTGACAGTCCCGTCCGGCAGCGAGCGATAGGCCTCCGGCCCGCGCTGGGGGGTGCCCTTGTCAAACGAATTTCGGGTCGTCGGTCGCCGCACCGGAGACCGATTTGCAGCCCCCTCCTGCGCCTCGCGAATTGTGTGCAGCAGTTCATTGCGCCATGAGCTGCGCGGGCCTGCTGGGGGATCGTCACCGCCCCCGGCCGCACCGTCCAAGTTCAACTGCTCGATCTCCGGATAGAGCAGCCTTACATGGGCCGCAAACTCGCGCACCTCCAGGTCCGGCAGCCAACCGTCGAGCAGCAACGCCGTAACTGGTTGCGACTCCAGTTGCAGCAACGCCTCCGCGCCTCCGCTGGCCTGCCACACTCTCCAGCGCAGGGCCGCCAGCCGTTCGCAGAGTTGCAGCCGAAACTCAACGTCCGCGCTCACCACCACCGCGGTCCGCGCCTCCGCCGTCCGTTCGACCGCATCCAGCCCAACGTCCAGATCCACATCTCCGGGCGCAGTCTTCATCGCGTCTGGCGCCGAATCCCTGACAGCGTTCCGCAGCCGTGCCTTCATTTATCTGCCTCGAACGTCTCGGCCTCGGCCTCCCTCACCGCCTCATGCAGTATCTCGCGCATCGATTCCACCGACGCCACCATGCGCCGGCACTCCGCCAGCCCGGTCTCCATAGCTTCGCGATAGGCCTCTTGAGTGTCGGTCAAGGCTGCCATCTCCAGAGTGCACTGCAAGGTCGTCAACGGCTGGCACAGCTCATGCAACTCCGCGCTGAGCTGCTTCATCTGCCTGCGATTGCTTCCGCCTCCAAACTCCTCCGTCTCAGGCATGGGACACACGCTCCCCAAGCGCAAAGATCGACGTCAACACCGCCGGCGAGTTACCCGCACCGGCCTTGAGATCGCTGTCCTCCAGTGCGCCCAGCAGATAGCCCTCGCCGCGCACCGTGCGAATCACCGAGTGACAACCCGCGGATTCGCCCTGTGACGCAACTGCATTTTTGCCCAGCTTCTTGCGCAGATAATTGATATAGACCTCGACGATGTTGGTATCCATGCGGCTCGACCTGGCGGCGATTGTTTCGGACCCCAGCGGCATCTGCCATACCTCCCGCAGCAGCTCTGCGCGGCTGCATACGCGCTCGCCTCGCCGCCGCATCAACGATTCCAGCAGGGAGAACTCGGTCGCCGTCAGCTCGATGTTGCGCCCTGCCTGTGTCACCCTCCGCTCGGCACGATCCATCGCCAGATCGCCAAACTGCAACACCGTGTCCTCGAACTGGCTGCGCCGCCGGGAGAGCGCCAGCAGGCGCGCGCGAAGCTCATGGAAGGAAAACGGCTTCATCACAACGTCGTCGGCCCCCAGTCGCAGACACTTCACCCGCTCTTCCATCTCGGCCCTTCCCGTCAACACCAGCACGGAGGTGGAACGGAAGTGCTCCTGCATCTCGGCCAGCACCTCGACTCCGTCCATGCGCGGCAGGCCCAGATCCAGAATCATCAGCTCAGGACGCAGCTTTGCCACAAACTCAAGCGCCGCCTCGCCATCCGTCACCACCGCTACATCGTGGCCGTCGAGCTTCAGCCCCTGTTCCAGAAAATGTCCTAATGCGGAATCGTCTTCAACAATCAACACATTCACGGGCAGCCGTCCTTTAGAGGAATCAAAAGAGCAATATCCCAGCCCCTAGAACTTTCTTATCGGCCCAATCGCCGATTTCATCTGTCCTGCCCGCGCTGACTGTTCTCTGCTTCGCCTGTGAACGGCAACTGCCAGGCCGTCTACAGCGTCCCCGTGCGAAGTATGCGCATGTAACTTGGCGTAACTTTGGTACCGCAAAAGTACTCGAACAAAACGCCGCCACTGACCATGTTTGATTGCAGCCCGCTCAAACATAGCCTTTTATGCATAGTTTTTCGTAACAGGTGCTGTTTCATTCCCGTTCTCCACCACAAACGCGGAATTGTCAGAGTTGCAAAAGACGAATATCATTGCGGTGGTGTTCTTAGCCGGTGACGATGCGTTTTGCAGCGCAACCCACCGATCGACCGCACGCAAGCTGGCAGTACTCGTTTTCTAAATCTCCCGACTAGAGGCGGTCTCGAGTGTCTTCACGAACGGCCGCCGGAGCTTCTAATTCATGCCCAGCAATACTGCCAGCTTTGCCGAGAAGAGCGTCACCGTCTCCGCGCCTCAGAATTCAAACCTCCGTTGGTTTGTCTGCGCCCTGCTCTTTGCCGCCACCACCATCAACTACATGGACCGCTCCGCGCTCGGGCTGATCGAGCCGCTCCTGCACGTTCCCTTCATGGGTTGGATTCCCGGCGTGCTGCCTGAGTTCCAGGTCGCCTATCACCTCAACTATGCCCACATCGTCGAATGCTTCATGATCGCCTACGGCGTCGGCTTTCTCTTTGCCGGACGCATCATCGACAAGCTGGGCACCAAGGTTGGTTACGCTTGCGCCATCGCCGTCTGGGCATGCGCCTCCCTCGGCCACTCCATCGTCGCCAGCGTGGTCGGCTTCTGCCTCGCCCGTATCTTCCTCGGCCTCGGCGAGAGCGGCAACTTCCCCGCAGCCATCAAGGCCACCACCGAGTGGTTCCCCTCGGAAGAGCGCGCGCTGGCCAACGGGATATTCAACTCCGGCTCCAGCGCCTCCTTCTTTATCGCCCCAATTCTCATCGCCGCCGTCACCGCCCGTTTCGGCTGGCACGCTGCCTTTATCTGCACCGGATCCATGGGCATTCTCTGGTGCATCGTCTGGCTCATCTTCCCATACAACCGCCTGCGCCGCGGTTCCACTCAGACCCAGGCCAATCTGGACGCCGATTTTGCCGCCTACGCCTCGCACGGAGAGACACTTCCCTACTCCGCTCTCCTGCGCCGCCGTGGCTTCTATGCCTTCGCCCTCGGCAAGGGACTCACCGATCCCATCTGGTGGTTCTATCTCTTCTATCTCCCGATGTTCCTGCACGACAACTACGGCCTGGACCTCAACCACGCCAAGTACCCGCTGATCATCATCTATAGTGTTTCCACCGTGGGATCCATCGGCGGCGGTTGGCTCTCGGGCTTTATCATTAAATGCGGACACACTGTAAATGCAGGGAGAAAGTATGCCCTGCTCATCTGCGCCCTGCTGGTCGTCCCCATTCTTTTTGTGCCGTACTTCGGCGTCATCTTCCCCACCAACCCGTGGCCGGCCATCGCGTTGTTCTCGCTGGCAACCGCAGCCCACCAGGGTTGGTCCGCCAATCTCTTCGCCACGCCCACGGATATATTCCCCTCTACCACGGTCTCCACCGTGGTCGGCATCGGCGGAGCCGCCGGAGCATTAGGAGGAGCAATCTTCACCTGGCTGGTGAGCCACTACTTCTCGCTTCACCCCATGTTCATATTTTCTGTGGCCGCCTTCGCCTATATCTTTGCCCTCGTCATCATCCAGATCCTGGTACCCCAGCTCGGGGGCAAAGCACCGGAGACTTATCTACCTGAATCAGTCTGACAATATGCCGGGGACACCCCGCTGTTGTCTTTCCGCACCGGGAGACCCGTATCCAGGGTGCCCGGCGAGTGGTTCTGCTCGCTGGGGCCAGCATCCTGCGTTTGAGATGTGGGCTCCTGCTCTGCCAAAGTGAAACGTCTTGCCCCGCCACCTGATAAACTGGCCTATCAAGCCAATGCCAGAAAATTCCAATAAGTTCTACCTCACCACTCCGATCTACTACGTTAACGCCCGCCCGCACATCGGGCACGCCTACTCGACTATTGCCGCCGATGTCATCGCGCGGCGCCACCGCCTGCTGGGCGACGACACCTTCTTCCTCACCGGGACAGACGAGCACGGCCAGAAGGTGCAGCGGTCGGCAGAGGCCGCCGGAATCCCCCCGCAGCAGTTCGCCGACCAGGTCTCCGGCTCCTTCAGTGGCCTCTGGAAGCGCATGGGCATCACCAACGACGACTTCATCCGCACCACCGAGGAGCGTCACAAGCGCGGCGTGCAGCATCTCTGGCGCGAACTCGAAGCCAACGGCGCCATCTACCTCAGCTCCTACACCGGTGCATACTGCGTCTCCGACGAGGCCTTCGTCGATCTCCCCGCCGGAACGCCCTGCCCAGACTGTGGCCGCCCGCTCGAAACCGTCACCGAAGAGAACTACTTCTTCCGCCTCTCCGGCTTCCAGCTCCCCCTGCTCGACCTGATCGAGAGCGGCCAGCTCCACATTCAGCCGGAGACGACCAAGAACGAAGTCCTCAGCTTCCTGCGCGGCGGACTCAAAGATCTCTCCATCTCGCGCACCAGCTTCACCTGGGGCATCCCGGTTCCGGGCAACGAGAAGCACGTCGTCTACGTCTGGCTCGATGCGCTTGCGAACTACATCACCGCCATCGGCTACGGGGCGGAAGACCGCGACGATCTGACGCCCGAGCAGAAGCAAGCAGAGAAAACCAAGTTCGAAAAATATTGGCCCGCAGACATCCATCTCGTCGGCAAGGAGATCACCCGCTTCCACTGCCTCTACTGGCCCGCGTTCTTACTGGCTCTGAATCCCCAGCTAAAGCACGGCCCAAATGATCCGATGCCGCAGATCACTCCCGCCGAACACGCAGCGTGGGCCAAAGCGTGGCTGCCGAAGTCCATTGTCGCCAACGGCTGGCTCCTGTTTGAAGAGTCGAAGATGTCGAAATCGCGCGGCAACATCGTCCGCACCGAGACCATCCTCGACGCCTTCGGCGCCCTCTGCCCACCCGTGCCCGTCGGTACTGACACCGCCGCCAACCTCACCCCTGAAGTTGTCATTCTGAGCGAAGCGAAGAATCCCCGTATTTCGTCCGTCGCGCCTAGTCCTTCCGGAGGGAGCAGGGGGCTTCAGCCCCCTGAATCAATGCCCCAACAGGAAGGGGCTTTAGCCCCGGGCCTAGCCCCGCCCACCAAAGCCCAGCGAGACCTCTTCGCCGCCGACGTGCTCCGCTACTTCCTCCTCCGCGAGATCCCCTTCGGCCAGGACGGAACCTTCAGCTTCGACGCCCTCATCACCCGCTACAACGCCGACCTCGCCAACGGCTACGGCAACCTGGTGAGTCGTACGCTAACGCTTACACAAACCTACTTTCCCGATGGATTCAGCAACATTCACTACTGGCGTTTTTCGAGTATGATCGTCGCCGACGCAATACATACAGAATTTTCTGATGAATGGTACGTTGGCGAGTCGAATGATGCCGGACCGCAAGATCAGCAACAGTCGAGTTCCTTGGAGCAGTATGTAGCCCATAGGTTCGAAGCCTACGATTTCTCTGTCGCACTCCGCGAGCTTTCTTTCTTCATTCGGCAGATCGACGGATTCTTGTCGAACCGCGAACCATGGAAACTTGCAAAGCTGCATAACAAAGAAGCTCACGCAGCATTGGAACAAACTCTATACATTGCCGCTGAAGCAATCCGCATCATTACGGCTCTGCTCTATCCCGTGATGCCTTTCGCGACGGCCTCGGTCTGGCGGCAGCTTGGCCTCGGCGAGATCGAAGAGGCCGCGCGCAACGGCGAACTAAAGAATTTGAAGTGGGGCGGACTGAAGCCGGGGACGAAGCTCGGCCCGCTGGCTCCCATCTTTCCCCGCGCAGACAAAGGACTCGCACAGATTATGACCGACATGGAAAACCCCACCACACCCACAACCCCCGAACCCGCGACCCCAGCCATACCCACTCCCGCAGTGCCCGCGGCAGTACTCGCCGCCGACGCTCCAACCAACAACCAACAACCAACAACCAACAACTCGCCGCAAATTACAATCGACGACTTCGCCAAGGTCGATCTCCGCGTCGCCCAGATCGTCGTCGCCGAGCGCATCCCCAAGGCCGACAAGCTCCTCCGCCTCGAAGTCGATCTCGGCCCCGACTTCCCCCGCCGCCAGATCCTCGCCGGCATCGCCGAGTACTACCAACCCGAGGCCCTTATCGGCCGCAAGGTGGTCATCGTCGCAAATCTCGCCCCGCGCAAGATGCGCGGCCTGATGTCGGAGGGGATGATCGTCGCCGCCAGCATCGGCCCCGCCGGTGCGCCGGTGCTGACCGGATTCCTAGAAGACGTGGAACTTGGCGCGCGCCTCAAATAACGGTTTTACAACAAGGATTGGACAGATATAGCTGTAAAGTTTTTTGCGGTTTCGTTCTAACCAGTTGGGTTGATGGGAGTCTTACAGTTATATGGCTACTCCGGTTGCAGTGCCGCTCAGCGTAAGCGAGATGGGGATGAACGAGGTGGAACGCGCGCAGGCCCTGGCGATGCGATACCACGCCGAGTTCGTCGACCTGAAGAACTTCAAGATTCAGCACGAGCTATTCAAGAGCGTGCCGGTCGATCTGATGTTCCGCTACAACTTTGTCCCGCTGGAACAGCTTGAGGGCCGCCTCGCCATCGCGGTCAGCGATCCATCGAAGCTGATGATGCTGGACGAGATCTCCGGCCTGCTGGGCCAGCGTCTGGTCACCCGCGTCGCCACCATGTCGCAGATCACCGACCTTCTGAAAAAGACCGAGCAGTCGCAGCGTGTGCTGGACGAGGCAAGCGAGGGCCTGGCCTTCGACGTGCTCTCCGGCGACGACAGCTCGGACGAGAACATCTCCATCGAGCGTCTCACCGGCGAGGACGACATCTCGCCCATCATCCGCCTGGTGGACACCACCATCTTCACCGCGCTGGAGCGTCGCGCCTCGGACATCCACCTCGAAACCTGCGACGACTGCCTGATGGTGAAGTATCGCATCGACGGCGTCCTCCAGCAGGCAATGGCGCCCATCGCGCGCGAGCATCACCAGACGATCCTCTCCCGCATCAAGGTCATGAGCGAGCTGGACATCGCCGAGCGACGCGTGCCGCAGGACGGCCGCTTCCGCGTGCGCTACAAGGGACGGCTGATCGACTTCCGCGTCTCCATCATGCCCACCGTACATGGCGAAAACGCCGTCCTCCGCGTACTCGACAAGGAGTCGATGTCGGAGAAGTTCAAGAAGCTCTCGCTCGACGTGGTTGGCTTTGCGCCCGAAGATCTGGAGCGCTTCCGCCGTTACATCAAGGAGCCTTACGGCATGGTGCTGGTCACCGGCCCCACCGGCTCCGGTAAGACCACCACGCTCTACGCCGCACTCAACGAGATCAAATCCGAAGAGGATAAGATCATCACCATCGAAGACCCGGTCGAGTACCAGATTCGCGGCATCACGCAGATTCCGGTCAACGAGAAGAAGGGCCTCACCTTCGCGCGTGGCCTGCGCTCCATCCTGCGCCACGACCCCGACAAGATTCTCGTCGGCGAGATCCGCGACGCCGAAACCGCGCAGATCGCCATCAACTCCGCGCTCACCGGACATCTCGTCTTCACCACCGTCCACGCCAACAACGTCGTCGATGTCCTCGGCCGCTTCCTCAACATGGGCGTCGAGCCGTACAACTTCGTCTCCGCGCTCAACTGCATCCTCGCCCAGCGCCTCGTGCGCACGGTCTGCGAGTTCTGCGTGCGCGACGTGCACTACACCGACGCGGAGCTACTCGCCAGCGGCCTGGACCCCGACGAGTGGCGCGGCTTTACCTTCCGCGAAGGCCCCGGCTGCATGGAGTGCGCGGGCACCGGCTTCCGCGGCCGTTCCGCCATCCACGAACTGCTGGAGCTGGACGACGAGATCCGCGAGATGCTGCTGGCCAAGCGCCCGGGCAGCGAGATCCGCAAGAAGGCGCGCGACAAGGGCATGAACTTCCTGCGCGACTCCGCCATCCAGCGCGTGCGCCTCGGCATCACCACTCTGAAAGAGATCAACAAGGTTACATTCATCGAGGCAGGACGATAGAGTCAGGGGACAGGCTTGTTTTTATAAACATTTTTGTTTATACTCCTTATGAAAAGCACAGAGTTCAAGCGTTGGTTGGCGGAGCAGGGAGCGACCTTCAAAGTCGGCAAAGGATCGCATCTGAAGGTTACGTTGAAGGGCAGGAACTCGGTTCTTCCGATGCACAACAAAGAGCTTGGCACAGGACTGGTACAGGCGATCAAAAAGCAGCTCGGACTCAAGTAGGAGACTCTATGCGATACCCGATCCATATAAAACCCGACGGCAAGCACTTCCTGGTCAGCTTCCCCGACATTCCTGAGGCTCTCACTCAGGGCAAGAGCGAGGAAGAGGCGTTGGCAATGGCAGCAGAGGCACTGGAGACGGCGCTGGACTTCTACTTTGAGCAGCCGCGTGAGGTTCCCGCGCCATCGCCCATCAAACGTGGAGGAAGGTTTGTGGAGCTGCCCGCGAGCCTGTCGGCAAAGGTTCTGCTGCTGAATGAGATGATCCGCCAGCAGGTGCGTCCGGCAGAGCTTGCGCGTCGACTCAATACCACTCCGCAGGAGATCAACCGGCTCACCAACCTCCACCACACCTCGAAGATCGACGGAATCGCCGGAGCCATGAAGGCCCTCGGCAAGACACTTCAGATTCGCGTCGTCTAGCCTGCAAAGTTAGCAGTAGACGAAGAACGCCGAATCGAACGAACAGGTAGTCTAGGACAGCATGGAATTTATACCGAGATCGTTGGGAACGCGGCCACGCCTGGCCTGCGAGGTGCGCGCAGAGGGTGTGGTTGCTGCGCGCGCCGAGGACGCATTCGCCGTGCTCTCCGCTGTCGTGCGTGTGCCGCTGGCCGATGAGATCGTTGTCCCGCGACTGACCGCAATCGAAGCCGATGGCACAGTCGACAGCTCCGCCGCACCCGCCGTATCCAGTGGCGTAGGCGGCGACGCGAAGGGGCGGGCCGTAGTCGTCGCAGCGGTGCGCAAGGCGCTCGAAGCCGTCTGCCTGCGCTCGCGCGAGGTCACGCTGGTCGTCCCCGACGCATCCGTCCGTGTCCTTCTGCTGGACTTCGATGAACTGCCTGCCAAGCCCGCCGAGGCGCTGCCCGTGGTGCGCTTCCGGCTCAAAAAACTTCTTCCCTTCGACGCCGACGACGCGGCCGTCAGCTATCAGGTGATGGCCACCGCGAAGGACAGCTTGCAGGTGCTGGCCGTCGCCATGCCGCGCGAACTGCTGGCCGACTACGAGCTTGTGGTGCGCGAGGCCGGATT
This sequence comes from uncultured Acidobacteriaceae bacterium, assembly GCA_963828115.1. Taxonomy (GTDB): domain Bacteria; phylum Acidobacteriota; class Terriglobia; order Terriglobales; family Acidobacteriaceae; genus Edaphobacter. The sequence goes on from CAWHDN010000009.1 coordinate 42,469, forward strand.
CGAGCCGGGCGCTATCCTCCCCAGCACCCTGGCGGCGCTGGCCGGACTGCCCGAAGGCGAGGCGCCGATGCTGGTGGTCAACGCGGGACGCGATGGAGTGACTACGGCAATCGTGAAGGCCGGTGTTCTGCTGCTGCACCGCACCGTCGATCTGGGCGCGGACCAGCGGGCGGACCAGCGAGCCGCCGCCACGCAACTCGCTAGCAGCGCAATTCAGGTCCCGCTGGTCGACCGCGAGCGTTCCGCGGATGAGTGGGCGCGTCAGGATCCCACCGGCTTTGACGAACAGAACGACGCTGCCGCTGCAGTCGAGACCTCCCTCATCAAACAAGAGATCATGCAAGAGATCGAACAAGAGATCGCCGCGGAGTCCAGTCTCGCGGAGTCAGCCGACGAGGTCGCCCAGGCTGTCAGCGTCGCCGCAGCCTACTTCGAAGACACGCTGGAGTCGCCTCCGTCTGGTATCCACGCGGCCGGAACGCTGGGGGCCAAGGCTCTCATCGCTCTGCTCGATGAGGCGCACGTCGGCCCGTTCGCCGTGAAGGAGATGCTGCGCTCCCAGATGCTGGGTCCCGGAGCCGCTTCGGCTGGCTCTCCCGGCGGAGTTCCGTTAGGCTGGCTGGCGGGAGTGCGGGGGGCGCTGACCAACTGATGCGCATTGCAATCAATCTCGCGACGCGCCCCTTTGTCGAACTGCGGCCCCTGTTCGCGCGCCTTCGCCTCACAATGGCCGCTCTGGCGCTGACGGCGGTTGCACTCGGCGCCGGACTGCACATTCTGAATGCCAGAGCGCGTGTCGACGAGGCGCAGATGGACTCCCTCAAAGCGCAGACTCTCGCCGCCCAGATCGAGCGCCAGACTAACGAGACGCGCATGCACGAGCCGCAGAACCAGGCCGTGCTCGAACGCTCGACCTTCCTCAACGACCTCTTTGCCCGCAAGAGCTTCAGTTGGACCGCAGTGATGATGGACCTCGAACGCGTGCTTCCGGCGGGCGTTCAGGTCACCAGCATCGAACCCGCTATCACCGCGGAGGGCGGCGTCAATATCCGCATGCGCGTCAGCGGGCAGCGCGACCTGGCCGTCGATCTTGTGCGCAATCTGGAGCGCAGCCAGCGGTTCCTGACTCCGCGGCTGGTCAATGAAACATCGCAGACCAAGGAGCCGAACGGCCAGGCGCCCGTCGTACAGACCGGCGTTCCCGGCGGCGTGGAGTTCGATATATTGAGCGGCTATAACCCATTGCCCGCTGACTTTAAACCAGTGCCCGCGCCGCTCAAGGACAAGGCGCAGGGGCAGATGGTCAAAGCGCCTGCACAGAAGAACAAGACGCAGCCGGAGACGGCGAATCGGAGCAAGCCGGCAAAATCCCCCGCCAGTAATACTCCAGGCCTCAAGCCTGCGGCAGGCATCAAGCCCACGCTGCCGGCGTCCGGCCAGATACCTTCGGCAGACATCAAGCCCACGGCGGCTGGCAGATCTACAAAGGCCAGCAAGCCCGCAGCCAACGGGGGTGTGCGATGAGCGCCGTCACCGCGACGAAGCCAACGGTCTCTGTCAGCAGTGTGCTTGTACGTGCACAGGGCCTGCTGAGTGCGCTGAACCTGCACTGGACCGGGGTGGGGCTGCTGGCCCTGGTGAACCTCTACCTGCTGGCGCAGATGGGGTTCCTGTGGAATGCGGCGAGCAATCACAACGCCGGCGCAATGGCCCAGCAGCGCATCGCGCTGAGGACCGCGGAGATTGCCGCGCAGCCCCTGCGCGGGCTGGATGCAAAGCTGGCGCGAGCAACCGAGGAGGCGGACAAGTTCAGCCGTCAGCGGCTTCCTGCATCGGACTCCGAGGTGGCCGGCGAGCTTGGCACACTCACCAAGAAGCAGGCCGTGCGCCTGACGCGAGCGCAGTATTTTCATGATCCAGTGCTTGCCGGCTCCGCGGGCGAGTTGACCGAGGTTCGCATCGACGCCACCCTCAGCGGCGACTACCGCGCGCTGGTCCAGTTCATCAACTCCCTTGAGCGGGACAACCTCTTCTTTGTCATCCACACAGAGACGCTCACCGGCCAGCAGAGCGGAACCGTGAACCTCAGGCTGGGCATGACAACGTATGAACGGGGAGCCGTGGCGCAGGGCCCGACAACCCCTGAGAGCAAGACTGCGGGCAGTGCGGATGCTGCCTCGGGAGGGCCGGCGCGATGAAAACACCCGGCAGCAAAGGCTCGGAAGACCGCAAGAAGATCGCCGCGTGGATTGGTTTTGTGCTGATCGCCTCCGCGCTCATTTACTTTGAGTACTTCTACTCCAGCGCCCCCGCAACGACAGCGCCCGTTGCAGCAGCGCCCGCGCCCGCTGCAACAGCGGGCAACAATCCAGCCACGGCAGCCCCAGGTGCAGCCGCAAAGCAGGTGGGCACTACCTCGGCCGCGCTCGACCCTACCCTGCACATGGAAGCGATGCTGGTGACCGAGTCGCTGGAGTACTCCGGCAACGGCCGCAATATCTTCTCGGCGAACTCGGCGCCGGCGCCAGTGGTGATTCAGAAGCCGCTCGCGTCGGCACGGATTACGGCGACGGCCCCAGTCGTTGTGCCCTGTCCGCCGAACTGTCCACCGCCGCCGCCCCCTCCGCCGCCGCCGCCCATCGACCTGAAGTTCTTTGGCATCGTCTCCGCACCCGATGGAACGCGACGACAGGCCTTTCTGCTGCATGACGACAGCGTCTTTCTGGCCTCCGTCGGAGACGTTGTGCTGCGCCGCTACCGCGTGGTCTCGATTGAGGCGAAGTCGATCCGGGTGGAGGACATGCAGTACAACAACACACAAACGCTCCCGCTGCTGACAAACTGATGAAGAGCGACAAGGCACAAACCGCAGGCGGCAAAGCAGGGCCGCAGCACAGCGGCGAGCAGGGATTCATGCTGCTGGGCCTGATCGTGGCTATCGCGCTGATCCTGATTGCGCTGAGCGTGGCCGCATCGAAGGAGGCCTTCAATCTGCGCCGCGAGCGCGAAGTGGAGTCGGCGCGCCGGGCCAACCAGTACGTGCGCGCGATCCAGTTGTACTACAAGAAATTTGGCCGCTATCCCGCCACCATCGAACAGTTGGAGAACTCCAACAACGTCCGCTATCTGCGTCAGCGGTATGTCGACCCGCTCACTGGCAAGGCGGACTATCGCCTGATCGGGGTTGGGCAGAACCAGACCACGGTAAAGGGATTCTTCGGCGAGCCGCTGGCCGGAATCGCATCCACTGGCCTGGGAGCAGCCGCAGGATTTCAGTCGAACGGCATTGGCGGACCTGCCGGATCAAGTGGCAGCTTCGGTTCAAGTGGCAGCTTCGGAGCGAATGGCGCAAACGGCTCCATGGGAGCATCGGCAACCGCAGGTTCGACGAACGCAAGCGGCTCGGTCGGGTCATTCGGCAGCTCGTCAGGATCCGGCAGCTCGTCAGGCTTCGGCAGCTCGTCGGGGTCCGGCGGTTCGTCAGGACTTGGAAGCGCGTCCGGAATGCAGAGCCAGTCTGCAACCGGATTTGCAGGTTCGGCCGGCCCCTTCATGGGCGTTGGCAGTAGCGCGACCGGCACTTCCATCATCACGCCGAATGAGCAGACAACCTACCAGACCTGGGAGTTTCTCTACGATCCGCGAATCGAAAAACTGAAGCAGGCAGCACTCCTGAATGGGGGAGCAAGTTCGCTGGGCGGGGGAGCACTCGGCCAGTCGCCGAGTAGCTTTGGCCAGTCAGGCGGCTTCGGCCAGTCGAGTGGCTTTGGGCAGTCGCCGAGCAGCACTGGACAGTCGCAGTCAACTCCGGCCGGCACAAATCAATCGACTTTTCCTTGACCCCTGAGGTTCGCGGACGTCAGTCGCCGGCCGCCTCCCCTGTCCCGGCCAGGCCATACTCCTTCAGCTTGCGATAGAGCGTCGTCTTGCCGATGCCCAGCAGCTTCGCCGCCATCAGCTTATCGCCGTTCAACTGGCGGATGGTACCCAGGATCGCCTGCTTCTCCATGTCGGCAATGGAGACGATGGAGTCGTCCGGGCCATCCTCGGCTTCGGCTGCCGGCGGTGGGTTGGCCTCCCGGCGATGCATGCGGAAGTCCTGCAATTGCGTGGGCAGGTCGGCCATGTGCAGCACTGGCCCCGAAGAGAGGGAGGAGGCGCGCTCGATCGCGTTCTCCAGCTCGCGCACGTTGCCCGGCCAGTCGTACTCGGTCATCAGCAGGATCGCGTCCTCGCGAAAACACGTGGGAGGCGCCGGTCTCGCGGTGCAGCCGCTCCAGGAAGTGGGCCGCCAGGATCGCAATGTCTTCCCGGCGCTCGCGCAGCGGAGGCAGCTTCAGGTTGACCACGCTCAAGCGGAAGTAAAGGTCCTTGCGGAAGGTTCCTTGTTCAACCATCGCGCTCAGGTCGCGGTTGGTCGCCGCCAGCACCCGCGCCGTGATCGGCACCGCGTGGGTGGCCCCTACCGGGCGCACCTCTTTTTCCTGTAGCGCCCGCAGCAGCTTGGCCTGAAGGTCCAGCGGCAGCTCGCCAATCTCGTCCAGAAAAACGGTTCCCCCGTCGGCCGCGGAGAGCAGCCCTCCCCGGGAGCGGTTGGCGCCCGTAAACGCGCCCTTCACATAGCCGAACAGCTCGCTCTCAATCAGAGTCGGCACCAGCGAGCCGCAGTCGACCGGGACAAACGGCTTCGCCGCATTCGGCCCGTTGTTGTGGATCGCGCGCGCCACCATCTCCTTGCCCGTGCCGCTCTCGCCCAGGATCAGCACCGGATGGGTCGAGTTCGCCACCTTCGACAGAATCCGGTAGACCTTCTCCATCTCCGGCGATCTGCCGATCAGTCCTCCCATGTCCGTCTGCGCGCGCAGACGCTCACGCAGACGCCGGCTCTCGATGTCGAAGTGCAGCCGCTGGCTGGTGCGTACCAGAACGCTGGTCAGCTCCTCCAGCGCAAATGGCTTGGTCAGATAGTCTCCGGCCCCGAAGCGCATCGCCTCAACCGCGGATGCAACCGTGGCAAAGGCCGTCATCACCACCACGCCCATCTCCGGATAAAGGGTCTTGACTTCGCTGAGCAGCTTCAGTCCGCCGCCGCCGGGCAGCTTCAGGTCGAGCAGAAGCATCTCCACCGGCTGTTGCCGCAGCACCGTCAGCGCCTCCGGCACGCTGTTCGCCGCCAGCGGCACAAAGCCCATTCCGGTGGCAATCTCGCAGCACGCCTTGCGCAGCGAAGCGTCGTCGTCCACCACCAGGATGCGAAACGCCGGCACCCCCTCCGGCAGGCGTTCCAGCAGGTGCGTGCCCTCCATCCCTGATACCCCAACCAGAATCCCCGACGGCATGGATGCAGCAGCCTCGGCTTGTTCCGGCTCGCGCACCCATCTCCCAGACAAGGCAGATGTCGCCGCAACCGCCTGTCCAGCCTTTCGTGCCCCTTCCGATTTGCCTGAGAGTGACATAGAACAATTCGATCCAGGTGTCAGCATATCGTCCATCTCCCATCGCCTGCTGCGGAATCTACACCAGACGCAGGAACCGTATCCGCCTCAACCGCACGCAATCCCTGAGCCGCGTACTCCCCTCGCCGTTCCCGGCACTGCGCAGGCGATGCGGAGGTTTCCGCACGCCTGCCCGAAGCCGATCTACCGTGAAAATCAGAGCTGCCCTCGGCCGCGTCCTTCTGCAAGCCCGCCGTCACCGGCCATTCGATCTGCACCCGCGTGCCAATTCCAGGCGCACTCATCACTCTCAGGTCTCCCGCCGAAGCAGCCACCAACTCTCGCACCACGCGAAGTCCTATCCCGTGTATGCCGCGCGACGGGGCCCTGTATCCGCTCAAAATTCGTTCAATCTGCTCCGGCACCATTCCACACCCGGAGTCCTCCACCGTCAACCTCACTCTGCGCAGCGGCCACGGTCTGGTGTCGTCTATGCGATTGACCAGCACTCCCACCCCAATCCGGATCGCGCCCGGAGTCTCGTCCGCTGTTCCATCCGCGATCTTCTCCAGGACCTTGCCCCGCAAAGCACTCCCCATCGCATCTCCAGCCCGACCGCCGGATCGTTCTTGCCCACGCATCGCCTCCGCCGAGTTGCGCACCAGATTCACCAGGATCCGCTCCACCGCCTCCCAGCCCACCGAGACCGGAAAGGAGGCCGCCGTCCCGTAGCTCACCTCGATCACCCTGCCGCCCGCAACCTGGCTGAGCAGGCCAGAACATCGCTCGATGATCGCGCGCAGGCTCACCGGCGCGGGCAGCTCGACCGCCCCACCCTCGGCCGCACGCACCTTCTCCAGAGCCAGCGAGCAGACGGCTCCCGCCTGCCAGGCAGCGCCCGTGCCAGGCCCCTGCGGCGATTGTCTTTGCGGAAGAGGGGCCTGCTTGGGGTACTCCAACAGGCGCTGGATCAGAGCCCCGCTGCGCGTTCCCAACATCCGCAACTCCTCCGCATAATGCCGGTGCTCCGGCTTGAGCACATCCGGCATCGACAGCAGGTCGCAGTAGAGTCCGATGGTGCCCATCAGGTTGCGCGCATCGTGCAGCAGGCCTTCGTCCTGGTACGCCTCCGCGCCAGCGGCCGCGCAACCGCGTTCGGCGGGCGTGCAGACCTGGCCGCGAAGAAGCGTATCCGCAGCGATCGATATGGGCGGCGTGTGTGTTTCGGTACAGCTATACATCCCTGAGGCGGTGGAACTCTGCTTTGCCCGCATGGTTCGTACTCCAGTATTGGTCAACACACCAGTAATAGCCTGTCTCTCTCCTGTTCGGAGAATGCAGGCACCTACTCTATAATCAGGTTGAGTGCCAAACTGAAACACTAGTTGTAAGTTACTGATAATATATACTTAATCGACACATACATTGTGTTCCGTTCTGGCACATATTTCCCGATTGGGAACCGCAAATTCACCCCCTCGCGTGTAACTACAACAAAATAAAAAGAACTTCGAAATTCCCAGATTGGGACGCATTCCCATTTTGAAACCTGCCCGAGCAGCAGATCAACTGTTTGCGGAAGAACCTGGTTCTCCTCCGTTCTTCGTACTCCGTCTTCCGTAATTCGTTCTCCCCGCCTGCATCTGACTCAACTATCAGACGCTGGCGACACTAGCGCGGTTGGCCCCAGAACAATGCATATCCCGCTTTCCTTCTCCCAACAGGGGCCGACTCCAGTCCGCGCCACTATAATCGCACCATGGCTCCAATCTCCCTCGAAACCTCCCTCTCTACCCCTGCACTCGCATCTACCGCATCTTCAGCCCCCACCTCCAGCCCAATCTTCCGCCCCGATGGCCGCGCCGCCAACGCGCTCCGCCCGGTGCGCTTTACTCCCGGCTTCGTCGCCACCGCCGAGGGCTCCGTGCTCATCGAGACCGGCAACACCCGCGTACTCTGCAACGCCACCATCGAGACCGGCGTTCCCGGCTGGATGCGCAACTCCGGCCGCGGATGGGTCACCGCCGAGTACGGAATGCTCCCCCGCGCCACCCTCACCCGCACTCCGCGCGAATCCGAACGGGGCAAGGTCGGTGGCCGCACCCACGAGATCCAGCGCCTCATCGGCCGCAGCCTGCGCGCCGTCGTCGACATGAAGGCCCTGGGTGAGCGCACCATCATTCTCGACTGCGACGTATTGCAGGCCGACGGCGGAACACGCACCGCGGCCATCACCGGGGCCTCGGTCGCCCTGGCTCTTGCGCTGGGCAAGCTCGTCGCAGCCGGTACGCTCAAGACCTCACCGCTGCGCCAGATGCTGGCCGCCACCTCTGTGGGCATCGTGGACGGAAATATCCTGCTCGACCTCGCCTACGAGGAGGACTCGCGCGCCGATGTGGACATGAACGTCGTCATGCTTGCCGACGGCGGCCTGGTCGAGACGCAGGCCACCGCCGAGCGCGTCTCCTACAGCCGCGCCCAGCTCACCTCCATGCTCGACTACGCCGAAAAAGGCATCCGCGAGCTGCTCGCCGCCCAACAGGCCGCGCTGGCCTCCGCCGTCTGAAGACAAAGATCGCTTCGCAGGAGGTGTCAGTCCCCCGCCGAAGCGATCGTTCTTCGCACCCTATGTTAGTGTCCTAAGTCATTGATTCGCAACATTGAACGAGGGCCGAAGGCCCGGCATATAGTTCAAGGAACTTCTGACTCAGGACACCGGCTTAAGAAGTCAATGCGCCGCAGCAGGGGCCGCAGGCGCAGCGGCTGGCGGCGCATCCTCCGCAGCTTCTTCTGCCTTCTCCGCGGCACTCAGGTTCTTGGGTGTGTTCTTGTCATGCACCGGATCGTAGTCGTGCTTCGCCATCCAGGCCTTGTACTTCGCCGCCGGCTCCTCGCCCATCTTGCCGTTGGTCCGCTTGTATACATTGTCCCTCAGCGCAACATTCAGATCGCAGGTGTTGAAGGTATTTGCCTTTCCCATCACAGGCACCAGCACCGTGATCACCTTGTCCTGCTTCTTCCACTTTGCCGGATAGGTCTCATAGCCAAACGACGCCTTCAGCTTCTCGCTGCACGAGTAGTTGAAGTCGACCCCATGCACGTCGTCTCCCTCAAACAGGTTGGCCCGTCCCTCGCCCTTCGCCTCTTCCACAATTGTCCTGCTGTAGAAGGTAGTCTGGCTCTTGCTATAGACGCGGATCCGCAGCGGGTAGTCGGCTGCGCTCTTGCTCTCGCTCATCAGCATGGGCGCGCACAGCAGCATGATGACGGCGAACGATGTCAGGTGGAATTTCGTCATGATTCTCATATGGCAACCATTCTACTCAATCCAGTCGAAAAAATAATTTCCCTCCAACGACCAGCCAACCGCATTGCCTGCACAGTAACCGGACTTCGCGAACAGTTGACAGTCCAGCAGACATCGCTGGCATCCACTGGTCTGCAAGAAAGTCTTATAAGGAGTCGGCCTCTGACGCGGCTACTACTTATTCGGCTGGTTTGTCTGTGGGCGCAGTCGATGGAATTGCGGGCCCGCTCTTTTCCTGCACTGCGCCTGCATCGGGGACCGGAAGCAACACGCGCTTGGAGCTGCCCGGAGCGGCCTCTCCCGGCTTGAGAATCGTGGGCGGCTTAGCGCTGCCATCTTCGCCGTTGCCCGGTTTCGCATCTCCCATGGCAATCTCGTGTGTGTCCTCCGGGTCGAGATAGCCGCGCATCTCGTTCTTGTCGTGGATCACAATCGGCTTGCCCAGTGCGGCGATGCGCAACTCGGTCACGCGGTCGCCCTCGAAGCGGACGAAGCGTACGGTCTGCGGCATCTGCCCATAGATCCACTCCTCGTAGCGCCGCGTGGTCGAACCGGGAACCAGCTCGCGCACCTTCGACTGCGGCGCGCCCATCGCGGCCAGCACCATCTTGCGGTCCATTCCCACCAGCACGTCGTGATGCGCAACCGCGTCCTTGAGGAACACCGGCAGGCTGTCCGCGTACGCCTCGGCCGATGTCTTCACGCCGAAGTCCACAATCGGGTCGAGCAGCGCCTTCACCTCCGGCGCGCTCACCTCCGGCAGGCCGCCCTCGAAGAGCAGAGTGACGCGGCAGCCGGTGACCTGTGCTCCGTCGTCGGGAACAATGGGAACGTCGTTGAGATCAATGTGGCGCAGAAAGCGGTGCGTCAGGTATGGCCCGCCATTGAGGTCGAAGACGATGCGGTCGTCCTTCACCGTCACCGTCGTGATGACGATGCGGTCGCCCGGCGCGGCCGACTGGCCCTTCTTGTAGAGCATCTCCTTGTAGGCGTCGCCGCTTGGCCGCAGATTGCCGTTGGCCACCAGAATAAGGTCCTCGCCCAGCGGAAGCGCGCGGTGCGCGAAGCCCTGTTCGGCCTCCAGATTGCGAATCAGTTCGCGCCGTCCGCGCTCCGTGATGGGGGCCGTGGGCAGCTCGATGCGCGTGGGATGAAACTCGGTGGAGACATCCGCCAGAGCGGTCTTCTCGCCCACCACGAAGACCTGCGCATGCGCCGTGCCAGGCAGAACGCAGGCCAGCGCTCCAGCGATAATACAGGCTGGAAGTCGAGCGGCGAGCGAACTCCATCGATGGGAACCAAAGGCCATCGCATGCACCTCGCAGTGAAGAAATCTTGCGCCTTCTGGTTCTGTTTTACAAGCGAAGGCTGGCGGCGCGTTCTCACCCCGCTGTCCTCAACCCGTCCCGATGAAATGCGATCGGATGCAAATAAGTTGGAGCCTGCCTATTCAGTCGGAGTGCGGACGCCCGAACTCTGCGGCGTGGCGGGAAGAATCTGCACCAGCGTGGCGGGCTGGGCGGACTCCGCAGCCTGCTCCATCGCAACGTGCGCGGCCGGCGGCGCAATCGTTACGTCGCGGCCCCCGGGAACCAGCGGCCGATGAGTGTAGCTCCACGCGTAGTCGCTGGTTGCGCGCACCAGAATCGGAATCGCCGCGAGCAGAAAGAAAATCGACAGCACAGCCGCGGCAGGCCCGTACTCGCCGCCAGTGAGCCATGCCGGTCCGTAAGCGCGCGCATCGACAATAGAGATGAAGCTGTTGTTGCCGTCCAGCGGCAGCCCAAAGAGCACGGCGGTCGCTGCGGCCCACGCGAAGTGCAGCCCCCACAGCAGCCACAACCCGTGGGTGCGCAGCCAGCAGAGCGTGAGCAGCAGGGTCATCAGCATTGCAACCAGAATGCGCGTTCCCTCCGGCGTACCGTAGGGGGTTGCGGTGTATGCGGCGTGAACGGCCGTCAGCGCAACCAGAATCAACGTAGCGCGCACCGGCCCGGTCGCCTCGATCAGCCGCTGAAAGCCATAGCCGTAGATCGCCAGCGCGTGCGCCAGCGTCGCGATGCCCAGCGTCAGCAGGCTGAGGCCGAGCAGCGTGAAGGCGTTCGGCGCGGTCCATAGCTGCACGTTCAGCGTGCGCGCAATCGCCATCGGCAGCACCGCGGCCACGGCCAGTCCCCACCCAATCGCCGCTCCCGTGGCCCATTCCGCGCGAGAGGTGGTTCGTCGTGGAAGCCCGAGCGTCAGCCGCAGCGGCGCGCGCCGCTGTTCGATGGCGCGCAGCAGCGCCAGCCCGCAGACCAGAAAAAACAGCAGAAGGATCGCCTCGACGAGCGGCAGCGCGTAGCCCAGGTAGAAGCGAAATTCAATAATGCTGGCTGCGTCTGCCGCAAGGACTTGCGCGCAGATGTACCAAAAGATCGCGGCCAGAAAGAGAATAAACTGCAATGAGCGCGGACGTGGTTCGGGCAGCGGCGGCGGTTGAACGGCGGTGGTCGGCGTGGTCAGCATAGTGGCATTTGCAAACTGGAAGCAGCGCATTTTTTGTCATTCCGCAGCGCAGCGGAGGAATCTGCTTTTGCCTGCTCAACAATGGTCTACACCATTAGCGAAGAAGCTTTATACGCCCGCTGGATGAAACGCTCACTCGGCTGTGGTGTAGAACTGCGCGATGTTGCGGAACTTCTGATAGCGCTCTTCCAGCATCTGCTCCAGCGGTTTGGCGTCGAGTTCGGCCAGATGAAAGCGCAGCCGCTCGTCCACCATCGCCATGGCCAGCGCGGGATCGTTGTGCGTGCCGCCTTCCGGCTCGCCCAGCACGTCGTCGACGCAGCCCAGCGACCTCACGCTACTGGCCGTGTACTTCAGCGCGTCGGCGGCCTGCTGCTTCTTCGTCGCGTCCTTCCACATAATCGACGCGCATCCCTCGGGCGAGATCACCGAGTAGATGGAGTTCTCCAGCATCAGCACGCGGTCCGCCACCGCCAGCGCCAGCGCGCCTCCCGATCCGCCTTCGCCCGTAATCGTAGCAATGGTCGGCACCCGCAGCCGCGACATATCCCGCAGGTTGCGCGCGATCGCCTCGCCCTGCCCGCGCTCCTCGGCGCCGATGCCCGGATTGGCCCCAGCCACGTCCAGAAAACTGAATATCGCGTGGCCGAACTTCTCCGCAATCTTCATCGCCCGCAGCGCCTTGCGATAACCCTCCGGGTCGGGCGAGCCAAACTTGCGCGCCACGCGCTCCTTCACCGTCCGCCCCTTCAGGTTCGCCACCACCATCACAGGCCGCCCATGGAACCGCGCCATACCGCAGGCCATCGCCGTGTCGTCGCCGAAGGCGCGGTCGCCGTGGATCTCGCTGAAGTCGGTGAAAATTGCTGCAATGAAGTCCATCGGATAGGGGCGCTCCGGATGCCGCGCCAGCTCCGTCCTGCGCCATGCCTCCGGCACAGCCGTTGCTGCCGCCTGCACCTGCGCGAGCTTGCCTGGTTCCTGTTCTGCCATCCCCTCCATTGTATCGGAGTGCGACTCGCAAGTCGCACGTTGCAGTTGATTTGAAAGGGACGGGCTTCAGCCTCTCTCGCGTCGTCATTCTGGCGTAGCCCCCCACGGCGTCATTCTGGCGAAGCCAGAATCTCCGTCGTTGCTTTTGCTCTTGTTGTCTTCTATTCTCAACGCATGGAATTGCTCACCCAGGACGAGCTTGTCCGTCTGACCCCGCCGGAGCGCCTTGCGCTAATCTCGCGGCTTTGGGACAGCATGGAAGACAACCAGCTTCCCCTGACAGCCGCGCAGCGCGCGGAGCTGGACAACCGCCTCGCCACGCTCGACCTGGACCGGCGCGAGGGCGTCGCCTGGACGGCCCTGAAGGCCGAACTTGAGCAGCGTTGCCCCTAGTGCCCATAGCCTATCCCGTTACCTTCACCCTGCCTGCCGGGTGCCCCATCCTTCGCGCTTTTTGCGAAGGGTGGGATGTAAACCGCACAGTTCCCGGTCTGGGGCGGCACTTCCGCACGGCGGTTGGCGACGTGGTCCAGCGTATGACTGCCAATCCCCAACAATTTCCTGTCATCCATAAGAACGTCCGCCGAGCCCTGCTCCGCCGCTTTCCGTACGCACTGATGTTCGTCATCGAAACCGACACAACGCTGACCGTCATTGCCTGTTTCCATGGCAGTCGCGATCCTGCACAATGGCAAAGGCGAGCATGAACCACGGCCACGACGCCTTCCTCGCCCGGTGCCCCACATCTCGCTTCTGAGATGTGGGTTCAGCCCCAACCCACCCCCGCATCTTTCTTTCCCCAAAAACCTCAGCAAAATCGCGTGTCAAGCCCCTCAACGCCCCAAAATCCCCATAAACCCCACCCCATCAATCACTTCCCTCCTAAAAATAGTTGGCATAGTAGTTTCCCTCCAACGCGTATAATTAAAGCAGTAGAGAAGACAAGGAAAAACCCGGCGCGTGCCGGGTTTTTTCATGCCCGAAACCGAAGCACGGAGGAAACCGTTTATTTTCTTATTGATAGATATAAGTAGCCTGGAATCTGATCGTTGCATGCTCGAACTCACATCTCGTTGTTTTCAGAGATGTTAGGAAGCACGAAAAATGGGGGGGGGAGGGGGGGGGTAGGTACTAACTGATTAACAATTCATGCGATTGCCCTGGAGCTTCAGGTTCGGCAATACAGAGTTGCCGGTGCGTAGCGAGGCGTGGCTCCTATACACTGGCTTGGATTTGTGGAGGCGGCCTTGGAGATCGGGATGCGTGGGGTGGTGAGGAGTTTGCTGGTTCTGGCGTTGGTGATTGGGCTGGCCAGAGTGGATCGGGCGAGGGCTCAATCCCCTGCCCCGCTGCCGTCTAACTCCGACGCGGCACAGGCCGCCGCCGTCCCCCTCTTCCGCGATCCCATCCACGATGGCGCAGCAGATCCCGTCGTCGTCTGGAACCGCGCGCGCAAGACCTGGTGGATGCTCTACACCAATCGCCGCGCCGACCTCGCTGACAAAAACGGCGTGACCTGGGTGCATGGCACGCACATCGGCATCGCCGAATCCTCCGACGGCGGCGCGCACTGGAAGTACGTCAGCGAGGCGGACATTCCCCTGGTCAAGCCGGACTACACGCTCTGGGCGCCCGAGGTGATCTACACCGGCGGGTTGTATCACATGTTCCTCACCGTCGTCCCCGGCACCTTCACCGACTGGAACCACCCCCGCCACATCCTTCACCTCACTAGCCACGACCTGCTGCACTGGAAGCCGCTCGACAACGTCAATCTCGAATCGGATCGCACCATCGACGCATGCATCTTCCGCCTGCCCAGTGGCGACTGGCGGCTCTGGTACAAGAACGAGGCCGACAGCTCCAAGGTCTACTTCAGCGATTCATCCGACCTGGTTCACTGGACGGCCAAGGGCATCGCAACCACCAACCACGGCGAAGGCCCGGTCGTCTTCCAGTGGCGCGGCTCCTACTGGTTGATCAACGACCCGCACGCCGGCCTCGCCGTCTTCCGCTCCGATTCCGACGCCCTGACCAACTGGCATCAGCAGCCGCGGAACCTTCTGCGCGAGCCCGGCACCCAGCCCACAGACCGCGCCATGGGCAATCATGCCGATGTGGTCGTCGATGGCAGCGGACGCGCCTGGCTCTTCTACTTCACCCAGCAGGGCGGCGACGACGCCAAGGGACACGACTTCGGCTGGGCGCGCCGCTCCGTGCTCCACGTCACCGAACTGCACGAAGCAAACGGCATCCTCACCGTGGACCGCAACGCCCCCGCAACCATCCACATGCTCCCCCCACCGCAGAACAAGAAGAGCGACATGGTGGGAGCCTGGTAGCACAGCTAGTCGATCACGCGAACCCCGCCCCGCCCCACCAGTTCCTCCACGCGGTCGATGAAGAGCCGGTCGGCGCTGACGCTCACACCGCGCGGCTCCAGCACGGCGCAGAACTCGCCCGGCTCTTCCAGGTCGAGCAGCAGCTTGCCATTGCCCGGAGCGCTGACGAAGATGGCGCGCAGTTTTTCCAGCAGCGCGGCGTCGGGATGGTTCAACGGCACTTTGATCCGCAGCGACTGCGGCAGCTTGAGGACGATGTCTTCAAGCGCCTGAATGTTACTGACGGCCAGCTTCGGCGCGGAGTCTTCTTCGCCCCGCAGCACGCCGCGCACCAGCACCGGCACGTCGATCTTCAGCTTCTCGGAGAGCTTCTGGTAGGCGCTAGAAAATGCGATCAGCTCGATCTTGCCGACGGGATCTTCCAGCACCGCCTGCGCGTACATCTCGCCCGAGCGCTTCGACTTCCCCACCTTGAGGCCAGTGATGACGCCGGCGATCTGTATCTCGTTCTGCTGCTCATTCTGTCCGCGCCTGTAGCTTTGCGGTTCGGGTTTCATCTCGATTGCCGCCGCCGTGTCGATCACGTTCAGGTTGCGCAGCTTCTCGCGGTACTTGTCCAGCGGATGGCCGGAGACGAAGAAGCCGAGCACCTCTTTTTCATTCTGCAACCGCGTGTGTTCGTCCCAGTCCGGCGCGGGCGGCAGAGCTTCGCTCTCCTTGCTCTCGGCGGGCGTCAGGTCGGCATCGAAGATATTGCCGAAGAGTCCGCTCTGCCCCGCCGCCGCATCTTTCTGCGACTTCTGCGCGCGCTCGATCGCCTTGTCCAGCGCTGCGGAAACCTGCCCGCGCGGCCCGAAGGAGTCCATCGCCCCGGCCTTGATCAGCGACTCCAGCACGCGCTTGTTGAGCAGACGCAGATCGACCTTGTCGCAGAACTCCCACAGGCTGCTGAAGCCCTGCTTCCCTTCCGCGCGCAGCGCCTCTCGTGCGGCGTGGATCGAGACAATCGCATTGTGGCCGACGTTCTTGATCGCCGCCAGCCCAAAGCCGATGGCCTCGCCCGCATCCGTGCGCACCGGCGTGAAGTTGGCATCCGACACCTGCACGCTGGGCGGCACCACGGGGATATTCATCTCGCGGCACTCGGAGATGTACTTCACCACGTTCTCCGGCTTCGATGTCTCGCTGGTCAGAAGCGCGGCCATGAACTCCACCGGGTAGTGCGTCTTCAGCCACGCCGTGTGATACGCCAGCAGCGCGTAGGCGGCGGCGTGGGATTTGTTGAAGCCATACCCGGCGAACTGGGCCATCAGGTCGAAGATGGTCCCCGCGACGTCCTTGGGATGATGGTTGGCCGCCGCGCCTGCCATGAAGTGCGCGCGCTGCTTCTTCATCTCCTTCTCGTCCTTCTTGCCCATCGCGCGGCGCAACAGGTCGGCCTCGCCCAGCGAGTAGCCCGCAATGACATTGGAGATCTGCATCACCTGTTCCTGGTAGACGATGACGCCCAGCGTCTCCTTCAACAGCGGCTCCAGCTCCGGCAGCATGTACTCCACCGCGCGCCGCCCCCACTTGCGTTCGATGAAGTCGTCGATCATCCCGCCCTGGATGGGCCCCGGCCGGTAGAGAGCATTCAACGCCGTAAGGTCTTCCACCGTGGTGGGCCGGTAGCGGCGCAGCACGTCGCGCATCCCGCTCGACTCAAACTGGAATACGCCCGAAGTGAGCGCGCGATGGAAGACCTGCTCGTACGTCGTCGCGTCGTCCAGCGCGATCGTCGCGAGATCGAGGTCGATGCCCTTCGTCAATTTGATCAACTTGAGCGCGTCGTCAATGACGGTCAGCGTGGTCAAACCGAGGAAGTCCATCTTCAGCAGGCCCATCTTTTCGATCGACTTCATGTCGTACGAGGTGACAATGGCATCGTCCTTGGTGCGCGTCACCGGCACAAGTTCGGTAAGCGGCTTGGGCGCAATCACCACGCCCGCGGCGTGAACACCCGCGCCGCGCACCAGTCCCTCCAGCCGCATCGCCGTGTCAATCAGCTCGCGGATCTTGGGGTCTTCATACGCCGCGGCCAGTTGCGGAGAGTCTTTGAGAGCGTGATCGATCGTGATCCCAATCGTCGCCGGAATTAATTTTGCAATGCGATCGACCTCGCCGTACGGCATGTCCAGCGCGCGTCCAACGTCCTTGATCGCAGCCTTCGCAGCCATCGTGTTGAAGGTGATGATCTGCGCCACCTGGTCTTCACCGTACTTCTGCTTGACGTACTCGATCACCTCGCCGCGGCGGTTCATGCAGAAGTCGATGTCGATGTCCGGCATGTTGACGCGCTCAGGGTTCAGGAAGCGCTCAAACAGAAGCTCGTGCTGTAGCGGGTCGATGTCGGTGATCTCCATGCAGTACGCCACCAGCGAGCCGGCGGCCGATCCGCGCCCTGGACCGACAGGAATCGACTGCTCGCGCGCGTAGCGAATGAAGTCCCACACGATCATGAAGTAGCCGGGGTACTTCATCTTCTTGATGCAGGCGATCTCGCGGTCCAGCCGCGCCTGATACTCGGGAATTGTCTTCTTCAGATGTCCGCTCGCGCGCAAGTGTTCGATCGACGTGGCCAGCCGCTTCTCCAGCCCCTTGCGGCATATCTTCTCGAAGTAGCTGTCCAGCGTCTCTCCCTCGGGGACAGGAAAGGCGGGGAAGGGATCTTTAACCTTGCTGAGTTCGAGGTTACAGCGCTCGGGAAACTGCATGGTGCCGCTGACAACATGCGGCGCGTGCGCAAAGAGCCGCGCCATCTCGTCGGCGCTTTTAATGTAGAACTCGTTGGTGTCGAACTTGAACCGCTTGGGATCGTTCATCGATCCCGCCGTCTGCACGCAGAGCAGTATCTCGTGCGCGCGGCTGTCGTCCGCACCGATGTAGTGCGAATCGTTGGTGGCGATCAGCGGAATGCCCAGATCTTTTTCCATCTGCAACATAGCGTCGCAGACCAGCTTGTCCGGCCCCAACTGGTGGTCCTGAATCTCCAGGAAGAAATTGCCCCGCCCAAAGATGTCCTGATACTGCCCGGCGGTCGCCTTGGCCTGCTCGGTGTGGCCCTCCATGACGTGTTGCGCAATCTCGCCCGCCAGGCAGCCGGAAAATCCGATCAGCCCCGCCGAGTGCTTCGCCAGATAGTCCTTGCTGATGCGCGGCTTGCGATAGAAGCCGTGCAGCGCCGCCTCGCTGGTCAGCCGCACCAGGTTGCGATAGCCCTCCTCGTTCTCCGCCAGCACCAGCAGGTGGTTGTACTTCAGGTCGGGATCGGGCTTGGCCCGGTGGTCCTCTTCCTTGCAGATGTACAGCTCACAGCCCAGGATGGGCTTGATCCCCTTCTCCTTCGCTGCGTTGAAAAAATGCACCGCGCCGAAGATGTTGCCGTGGTCGGTCATTGCGACCGAGGTCTGCCCCAGCGCGTGTACGTGCTTCACCAGCTTCTCCACGTCGCACGCGCCGTCCAGCAAGGAATAGTCCGTATGCAGATGAAGATGGGTAAACTCAGCAGCCATGGTTCTAGTTTAAGCCTGCCGGAAGCCTCGTGCCGCTGAGGAAAAGCAGACTGTAATTCAGCGCACTAGGCTCGTTGCCAAATCGACGTAGAGATCAATCGAGGAGAGCAGCTCCTTCTTGCTGATCCGTTCATCCGGCGTGTGCGCGACGTGGATCGACCCCGGCCCCAGCAGGAACGGCTCGCCCCACGCGGTCAGCATGGGAATGTCGGTGGCAAACTTCGCCACCATCGTCGGCAACTCGCCGACGCGCCTCATGCGCACGCACGCCAGGTCGAGCGATGTGCTGACCTCGGCGCGTCCAGCAACGACGCGCGTTATAGCGTCTTTGACCTCCTGCGACGGCCCGACCGTGCGCACCAGCAGGTGTGCCTCGGCCTTGTCCGCGATCACGTTGGGCGCGTGGCCGCCGGAGATCACGCCGATGTTCACCGTCGTCGTGCCCGCCTCGCCAAACTCCGGCTCGATGGGCAACGGCATGGCCAGCACATCGTGCAGCGCCTCCACCAGCTTGGCGATCGCCGACTCACCCAGTTCCGGGTAAGCCGAGTGCGCCATGCGTCCGTGCGCGCGCAGCTCCACGCGCAGCGCTCCCTTGGTGGCCAGCGCGAGGCGGTTGTCGGTCGGCTCGCCGTTGATGATAAAGCGCGAGCCGCGCGGGTTTGCGTTGGCAACCTTCGCGCCAGCCGAGTCGCGCTCCTCGCCGACCACGAACAGCAGCCCCACCTTCACGCCCGCCTCGCGCAACCGCTCCGCTGCCGCCACCTGCGCGGCAATGATTCCCTTGGCGTCGCACGCGCCGCGCCCGTATAGAAACTCATCGTCCTCGCGGTAGCCGAAGAAGGGCGGAACGGTGTCCATGTGCGTCGAGAGCACAACGTCGGGCGTAACGCCGGGCTCCGCGGCGTAGACGTTGAACCGTTCGCCTGCGTCGTTACACTGCGTCCGCGCGGGATCGCGCTGATCGACAGGCATTCGTTCGACGGCGTAGCGTTGCGCGGCGAGGAAGTCGGCGAGATATGCGCCAACCGCGCCCTCGTTGTAGGAGGTGGATTCGATGTTGACGAGGGAGCGCGTCAGTTCGATTGCGTCGATGGCCATTAGCTACAGGATAACCCGTCAGCCTCCCGCGTTGAATCCGCGCAGGGCCGATTAGACTGGAGTGGATGACATCGTCGACAGCCCACAGCCCGCGTCCCTCCTCTCATATCCGCTCGCTGGACGGCCTGCGAGGTCCTGCGGGCCGGCTCGAAGCTCTCCTCAACACAGGCAGCTCGAATGCGCCTTATTCAGTGCTGATCTGCCATCCCCATCCGCTGGGCGGCGGCACCATGCACAACAAGGTTGTCTACCACGCGATGAAAACCTTCTCCTCCTTTGGGCTTCCCGTTCTGCGCTTCAACTTTCGCGGCGTGGGGCTGAGTGAGAGCGAACACGACCACGGGCACGGCGAACAGGACGACGTACGCGCGGCGCTCGACTGGCTGGACGCGGAGTTCCATCGTCCGATCCTCTTCGCGGGCTTCTCCTTCGGTGCGCAGGTCGGTCTTCGCGCCTGTTGCGGCGATGCGCGGGTGAAGGGGCTGATCGGCCTGGGTCTGCCGGTCCGCGCCGAAGGGCGCAACTATTCCTATAGCTTTCTGCCGCGGTGCTCCGCTCCCAAGCTCTTCATCAGCGGCGACCACGACGAGTTTGGCCCGCGCGAGTTGCTGACCGAAATCTGTGAGCGCGCACCCGAGCCGAAGCGGCTGGTGTGGATCGCCGGCGCGGACCACTTCTTTCAGGGCAGCAAAGAATCGCCCGGCGCAAAGCTCAAGCTCATGCAGGCAGAGATGCGCTCGTGGCTTGGTGAGACCTTTGCGCTGAAGACTGCGGAGAAATCCTAGAGCCTTTTCGGCGAAGACGGCTGATTGCCGTTTATTCGTCGTATGTTCGTTGTTCATTCACTTTCTCCCCCCCCCCCCCCCCCCGGGGGTATCTTGTGCGGAACTTGTTTTGTATCAATAGAATGGCGGAAGTCGGTACCGCCATGATAGTCCTTGCATGGGGGTTACGGCTAAAATAGCCAGAATGTTTGAGTTACGGGCGAAGATGAGGCGTTGACGGGTTGAGCTTGTAAAAGCTTCATTCGATGCGGCTTCCAGATAAAGCGTTGATGCGGAACGGCTTGTTAAATGCGAAGGCCCGGCGATTGGCCGGGTCTGTTTGTTTTCTACTGTTTTAATTATACGCCGTGGAGCATAACTACCATGCCAACTATTTTTTTGGTGGAAGTGATTGATGGGGTGGGAGTTATTGGAATTATTGGGCGACGAGGGGCTTGACACGCGGATTTGCTGGGATTTTTGAGGGCAATGGTGCGAAAAAAAAGCCCTGGGCTAAAGCCCCTTGATTCGATTAGCCTTATTCAGGGGGATGAATCCCCCTGCTCCCTCCGAAGGCAAGAGCAAAAACAAGGGCCAATACGGAGATTCTGGCTGCTCCAGAATGACGACGCGGGAGAGGGGGATGACGACGCGTATGGGGCTCGCCAGAATGACGACGCGTATGGGGCTGCGCCAGAATGACGGCGCGGGGAGAATTCGGTTCGGCCTATGGAACACGCAGCGGGCGGAAGCCGTCAACCGGGAAGAGGCCCGTGGGATAGCCCTCCGAGGCGTGCTGCCTGCCGAGTGCGTAGCGGAAGAAGAAGCCGCCCGAGACGGCGTTGTAGTTGTCCGTGTTGTTGGCGGAGACGAAGCCCCCCAGATACCAGTGCTCGCCGAAGCGGTAGGAGACCTCGGAGTTGATGGCGTAGTTGAGCTTGGTGTCGACCGTGACGGGATACTCCGCGCAGGTATGCGCGGCGAGTTGTGCCACGGTGCAGCCGAGATTGACTTGCAGATTGGACTGCAGCCCGGCATCGAGGGGGTAGAAGTACTCCCAGTCCTGCTGGAAGGTCTGCACCCCGAAGGCCCCCGATACAAGGTAGTGGAAGTTGGACTTATAGGCCCCGTTGAAGGTGACCGGCACGGCGGCCAGGAAGTAGGAGTCTGGGCTGAAGTAGCCGCCCTGGCCCCAGGAGAGACCGACCTCGTCGTAGTGGTAGTGCATGCCAAAGAGCGCGCCGCCCACGGTGAGGCTGCCCACGGAGGGCCAGCTCTTCACTCGCAGGTAAGCGCCCATTGCGCCCTCCACCTTGGAGTTGTTGAGCACATGGTAGCCGTGCAGGATGCCGCCGTCCGCGGAGAAGTAGAAGCCCGAGCCGCCACTGCCGAGATCGATGCGCGCGCCGCCCGTGCTGGAGACGACGCCGCCCCAGGCATTGCCGGTGAAGAGCGGCGTAATGGTCGCGGGATCGCGCAGCCCGGCGTAGGAGAGCTGCGTGTCCTTCACCGGGTCGCGGTCGCCGAAGAGCGTGAAGTGGCCGCCAAAGAGACGCCAACTGAAGTGCCCCGTAATGTTCTGGATGAGGAAGTTGGATGGCGTATAGCCGGCGGCGAGGCCAAGGTTCCTGGTGGTCAACTGCACTTCGCCGCCCACCCCGCTGGAAAACTGCTGGGCCGGCGGGTTTGCGCTGTTGGCGGGCATGGTGCCCAGGTAGGGAACATTGCTGCCCGTGAACGAGGAGGGGTTGAGCACGCCGGAGTTGAGAAAGACAGGGCGCGCCACCGCGGTGAGCCGTACCGAACGCCCAAGCACGGCGGAGACTTCGCCGGTTGCTTCAACATCGGTGAGCTGGTCGAGCCCCGAAGTGCCGCTGCGATACCGCCCGATAGGCGTGACGCCCCACCAGCCGCTGTACGAACCCTCCAGCGACTCCAGTTCGCTCTCGGCCTGCTGCCTCGGGGTCATGGGAAGCGGGGCCTGCTCGTCATTGAATCCACCGGAAGGCGGCGTGTTGCGCGCCATCAGTTCGCCATAAGCGGGCAGCGGATACGGCGGCCCGATCAGCGGGTAGGGCTGGCCGCCCAGCGGCTGACTGGCGCCCGGTGAACTGGCTGGCGAATTGACGGAGGGCGGTGCTGGTGCAGGCGCGGACGGAGGCGCGCTGACCGCGGTGTGTGGAGCAGGTGTAGAGGTGCGGACCGGGAGACGGGCCGGAGCTCGCGCAGGTGTGCTGCGAACAGTGGCGCGGCGCGGTGCGTTGGACGAGGGGGCCGTTGAACGGGCCGGCGCAGCCGGTGCAGGCGCAGGAGCTACGCGCGGCTGAGGATACTGCTGTGCGCCGGTGTCGGGAATGTAGAGGGGCTGGCCCGTAGGCGGCCGGGGCGGCTGGGCCACTAGCGAACTGCTCTGGTTCTGCGCCAGAAGCTGCGGCGATGTGTACTGCGCGTTCTCTTCGGTGGCCGTGATCGAGTCCTCGGGCGGAGGATTGCTCTGCCCGGTGCGGGCCGTATCGGGGTCGGATTGATGGCGGCGAATCTCGGCAGCCTCGGCCGCGGCGATGTCGGGGTGCGAGGAGATAGTCTGCACGGCGCGTGCGTTGGAGACGTAACGCGTGGTGGGAAGAACGTCCGTCACCTCCGCCTGGGTGAGTGCTGAATGCGGCGTGCTGTCGCCGAGCTGGACCGCGACGGCGGAGGGCATCGCAGCGCCGGCGAGTTCGGCCCGTTGCGGCGTCTGCGCTTCTGTCTGAGTGGATAGCTGGCGCGCGATCTCGGAATTGGGCTGCGCCGCGATCTCGGTTGCAGCCCCGGACTCGCCCAGCACACGAGAGATTGCATCGCGCACCCTCAACGCAACCTCTGCCTGGCTGGGCAGGTTGTACGCACCCTGGTCCAGGCGGGACTGCGGCCCATTCTCCATCGGCTTCGCCGGCTGCGCAATGGGAGTGGGACTGGTCATATAGGGCGGCACAACACCGGACGGGCTGTTATTTGGCAGGCTGTTCGGCGCCGCTGGGGCCTGGCCGTTCGGCAACGCATAGAAATACCCGAAGCTGGGCAGAGAGGGCTGGGTCTGCGCGCCGGACTGGCTGCCTGTGTTCCCCGGAGCCAGCAGGATGGAGAGGTCCTGCGCCTGTTGCGCGCTGGGCAGGCGCGCAGACTCGGTGGGCGCGGGCAGACGAAGCTCCGCCGCCAGCTCCGCGCCGCGATCCAGTGGCGGCAAGGCCTTGAGCGACGCGCGGTAGTAGTCGATGGCCTTCGCCGTGTCTCCCCGCGCCTGCTCGAAGCGCGCGCCGAGAATCAGGATGCGAGGGTCGTTGGGGAATGCGGCCATTGCGTAGTGCAGCCATGTTTCGGCGACCTTGTTCTCGCCCGACTCCAGAGCCGCGCCCACCGCCGCCTCGTACTCCTCGACACTCGCCGAGATCAGGTTCTGCGACTTGTAGATCAGCACGGCCTGCTCCGGCTGCCCGGCGCGCGCGTATCCGTTGGCCAGCGTCCTGAGTACCGCCGGATTGTCCGGGAAGGCGCGCGCCGCCGCGTTCAGAATGGCCAGTGCGTGACGCGTGTTCCCTGCCGCGGCGGTCTGGTTGGCGCGCCGCACCGCCCAGTTGGTCCAGATCGCCTGCACCGTCCGGCTCTGTTCCTGACTGAGGCCGGACCGTCCGCCCAGGTTCATCAACTGGCGATAGAGGCCCGTCTCGTCCTGGCTGTTGTAGAGCAGCCACGCATTCTGGATGTCGATCTCGACCGGCGGAGCGGTGTGCTGCGCCGCATAATACTGCTGCACGCGGTTCAGCAGCACCAGCGCCTGTTGCGATTGGCCGAGCGCCTGGTATACCGAGCCCATGGTTTGCAGGTAGTTCATGTGGCTCTCAAGCTGGGCGCGCGCCGCGGCAGGAATTCGTTGCGCCTGCGCGGCCGCCTCTTTGTCGTTGCCCACCGCGTGCAGCGACGAGATCAGCCCGGCCCACGCATCCACGCGGTTGGGATCGTCGGTCAGCAACTGCTGGTAGATCGGAGTGGCCAGCTTGGGATCTCCACGCTCCAGGTGCAGGCCCGCAAGTTGCATCTCCATTCCCGCCGACGGCTTCTGTCCTGCACTTGTCTGCTCCGCCAGTGCCTTCTCCAGCAGATCCTGCGCCACATCCAGCTTCTTCTCCGCCTGGTAGATGGCAGCCACGGTGGCCTCAAAGCCAGGGTCGCGCATCACCACCGCGTAGCTCGACGGAGGCATTCCCTCCACCGTTGCCAGCGCCTCCTGATCGTGGCCCATCCCGTGCTGCACCCGTACCAGCCCCTGCCACGCCGCTGTATTCCCGTGGTCCAGCGCGAGCACCTGGGAGTAGAGCGTGGCCGCCTGCTCCAGATGGTTCGAGGCAAGCAAAATGTTCGCCAACTGGATCTGCATGTCGGACTTCAGCTTCTTCGCATCCGCTGGAAAGGGCAGTTGCAGAGCGGCTTCCAGAGCCTTCTGCGCTTCGGGGTCGCGCCCCACCGCGGAGTAGCTGGAAGCCAGCGCGCGCAGGTACGCGGGATCGCGCATCAACTGCGCGTGCACCGCCGCGGGAACGCGCTTGTCGGTGGCCAGCGCGAGTGGCGCGTTGCCCGCTGCAACCTGCGCCAGAAAGAGCCCGCGCCAGCCGTCGACCGACGCTGAGTTCGCCTGCACCGCGCGCTCGTAGAACGGGGCCGCCGATCCCGGCTGATGCGCCTTATCCAGCGTTCCAGCCAGCGCGGTGAGCGCCTCCGGGCTGCTGGGCCGCAGCAGCAGAGCGGCACGGTACTGCTTCTCCGCCATCGTCAGGTCGTTGTCGTTGAGCGCGGCCTGGCCCTCGCCCATCAGGAACCAGAAGCGCGCGGTGCCCAGCGCCTCGTTCAGCCCCTTGTCGTTCAGGTTGCCCTGCCTGGCCTGTTCCAGATAGCTGATCGCCCCCAGGAAGTTTCCCTGCTGCATGCGGATGTAACCCATCCCCGCCAGCGCGCGTGAGTTGCCGGGCTCCTTGTCCAGCACCGCCCTGAAGAGCGCCTCCGCCTGGTCGATGTGCTTGGCGTTGAGCGCCTTGTATGCCTCAACCTCCGCAGCCGACTGTGCGCTGGGGCCGCCCGGAGCTGTTTGCTGTGCTCGTACGGTGGGCTGCGCCGCGACCGCGCTCTCATCCGGCTGCGACTTCACCGCCTCCGCCGCCTGCAGCGCCTCGGCAAGCTGCGGGTTGGGATGCTTCGCCAGATACGCGCGAATCTCCCCTGCGTAAGCCGGGTCCGACGAATCCCACAGCAGGGACTGGCGCAGCGCCTCATCCGCCTGCCGGTCTTGCGGATAGCGCTCCAGATACTTCCTCCCCTGCTCCCGCGTCTTCGGGTTGTAGGTCAGAATGCGTCCCAGCGCAATCTGGTAGCGCGGCTCGCTGGGATACTTCTCCGCCAGCGACTGCAGCCCCGCGATGGCGTGTGGCCGGCCCTCATCGATCGCCGACTCCGTCTCGTAGTACACCAGCGACCAGTCGCCAGGAGGAGGGATAGCCCCGAATATCTGGCGGTAGATCGTCATCGCCGCCGCATACTTGCCCGGCCTCGGCCAGCTTGCCCGCCTCTTCCAGTTGCGCCAGTTGCTTCTGCTGCGCGCTCATCTCTGCCCATCCGGCAGTATTGGTTGGGGCGCTCGGCTGCACCGCGCGCAGCCGCTCCAGATAGCTGTTGGCGAGCGCCGTGTTGCCCTCCTGTTTGGCCGCGCGCGCAAGCCCTCCCAGCGCGTCCGGGTTCCTCGGGTCCGCCTGCAGCACCTGCTTCCAGGTCTGCTCCGCCAGGTCCATGCGGCCGCGCGCCTCGAACCCATACGCCTTGTCCAGCAGGGCCTGCGTCGCGGAGGGAGAGGGCTGCGCCTCCGAGGGTGGCGCCTGTAAACCGGAGGCAGGCTTCTGAGCACCAGCGGGAGAACCCTGTGTCGGGACCAGTGCAGGTAGGGTTGTGGCTGGAGAAGCCGGAGTTGGCTGCGGGGAAGCCTGTGTTGTGGAAGGAGAAGCCTTGGTTGGCGGCGCTGTAACCTGCACCCCGGGAGGAGAAGACTGCGTACCCGACTGGGAGGTCATCGCTTCCACCCGGACGGGAGACGCTGTCAACGCCACGCCGCCAAGTAGAATCGCATGGGCCCAGAGCCGGATTACACGCGAATTCATCATCGTTGTCTGTGCGCTGCCCGACGCCGACAGGAATCAAGTCCGATAAGAACCAAGATTAGTACTGCCGCTATTTCTGAAGAGTATCGTCTTTACTTCCGGCTTGTACCTCGATTTTGACCTGCAAACCCAATCATCTGAGGATAACTAGGGACGAAATTCCAACTATTTGCATCATCACGCCAACCGCGGCCCCCTTTGCAGGTTGCACGAGGAATGGTGCAGCCGCTTTTGAGCAACCGTGAGGAGGAATATTTCAGAGATGTGACGAGTTTTTATTCGGTTCCCTGTAGCCGGGCGCGCGCGCGCCGCCGCACCATCGCAAAGATCAGCGCCGCCATCGGGAAGCAGAAGATCACCACCACAAGGGCGATCAGCCAGGGAAACTCCGTGAGGACGTTCGTCGCGCGGGCAAGCAGCGGGACCTTTCCCACCATGGTGCAGATGGTTCCGATCTGGCAGGAGGCGAACCGCGTACCGCGCAGCATGCTCACCGTCTGCGAGATTGCGGACGACTGCGAGGTCTGCACAATGGCCACCTGGGAGCCCGCGCCGGCCGCCTGCACTCCCCGCGCGTCGCGCGGCGAAACTGCGGCAAGCACGGCAAGCAGCAGGATCGGGACGACACTGGTTGCCAGCCCCCTATTCGCTGCGGTCCCCTTCCTGCTCCTCCATGGATTGCCCATCCAGGAGCCACCCGTCTGCGCCAGGCCATAGAGCGACAGCCGCAGAATGCGGCCCAGGCTGCGCATGGGATGGTCGGGCTCGCGCGCCTCGCGCGGGCCCAGCCAGGTGTCCGCACGCGAGTAGAGGATCATGGTCAGCGCCTCGGCCTCCTGCAGGTTGAGCGAGTCGAACTTCGCGCGCAGCGTCTCTCCCTCGACGGTGACCACCGTGGCGGGCAGCGTCGCCGTCCCATCCAGCATGGGGAAGACGAACCGCACCGGATCGCCCACCGCGGCATGGATGGGCCCGTGGATACTGGCCTGCACGCCGCCGTTGGAGAGATTGCATGTGATTCCCTGGGCCATGTAGCCGTCCGGCAGCAGGATGTCCGACGGAATAGCCCTCGCCATGCGCACCGTCTGGCGGCGCTGCCGGCTCTCCCACGCAACCGCTGTCGCAACCCCCAGCAGCACCACGCTGAACAGCAGCCAGAGAACGTTCATGAAGATCGTTCCTGGATGGCCTCCGTCGTAGATGCTGGCCGGCCAGTTGATGAAGGACATCCACCCCGCAACATGGAACGCGGGAAACTGAATTGCCCTGGGAATGGCGCACAACAGGCCGATGAGATCAAACCCAAGCAGCACCAGGAACGGTCGCGCGATGCGGGCGTCAAAGTATTCGTGGTCGATCACGCCGCCCTTCGCGGTCACGTTGAACTTGCCAGTCCGGGTGCTGAAGAGCGCCAGAAGCGTGGGCAGAAAGATGTAAGGCGCCAGAACCGTCTCGTAGATATCGTTCCAGAACGAGTGCCGGTGGCGTCCCTGAATTCGCGAGTTGGTCAGATTCGACAGCACCAGGTGCGGCGCGGCATAGGCCACGATCATCAGCCAGTAGCCCGGAATGTTTACCCGTCCGAAGATCAGATAGATCAGCGGCGCAGTCAGGAAGATCAGCCTCGGCAGAGCGAACAGAAAGTGTGACATCGCATTGAAGTAACAGAGCCGTTGCGCCGGTCTCAGCCCGGGCGCGAAGAGCGGGTTCTCAATCCGAAGCACCTGCACCATGCCGCGCGCCCAGCGGATGCGCTGTCTCACATGAGCGCACAGCCGCTCGGTGGCCAGGCCGGCCGCCTGCGGAATGTTGATGTAGGCCGTGTTCCATCCGCGCATCTGCATGCGCAGGGATGTGTGCGCGTCCTCGGTCACCGTCTCCACCGCAATGCCGCCCACCTCGTCCAGCGCGCTGCGGCGGAGCACAGCGCAGGAGCCGCAGAAGAACGCCGCGTTCCAGAAGTCGTTGCCGTCCTGAACCACGCCATAGAACAGCTCGCCTTCGTTGGGCGTGATGCGGAACTGGCCCAGGTTGCGCTCGAACGGGTCGGGAGAGTAGAAGTGGTGCGGCGTCTGCAGCAGGGCCAGCTTCCGGTCGCGCAGAAACCAGCCCATGGTGACCTGTAGAAAGCTGCGCGTGGGCACATGGTCCGAATCGAAGACGGCGACAAACGGGGACCCGATCTGCGCCAGCGCCCGGTTAATGTTGCCCGCCTTGGCGTGCCGGTTGTCGTCGCGTGTCATGTACCCGATGCCCGCCTCTTCGGCGAAGGCGCGGAACTCCTCGCGATGGCCGTCGTCCAGGATGTATACGTTCAGCCTGTCGGCCGGCCAGTCGATATTCATCGCCGCCAGCGCAGTGAAGCGCACCACACTCAGAGGCTCGTTGAGGGTCGGGATCAGCACGTCCACCGCAGGCCATTGATCCAGGTCGTCCGGCAGCGGAACCGGCATGCGCCCGAGCGGCCACAGCATCTGAATATAGCCCAGCAGAAGCATCACGAAGGCATAGCACTCCGCCAGCAGAAGAAGAACCACGAAGAACGCATCCAGCTTGCCCCCGTGCGTGCCCGGATTGCGGAAGAATGCAAACACCGTAGAGACGCGCCAGAACCCGTAGCGAAACGTCGAGTAGATGGAGAGCAGCATCAGCGTCAGTGTCACCGGATAGGAACTCGAGCCGCGGTCCATCCATATGGCAAGGATGATTGTCAGCAGGGCCAGAATCAACTGCTGCTGCCAGTTGAGAGAGAGCACTCCGCTAAAGACGAAGAACAGCAGCCCGCCCGCCAGCACCGAGAACCGCAGCACGCGCATCTGGATGCTGTTGGACGACTCGAACTCTCTCCACAAAAATGAGCGCGTCACTGTTGGCTCCATTGCTGCGCGGAAGACTCCGCCTTCGCCGGCGGCGACACGCTGCGCAGCCACGAGGCCACATCCATGTAGTCCCGTGAGACCGCGGCGTCCGGCGCGTAATCCACCACCGTCATCCCCTCGGCCAGCGCCTCGCTCACCGCCTGTGAGCGACGGATTACAAAACGAATCAGCCGGTCTCCAAGCTGGCGTCGCAGCACTTCGCGAACATCCAGGTGAAGCGGGAGCGATGGTTCGAACTGGTTCAGCACATAATAGGGCAGCAGGGGCCGGCCGTCGCGGTCCGCGATGGACTGGAAGACCCTCTCCACCGCTTGCAGACTAATGACCGAGTTCATGTCGCCGGTCATCGGGACAAGCACAATGGGATGCAGCTCCACCATGCGCCGCACCAGCCAGCTCGACCCCGAAGAAAGGTCCAGCGCCACGCGCTGATTGCCATGGCCATTGCGCAGGATCTCATCGGTCAGCGACTCCTGCTGCCTCTCGTCTTCACCCATGCTCGCGGCGTCGTACGTCACCAGCGACAGCGGCACGCCGGGGCTCCCCGCCGGCGGCTGGACGGTGCGCACCTCCCCGGGGCGAAGCTCGCGCTCCCCAAAGTAATACGGAAGCAGCCCACGCGAGGTCGTGTCGGTCAGCACAACCTTCTCCCCTTGCAAGGAGAGTGCGCGTCCCAACGTCGCCGCAAGGCTCGTCTTGCCCACCCCTCCGGCGAGCGAATAGACCAACAACAGCGGCATCCGCCCCTCAACCGCCCTCGTCAGGGGCATCGCGGGCAGCTCCGAAGCAGCGTGTTTGAAAACTCCCTTCATCGCAAACCAGCGCGACGCAACCCGCTCCCGCGAGTCCTGCAGCGTGTCCCCCTCAGGCGCCTCACCGTTGCCTTCTGTTGTCTCCCCCACGGGAAACTTCGCGACCGATTGCAACAGCCGCGTCTGCGGCGGGGTCCGCGAACCATAGAGCCACGCTGGTCCCGTAAGACCGGCATCGCGATCCGCTCCCACTGCCTCATCTCCACCTGCATGAGAGCCAACGCAATCTGCACGCTCAACATCGGCGCACTCAACCTGTGTGGCGGATGAATGCAAATCTTCCGAAAGCGCGAGCGCGCTGTCCATCGTCCCACAGTCCATCGGATCGCGTGGCTGAGGACCTGCCAGTTGACGCCGCCGCACCTCGGTCTCCGTGTAACGCAGTGCCTGGTGTCGGACCGACACCTGGGCCTCGGCGATCTCGCGCTCCTCGCGCAGCACAACAGCCGTGGCACAGGCCACAGCCTCGGCCCGGCGCGCCGCTTCCTCCCGTTCGGTGGACGCCCTTCGCGCGGCCCCCTCCACGTCTTGCAATAACTGGACATGCAACGCCCGGTTGCCGCCCGCGTCCTGCAATCGGGCCGCAGCCAGCGCGGCCGACTCCGCCCGCTGCGCCGCCTCCACCGCAGTCTCCGCCGCCGCCTGCGCCCGCAGCTCCCGCTCCCGCAGCGCCTGGGATGCGCGATACCGCACCTGCGCGCGGTACTCCCGGCGCGAGGCCGAGAAGTCGCGGTACTTCGCCCCCTGCAGGTTCGCCCACAGGTAAAGTGCGGCCACATCCTCCGGCGTTCCGGCTATTGCATCTTCGTAGCCCGCTTTTCTGCCGCTTGAGTCCATTGCTGCTCCGTGTAGGCCTCTGCCGCATCACAATCGCCGCCAGCCGGCGGCAGATTGTCTGAATAGGTCTGTATGTTTATCCGCTAGCGCATCGCACTCGTCATCATCGCCAGCCGCGTGACTCGCCATGACTCCAGGGCCGGGGTACACGCCGTCTGCCAGATCGCATCCGCCACCTACTAGACTGGCGTACTCGATTCCATTGATTGCACTTACGCGCACTATAGCAATCTGTTCCTCATAGCCTACGTTCGTCTTGGGAGCAAGTCAATCAGTCTTTCTGCAACTTTAGTGTTAGTAAATTTGTCTTTCTTTTCATAATTTTAGGCATTTTCTTCTGCTATCGAACCATCCCCGGAAGGGATTTCGCCCAATATTTTTCCATCGCTTTATCGCTAACGGCACGCAAATTGCTTTCAAAGAAAGCTCCTCTATCCCGCGCCGCAGCCAATCCTCAGCCCGCCCTTCGCGTAACGCCTTGCGCAGCTAAACCATAAAGCGCTCGCGCCTGCCCCGCGCGGCCCTGCTTGCCAACTGGATCGCGCGCTGCAATCGCGCACATCCATGGCCTCTCCGATTGCGCCTGCGAAATCCGCCCACCACCTTGAGGCCCTTTCGATATGCTACCGTTGGAGTGTGGTTCGAGAGCGTAGCTCAGTTGGTAGAGCATCGCCCTTTTAAGGCGTTGGTCCTGGGTTCGAGTCCCAGCGCTCTCACCATCCAATCCATCATTCACGGCGACGAATCGCCTCGCGACGCACCAGATTCCTATGATCCCGAGGGCGCAATCTGCTGTTTATGGCTGAATAGGCACCCAGTTGGGGTGCTGCGTTGCGGGGGTTCCGCTGTGGTCGATCAGATAGCGATCGATATACGCGACAACCTGATCGCGGTGCGCCGCGCGGTACTCCGGATAGCCGTGGCGCAACCCTGCATCGTTGAAGTTGAGCAGGATGAACGGCTCCAGCATATGATCCTTCTGCATCTGGAGCATGGCCTTCATCTCGGGTAGCAGCTTCTCCTCGGTGACCGTTCCAGCGTCGAGCTTCTTTTTGAGGTCGTCAAGCAGGGCGTTGATCGCATCGACCTCCTCGGCCAAAGTGTGGACGTAGCCATTCGGCTCAAATCGAAGATCGGGAGTTTTTGGCACTGAGCCCGACATCACCCATTCATCAAAGATGACGATGACGTTAGGATTGCGGTTCATCCGCGACTGTGCATAGACCAGCCAGCAGCTTCTGCCGTCTCCGTTCTCGGCAAACTGGTCCGCGTTTGTAACCTTGCCGCTGGCATGCGGCATGTAGGGACGACGGATCGTCGGATTCAGCACCGCCGTATGCACCAGCGATCCCCACTGCTTCAGTCCGCTCATGGTCGACAGAGTATAGGGTTCCGCGGCGATGGCCTGCTCGTACTTATCGCGTGCTCCATTGCTGTCTCCGGCCATCAACAGCTCGTCGCCCCAGTAGCGATAGGCCGTCTCGCGGTCGGGATCGATGGCAATCGCCTTGGCAAACCAGATGCCGGCATTGGTGTAGTCCTTGACGCGGTAGTAAGCATCGCCGGAGTATAGCGCCGCCATATAAAACTTAGGGTCCTGGGCAGCCGCAGCCGTGTAGAATTTGGCTGCTTCGTCAAATTTTTGCGCACTAAATACGGCTTCGCCCTGCTTTATCAAAGCCTGCGCCTCAGCCGTTCCCTGATAAAAATAGCCAACGGTCAACGGAAGCGTTCCCATCGATCCAGTGGAAACAACTCCAAACGGCGTTCTGGAGTACATGCTGAGCACGTTAACAACAGCCGGACTGTCGTCACCCAAAGACCGCGCACGCTCAAGTTCGTTCATGCCCTGCGCATACATATCGCTATGCTGTTTGGGATCGGTGAGTGTTCCGGCCTTTGCGATCATCCCTATGCCATGTCGCTCTGCGAAGGCGGGATTGGCTTCGTCCTGTCGGCACAGATCTTCATATAGCGGAAGAGCTTCCAGCCGCCTCCCCGCAAGATAGAGTTGGTTGGCCTGGGCACGCTCGGCGTCGAAGTTGGCCTCGTGCGCAACCTTGGGCGCGGGCTTCTGCGCTGGGACTGGTGCAACGGAGGGGATCGCAGGAGCCTGCTGCGGAGTGCCTGACCACACTTGCGTAGTGGACAATGGAGCCGGTGTCGAATTGGCTGGCGGAGCCTGTTGTGCGGATGCAAGGGGTAGCAGCGAGAGGAGCAGGACAGCGACAAGCGCATAGGTAGACTTCACAACAACCACCTCTTTCTGCGACGTAGAGACAATACCATAGGAGCAATCATCGAAATTGCCGCCGATACCCCCGAGCGCAGTGTGACGCGGCTCACTCGCCGAATACAGCGCTTGCAGTATGATTTTCTTGATTGAACTTATTTCCGATTGAGAGGTTTTGCGATGCGCATTGGTATGTTGACCGGAGGCGGGGACTGTCCTGGCCTGAATGCTGTGATCCGTGCGGTGGTGCACAAGGGAGTGCAGCACTACGGCGATGAGTTTATCGGCTTCATGGAGGGTTGGCGAGGCGTGCTGGACGACCGCACCATGCCGCTCAGCATGAGTACGATGAGCGGAATGCTGCATCGCGGCGGGACTGTCCTGCGCTCTTCACGCACCAACGTGAAGAAGATTCCCGGTGGATTTGAGCGCTGCCTCAAGGTGATCCAGGATGAGAAGCTGGACGCGCTGATCGCCATGGGCGGAGACGATACGCAGTCCATCTCCGTCGAGCTGGCCGAGCGCGGCGTGAACGTCGTCAGCGTGCCCAAGACCATCGACAACGACCTCAGCGGCACCGACGCCTGCTTCGGCTTCGACACCGCCGTAATGATTGCCACCGAGGCGGTCGACCGGCTGCACTCGACAACCGAGGCGCACAGCCGCGTGCAGGTGGTCGAGGTCATGGGCCGCGACGCTGGATGGATCGCCGTCACGGCGGGCATCGCGGGCGGAGCGGACGTCATCCTGACGCCGGAGAAGCCGATCGACATGGACGATGTGGTGCGGCTTCTGCGCGCACGATGGGAGTGCGGAAAACGCTTCGGCATCGTGGTCGTCGCCGAGGGCGCGAAGATTCCCGAGATCGAGGGCCAGATCACGGTCGGCGACAAGCTGGACTCCTTCGGCCATGCGCGACTCAGCGGCATCGGGCAGCTCCTGGCCGAGGAGATCGAGAAGCGCACTGGCTACGAGACGCGCAGCGTCAACCTGGGCCACACCCAGCGCGGAGGAACTCCCACGGCGTACGACCGGATGCTGGCGACTCGCTATGGAATCGCAGCAATCGATATGGTGCATGAGGGCAAGTTCGGCCGCATGGCGGTGCTCAAGGGGACGAAGATCTGCGACATCTCAATCGCCGACGCAATCGCCCAGACGCGCACCGTGGGCGAGGACATCTTCGCCGTCATCCGCGGACTCCAGCCGGCAAAGTAAGCCGGTTGCGAGTTGGCAGTCGCTTGTGAAGCCAGGCGGCAGGGTCCTCTTCAGGACTCTGCCGCCTTCTTGTTTATCAATCAGTTAGTAGCGGAAACGTAGACCCTTGCATGAAGAGTCAGAATCCTGTTGCCTGGGCCTTCGTTTGGGCATACAAAAGGAAATGCCGGGTTTGTCAGGCCTTTGTCCGGTATCTTCGGCATTCAGGAGCGAACTTCCATGGCGGGTGCAGTCCAGCAGATGATGCGCGAGGTGATGGATATCCGGCAGGCGTCGGAGTATTTAGGCATCAGCGGCGACACACTCTACCGCTACGCCTCCGAGGGCACTATCCCGGCCTTCAGGCTGGGCAACCGCTGGCGCTTCAAGCGCAGCCTGCTCGACGCCTGGATGGTCCGCATGAGCAGCGCGAAGACCACGTCAACCTTCTCGGTCATGCCGCGCGAGAAGAAGCCCGCCGGCCGCGCGCGATAGAAAGTAACTGGTTGTCAAAAGCAGATGGTTGTCAGTTGCAGCAGAGTCTCGTTCTCAACCATCAACTGTTCTTCAGCGTGAGCAGCGTGATCTCCGGCGGGCAATTCAGCCGGAACGGCAGCCCGACCGTGCCGATTCCGCGGTTCACATAAAGCTGCATGCGGCCCAGCCGGAAGAGGCCGTGAACGTACTTTCGCCCGCCATCCACGAGATGCAGCGCTCCGACAATGGGCAACCGAACCTGGCCGCCGTGGGAGTGCCCCGCCAGCATCAGATCGACCAGTGCCCCGCGCGGGTGGGCGAGCACATTGTCCGCGTAGTCGGGGGCATGGCACAGCAGCAGGACGGGGCCGTCGGGGTTGGCGGGAATGGCGAGGCCGAGGTTGGGAACATTGGTAAGGAAGTCGGCGATGCCTGCCACCCACAGGCGCTGCCCGTTGCGCTCAATCGCTACATGCTGGTTGAACAGCAGCGGGATCGACGCCGTTGCCAGTCCAGCGCGAATCAGCGGAGGCCCCAGGAAGGAGTCGTGGTTGCCCATCACCGCGAAGCGCAGCGGGCAGGCCAGTTCGTTCAGCGCCTCGGCGCAGCGCAGGATGGCTCCGGCGGCGAAGTTCTGCCCCAGCGGGCTATTGGTGATGTAGTCGCCGGTCAGCAGCACCAGGTCGGGCGCAAGCCGGTTGACCTCGCCGACCACGCGGCGTACAAACGATGGCTCGGTGTACTCGTCGAAGTGGATGTCGCTGATCTGGGCGATGCGGTAGTTGTGGAAGGCGTCGGGCAGGTTGGCCAGCGCCACGTTGCGCGTGACGACGCTGATCTCATGGCGCGCGAACTCACTGGAATACAGGGCGAGTCCCGCGGCGGCCGTGGCCGAGCCGATCAGGAAGTTGCGCCGGGTAAGCGGCGTCTTCTGCACAGCCTGCGGTGGATCGGCGACAAATACGGCCATGATTTATGATAACGGGTTTCGCACAGTTTTACAGATGCGGAACATTAGAGAATTGCTCTGTGCTGCCAGTTGATAGAATTGATCGTATGAGCTTGAATGCGCGGAAGAAGAGTGCTGCGGATGCGGCCAAGGCGGCGGGTGTAGACGCGCTGCTGGTGACGCATCTTCCCGATGTACGTTGGCTGAGCGGGTTTACCGGATCGAGCGCGGCGCTGGTGCTGCGGAACGAGGCGGCTTCTGGAGCGCGGTCCGCGCGATCGCCAATACGCGCGGTGCTGTTTACCGATGGCCGCTACATCGCCCAGGCGAATGCCGAGGCGGTGGGCACCGAGGTGGTGATTGCCACCAAACCGCCGCTGACCGAGGCATGCGAGTGGATTGCAGCAGCGGGCGTCAAGCGTTGCGGCTTCGACCGCACGCATACCACCGTCGCCGCCGTGGACAACATGCGCAAGGCCGTCCCCGCCAAGCGGCGCAAGTCGCTCTTCGTCGCCGTCGATCCGTTGATCGCAAAGCTGCGTCAGATTAAAGACGCCGGCGAGATCGCCAGTCTGCGTGCCGCAGCCCTCCTCGGCTGCCGTCTCTTCGACCACATTCTCACCTTCATCCAGCCGGGCATGACGGAGATGGCGGTTGCCGCTGAACTGGAACATGCTGCACGCCTCGCCGGGGCCGAAGGGATGTCCTTCGAGACCATCATTGCCAGCGGCGAACGCTCTGCCCTGCCCCATGGCCACGCGACGTTAGCCAAACTGCCGAAGCGAGGATTCGTCACCATGGACTTCGGCGTGGTTCTGGATGGCTACTGCTCCGACATGACACGCACCATCCACATCGGTCGCGCCAGTGCCGAAGAGCGAAACGCCTACGACGCCGTGCTCGAAGCACAGGAGGCTGGTCTCGCCGCCGTCCGCGCAGGCGTCGTCACCGGCGATGTGGACGAGGGTACGCGCTCCGTGCTGCGGCGCGCCAAGCTCGACCAGTGGTTCACCCACTCCACAGGCCACAGCCTCGGGCTGGAGATCCACGAAGATCCCAGGCTCGCCGCAAAGAGGACAGAGAAGCTCAAAGCCGGAATGATCGTTACAATTGAACCCGGCATCTATATGCCCGGCAAGTTCGGCATCCGCATCGAGGATTCGGTGCTGGTAACCCGCTCCGGCTGCGAGATCCTGACTCCAAGCCCCAAGGCATGGATCGAGTTGTAACGGATCAGGTTCTAGGTTTATGGTTCGAGGTTCAAGGTTTAATACGACAAGATGCACTGGGCCCGGTTGTGGCGCGAGGAAGAGGAACGATGGACAGCAATAAGCTGAAAGAGTTGCGCGAGCTGGTCGATTTCCTGAAGGAAAACGGTATCGCCGAGTTCGATATGGAGCGCACGGACCTGAAGGTGCGCATCAAGTTTGCCGGGGCCGCTGGCGCAAGCGCGACCGATCTGGCACTGGCGCAGCAACTGGCCGCAAGCGCAACTGGCAGTGTCCCAGCCCCAGTCGCGGCTACCGCGGAGCTGCCCGCAGCGGAGGCCGCCGAAAAGCTGCACGAAGTTACATCGCCCATCGTGGGCACCTTCTACGATTCGCCCTCGCCCGGCGCGCCAACCTTCGTCAAAATCGGCGACCAGGTCGAGGTCGGCCAGGTGCTCTGCATCGTCGAGGCCATGAAGCTGATGAACGAGATCGAGTGCGATGTGGCCGGAGAGATAGTCCAGCGCATCGCCGCAACCGGCCAGCCAGTCGAGTTCGGTCAGCCCCTCTTCTCCATCCGCCCGCGATAAGAGACGACCACGGATTCGCGAGGATGGACTCGAATTTTAATCATTCGTGATTCAAGATTGTCATTCTGAGCGCAGCGAAGAATCCCCGTATTTCGCCTGATCTGAGAAAAGCTGCATCAGTCCAGGCGTTGGGGTTGTAAGTCAAATAAAGGCGGGACATGTTTCATAAGATTTTGATCGCAAACCGTGGTGAGATCGCCCTGCGTGTCATCAGCGCGTGCAAGGAGATGGGCATCCGCACCGTCGCCGTCTACAGCGAGGCGGACCGGCACAGCCTGCACGTCAAGTTTGCCGACGAAGCCATCTGCATCGGCCCGCCGCGCGCCGCCGAGAGCTACCTCAACGTCCCCGCCGTCATCTCCGCCGCCGAGATCGCCGATGTCGACGCCATCCATCCCGGATACGGCCTGCTCAGCGAGAACGCCAACTTCGCCGAGGTCTGCCGCGCCTCGAACATCAAGTTCATCGGCCCGCCCCCCGAGGTCACGCGCCTCATGGGCGAAAAATCCACCGCGCGCCAGACCATGAAGAAGGCCAAAGTTCCCATCCTGCCCGGCTCCGACGGCATCCTCGAAGACGAGGCCGCAGCACTCTCCTGCGCACGCTCCATAGGCTACCCCGTCATTCTGAAGGCAGTCGCCGGCGGTGGCGGACGCGGCATGCGCATCTGCCGCAACGCCGACGAGCTGCCCGCGCTCTTCCAGCAGGCCGCCAGCGAGGCCGCCGGTGCCTTCGGCAACGGCGATCTGTACATGGAGAAGTACCTCGACCGCCCGCGCCACATCGAGTTCCAGGTCCTCGCCGACGAGCACGGCAATGTGATGAGCCTGGGTGAGCGCGAGTGCTCCATCCAGCGGCGGCATCAGAAGCTCATCGAAGAGGCACCCAGCCTCGCCATCTCGCCCAAGCTGCGGGCCGAGCTGGGCAAGACCATCGAGCGATGTCTGAAAGACGTCGGCTACTGGAATGCGGGCACCATCGAGTTCCTCATGGACGAGGACGGCAAACTCTACTTCATCGAGATGAACACGCGCATCCAGGTCGAGCACACCATCACCGAAATGGTCACCGGTATCGACCTGGTCAAGGCACAGATCCGCATCGCCGCCGGCGAGCGCCTCTCCGATATAGTCCCCAGCCCGGTGACAATCACCGGCCACGCCATCGAGTGCCGCATCAACGCCGAGCATCCCGAGAAATTCACACCCAGCGCGGGCACTATCACGGCCTTCAGCCTGCCCGGAGGCAACGGCGTCCGCGTCGACACGGCCCAGTACGCCGAGGGCGTCGTCCCGCCCTACTACGACTCGCTCATCGCCAAGCTCGTCTGTCACGGCCACGACCGCGAAGAGGCCATGAACAAGATGCAGCGCGCCCTCTCGCAGTTCGTCGTCCAGGGCATCTTCACTTCAATCCCCCTCCACCAAAAAATCTTCGACGACCCCGACTTCCGCTCCGGCCACTTCGACACCCATTTCATGGAGCGCTTCTTCGACCGCCAGGCGGAGAAGGCAGAGGCCGAAGCAAAGGCTTAACGCCGATCCACACCGATGCTACCGATCTTTTTGTCATGCAAGGTCCACTCATCATTTCGCGGCTATATGCCATCGCCGACGCAGAAATCCTCGCCGTGCGCGGCGTTGCGCTGGCGGATTTCGCCGGTGATCTACGCGCGGCGGGAGTGGGGCTGGTGCAATATCGCGATAAGACCGGCTCGCCGCAAGAGGTTCTTCGCGCGGCCGCAATCCTGCGCGAAGCAATGGCAGGCAGCGCCTGCCGTCTCATCATGAACGACCGCGCAGACCTCGCCGTCCTCGCCAACTTCGACGGTGTCCACGTCGGCCAGGGCGATCTCTCTCCCGCAGACGCCCGCCGCGTCGTCGGCACCGATCGCATCGTAGGCGTCTCCACCCACACCGACGACCAAGTCCGCCGCGCCGACCAATCCTGCGCCGACTACATCGCCATCGGCCCCGTCTTCGCCACCGGAACCAAGCTCAACTCCGACCCCGTCGTCGGCCTCGATGGCGTGCGCCGCGCCCGCGCGCTCACCACGAAGCCGCTGGTCGCCATCGGCGGCATCACCCGCAGCAATGCGCGCAGCGTCATCGAATCCGGCGCAGACTCCGTCGCCGTCATCTCCGCCCTCTTCGCACCCGACGAAAGTCCCGAGCAGGTCGCACGCGACTTTCTCGCCTGTCTGCGGTAGAACTGAGGGAACGTGACTCCATCCGATCCCACTCCGTCCGACCCCGCCGCAGCCCCCCATTTCGTGCGCGGCATGGGACTCTTCTCCGCCACCGCCATCGTGATGGGTTCGATGATCGGCTCCGGCATCTTCATCGTCTCGGCAGACATGAGCCGCATCGTCGGCTCGCCCGCGCTGCTGATCGCCGCATGGCTCGTCACCGCGCTGATGACGATCATCGGCGCACTCAGCTACGGCGAACTGGCCGCAATGATGCCGCGCGCGGGCGGGCAGTACGTCTACCTGCGCGAGTCGCTCGGGCCCCTCTGCGGCTTCCTCTACGGCTGGACGCTCTTCCTCGTCATCCAGACCGGAACCATCGCGGCGGTTGGCGTCGCGTTTGGAAAGTTCCTCGGCGTCTTCTTCCCCTCCGTCAGCGCCAGCCACTGGCTCTGGCACATCGCGCATGTCCCTGCGATTCCCCTCGGCCCCATGGTCCTTGGCAATATGGACATCGGGCTGAACACCGCGAATCTCGCCGCCATCGTCATCATCACCCTGCTCACTCTGCTGAACACCTTCGGCGTGAAACTCGGCGCGTCAGTGCAGAATGTCTTCACCTCCGCAAAAGTTCTTGCCCTCGCAGCGGTCGTTCTGGTCGGCTTCGTAGCGAAGAATGCCATAGCCATCGCCGCAAACTTCGGCGTGGGCTGGCACAGCTTCTGGGCCGGAGCAAGCTGGCACACGACACACGCCGTACAAGTCGGCGTCGGCGGCCCAACCGCGTTTGTCGGCCTGTTGACCGTAGTTGCAGTGGTTCAAGTCGGCAGCCTCTTCAGCGCCGACGCATGGAACAACGTCACCTTCACCGCGGGCGAAATTGAAAACCCACGCCGCAATCTTCCGTTGAGCCTCGCGCTCGGTACCGGCGTCGTTCTTCTCCTCTACATCTTCTGCAACTTCGTCTACCTCAGCGTTCTCCCCATGGCCGGCTCGCCAACCGCTTCTTCTATCGCCGGTCGGGGCATTCAGTTCGCCACGCAGGACCGCGTAGCCACGGCTGTGATGGAGTCGGCATTCGGCGCCATCGGCGCAAAGCTGATGGCCGCCGCCATCCTTATCTCCACCTTCGGCTGCGTCAACGGAATGCTTCTGGCCGGCGCGCGCGTCTACTATGCCATGAGCCGCGACGGCCTCTTCTTCCAATCCGTCGGCAAACTCGGCAAGCGCAGTGGAGTCCCGGTCAACTCCCTCTGGGTGCAGTGGGCGTGGACTTCCCTGCTCTGCCTCTCCGGCAGCTACGGCCAGCTATTGGACTACGTCATCTTCGCCGTCCTCGTCTTCTACATCCTCACCATCGCCGGCCTCTTCGTCCTGCGCCGCACCCAACCCGAAGCACCGCGTCCATACCGCGCCTTTGGCTATCCAGTTCTGCCCGCTCTCTATATCCTGATGGCTGCATGGATATGTGTTGTACTCTTACGATATAAACCCCAGTACACATGGCCTGGACTCGTCCTCGTGCTGCTTGGGATACCGGTGTATCTGCTGTGGAAGCGGCTGGGCACTGAGGCGAAGGCCGAGGATAATGTAATAGTTAGCGAACCACCAGGGAGATCGAAGACCGCATGGCGAATCTGTTTGCAAAGAAGTCGATGGACGTGCTGACGGCGGAGGCCAGCGCCACGGGTGCGGGAACGCTCAAGCGGTCGCTTGGCCCGTTCCAACTGACGGCGCTGGGCATAGGCGCGGTCATCGGCGCGGGCATCTTCGTCATGGCGGGACTGGGTGCACACTACGCCGGCCCGGGCCTGATGCTCTCCTTCGTTCTCAGCGGCCTGGGATGCGCCTTCGCCGGCCTCTGCTACGCGGAGTTTGCCGCCATGATCCCGCTCGCCGGCTCTGCCTACACCTACGCATACGCCACCCTCGGCGAGCTGATCGCCTGGATCATCGGCTGGGACCTCACGCTGGAGTACGCCATGGGGGCCAGCACCGTCAGCTCCGGCTGGTCCAACTACTTCGTCGAGATGCTGGAGATCTTTCGCATCAAGTTTCCCTTGTGGCTGGCCTACGACCACTGGACCGCGCTGAGCAAGGCGGTCGAGACGGTCGGCCGTCAGGTGATGGCGTCCAGCTATCCGTCCCTCATTCCAGGCACGCAGGAGTACATCGCACAGCTCGGCGTCCTCAAGGCCGCGCCCACCGCCGCCATGATGGCGCAGGCCCACGTTGTGCTTGCCGCGCCCGTCCTCTTCGGCCACGAGATCGGCATCAACCTGCCCGCGTTTCTGATCGCTCTCGCGGTCACCACTGTGCTTGCCATCGGCATTCAGGAGTCGGCTAAGTTCAACACCGGCATCGTGGCCCTGAAGGTCGCGGTGGTGCTTCTTGTGCTTGGCCTTGGTTCGCACTATGTGCATCCGGCCAACTGGGGAACCTCGTGGCACACCTTTGCACCGTTCGGTTTCTCCGGCATCGGCGCGGGCGCGGCCTATATTTTCTTCGCGTACATTGGCTTCGACGCGGTATCGACAACCGCGCAGGAGGCCAGGAACCCGCAGCGCGATCTGCCCATCGGAATCATCCTTTCGCTAGTGGTCTGCACCGTGCTCTACATCGGTGTGGCCGCCGTGCTTACCGGAATGGTCCCGTGGCAGCAGATCAACATTGAGGCCCCCATCGCGCGCGCCTTCTTCGACCGCGGACTTCCCTGGGCCAGCGACATCATCACCCTGGGCGCGCTGGCCGGCCTCACCAGCGTCATGCTGGTCATGCTGCTCGGCCAGACCCGCGTCCTCTACGCCATGGCCAACGATGGCCTTCTTCCCCGCAGGCCTTTCGCCGAGATACATCCCCGCTTCCGCACGCCCTTCAAAAATACATTCCTGGTGGGAACGCTCGCCGGCATCGTCGGCGCACTCACCCCCATCGACGACATCGGCAAGATGGTCAACATCGGCACCCTGCTCGCATTCGTCATCGTCTGCATCTCCATCCTCGTCCTGCGCCACACCGATCCAGGCAAGGCGCGCCCCTTCCGCACGCCCTGGGTCCCCGTGGTGCCCATCCTCGGCGTCCTCTTCAACGGCTACATGATGGTCAAACTCGGATGGATGAACTGGACGCGGCTGATCGTCTGGCTCATTATCGGGCTGATCGTCTACTTCACCTACGGCCAGAAGCACAGCCGCGTGCAGCGCAGCCTGCTCCCCAAAGATCCGTCAGACTAGCCCCCCGCAAAATCCGAGCGGTTGCTGCGGCCACCATAAGGCACGCAGCCTTTCCCTCAGTTTTCCGTAGGACTCTTCTCCACATGGTCCACCACCAGCCGGTCCACCTTCGCCCTGCTCTTCTCCAGCTTCAGTCCAAGCTTCTCCAGCGCTGCGGCAACGGTCGCGCCGCCCTCCGGATCGGTAGCCTCTGTAGCCGGACGAACCGCCCCCAGGACGCCTCGGAATATCGATGCCCTGGGCGCTCAGACTCGACTGAAGGTCCATAGCGGAAAAGTCCACCGCCGCCTGATACATGCCCGTCAGTCCGGTCATGTCAACAATCTGTCGGCCCCGTCCACCGCCCAGCGTCGTTCATCATCATGACGAAGCCCTTCATCGAGATCGTGCTTGCCTCCATGTGCATCGAGAGGGTCTCGCTGTCGAACTTCAGCGTGAAGGTTCCCCTCGCCCCCATGTTGTAGGTCGTCGATCCGTCCGCATTCTTCATCAGGCGCATCGGCCCGCTCCGGAGTGTCCATCTTCGTCTCACCGGGCTTCAGCGGCGCGTTTTCGTCGATCGCTTCGGGCGTCGCGGCAGCCTCCTTCAACTTCGGCCCTCCCTTCCCAACCACCAGCGCCAGCACCGGCTGCTCCTGCATCTCACGATGCGACGCCAGCTTGAACCGCTCCACCAGCAACGCCCGCAACATCTCCGGAACATCGTCCTTCGTAGCTCCGTCCGGCAGCCGTCGCCGCAATGTCGAACCGGTCCGTCACCAGCCACTCCGGGCCGCTGATCTCATACGCCTTCAGCTTGTAGGCGTACGCAATCAGGTCATTCAGCGACTCGTAGTTGAACGTCGCTCGCGTCCCATCCACGCGAACCCAGTTCGGCTTCCTGCCCGCTATCAGGCCTGCCAGCATCGTCGCCTGGTCCGGCGCGGGCGACGGCCGCACCGACGCTGCGTCGAACGCCAGGTTGCTGGCAGCGGTCGCTGCAGCCGCAGTGGTCGCTGCAGCCGCAGGCGCCTGCGTCGCCGAGCCCGTCTGCCCAAAGGCCGCGCCCGTCGCATCATCAGCGCGCCTGACCATCGACATCAATACAAATCGATCTCGCATCTTCCCTCCCAGTTTTTAATCGGATGAAAACTGGCCCTGTAAGTCTCTTTAAAGCGCCCCGCCCAGCAACCGCTTCAGCGCCGCCACATACTTCGCCAGCGCCTTCCGTCCCGCCGGAGTCATGCGATACAGCGTCTGCGGCTTGCGTCCCGCAAAGTGCTTCTGCATCGCCACGTAGCCCGCCTCCTCCAGCTTCATCATCTGCGCGCCCAGGTTGCCGTCGGTCGATCCGGTCTTGTCGCGCAGCCAGGTGAAGTCGGCCTCCTCCACGCCCACCAGCAGCGACAGCACCGCCAGCCGCAGCTTTCCATGCACCACGGGATCGAGTTCCGGCAGCTCAGGCATGGGCCTGCACCATTCCCGCGTCATGCCGTTCCAGCCACATCGCATATAGCCCGAACAGAATCATCCCGCAGAACGTCGCCGTCACAAACAGCGCCAGC
Source organism: uncultured Acidobacteriaceae bacterium (assembly GCA_963828115.1). Taxonomy (GTDB): domain Bacteria; phylum Acidobacteriota; class Terriglobia; order Terriglobales; family Acidobacteriaceae; genus Edaphobacter. The sequence continues at coordinate 86,796 of CAWHDN010000009.1, forward strand.
GCCTCCGTCCGCGTGGTGAAGAACAGCATGGCCGTGCCGCATCCCCACCAGACCGCTGCTGCCACTCCCTGGGGCCACCAGCGCAGAATCCGCGCGCTCACTCCATTCGCCAGTCCGTTGAAGAACAGCACCGCGGCAAGATAGTCCCGCTCCTTGCCGTGCCCGCTCACAATCACGGCGATCAGATACAGAACGATCCCCCCGCCGATCACCTGCCACACTGCATCCAGGCTGTGCCTGCGCAGATTCTCGATCCGTCCGCCATGCGCGCGAACTGCCGCGACCGCACCAACGCCGAACACCACGCTGCACGCGGCGATGCACGCTGGCCACGCCCAGTCCGTGTATGGCACGTCAACTGTCCACCCAATCGCCGCAAAGTAGGTCAGCCCCCACAGCACAAACATCCATCCATAGCGCGCCGTGGATTGCCGTCCCTCAGCGATCATCGTCCTCCATCAGCGCCACGCGCTGCACCAGCTCCTCGCGCGTCGTCCCGCCTTCCCGCTCAGAAGTTCGCCATACTCTCATTCTCCTTGCGCTACCGCTGCGTTTGGCTCTCATGCCACATCGAATACAGCCCGAACAGCATCATTCACCGATGCCCATCCTGCAATCAACACGAAGGCACATCGATCTCGCACGAAGAAAGCCTAGCGCGCTACCTCGCGCTGCCACCCATCAGCACCGCAGCCACCAGCTCCTGCAGCCCACCAGCGCAGAAGTCACCGCGCTGATGGCGATGCGCCATGCCACAACATCGGATCGCCCGTGCGAGCAGTCCCGGCATATGCTGCTCAAGGCCGCACCACTCCAGCAGCTACAGTCAGCCCCATCATCCTACCACACCGTGGAGTTCGCCCACGGTCTCCCCACAGCGGTCGCCGCCCTTTACGGCGCAGCGCAAGAATGACGAACCTCTGGGACGAAGCTCTGCGGTAATCGTCAGCCCCATCATGCCGCCACACCGTCATCACGCAGGCTACAGCTCGCCGCTCCAGCTATAAGCCACGTGGCACTCTATTGCATCGATCATTGCCGGCGCAATGACAAGCACCCGCCCGCCGCCATGGCAGGTCTGGCCGCGCCCACGGTCCGCCAGCAGCCACTGCCGAGAGTCAGTTCCGCACACGCCCAGCGCCGTCGCGCGTCCTACCGGTCCTCCGCAACTCAAAGTCATCGCATGTCGTTCGTCCGCGTATATCGCCGCCCCTCCGCGATCATCGAATTTTCCATCAGCCCACGACGCTGCACCAGTATCGTCGCCGCGTCACGCCTCTCCCTGCTTGAACGTCTGCCATTCGCCCCGTCGCCTCCAATCGCAATCACCTGCGATATAGAGTATCTCGATGTCAATTGGTCTTGTAGCATCGATCCCCCCCCCGCGAATCGTCTTGACAGTGGCCCGCTCACATCGCCGTGCCCCATTCATGACGGCATTCACCGTCATGGGTGGGGTCCACATCGCAATCAATCATGGATGAGCACATCGCGACAGACTGCCCCACTTCCCCCTAACCCTACAACCCCGGCTTGTCCGCGAAGCTCCCCTTAAGCACATATACGCGGTATTCCATCGGGGCCCAGTAAAGGATGAAGGGACCTTCGGTCGCCTGCAGGCGGTACGCGGAGTTGAGATAATCGCGGAACTCCGGCCATGTATTTAGCTTGTTGAAGCTGAAGCTCGACTCCTGGTACCACTCATTGCTCAGCAGAATGACGATCGGAGGGTTCTGGTGGATCTCGTCCCAGAAGATCTTGCGGTAGTAGGGCACCACCTTGCCATCGTCCGGCCCAAAAAACTGGAGGTCGCCCGTAAATCCTGTGCTTTGCATCAGGCCGAGGCGATAGAGCGCGCTGTAGCATCCTCCCACCAGATCGAGGCACTGTACCTTACCCTGCAGTTGGTCGCCGCCAAGGCGCACCAGGTCCTGTTCAAGCACCGGAACCGCCGCGTTGATCTCGTGGCTCTCATGAACCTTCCACGCGTTGAATGGCACCATGAACAATACGCCAAACGCCATCCCGGCCACGCCCGCGTTCCTGCGCCAGCCACGGTCTTTCATCGCCGCGGTAAACTCCAGCCCGATCCACAGCAGTCCGAAGCACACCAATGCGATGCGGTGATAGTCGTAGCCCTTGTGCTGAATGAAGTACGATATCCCTCCGAAGAGGACGCCCGCGCGCACGGCCCACATCTCCCAGTTCAGGGTCCAGTCCGCGACCTTGCATCGGCCCACACGGCCTCTTCCGGCAATGGCGAGCAGCAGTGCAAGCGGAAAATACACCCGAAAGGCCTGCGGAATGCTGCGCCGGATCAGCACCCACAGCGTGGGATGCGCCAGTGACGAGTAGTACGGAACCAGTTTGCTCAGGATGAAGAAGAATGGCCCGAAGGCGTGCTGTGGCAACAGAAAATCTAGCAGAATTCCGAGCGCAATCGCAAACCCGGCCAGCGCGAACAAAATGTGCGCCGTAGGCGACTTGCTTTGCCTGCGCAACACAAAGAACGGGAAGAGCAGCACGCAGAGAGCGAACGGAAATACTGTTGGCTTGATGAGAATCGCAAGACCCATCGCAAGACCAAACGGCAGCATCAATGCCGGTCGCGCCTTGCGCACCGCAATCATCAGGAACGCGTAGCCGATGAAGATCAGCACGGTCATCACTTCATCGCGCTCTGCGGCCTGCCATGGTCCCATCGACCCAACTTGCAGGCTGAACAACACTCCGGCAAAGAGCCCAGCGAGCCAGTCGTAAGGCAGCGCAATGACGATCATGGCCCCTGTCATCGAACCAAGCAGGGTGAACTCGTAGAGCCGCCAGCCCAGATCGCCGCCGCCGAAGATGCCGATTGCCCAGCGCTCGGTCAGGTAGGCGCCAGGCATGTTGATGTCGTAGATGTCCTTGTACGGAACCTTGCCGTGGTTCAGCAACAGAACGATGTAGTGCATTACCTGCGTGTCCCACATCCATTGCCAGTGGATTGTGAAGACAACATAGCAGGCCGCGCCGGCCAGCAGCACCGCTACACAGAGAAATCGGAAGTAATATATCTGGCGGTCTGTCAGGGTTGTCTGCATTGCTTTGCGCAGATTATACCGTTGCAGCGCTGGAGATTCCGAGAAATCGTGCCCGGCCTAATTGCACTTCAACTGAAAGCCCGCCATAGCGCAGCGATCATCGAGCTTTACAACCATGCACCTGCTTTCTCCTCCACTGCCGGGTGCTAAACTCGATGCATCGTGCGCTTCGCCGCCAGTGAGGAGACCATACATTCCATGCAGGATCGGGCTTGTACACTACTCTCCTGGCGCTGGTTTCTGCTGGTTGCCGCCACCTACCTCATCGGCCTCGCTTCGCTGGCCGTTGCGTTGCGCCACAACCTCGGCTTCCCGCTCGACGACTCCTGGATTCACCAGGAGATCGCACGCAATCTAGTCCAGCACCACAGCTTCGGGTTCACCCCAGGCGTCACTTCGTCAGGCTCGTCAAGCACTCTTTGGACGTTCATTCTCGCTCTCAACTACCTCCTGTTTCCAACTCACTCGCCAGTACTTTTTCCACTCATTCTCAACTCCATCCTGCTTATTCTGTCCGGCATTCTACTCTGGCGCATGGCCGTCCTCGATGGTCTCCCGCTACTCTACGTCCTTGCCCTTGCTCTGCTACCAGCGCTCTCCGGTAACTACGTCTGGCTGGCCTTTATCGGTATGGAGCACGTCCTCTTCGTCACGCTCTCGCTGATTGCGATTCTGCTCTGGTTCCATTCCAGCGATATTGCAAGCCGGGAGGCTCCGCGCAACTCGGTGAGTACATCCATATTCGCCGGCCTCGCTCTCGGCGCACTCGGCATGACGCGTCCCGAGGGCCTCGCGCTCAGCATACTTCTCTTCGCTCTCTACCGATGGTGCGGACGCACCCTCGCCGACGTCCTCCGCGCCGCCACCGTCGCTGTCCTTTTTCTGATCCTATCGTTCCTGCTCAACCACATGACCTCGGGCTCTCTGCTGCCCATGACCCTGCGCGGACGCCGCTACCTCTTCAACGGCACAGACAAGCTGCACGTAGGTCGTTCCACCGTCCGTGCTCTCACCATCGAGACCTATCAAAAGGTCATCCAGCACAACTTCTTCCACACTACGCGTGGATGGGCGATGATCTTTGTCGTGCTGGCCTTCTACGGATGCTTTGTTCTGCTGCGCCGCTTCCCCAAACGCACCGCAGTCCTCGTCCTCTGGGCCACCCTGCACTACGCCAGCTACTGCTTTACCCTGCCTGCCACAGGCCACGGCGGGCGATATCAACCCTTCGTGTTGCTACTCTTCCCTCCCCTGCTCGCCATCGCACTCTTCGACCTGATCGCGCTTGCATTGCGTCTTTTTCAATCGCGCGGCAGCGCGTTGCTGCGCCCCGTGCAGACGTTCGCTCTGGTCGCGGTCGCTGCCCTCACCGCTGTCACTCTGCCGCGCTGGAGCGTTGCCCTCGGCGACAGCATCTACAACATCGACAACTGCCACCTCAAGATGGCCGAGTACCTCAACGCGAATTACCCGCCGGGCACAAAGATGGGCGTCTTCGACATCGGCGCCATCGGCTACTTCAGTCACATCGACCTGATCGATCTCGGCGGCCTGGTGGATCGCAACTACCTGCCCTACCTGCTCTCCGGCCGCGTCCCCCAGTACCTCCAGGAAAAGGGTGTCAACTACGTCATCCTCGCCCACAACGGCCCTGAAGGCGACGTTGACGGCACGGGATCGCCAACCCGCTTCGGCGACGCGCTACACTTCTTCCACAACCCCGCGCTGCGCCTGGAAGAGGTCCACACCGAAGGCATCGACTACCCCACATGGCACTCCAGCTATCTCTACACCCAGCACGCCTACCGTTACCAGACGCTCTACCGCATCGTCCGCCTCGACCCCGGCGGCACAGCCGCTCCCGCGCCCAGCGCGCCCCTCACCAGGAACCCTTTTTGATCGTCGTACGCGAATTGACCTATGTAGAATGAGTTGGCAACCGGAGACATCTTCTTGATCGCACCCGTGAAAAATCGAAGTGTGCCTTCCATCCTTGCCGTGCTTTTTCTCGGGCTGTCTGCGATTTATTTGGTTCCATTCCACGTTCCAGTGCATGACGGGCTGTCGGATTCCTATCTCTTCGGCTTCAGCAACCGCACAGCCACCGTTTTACTGCTGGCCTTCATTCTAGGATTTGCGCTTTGGACCCGTGGACTGGGGCTTCGCCTGCCCGATCCGGCGGTTTCATCCCGCGATCGCTTCTGGCGTACTGGTGTTGTTGCGATTGTGTGCTCCATCTTCGGATGCGCTCTTTTCTGGCTGGTTGCACAAATGATCGATCCTCTGCTCGAATCGGGATATTTCCTCGATCGTTATGCGATGTACAGCATGGGCGCGCGTCTCTTCCGCGACTTCGAGTTCGATTACGGCCCGCTGATGTTCTATCCGCCCGTCTGGATCGCGCGCCTATGCCACATTTCTCTCGGAAATGGGTACTTTCTGGGATGGATCATTCAATGGGCGCTGGGCACCTGGGCCTTATGGAAGGTCGTTGAGATTGCGGCGCGAGGCACCAGCCACGGGCGCGCCATATTTCTGCTCCTCTGGGCTTTCTTCCTGACCGGCTTGCCCGACAGTGGTACAAACTATACGCCGCTCCGTTTTTGCGCAACGCTTGTATTCGCGCTGGGCGTTCACCGCCTCTATGCACGCGGCGCATCAATCTTCGCCCTCTTCGGACTGGCCACGATCGGCGCTACTGCGATGCTTCTTTACTCGCCCGAGCAGGGCATCGCTTTCACCATTGGAACCATTTTTTTCTTTGTCGTCTGCGTTCGGCCCGCTCGCCCCAGGTTGCTCGCAGGTCTTGCTTGCTTCGTCCTCGCCATGTCCATAATCTTCTGGCTGGCGCTCAGGCTTGGAGTATTGGGCAACGTCACAACCGTCGGTGGCGGCACACTCGACTTTCCCCTCCTGTTCAGCTTTCAATCGCTCGTGCTGCTTCTTCTACTCCTGGTCGCCGGCTGCGCGTTCATCGCCAGTTTCCGCGCGCACACGTCGCAGGGACCGCTGCTTTACCTTATCTGCCTGTCGGTCGTATCCGCGCCAGCCGCCTTCTCGCGTGCCGACATCGGCCACATCATCATCAACACCCTGGGCGCACTGATCGCAGCCCTGGTGGTCCTCAGCCAGTACCGCAAGATCTGGCGCTGGACCTGGCCGGCCTTCGCAATCATAATTCTCCTGGCCGCCTACGGTAAGTTCACTCTGATTAAAGGCACAATTCAGATTCAGGTCCATGAGGCGGTCTTTGGCACACAGTACTATTCGCCAGCGGTGGACAAGGTCTACACGGCGATCTACAAACTAACCCGCCGAAATGCCCAGGCACGACTCGACCAGCTTAGAACGTCCTTGGCCAGATATTCAGACCCGAACGCACCGCACCTCCCAGCTCAGACGCGTCTGCTTGCTCCTTTCGGTGTCCAGCGCAGGCTCACGCCGCCGCCGGACGGCATCGAAATTGTCACCGGACGTTATCCCTGGCTCTTTCCCATGACCAGCACCGCCCCCGTCCAGCAGAAGATCGCCGAGATTGAGGCCCATCCAGACTGGCCGCTCCTGCTTTGGTCGCGAAGTCCACAAGTCTGCGTATCCGATCCTGACGAAGAAAGGAAGTCACTGCGCAAATTTCTTCTCGCGCCTTATCTCCCTCCACCGCGGCATACGGTCGATGCAGGCAAGCCCCTCTGCGACTACCTGAACGCGCACTATATTCCAAGCCCCTATGCATCGCCCGTGCCGCATTCCGTCGTATGGGTGCGCAAGAGCAACGCCGCACCCTAGCTCGGCTCGCTGCAACAGAGCTAAGATGTCTCCCAGTTTGCTCGTGTTATTCCTTTAGTAGAGAATGAGGTGCTTCTCTTGGATCTGAAATCCAGCCATAGACGTGTACAGGCAGCAATTCTGGTCTATCTGCTGTTCTGTGTTGCGCTGAATCTGGGCGTCTGGGCCTGGTTCGCGCTGCATATTCACGGCCCCCATATCTTTCCTCTGGGTGGATACAGGGACCGCTTCAGCGACCTGCTTCTCTTTTCTGGCAAATATCAGGTCGCTAAAGACCCGCGTATGGGGAACTACGATAACCTCCACGGAACGTTGTTCCCCAGGAACTATCCCCCCTTCGGGGTGGTGATCTATCTCTTCCTGCTTCAGGCGTGCGCTCCTTATGCGGTGCCGGTGCTGCTGGCAACCATGCTTGGCGGGGTGGCCGTGGCCTGCGCGCTGCTCTGGCGGCGAGTGCGCCGATTCGGGAGCTACCGATGGTATATGGGCGCCGCCATCTTCCTTACCGGCTTCTTCGGTTGGGGCACCCTGCAGGTTGTCCTGCGCGGCAATATCGAAGGACTGATGTGGATCGCCATCTGTCTCGGAGCAGCGTTTTTCGCGCGACGGCAATATCCTGGAGCGGCCGTGGCCTTCGGCATTGCCTCCTGCATCAAGCCCTATCCCGTGCTCTGGCTTGCCCTCATGGCGCGCCACCGCAGATACCGCGAGGCAGTCCTTGGACTCGTCACCGCTGCGGCCGTCACCCTGGCCTCCCTGCTGATCATCGACCGCAATCCGCTGCGCGCCTGGCGCCAAATCTCCGGCAAGAATACCTTCTTCACCGATTACGTCGTGGCCTTTCGCCCCATGGGCGAGATGACCGGAGACCATTCCCTCTTCCAGTCCATAAAAACCCTCGCCCGTGTTGTGCGCAATCATGGACTCCACTTCTCTTACCAGGAATACTCGCTGCATCCCAATGATCCGCTCGCCTGGACGCTATACAAGGTGTACCTGCTGCTGGCCGCGCTCATCGCGCTGGCCGTGCTCTGGAGGGTATGGAACAAGCCGGTGTTGAACCAGGTCTTCGCCCTGACCTGCATCACGATGGTTCTACCCTTTGTTGCCGCAGACTACACGTTGGTCCTGCTTCTGGTCCCCATGGGCTTCTTCCTGATCTTCCTGCTTGAAGACGTTGCCCCGGGCAAGACCCCAATCTCCATGGGAAAGATTCTCTGGTTCCTGCTTCCCTGCGCCTGGATCGTGGCCACGGAACCACTGCTGACATTGCACGGAGTCTTCAAATGCTTCGCGATTCTGGTGCTGCTTGCCGTCAGCATCTCCATCCCGCTTCCCAGCACCCTCTTCGGCGAGACGGCAACTGAAAAGGGTGATGGCCTCGCGCTGGCGTCAGTACCATCAACTCGCAAGACCTAGTTGGGAGAAACACGGCGGGCTGTGCCCGCGCGCTGGAGGGAAGTTGCACAGAGAAAATGTTCCTGGCAAGGCTGCGTCGCATGTAAAAATCGTGTTTTCTGTCTATGCTTTGCTGGTCGTACTGGTCACTGCGGCGAGTTGGGCGATCTATCTGCGACACAGTAGCATCTATACTCGCCCTCTGTTCACGAAAGATGATCAATTTCACGACCTGACGAACTACGCCGGCAAGACCGCGCATCTATACCATGGGGCGGCAGCGCTGGGCAGCGGGCTTCCCACCTTCAACTACCCCGCGCCCGGCGCCTTCGTTTACAAGATTCTGCTCTACTCCGTCCCAAGCCATCCAGTCCGTACCTTCCTCGTGTTTTTCGCCATCTGCATCTTGGGCTTTGCCCTTGTGGCATGGCGTGCCTGCCGCCCCAGCCGGTCCGTTCGACTCTCTCTGGCCATCGCGCTCGTCACCACGGCAGGATTGGGCTATCCAATGTGGTTTACCGCCGACCGGGGTAACCTTGAGGCCGTGGTCTGGGCCTTGTCCTCCGCAGGCTTGTGCTTCCTGTTGCGGTCCAGGTACCGTGCCGCTGCCGTCCTCATCGGCCTCGCCGCCTGCGTCAAGCCCTTCCCCGATATGTTTCTGTTGCTCCTGCTGCGCCGGCGCCGCTACAAAGAGGCAGTGCTTGGTTTTCTGACTGCGGGCTTACTTGTGATCGCGGCTCTGACGGCTCTGGGGCCAAACCCCTGGAAGGCATATCAGTTCCTGATGCCCGGCATTTATAGCCACATTGACATTCATGTAGCCCGTCTGGATCATTATGAAGAAGCGCGATTCGAGCACTCCCTGCTCGACGGGTTGAAGTCGGCAGCGCTGACCGTGGAGATGGGTGGCATTCGACCGCACAAGGCCATCGACGACACAGAAAAACTGCGTGACGAACCTGGAGGATGGCATGTTGTTCGCACCTTGGTTCGCGTCTACCCGTTTGTCGTGATCGCCGGACTTGCGTTCTTGTTCACCGTCTTCTATGACATGCCCGTACTTAATCAGGTGACAGCTCTGTGTGTCGCTGTATCCATAATCCCCCCGGCCTCCGGCGACTACACGCTGCTTCAGCTCTATCTCCCCTTCGGCGCTTTTCTCGTGTATCTCACGCGCGAGGTGGCCATCGGCAAGGCGATCTTCCCCTTCTCCTCGATGCTGGCGCTTGCCGTCATCTATGCGCTGCTGTTCTCTCCGCTGACGTTTCTGATGATCTACGCTGGAGACGCCAAGCTGTTGCTGCTGCTTGCGCTGCTGTTTGTGGCAGCACGGTGCCCCATGCCGAGCGCGTACTTCGGCGATCCGCAGACGACAGCCTGAAAACGGTAAGGCACAGCATTGCTCCCTCACCCGGTCCCTGATTCGTATTAGCTTCCCGGCTCCGCCGCCGGCTTCGGCACCCACGGCACCCGCATCTTCTGCGCTACAGCCAGCACAATCACTCCCGCGATCGCGCTTGCCGCAGCCGCCACCTGCGCGTTGCTCATCGTATGGTGGACGTAGAGCTTCGGATTGATGCGCACGAACTCCACCAGAAACCGCCCTATCCCGCTCAACAGCAGATAAAGTCCTGTAAGCCAGCCCACCGGCCGCGCCCGCTCACCCAGCCTCCACAGCAGCCAGAAGACCGCAAGCGAGAACAGCAGCTCATAGATCGGCGTCGGCTGCACCAGCGCGGTCGCAGGAATCGGCGGCACCAGCGCGTTCTTTGCCATGTGCACCCCCCACGGCAGCGTGGTGTTGATCCCGTAGTCGCCATCGCCCGCCAGCAGGCACCCGATGCGCCCCACGCCGTAACTGATCGCCGCCGCCGGTGCAGCCAGGTCGAGCATCCGCATCGCTCCCAAGTGCGCGCCCGGTACCGGCCCAGGGTCTACGATGGACTTCCAGCCGGGCCCCTTGAAGCGCGTCCCGTGCCCCAGCCACAGCAGCGCCGCTATCCCAGCCAGCATTCCGCCGAACCAAGCAAATCCGTCGCGAAACCAGCCCAGGAACCCCACCGCAACCTGCATCGGGCGATGCCATCCCGGCGCGCCGATGATATGCAGTGCATAACGCAGCTCGCGCACGTCCTGCAGCTCGTGCCACGCCTTTGCGCCAATCACGCCCGCCACCACCACCAGCGCCACCACGTTCAGTGCGTCCGCGTCCACGCCCTTGCGCTCGTAGTTCTTGTACAGCACAATCGTCGCCACAACAGCCGCCAGCCACAGCAGAAGCCCGAAGGTCCCCGGCTGCCACGGCCCAATCGTCAGGTTCAGCAGGTGGAACGGCAGGTGGAACGGTCCAATCGCAGGCAGATAGGGATACATAATCCTCGCTTCCTCTCAAAGTATATCTGCCAAAGCGATTTGCCTCGAATTGCGCGGCGCTCGACCATTCACCCGCGCATACGCTACCCTAGTCGGTATGCCTCCCAGCCTGGTTCCCCCCGTCGCTCCCGTCGTCTTTCCGCCCGCCTCCGGGATGGACATCCTCTTCTCCGCCGCCCAGATCGCCGATCGTGTCGCCGCCATGGGCCGCCAGATCACCGCCGACTACGAGGACCAGAAGACCGGCCTGCCCATCGTTCTGGTCGGCGTGCTCAAGGGCGCGGCCATCTTCCTCTCCGATCTCGCCCGCGCCATCTCGCTCGACAACACATTCGACTTCGTCGCCGTCTCCAGCTACGGCCGCGCCCGCGTCTCCTCCGGCGCGGTCAAGCTCATCAAGGACATCGACAACCCCATCGAAGGCCGCCACGTCATCCTGGTCGAGGACATCCTGGACACCGGCCTCACCCTCAGTTATCTGCGCGGCCTCATGCTCCAGCACAAGCCCGCCTCGCTGAAGATCGCCACCTGCCTCGACAAACCCAGCCGCCGCCTCGTCCCCATCGAGGCCGACTACGTCGGATTCCAGATCCCCAACGAGTTCGTCATCGGATACGGCATGGACTTCGCCGAAATCTACCGCAACGTCCCCGACATCCGCCTCTACCCCGCCAATCCCTCCCACTGACGGCGTTAAACTTCACAAGAATACCTCCGGCGACCCTTGAACCGCTCGCTCAACCGCCGAATCTGCTCCTTGTTCGACTCCCGTTCCCGGTCAACGCATCGTGAACGCCCCTGTCGCTCTCACCCTTGCTGCACCGGCAATCCCCCTACTGACTCCCGCCAGCCGTCCCGCTCTCATTCTTCAGGACCGCGTCCACGTTGCTCTTGTCCACCAGCGTCACTCCGGTATCGACAAACGCGGGAAACGGAGAGAACGGGTCCAGCCTGTAGTCCCGCCCCAGCGGCCTCGCTGGATAGTGATATGCCTCGTCCAGTGCCTTCAGCCCCAGAAACGCCATCGTGTAGGGCTTCTGCGCGATGGTTGCGTCGATCGTCCCATCCTTCACCAGCTTCAACGTACCCACATCCGCATCCATTCCCATCAGCAGGGTTCCCTTGGCCCCTAGGCGCTTGAAGGCCCCGCCGACATCCATGCCCGACATTGACTCCAGGCAAACCATGGCATCGATCTTTGCCGGCCCAGTCCTGGCCAGATACTCCTCCGCCTTGTGCATGGCCAGGCTGGAGTCGCCCTTCATGTCGAACACATCCACCACATTGATCCCCGGATAGCCTTCAAACGCCTCCTGATAGCCCTTCAGCCGCTCCTCCAGGTTCAGCCACCCCGCGATCGTAAAGAAGACCACATTGCCCTTGCCATTCAACTTCGTCGCAACCCGCTTTCCCCCTAAAAGTCCCGCCCCCCGGTTGTTCGTCCCAATAAAGAACAACCGGTGGCTTGTCGGCGCATCCGAGTCGAACGTAATCACCGGAATCCCCGCCGCGATCGCCGCGTCGATCTCCGGCGCCATCATTGCCCTATTGACCACTTGCACCAGTATCCCCGATGGCTTCAGCGCCACCACCTCCCGAAACGCACTCGCCTCGGCCCGCGAATCAAACCCGCCTGTCCCACGCAATTCCGCCGTGACCCCATACTTCTCCGCGGCCTTGGAGAACCCTGCCCAGGCCGTCTGAAAGTACGTAATCTTGATGGCGGTCGCAATCATGTAAAAACGCTCGTTCTTGCTGTGCCGCTGCCCCGCAACAAACCGCAAAATGTCCATCGTCATCCTCCTGGAAGTAACTGCCACCCTGCGCATCGTACTAACGCTAAATATGGGGGCAAAGGAAAACATGTTTCCCGCGTGGGTAAAACACTACTCCAATCACATAAGCCATGGCTTGGTATTTCAACTTAACTGAGACCCCTCCGCCTTTGCTGCGCGCACGCCTTCGACTCCCGCGCGCTCGCCGCCGTCCTCGACCACACCCTGCGCACGCCCGAAGCCACCCGCGCCCAGCTCATCCGCCTCTACCCCACTCCCCCTTGCACAGACAAGCCTCCTACTGACTCCCGCCAGCCGTCCCGCTCTCATTCTTCAGAATCGCGTCCACGCTGTTCTTGTCCACCAAAGTCACCCCGGTATCGATAAACGCCGGGAACGGAGCATTCGGGTCCAGACTGTAGTCTTGCACCAGCGGCTTCACTGGATAGTGATACACATCGTCCAGCTCCTTCAGCCCCAGCAACCCCATCGTGAACGGCTTCTGCGCGATGGTTGAGTCGATCGTCCCATCCTTCACCAGGTTCAACGTGGCCGCATCCACATCCATTGCCACCAGCAGGGTTCCCGTGGCTCCTGCCCGCTTGAAGGCCTCGCCAACGTCACTTCCCGATGTCGACTCCAGGCAAACCACTGCATCCACCTTCGCCGGCCCCGTCCTCGCCAGATACTCCCTCGCCTTGTCCATCGCCAGGCCGGAGTCGCCCTTCATGTCGAACACGTCCGCCACCTTGATCCCCGGAAACTCCGCAAACGCATCCTTATACCCCTTCAGCCGCTCCTCCAGGTTCGGCTGCCCCGCGATGGTAAAGAAGACCACATTGCCCTTGCCCTTCAACTGCGCTGCCACACGCGCACCTCCCAGCCGCCCCGCCTGCAGGTTGTTCGTCCCGATAAAGAACAACCGGTGGCTCTGCGGCGCGTCCGAGTCGATCGTAATCACAGGAATCCCCGCAGCCACTGCCGCATCGATCTCCGGCCGCATCAGCGCCTCATTGCCCACCTGCACCAGTATCCCCGATGGCTTCAACGCCACCGTTTCCCGAAATGCTGCCGCCTCGGCCTGCGGATCGAACCCATCGGGCCCACGCATATCCACCGTCACTCCATACTCATCCGCGGCCTTCTGAAAACCAGCCCACGCCGACTGCCAGTACGGATGCTTGACGCTGGTAGCAACCAGGTAAAAGCGCTCGCTCTTGCTATGCCGCTCACATGCAACCAGCAGTGGCAATACTCCCATCAGCAGTGCGCAACCAATCCGCTTCGTCAAAATGTTCATCGTCACCCTCCAGAAAGTTCTGCCCTCCGACCCCTCGTACGAACGCCAAAATCGGCAGCAAGTCGGAATATGATCCCGCGAGGGCAAAATTCTACTCTTACCGCAACCACCCTGGCTTAAAATTGCAACTCACCGTAGACCGTTCCGCGCGGCGCACACATGGCAGGGGTGAGTGGCCCAACCGGGCACGGTGCATCCAGGTTAAGCCAGTCGCAACCGGCCTATGATAGAAAGTAGCGGGCGGTTCAGGCCGTCCCCAAGGAGTTTCATGAGCAGCATCACCGCATCCACCACCCCCAGCCTCAAGATCGCAGTCCCCGCACCCTTCGACGCCGCCGCCTTTGCCGCGCGCACTCTCTCTTCCCCCGCCGCGCTCGCCGCCGTCCTCGACCACACCCTGCTCAAGCCCGAGGCCACACGCGCCCAGGTCATCCGCCTCTGCCACGAGGCCGCCGAGCACCGCTTCGCCTGCGCCATGGTCAACCCCGTATGGGTTCCCTGCGCCGTCGAAACGCTCGCCGGAACCGGCATCCCGGTCGGCGTCGTCCTCGGCTTCCCTCTCGGCGCATCGCTCGCCGCCAGCAAGCGCGACGAGGCCGCCCGCGTCCTCAAGCTCGGTGCCCACGACCTCGACATGGTGCTCAACATCGGCCTGCTCAAGTCCGCCACAAAGGAGGACTACGACGCCATCCGGCAGGAGATTCGCGCCATCGTCGAGCTCGCCCACGCAGCCGGGGCCATCGTCAAGGTCATCCTCGAAACCTGCCTCCTCACCTTCGAGGAAAAGCTGCGCGCCTCCGAGCTGTCCCTCGCCGCCGGAGCCGACTTCATCAAGACCTCCACCGGCTTCTCCACCGGCGGCGCCACCGTCGACGACATCGCCCTCATGCGCGGCGTAGCTGGCTCCCGCGCTGGAGTCAAAGCCTCCGGCGGCATCCGCTCCCTCGCCGACGCCAGTGCCATGCTCCACGCCGGGGCCACCCGCATCGGCGCCTCCGCCAGCGTCAAAATCCTCGCCGAACTCGCCGCCAAATCTCCCGCCGCTCCCGCCTCCTGATCGCCTGAGTACAGATGGATCGGAAGGGCACAGCTATAGCTGTGCCGAATAGCACGCCTATTTTAGTGGCACGCGTCCATTGATCGTTTTCGATCAAGGGACGCGAGTGCAGCCCTCGTTGAGTCTTGCCCATGCACGCATCCTGAGCCTATGATCTCCGGCATGCCCACATCCCGGTTCACCCGCCGCCGCCTGCTTCAGTCCGCCCTCGCCGCCGCACCCGCCGCAGCCCTCGCCTCCAGGTTCTCAGCCCGCCAGCTCCTCGCTCAGGCCGCTGTGCCGCAGGGCCCGCATCGGCCCGTCCACATCGCGCCCGGCCCCTTCAAGCCCACATGGGACTCGCTGACCGCCTGCACCACCCCCGACTGGTTCCGCGACGCCAAGTTCGGCATCTGGAACCACTGGTCCGCCCAGTGCGTCCCAGAGCAGGGAGACTGGTATGCCCGCAACATGTACATCCAGGGCAACCGCCAGTACGACCATCACCTGAAGACCTACGGCCATCCCTCCAAGGTCGGATGGATGGAGATCGACAACCTCTGGAAGGCTGAGAACTGGAAGCCCGAAGAGCTGATGAATCTCTACGTCGCCGCCGGGGCCAAGTACTTCACCGCGCTGGCCAACCACCACGACAACTTCGACAACTACAACTCCCGCTTCCACAACTGGAACTCCGTCAAGATCGGCCCAAAAAAAGACATCGTCGGCATCTACACCAAAATCGCACGCGAACACGGACTTCGCGTCGCCGTCACCAACCACTCCTCGCACGCCTGGCACTGGCTCCAGGTCGCCTACGACTACGACCCCGAAGGTCCGCTCGCCGGAGTCCGCTACGACGCCTACAACCTCACCAAGGCCGACGGAAAGGGCAAGTGGTGGGAGGGATTCGACCCGCAGGAGCTTTACACAGGCCGCCATCTCGTCATGCCCGACGGCGTCAAGACCATCGCCGACGCCAACAAGTTCCACGCCGCCATCGACGGCCACTGGCACGAGGAACTCCCGCCCGAGGCCCCCGACTTCGCCGAAAACTGGTTCCTCCGCTGCCAGGATCTGGTCGACACCTACAAGCCCGACCTCCTCTACTTCGACGACAGCGAGCTTCCCCTCGGCCAGTACGGCCTCGACATCGCCGCCCACTACTACAACGCCAGCATCCGCGACAAAGGCCACGTCGATGTCGTCCTAACCGCCAAGGACATCCTGCCCGCGCACGTCGGCGCATTCACCCTCGACATCGAGCGCGGCAAGACCAACGACATCTATCCCACGCCCTGGCAGAGCGAGACCTGCATCGGCAACTGGCACTACGAGCGCGCGCTCTTCGACAATCACAAGTACAAGACGCCTAAGACCGTTATTCACACCCTGATCGACATCATCAGCAAGAACGGCAATCTGGTGGTGAACATTCCGGTCAAGGGCGACGGCACCATCGACAGCGACGAGCGCGCCTTCCTTGAAGCCATCGCCACCTGGATTCCAAAGCACGGCGAAGCCATCTACGGCACGCGTCCCTTCGTCGTCTTCGGCGAAGGCCCAGCAGACATCGTCACCGGCCGTTTCAACGAGAAGAGCCAGCGCGCCTACACCGCCGAAGACATCCGCTTCACCCGCAAGGGAGAGACCGTCTACGCCTTCGCCCTCGGCTGGCCCGCCAACGGCAAGCTCCTTATCAAGACCCTCGCCCGCGGCGCATCCGCCCTCCCCAAACCCATCCAGCGCGTGGACCTCATCGGCGCAGGCCAGCTCACCTTCACCCAGGACGCCACCGGCCTCACTCTCAACCTCCCCGACAAGGCCCCCAACCCATACGCCTACGCCTTCATCCTCCGCACCTAGCGAAGGACAAGACAGAGCAACCACGGATCGCACGGATGAACACGGATTTAAGACCGTTTTTCATCCGCGCTCATCCGTGTTAATCCGTGGTTCATTTTTGTTTTCGTCTTCGCAGCCTTCGCCATTCGTTACACTGATACACGAATGTCCACCCAACTCATCCGCCCCGCCCGCTCCCTGCAAGGCTCGCTCACCGTCCCCGGCGACAAGTCCATCTCGCATCGCTACGCCATGCTCGCCGGCCTCGCCGAAGGCACATCGCGCCTGGCCAACTTCTCCACCGGGGCCGATCCCCACTCCTCGCTCGCCTGCATGGAATCCCTCGGCGCAAAAGTCCTCCGCAACCCGGACGGCACCATCGAGATCACCGGCGTCGCCGGCTCCTTCCGCCAGCCCGCCGCGCCCCTCGACTGCGGCAACTCCGGCTCGACGATGCGTATGTTGTCCGGCCTCATCGCCTCCCACCCGCACACCTTCACCCTCGTCGGCGACCCCTCCCTCACCCTCCGTCCAATGGATCGCATCCGTAATCCTCTCAGCCTGATGGGAGCAAAAGTAAATCTAACGGATGGACACGCTCCCATCATCATCCACGGCACTCCACTCACCTCCATCGACTTCACCACTCCCATCCCCTCCGCCCAGGTCAAGACCGCCATCCTCTTCGCCGGCCTACAGGCCGAAGGCGTCACCGGCATCACCGAATCCATCCTCACCCGCGACCACACAGAGCACGCACTGCTCGCCTTCGGCGCCACCCTCACCCGAACCTACGCCCGCGTCAACCAACCCGCCCGCCTCTCCATCTCCGGCGGACAAAAGCTGAAAGCCATCGACGCCACCGTCCCCGGAGACATCTCCTCCGCCGCATTCTTCCTGGGCGCCGCGCTTCTCTTCCCCGACTCCAACCTCGTCCTCGACTCGCTCGGCATGAACCCCACCCGCGCTGCTCTGCTCGACGTCATCACCGCCCTCGGCGGCCGCATCAAGGTCCTCACCGTCGAAGAGCGCCACGGCGAGCTCATCGGCACCATCCAAGTCAATTCAGCCCCCGTCGCGCCGTCCGCCGCCCCCTTCATCATCAGCGGCCCACTCACCGCGCAGCTCATCGACGAGCTCCCCGTCCTCGCTGCCATCGCGCCGTTCACCACCACTGGCATCATCCTCCGCGACGCCCAGGAACTCCGCGTCAAGGAGTCCGACCGCATCGCTCTCGTCGCCAAAAATCTCCGCGCCATGGGCGCGCAATTCACAGAGAACCCCGATGGCCTGGAAATCCCCGGCAATCAAACCCTCCACGGCGCATCCATCGACTCCGGCTCCGACCACCGCATCGCCATGGCCTTCGCCATCGCCGCTCTGCGCGCCACCGGAGACAGCGAAATCCACGGCGCCGACTCCGCCGCCATCTCCTTCCCGGAGTTCTTCACCTCGCTCGACGCCCTTGCCCAACGATGAAACAGCTCCTGTCTCTATCGACCTGCCAGGTGGTCGATCTCCGACAGCCCGGCCTGTAACCGCTGCGCCCGCGCCGCTTCCGTAGCCGGATAGACCGCCACCAACTCTTCCAGCGCCGCAATCACGCCCTCGGCAGATACCTCGTCCAGCCGGTACCCCTCAGGCGCGCCCACGCGGTCCTCTCCGCGCAGAATTCTGACGTTCACGACTCCCAGCGGCATCCACTCCACCGGCTTCTGCCACGATGGCCCCAGCACCACCATCGGCACGCCCACAGCTCGCCCGACGTGCATCGTCCCGGTATCCAGCGTCACCACAAAGTCGCTCACGGCCAGCACCGCAGCCAGTTCGCTCACCGTTGTCTTCCCGGCAATCGACGCACCCAGCCCGCCCGCAGCCTCGCGAATCCCCTCGATCGACGCCGCTTCCGCCGCCGTTCCCACATACACCACGGCAAGCCCTCGCTCCAGCGCCGCATGGCGAATCACTGCGACGAATCGCTCCGTATGCCAGCCTGTACTCTGTCCGCCGCTGTTCTGGGTCACCATCGCCACCACCGGCCTGCTCTCGGGATTCGCCGCGCCGAGCAGCGCCTTCGCCGTTGCCGCTTCACTCTCCGAGAAGAAGACGCGCGGCTCAATCCGCTCCGCAACATCGCACCCAACCAGGTTCGCCAGCCGCAGATTGTTTCCGATCAAACTAAGCTGGGAGTCATTCGCCAGCGGCCTCTGGTAGAGCGCCGGAGCCTGAGTGAACCCACCGCGCCACCCACTCGCCCCCAGCAGCCCCATCAGCGCGATCTTCGTTCGCTGGTCGGACGCGCCCGTCAGCACGCAATCCGGTTGAATGCCGAGCCCACGCAATCTCTTGCGCAACACACGCACCGCGCCGGCCAGCTCCGCCGTGGGATCGGGCGTCTCGATCAGGTGGTCGATAAACCGCGAGTGACGCAGCACATGCAGACCCAGCCCACGCGTCGCCACCGCAATCTCTATCTCTGGCCGCGCGCGCTTCATCGCCTCGAAGACCGGCGTCAAATGCACCACGCACCCCAGCGGAAGCCTGTATTCGAGCAGCAGCACCTGCCTCACATGCTGCGGAACAATCTCCCTTGTCCTTCGCAGCGCCCTCTCGGCAGTCAGCAACACACGAGCCAGCATTCTCATCCTTCCGCGTTTGGGACCGCCCCACGATTGTACCGGTACGCCTCCCGCCTCGATAGAGCATTTCTCCTGATGGTGTACACCGAAGACGAGCATCTTGCGCCGTTTTTCCTCAAGAAAAACGGCTCTCGATGAGCTCATCCGGGGGGGTAGGATCAGGAGAAATGCTCCTGAGCATCCAATCCCGTCTGCTAGTATTGCCTCAGATTTCCATGCAGATCACACAGGCCGTCTTTGGCGTCTTCCACCATTTTGAGCTTGCGCACCAGCTCCATCAGCGCAACCATCTGCGCCGCATCTACTCCACCTGGCCCTGGGCGCGGCTCCGGCGCGAGGGCCTGCCCCACGAGTTCGTCCGCACTTTTCCTCTCATCCACACCACCGATTACCTGCTCCGCCAAACCCGCTTCTACCCGGCCGCGCTGCAAGGCCGCTTCAACCAGTGGGGCTCAGACAGCCTTCGACGCATGGCTCCGCCGCCGCATCGAACCCTGCGACGCTCTCATCGCCATCTCCGGCGCCGGCCTCACCACCGGCCCGCTGGTGCAGTCGCGCGGCGGCAAGTTTATCTGCGACCGCGGCTCAACCCACCAGCGATTCCAGTTTGAAGTCATGGCCGAGGAGCATCGCCGCTGGGGTCTCCCCTACACCGCGCCGCCCGGCCACATTGTCCGCCGCGAAGAGGCCATCTACGCCCTCGCAGACGCCATTACCGTTGGCTCCAACGTCGCGCGCCGCTCCTTTCTCTCCATGGGTGTCCCCGCGGAAAAAGTCCACGTCATCCCCTACGGCGTCCGCCTCGACCGCTTCACTCCCGCCGAACCACCCCCCGCCGACTCCTTCGAGGTTCTCTTCGCCGGCCAGATCGGCCTGCGCAAAGGCATTCCCTATCTGCTCGAAGCCTTTGCCCGCCTGCGCCATCCGCGCAAACATCTCACCCTGGTCGGCAGTGTGCAGGACGACCTCCGTCCGCTGCTCGCAACCCTCCCCACCGAAGATGTAACCTTCGCCGGCAACATCCCCCAGCCCCAGTTGGCCCACCGTATGAGCGCCAGCCACGTTCTGGTTTTGCCCAGCATCGAAGAGGGCTTCGGTCTCGTAATGGCCCAGGCGATGGCGTGTGGCTGTCCCGTCCTCGCTTCCAGCGCCACCGGAGCCGAACATCTTTTTGCGGATAACGACGCAGGTTTTATCGTCGAGCCACGCGACATTGCCGCCCTCGCCGGCCGCCTCCAGCAGCTCGCCGACGACCCCACCCTCCGCGTCCGCATCTCCGCCGCAGCCCTCGCCCGCGTCCACCACCTCGGCGGATGGGATCGCTACGGCGGCCAGTGGGACACCCTTCTCCACTCCCTCACCGGCATTCCCCCCGACCCCAACTAACAACCAGCAACCAGTAACCAGCAACCAACAACCTTTCCTCACATCTTGTACCGCCCCATGTCATCGTCGTTCAGGTTCTCCAGCCAGCGCCGCATCTCTTCCCCACTCGCATTCTGCGGCCCCTCGGCCACCTGCTTCGCGTTGTCCATCACCACGCGGCTCGCGTAGACGGGGCAGTCCCACCGCAGCGCCAGCGCAATCGCATCCGACGGCCGCGCGTCGATCGCCACCATCTCGCCGTCCTGTTCCAGCCAGATCACCGCCAGAAATGTGTCGTCTTTCAGCTCCGATACCACTACCTTCTGCACCACCGCATTCAACCCGCGCGCCATATTGCGCATCAGGTCATGCGTCATCGGCCGCGGGGTCGCTGTCTTCTCCAGCTCCAGCGCAATCGCGTTCGCCTCGAATATCCCCACCCAGATCGGCAGCACCGCATCGCTCGCCACGTCCTTCAGCACCACAATCGGCATGTTGGTCAGCGGATCGATCATCAGCCCGCGAATCTGCACCTCCACCTCGGCCATCGCCGCCGCCGTCGAATCCCCGCGTTCGCTTGCAATCTTCATTCGCCCACCCCCTCAACCCTCTACAGCCTCGCCCACCAGACTATTGGGCAACGTCTCGGTAATCCTCACCATTCTGTAACTGCCCATCGCCGGAAGTATAGGCTGCCCCACACGTAAAGTTCACCGTCTTGTTCTGAGAGCTGCGACCCACCACCTGTCCGCGCGCCGTATTGTGCCCCTCCACCATCACCTCCATCACCTGCCCCAGGTGACGCGCGTAGCCCTTGCGCTGAATCTCCCGCTGCCGCTCCATCAGCACCTGCAGCCGCCGCGACTTCTCTTCCTCCGCAATCGAATCCGCCATCGCAATCGCCGGCGTATTGGGCCGCGGCGAGTACTTGAAACAGAAAACCGCGTCGTACCCAACCTCCTCCAGCAGCGTCGCCGTCTCCTCCAGCTCCGCCTCCGTCTCGCCTGGGAACCCGACAATAATGTCGCTCGTCATGCTTATCTCACGCCGCGCCGCCTTGATCCACGCAATCCGTTCCAGATACCACTCCCGCGTGTACTCGCGATTCATCGCCGCCAGCACCCGCGTCGATCCCGACTGCACCGGCAGATGCACATGATCGCACAGTGTCGGTACTGCGTCGATGGCCGCCACAATCTCCCGCGTAAAGTCCCTCGGATGGCTGGTCATAAATCTCACCCGCCGAATCCCGCCGACGCCGCCCACCGCCGCCAGCAGCTCCGCAAAACTCAGCTTCCGCACGGGTCGCGATACGAGTTCACATTCTGCCCCAGCAACTGGATCTCCGTATAGCCCGCATCCACCATCCGCCGCGCTTCCTCCATCACCGAGTCCGATGCGCGCGACCGTTCCTTGCCTCGCGTATACGGCACTACGCAGTACGGCGCAGAACTTGTCGCATCCCTCCACAATCGTGATGTATCCCCGATGCGGGTTCGCCCGCGCGGTAAACTCCGTATCGAAGGTCTCTTCCGTCTCGCGGTCGTCGAGGCCCGTAATCCGCCGCTCGCCCGCCTCCAGCCGCACCAGCATCTCCGGCAGCCGCCGGTAGCTCGCCGACCCGCTCACAATCGACACATACGGCGCCTTCTCAAAGATCCGCTCGCCCTCCTGCTGCGCCACGCACCCCAGCACGGCGAAGCGCTTCCCCTCGCCCTGCAGCCGCTTGTACTCATTCAGCCGGTGGAAGACCTTCTGCTCCGCCTTGTCGCGGATCGAGCAGGTGTTATACAGGATCAGCCCCGCGTCGGCCTCATCCTCCACCCGCATGTACCCCTCATGCTCCAGCGTCCCAATGACCTTCTCCGAGTCATGGGCATTCATCTGGCATCCAAACGTCTCGATATAGAAAGTCTTCTCCACGCCCCAAGTATATCGTCGAACCCCGCGTTCCATCCGCCACCAATGCGCAAACTCCGTGACATGAGCAGGCTGGCGATCATTGTATTGCTATGTTTAGCGCAGCATGTCCCTTGCGTCAATAACCTCATATGGTGGAATTCGTTTCAGGCCATCGGTTGAAGGTTCAACTGCAACCGGGTTGCTGGGAATGTAGAAGGAAGAGTAGGAGTTTGGTTGAACAGTAATGTATAGATGTGAGTTGACAGGGAGGTCAACTGTTACAGATGGACACTTCGAAGAGGTGGCTGATACGCAGACTTGGTGTGAACCTGGAGTAAGCTTCAAAGTGAACATAGTGCCTGGAGTAACAAAGACACATGGATAGCCATCAATATATATCTCAGGTGACAGCCTGCTATACTTTTTCACCGTTCCTGTAGCCGAGATCGTCAGCAGCGCGGCAGGTGTCGGAACATTATCATTGTGCGGCTTAACTGCTGCTGAAGCTGCTATCGCATTTTTTTTGGCAGTTTCCTGAGCTAACTGTAGTTCTTTTCTCGAATTCTCCGCGTCTTGTTCGGTTTGCAGTAATTTCCTTTTTGATTCATCAGCTTCTTGCAGAGCTTGTTGTAGTTTTCTTCTTGCAACATCGGCATCTTGCTGAGCTTGCTGTATTTGTTCACTTGTTACGTTATCGCTTTGCTGAACTTGTTGAAGTCTCTGCACCTTACTCTGTTCATCTTGTTGAGCTTGTTGTAGTTTCTGACTTTTATCAGCGTTGCGTTGCCGTGCTAGTTGTACCTGTTTGTCCACATTAGAATATTTTTCATTTTCCATGGCTAGCTGGACAACTATCTGTGAAGTGTTTGCTTCGGCTTGAGCCAATTGATCCTCAAGTGTATCCATATGTTGATTATCGGTCTTTAGCTCCTGTTGCTGTCTCCTCTGCTTTGACCGTTCATGAATACCAAATGCAAGGGAGAGAACAATCAGGATCACGCCGACCACACTCCATAGCTGACGCTTATGGCGATCCTTCTTCTTTTGCCATATGCTGTTGGATTGACGGATTGGCTTAACCGAGCGGTCATGACTGAGCTCGTACCAAGTGTTCTTGCGACTGCTTTCCTTACGGATAATGTGCAAACTTTCCAGGTATATGACCGCGGCATCTGGCAGACCACCGATACTCTTGTCACTCTCTCTGAATCCAAATCCACGCGTCTCGTTCTTGGTAATCAACTCAATATTGAACCATGTGCGCAGACGAGATTCGCTAACGTGGGTCTTCCTTACTGTCTCAGTCAAGGCCGTCTCGTAAAACACCGTCAGCGCCTCATCTACGCCACCGTGCTTCTCCATATGGACTGCAGTGATTTCCGTGTCCCAACCTTCGAGCTTGAGAAAGCAATTGGAACAAATAATCTGGAGTTCCCAAGGTTCGACAAACCCCGCGATTAGGAGCTTCTGTACTAATTCCTCAGCCACGCCGGGTGCAAAGCTGATACCTTTAGATTTTAGTGGTTCCACAACTGCTTCAAGTGCTTCGACTTCGCGCAGACGCTCCAAGCGCACGCGTGTACGGCAGGATTCTGGCAATAGATGAGCATATCCGTCGA
Source organism: uncultured Acidobacteriaceae bacterium (assembly GCA_963828115.1). Taxonomy (GTDB): domain Bacteria; phylum Acidobacteriota; class Terriglobia; order Terriglobales; family Acidobacteriaceae; genus Edaphobacter. The sequence continues at coordinate 110,917 of CAWHDN010000009.1, forward strand.
GATATGCGATGTATTCTTCACGCATGGCGAAAATAATACGGAGATCAGGCTCCTTTTCCATCGCTTCATTCAATTGAATGAAGAAGTCTGTACGTTCGCGCCAGTGGTCATTGTGTGAGGTAAATAGCTCCTCAAACTGATCAATAAGTAGAACACGTGTCTTCGGTCTGCGATCGATGTTGCTCCTACTTGACACATGCACGCGTGGAACGGTGCTCAACACGCGGGCAATAAAGCCAAGTGATTGCATCGGCTGCATGCTGTTCAATTGCTTGTTCAAGCAAACCTCTTATTGCATTGAATGCAAAGACATTATTATTGGCTCCATCCTTAATCCATTCAGGTAGAACATTGAAATCGATGAGACTCTTTTTCGCTGGGACTTCTCCAAGAAAGTCGGCCCGCAATCAGCACGTCGTAGCCTTCACTCTCCAACTTAGGGATCAGACCAGCATTCAGCAACGAACTCTTGCCTGCGCCGGACTGCGCATAGAACAAAACGGTTCGATGCGAGGACACCTGCGAGTAAAGATCAATAATATCGGCTATCCGACCGAAGAACAGCTCTTCATCGGAGCGTGTAAACGGCTTCGGGCCGACGTACGGGTTTTTATGCGATACCGGGGCTATCACTCCAGGAGTGCTCATACAACGCCTTCCTGAGACGGTTGAGCTCTTTGGAGGTCCCCGTAGGTGCGATTATACTTTGCCCAGCGTTCTTTGAGCTCTTTGGCGAAGGCTGAGGCAGTCCCCCAATAAACGCATATGTTCATCTTCTGGAAGTAGGCCTCCATGAACTTCTGGGCTCTGTCGGAGCCCCCTTCTGGATGCTCAGGAGGATCCATCTGTACGGTGACGCTGAGCGACCGCTGGCTCGTGTCCATCTGCTCCACCAAACCCCGATGGATTACACGGAAATTAGTGTCGCGCAGCCTGTATCCGATGAAGAGAAGAGAGGATCGCGTCATCGCTGTGCGCACACACCCGGGCAGGATTTTTTCGTCACGCGATAGATTAACCCATAAAATCCATGTAGTCGTCCTCGGTCAGAACGATGGATTCAGGTATTTCATTGGTACCATGGAGGTGAAAGACCAGTGGATTGCTGAGGTCGGGCACGTATTTTCGATAAAATAATTTGTCTAATTCAGGTAAGTATTCGTGCCAACGGCAATACTCGCGTCTAGGATTTTTTGCCGGGCTAGTGTGTTTTAGAGCCTTTTTTACCATCAAGTCGTCATAGTTGGTGGTAATGAAAACCGGCAGCGGCAACTCAGCGAGCGTTTTCAGGCAATCTAATTGGGGATTGTCGGGGCGAAATGTCTGACCCTTCTGCTTCAACAATCTAAGCATTAGTTTCTTCGGTGTCTTGGGGTTTTTAAAACGCACCGCCATGTACTGTGCCACCTGATCCAGGTCACTGCACGAGCTAAGAGGATATGAGTACCTCTCTGCCCACTGCCGCGCAATTTCGCCACCCAAGGGAAACAGGTTACCGTTAACGCCCGCGCCGAGAAACGGTGTGCATTGACCGTCAGCTATTCCATCAAGAAGAACTTCCCAATCATCCTCAATCACGCTCTGCTCCGGATGTGATCCTAAAAAAAATTGCTAGAGATATGTGTCTGACATCATATACCACAAATTCCCTCGCCCCCTCCCTATAATGTCCTTAGGCGCATCGCGTCTCCCGGAAGGCACTCACATGGCGCAACGCGAAGACCGAAAACGCCTCGGCAAGAAGCATCGTCAGGCATCCACCCGCCCCAAGCAGGGCCGCGCCCCACGCACCACGCCCACCACCGGAGCGGTCGATCCCCGCAAACGCAAGTCCCTCGCCACCAAGCGCGCCGCCCTCGCCAAGCAGAAGCGCACCCCCACCCGCTCCCCCGAAAATGAATCCCGCCGTACCATCGCCCCAAAGCCCCGCACCTCCACCCGTCCTCAACCAACAACCAGCAACCAACAACCAACAACCCTCCCCGAATCCCCCGCCGAAACCCGTGCCTGGCGCGAAGCCGAAATCCTCGCCGCCCAGCTCGATCTCGCCGCCGACTCCGCCGCCTCCCGCGCGCTCCCTCTCATCGCCATCTGCGGCCGCCCCAACGTCGGCAAGTCGACGCTCTTCAATCGCCTCACCGGCTCACGCCGCTCCATCGTCGGCGACGAGCCCGGCATCACTCGCGACCGCATCTACGGCCTCATCGAGTGGCAGTCCGCCGACGCACGCCTGGTCGATACCGGCGGCATCGTCCCCGACGACCCCGAACTCATCCCCGCCGAAATCTTCCTTCAGGCCCAGACCGCACTCGCCGAAGCGCAGGCCATCATCATGGTCGTCGACGGCCGCACCGAGCTCGCCTCGCCCGACATCACTCTCGCCCGACTCCTCCTGCGCGGCGGCAAGCCCGTCTTCCTCGCCGTCAACAAGATCGACACCGCCGCACTCGCTCCCGCCGCCGAGAACTTCCGCCGCCTCGGCTTCCGCAACGTCCTCGCCATCTCCGCCGAACACGGCACCGGCATCGGCGACCTCCTCGACGAGGTCTTCGCCGCACTCCTCGTTCAAAAAGCCGTCATTCCGGAGAAGCCCCTTGAAGCCGTCATTCTGGCGAAGCCAGAATCTCCGTATTTGTCTTCAACTGACAACCTGCAACCTGCAACTGACAACTCGCCTGACAACCGCCCCCGTCTTCTCCGTTCCCACGGCGCATTCGTCGAGCACGAGACCAAGATCGCCATCATTGGCCGTCCCAACGTCGGCAAATCCACCTTGCTCAACGCCCTCACCGGCAGCGCACGCGCCATTGTCTCGCCCATCGCCGGCACCACCCGCGACGCAGTGGACGAGGTCGTCACCCGCGGCTCGCACGACTTCCGTTTCGTCGATACTGCCGGCATCCGTCGCAAGGGCAAGACCAAGCTCATGGCCGAGAAGCTGTCCGTCATCATGGCCCGCAAGCACCTCGAGGCCGCCGACGTCAGCCTCCTTGTCCTCGACGCCACCGACGGAGTCTCCGCCCTCGACGCCAACATCGGCGGCTACGCGCACGAGTCGGGCCGCTCCGTCATCATCGTCGTCAACAAGTGGGACCTCATCACCCATCCCCCGATAGGTTTGTCATCCCGCAGCGCTTCTACTTTGTCATCCCGTAGCGTAGCGGAGGGATCTGCTTCTTCTTTGTCATCCCGCAGCGAGCCTTCGTTGTCATCCCGCAGCATCGCGGAGGGATCTGCTTCTGTCACCGGCGACCGCAAGCCCGCCGACCCCAAAATCTTCGAGCAGCAGGTCCGCGACAAGCTCAAGTTCCTCGACTACGCCCCGCTTGTCTTTGTCACCGCCACCACCGGCGCGGGCGTCGAGGCGCTCTTCAAGAAGATCGAGCTGGTCGCCCGCGAACGCCGCAAGCGCGTCACCACCGGCCAGATCAACCGCTTCCTCGCCGACGTCAACTTCCAGCGCGCCTCGGTCCCCATGAACCGCCGCGTCAAGATCTATTACATGACGCAGGCCGCCGTTGCCCCGCCGACGTTTGTCCTCTTCACCGACCGCGACGTCAAGCTGCACTTCGCCTTCGAGCGCTTCCTCGCCAACCAGATCCGCGCCGCCTTCGGCTTCATCGGCTCCCCCATCTGGTTCAAAACCCACCCCCGCAACAAAAAGCAGCCCGAAGAGTAATGGCTCGGCGGTTTCGGCGGCGGAATGGTACGCGATACCCGTTCACGCGTAACATATACGTTGTTAAAGTCACTTCCCACAATCCTCCGAGGCTGCCGTGAGCTATAGCACATCGCGATTAACAGCATTTGCGTTGATCTCTTCCGTAGAGGAAGATCTACGCACTCTGATATGCCATAAACTGAACGGCATCGACCCTATACAGGCATTAGGTAGCGAGCAGTATTCGGGAATCATTGACAGATTTCTGAAGGATAACGACCTGCCGCAAAGAGGGATACTACTCGGAGACCTAGCCGACTATCTTAACTTCGGAGATGCCTTACAACTGCTAAACCGACATACGGCAATTCTAGAAAAGGATCTCGCGACTGCCCTAAAGTACCATACACAGGCCCTCGATTCACTGATCCCGATACGAAATCGGGTCATGCATTCACGACCACTCCAGTTTGACGATTTGGCCAGTACACTTGACGTCTGTCAACAACTCACGACCGACAAGGCCATCCCATTTACAGAACTTATTAGCACGTTGGAACGTTTACGGACTGAACCTAGTTTCGTTCTTGGGTTGCAAATTCCAAGCTATGATAACGAAACAGAAGTGAAACATAATTTGCCCTTACCTGATTTCGACGAGACTGGTTTTGTAGGTCGTCGCAAAGAGGTGGAGGCACTGAAAAGACTTTGTGTTGGTGCGTACCCAGTAATCTCTGTGGTAGGTGAGGGTGGGGTCGGGAAGACCGCACTTGCGCTCAAAGTAGCATATGAGATTGTGGATGAGTGTTCGGATAAATTCGATGCAGTGGTTTGACGTCATCTAAAACAACACAACTAACAGCCTCTGAGATACGAAGTATACAAGGTGCGATCTCAACATCTTTAGGTGTATTGCAGAATGTTGCGAGCCAGATTATCGGCGATGTAGCCATAAATGATCTGATGGGGGAAATCCATACATACCTAAAAGAATTCCGCATTCTAGTGATCCTAGACAACTTAGAGAATGTACTTGACGACCGGTTGCGAGCATTTCTTGAGGGACTACCAGTTGGCAGTAAGGTCATGATTACTTCAAGGGTTGGTTTGGGGGCATTTGAATACCCATATAGCTTGGGACCACTCTCTGAAAATGAGTCTGTTCAGTTGCTCAGGGCAACGGCGCGTGCGCGAGGTGCGCAATTATTGGCTTCAACACAGGATGAAACTCTTCGACAGTACTGCGGAAAGATGCGATTCAATCCCGGCTTCGTAAAGTGGTTCGTGGCAGCGGTTTGCACAGGAAAGCGGCCAGAAGAAATATTGAGGAATCCATCTCTATTCTTAGACTTCTGCATGAGTAATGTCTATTCAAACCTCGAACTTCAAAGCAAACAAGTACTGGGTTCAATGATCTCGGTTCCGGGTCTCCATACTCAGGCTGAACTAGCATTCTTAAATCGTTACGATGCGGTCGAGCTGCAAAAAGCTCTGCAGCAACTCCTCACAACAAATATGGTTACGATGACCACCATACGGGACAATATATTCGTTACGACAAAGTACGGCATTTCGGATATGCCCCGCGATTATCTGGTAAAACATCATCGCCCGTCAAAGGAACAAGACGCACAATTTAACACGAGACGACGAACTCTTGTTGCGATCGCAGAACAAATGGCTGGTGAAGTACAAACAGACCCACTTAACTATCACAGCATTAAGACTAGGTCAAAAAGTGATTTTGTAATTGCCAGATTTTTGAAAGAAGCTATATTGGCTACAACAGCGAAAAAGTTCGAAAAAGCGGAAAAAGCCATAGGGTATGCAAGGAAAATGGCACCAGAATACTTCGAAGTCCCGCGAGTTGAAGCTTTACTGCGAATGAAGGAAGATAATTATCCCGCAGCTAGACTCGCATTTGACGCAGCGATCGATATCGAGCCGAACTACTTTCCACTGAGGTATTGGTACGGGGATTTCCTCTTGAGGAAAATGGATGACGCGGAGGGTGCAAGTCAACAGTTCCTGGTAGCATTAGAATTGGAGCCTCACAATATTGAAATTCAGTTGGGTGCTGCTCGGGCGCAACTTTTTCTGCACAAGCATGAAGAAGTATCCCGTTTGCTCGAAGTATTGTTGCCAAAAGCCTCGACATTCCCAAGTCATACTGCTGTCAGAATATTTAATTTGGCGATCTCTGCAGAGAGCAGAAAAGCCGATGACGAATTTTTAAGCAGGAGTACACAGAAGCATTAGGGTTTCTACAGCGGTTAAGGGAGATTTACAAGGCTATACCACCAAAGTTCCAAGATGATCGAATGAAAGAAAATCTCGTAAAGGCGCAACTTACAGCTAATGGTTGTGCAAATCGATTATCAGGGAGCGAAGCAGAGAAAGCAGTAGATATCCTGCATTGGCTAGAAGAGGAGACAGGGCGTCCGTTCCAGGATACGCTCGGAGGCCCGAAGTGAAACAATTGAAGTGCCGCTAAAGCATGGAGAAGTCAGAAGAATCCATCCCAACGGATTTGGATTCCTCGTCAACGAGGAGGGTGATGAATTATATTTCAACAAAGCAGCAGTATGGCCCGAATCAGATAGAGAACGGTTATTTGTAGGTGTGAAGGTTCTTTATACAGAAGGAAGTAACCGTACGGGGCGCTGCGCAATAGCTGTGCGTCTGATTTGAGGGGAAAGCCGGGTGCCGCATTCATGCGGTCTCATCGCATGAGTAGCCATTCGCCAAGCGAACCCCTCCCGCCCCGCCCTTGCCTGTTCCCTGTTCCCTGATCCCTGTTCCCTGCATCCCGAAGCGAACGCCTCCCGCCCAATCTCCCCCCTCGAAACCAGCCCCGCTCCATCCCCACTCCCCAACCAGCCGCACCATCCGCAGGTTCCTCACCTGCGTATGGTTCTCGTCGTCCGAATCCCAAACCACCCCTGGAACAGGTCTGGTTCTATGCGCCGGCACTCGTCATGAAGCGCACAATCGACTCGATGCCGCGATGGAAGTTCGCCAGGTGGAACTTCTCGTTCGGCGCGTGGATGTTATCGTCGGGCAGGCCGAATCCCATCAGAACGCTGGGAATGCCTAGCTCGCGGATAAAGTCGCCGACAATCGGGATCGACCCGCCGCTGCGGATGTAGACGGTCTCCTTGCCGAAGACCGTGTGCATCGCCGACGTTGCCGCGCGCACGAAGGCGTTGTCGGTCGACACAACAGTGGGGTCGCCCGAGTGGATCAGGCGCACCTCCAGCGTGATTCCCTTGGGACAGATCGACTCCACATACGTCTTGAAGAGCGCAAAGCTCTCGGCGGTCGTCATCTCCGGCACCAGCCGCATGGAGACCTTCGCCACCGCGCGCGCCGGGATCACCGTCTTCGCTCCCGCGCCGGTAAACCCGCCCGCAATGCCATGCACATCCAGCGCGGGCCGCGCCCAGGTGCGTTCCAGTACCGAGAATCCAGCCTCGCCGGTCAGTGTGGTCGAGCCCACCTCGGTCTCGCGGTAGTGCTCCTCGTCAAACGGCAGCGCCTTCCACGCTTTCAGTTCGGCGGCGGTTGGCTTGCCAACTTTATCGTAGAAGCCGGGAATCAGAATCCGTCCGGAGTTGTCCTTTAATTTCGCTATGATCTGCGCCAGCGCGACCAGCGGGTTTGGCGCCGCGCCGCCGTACATCCCCGAGTGCAGGTCTGTCCGTGCGCCGCGTGCCTCGATCTCCGTGTAGATCATCCCGCGCAGTCCAACGCACAGCGTCGGCAGATCGGGCGCGAACATCTCGCTGTCCGACACCAACGCCACATCCGCCTTCAACTGGTCCGGGTGCTCGCGCACAAACGCGGCAATCCCCTCGCCGCCAACCTCCTCCTCGCCCTCAACAATCACGCGCACATTCACCGGCAGCCTTCCGCCGCCCGTTGCCAGCAGCGATTCCAGCGCCTTCACGTGCATCCACACCTGTCCCTTGTCGTCGGCCGAGCCGCGCGCGAAGAGGTCGCCATCGCGCTCCGTCGGCTCGAAGGGCGGTGTCTTCCACTCGTCCAGCGGCTCCGCCGGCTGCACGTCGTAGTGCCCATACAGAAGCACCGTAGTCGCAGCCTTCCCGCCAACATCCGCCGCATGCAGGTGGTCGGCGTAGACCAGCGGATGTCCCTCGCGCGCGGCAACCACCTGGCCCGGCCCGGAACTGGACGCAAGAACTATCTCCGGCGTGGATGTCTCGATCAGCCGCACGTTCTCCATGCCGATCCGCCGCAGCTCTGCCGCCACAAACTCGGCCGCGCGACGCACATCCGCCGCGCGCTCCGGATCGGTCGAGACCGACGGAATCCGCAGCAGCGCCTTCAACTCCTCGACAAAACGCTCCCCATTTTCCTTCGCAAAAGTCACCGCCGCGTCGCTCATCATCCCTCCACATTCATCCCGTTGCTTCGTTGTTCTAACACTATGCCAACGCACCCCAGGCTCACAGCTCATCGCTCATAGCCGAATCCAAAATGCTTCAATCAAATCTTACGCGCGGTACGCTAATGCAGAATCCCCTGTGCCTTCATGAATTCCAGGCACTGCAGCATTGCCTTGTCGGCCTCGGCCCTGGGGAAGTTGCCGTGGCCGCCGCCGGGAACGATATCCTGCCCATCCGGCACGCCTGCTGCGTCCAGCGCCTTCTTCAACTGCGCGTCCTGCGTCGGATCGACCGCGGGGTCGTGGTCTCCGTTGACAATAAACGTAGGCGGCAGGCCGTGCCGGATGTAGCTCATCGGCGACATCTCCCGCGCCCGCGCCAGCACCGCATCGTTCGGCGTTGCCCATCGCGGCCCCTGTCCGCCTCCATTCACCACCGGAGCCACATCCGGCCCTGAAGTTGTCGGTGCCGTGCCCGTATACGGCACCAACGGCTTCTCCAGTCCGAGCCACTGGTGCACGGAGTCCGAGCTGCCGTGCTGGTTGATCGCCTCCGCAAGATTCGTTGGCCCATAAAAATCCAGCACCGCCGCCACCTTCGGCTGATCGCTGCATCCCGGCGGATTGAACGAGGCCGGAGCGTAGCCCGCCATCAGCGCAAGATGCCCGCCCGCCGACGCGCCATAGATAACCACGCGCGTCAGGTCGAAGTTGTACTTCGCCGCGTTCGCCTTCACCCACGCCATGGCGCAGCGTACGTCTCCGATGGCCGCCGGCGCGGGTGCCTCCTTGCCCACGCGATAGTCCACCGTCACCACGCTCATCCCAGCGGCCAGCAGCGCGCTGAACGTCCCGTATGAACTGGGCCGGTCGCCGCGTATCCAGCCGCCGCCGTGCAGTTGGATCACAACCGGCGTGGGCTTCGCGGACGCCACCTGCAGCACGTCCAGATGCAGATCCAGAGTACCCGGCGCGGCCTTGGGCGAGTTCGCAATTCGTGGCATTCCTCCGCCCGCCAGCCCTGGATTCGGATTCGCGCTCGGATTGCCCGGAACAGGAACGTTGGCGTACACAATGTTCCTCGTTGCCACCGGATGCACGCTCCCCCAGCTTGCCGCGTCCATCCACGCCGGCGCGGCAACCGGGGCCTGGCCGCAGGCCATTGTGACCGCCAGAATTGACGCCATATTCATAACAACTGCCAAGTGCGATCTGCGCATCATGCCCCCTCGTCTCTCCTCGTTTTCAGTGGCGTTTATCGTACAGCCCGGCGCGGACGATCTTCAACTCGCAGCGCCCACTGCCAAAATGCCGCCTGCAATGCTAGGCTTCTTCCATGTCAAAATCCATCCGCTCTTCGCTCTTTTCTCGTCTCGTTCCGGCGGTCGTTCTCGCTCTTGCGTCTGCCGTATTTGTCCATGCGCAACCGCCAGCCGTAGCTCCGCCCGCGCCCGTCACTCCGCCACAGGTCAACACCCCGCAGGACCAGCCTCTCAATCCCAGGCTGCCGACGCTCTTCATCGTTGGCGACTCCACCGCGCGCAACGGAGCAGACCTGGGATGGGGCGACCACCTTGCCCAATACTTCGACACCACGAAGATCAACGTCGCCAACCGCTCGCGCGCCGGAAGAAGCAGCCGCTCCTACATGGTCGAGGGCCTGTGGGATCGTGACCTGGCAGAGATGAAGTCCGGAGACTACGTCATGTTGCAGTGGGGGCATAACGATGGAGGCGACCTTGGCGGCGGCAAGCCGCGCGGCGATCTCCCCGGAGACACCGACGAGACCAAAGACGTCCCGCAGACCACCGGCGTCCTCGCCGGCAAGACCGAAACCATCCACACCTACGGCTGGTACAACCGCAAGTACGTTGCCGACACCCAGGCCAAGGGTGCGACGCCAATGTTTCTCTCCATGACCATCCGCAACGTCTGGAAGGCGGACGCCAACGGAGTGCAGCGCATCGAGCGCGAGACCAACTTCAACACCATCATGAAGAAGATCGCAGACCAGGACCACCTCGCCTTCATCGACATGGCGTCCGTCGAAGCCGACCGTCTGGAGGCCACCGGCCCAGAGAAGACCGCGCTTCTCTTCCCCATCGACCACACCCACACCAGCGCGATCGGCGCCGATCTGAACGCGCAGTCCGTGGTCATCGCGCTCGAACAATCCCATTCGCCTCTGGTGGCTTTTCTGAAAGAGAAAATCCCTGTGCCTGCGCCTGTCTCCGAAACGGCAAAGTAAGTCCGCAATCCATGCAAGGCAAAAAAATAATTCGCCAAAGTAAACCGGCCTGGCCGTCCCCTCACGCGGAGACCTCCAGGCCGTTTCAGTATTGCGCCGTCAGAGTGAACCAATGCGATGCAACAACCGCACTTCGTCATTCGAGTAGATACAACTTACTCCAACCCGCATCCTGATCGGCGACGACTTATTTCGCCTTGACAAACTTTGGCGGGAACTTCCCGAATAACAGGTTGACGGCCTTGTCCATCTTCTGGTCGTTCTTGTCCTCGCTCTTGTCCACAGGTTCGGTCACAACGCCGCGCCAGATCAGCTTCTGCGTCTTGGTGTCGTAGATATCCATCACCAGCGTATCCAGCGGCACATCCTGCAGCGTGGCCGCCGTATCCAGAAAGCCGCCGTTGCCCCATCCGCGCTGCCAGCTCACGTTGTTCAGCCCTGCATAAAAGTCCGAGTACTCCTTCTTGTCCTGTGTCGCCTCCACCACGGCAATGGTCACATCGCCATTCTTCGACTCCTGATGGAAGAATCTGCCGCTCATGTCGCGGTCCACGGCGATGGTGATGCGGCCCTCAACGCCGGGGTCGGTCGCATGGACGCGGTCCCACGTGTAGCTTTTGTACTTCAGGAAGTTGACGCTGTGGTCGTAGTCGATCGTCACGGTCTGCGCCAGAACAGGTGTCGCGGCAATAGCAACACCAAACAGTGTAGTTGCCAGCATTTTCGTAATAGACATCATGGTTCCTCCAATGGTTGTGGGATTGAAGCTCCGCTCAGTCCGTTGCAGACGCCACATCCGTACATACCCTGAATACGTCGCCAGTCGTCAATAAGATGCAGCGGATGCGCAGTTTTTAATTCATTAATTGTTTTGCATCCAAATCGGGATCGAGTACGTCTATCCTCCACCGCAAACATCGCGTAAACTTGAATTTGGGCGGTTTGATGCCCGTGAAATCCTGAAGGATACCCAGTTTGCTGAATAATTTACTCGCCAAGATCTTTGGCACCAGTAACGAACGCGCGGTCAAGCGTTTGCTCCCCGCTGTGCAACAGATCAATGCGTTTGAACCCTCCATCCAGTCGCTCTCAGACGACCAGTTGCGCGCCAAGACGGAAGAGTTCCGCCAGCGCATCGCCGCGTCCGTCGCCGCCGAAAATATCGACCCCGCCGGCGAAGACGCAGCCAGGCGCATCCGCGCCGCCGAGATGGCCGCGCTCGACCTGCTTCTTCCAGAGGCCTTCGCCGTCGTCCGCGAGGCCGGCCTGCGCACCGTGCAGATGCGCCACTTCGACGTACAGCTCATCGGCGGAATGGTCCTCCATCAGGGCAAGATCGCCGAGATGAAGACCGGCGAAGGCAAAACCCTCGTCGCCACCCTTCCCTGCTATCTCAACGCGCTTGCCGGCCACGGTGTCCACGTCGTCACCGTCAACGACTACCTCGCCAAGCGCGACGCAGAGTGGATGGGAAAGATATACGGTTTTCTAGGCCTCTCCGTCGGCGTCATCGTCCACGATTTGGATGACGCCCAGCGCCGCGAGGCATACGGCTCCGACATCACATACGGCACTAACAATGAGTTCGGCTTCGACTATCTGCGCGACAACATGAAGTTCGATCTCAAGGACATGGTCCAGCGCGGCCACTACTTCTGCATCGTCGACGAAGTCGACTCCATCCTCATCGACGAGGCCCGCACCCCGCTCATCATCTCCGGCCCCACCGACGAGACCACCGACAAGTACGCACGCGTCAACCTCATCATCCCCAACCTCGAAGAGGGCGAGCTGATCGAGACCCTCGAAACAAAAACCTGGTCCGGCGACTTCGTCATCGACGAGAAGGCACGCGCCATCACCGTTACCGACGAGGGCTGGGAGAAGATCGAAAAACTCCTCGGCATCGGCAACATCGCTGACCCCGAGAACTGGGACCTCAAGCACCACGTCGAGGTCGCCATCAAGGCACACCACCTCTACAAACGCGACGTCGAGTACGTCGTCAAAGAGGGCGAAGTCATCATCGTCGACGAGTTCACCGGCCGTCTCATGCCAGGCCGCCGATGGTCCGACGGCCTCCATCAGGCCATCGAAGCCAAGGAAGGCGTCTCCATCCGCAAGGAAGACCAGACGCTCGCCACCATCACCTTTCAGAACTACTTCCGCATGTACAAGAAGCTCTCCGGTATGACCGGCACGGCAGAGACCGAGGCCGCCGAGTTCGACAAGATCTACAAGCTCGACATCGTCGTCGCTCCAACCAATATGCCGATGCGCCGCCTGGAAAATCCCGACGTCGTCTTCCGCACCTCCAAGGAAAAATACCTTGCCGTCGCCGACGAGATCGTACGCCTGCACCAGGACAAGCAGCCCGTGCTGGTCGGCACCACCTCCATCGAAAAGTCCGAGCTGCTTAGCGACATCCTCAAGCGCAAGGGCGTCCGCCACGTCGTCCTCAACGCAAAGTTCCACGAGAAGGAAGCCGAAATCGTCGCCCAGGCAGGGCGTCTTGGCATGGTCACCATCGCCACCAACATGGCCGGCCGCGGCACAGACATCCTGCTCGGCGGCAACTCCGAGTTCATGACGCGACAGGATCTCGTAAAAAAGGCGCAGGCCCGCGCCGTCTCCGCCGCCGAGGGGGCCATCTCGCCCACCGCCGGCCCCGGCATGAAGCGCTTCTACTACGCCAGCCAGGAGTTTGAGACCACCAAAGCCGCATGGGACGCGGCAATCGCCTCGCATCTCGACACCGCGCAAACTGAGCACGAGGCCGTCATCGCCACCGGCGGCCTGCACATCCTCGGCACCGAGCGCCACGAGTCCCGCCGCGTGGACAACCAGCTTCGTGGCCGCGCCGGTCGCCAGGGCGATCCCGGCAGCTCGCGCTTCTTCCTCTCCCTCGAAGACGACCTCATGCGCATCTTCGCCCGCGAGTGGGTCAGCACTCTGCTCCAGCGCCTCGGCATGGAAGAGGGCGTCCCCATCGAGAGCCGCATGATCTCCAGGCGCATCGAATCCGCGCAGAAGGCAGTCGAAACCCAGAACTTCGAGTCCCGCAAACACGTCCTCGAGTACGACGACGTCATGAACAAGCAGCGCGAGGCCGTCTACGGCCTGCGCCGTCAGTTGATGGAGGGCGTCGACCAGAAGCAGCTCATCACCGAGGACTACGTCTCCACCATCCTCTCCAACATCCTCGAAGAGCACGCGCCGGAGAAGCAGCACCCCGACCAGTGGAACCTCAATGCAGTCTTCAGCCAGCTCTACGACATCTTCGGCGCGAAGCTCAACCAAGGCCCCAGCGCAATCGACGCCGCCAATCTTGGCCGCCACGAGTTGGGAGAATCGATCTTCGCCGCGGTCCGCGCGCGCTACGACATCAAGGAGAAGATCCTCGGCGCGCCGCAGATGCGCTACCACGAGCGCATCGTCATGCTCTCCGTCCTCGATGGCCTATGGAAGGACCACCTCCTCGCCATGGACCACCTCAAGGAGGGCATCGGTCTGCGCAGCTACGCCCAGCAGGACCCGCTCGTCGCCTACAAAAAAGAGTCCTTCGAGATGTTCGAGCAGATGATGCTCCAGTTCCAGCAGGACACCGCGCGTCACCTCTTCCGCATGCAGATCATCGGCCCCGACGGAAACCCCATCGAGACCCCCCAGCAGATGCAGACAGCCCAGATGCAGGCCGCGCAGGGCCAGCGGGTTATCTCCGACGCAAACGCGCAGAACGCGCTTCCGTTGCAGCAATCCGGCGCGGAACACGCCCCCGTCCCCATCCACACCCGCGCCCCATCCACCACCATCGACGAGTTGGAAAAAGAGTTTCAGCGCAAGAAGCGTCGCGAGCTGGAACAGGCCCGCGCCGTCAGCTCCGCGAGGACGCCGCTCCCGCCCAGCGCGTCATCGGAGAAAAAGTCGGCCGCAACGACCCCTGCCCCTGCGGCTCCGGCAAAAAATACAAAAAATGCCACGGTGCCAACGCATAACTCCGTTGCGAGTTATGAGTCGCTGGTGTGGTTCTCTGAAGTTCGCTTCAAAATACTGTCATCCTTGCTGAGCGAAGCCTCCCGCAGTCTCATCGCGGGAGGCGGAGTCGAAGCACCTGCGGTTGTTTGTTTTGCTTGTCATCCTGAGCGAGCGCAGCGAGTCGAAGGACCCCGACGATCTCCGCCCAACCACAACCGTCCGAACCTTTCTCCCAATAAACTTCTGTAAAGTCCGAGCTTCCTCACCGCGCCCTTGGGTGCGTCTCGTCATACACTCGCTGCACTTGTCCCGCCGTCAGGTGCGTGTACCGCTGCGTAGTAGACAGCCGCTCGTGCCCCAGCATCTCCTGGATCGCGCTCAGGTCCGCGCCCTCCTCCAGCATGTGCGTGCCAAACGCATGGCGCAGCGTGTGCGGATGCACATCCGACGCCAGCCCTCGCGACAGCGCAATCCGCTTGACGATTCTCCCAACGCTTCGTGTTGTCAATCGACAAGCCCCCCGCATCCGCAGGTTCGTCACCAGCGGCCCATCCGTCACCAGCGCCAGCTTCCCCGCCTCCCTCAGCCTGCTCTCGCGCAGCGGCAGAAACGCGCGCATCGCCATCGCCGCCTCGTCGCCCAGCGGCACATAGCGCTGCTTGCGCCCCTTGCCCTTCACCAGGATCGCGTCGTTCTTCCACTGAATATCCGCTCAGATTGATCCCCACCAGCTCGGAGTTGCGAATCCCGCAGCCATACAGCAGCTCGAAGATCATGCGGTCGCGCTCCGGCCACGCCGCAGCCTCATCTTTTTTGCCTGCGCCGGCCTCCATCGCATCCAGCAGCCCGTTCACCTCCTCCATGCTGGGCACGCGCGGCAGATGTTTCGGCAGCTTCGGTGTGCTCACCAGCAATGCGGGGTTCTGCGCCATCTTGTGCTCCTTCGCCATCCACCGAAACCACGACCGCACCGCCGCCAGTGCGCGCGCCGCGCTCGCCTTGCTCAGCCCGCGCTCATACAGCGATCCCAGATACGCGCGGATGTGCAAGTGCTCGACCGCCTCAATCTTCGCCCCCGCGCCCAGCGTCTCGCCCAGATACGCGGCAAAGTTCCCCACCTCGCGGCGATACGCCCGCACCGTATGCGCGCTGGCGTTGCGCTCATTCTCCAGCACGCGAAGAAACTCCTCCGCCAATGCCTCGAATTCGCTCTGCACCTTCGCCATCTTCTCCCCTGCTTCCGCTGTTGTCTTTGCCTTTGCCCTTGCTGTTGCTGTTGCTTTTGCTTTTCCTTTACCAACAACCAACAACTAACAACCAACAACCGTCCTTCGCTTCCCTCTCGGATGGTGCTCCCGAAGCACCTGTTTCAAATGCTCCATCGCCACATGCGTGTAGATCTGCGTCGTCGCAATATCGGCGTGGCCCAGCAGCCGCTGCACGCTTCTCAGGTCGGCCCCATGCTCCACCATGTGCGTCGCGCAGCTATGCCGCAGCATATGCGGACTGGCCTTATGAACACTCCCATCCACGCTCACCGACGCCGCCCTCACCATCTCCCACACCCACTGCCGCGTCAGCGCATGTCCGCGGTCGCTCAAAAATAATGCCCGCTGCATCCCCGCGTGCGACAGTGCCGGTCGCCCGCGCTTGATGTACTCATCCAGCGCTTCGACGGCGCGTCGTCCCAGCGGAACAATCCGTTCCTTATCTCCCTTGCCGCGCACCTGCGCCCGCGCCTGGTCCAGATGCACATCCTCCTCGCCCAGCGCCACGATCTCCCCCACCCTCAGCCCGCCCGCATACAGCAGCTCCAGGATCGCGGAATCGCGCAGCGCCAGTGCCGCTGCATCCCGTCCGCAGCCCTCTGTCTGCGGAGCGCGTGCCGCCGCGCCCAGCCGGTCCAGCATCTCCGCCACCTCGCTCTCCGCCAGCGATTTCGGCAGCACCTTCCAGCTCGCCGGAGTCTCGATGTTCACCGTCGGGTCGGCGTCGGTCCTCTTGTCCAGCAACAGCCAGCGATAGAACCCCCGCAGGCAGCTCAGCTTGCGCGCCACGCTCCGCGCATCCACATGGTTCGCTCTCATCCGCTCCATGAAGTCCTTCACGTCGGCTTCCACCGCCGTCAGCAGCAGCGCGTCCCGCCGCTCCACCTGCTCGGCAAACTGCTCCAGGTCGCACGCATACGCCTCGCACGTCGCCGGCCGCACGCCCTTCTCCACCCGCAGATAGTCCATGTACTCATGCACCAGCCGCGCGTTTCCCGCGACCTCTGTACGCGTATTGCCCGGCATCTCCGCACCCGTCCGCATCCTACAATTATCCGCGCCGCCCGCCGCCCCGCCCGCCCATCCGCGCGCCCCGCACCAACCTCTTATGCGATTTGAAGGGGCCGAAGCGAACTCCTCCCGCCTAAGTGCTTGGCGAAACGCGGCTAGCGCTGAGGGAATTTTGAGCACATCCTGTCTCGATGAACGCACTCACGCACTGATAAACTGAGTGCAGCATGTTTGAAACCCTCAGCGACAAACTCCAGCGTTCCTTCAAGGCCCTGCGCGGCCAGGGCACCATCACCGACGAGAACATCGCCGAAGCCCTGCGCGAGATTCGCATCGCCCTCATCGAGGCCGATGTCAGCCTCTCCGTCGTCACCGACCTGGTCGAGCACATCCGCGTCCGCGCCCTCGGCACCCAGGTCACCACCGCCCTCTCGCCCTCCGAACAGATCGTCAAGATCGTCCACGACGAGCTCATCGCCCTCCTCGGCAAGGACACGGCGCGCTTCCGCACCAGCTCGCAGCCGCCCAGCGTCGTCCTCATGGCTGGCCTGCAGGGCGGCGGCAAGACGACCACCTCCGCCAAGCTCGCCGCATGGCTCAAGAAGGCGGGCCATCGCCCCATGCTCGTCTCGGTCGACGTCTATCGTCCCGCCGCGCGCCAGCAGCTCCGCATCGTCGCCGAATCCATCGCCGCCCAGCTCTACGAGGGCAAGCTCGACCCCGCCACGCAGCATGGAACCGCCGACGTCCTCCGTCTCGCCAAGGAAGCCAAGCGCGAGGCCGCCAGCTTCGGCTGCGACATCCTGATCGTCGACACCGCCGGCCGCAACCAGATCGACGCCGCCCTCATGGACGAGATGGCCGCGCTCAAGAAGCTCCTCAACCCCTCCGAGATCCTCTTCGTCGCCGACGCCATGACCGGCCAGGACGCGGTCGCCTCCGCCCACGCCTTCCACTCCCTCCTCGCCCTCACCGGCGTCATCCTCACCAAGATGGACGGCGACGCACGCGGCGGCGCGGCCCTCTCCATCCGCCACGTCACCGGCGCGCCCATCAAGTTTCTCGGCACCGGCGAGCGCCCCGACGCATTCGAGCCCTTCCATCCCGACCGCATCGTCAGCCGCATCATGGGCATGGGCGACATCGCCACCCTCCTCGAACGCGCCGAGGAGAAGCTCGACCGCGGCAAGGCCGAGAAGTTCGCCTCCAAGGCCCTCTCCGGCGAAGGCTTCTCCCTCGACGACTTCCGCGACCAGCTCCGTCAGATCAAAAAGATGGGCTCCATGAAGTCGATCCTCAAGATGCTGCCCTCGGTCGGCCCCTTCGCCGGCATGGCGCAGGCCGCCGAGAACGTGGACGAGAGGCAGTTCAACCGCATCGAGACCATCATCGACTCCATGACCGCCCGCGAGCGCCGCGACCACGAACTCATCAACGGCAGCCGCCGCAAGCGCATCGCCCGCGGCTCCGGTACCACCGTCCAGGAGGTCAACAACCTCCTCCGCCAGTACGCCCAGATGCGCAAGATGTTCAAATCCATGGGCGGCGGCGGTGGCATCAAAGCCCAGCAGCGCATGATGCAGCAAATGCAACCCAAACAGCGCTTCGGCAGATAGAGAAGCTACTTGGCGACGACGTGTGGGCCAAGGAACTTGTCACCGTTGAAGTGGATCAGGTGGTCGGGCGACTCGGCAATCCACACCTCTGTCTCCCACGCTATTTCCCGCGCAAACTTGCGGAATACAGAGCGGTCAAGAAAGGCTGAGACGTAGATGATCTCGGCAGTGCAGGCTTCAGTCAGTCGCTCCAAGGTTCTCTTGCGCAGTTCCGTAATTGGATTTGCGGAGTGGACGGCCTCGATGAGAAAAAGCCAGTTCTTCTGCTGCGAATACGCGAGTACGTCAGGTAGCTTGTCGTGTGACAACTCAAAGAATCCAAGTTGTCGAAGCTTCTCTTCTTGCAAGAAGAGAAGCTTGTCCTCAGTGTCGCCGACGTAGATAACATCTGCCGAGTGACCAAAGCGTGGCAGAAAGTCGTCGATGATGGCCTTCTGGAGTTCATTGTGTTCGCCCGGGCCAAAGTAGAGTTTTTGTCCGCCGATCGTTACCGGAAGCCGTTGCTGAAGGCGAGTGCGCTTTAGCTGTTCGGCGAGCGTATCGCGTCCTGCAAGGAAGTCGGCGACTTGACCGACCACTCTGGTGTCCCATAGGCGTGAAGGAGTTCCGCCATCTCCTGGCTAAGCGCGTATGTGCGCGTACCGTCGTTGGTTGCTGCACCCTCATTGCCCGCGCTCTTGAGGACGACTCCTGCCTCTACCGGAAGCAGAAGGTCTTTTCGGATGTGGTCATACGAACTAAGCGAGATTTTTTCCTCAAGATGTGTATTCATCCATCGGATGACATCTCGCGAGCGAAGGCGATTGTCCGAGTGAGCCTGCGTCCACGCCATTCCGGGCTTCATGCCAGCCACAGACAGAAATGCCTTCGCCATCTTCACTCTGCGCCGAGCGGTCAAGCCCTCGAAAGGAATTCCAACTGCTTCAAGAATTCGCCAAAGATTCGTCGAGTAGTATTGTTAGTCTGCTTCGTCGTGCCAACGAAAACTCCTATACCAACTGTAAAGAACTTTGAACGGGCGACCAGCACTTGCGGATGGCATCCTCATCGAGCAACCATGCGGTGTCTAGATAGGTCGCTACGCTCTTTGCCAACGCGAGGGAGAACATGGGGGCTACTGCATTTGCCGATTTGATCGAACTGGCTGCCCTCGGAGCCGCTGAACTGATACCAGTCCGGAAGCTCTGAAGCCGTGCGCCTTCGCGCACCGTGAGCCGACGACGGCGTCCGCTGGGCAGTTTGATGCGGTGCATATCGCCTGTCGCCCCGCCGAGATTTCTACCAGGTGACAGTGCGAGACGGCTTGCTCGGATCGAGGTCGCGCGGGTTGATGCACTTGGATGCCTTCTCGTACTTCGCCACATAGCGATCCATGCTCTCGGTGAGGTATTTCCCTTCGTCCGGTTCAGCGAAGAGAAACCCTCCCAG
Source organism: uncultured Acidobacteriaceae bacterium (assembly GCA_963828115.1). GTDB lineage: Bacteria > Acidobacteriota > Terriglobia > Terriglobales > Acidobacteriaceae > Edaphobacter. The sequence goes on from CAWHDN010000009.1 coordinate 130,532, forward strand.
TGCTTGGCCGACGGTGATGGTCTCCGCATTGCGTTGCGGGAAAGTCTATCCGCCTTTATGTCCGACCACGATGATTCGTTCACGGTTCTGTGGAACAAGATAATGCGCCGCGTTCAACAGCTTCACGTCAACAATATATCCGAGACGCTCAAGCCGCTGCGTAACTTGATCCAAGTACCAACGGTTTCTGTAGAGAAGTCCGCGTACATTCTCAAACATCCACAGCCGTGGCCGCAACTGCTCCACGGCTGCGATGGAAGGCCGGAAAGCCATCTCTGGAGTCTTCAAGTCCAAGCTGCATGCCGCCAACGCTGAAGGGCTTGGCACGGTGGGCCTCCGATGATAACATCGGCCGCAGGAAACCGGGTTCAACAGTAAGGAACTGTTCGATGCATTGTCCGTGAAGATTTGCATTATAGGTGGCAGCAAGCAATCGGAATTTATCATATCCAAGAGTCTCAAAGCCCGCAGCTTCAAACCCAAGCGCAAGTCCCCCACATCCGGCGAAGAGATCGAGAACGCGCTGAGGGCCGAGTAATCGACGGACGCAGAACGCGATCCATCATCGTGCCATAGGACTCGGGCGTCAGGGTGTGATCGGACATGGAAGCATTCACTTGACAATATGGTACACGCTAGCTACCCCATCCATCGCTTCCTCTGCGATAAGGCTGCATCGCCCCTGAGCGCAGTCGAAGCTCGCGACCGCCCCATTCAACTCACCCCTCATAAACCTCGCTGCGCTGCCTGATCCTCGTCCCGCTGGGTGCCCCATCTTCGCGCCCGCATCTGGGCGCTAAGGTGGGCCTCGCGCCACCTCTCCGCCCCTACCTCCATATTGCAAAAATGGTATAATTAAATCATGTCATGGTCCGTTGAGTTCCTCGACCAGGACGTGCAGTCATCGCTCGATGCGCTTCCTCTCGATATTCGTGCCAGCTTCCAGCGCATCGTGGAACTGATCCAATCCCACGGACTGGAGCGCGTGCGCGAGCCATACGTGAAGCATCTCGAAGGCCCGCTTTGGGAGATGCGGATGAAGGGAAAAAGCGGAATCGCTCGCGCGGCATACGTCACAGCAGTCGGCAAACGGATTGTCGTCGTCCATGTCTTTGTGAAGAAAACGCAGAAGACGCCACGTCGGGAGATCGAAATCGCTCTCAGGCGGGCCAAGGAGGTTCAATGAAGCGAACGTTCATTCCGGTAGCCGAGTCTTTCGCGCAGTGGAAAAGGACCCCGAGTACGCCGCCGCCTACGCCGCGCTTGAAGGCGAGTTTGCATTGGCATCGTCCCTCATCCAGGCCCGCAGCGAAGCCGACATGACGCAGGAACAAGTGGCCCGGGCCATGGGAACCACCCAGGCCGTGGTCGCGCGTCTTGAGGGAGGTAAAATGTTGCCATCCACTCGTACGCTCGAGCGTTTCGCCAAAGCCACTCGCTCGCGACTGCGTATCACCTTCGAGCCCCAACCCAAAGCTGCGCGCTAAGCCTTCTGCACCAGCACAAAGTCCTTCTCCACCCGCCTGCGGAACTCCTCGCTCATGCCGTCCAGCTCGACGACATCCACCTTGATTGGAAGCAGCGACTCGTCGAAGTCGTCGGCCAAGCCGCAGCTTTCTGCCGCCGTCAGCCTTCCCTCCACCGCCAGGTCCAGGTCGGAGAAGCGCTTCACCCGATTGCCCGTCGCCCGCGACCCGAACGCCCACACGGCGCGTCCCGGCACATGTTTGCGCAGGATCGCGGCCACAATCTCCCACTCATCCGGTTGCAGGGTCACCTGGGGAGCGGTCACCGCGGTATCTCCTCCAGCATTCTGCCGTACAGGAACTTCGCCTCCTCCAGAAACGCCGGGACCTTGGCCAGCACCTGCACCGCCTGGTCCTCGTTATAGGTGTGGCTGGTTCGGTTGCGCGCCTCGCGGAACTCCTCCCACACATCCCAGCCGGACCGCAGGATTCCGTCCTCGCTCGCCGTCCGCACCAGCGTCGGCAGGGTCACGCGCTCACGCGATTTCAGGTGTACGGAGTACGTCTCGACGAACCGCCGCATCGTGCTCTGGCTCAGCTCGTAGGTAAACTCGAACCGCTTGATCACGGCATCCCGCACCAGCAGGTCTGCGGGGTCGTCGCGATACGCCGCCAGCGCCTCCTCCAGCCTTGCAATCGCCCGCCCCAGCGCCTCCAGATCGATCTCGCTCATGCGCTCCATTCTAAACGGTTCCGCCGGATGCCCCACGCCTAGATTTTGATATGTGTGCGAGTCGAATGCAGCGACTGTCCCCACGCTTGCCCTCGCCAAAAATTAATTCGTCAAAAAACCCAGCAAATCCGCGTGTCAAGACCCTCGAACCTCCAAAATCCCCCTAACTAACACCAACTAAACAACATAAATTCGCAAAACACTTGGCATAGTAGTTTCCCTCCACCGCGTATAATTAAATCAGTAAGCAAAACCAAACAGACCCGGCCAACCGCCGGGCCTTCGCATTTAACCCTCAACCGTCTCCACCAAGTCCAGACCAAGTCCAGACCTGATCCAGATCAAGTCCAGACCTAACATGCCTTTTTTGAATATCATAAGACTTTTAGGGGGGGGTATACCCCCCCACAGAGAGGAGCCTCTTGACCGGTGAAGCCGCAACCAGCCGTATCTTCGCCTTTACTGCGTCTCACGCGCGTAGCGCGAGCTTAAACTGGCATTTTTTAAATACTTTACGCTATTTGCCCCCGGGGGGTGCAAGGTTACTTCATGATTAACGGTTCTGCGATTGCCCTGCCACATCCATCGCGCCTTGTCGGAGCCTATCGCTCTCGGCTAGACTCACGCCATGCGCCGCTTCGTCCTGCTCTCTCTCGCCCTCGTCCTGCTCGTCGCCTTCACCGCCTCCCCGCTCGTCGCGCAGGACTGGGCCAAAGCGACGCTGGAGAAGTCGCCGCGCCACCGCGAGTACGTCGCCATCAAGCACGGCGACCGGACCGTGCAGGCCTTCGTCGTCTATCCCGAGGTCAGCCAGCGGGCGCCAGTCGTCCTCATGGTCCACGAGATCTTCGGCCTCAGCGACTGGGCCAAGGAGATGGCCGACGAGCTGGCCGCGCAGGGCTTCATCGTCATCGCGCCCGACCTGCTCTCCGGCTTCGGCCCCAACGGCGGCGGAACGGATGCCTTCCCCGGCCAGGACGCCGTCACCAAGGCCGTCTCCGCGCTCGATCCCGCCGTCGTCACCGCCGACCTCGACGCCGCCGCCGACTACGGCAAGCGCCTGCCCTCCGCCAACGGCCGGCTCTTCGTCGCGGGCTTCTGCTGGGGCGGTGGCAAGTCCTTCGACTTCGCCACCCACCGCCGCGATCTCGCCGCCGCCTTCGTCTTCTATGGCCCGCCGCCCGCCGATGTCACCGCCATCACCGCGCCCGTCTACGGATTCTACGGCGGCAACGACGCCCGCATCACGGCCACCGTTCCCGCCGCCACGGACGCAATGAAGGCCGCCGGCAAAAAGTATGAGCCGGTCGTCTACGATGGCGCGGGCCACGGATTCATGCGCGCCGGCGAAGATCCCGCCGCCAACGCAGCCAACAAAACAGCGCGCACCGAAGGCTTCCAGCGTCTGGTGTCGTTGATCAATGCTGCGAACGCTCTGCCGGGCACTGGGCAGCGCCCCCCGATGGCGGCCATTGGAGTGCCTGTCGCCGGAATGCCCTTCGTCCACGACCCCTCGACGGTTGTGCACTTCCACGGCAAGTACTACGTCTTCTCCACCGGTCGCGGGGCCCCGTTTTACTCTTCGCCGGACACCATCACCTGGACGCGCGAGGGCAGCGTCTTCACTGCAATTCCCGACGCGGTCCACGCCGCCGTGCCGAAGAACAACGGCACCGACGTCTGGGCGCCAGACATCATCCGCCTGAATAATCAGTTCTATCTCTACTACGCAGTGTCGAGCTGGGGATCGTTCCAGTCCGCGATTGGCCTCGCCACCAACCCCGTGCTCGACCCCAAGGACCCCACCTACAAGTGGACCGACCGCGGCGTGGTCGTCACCTCCAATGGCAACGAGGACCTCAACGCCATCGATCCCGGCGTCATCCTCGCACCCGACGGCACACTCTGGATCTGCTACGGCTCGTACCACGGCAGCATCCGCGTCACCCAGCTCGACCCGAAAACCGGCCTCGCACTCGCGCCCAAGACGCTGGGCGCCCCGATTGCAACGGCGCGCGAGTCCGAAGCCTCCGACATCATCTCCCACGACGGCTTCTTCTACCTCTTCGTCAACCACGGAAGCTGCTGCAAGGGAAGCAACAGCACATACAACATCCGCGCAGGCCGCGCTCGCACCATCACCGGGCCGTATGTGGATCGCGATGACAAGCCAATGTCCGAGGGCGGAGGAACACTCTTCCTCGCCTCCGACGCACAGCGCATCGGCCCTGGACACTTCGGCCGCGTGGTCGATTACGACGCGCCGCCGAGCGGCCCCGAGCGCTTCAGCATCCACTACGAGGCTGACCTCTCGCGCGGCGGACGCTCCGTGCTGGACATCCGTCCCCTGCAATGGTCGCCCGACGGCTGGCCCATCGCCGGCGATAACGCGCAGGCAGCAACGCATTGATGTCACAGAAACGACCGGGGTAGATCACCGTATGGATCACCGATGCGACTCAAAGTGATACGTCCCGGCTTTGAGTTCGAAGGTAGGACCAGTGATAGTCTCGTTGGAGCATATGCCGCAGTAGATGGGAACGGCTCTGCCGGTGGTGAGGATCGGGCGACCGTCGAGTGTGATGTTCTTGCTGTAGTTGTCTGGGAAGCGGATGAAAGCTCCGGCAGGGACCGTGATGTCCAGTTTCAACGCATCACCGTCTTGGGCCCATGCGCTTGCAATTCTTCCCAGGCTGGACTGGTAGATTGCCGAGACACTGTGTAAACCGTCGGGCACGGCAGGCCATATCTGTATTTGAAAGGATCCATTCTGCGAGAGGTCGAAATTAATCCCAGCCAGCCCGCGATAGAACCACTCCTCGGCGTGTCCCAACATAAAGTGATTCTGCGACGAGCCCGGATTTGCGTCCCAAGCCTCAGTCAGCGTAGTAGCCCCATGTGCGAGTTGATCGCCGTAGCTTGGCTTGTCGGTCCGTGTCAGCATCGCATACAGCACATCCGAGCGTCCCCCGTCCGTCAGCGCGCGAACCACGTAGTGGAAGCCCACATCCCCTGCCGTGACGTGGTCGCCGCGCTCATGAATGTCAGCGACGAGATTCGCAAGCACAGCCTCGCGCCGGTCCGGTTCAACCAGGCCAACTACGAGCGGCATGGCGTTCGCAGTCTGGCTTCCAGTGTCGTACTGATTTGTATCGGCATGGAAAAAGCGCGCATTGAAGGCATCTTTCACATCGCCAGCTTCTCTTGCATACTTCTCGGCATCTTCCGGGTGATGGAGGCGGGCTGCGACACTCTCAAGCGCCTCTAGCTCCTGATAGTAGATCGCCGTCGCCGTAACGCCCGCGCTGGTCAGTTGTGAGCGCCCGGGATTCTTCGGCCCAATGTCGTACCAGTCGCCCAGCCCGTACAGCAGCAGGTGTCCCTGCGCTTTACCGCGCAGATACTCCGCATAGCGCTGCATCGCGGGATACTCGTCGCGCAGCAGGTCGAGGTCGCCATAGAACTGGTACGCCGTCCATGGGCTCAGGATCACCGCCGCGCCCCACTCCGGCGAATCGCGAAAATCATCGGGAAACGTCGTGTACTCCGGTGCAATGTCCGGCACAAGTCCTTCCGCCGTCTGCGCGTCGCGCATATCCGCGGCCATCTTCGCGTACAGCGTAGACACGTCGTAGTTGTACATAATCGACGCGCCCGCAAGATGCGTCTGTTCCAGCCAGCCCAGCTTCTCGCGCGTGGGGCAATCCGTCAGTACCGAGACCGAGTTCGACAGAATCGCCCGGTCGATCAGCGTGTGAATGCGGTTGAGCAGATCGCTCGAAGATGTGAACTGTCCGTCCACCGCAAACGCGTCATGCAGAAACCGCCCTGCAATCTTCACCACCACCGGCGCTGTAGCCTCAGCGTTGAAGCCCGCCGTCTCCACCTGCAAATAGCGGAATCCCGTATAGCTGAACCGCGGGTGCCACGTCTCTACTCCGCCACCCTTTAGTGTGTAGGTAAACAAATCAGGATTCTTCGCGCCAGCATTCATGCTGCGCTGCGTCACCATCCCATTCGCATCCAGCAGCTCTCCGGGCAGCAATCTCACAACTCCGCCACGCAGCCCGAGCACCATGATCTCCGGCCAGCCCGCCATGTTCTCGCCCATGTCGTAGACCACAACGCCCGGCCTCGGATGCGTCACCGCAACCGGCGCGTAGTTTTCGTTTGCCACCACTGGAGGAATCGTCTCCGCCACCAGCATCTCCTCCCGGCCCATCGACAACACTCGCCGCCGGCCAGCCCTTGTCGTCAAAACCCGCCGCATCCCAGCCCGCCTGTTCCAGCCGCGCGTCGTAGTCTTCGCCGCCATAGATGTTGCTGAACGTAATCGGCCCAGCCGCACTCTTCCACGCACCATCCGTCACCACGCGTTGCTCCGTGCCATCCGCAAATCGCAACACCAGCGCAACCATCAGCTTCGGCTCGCCGAACGAGCCGCGAAACTTTGTATAGCGGTTCGCCGGCGACTCCACGTTGTACATCCCATTGCCCAGCAGCACGCCGATTGCGTTCTCCCCCGGCACAATCATCTTCGTCACGTCGTAGCTGTCGTAGTAGACGCGCTTGCGATAGTCGCTCCAGCCCGGTGTCAGCAACGCCTGCGTAACATTGTGCCCATTGATGTGCGCTTCAAACTGCCCCAGCCCGGAGATATCGAGCGTTGCGGATACAACCTTCGCGCGCGGTGTAAAGCTGCGCCGGAAGATCGGCAGCCCAGCAGGCGCAGCAATGGGATCAACCACCGAAAGGGGCAATACGGCTGCGGTAGTTGCAGCAGGCGCGTCAGACTGCGCAGCGATCCACCGCGCATCACCAGCAAATGGCGGAGAAATCAAAGCCCTGCTGGCAGCAGCAATCGGTGGCTCGGCAAACCCACTGGCAGGACAAGCAGCCAGCACAAGTGCTACGACAATCAACGCCGCAAACTTGAATACTCCTTTGCAATGAATCGACACCTGTAGTTCTCCTCAACGCAAGCAGCGTTCGCAACAGCCCCGAAAAAGCCTACTCCGTCGTCACAGCCTTGGTCAGATTGCGTGGCCGGTCAACATCCACGCCGTGGCTTACCGCCATTGTGTACGCAAAGAGTTGCAACGGCACCACCTCCGTGATCGGCAGCAGCGACTCGCACGTCGGCTCGATCCATATCGTGTGTGTAGCCAGCGACGCAACCGTCGTGTCTCCAGTATTCGCCAGCGCCAGCACGCGCGCTCCCTGCTCCCGCATGTCGTAGAGCAGCGACGCCGTCTTCTCGTAGCGCAGCAGCGACTCCGGATCGTCCGCCATCCACCGTCGCCAGCACCACCAGCGGCACGTGCGCAGACACCAGCGCATTCGGCCCATGCTTCAGTTCGCCCGCCGGATAGCCCTCCGCATGCAGGTACGACGACTCCTTCAGCTTCAGCGCGCCCTCCCGCGCAATTGCATAATGCACGCCGCGCCCCAGGTACAGAAAGTTCTGTGCATCGCTATACAGCGGGGCCAATGCGGCAATCGTCTGCTCCCACGCGGGAAGCTGCGCGGCAATCGAATCGGGCACGCCCGCCAGCTCAACCAGAATTGTCTCAATCGCATTCATGGCAAGCCAGCCCCGCTCCCGCGCAGCCAGCAACGCCAGCACCAGCATCAGCGTAAGCTGCGTGGTAAAGCTCTTGGTCGCCGGAATCGCCAGCTCCACGCCGGCCAGAGTGTCCAGCTCCACCGTCGCCTCGCGCGCCATCGTCGAGCCATGCACATTCGTCACCGCAATCGTCGGATGTCCGCGACGTGCCGCCTCCCTCAGCGCCGCCAGCGTGTCCGCCGTCTCGCCAGACTGCGACAGCACCAGCACCGGACTGGGATTGTCGGGATGCCGTCGCGTGGTCGTCGAGCGGCATGCGTACTCGCTCGCGTACTCCACATCCACCACCAGCCCGGCCAGGTCCTCCAGCAGTATCTCCGCTGCCAGGCCCGCATGTCGGCTCGATCCGCTGGCCGCAATAATCAGGTCGGGATGCTGCCGAAACAGTGCTGCAACCGCCCGCAGCGGCTCCTCGCGGAACTCCGGCGCTGCGCCGCCGGCGAGATCGAGATACCGCCCCAGTGTGCGCGCAATCGCCACGGGCTGCTCGTAGATCTCGCGCAACATCTGGTGGGCAAAGTTTCGCGGTGCAGCCTGCAACGGCATAGTGGGTTTGCTCCTCATCCAATGATTGCACATCCGATGCACTAGACTGGAGCGATGCGACTGACCCCGGTCTTCCTGCTCTCCGCCACCGATGCCGCGCACTTCCCTTCCGCGGCCAGGACCTTCGGCGCGCCCGAGATCGCCTTCCTCGGCCGCTCCAACGTCGGCAAATCGTCGCTCATCAACGCCCTGCTTGGATCGAAGCAGGCGCACACCTCATCCACGCCTGGCCGCACCCGCGCCATCAACTTCTTCGCGTTGCACGAAGGCACCGCCGACAAGATTAAGCCCCGCCCCACGCTCATCTTCGCCGATCTGCCCGGCTACGGTTACGCCAAAATCTCCCGCTCCATCTCCGCCGAGTGGCCCACCTTCATCGAGCCTTACCTCGCCGAACGCCAGACCCTCGCCCTCGCAGTCTGCCTGGTGGACAGCAACATCCCGCCCCAGCCCAGCGACCGTCAACTCATCGACTTCTTCCGCCACACCCAGCGCCCGTTCCTGGTCGTCGCCACCAAGAGCGACCGCCTCTCTGGCAACGCGCTCGCCAAATCGCTCGCCGCCCTGAAGCGCGAGCACGAAGTAGACGAAATCCTCCCCGTCTCCGCCAAATCCGAGGCTGGCACAAAAGCCCTCTGGCCCCGCATCCTCTCCGTCGCCGTGTAGCTAGAGCAATAATTATTTTGAATTGTCATTCTGAGCGTAGCGAAGAATCCCCGTATTTCGTCGTTGCTTGTCTTGCCTATTCCTTCTCAAACAACCAGCAGAGCGCGTCGCTCATCTTCCGTCAGCCACACCCAGCGCCCGCCGCCTCGCGCATCGCGCAGGTACTGCGGCACGCGCTGCACCCATCGTCTGCGCACCAGATCGTCGGGCGGAAGAATCGCCAGCACCCGCTCATCCAGCGCGCGCAGCTCGGCAGCATTCGAAGCGGGAAGATAAACCTCCTCGCGCCGCATGTGTGACAGAATCGCCCTGTGCCTGACGAGCCATGCGCCGTCCGCATCCACCATCGACCGCAACGCCATCCCAGCCGCTTCCAGCGCGCGAATGCTCTCGTTCTGTAGAATCAACTGCGCATTCTGGTTCGCCCCGATCAGAAGAAGATCGGGCTGCACGCCGCGCTCCGCCGTCTCCTTCAACGCTGCTCTGCCCTCCGCAATCAGCCCCACGCTGAGTGGCCGCCGCACCCTCACCTCATTCTTCAGCGCGCGCAGTGCCTCATCCAGCGTGTTAACCACAAAATCGAGTTCGCCGCGCCGCATCGCCGCCTTCACCGCGCCAGCGTCGCCATCGACAGCCAGCGTAGCTCCTCCCGCAATGCTCACAGCGGCCGGCACTCCGCTTGCCGCGCATCCCTCGCCGCAGCACAGCACCAGTCCCCCGCCCCAATCTTCACGCACCTCGACCAGCTCTCCATACAAGCGCAGAGTCTCCAACTGGTGATCGCTGGCGTTCGCAGTCAGCATGCAACCCTTTCGTATAAGAAGAAGCCCCGCAACGTTTCGGTTGCAGGGCTTCGTCCACAGTCTAAAGCAAGTTCAGTCGTTTATCCGCCGTAGTAGTCGAGTCCCAGATGCGTGATCAGGTTCTCGCCCATGATGTGCCGCAGCGTGTTCTTCATCTTCATCGACTGGATGAAGAGATCGTTCTCGGGGTAGACGCCCGGAGCGCTGTCCGGGGCCTTGAAGTAGAAGCTGAGCCACTCCTGAATTCCCAGCCCCTTCAGGCTCGGAGTCCGCGCCGCAAGATCCATGAACAGGCACAGATCCAGCGCCAGTGGAGCCGCCAGTATCGAGTCGCGGCACAGGAAATTCACCTTCAGCTGCATCGGATACCCAAGCCAGCCAAAGATGTCGATGTTGTCCCAGCTCTCCTTATTGTCGGCGCGCGGAGGATAGTAGTTGATGCGGATCTTATGGTAGATGTCGCTGTAAAGGTCGGGGTACAGGTCGGGCTGCAGGATCATCTCCAGCAGTCCCAGCTTCGACTCTTCCTTGGTCTTGAACGACTGTGGTTCATCCAGCACCTCGCCGTCCCGGTTGCCCAGGATGTTGGTCGAGAACCAGCCGCTCACACCCAGCATGCGCGTCTTGAACGCCGGTGCCAGAACGCTCTTGATCAGCGTCTGCCCCGTCTTGAAGTCACGTCCGGCAATCGGCGCGTTCATCTTGCGAGACAGTTCGTTCATTGCGGGGAAGTCCACCGTCAGGTTGGGCGCGCCGTTGATGAACGCAATCCCCTCGCTCAGCGCAGCCCAAGCATACAACTGCGACGGAGCGATCCCTGGATCGTTGTCATCCATCCCCTTCTCAAACGCAGCCAGCGACTGATGCACCGCCGTCGGTTTCAGGAATATCTCGGTCGAGCCGGTCCAGATCACCACCTGCCGGTCGGTCTTCTTCTTGAACGCCTGAATGTCCTTGCGAATCTGCTCGGCCAGGTCGCGCTTGTTTTTGCCGCTCTTGATGTGGGTCCCGGTCAGCCGCTTCACGTAGTTCTGGTCGAACGCCGCCGGCATTGGCTCAATCGATTCGAGATATGGCCGGATCTTCTCCAGCAACTCCTTGTCCAGCACCGCTGCCGTCTTCGCCGCGTCGTACAGATTGCCGCCGAAGATGTCCCACCCGGCAAACACTATGTCGTCCAGCTTGGCCAGCGGCACGAATTCCCGGATCAGTGGGGTCTTGCCCTCGGTGCGTTTGCCCAGGCGGATGGTCCCCATCTGCGTCAGCGACCCGATGGGCTTGGCGATTCCCTTGCGGACCGCCTCTACGCCGGCGATGAGAGTCGTACAGACCGCTCCCATCCCGACCGTCATGATTCCTAGTTTCCCTTTGACTGGCTGTATGCTCGCCGCGCTTGGCGCAGCGGCTCCGGGTGTAGACATGCTTTGCTTACCCTTCTCTACTGCAATATAGGTTGCTCTTCTTCCGTCAAGACGGAAAGACCAGTATAAACCTCTGCCCCCGAGCGTGTATCAAATGCCGTCCTTCTGAGCATAGCCATACGCAGACCGTCCTTCTGACGAAGCCAGAATCGCCGTATTGGCCGTTGCTCTTGCCGTTGCCTGTTCTCTGTTTGTCATTCCGCAGCGCAGCGAAGGAATCTGCTTTTGCCCATGTCTTTTCGGAGGGAGCAGGGGGCTTCAGCCCCCTGAGTAAGGCCCGTCGTACCAAGGGGCTTTAGCCCCGGACCTTTTGCTCGTGGCAGCAAGCAAGCCTTTTCCGTAGCCGCTCAAGCCGCCTCTGTCCGAATTCTGTTCTTCCAGTGCGACACCACGAACCACACCAGCCCAGCCAGCAGCACCACCTCCACCCCCAGGTGAAAGCGGTGAAAGATCGCCTTGAACTGAGGATTGCTGTTCCAGCTCGCCCCCAGACGCATCCCCACATACGCCAGCGCGTAGCACCACGGCCACGACCCCACAAACGTATAGATGTGGAACCGCGCCTGGTTCATCTTCGCCACGCCCGCCGGAAACGCGATAAACGTCCGCACAATCGGCAGCATCCGCCCCACCAGCACGGTAATCGACCCATACTTCGCAAAAAAATAATCCACCCGGTCCAGATCGCGCCGGCTCAGCAGGACCCAGCTCCCATAGCGTTCCACCATCGCCCGCCCGCCGCGCGCCCCCACCCAATACGCCGGGATCGACCCCAGGTTCGACGCCAGCGATGCCACCGTCGCCAGCAGCACCAACTGCATCTGCACCTGCATCGACGTCATCCCCGCGACATGCACCAGCGCCACGCCCGCCAGCGGCATAATCACTTCACTCGGAATCGGGATGCACGCCGACTGCACCGCCATCAGCACCGCGACGCTCGCGTACCCGCGCGCCCCGCTCCCAATCAGCCAAACCAGCAACCCAATAATTTTCTCAGACATGCAGATGCAGTATACCTGCCCCCATCGTTTGAACGTTCCCTTGCCGGATCACCTAAGTCCTCACGCCGGAGGATGCAGCATCCGCTCGAACACCTGCGCGATATAGCTCACCGCGTTCATCGTGTTCTCGTAGTGGATACGCTTCGGCCCGATCACTCCCACCGTCCCGTGCCCATCGCCCGCCATCCGCGCCGGCGCCGCGATCAGCACCAGTCCGGCCATCTCCGGTGCGTGTTCCTCCAGGTCGAAGATCACCCGCACCGACTCCTGTTTGGCGTCGATGTACGCGTCCAGCAACTCCACCAGCCGCTGCTTCGCCTCCAACGCCGACAGCACCTCGCGCAGCCGCGCCATATCCTCCGCGCTGCCCACGCCGCGCGTGCCCAGCAGGTTCGCAACCCCCTCCACAACCACCGTCTGCACGCCTGCGTCGCCCTCCGGAACCACGCCCGCCCACAATTGCTCCACCGAACTCAGCAGCCGCTGCACCTCGCTCTGCTCCCGCTCCACCAGCCGCCCAATCTCCGTCCGCACCCGCTCTATGCCCCATCCGCGGAAGTGCTCGTTCAGAAAGTTTGCCGCCGCCTCCAGTTCGCGCGCCGTAACGTCCGCCTCCACCGTCAGCATCCGGTCCCGCACCAGCCCGGAACTGGTCACCACCACGGCCAGCACGCGTCCCTTCCCCAGCCGCGAAAAGTGAACATGCTCCAGCGTATCGCCGCCTGCAACCATCGCCACGGCCACGCCCACCCCGCTCGATACGGTCGCCAGCACATGGCTGGTCCGTTCCAGCATCGCCTGTGTCCCCGTCACCCCCGCAAAGCTGGAATCGATCTGCGACTCCAGGTGCAGCCGCTGCGATTCCATATTCGTTCGCTGAACTCCACCCAGCAGCCGCCCCCCCGCTCCTCCGCTCAGCCGCTCCACATACATCCGAAACGCGCGCGCCGTCGGCACCCGCCCTGCCGAAGTATGCGGCTGTTCCAGCAGTCCATCGCTGGCCAGCTCCGCCATCTCATTGCGCACCGTCGCCGAACTCAGCCCCGCTGCATGTCCTCCGCCCGCACGCAACCGTGCAATCATCCCTGCAATCGTCCCCGAGCCCACCGGCTCGCCGGTCTCGATGTAGCTCTCCACGATGGCCGTCAGGATCGCCCGTTGCCGCGCCGTAATCCGCTCCGCCTCCGCCATCGCGCACTACCCCCACATCAGTTTATTCCCTCCGTCAATCCCCTTGTATTTCGTCTGAACTGCCGACGCGGGCGCTTCCCCACACGCTGCTCACCCATCCCACCCGGCGCGGGCCTCTACTTCTTCCGCATCTCGCCCATCAGCTTCTCCGCTACGTCTTCGGCGTCCACTTTATATGTTCCCGCCTCAATCTTTCGCCGCAGCGCCGCCACCTTCTCGAAGCGCACATCGCTCCCCGTATTCGCCTGCGAAATCAGCATTCCAACCATGCTCACCTGTGCCTCATCGTCCGCAATCTCCTTCGCCGCGCTGCTCGGCGGCTTTGCAGCCTGCCTGCCCGGCTCAGTCAGCCCAGGCTTGGCAGACGAAGGCAGACCGCTGCTTGCTCCAATTGGCGTCGGCGGCATAGTCTCCGTGCTCGCTCCAACTCGACTCGCATCACTCACCCGCTCACCCTCCACTTCCCCGCATCTCTCAGCCTCATCGGCAGCCACAGAAAGAACTTCAGTCCGCAGGTCTGTTTTGCAACAACAATTCCCAGATTAGTCCGCAATACTGTCTGAAAAAATATATATTTATTCAGCCAACCCATCCTCAGAAATCGCTCGGGAACTGCCTTCACCGCTAAATCCCTGAAAATCCCTCCTGAACGAGCCGCGTCGGCCGCAACCCGTCGCACCCGCTCTTTGCCAGTTGACGGGGTTCGAGAGACAATCGAGCCATGGCAGAGTTCATCCCACCGCGGCATCAGGTTCCCCAGCCCTTCAGCCCTCAGCAGGCTACCCCCCTGCCTCCCTCCGCGCAGGCTGCCTCCCCCGCCGCGCACGACCCCGCCGCCGCGCCCCCCCGCCGCCAGATCGTCTGCTTCACTTTCTTCAAGCTTCTCCCCGAGTGGCGACGCCTGCCCGCCGCCGACCGGGCCGCGCACAAATCCGCCTTCGCCGCCGTCCTCGAACGCTGGAACCAGCCCGGCGAGTTCCTCTCCCTCACCTACTCCACCATCGGCACCCGTGGCGACGTCGACTTCTGCGTCTGGACCATCGGCTACGCCGTCGACGAGCTGAACCAGATGCGCGCCGAACTTCTGCGCACCCCTCTCGGCGGCTATCTCAACTCGCCGCACAACTTCCTCGCCATGACAAAGCGCTCGCAGTACCAGATCGGTCGCCCCGACGAGAGCGAGGGCGAGGGCCGCGGGGCCATCCGTCCCGGCGGACAGAAGTACATCTTCATCTACCCCTTCTGGAAGACGCGCCCCTGGTATCTGCTCTCCATGTCCGAGCGCAAGCGCCTCATGGACGAGCACATCCGCATCGGGCTGCTATACCCCCGCGTCAAGCTCAACACCACCTACTCCTTCGGCCTGGACGATCAGGAGTTCGTCGTCGCCTTCGAGACCAACTTCCCCGAAGACTTCCTCGACCTCGTCCAGCAGCTCCGCGAGACCGAGATCAGCCTCTACACCCTCGAAGGATTTCCCCATCTTCTCCTGCGTCCGCCTCACCCCCGCCGAAATGCTCGACCGCCTCGGCTAGTCTCCACGCCCGAGGGCCGCGCTTCCTAACCACAAGGGCGTTTGAACTAAGTCGCTGGCGCGACGGACGCTGCTGCATGGGCTTTCCCCGGGCATTGTTGGCTGTGTAAGCCTTGGGTCACAAGGAGGCTTTTGTGACCCATCTTCGGCAGCAGATGCTGGATGAACTCCAGCGTCGTAACTACTCTCAGAGCACGACCCGTTCCTACATCTTTGCGGTGGAGGACTTTGCCAAGTACTTTCACCGTTCGCCGGAGCGCCTTGGCCCGGATCATATCCGCCAGTACCAGGCGTATCTGTTTCGCGAGCGCAAGCTTTCGCCCGGAACCATCCAAGGCCGCACTGCGGCGTTGCGTTTTCTCTTCGTCAAGACGCTGCGCCTGCCGTATTTACCCGATGACATTCCTTTTCCCAAGCGTCAGCGGCGGCTGCCGACCATCCTGGACCGGCAAGAGGTGGCGCGGCTGATCGATTCAGCCGGGAACCTGATGCATCGCACCATGATGATGATGCTGTATGCAACGGGTTTGCGCCGGGCCGAGATGTGCCACCTCAAGGTCTCCGATATCGACAGCAAGCGCATGGTCATTCATGTGCGCCAGGGCAAGGGAGGCCGTGATCGCGACGTGCTGCTGACACCCAAGCTACTGGATACTCTGCGCGAGTACTGGCGATGGATGAAGCCCAAAACCTATCTTTTCCCAGGCACAGTGAAGGGCTGGCGGGCCGACGTGCCCATTACAGAGAAGATCGTCTGGCAGGCCGTGAACGAGGCTGCCAAGCGTGCCGGCATCACCAAGCACGTATCTCCTCATTCGCTTCGACATTGCTTCGCAACGCACATGCTGGAAGCCGGTGCCGACCTGCGCACCATCCAGGTTCTGCTCGGACACTCCAAGCTCGCCCACACCACCGTCTATCTGCACTTGTCCCAGCGCCATCTGCAGGCGGTTCCCAGTCCGTTGGAAGCCATCGAGGTGTCCAGCCCTGACGAGGTGAAGCGTTCCAGGAGGAAGATCAGGCGATGAGCCGGCCCACCCTCGAGGTGGCCGACATCGTCCGCGCAACGGGCAACAGTTTTTGGGAACAGCAGAAGTCGCATCTTGCATGGCCGCATCGCAAGGTGCTCGATGCCATCGTCCGCTGCCGCACCGCGGCACTCGGTGGTCATCGCGATCAGTGCGTCCGCTGCGGTCATCAGGCCATCTCGTTCAACTCATGCCGCAATCGGCATGCCCCAAGTGCCAGGGGAGCGCGCGCGCAAAATGGTTGGCGGCGCGCTCGGCTGAACTGTTGCCCGTTCCGTACTTCCACATTGTCTTCACCTTGCCCCACGAACTCTCCGCTCTTGTCCTCCAGAACAAGCGGCTGCTCTATGATCTGCTCTACCGCACCAGCGCCGCGACGATGCTCGAACTGGCCGCGATCCCAAGCACCTGGGAGCCGACATCGGGTTCCTCGGCGTACTCCATACCTGGGGACAGAACCTTGAGCATCATCCTCATGTACACTACATCGTTCCCGCCGCGGCCTAGCACCTGATGGCTCCCGATGGATTGCCTCTTCCAGTCGCTTTTTCCTGCCTGTTCACGCACTGAGCCGCGTTTTCCGCGGCAAGTTCGTCGCTGGACTGAAGCAACTCTTCGCGCAGAACAAGCTTCAGATCCACGGCTCGCAACGGCATCTGGCCGCGCCAGGCTGCTTCCGCAACTTCCTTCGCCAACTGTTCCGGCAGGATTGGGTCGTCTACGCCAAGCCGCCATTCGGCGGCGCTGAACACGTTCTCAACTACCTGGCCCGCTACACCCATCGCGTCGCCATCTCTAACCATCGCCTCGTGGCCTTTGAAAACGATCGCGTCTCCTTCCGCTGGCGAGACTATGCCCACGGTGGCAAGCAGAAGGTCATGACCGTTTCCGCCCATGGGTACCTGCGCCGCTTCCTGCTGCACGTCTTACCCGGTGGTCTGGTTCGCATCCGCCACTTCGGACTCTTCGCCAACCGAAGACGGAGTGCTGCGCTCGAACGCTGCCGCGCTCTGCTCGGCACGGCGGTCTGCGTCGATCCGCCCGAGCCAGCCCAGCCTGCGTTGTCCGCCTGCTCCGGCATCATGCTGGTTGTCGAACGGCTAACCCGCGGACAGCTTCACTTCCGTGCAAGCCTGACACCGTCCAAGCCAAGGAGGTGCGGCGATGACAGCTCATGAACGCCTCAACGCTCGCCCAGCCGCTATCCATCCTTTTCCCAACGCCGTGTGTCAGCACGCAACCCCGCAGTGTGCTCAAACCCAGATAACGACCGCAACCAGACCCGTCCGAAAATGCAGAACAGGTCTACATTTAGTCATGGAGCCGGAGTCCGCACTCCCCAAACCGTCGCTCCCCGCCCTTGCAGCACCATACAGGTCATCTGGCACCCATTGAAATCCCATAGGTAAAGCACCGCGTCCGTCGCAAACGCCAGCGACTTACTTCAAACGACCCTATCGAAACTGCCCAGGCCAAGCGTCTTGGGACAGACCACCAGTGTTGTGCCGGGGCAGTCCCGATAGGGACCTAGCGTT
>CAWHDN010000010.1:0-144873 GCA_963828115.1 uncultured Acidobacteriaceae bacterium
AAGGAAAAGGAAGACGATTATCCGGCTGGCAGAATTATCGCAAGAAGCTAAATATTTTCGTGCGATGGCCTACCCACAATACAACCTTACGTACCTCATTCATGCTCGATTTTTGCGCGTGGTTGGAATGCACGCGGCGATGCGGCGCGGCAGGTTGTGACTGGAGACACGCTCAGGTGGTGAGGGGGGATGGGGCGAGGCCGGGGACGGGCGTGGAGGGGGCCATGGGCATGTGGCGCAGGCGCGCGCCGGTGGCGGCGAAGATGGCGTTGCCGACGGCGGGTGCGAGGCAGACCAGGCCGGTCTCGCCGGCTCCGGCCGAGGCGATGTCTTTGCGGTCGAGGAGCACGATCTCGACCTGCGGGGTGTCGCTGAAGCGCGGGACGCGATAGCTCTCGAAGTGTGGATTGAGAATGCGCCCGTCGCTGAACCGGATGGCCTCGAAGAGCGCGCCGCCAATTCCCTGCACGATGGCCCCCATGTTCTGGTTGCGCAGGCCGTCGGGATTGACGACGGCGCCGGACTCCCATGCGCTGACGACGCGCACGATTCGGACCTTCTTGCTGGCGGCGTCGATGGCGACCTCGGCGCAGGTAGCGACGTGGCCGCCCTTCTCCATTCCGCAGGCGATTCCGAATCCACGGGTGGGCGTGGACTTCGCCGTGGCCCAGCCGAACTTGTCCGCGGCGGCGTTGAGTACGGCGAGCAGGCGCGGTTCGGTGAGGTTCCTGCGGCGGAAGGCGAGCGGGTCCATGCCGATCGAGTGGGCCAGCTCATCCGTGAAGGACTCGCGCGCGAAGTGGTTTGCCGTGGAGGCCAGCGCGCGATAGGAGCCCTGGCGCAGGGGCGTCTTCGACGCGTGATACTGAGTGACCGGACTGGCTGCGTTATACGGCGTGGGCAGCCCCGCGTTGCCGGAGTTGTAGTTGGTGTGCTCCCATGCGGCAAGCGTGCCATCGCGCAGGACACTGCCTTTGAGTTCCATCAGGCCGCCGGGACGCAGGTAGGCCCAGGTGAACTCCTCTTCGCGCGTCCAGACCAGGCGAACGGGCTGGCCGGCGGCCTTGGCCAGGCGCGCGGCCTCGACGGCTGCGTCGCCGGTGTGTTTGCCGCCGTAGCCGCTGCCCATGTCGGGCTGGATGACGCGAACCTGCGCGGGGTCGAGATGGAAGGCAGCGACGAGTTCATCCTTAACGCCGAATGGGCGCTGGGTACCGGTCCACACCGTGAGCTTGCCGTCCTTCCACTGGGCGACGGCTGCGCGCGGCTCCAGCGGAGCATGCGCGATGTACTGCACGGTGTACTGCTGCGCAAGCTGGATGGCGGCGGAGTCCATGGGCGGCACGGCTGGCGCGGCGGCGGGCTGGGAGGGTGCGTTGGGGCGAGCTCCTCCGCGCCCGGATTCCACATTGCTCTTCAGGTACTCGAAGATGTTCTGGTTGGAGGGCTGCGCGGGGACAGTCCACTTTGCATGGATGGCGTCGATGGCCTGCTCGGCTGTATATGCATCTGGCGCTACCACGCCGATGAAGTCGCCATCGCGCACCAGTTTAACGCCGGGGAGTTTCTCGGCGGCGGCGGTGTCCAGCGAATTAAGCGTTGCGTTGAATCCTGTGGAACGAAGCACTTTGCCGAACATCATGCCGGGAAGCGAGATGTCGGACGGGTACTTATGCTTCCCGGTGACAAACTCGCGTCCATTCGCCTTGGAAACCGGCGTGCCGGCCACCTTCCAGGCACTCGCTGGAATCAGAGGCGCTGTGCTGGAGACCGTAGCAACCAGCTTTTCGCCGCGCGTGAGCTGGCCGTAGCTGAGGGATTGTTTGCTTGCGGGATTGGTGACTTTGCCATCGGCGATGGTGAGCGATGCGGCATCAACGCTCCACTGTTTGGCTGCCAGTTCGATCAGCGCCTGGCGGGCTGTGGCGGCCATGGTGCGCAGGCGCGGGCCCATCTGCGGCGTGGTCTGGCTGCCGAAGGTTCCCGCGTCATAGGGGACGAGGTCGGTGTCTCCCATGACCATGGTGATGGCGTCGAATGGCAGCATCAACTCTTCGGCCACCGATTGCGCCAGCGATGTGCGGATATTCTGGCCGACCTCAACCTTGCCGGTAAATACGGAGACTTTGCCGTCGGCGTCGATGTGCAGCCATGCGGAGACATGCGGTGGGTACTTGCTGGCGACCGCCGAAACCGCCGCCGGCCTCCTGCGCGAGTGCTCGCTCGCCGGTGAGACAGACCAGCAGGCCTCCGCCGAAGAGCTTGAGGAAGTTGCGGCGGTCCAGCTGGAAGCAGTGCAGCGGGTTAACGGGATCGGTTGGTGTGAACTCGGCCGGTTCGATGGGAAGAGTACTCATCGCGCGACTCCCTTCGCCATGGAGTGTGCAGCCTGTCGCACCGCATCGACGATGCGCGGATAGGTGCCGCAGCGGCAGATGTTGCCATTCATGCGGGTTGCGATCTGCGCATCGCTGGGATTGGGCAGCTCGTGCAGCAGCGCGGTGGCACGCATCACCATGCCCGAGGTGCAGTAGCCGCATTGCATGGCTCCCGCATCGAGAAAGGCCTGCTGCACGACGGTCAGCTTGCCGTTCTGCTCGAGGCCTTCGATGGTTGTGATCTTCTTGCCGGCCGCGTCTGCGACCAGCGTTTGGCAGGAGTGAACGGCTTGGCCATCCATCAGGACGGTGCAGGCGCCGCACTCGCCCTCGCCGCAACCGTACTTGGTTCCGGTCAGGTCCAGGCGATTGCGCAGGACGGAGAGCAGGGTCTCGTCGGCGGGCGCGCTGACTTTCATCTTTGCGCCGTTGACGTTCAGAACATAATCGCTCATCGTTGAACTCCAGGCGGGCTGGCAGCTTTTCCTGGCCCATAAGCTGGCCCGCGGAAAGTGATGGCTGAAGAATACGCCTGCGCGTAAGCGATTTGCACCAAGAGCGACTAGCTGAAGAGGAACTCCTTGCTGCGCAGGTCCTTGACCGTGTCGCGCAGCTTGACTGCCTTCTCGAACTCGAACTTCCTGGCGGCCTCGCGCATGTCGGATTCCAGCTTCTCGATGTAGCTTTCCAGTTCGGCCTGCGTGTCAAACTCGGGAATGCCTTCCGCCTCGTCGGTGAGGTCGATGTAGTCGGCCTTCAGGATTCCGGCCAGGCCCATCTCCAGCGGACGAATGATGGACATCGGCGTAATGCCGTTCTCCACGTTGTAGGCGACCTGCTTCTCGCGCCGGCGGTCGGTCTCGTCGATGGCGCGGCGCATGGAGTCGGTCATCTTATCGGCGTAGAGAATGGCGCGGCCCTCGACGTGGCGCGCGGCGCGGCCGATGGTCTGGATGAGGGACCCTTGCGAGCGGAGAAAGCCCTCTTTGTCGGCGTCGAGAATGGCAACAAGGGAGACTTCCGGTAAGTCAAGGCCTTCGCGGAGCAGGTTGATCCCGATCAGTACGTCGAACTCTCCCTTGCGCAGATCGCGCAATAGCTTGATTCGTTCGATGGTCTCTATCTCGGAGTGCATATAGCGGCAGCGCACGCCAACTTCGGTGTAGTAATTTGCTAAGTCCTCGGACATTCGTTTGGTAAGAGTAGTTACCAGAACGCGCTGGTTGAGTTGCGTTCGCGTGCGAATTTCCGCCAACAGATCGTCTATTTGTCCTTTGACGGGACGAACTTCAACCTGCGGATCAATTAATCCGGTGGGACGAATGATTTGTTCGACGACGACGCCGGAGGATTTGGTGAGTTCGTAGGGGCCGGGCGTGGCGGAGAAGTAGATGATCTGGCCGGTACGGCCCTCGAATTCGTCGAACTTCAACGGGCGGTTGTCCATTGCTGAGGGCAAGCGGAATCCGTAGTCCACGAGGTTCTGCTTGCGCGACCGGTCGCCGTGCCACATGCCGTGAAGCTGCGGAATGGTGACATGCGACTCGTCGATGAAGAGCAGGAAGTCGCGGGGAAAGTAGTCGATCAGAGTCGGCGGCGGTTCGCCTGCGGCACGGCCGGAGAAGTGACGGGAGTAGTTCTCGATTCCGTGGCAGTAGCCTACGGACTTAATCATCTCCAGGTCGTATCTTGTCCGCTGATGAATTCTCTGCGATTCCACTAATCTACCTTGTTGCTCTAATTCTTTTTCCCATATCTCCAATTCCGTCAGGATGGAATCGGTGGCTGCGAGCTTGCGTTCCGGTTGAACTACATAATGCGACTTGGGATAGATGGGAAGCCGCGAATATTTTTGCCGCACGGTGCCGAAGAGCGGGTCGATCTGCGAGAGCGAATCGATCTCGTCGCCGAAGAGCTCGATGCGGTAGGCATTTTCGTCGTAGGTGGGGTATACCTCTATGATGTCGCCGCGGACGCGGAAGGTGCCTCGGCGGAAGTCAATGTCGTTGCGGTCGTAGAGTATCTCGACCAGCTTTCGAGTAATGTCCTCGCGTCTGATCTTCTGGCCGCGTTCCAGCAGCAGAAGCATACCGTAGTAGGCTTCGGGCGAGCCGAGACCGTAGATGCAACTTACCGACGAGACGATGATCACGTCGCGCCGCTCGAAGAGGCTGCGCGTCGCCGAAAGGCGTAATTTGTCTAATTCTTCATTAACTGTTGCCTCTTTTTCGATGAATATATCGCCGGCGGGAATATATGCCTCCGGCTGGTAGTAATCGTAATAAGAAACAAAGTACTCGACGGCATTCCTGGGAAAGAATTGCTTGAACTCGTGGTAGAGCTGGGCGGCCAGGGTCTTGTTGTGCGCAAGGATCAGGGCCGGGCGCTGCACCTGCTCGATGATCTTGGCCATGGTGAAGGTCTTGCCGGAACCGGTGACTCCGAGCAGGACCTGGTCCTTTTCGCCGGCGGCGAGGCCGGCCACCAGCTCGGCGATGGCGCGAGGCTGGTCGCCTTGAGGCGTGTACGACGTGGCGAGCTGGAAGTCCATCCTTATAGGATATAGGTATTCGGATGGGAAGCACGAAGGGGGCGGCGTGACGGAGCTGTGGCTGGTTCGGCATGGAGAGACGGAGTGGAGCCTGAGCGGGCGGCACACGGGACGGACAGACATTCCGCTGACCGAGCATGGGCGGGAGCGGGCGGTGGAGCTGGGGAAGTTTCTGGCTGGGACGAAGTTTGCCGCGGTGCGCTGCAGCCCGATGAGGCGCGCGCGGGAGACATGCGCGATCGCGGGATATGGCGATGTGGCTGTGGTCGATCCAGGGCTGATGGAGTGGGACTACGGCGTGTATGAGGGGCGCACGTCGCAGGAGATCCAGGCGGAGATTCCGGGCTGGTCGGTTTGGAAGGATGCGATTGTTGGGGGCGAGACGGTGGAGCAGGTGGGCGCGCGGGCCGATGGCGCGATTGCAAGGGCGCTGGCATCTGGCGATGTCGAACCCACATCTCAGAATCGAGATGTGGGGCACCCAACGGAGGATGTGGCGCGGGTCGCGTTGTTTGCCCATGCGCACATTCTGCGGATTCTGGCGGCGCGCTGGGTTGGGCTAGCTCCGCGCGATGGAAGGCTCTTCGTGCTGGGGACGGGGAGCGTGAGCGTGCTGGGGTGGGAGCGTGAGACGCGCGTGATTCAACGCTGGAACCGCGGGTTTGAGGAGTAAGGTGGATGTGTTCTCTTGAGTGCTTCGGCTTGCTTAATGGGGACGAACGAGCAAAAGCAAGAGCAAAGACTAAATACGGAGATTCTGGCTACGCCAGAATGACGACTGTTTGGGGCTACGCCAGAATGACGACTGTTGGGGCTACGCCAGAATGACGAACTGGAAGAGTGAGGACGCATGAAGAGTTGGGCGAAGAGGATGGTTGCGGCGGTGGTTTTTGTCGGGATGGCTTGCGGGGCGCAGGCGCAGGCGGGTAAGGGCATTGCGTTTGAGCGGGCGGAGCACCTGAAGCGCGGCGTGAACCTGAGCAGTTTTTACGCGCAGACGCGGGACCTGTCGCAGGCTCGGCTGGACGCGTATATGTCGGCGGGCGACATGCGGGCGCTGAAGGCGGCGGGCTTCGACCACGTGCGGCTGAGCATCAACCCGGCGCTGCTGATCGCCAGCCCGAAGACGGGAACGCTGCGTGCGGAGCCGATGGCGCAACTGGACAAGACGGTGGGGCAACTGCTGGATGCGGGGCTGAACGTGCTGCTGGACATCCACGCGGAGGAGGACTGGAAGGCGGGGCTGACGCACGGCGACGACGGCGCGTCGAACCTGTACGCGTTCTGGGGGAACTTTGCGGCGCACTATGCGAAGAGCGATCCGGAGCGCGTGTTCTTCGAGGTGCTGAACGAGCCGTCGATGGACGACCTGTACCGCTGGGAGGGTATCCAGGACCGCGCGGTGGCAGCGATCCGGCGCGTGGCTCCGCGGCACACGATTATTGCGACGGCGGCGGCGTGGGGCCACCAGGACGGGCTGCTGGCGATGGAGCCGGTGAGGGACGAGAACGTGATCTACACCTTCCACGACTACGATCCGATGTGGTTCACGCACCAGGGCGCGACCTGGTCTACGACGTCGTGGGCGTTCACGCATGGAGTTCCCTACCCTTCTACGCCAGAGAACATCCTGCCCGTGTTGAACCAGGAGCCGGACGAGCGGGTTCGGCTGGAGTTGGAACGGTACGGCGAAGATCAGTGGGGCCCGGCGCGGGTGCAGACCGAGGTGGACGCGATTGCGAAGTGGGCCGCGGAGCGCAATGTGCCGCTCTACTGCGGCGAGTTCGGCGCGTTCAAGGACCACTCCGACCCGCAGATGAGGGCGGCGTGGATCAACGACACGCGGACGGCGCTGGAGTCGCGGCAGATCGGCTGGGCGATGTGGGACTACGACGGCAACTTCGGGCTGGCGACAAAGAGCAGCGCGGGGATCGTCTTCGATCCGGCGATTCTGCAGGCGCTGGGGATGGGGAAGTAGGTTCGAGGTACGAGGTTCAAGGTTCGAGGTTCGAGGAGCCGGTAGAATGGAGCTATGGTTCCACGGCTAGTGGTCTTTGATCTGGATGGCACGCTGATCGACTCGCAGATCGATCTGGCAAACTCAATCAACGCAATGCTGGTGCATCTGGGCAAGCCGGAGCTGCCCCATGCGGTGCTGCTTGGCTACATCGGCGACGGGGCGAGGATGCTGGTGCGGCGCGCGCTGGGCGATCCCGAGGGCGACGTTCACGATGAAGAGTACGTGAACGAGGCGCTGGAGTTTTTTCTGGCGTACTACCGCATACATAAGCTGGACTTCACCTATGTGTACGCGGGCGTGGCGGAGGCGCTGGCGGCGATCCAGGCGGCGTGGCCGGGGACCGCGATGGCTGTGCTGACCAATAAGCCCGTGGGTGTGTCGCGCGAGATATGCGCACACTTCGGGCTGGCCCGATTTTTCTTCCAGATCTATGGCGGCAACAGCTTCCACACCAAGAAGCCGGACCCCTCGGGGCTGCGGACGCTGATGGCCGAGGCCTCGGCGCTGGATGGCGCGGGAGCGGCGATCACGCCGGGCGAGACGGTGATGATCGGCGACTCGGAGGTGGACATTCTGACGGCGCGGAACTGCGGGGCGCGGTCGATCGGATGCAGCTATGGGCTGTCTCCGCAGAGCCTGGCGGCGGCGGAGGCGGACGTGGTCGTCGACAGTGCGATGGAGTGGCCGGCGGCGCTAAAGAAGTTGTGAGTCGTGAGTTGTGAGTAAAAACAGGCAAAAGCAAAGACCCCAGGTCTCAAAATCGAGACCTGGGGCACCCGCGCTGTGTTGCTCCCACCCATCGCTTGAAAATAGACGCGATGGATGGGGCACCCGGCTGAGGCAGTTTCCTAATTGATCTCGTAGGTCATGGTAACGGACTGCGGCGGGATGGTGGTCGATCCGCTGTAGGTTCCGACGACGGTCACGGTATAGGTTCCGGCGTATGGGTTGGTGTTGATTGTGGTGGTGGAGGGTGGGCTGGACTGGCTGCTGCCGCATCCGGTGACTCCAGCGGTCAACGCGACCGACAAGGCCACCAGGAGCAGGCCGCCGAGACGCCGGCGGCGCGGAAGCACGAGCAGCAACAGGCCGGCGAGGGTGAGGCCAGAGCCCGCGGTGGTCCAGGGGTGGTTGGAGAATGGGTTGCGACCCGGATTTTGTTGCGCCAACATGGTTCCCGAGCTGGAGCTGCCGGGGACGCTGGGCAGATGCAGGCTGGCCGTGATGCCGGAGAGGGTGAGGGTGGTTGTGACCGGGGCGGTGGAACTGATGGTGGCCGACACGGGACTGAAGCTGAGGGTGGGGATGTAGCCGCTGGTGCTGGAGGCCGTGGCAGAGAAGGTTACGGTGCCGGTGAGGCCGTTGGCGGCGGTGGCGGTGAAGGTGACGGCCGGTATGGTGCCGCCGGCGGCGACCGATACGATCGTATTGGAGGTCGAGAGCGAGAAGTTGGGGCATGAGCTGCCGGAGACGGTGACGATCAGCGGTGAGGTCAGATAGGCGCCGCTCGATGCCTGCGACGAGCCGTTGGCCGTGAGCGCCGGGCCGATGGAGCCCTGGTAGTTTGAGTCGCCAGAGTAGACGGCGGTCATGCTCTGCTGGCCGAGGGTAGAACAACTGGCGGTGTACTGGTAGATCGCGGTGGTGACGTTATTGGCGGTGGTGAGCGCGATCTTGCTGGTGCCGGCGGCGGGAGCGTTATTGACCAGGAACTGCACGAAGCCGGTGGGAGCGGTTGACCCGCCGGTGACGGTGGCGGTCAAGGTGACGGTGACCGGCGCGGCGGGCGTTACGGTGACGCTGGTTGGCGAGGAGGTGGTGGACGAGGCCACAAGCGCAGTGGTGGAGGTATTGGCTGCGAGCGAACCCGAGCCGAGCGGAGTGACCAGGTTCCAGTCGGTGGCGAGGTTGTTGAGATCGACGCTGCCCCAGCCGGTGGCCAAATCGTAGCCTGTGCCTGCGGAGTAGCCGATGGAGCCGCCGGTCGGGCAGTCGGTGGACCCCAGCGGTACACAACATTGCATTGCTGCCCGAGGTGACATCATGGAAGACGCTGGTGGTGGTGGGGTTGTAGTAGGCGGCTTTGTTGCCCATGGCGTAGAGGGTGGGATTGGCATTGCCGATCTTGGAGCCGATCTTCTGCTCGATGAGGGCCAACATGCCGCCGAAGATCTGCGAGTCGAAGCTGGTGCCGCCGGCTACCGTCAGTCCGTTATTGGTGGCCGAAATGCGAAACCCATTGCCGCAGGAGACGCCCGAGACGACGCCCACACAGTAGAGGAAGGAGTCGTGGGTGTCGGATGCGTTAAGGGAGAGGTCTGGGACATCGCGCGCGCCGTCGGCCGGAACCAGGGAGGTCATGCCGGAGGCCCCGGTCTCGACCTGCCAGGCTGGTTTGGTGAAGAATGAGCTGACTCCGCCGCCGCCGCCGCCGAAGTAGCCGGCACTGGCATCGTTCCATACGGCTTCAGGGATGTATGAGATGGCCGAGCTGATGACATCGGAACCGGATGTTCCCTTCCAGTATTGAGTGGCTCCCCAGGTGGTGCCGGAGCCGGTGGCCGCGGCATCGCCGCTGAACTGAGTTCCGCCCAGGGCGGTGACAGAGGGGGAGCTGGCGGGAAAGTCGACGGCCAGACCCTCGGTGGCCGATGCCTCCGAGTTTGAGTCGCAGTCCGTTGCGCCGGAGTCTCCCGCTGCGGCCAGGATGGTCTGGCCCTGCGTGTTGGCCCTCTGGAAGAGCTGGTTCTCCGTGTTCAGGTCCGTCGAGCCCCAGGCGGCCTCGCAGTTGCCGTAGCTGGTGGTGATGATCGGCGCGACATTGACGTCGATGGCGTATTGCATGGAGAGAAAGACGTTCTGCGAGGTAACGAAGAGAACGGTGGCATACGGGGCCATTGCTCCAGACCACTCGACATCGATGGAAGACTCAGCCAGGTCGCTGGAGGTTGGGGGATATTTGCCGACGCACGCACTGTTATACGAGGTGGGAGTGCCGGGGTCGCAGCCGCCATAGACCGCTGAGGGAACCACCTGCACTGTTGGCGGATTGACGTTCAGCCCGGAGTCCGCGCGGAAGGTATTTACATCGTAGAGGCTGATGTCCACCTGGCCGGTGACGGCGATGGTCTCGTTGGCGCCGGGCAGCGAGGTGGAACTGAGCAGCGGGTTCATGTCGTAGATGGTGTAGACGTCTCCGGGCGCGATGAAGTGACTGCCCGAGACCGAGGAGGTGAAGTTCGGCTTGACGAAGCTGGTGTGGACGCGCGGCTTCAGGCGGAAGTCGTGCAGCCCGGAGACGGCGCCAACCACGCCGGCAAACGCGCTGGGGACGCTGATGCTGGTGACGTTGGCGAAGTGCGTCTCGCCGTTGAGCGCGAGAGAGTGGATGCTGGTGGCAAAGGCGGTCTGGACCTGGGCGACGGAGCCGCTGAAGGTAATGAAGTCTCCGCCATTGGCGACTCCGGTGACGGTGAACCCCTGGCCTGTGAGCCAGGCGGTGACTTTGGCTATGTCGGAGCTGCTGAGGCCGAACTGGGCGGCGTACTGCTGCGGCGTAAGCCACTGGTGGTAGCGCGGCGAGGCAGGGTCCTGCTGGTCTGCGAGCAACTGGTTGATTGCGGCCTGCTGCTCGGCGCTGAGGGTGAAGTGCAGCGACATTCCCGGCAGTTGAGTGTCTCCGGCGAGAGGGCCAAGATCGGTGGCCTGGAGCGCGCGGGGATGGACCGAACCGGGAATCGCAACCATGCGGCTGGAAGAGACTGCGGTGTTGATGCGGTTCGGGATGCGGCCCTGGGCCGCGGCAGGAACGGGAGATAAGGCTACGGCCAGCCCGACAAAAAGAGTGACAAAGGAAAGAAGAAGCCGGGAAAGAGATGTTCCGCGCATAGATAAATCCTGTGTTCCGAATAGTTTGGGCCAAAGCGGCGACAGAAAGACAAAGCACAACGGGAACGCGGGAGCCGCGCCCCATCTCTGAGACGGCGATTTCCACCAACTGGCTTACAAGATTAGACCATCCGGGACGGGAAATGTTGCGAGAAAGCGCGGATTGTGCGTCTCAGGACAGGCGCGAGAATTGGTTCCTCATTGCTGGGTAGCTGAGATGCTGATGCCAAGCTGGAAGAGGACGGCGCGCTCAACCTTATCGAGGTCTACCGCAGACAATTCTCCGAATAGTCTGCCGACACGCATCTTGCTCACCGTTCTGAGTTGACTGCCAAGCGCTTTATGGCGTTTGCCATTGATTTCCACCAGCGCTTCACCGGGCAATTCGCGTTCAACATTTGTGGTCAATGGCACCATAATCACACGGTTCAGGACTCGGTTCGCAAGATTGTTGCTGAGAATGATCGCAGGGCGAGTCTTGTTAACTTCTCCTCCGACCGTTGGGTCGAATGCAACCCAGTAAACCTCGCCGCGCGTCACAAGCACTCTCCCACATTAGACTCTATCCAGTCGAATGCTTCTTTCTCGCCTTCCGTATCGGCTGCCATCTCCTCATATCCACGGAGAATGTCTTGTTCCTTTTTTTTTCGAGTTTTTTGACAGCATCAAGCACACTCGTTGCAAGATCACCCGGAACAATAAACCAAGTAGCGTGGCCGTGGGATTGTGGATTGCCTTTGCTGCTCTCTTCTGGCGATCCATTCCAGCGCAGCCCAACAGCGTTTGGATTTGTGTCCCAGCACATCGTGGCTACTGACCAGCTATCATTTGCCTGATTGCTGTCATACACAACTTTTAGGTCTTTGACTTTGCCTTGAGGAGACAGGACAGTTTGCGGATCCACATAGGGCATATAGTTTCTCCTTTAGCAGATACTTACATATGTATGTAGCTATGTCAATCTCTCTGTGTAATGTTGGGCATAAGAGAAAGTGAGGCGCTTGTGTTTGCTTTTCCGCAAAGGGAGAGGGATGCCTTGCGTTTGATGTCGATGAGATTCTGTTCGCTGACCGGCGAAACTCACGGCCTCGTGCTAATCTTGCGCCATTATGTCTAGAACCTTCGATCAATCGCTGGCTCAGTTGAAGACGTTCGAGGGATGCGTTCCGTGGATGTACCGGGACACGGCGGGCAAGGTGACGGTGGGGGTTGGGCTGATGCTTCCCAGCGCGGCGACGGCGTGCGCGCTGCCCTTTCAGACAGCGGAAGGCGCGGCGGCGACGGCAGAGCAGGTTGCGGCGGAGTTCGCTCGCGTGGATGCGATGGCGATGGGCAAGCTGCCGTCGTTCTACCGGGCGGCGGGGTCACTGGAGCTGCCCGAACTGGTGATCGACGAGAAGCTGAGCGCGGTGCTGGCAGGATTCGAGGCGACGCTGCGTGCGCATCTGACGGGCTACGACAAGCTGCCCGACGGGGTGAAGATGGCGCTTCTGGATATGGCCTATAACCTGGGGCCGGAGGGGCTGCTGAAGGGCTATCCGAAGATGATCCGCGCGGTGGAGACGGGAGCGTGGGCGGAGGCTGCGGCGGAGTGCGCGCGGGGCGGGATCAACGCGGCGAGGAATGCGTGGACGCGGCAGCAGATGATGTCGGCGGTGGTGGGGACGATCAAGGCAGAGGCGGAGGCGGTGGAAGGCTGGCTGCAGAGAGTTTGGCGTTGGGTGAAGCGGGCGTTTGGCGTTGGCGAAGCGATTGTTGCGGATAAGAGATCGTCACGGATCTTTGCGTGAGCAAGAACGGCAGAGTTCCCAAGGCAAATACGGAGATTCTGGCTGCGCCAGAATGACGACTTCGCGTGGCTGCGCCAGAATGACGATTTGAAAGTGTTGTTTCACGCCAACATGGAAACAGACGTAGATCGATCGATGCATTTGTCGGGTATGGTTAATGAGCTGGAGTGAGATGGTTGCGGGAGGGGTTCTGTGCGAATGAATCGAATGGTTGGCGTAGTGCTGGCTTTGGCGATGGGCGCGTGCGTTGCGGCGCGGGCGCAGGACCTGGCTGGATTCGAGAAGCGGACGACGGTGAAGGTGCTGGCGAATGGGCTGACGCTGATCGTGTGCGAGCGGCCGGAGGCGCCGGTGTTCAGCTTCTACACGCTGGTGGATGCGGGATCGGCGAACGACCCCGAGGGCGCGAGCGGGCTGGCGCATATGTTTGAGCACATCGCGTTCAAGGGGACGACCGAGATTGGCACAACGAACTACGCGGCGGAGAAGATCGCGCTGGCCAAGGTGGAGACGGCATACGCGGCGTACGATGCGGAGTATCGCAAGCGGGTGGGCCAGGACGCGACGAAGCTGGCGGCGCTGAAAAAGAACTTCGAGGATGCACAGGCGGCGGCGGCAGAAGTTCGTGGTGCCCAACCAGTTTGCGGAGCTGGCCGAGACTAATGGCGCGGTTGGGTTGAACGCATCGACCGAGGAGGACTCGACGCAGTACTTCTGGTGCATGCCGTAGAACCGGCTGGAGCTGTGGGCGTATATGGAGAGCGGGCGGATTGCGCATCCGGTGGCGCGCGAGTTCTACAAGGAGCGCGATGTGGTGCAGGAGGAGCGGCGGATGCGGGCCGGCTCCAACCCGATCGGGGCGATGGTGGAGCAGTTTCTGGCCACCGCGTATATGGCGCATCCCTATCACGTGCCCACGCTGGGCTGGGAGAGCGAGATCAGCCAGGTGAACGCGACCGAGGCAGCGGCGTTCCACGCGAAGTACTATGTGCCGGCGAACATCGTGGTGGCGGTGGTGGGCGACGTGAAGGCGGCGGATGCGATACCGATGCTGACGAAGTACTTTGGCGCGATTCCGGCGGGGCCGAAGCCGGAGCCGATGACGACGGTCGAGCCTGTGCAGTTTGCCGAGAAGTCGGTGACGATCCGCGAGGCGGCGCAGCCGTTCTATCTGGAAGGCTACCACCGGCCCGACTATCGCGACCCGGACGACTCGGTGTACGACGCGATCACGGACATCTTTTCCAATGGGCGGACGGCGCGGCTCTACAAGGCGCTGGTGCGCGACCAGAAGATCGCAGCGGAAGCTGAAGGGTTCAGCGGATTTCCTGGCGAGAAGTTTCCCGGACTATTCGCGTTCTACGCGGTGCCAGTGCCGGGACACACGCCGGACGAGATGCGGGAGGCGATCCACAAGGAGATCGAGCGGCTGAAGACGAGCGACGTGAGCGATGAAGAACTTCAGATGTTCAAGACACGGGCGCGCGCCGGGCTGCTGCGCGGACTGGCCGACAACGAGGGTCTGGCGCAACAACTGGCCGAGTACCAGACACGGTATGGCGACTGGCGCGAACTGTTCCGCAAGCTGGACGAGATCGACAAGGTGACGAAGGCGGACGTGCGTCGCGTGGCGAACAAGATTTTTGTGGAGAGCAACCGGACGAGCGCGCGGATTGAGTTCACGCCACCGGCACAGGGGCAGACTCAGGATGCGGGAGGTGCGAGATGAAGAGCAAATCAACCATGAGTTTCTTCGCGCTTGCGATTGCAGTTTGTATTCTGCTCTCGCCGGGACAATTCTCCGCGGCACAGAGCGCAGCTTCGGCACAGCCTTCCACGGCCGCGGCTGCGAAGAGCGCGGCGAAGGCTCCCGAGCAGGCCGAGCCGTGGAAGAAGATCGCGGTTCCTGCGTTGCATGACTTCAAGCCGCAGCAGCCGAAGCGGATCGAGCTGGCCAATGGGCTGGTGATCTTCTTGCAGGAAGACCATGAGCTTCCGTTCATCGATGGATCGATTCTGATCCGCGGAGGAAGCCGCGAGGAGCCGGCCGCGAAGACCGGCCTGGTGGGGATGTACGGCGAGGCGTGGCGCACCAGCGGAACGGCGGCGAAGAGCGGCGACGCGCTGGACGCGGAGCTTGCGGTGAAGGCCGCGGCGATTGAAACGGGAGGCGGGCTGGCCAACACGTCGGTGGAGTGGGGAAGCTTCAAACAGGACTTCGACAGCGTCTTCGGCGAGGCGGTCAATCTGCTGCTGCATCCGGCGTTCAAGGCGGAGAAGCTGGCGATGGCGCAGCGCGAGATGGCGACCGGAATCTCACGGCGCAACGACGACCCGGGCGGAATTGCGGGGCGCGAGTCGACCAGGTTGGTTTATGGCGCGGAGAGTCCGTATGCGCGGCAGGCCGAGTACAAGACCGTGGCTGCGGTGACGGTGGACGACCTGAAGGCGTGGCACGACCGCAGCGTGGTTCCCAACGGCATGATCGTCTCGGTGGAGGGGGACTTCGACTCGGCGGCGATGGAAGCGAAGCTGCGCAAGGCCTTCGATCCGCTGGCGCGCGGCGCGGCGATCGAGCCGGCGAAGGCGGAGTTTGCGGGGCCGAAGCCGGGCGTCTACTTCGCCGACAAGGAAGACGTGGACCAGTCGTCGGTGGAGATCGTGGGCATCGGGACTGTGCGCAGCAATCCTGACTACTACGCGCTGAGCGTGATGAACGAGGTGTTCTCCGGGGGCTTCGGATCACGCGTCTTCCAGTATGTGCGCACCAAGCTGGGGCTGGCGTATGACGTGAGCGGAAACTTTGGCGCGGCGTACGACCATCCGGGCGTCTTCCGCAGCGAGGCTGGAACCAAGAGCGTGAGCACGGTGGCGGCGACGCAGGCGATTCTGGAGGAGATTGGAAGGCTGAAGACCAAACCGCCTACGCCGGAGGAGCTGAAGAAGGCCAAGGACGACGTGATGAACTCGTTCATATTCCACTACGACACGCCGGAGAAGACGCTGAACGAGCAGGTGACGCTGGCGTTTTACGGCTATCCGCCGGACTTTCTGGAGAAGTATAAAGACGGCATCGCGCGCGTGACGGCGGCGGATGTGACGCGCGTGGCGAACAAGTACATCGACGTGTCGAAGCTGGCGATTGTGGTGGTGGGGAACAAGACGGAGATCAAGCCGCCGCTCACTACGCTGGGCACGGTGACGGAGCTGGATATTACGATTCCGCCGGCGGAGAAGGCGGGGCAGTGATCCGGCACGAGTTGTTTGATGGAGCAAAGAAAGATCCCACCCTTGCCGGGTGGGATCTTTTATTTGGCTTAATCGTTCGCGGTTGAATGGAGGACTTAGCGCGCCATCCATCCGCCATCGACGACCAGAACGTGGCCAGTGATGTAGTCGGCTGCGGAAGAGGCCAGGAAGACGGCCGTGCCGGCGACGTCGGTGGCCTCGCCCCAGCGTCCGGCGGGGATGCGGTCGAGGATCGCCTTGCTGCGCTCTGGATCGGCGCGGAGCTGTGCGGTGTTGTTGGTGGCGATGTATCCGGGGGCGATGGCGTTGACCTGAATGTTCTTGACGGCCCACTCGTTTGCCAGCGCCTTGGTGATCTGCGCGACGGCGCCCTTGGCCGCGGCGTAGGAGGGCACGCGGATTCCGCCCTGGAAGCTGAGCAAGGATGCGGTGCTGATGATCTTGCCCGGAGCCTTGCGCGCCATCATGTCGCGGCCGGCGAGCTGCGAGAGCTGGAAGACGGCGGTCTCGTTGATCTGAATGACCTTCAGCCAGTCTGCCAGCGGCACGTTGACGGCGTCTTCGCGCAGGATGATTCCGGCGTTATTGACCAGGATGTCGACGCGGCCGAACCTGGCGAGCACCTGCTTGAAGAGCGCCTCGGGGGCGGCGGTGTCGGAGAGGTCGGCGCTGAATGCGGCGGCTTTACCGCCAGCGGCTTCGATGGCGGCAACGGTGTCTGCGGGGGGACGAATGTCGTGCGTGGCGACGGTGGCGCCAGCCTGGGCGAAGGCGATGGCAATGGCCGCGCCCATTCCGCCGGCCGAGCCGGTGACGAGGGCGATCTTGTTGTCGAGGCGGAAGGAATCGAGGATATTGGACATAATAAGGACTACTTTACGCGGGTTGTGCCGGTCGAGCAAACTGCACTGCCACGGCTGTGAGTTTGGTCACGCCCTTCGCCGAACCTCTCCGCTACAATAGGGATGGTGTCTCCACGCAGGATGACTCGCCGTGGAGATCGAAGGAGACCCATGAAACTGCTTCAGATGGCCGACCCCGTGCGCTATGCGCGGATGACGAGCGAAGAACTTCGCGAGACATTTCTGCTGGAAGACCTGTTTATCCCCGGACATATCAATCTGGCGTATGCGGACCTGGACCGCGCTGTGATCGGCTTCGCGGCGCCGACGAACGGCTCGCTGAAGCTGGAGACGCAGCCGGAGTTGCGCGCGGAGTACTTTCTGGAACGGCGCGAGCTAGGCGTGCTGAACACCGGCGGGCCGGGCTCGGTCACGGTGGATGGAGTCAGCTTCGACTTAGACAAGCTGGACACGCTATATGTAGGTCGCGGAAGTAAGTCGGTAACATTCACGAGTAAGTCGGCGTCGGCACCGGCAGCATTCTATTTACTGAGTTATCTGGCGCACATGGAATATCCGACCAGAATGGTGAAGTTCTCCGACCTGAAGGGGCTGGAGCTAGGGTCGATGGAGACATGCAACAAGCGGACCATCTATAAGCCGATTTATATGGAAGGCATCCGGAGCTGCCAACTGGTGATGGGATTCACATTGCTTGCGCCGGGAAGCAACTGGAACACCATGCCTGCGCACACGCACAATCGGCGGTCGGAGATCTACATGTACTTCGACGTCGAGCCTGACCAGCGCGTGGTTCACCTGATGGGGCCACCGGACGCGACCAGCCATATCATCGTGGCGGACAAGCAGGTAGTGGTCTCTCCCCTCTGGTCGATCCACTCCGGCGTTGGCACCAAGAACTACACCTTCTGCTGGGGCATGGGCGGAGAGAACCAGGCATACGACGACATGGACCCAGTAGCGATTCGGGACTTGAAGTAAGTTGCTGGTTGCTGGTTGTTGGTTGATAGTTGATAGTTGATAGTTGATAGTTGCTGGTTGCTGGTTGCTGGCAGTTAGTAAATGGTTGGCGCGAGGGGCATGGATTAATGGCGGACGGGAAAAATAGTCTGGTAATTCGCAGCAAGGACGTGTGCAAATGGGACCTGGTGAGCCTGGGCGAGGTGATGCTGCGGCTCGATCCGGGCGATGTGCGGGTGGCCACGACGCGCCAGTTCCAGGTGTGGGAGGGCGGCGGCGAGTACAACGTGGCGCGCGGCCTGCGCCGCTGCTTCGGGATGAAGACGGCGGTGGTGACCGCGCTGGCGGACAACGCCGTGGGACGGCTGATCGAAGACCTGATGCTGCAGGGCGGCGTGGACCAGACGCATGTGAAGTGGGCGAAGTTCGACGGCGTGGGACGGACGACGCGCAATGGGCTGAACTTTACCGAGCGCGGATTTGGCGTACGCGCGGCACTGGGCTGCAGCGACCGCGGCCACACGGCGGTGAGCCAGTTGCAGCCGGGCGAGATCGACTGGGACGAGATATTCGGCACCGAGGGCGCGCGCTGGCTGCACACTGGCGGAATCTTCTGCGCGCTGAGCGAATCGACCGCGGAGGTCGCAAAAGAAGCGATGATTGCGGCGCACAAGCACGGGGTCATCGTCAGCTACGACCTGAACTACCGCGACTCGCTGTGGAAGTCGATTGGCGGCAAAGCGCGGGCGACCGAGGTGAACCGCGAGTTGGCGCAGTACGTGGATGTGATGCTGGGCAACGAAGAGGACTTTACCGCCGCGCTGGGATTCGAGATCGAGGGCGTGGGCGAGAGACCTTGGCGAGCTGGATTCGGGCAGCTTCCGGCGGATGATCGAGAAGGCGGTTGCGGCGTTCCCCAACTTCCGGGCGGTGGCCACGACTCTGCGCCACGCCAAGACGGCGAGCGTCAACGACTGGGGCGCGGTGTGCTACTACGAGGGCGTCTTCCACGAGGCGCGGCCGATGCCGGACCTGGAGATCTTCGACCGCGTGGGCGGCGGCGATTCGTTCGCATCGGGGCTGATCTATGGATTTCTCAACGAAAAAGGCGCGGAGTGGGCGGTGAACTGCGGATGCGCGCACGGAGCGCTGGCCATGACTACGCCGGGAGATACCACCATGGCGACATTCGACGAGGTGCAGCGCATCATGAAGGGCGGAGGCGCGCGGGTACAGCGGTAAAGCTGGCAACAGGAAACAGGAGAATGAAATGCAGAAAGCGGAAGTACTGAATGCACTGCGCGAGATCGGCCTGGTGCCGGTGTTGCGCGCCGAGAGCGAAGAGCAGGCGCTGGCGCTGGCAACTGCGATCGCGGCCGGCGGCGTCAACGTGATGGAAGTCACCATGACTGTCCCCGGCGCAATTCGCGTGATGGCTCGCCTGGCCAAGGAACGCCCCGACCTGCTGCTTGGCGCGGGGACGGTGCTGGATGCCGAGACGGCGCGCATATGCATTCTGGAGGGCGCGGCGTTTGTGGTGAGCCCGGCGCTGAACCTGAAGACCATCGAGATGTGCCATCGCTACGGTGTGCCCGTGCTTCCCGGCGCGCTGACGCCGACCGAGATACTGACCGCATGGGAGGCAGGCGCGGACGTGGTGAAGGTGTTCCCGGCCAGCGCGATGGGCGGCGCAAAGTACCTGAAGTCGATCAAGG
Source organism: uncultured Acidobacteriaceae bacterium (assembly GCA_963828115.1). GTDB lineage: Bacteria > Acidobacteriota > Terriglobia > Terriglobales > Acidobacteriaceae > Edaphobacter. The sequence goes on from CAWHDN010000010.1 coordinate 19,415, forward strand.
CGCCGCTGCCCCAGGTGGAGCTGGTGCCCACGGGCGGCGTCTCGCTGGCCACCGCAGCGGAGTTTCTGGAGGCCGGAGCGTTCGCGCTTGGCGTCGGTGCCGACCTGGTGAACCCGAAGTCCATCCGGGAGGGTCACCCCGAGACGATTACCGAAAACGCACGGAAGTACCTGGCCATTGTGAAAAAATTTCACGAATCGCAGACGCAGACCGCCGGCTGAGGTTATGCTTGCTGCATCGTAATAGTTCTGCCGCGCATCTATGGCTTGTGTTGTGACCAGGGATACAGCAGTTCTTGATTCAAGTTTGTAGATTTGTCGATAGACAGATTTCGGGCCATGGCAGCAACTGCTTCTTCCTGCCGATAGAGTTCCATACTGGGTTGGTTCCAGATGCGTTGTTGGGGCTATTTCCTCGCAGGAAGTTTCAGGAACGAAGAAAGTTTGCGTGGCTTTCCTAGGGAAAGCCACATTGCGTCACTATCGAGCAATGCCGGTTCGGTGAAACTGTTCAGGCGTTGCGCGAAATTTCTCCCAGCAGTAACAGGAAGCCATGGCACGTTCGAAAGAAGTGAAATGCCCCACATGTAACGACCGCGCACCCATGCGCGTCCATCGCGACGGCTTCCTGCAGCGGAACGTGTTGGGCCTCTTCGGAATCTACCCATGGAAGTGCTGCGCGTGCGGATCGCTGTTCCTGTATCGCAGCCGCGGCTACCGCACCCGGCGGATCAAGCCGCTACCCGGCACCGGCACCCCAGAGCAAAACCGCAATCCCCTTCTATAAAGAGGCCTCAGGGCGCCTTCAGCCAGACAAATTTCAGCCGGCGTGTCCTCGGGCTGCTCGTCTGCCAGCACCGTCTACTGCTGCTTGTCTTCAGGCCGCATGCGCGGGCTGGCGTACCCACAGCAGGGGCTGATGGAGCGGCAACGTACGCAGGATGTCAGGCGTGGCCGGAGGTGTTGCGTTCGTCCTGTGCATCAAAGGCATGTGTGCTGTCCCGAGGCTCTTCACGGTCTGTGTGTCAATTGCCGTCAAGAGCGCCGTCACAAGCATCCTATGCGTTGAGTGCCATAATCTGGAATCTCTAGTGATTTTGGTTGTTTAGTTCAGGGAGTGGCGGGAGCGGAATGGTCATCGGCTTAGGACAACTTGAAGCGACGCGGATGGGCACGACGCTGGTGGCGTCGTTTCTGGCGTCTCTGGTGGAGTGCGTTGAGGCGCTGACGGTGGTGCTGGCGGTGGGCAGCGTGCGGGGATGGCGCAGCGCGCTGGCTGGGGCGGCGGCTGCGCTGGCGTTACTCGCGGCCATCGTGGCCACGGTTGGTCCCGCGCTCACGCGGATTCCGCTGCACGGGCTGACGCGCATTCCATTTCACATGGTTCAGCTGGTCGTAGGGGCGATGATCGTGCTGTTCGGCATGCGCTGGCTGCGCAAGGCCATCCTGCGGGCTGCCGGGCTCATTGCAATGCACGACGAAGAGGTCGCCTTTGCCCGAAGTGCCGAGGCGATACGCGAGGCGGAGGCCAGCGTTGCCCAGCTTTCCAAGGGCGCGCACCGTTGGGACAAGATTGCGTTTGGCGCGGCTTTCAACGTCACCATGATCGAAGGCGGCGAGGTGGTCTTCATCGTAATTGCGTTCGGAGCGGGCGGAGCGGGGCTGCTGCTGCCCGCAAGCTTGGGCGCGGTGGCAGCGCTGCTGGTTGTGGCCGGGTCGGGTTTCGCGTTGCACCGGCCGCTGGCGCGGATTCCAGAGAACACGCTGAAGTTCCTGGCAGGAGTGGTGCTGTGCGCGTTCGGGACGTTCTGGGCGGGCGAGGGCGCGGGAGTTGCGTGGCCGGATGGCGATCTTGCCATCGTGTGGCTGATCGCAGCGTATCTCGGAGTCGCGCTGGCCCTTATGCCGTTGTGCCGGGCCAGTGCCCACGCGGTATTGGCGGAGGACTGATGCGCTGGATCAAGTCGATTGCGCGTGAGATATACGGCCTGTTCGTTGACGACGGGAGCTTTGCAGGCGCGATTCTCGTCTGGCTCGGCCTCGCCATGGCAGGGTTGCCGCGTGCGGCCTCCAATGCGCGATGGGCTGGGCCAGTGCTGTTCGCGGGGCTGGCGTTGATCCTGATTGAGAGCGTGTTGCGCTTTGCGCGGCGCAGGATGAAGTAGAGGACCGTCCGTCTACGCGCTAAAACTCTACCTTCAGGGTGCGGCCTTCAGCGGAGCTTTCGCGGGCAAGCTCCAGCAGGCGGATGACGCGGAAGCCGTCTTCGGGGGTGACGGCGAGCGGCGATGTGCCGAGGATGGCGTCGCGGACGTTGGCGTAAAAGCCGCGATAGTCGCACCGCTCGGTCTTGACCTGTCGCGTGACCAGGGTTGCGGGATCAGCTGGATTGGGAGCGACGGTGAGCGTGCCCCACGCGGATTCGTCTTCCTGTAGCCACACCTGCTGCGAGCCTTGCACGGGAACCTTTGCGCCACCGACCAGCGCGGGCTCCTGCGGGTCGAGGCCATGCTTGCGGAAGCTGCCCCTGGTGCCATGCAGCAGGAAGCGCGGTGCGTTGTCGCAGGCCAGATAGCTGGTGCGGCAGTGGGCGAGGAGACCCTTGCCGTTCGCGGCCGGATAATGCAGCGTGATGTCGAAGGCGTCTTCGATGGCCGTCTGGTCGCGGTCGGCGCGGACGCTGGCGGTAATCGCCGCGGGAGGGCCGAAGAGCGCGAGCACTTGATCGACGAGGTGCGGGCCGAGGTCGAAGAGCATTCCGTTGGCGGGATTCTCGGCCTCCTTCCATGTGTTCTCGCGCGGAATGGGACGGAAGCGGTCGAAGTGCGACTCGAAGGTGACGAGGCGGCCAACGGCACCTTCCTGCAGCAGCTTGCGGACGGTCTGAAAGTCGCCGTCCCAGCGGCGGTTGTGGAAGGGAATGACGAGCAGGGATTTGCTCTTGGCGAGCTTGCCGAGCGCGAGGGCTTCATCGCTGGTGGCGGCGAAGGGCTTGTCGATGACGACGTGCTTGCCGGCTTCGAGAGCTTGATTGGCCAGCGCGAAGTGCGTCGCGTTGGGCGTGGAGACGACGACCAGCTCGATGGATTTGTCTGCCAGCAGCTCCTCAACCGAGCGCGCAATCCTGGTTGCGGGATAGGCTTTGGCGGCCTCGTCTCCCTTGCGCTGCATGATGGCGGCGAGACGCAGGCCCGAGACCGCGTTGACGAACGGCGCGTGAAAGACGCGTCCACCCAAACCGAAGCCAATTACGCCAACGCCAATCTCACGCTCTGCCATTACGCCCTCCCAATCTCTCTCAATGCAGGATAAACCCGGCGGAAGCGCGCGTAGGCCGCATCCATTGCGGCTGCGTCCTTCGGCTCGATGACCTCGGCGACATGGACGGTTGCAGCGCAGGCCGCCTCGACGCTGGGCCACGCATTGACGCCGACCGCGGCCAGCAGCGCCGCGCCGAATGCGCCGCCCTCCTCGGCGGCAAGCAGCTCCACCGGACGGCCGTAGACGCCGGCCTGGATCTGCCTCCACAATGGCCCGCGCGCACCGCCTCCGCCGAGCCGGATCTGTGCGACGGGAATCTTCAGTTCGGCGAACAAGGAAAACGTGTCGCGCAGGCTGAAGGCGACTCCCTCCAGGACGGCACGGACGAAGTGGGCGCGCGTGTGCGATGCAGTGATGCCGACGAATGCGGCGCGGGCTTCGGGGTCGAGATGCGGCGTGCGCTCGCCGAATAGATACGGCGCCCAGAGCATTCCATCGCTGGCGGCGGGGACGCGCGCGGCCTCGGCGGTGAGCTCGTCGTAGGAGACGCCGGCGGCGAATGTGTCGCGCAGCCAGCGCAGCGAGAGGCCCGCGCCGTTGGTCACGCCCATCACATGCCACATCGCGGGCACGGCGTGGCAGAATGTGTGCAGGCGGCCAAGGCGGTCCATGGTGGGCCGGTCGGTGGCGGCGAAGACCACGCCGCTGGTGCCGATTGTGGCGGAGACCGAACCGGGCGCGACGATTCCCATTCCAACTGCGCCCGCGCCCTGGTCTCCCGCGCCCGCGGCGACGGGAGTTCCGGCGGCGAGGCCGGTGGCGGCGGCTCCCGCGTCGCTGATACGCGCGCAGATCTCGGGACCTTCAAAGAGACGCGGCAGCCAGCCGATGGGAATGCCCGCGCCGTCTGCGACCTCGGCGGACCAGCAGCGATGCGCCACGTCCAGCAGAAGCGTTCCGCTGGCCTCCTGCATGTCGATGGCGAACTCTCCGGTGAGACGGAAGCGGACGTAGTCCTTGGGGCAGAGGACGTGCGCGATGCGGACGAAGATTTCGGGCTGATGGGTGCGCACCCAGAGCAGCTTGGTGAGTGTGAAGTTGGGCAGCGCGGGGTTGCAGGTGAGTTCTATCAGACGCTCGCGGCCGAGCTTTGCGTCGAGCCAGTCGCACTCCGGCTGGGTGCGCTGATCGCACCAGATGAGCGCGGGACGGAGGACTTCGCCTGCGGCGTCGAGCATGACGCAGCCGTGCATCTGTCCGGTGAGGCCGATGGACTCGATCCCGGCGCCATCCAGTTCGGCGGCAGCCAGTACGCCCGCGATGGCCACGCGCGCCGCGCGCCACCAGTCCTCGGGCTGCTGCTCCGCCCAGCCAATCTGCTGGGAGTGAATCGCCGCGTGTTCACTGGCAGACGTTGCCACCACGCGTCCCTCGCGGTCCACCAGCACGGCCCGCGTTCCCCCTGTCCCTACGTCAATTCCAAGAAACATCGCGCACACTCTCCATCGATTTCGATTGCATCCAAAGTGTATCTGCTTCGCGGAAGCAAATGCATGCGCGCCGCACCGTAAATCTTCCTTGCGAAGAAAGGTAGAATTGCGCAGGACGATGGATGGACAAATTATCAGTTACACCCGTAGAACGGGTAACATATAAGCAATGATTCAACGGAATGCAGTGTCGTCTGGCTGGAGGGCCCATGCGGTCGGCGGCATCACTTTCCTGCTGCTTGCCGCCGCCACAGGGTACGCGCAAGCGGGCAGCACCGGGGCCACATCTTCCGCTGAAGCGCAGGCCACCGAGGGCGCGTTGCAACAGCTCGCGGCGCCGGGCGGCGTGAATCTGGCCGCTCCCACGCAGGGCGCTTTCACGGGATCGCTGGTCGAAGGCAAGGCAACGGACGCAGTGCTCGACCTATCGCTGGACGACGCGATTGCGCGCGGCCTGCGGCAGAACCTCGGCGTAATCCTGCAGGCCACCGCCGAGCAGAGCGCGCACGGCCAGCAGATGGAGCAGCTGCAGGCGCTGTTGCCAACAGTGACCGGCGACGCATCCATCGAGGTGGAGCAGATCGATCTGGCTGCCTTCGGCCTCAAGATCCCCGGACTCAACCCCATCGTCGGGCCGTTCCAGGTGGAGGACTTCCGCGCCTACCTGACGCAGAGCCTCATCAACGTGCCGGCGCTGGAGAGCTACATCGCAGCGAAGCACAACTTCGCGGCGGCAAAGCTTTCCGCCGACGACGCGAGAGAGATGGTGGTGCTCACGGTGGGCAACGCCTACCTGCTGTGTCTTGCCGACGCGGCACGCATTACCGCCGTCACGGCGGAGCTGGCCACCAGCAAACTCTCCCTGGACCAGGCAATGGCCTCGCACGACGCCGGCATCAGTCCGCGGCTCGACGTTCTGCGCGCCCAGGTGGACTACCAGAACGAACAGCAGGCGCTGATCTCCACGAGCAACCAGTTGGCCAAGGATAAGCTGGCGCTGGCGCGCGCCATCGGGTTGCCGCTGGACCAGGCCTTCCGCCTTACCGACAGCGAGCCCTATGCCGCGCTGGACAACCTGGATCCCGCGGCTGCGTTCGCGCAGGCGCTGAAGAACCGCAAGGACCTCGCCGCCGCCAGCGAACAAGTGGCCGCAGCGCGTGCCGGACAGACCGCGGCCCGCTCCGACCAGCTCCCCACCGTGCAGTTCTCCGGCGACTTCGGAGACATGGGTCAGACCGCCAACCACTCCCACGGCTCCTACAGCGCAACCGGCAGCATCTCCGCGCCAGTCCTGCAGATTGCGAAGACGCGTGGCGAGCAGGACATCGCGGGCGCGCAGGTTGCGCAGGCCAGCGACAAGCTCGCCGACCAGGTGCAGCAGGTCAATGCCGAGATACGCGACTCCATCCTCGACATCCAGTCCGCGGCCAAACTGGTTGAGGCGGCAAAGTCCAACGTCGATCTGGCCAACGAGGCGCTCAGCGAGGCGCAGCAGCGCTTCCACTCAGGCGTCAGCGACAACCTGCCCGTCAGCCAGGCACAGTCCTCGGTGGAGCAGGCCAACGACCAGTACATCGCCGCGCTCTACCAGCACAACGCCGCCAAGCTATCGCTGGCGCGCGCCCTCGGCGTCGCGCAGTCCAACCTGAAAGATTATCTCGGAGGGAAGTAACCGTGGCAGACGAACAGAACCGAAGCGGCACACAATCCGCCAACCAGAGCGCCGACCAGACCGCCGAAACCACAGGCAACTTTCCGGCCAACGCCGGCGCGGAGGACGAGATCGACGACTCCGCCGGGACGAACGGCAGCCGCAAGTTCGTCATCATCGGCGTTGTGCTGCTGCTTGTGGTGGGCGCGATCTTCTTCTACTGGCGCTCCACCTTCACCGAAGACACCGACGACGCGCAGGTGGACGGCAACCTTTACCAGATCAGCTCCCGCGTCTCCGGCCAAGTGGTCAAGGTCTATGTGGACGACAACCAGACCGTGCAGGCCGGCCAGTTGCTGGCCGAGATCGACCCCACCGACTATCAGGTCGCTCTCGATCAGGCCCTGGCCAACCTGGCCAGCGCGCAGGCCGAGTTCGCCCAGGCCACGGTCAACGTGCCCATCACGCAGGTCAACGTCGGCACCGTGGTCAGCACTACGGCCAGCGACGTAAAGGGCTCGACCGACTTGATTGCGCAGGCCGAGAAGCAGGTTGAGGCCGCCAGCGCGCGCGTCGATGAGGCGAAGGCCAACGCGCAGAAGGCACAGGCAGACGTCGATCGCTACAAGCCGCTGGTCGAGAAGGACGTCATCTCCAAGCAGCAGTACGACGCAGCCGTCGCCGCCGCAGCAGCCAGTAAGGCCGCGGTCGCCGAGGCCGAGGCCTCGGTGCTGGCGCAGCAGAACGCAGTCTCCAGCGCGCGCCAGCGGCTCGCCGAAGCCGAAGCGCAGTCCAATCAATCGGTGAAGAACGGTCCTGACCAGGTGCGTGTGCAGCAGTCCCGAGCCGCCGCCGCGCAGGCCACCATCCAACAGGCGCAGGCGCGCGTCGATCAGGCGCGACTCAACCTTGGGTACACGCGCATCACCGCGCCGGTGGCGGGCATCGTGAACAAGAAGAACGTCGAGGTGGGCGCCAACCTCGCCGCCGGGCAGGACCTGATGACCATCATTCCGCTGACCGACCTGTGGGTGACGGCCAACTTCAAGGAGACGCAACTGACCCACATGCGCGCCGGACAGAAGGTGACAATCAAAGTGGACGCCTACGGAGGGCGCAAGTTCTCTGGCTCGGTGACGCAGGTCGGCGGCGCGACTGGCTCCATGCTCTCGCTCTTCCCGCCGGAGAACGCCACAGGAAACTACGTCAAGGTGGTGCAGCGCATCCCGGTGCGCATCGACTTCACCAACCTGCAGCAGGAAGACGGGGACTACGTTCTGCGCCCCGGCCTCTCCGTGACGCCGGTGATCGAGGTCAAGTAGCAAAACTCGCAGGCCGGATGGCATCGCCGATGAGCAGCAGTACCGGCGCGGGGCCGACTGCTTCGTCGGTGATCGCCGCCAGCGTCGTGCGCAGTACGCGCTCCTCTTGTCGTCGTCGCATTGGAGACGGCAATGCACGGTGTTTCGCCGGCGATGCCCGAGGCGATCAGCTCGTCGGCTAGCTGACGGAACCTGCGCCCCGGCATATAGACCACCAGCGTCGCATCCTTGGGAAACGCGCCCTCCCACTTGGGCGTGAGTTGCAATCGGTCGGCTGCGTGGTGCGCGGTGGCGAAGATCAGCTTCGAGGCGGAGCCGCGGTCGGTGAGCGGAGTCTTCAGCGCGGCCGCCACGGCGAAGGCCGCAGTAATTCCGGGCACAATCTCGAACGGAATCGCAGCCTCGGTGAGCGCGGCGATCTCCTCGCCCGCGCGCCCGAAGATCAGCGGCTCGCCCGACTTCAGCCGCACCACGCTGCGCCCCGCGCGCGCGTGCTCCAGCATCAACGCGTGGATTCCCGCCTGCGTGATGCGCGGCTGGCCGCAACGCTTGCCCACGGGAACCACGAGCGCGGTAGGCGAAGCCAGCGCCAGCACCTCGTCGGAGACCAGATCGTCGGGAAGAATCACATCCGCCGTCTCGATCAGTCGCAGGGCGCGTAGCGTCAACAGCTCCGCGTTGCCCGGGCCCGCGCCGACCAGATAGACCACGCCAGATTGCGCGGATCTCTTCATGGTTTGCGCTCGACGGGCTTGGGATTCGAGAGCGCGTGGCGACGGGCCAGGGCACGCGTGGGGCAGCCGTCGAAGCCGCATAGGTCGCGGCTGGCAAGCTGATGCAGCAGCTCGCGGCGTGCTTCATTCGCGGGCTCGCGTTGCAGAATCTCGCGGCGCAGACTGCCCAGCTCCGCCAGCCACTCGCCCGCGTCGAGCGGCAGGAGCGCGTCGATCTCCTTGCGCAGGCGCTGCGCCAGCGCGGGGCTTGCGCCCGCGGTGGAGATGGCGATTTGCAACTCGCCGCGCCGCACCACGGATGGAAAATAGAAGTCGCAGAAGGGCGGGTCGTCCACCGCATTCACCAGAATCCCCGCTCGCCTCGGCCTCGGCAAAGACCGCGCGATTCACCGCCGCGTCACTGGTCGCCGCAACCGCCAGAAACTGTCCTGCAAGATCGCCCTGCTTGTACTCGCACCGATGCCAGAGGATCTCGCCTGACTCAGACATATCGACGATGCGCGCGCTGGCTGTGGGCGCGACGACGGTGATGCAGGCCTCCGCAGCACGCAGCGAATCAATCTTCGACTCGGCGAGATTGCCCGCGCCGATAACGATGCAGGGCCGGCCGGTCAGCTTCAAATAAATGGGGAAAAGGCTCATGGATTATTATGCGTCCACGACGTGACGGCCACCAGCGGGCGGAGGGTCGCGTTCGACGGGGGCGACGATGGTGCCTGCGAGTTGTGCGCGGAGGGTCTCGTCGCCGGTGCGGGCGAAGTAGGCGCGCAGGTCTTCGCCGGGAGTGCGCGCCGCGAGATACGCGCGCAGCAGGCGTTCGATGGCGGCGGGGCACTCCTCGGCGGCGGCGCGGAAGCCGATCTGGCGTGCGATGCCCGCGTACTTGCCGATGGCTCCGCCGACGCAGAAGTAGAAGGCATCGACCATTGCGCCGTCCTTCTTGATCTTCTTGCCTTCGAGGCCGATGTCGGCGATCCAGCTTTGGCCGCAGGAGTTGGTGCAGCCGGTGACGTGCAGGCGAATCTGCTGGTCGAAGCCCGGCAGCCGCTCCTCCATCTCGCTGACCAGCCACTTGGAGAAGGCTTTGGTTTCGGCGATGGCCAGCTTGCAGAACTCCGTCCCCGTGCATGCAATCGCGCCGCGCCAGAAGGGCGAGACCTCGACCTGTAGGCCGATTTGATTGAGCCGCTCAACTACCTCGCGAGTGCGTGCGTTGGGGATGTTCGCAACGAGAATGTTCTGCATGATTGTCGCGCGCAGATGGCCGTCGCCAAGCTCTTCGGCGAGGTCGGCGAGTTGGATGAGCTGGTCGCCCGATAGCCTGCCGCGCAGAACGCTGGCGCCGATGGCGGAGAGGCCCGACTGGCGCTGCGGGGTTACGCCGATGTGATCGCGATAGACGTCGTCGGGCGTCGCATCGTCGCTCACCGGCGACGGTTCGAGCTTGGTGCCGAGCTTCTCTTCAATGGCAGCGAGCATGGATTCTGCCGTCCATCCGTGGCGCATGAATAGATACTTCAGCCGCGCGCGGGTGCGGTTCTCGCGCAGTTCGGTCTGCTCCTTAAAGATGCGCAGCACGGCCTCGACGACATCGACGGCTTTCGTCTGCGGAATAAAAACCGGGATGCGCACGGCGATGTGCGGCTCGGTGGAGAGGCCACCACCGACGCGCAGCGTGTAGCCGACCTCGTCGCCACGACGGATCGCGGTGAGCGCAACGTCGTTGATCTCTGGGTACGAGCACCAGACGGGGCAGCCCGAGACGGTGACCTTGAACTTGCGCGGCAGGTTGTAGAACTCGGGGTTGGCGGTCAATTTGCGCGCGATCTCCAACGCGAGCGGGCTTGCGTCAACCAATTCGTGCGAGTCGAGGCCGGCAAGCGGGCAGCCCGTGACGTTGCGCACCACGTCGCCACACGCACCCTTGGGACTGAGCCCGATACTGGTGAGCGCATCGACGATCTCTGGCAGCGCCTCAATCGTCAGCCAGTGGAGCTGGATGTTCTGCCGCGTGGTGATGTCGGCCAGGTTGCGCGCGTATTTCTGAGTTAGCCCGCCGATGACGCGCAGTTGATGCGATGTGAGCAGGCCGTTGGGCAGGCCGATGCGCATCATGAAAAATTCGCTCGCCTTGCCTTGGCCGTCCTTGCCGCCGGTGACACCCACTCCGTCGCCCTGAGTGTATACGCCCCACCACTTGAAGTAGAACTCGGCCCACTCCGGCAGCACGGCGCCGCGGCCTTCGCGCGCGAACTGGCGTACATCTTCCCACGCCTCCCACGGATTCTTTTCGAGCTTGAGGCGCTCGGCTTTCTGGGCCTTGGTCTCCTTCACAGCTGGGGTTGCGGTCGGCGGCGGAGTGACAAGATCGGTCATAAGTTTCCTGCGAATTCCTTATCGTTGATTGCTGAATAAATCTGCCAGATAGCAGCAAAGTGGTCGGACTCAATATCTGTCTAAAATAAAAATCGCCCACCAGGTTTGTGGGCGCTCGATCTACTTGTCTTGGGCTTCGTGATCTTAAACTCTACGAGGCGGGACAGAAGCATCGGCGCGCGACACTGCAACAACAAGCCAAGCAGCGGGCGCGCGGATTCCGGTCGCACTTCCTCATAGCTTTTAGCCTAATAGCGCCGCTCCGTCGCGTCAAACTTGCCCACGCGCCCGCAATGGACGAAGGGGCCGATCTTCACTCCGCCTCGACCAGGGAGAACTTGTGGCGCACATCGGAGCCGCGCAGCCAGAAGATCACGTCTTCGGCGATGTTGGTCGCATGGTCGGCCGAGCGCTCCAGGTTGCGCGCGACCAGAATCGCCGTCAGCGCCTGCGTGCTCACCTCCGGCTGTTGCTGCATCACCTCCATCAGCTCGGCCTGCACAATCTTGTTGCGCTCGTCCACCGCGTCATCCATGGAGAGCACACTGTCTGCCATGCGCGCGTCCGCCTCCAGCAGCGCCTGGATCGCCGTGCGGATCATCACCCCCGCCTGCTCGGCCATCTCCTGGATCTCGAGAGGAATCTGGATCACCGGCAGGTCCTTCAACGCCAGCGCACGTTCCGCGATGTTCGCCGCCTGATCGCCAATGCGCTCCAGATCGCTATTGATCTTGATGACCGAGAGGATGAAGCGCAGGTCGATGGCCATCGGCTGCTCTTTGGCGAGCAACTCGTACGCCATCTCGTCGACCACGGTTTCGGCGGTGTTGATCGCCTCTTCGATCTCCAGCACGTGGTCGCACAGCGCCATATCGCGCTCCAGGTACGCCTCCACCGAAAAGTCCAGGGCCTGCTGCGACAAGGCCGCCATCGCCAGCAGCTTGTCCTTCAGCTCGGCCAGTTGCAGATGAAAGTTGATGCGCGGCATGATTGAAGACTCCTCGCCTGAAAAAACGACAACCTCTATTGTGACGCAGATATGAAAACGTTGTGTGAATAGGGCGTGACAGGTAGCCCCAAAGATACCTTGACCGCTACGTTTGTCATTCTGAGCGCCGCGAAGAATCCCCGTATCTCGCCTTTGCTCTTCCGGTTGGTGAAAAATCAGTGGTAGAGCAGGTATTTTTCCCGGCGCGCTTTGAACTCCGCCAGCCCCTGCGCCCAGGCCGCCGCAATCGTTCGCGGATCGTCTCCGCGCGCGAGCGCTGCCATCGTCTCGGCGTTCGCCACTAGAGGCGCGGCTTTGTCCAGCTTGAACTGCGTGGGGTAGAGATGATGCAGCGCGGAGAGAATCTCGATGCCCAACTCCGGCGAGTCGAGCGCCGCGCGATCCGTTACGGTGAGGCGGACACCCTTGATGGTCTGGCCATGGTAGGGATAGTGGTTCGCATCGTCGGCAACGGCAAAGGTGGTTGCGGCGAATGCCACGCCGGGAATCTTGCGGGCGGTGAGGTAGGATGCAACGACTTTGCTATCAAACCACGCGGGGAGTGCGGGTGCATCTTTTGTTGCGGCGGTCGCGCCCGCGCCGAAGACCTCAAACGGCGTCGCGGTGCCGCGGCCGACGCTGACGTTGGTCGCGTCCATCATGCCAAGGGCTGGATAGAGCGTGGCCTCGGTGACGCTGCGCAGGTTCGGCGATGGGTTGACCCATGGCACGCCGGTAGCATCGAAGAACTCTTCCCGCCGCCAGTTCTGCATCCGCACGACGATAAGGGTGGGCATCCACGCATACGGAGTGTTTGATCCAGCGTGCCATCTTGTCCAAGCCAGTTCCTGAAGCCTTTGAAATTGCGGTTGCGCTCAAGGAATTGCTTGAGCGTTTGGTGCCATCATTCTCCGTTCATGTACTCCGAAAGTTCACCCAATGACATGCCATGTCGCAGCGGCAACGGCATGTAGTTGATATACGAATCCTCTGTATCCGAGACCGGTCCCTGCACCTGTTCGCCGCCGATTGGAGTCGGGACGATCCAGCACAACAATACTTCGAGATCATGCCACGCTGCGTAGCCGCGTGCATTCGCCGCCTCCAGAAAGTAGCCGACGACGGTCTCGTAGGTGTAGAAGCGGACGCCCGCGTCTTGCAGGTCGATGACGACGGCGTCGAGGTTCTTCAGGTCCTCGAGCCTTGGGCCGGCGGTCGGCGTCCGTTGGGCCGTAGAGGCTGATGACCTTGAGGCCTGTCGCTGCGTCAACCTCCTGCCCAATCTCGGTCGAGTCCTTCGCCCCAAAGATGCCGTGCTCGGGCGAGAAGAGCGCGGTCAGCTCGATGCCGCCGCCGATGCCGCGCAGCACGTCGATGGTGCGACGACCGTGCGCGTCGAGGCCGGTCTGGTTGGTCAGCAGACCGATGCGCAGATGGCCGCCATTGCGCGCGGCGGCTTCCTTGAGCGCCGCGAAGTTGGTGGATTCGAGAACATCGATGCCGGTCAGCACCTTTGAATTTGCTAACCCCAGGGTCGACGGTGAAGCTGTCGAACCTGGGGCATCCGGCATCTGGATGAATCCCGTGGATGGCGTTTGAGCGAAAAGGAGTTCAGGTCCAGGCTCTAGCCTGGTCGATCCAGCACAGTCATTGAAGTAGCAGACGTGCAGCGCTTTGGCCACGTCGGTTGCTACTTCGCCGCGCAGGGGCGAGATGGGTGGATTGCCGCGAGGGTGGATGGCGTTTGAGAGCAGAATGACGTAGGTGTCGCTGGCGGGGTCGAGCCAGAGGCTTGTGCCGGTGAAGCCCGTATGGCCGAAGCTGGCGGGTACATACTGGCGACCTAGTATGGTGGTCGCCGGATAGACCGTTGGGAACACCGACCCGCGCGGGCGCGAGTAGGCGGAGTTGATGTCCCAGCCGAAGCCACGCTCCGCTACGCCTTTCGTGGGCTCGCCTTCGGGCGTGAACACAGTTGCTGAGTTCTCCGCTGAGTCGGGCTGTTCGGGCGTGGTCATTAGCTCCAGCGTCTCGCGCTTGAGCGGGAAGTTGCTGGGCCGACCGGCCAGCCGATCCAGTAGCGCCTGCGCGAAGAGCGCCACATCGTCTGCCGTGGAGAAGACTCCCGCCTGCCCTGCCACGCCTCCCATGCGCCGCGTTGTTGGATCGTGTACCGTGCCGCGCAGCAGATGGTCGAAGTCGGGATTGGTTTCTGGGGTGCCTTCGTTGTCGTGCGCGGTGGGAGCGGCATTCTGCGAAGCCCCTGGCGTACCCACGTTCCATATGCGCTGGGATCAATGAGTGGTTCGACCCATTTACGTCCAGCTTTCGCCGGCTTTACCGGCATGAGCGCCAAGTCGTCAGCGCCGCAGTCCATATTTATTGGCAAATACCTCGTATACACCATCTTCAGCGCGCGAAAAGATGTGCTCCTGAGATATATATCCAGCGGCTCGCCGCTGAGTTTTTCGACCAGCGCGCCGAGAACGATGTAGTTGATGTCGGAGTACTCGAAGTGGGTGCCTGGGGTGGTAGTGAGCGGGGAGTTCATCGCCCGGCGCATGCCTTCGCCCTTGTCGGGGGCGGCGAGGCCCCATGCGTCTTTCAGGTCCACGTCGGGCGGAAGGCCGGAGTAGTGCGTGAGCAGTTCGCGGATAGTTACATTCTGCTTGCCGTTGACTGCAAACTCCGGCAGGTACTTCGCAACGGGATCGTCGAAGTCGAGCTTCCCTGCCTCGTAGAGCTGCATGACGGCGGTCGCGGTGGCGAGGCACTTGGTGAGCGAGGCCATGTCGAAGATGGTGTCGAGGGTCATGGGCTCGGCTGCGGAGGGCCTGCCGTCTGGTTCCAATGGGGGCCCGGTTCGCCCGCCAGCTTGCGCGCGCCATAGGCCTGCTCGAAGCCGATCTTGCCGCCGTGGCCGACGACAACGACTGCGCCGGGGAGTTTCTTCTGCGCGATGGCTGTGTTGATGGCGGCGGAGACAGCGGAGAAGTCGGGGGTGGAGCGATTCGAGGTGGAGATGGTTGGGTGGCGCGGCTGCTTGGCGGGCGGGGCCTTCCTGCGCGTAGCAGCTGCGGAATGACAACCAAAGAGGCAAGACAAGAGCAGGAGTGCGGCGGTTGCAGTCTTGCGCGCTCGGCTGCGGAAGACCACGCTGGCCAGCGAGCCGACGGCGAAGGTGACCAGCGCTCCGATCAGCACATACCAGGTCCACGCCACCTGCGGCACGGTGACTCCCGCCACGCGCACCGCTGCGGGTTGCAGCCACAGCGCAATATTCAGCGCAAAGCCGGTCACCATGCCCACGATTGCTCCTCCTTGCGTTGCGTAGCGCGTCAGTGTTCCCAACAAAAATACTCCCAGCAGGCAGCCGTAGGATACGGACGCGATGGAGAGGCCGATCTCGACGACGTTGCCCTTGCCGCCCGCATGCACCGCGTAGACCGCAACGGCAAACAGCACCACTGCCCACAGCACGGTGCTTGCGCGCGAGACCACCATGCGCTCGCGGTCGTTGGCGCGCGGTCGCCAGCCCATGTAGAAATCGACGACTGTGGTCGAAGAGAGCGAGTTGAGCGCGGCGCTGAGGTTGGACATCGCCGCCGCCAGAATCGCCGCGACCAGCAGGCCCGCCACGCCCACCGGCATCTCCTGCACGATGAACGCCGGAAAGATGCGGTTGGTGTTGGCGCCATGCAGCGCCACAAGCGCCGCAGGGTGCAATCCATAAAACACAAACAGACCCGCGCCGATAAGCAGGAAGAGGGCGAACTGGATGAAGATGACGACTCCGCTGGAGAGCAGCGCGAGGCGGGATTCGCCGAGATTTTTCGCCGCAAGCAATCGCTGGACCATCAATTGATCCGTCCCATGCGAGGCCATGGTGAGGAACGTTCCGCCGAGGACTCCGGCCCAGAAGGTGTAGGTGGTGGTAAGGTTCATGGCGAAGTTGAGCATGTGGAACTTTCCCGCGGCCGCGCCAACGGTGTGAATCGTCGCCCAGCCGCCCGGAACATGCGTGCCAAGCGACCATATGGCAACCAGCGTTCCGCCAACGTAGATCGCCATCTGCACCACGTCGGTCCAGATGACGGCGGCCATTCCGCCCTCGAAGGTGTAGAGCAGCGTGAGCGCGGAGATGATGGCGATGGAGAGCACATCTCCGGTGCCGATGGCGATGCCGACTACAATCGACACCGCGAAGACGCGAACGCCCTCGGCCGCGGCGCGGGTAAGCAGGAAGAGGCCCGCGGTGACCTTGTGCAGCGTGTGGCCGAAGCGGCGGTCGATCAATTGATAGGCGGTCAGCATCTCGCCCTGGAAGTACTTGGGCAGGAAGAGCAGGGCGACGACGATGCGGCCGAGCATATAACCGATGACGATCTGCAGGAAGCCAAAGTCGCCCGCGAATGCGAGGCCGGGCGTGCCGATGATGGTGAGCGTCGAGGTTTCGGCGGAGACGATGGAGAGGGCGATTGCCCACCAGGGAATCGTCTTGTTCGCCAGAAAATAGCCGCGCAGCGAGCGGTCTTTCGCCGCCGCGCCGGCTGAAGCGCGCCGCTGGCTGAAGCGCAGCCCGAAGAGCGTAATGGCCACAAGGTACAGACCAACCACGCAGAGATCGAGCGCATGCAAACGAACAGGCATTGCCTGAGTATAGCCACCCAGCCCGATTTCTCGAACCTCTACCGCTGAAGCTGAAGCCTCAAACCTCGCCCGTAGCTTATTATTGTCGCGATGAGTTACTTCCTTGCCATCGACGCAGGCGGCACCAAGACGCAGTGTCTGCTGGCGGACGAGACACGCGTCCTCGCCCGCGCAACAACCGGCACGGTGAAGCTGATGCGCGTCTCCGAACAGGAGGCGACGGCGCGGCTTCGTGCGATGCTCGCCGAGGTTGCGGCTACGGCGGGCGTCTCGCTCAGCCAGGTCACGCGCACCTGCTTCGGCCTCGCGGGGCTCAGCAGCCCCGCCGTGCGCGCGTGGGCCAGTCGCGCTCTCTGCGAATCTGTCGCCGGCGAGTTGCTTCTCTGCGGCGACGAGGAGATCGCACTCGACGCGGCGTTTAGTGGAGGACCGGGAATTTTGGTCGTCGCGGGCACCGGATCAAACGCCATCGGCCGCTCGGCCAACGGCAGCCTCTTCGGCGCGGGCGGCTGGGGGCCTGTACTGGGCGACGAGGGATCGGGCACATGGATCGGCCTCGAAGCGATTCGCACAGCACTGCGCACGCACGATGGAATGCCGCTCGGCGACTCATCCACTTCCCTGCTGCGGGAGATCGAGCGGCACTGGAAGCTCAACTCGCTTGGTGAGCTGGTCGCTTACGGCAATCAACGCGGTGATTGCGGCCACGCTGCGCCGGACTTCGCCTCGCTTGCCCCCGTGGTCGCACGCTGCGCCGATGCTGGAGACTCGCTCGCCGTCGAGGTGCTGACCCGCGCAGGTGAGCAGCTCGCCGAACTGGTCGTGTCTGTCTTCCGCAAGATGAGCGCCGCACCCGCCGCAACTCCGGCGGAACCGAACGCTATCGGCGTCGCCTTCACGGGCAGCGTCCTTACGCGCATAAACCAGGTGCGCGCCACGATGACTGCGCGGCTCGCCGTCTTGCTGCCTGCAGCCAGTGTGCGCCAGTCTTCCGTCGATCCCCTCGAAGGAGCGCTGTGGCGCGCCCGCCGTGGCTGAACTCCAGCAAATTCTGCTTACAAACGCGAACGGCAACGGCCACCTCATCTTCCGCGGAAGCACGCCCACAATTCAGAAGGTCAAACTTTATCGCACGATTAATTGCGCGACATATTCGTTAAAGAGAATACGTCGCGCAATCGTTTCAACGCCTCGCAATTACTTCGCAGCTACAACGTTCACCGGCGTTGTCTCCCCGGAGCCGAGGAGAACTGCGCCGGTGTGCGTCAGGCGCTGATCGGAGTCCGACCAGCGCAGATGCGTGAT
This sequence comes from uncultured Acidobacteriaceae bacterium, assembly GCA_963828115.1. Taxonomy (GTDB): domain Bacteria; phylum Acidobacteriota; class Terriglobia; order Terriglobales; family Acidobacteriaceae; genus Edaphobacter. The sequence continues at coordinate 37,191 of CAWHDN010000010.1, forward strand.
CTGCATCGCGCCCTTCTCATACGCGTAGGTTGTGCCGTCGTCGTTGTAGAGGTCGAAGCTGGCGTCGGCTCCGGGATAGACGCGCAGCTCCTGCAGCGGCTGCTTCTGGTTGGTGCTCTCCACCGGCCCGCCCATCGGCAGAATCGATCCCGCGCGCACGAACAACGGCAGCGTGTCGATCGGAGCGTCGACGGTCACAGTCTCTCCGCCGTGCAATTTCTCGTTCGTCCAGAAGTTATACCAGTCGGCTCCGGCGGGCAGATAGACCGCTCGACTCGTCACTCCCTGCTCGACGACGGGCGCGACCAGAAGCGCTGGGCCGAACATATACTCGTCGCCGATGTTGGCGACATTGGGATCGTCGCCGAAGTCCATGAAGAGTCCGCGCATGAACGGCGCGCCGGTCTGGTGCGTGCGGTAGGCGAGCGAGTAGATGTACGGCATCAGCGTGTAGCGCAGGCGCAGATATTTTTCCAGAATCGGCTCGGCCTGCTTGCCGTAGGACCAGACCTCGTTCTGCGGACGACTGCCGTGGCTGCGGAAGTTCGGTTGAAAGGCACCGTACTCGAACCAGCGAACGTACAGCTCCGGGTAGTCGTCGTAGCTCTGCACCTCGTCGCGCGCGTCGCTGGGGTCGATCAGCGGCGGGCGCTCCGGTTTGTGCGTTGCTGGGAGATACTGCCATCCGCCGATGTCTGTGCTCCAGTAGGGCATGCCGCTGGCGACGAAGTTGATGCCCGTGGGAACCTGCCGCTTCAGCGTGTCCCAGTTAGGGTAGATGTCGGACGACCAGAAGATTGCTCCGTTATGCTGCGCTCCGAGATAGGCGTCGCGCGCCAGAATCAGTGCGCGGGTGTTGAGGTCGCGGCGGAATCCGTCGTATAGCGCGGCGGTGTGGAAGAGCGGATAGACGTTGAAGAACTCCGTGCCCGGACCAACGTGGAAGTAGCTTCCGTTGGGCGGCAGATCGGGCTCCGTCTCGTCGGCCCAGAAGGCGTCGAATCCCTTGGCGACGTAGTTGTCGCGTATCACATTCCAGTACCAGCGCGCGGCGTCGGGGTTGGTGGTGTCGATGTCCGACCCGGCGCGATCGTAGGGCAGGCCGTTGGTCGGCGTGCCGTCGGCCAGATGCATGAACCATCCGTTGTCGAGGACGGTCTTGTAGTAGCGGTCCTCGGGAATAAAGCGCGGCCAGACGCTGATCATGGTGTGGAAGTTCATCGCGTGCAGATCGCGATTCATGGCGATGGGATCGGGCCACTTCTCTGGATCCATGTCCATCTCGCCCATCTTGGTGTAGTGGAACCAGTCGATCACCAGAACGTCGGCAGGCAGATGGCGGTCGCGATAGCCTTTGGCAACGGCCATCAGTTCTGCCTGGCTGGTGTATCGCTGCTTGCACTGGATGTAGCCGTAGGCCGACTTGGGAAGCATCGGCACATCGCCGGTCAGCAGGTTGTAGCCGGAGTAGATCTCGTCGTACGTCTTGCCCGCGATAACAAAGAATGACACGCGCTGGCCTGTGTCTGAGGTCCACTTCGTCTCATCGTTGAAGCCGAAGCTGGCGGTCGTCTTGCCGGGATTGTCCCAGACCAGACCGTAGCCTTTGTTGGTGACGATGAAGGGAACGCAGACGCTCTGGCCGGAGGGTGCGTTGTAGTCGTGCGCACAGCGCAGGACGTGGCCGCGACGGTCGAGAAATCCCTCCTGATTCTGGCCGAGGCCGTAGTCGTGTTCGTCCTTCGGCGAGGCGAAGGTTGCACCGACCTGATAGAAGGCATCATCGGTTGCGCGTCGGTCGTTGAGGCTCTGCGAGGTTCCGTCCTTGTAGTTCGGCAGAGCCATCTGCCAGTCGCGCAGATCGACCAGTGACGCGCCATCCGCAGTGGTGATGGTAATGCCCAGGCTGGGCGTCGATCCGTTGAAGAACTTCGCAATGTCCGCCTCGGTTCCCGTGGGCGTGTGCTGCTGCTGCGCAGCAATGGTGACGACGAGTTGCGAGGAGCGCATTACATCGCCGTTCGCGCCCGCATCGCTCTTCCATCCGTCGGCGTGCGGGCGAGAGGTGATGCCGTAGCCCGGCGCGGAGGTCGCGTCCTGTTTGTTCAGGCTGATGCTGACGCGCACGATGTTCTCCGCGTACGGCTCGACCATCACGGTGGCTGCGCCGCGCGCGACGACCATCTGCTGTGCCTGTGCAATCGTCAACGCTCCGACAAGCGCCAACGCGCCTGCCGTCCATCTCGCAGCTTGCCTCATTCTCATCTGTCCTCTAAGGACGCTCTGAACTCGTCCTCAAGATTGCCTCGGGGGCTAAAGCCCCATTGTTTTTTCGACACTTGCGGCGGGACAAAGTTCCGCCCTTTCAAAACGCGGATTTCTGTAGAGGGCTTCTAACTTATTCGCCGACGGCGATCTGTTTGCGCAGTGCAATCGCATCGGACGATCCGCCGACGCGAAGCTCCACGCTGTCCTTCTCCACCGTCATTGCAGTGCCATCCCAATAGGCTAACAGGCTGGCCTTCAACGGCAGCGTGATGGTCTTCGTCTCGCCCGCGCGAATCATGACTCTGCGGAAGCCCTTCAGCTCCTGCTGTGGTCGCGCGACCTTCGAGCCAACGTGCGACGCATAGAGCTGCACGACCTCATCGCCCGTGCGTGCGCCGGTGTTCTTCACATCGACGCTCACTGTGACTGTGCCGTTCTTGGCCAAGTGCTCGCTGCTGACGCGCAGATTGGAGTAGGCAAACTTGGTGTAGCTGAGGCCGTAGCCAAACGCATAGAGTGGCTTGCTGCCGAGGTACATGTAAGTCCGCCCATTGCGAATGTCGTAGTCCATCATCGGCGGAAGCTGATCCATCGACGCAACCCACGTCTGGCTCAGGCGTCCCGCCGGGTTGTAGTCGCCGAAGAGAACGTCGGCCAGGCCGTCGCCCTGCTCCTCGCTGTTGTGCGTCATGTCGAGAATCGCAGGAACATTCTCTTCAGTCCAGGTCGTTGTGAAGGGGAAGCTCGCCTGCAACACGACGACGGTCTTCGGATTCGCAGCCAGAACTGCCTTCGCAAGATTCTCCTGCTCCAGCGTCAGCGTCTTGCGATCGATGGCCTCCTTGCCGTCGCTGGGCAGAGGACACTTCGCCCAGCCCGCATCGCAGGTTGGATGATTGCCGATGACGACGACGGCAACGTCGGCCTTGCGCGCCAGTTCCGCCGCAGCCGCGGAGTCCGTGCCATCGGAGGTTGTCACCGTAACGTTCCTGTCCACGCGCGCGCGAATCCCCGCAAGCGGAGTGACGGTAAACGGCGGCGTTCCGCTGTACCAGTCGAGTGCGACCTTGTCCGCCAGCGGGCCGATCACCGCAATGCTCTTGAGCGACGCGGCCTTCAGCGGAAGCAGTCCGCCCTCGTTCTTCAGCAGAACGATGGACTCGTCCGTCACCTTGCGCGCCAGTGCCTTGTTTTTCGGCCAAAGCCATGGGTCGTCCACGCTGCCGTTGGCCTGCGCCTCCGTGCCAATGCGCGAGTAGGGATCGCTCGCCGCCGGCTCCAGCATTCCCAGCTTGATCATCACGCGAAAGACGCCGCGCAGATTGGCGTCGATCTCCGCCTCAGTAATCAATCCCTGCTTCAGAGCCTCCTGCACCGACGGCGTTGCGTTCTCCAGAAACTGGTTGATGCCCGCGTGGATTGCGGCTGCGGCGGCCTCGGCGTTATTCGCGTAGGTGTGACTGGCGCGAACCATGTTGCCCAGTGCGCCCGCGTCGGTGCAGATGATTCCGTCGAATCCCCACTGCTTCATCACCACAGAGTGCAGCACGGGATTGGCGCCCATCGGCACCTTGTTCCACGAGTTGTAGCTGGTCATCATCGCATTGGCGTGGCCGTCCTCGATGGCCATGCGAAAGGGCACGGAATAGTACTCATGAAAGAGGCGGTCGTCGAAGTTGGAACTGGAGCCGTCGCGTCCGTCCTCGTTGCTGTTGGCAAGAAAATGCTTCAGCAGCGACGCGGTCATCCACGTCTTCGCGTCGTTGCCCTGCAGGCCCTCGGTGTATGCCGTGGCCAGCGTGCCGACGAGGAAGGCGTCCTCGCCGTAGGACTCTTCGCTGCGCCCCCAGCGCGGATCGCGGCTCAGGTCGGCATTCGGCGCGCGCACGACAAGCCCGCCCTTGTGATATTTATTGAAGGCCCAGCGCGTCTCGAATGCCTCTTCGGCAGCGGCCTGACGCAGCAGCTCGGGATCCCACGTCTGCCCCAGTCCGCGCGATTGCGGAAACTGCGTGGTGGGCGTCACCAGCCCGCGTCCGCCCCATCCGCCGGGCCCGCCCAACGCGAGTCCATGCAGCCCCTCCACATGGTTTGTGCCGACGATGCCGAGCCGCGGCACGGTGGGATCGGTGCCCAGCATCGCCAGCTTCTCGTCCAGCGTCATGCGCTGGATCAGGTCGGTGATGCGCTGCTCCACGGGCAGCTTCGCGTCCTGATAAGCGCAGCAGCTTGCTCTGCGCAGCAGCCGTCGGCTGTGCGGATGAAGCTGCGTGCTGCGCTGGCGCGGTTGTCGCGGGCGCGGCGGGCTTGCTTTGGGCATAGGCCATTCCAGACAGCAGAACGAGGGTTGCTGCAACGGATGCAATCAGTTTCATGGAAGGGGTCCTTTTTGAGCCGTGGCCAATATACCAGCAAACTCAGGGATTGTGGGTTACAAACTCCACACGCCAGGTGCCGACGGCCTTTACGAAGCTATGACACGGTATTCCGCCTCGCACTCGCTGAACCTGTCTATGGCAGAAAAGCCGGCACACCGGAGGCGCTCCACTAGCTCTTCAAAGTGAAACGGATAGTAGACGATCGGATATGATCGAAGCGAAACATTGCCGTCAGAATCTAAGACCAGGACCACCTCTATTGTGTGGGCGTCCTCGAACCTCTCCGGGAACGTCCATACATAGATGGGCAAACACCGCTGCCCGGAGCGCTCTCTCCACTGAGGATAGGGTGTAAAACGCGTCTTCTCTTTTCGCATCTGCTCCCAGTCGCGCGACTGAATGACGAGTTTGCCGCCACTCTTAAGCACCGCCCGCATTCCTTCCAAAGACCGAAGCATCTCATCCTTGCCTCGAGCGTGGCCGATTGAGTTCCCGAGACAGAAGATCAGGTCGAAAGGATCTGCGAAGCGATTCGGCAGGTTCTCCCAGCTGCAGCAGCTCAGCGGAAGATCCAAGCCGGCATTCTTCGAGGCACGAATTGCTTGTTCGACCATTCCCTGGCTGGCATCGGATCCGCTGACTTCGAAGCCGCGCTTCGCCAGAGGTATGGCAAGAGTACCGATTCCGCAGGAACAATCCAGAATGCGTGCCTTCTCTCCGGCGCTTCGCAGCACGTCATCGTTTTCCTTCAGCGCCAACGCGCCACTCAAGACATAGTCCGAGTAGAGCCAATGGTAATTCTCGGACATGTCGTCATACTGCCGGATCGATTCCCCGTGCATCCTCTTAAGTCCGTTCCGCCCAAGGGTGGCAACTGTGCTGCATCTACGACTGATCCATCCCATACAGGCTGCGCAGACTCGTTTGGACTTTGTGGCCAATCGCACGCGCTATGAACTTGCCTACAGTATCCAAACGCTGCATGGACCCGGTTCTATCCTTGGGATCGAGACCGAAGCCGGCCAGAAGCCGCTCTTGTTCTGCGGGCGGCCAGTTGAGGCGGTCCTTCCACGCTTCGATACTGCCGGTCCTGATTCCGTCGTTGCCGCCATTCGTGCTCTCTCCCAACTGTAGCCAACGCTTGGTGAGCGCCTGAGCCGCCTCGCTTGCGGGGTCCAGATCGAGCGCCGCTTCGATCTCAGTGAAGAGCTGCTGCGAGGCTTGCCTCCATCTCTTTCGCGTCTCTGTAGGCGCATGTTCCCATTGGTCCCGGAGCTGTGCCTGCTCGGTCCAGGCTTGTTCCGTATAGTACTGCCGCATGGAGTTCTCTTGTGGCTGCATGTCGATCACCTCGATTATTTTTCTGAGAATGGTTGCATCGGTTGTTTTCCCTGAGCGAATGGCCTTTTCGGCTGCTCCAATGGCGACGATGGCCCGATCGATCAGCTTGCGCTTCTCGGTCAGAGCTTCACGTTGCACATGGAGTGAGTCGGTGAGCGTCAACGGCCCGTGCTTCAGCAGCAGCTTGATCTCCTGAAGCGGGATGCCCAGGAACTTCAGTGCCGCAATCTGTTCCAGGCGCTCCAGGTCTGCCAGACTATACAGCCGACTGCCGGAGTTGCCGCGCTGGGGCTTGAGCAGACCGATGCGGTCGTAGTGGTGCAAGGCCCTGACGGTGACGCCCGCCAGCTCCGCAAATTCGCCGATGCGATAAGTGCCGCTCATTGCTCTATAGACAATAGTCCGCCCTGACGCAGCGTCAAGGTCAAGCGAAGAATTCGCCGGATGTCATTTTTTATGCCGGGTGCCCCATCCATTCCGCGTTCTGTGCGGAATGGGTGGGATTTCGAGTGCCCCAGTCTCGCTTTTGAGACCTGGGATCGCTGCATCTGCACGCGAATCCCCTTGACAGCGGCGGTATAATGAATACAGGGGCAAGCATCTGCCAGCGTCGTGCCGGAGGGGGACTCGGGCCGGACCTGGCGGGGATCAAAATCCAAATTCCAGGGGTGGGAAATCCAGACGGGGAACAAAATCCAGTTTTTTAAAGGGGAGTTGAACCAGGCAAATGCCAGTCACTTTCCATGCACAGTCCTGACCGGGTCCAGATCTGGTCTAGACCTAATTGCTTTAGAAGGGAGATCTTAGGACTTTTGAGGGGGGGTATACCCCCCCCGGACCAAACCAGCCCGAACGATGGCGGCAGGGCATTAGACCTGTGGCCGGCCGCCTCCCGGTGCTCCCTGGCCTCCCGGTGCTCCCGGACCACCTGGGCCACCTCTGCCGGGGCCTCCACCGCCACGTGCTGGCGCAGCCGGAGCAGGTTTCCCTTGCGCAAGCGGAGTCGGTTGGTCATCAGCCCGCTTGACCCACTTATAGATCTTCGAGGAGTTCTGCCAGAAGTACTTCTCCTGCTGCGCGCGCGTCTTGGTGGAGTAGAACTGCTGCATCAGGCCGACCTCCTCGGAGATGGTGGCCACGCCGTAGCTGTTGGGGTAGTCGGTGCCGAACATGACGCGGTCTTCGCCGAAGGCCTGGAAGAGGTATTCCAGCCGCGCGCGCAGGAACTCATAGTTCTTGACGATGAGGCCGCCATCTCCGGGCTTGGGATGGTAGACCTCGGTGAGCTTGACGAAGATGTTGGGCCGCGCCGCCATCTCCTTGATCACCGCCTCGTAGGCCGCCTGGCCATTGGGCCCGGAATCGCCATCGGGATCGAAGGAGGGCAGGTGGTCCATGATGATGCGCAGGTCGGGAACGGCGTCGGCCAGCAGCACGTTGGCCTGCATCAGGTTCATGCTGGGGTTGGCCGTGTCCAGCGCAAGGTCGGCCTGGGCCAGCAGCTTGAGGTTGGAGACCTGCGCGGGATTGAGCGCGATCTTGCCGCCGTCCGAGGTGTAGAAGCGGCTGGAGCGGATGGCGCGAAAGAGAGGGTCGCGGTGAAAGTGGTTCAGATATTTGGTGAATTCATTGGAGCCTGGATCGATGTTTCCCGAGACTCCGACCATGATGGGATTGTCGCGGGAGACCTCCAGATACCAGAGGTTGTCGTCGATGAATTGCGCGGCGGACTCCACCACGATGGCGCCGACTATCCCCGCGGGCCGCGCCAGCGCAGCATACATCGCGGGCGTCGACGGCTTGTTCAGCGCCCGGTAGAATAGCCCGCCCGTGTAGCCGGTGAAGACGGGACGGGTGTTGTCGAAGAGGTGAATGTGGCTGTCGATGATGGGGATTGCGCCCGGCGCGGGTGGACGGGCCTGCGGGGCATCCGGGGCGGGAGGAGCGGCGCCGTTCTTCTCATCCCAATCCGCAGCGGATTTGGGTACCTGCGCCTGCGCGCCTGCAAGTGTGTTGCTCGATGCCTGAAAGCGCGGCGCCCGCCATGGCTGCGGTGCCGATAAATTGCCGGCGTGAAATTTTGTTGGCCCATCGGTGCTTCCCTTCCCTCACTCGTTGGTTGCAGCAGATTGCATCCGTCGATGAAGAGGAGTCGAAACGAACCGCGGCTCAGCAGATTCAATCTGACGGGAGTGTATATGGAGGCAGATGCGACCGTCCAGACACAGACGAGCCGCTATTCACGAACGACCAGGACATCGCGTTTGGGGTCGATGGCGGTCCACGCCAGCGCGCCGATCGCGGTGATGGCGGCGGCGGTTGCGAACGACGCATTCCAGCCAAAGTGGGCCGCGATCACGGGGGTCAATGCGGCCGTGCATGCGCCCCCGACCTGCCCCCCCATATTCATGATTCCAGACACCACGCCAACATACTCTCCGCTGATGTCGGCGGTGACCGCCCAGTAGATACTCTGCGAGATGAAGAGGACGCCCGCTCCGAAGGCCAGCATAAACGCCGCCGCCGCCGCGCTCTCGATCCGCGAACCCATTACCAGGAGGAAGGCGGTAATCGCGAGAGCGAGAGCAGGCAGCAGGCAACGGCCCTGGCGCGCGCCGTAGTGCGTCACAATCCAATCGCTCAGCACGCCACCCAGCAGGCATCCGGCGGTCATGGCAAGGAACGGCAGCATGGAGTAGAGCGCGCTGGTCTTCAGATTGAGGCCGCGTACCTGCGCCATATAGGTATAGAACCAAGTATAGAACATCCATGCCACATAGCCGAAGGCGAAGTAGCTAAGGGTGATGGCAAGGACCGCCTTGCTGCTGAATATCTGCCGCCAGGGAATCTTATGCTTGCCGTATTGCGCGGCGTCGTCCTCTTTGACAGCGACTTTGGAGACGCGGCGCTGGCTGACGATGAGTTCGCGCTCCGCATCTCCCACCCACTTATGCTGCTCCGGGGTATTGCGAGCGGCAAGGTACCACACCAGTCCCACCAGCGCGCCGGCACTCGCCCCGAAGCAAAAGGACGCTCGCCATCCGTAGCGCAGGATGATGGCGGTCATCAGCGGCGGAGTCAGGCCGGAGAGGCCTATGCCGGCGAAGATAAGGCCATTCGCCTTGCCGCGCTCGCTGACCGGAAACCAGCGCTCGACGAACTGGCTGGTGGCGGGAAACATCGTGGCTTCCCCGGCGCCCAGGAAGAAGCGCAGCAGGATAAGGAGGACCAGCGGGTTTCCAATCCCATGAGGAATAAAGGCAATCAACACGATAAAGACCGGATTCCACACGCCCAACAACCCCAGAGTGAGGCGCGGACCAAGCCGCCGTGCCAGCACTCCGGCGGGAATCTGCAGACCTGCGTAACCGATCAGGAATGCGCTGAACACCCAGCCCATCTGGACATTTGCCGATGGCGAATTCCTTGCCAATCCCAATCTTGGCAATCGAGATATTGATGCGGTCGAGATAGACCGCCGCGCTGATGATCATCAGCCAGAGCACCAGCAGATAGCGGATCGGAAACCGCGCGCTGTGCGCCTCACTTGAATCTGGTTTCATTCTTATCCTCTAACGTGTACATCCCAGACTTTAGTCAGCCGCGATGTTCCCTTGGGGCCGCTCACCTCAAGAGTGACGGAATAAATCCCCTCCTCGCCCGGCTTGTCTTTGTACTCGTGCATCGGGTTCTGCTCGGTCGATGTTGTGTGATCGCCGAAGTCCCACTTCCAGCATGTGATCTCGCCCTCGGAGTTGTCCTTGAACGCGACCAGCCTGCGGTCCATATCGACGACCTTGAACGACCAGCGCGCCTCGATGGCTTTGCGGAACTGCGGCTCCAGCGGCATCAGGCGGAAGCCGACCAGGTCCGACGCATTGCCGAAGAAGGTCTGCTTGTGGGAGAGGTTCCAGAACTGGCGTTTGTTCGAGTTCGGATCGTTGTAGGCGATGACGGCCCACGAGAGCCCGATCAATTTATTCTCGGTGAGGACAGACTCAACCGCGCGCTCCGGGCCTTCGCATCCTGCATAGTCGAATGGAGTGATCCAGAACTCCAGCACCAGTTTGCCCGGCTCGCCCGGCTTGAAGTTGTACTTGAGGGCGTGGTTGGCGTAGGGCAGCTCCTTGGTGTACTGCGCGCAACCCCAGTCCATCGCCCAGTCCTTATCCAGCGCGGGAGTGAAGATGTGGTAGTTCTGCGCTTGCGCCCCCTGCTGGGCGAAGTACGCGTCCGAGCTGGTGAATCGCGGGTCGAGCGTGGCCATGTCCCCGACCGCCTTCTGCGTCCACAGATCGCGGTGATACATATCGATCAGCGGGCCGCCGGAGAGGTCGCCATCGACCACCACCTCAAAAATATCGTTGTGCAGATCGGGCCGCGAGAAGTCCCAGTAGTCTTTGGATGCCTCATATAGAAAGTACAGCCGATTCAATCCCTTGACCCATCCAACCTTAACCTTAACATCCAGTTTTTTGGGGTCGCGATTGGTTCCGTGCCCTCCCGGCGCTTCGGTGTCTTCGAGTTGATCCATGCCGATGGCGTAGCTGTCGGGAACCATCGCCCAGTCATCGTCGTTGCCATCGATGCGCGGAATCATGTTGGCGGGAAACTGGAAGACTTTAAAGGTCACCTCCGGTCTTTCCAGCGCGCTTGCGGGAAAGATCACCAACAGCAGAACGCACAGAATCAGCTTGTATCGGAACATCGAAACGCCTCCCAATCTTTTGCACGGCCGCGACAAAACTCAGTGGTCAATTCTCTTGATGATCTTGTCCAATGCGTCGCGGTCGATTGGATAGCCCAGCCCCGGCGCTGTGGGCGCCAGGATGTATGCCGTCCTTGTCCGGGCGGAACTTGTAGTTGAAGTAGGGATGGTCCGCCAGCTCTGGCGGATAGGGAACCTCGAACCATGCGGCGTTGGGCAGGGCAAGCTCAAGGTGGAAGTGCACCGCGAGGTCGAGCGTGTTGCCCCAGTTGTGCGGAGTGCACTCCAGGCCGAACGCATCGGCCAGCAGCCCGACCCGCATCGATCCACTGATGCCGCCGACGTTGTCCGCGATCAGCCGGGCAACGTCCAGCGCGCCTTTGCTGATGTACTCCGCGAAGTCGGAGATGGAGTAGAGGAACTCGCCGACGTGCAGCGGCAGGTTCAGCGCGGCGGCCAGTTCGATCAGTCCATCCATGTCGGTGGTGCGGATCGGGTCCTCGAACCATGCGTAGTCCAACTCGTCGAGCAGGCGGCCAACCTTCATCGCCTCGTACCGGTTGTACTGCTGCACCGGATCGTGCGCCAGCATGAACTCATCGCCCGCGGCAGCGCGCACCTGGCGAATCTCCTCCATGTGCCCGACATAGCCCTGGATCGCGGTGGTGGCCTTGCTGTGCTCGCCGCCGCCGGGATGGATCTTGTAGCCTTTGAAGTTCTCCGCCTTTGCCTTGACCACTTCGGGCGCGTAGTCCTCGATCGCCGCATGGTGGGTGGAGCTGGCGTAGGCCATGATCCTGTCCTTGCTGCCTCCACAGCCCCCGCTCAGCAGCTTGTAGATGGGCTGGTTCACCGCCTTGCCGAGAATGTCCCACAGGCAGACATCGGCAGCGGCCGAGTACCAATTCGGCCAGTTCCCCCCGGCGTGCGTCATCAACCCGCCGCCAACCAAGTCACTGTCGAAGGCCGAGCCAAGTGCTTTCGCGGTTGCGCGATGAAATGTGTTCCCACCCTGCCAGCGCGGACCGTTGGAGCCCTGTGGAGATGGAAGCACGCCGTTGAAGCCGTACGTCCCGCGCAGGCCCGAGGTCGAGGTCAGCGTGGGCAGCACCTCCATGATGCTCTTTCCGACCAGGTTGGGCTTGGCCCATTCCAGCCAGTTCGGCGTGGGATTGCGGTTGCCGAGCGTGTAGTTCCCCTCGATCCCGCTGTTGGTGACGATGGAGACAAGCTCACCACGCTCGCCGTTCAGGCTGTGATAGCTTCCCAGATCGGTAACATAGACCTTCACCTCTTTGATGGTCAGGTCGGGCAGGTCGGCCGGCTTGACTCCCGCCGACTGGGCGGCAACTCCGATGGGGTCTGCCAGCGCGGCAAATCCCGCCGCCGCGGTCAGTGCGGCAGATCCACTCAAAAAATCGCGTCGCGATGTCCTGGCTTTCACTGTATCTCCTCCATTGCGCTGGCAACGCAATCCCATGCAGCGCGGCAATTGCAATCCTCAGCGGTCGATTCGCTTGGTCACCTTGTCCAGTGCGTCGTGGTCGATGGGATAGCCCAACCCCGGCTCGGTCGGAGCAAGGATATACCCGTCCTTGTTGATGCGGAACTTGTCCTTGTACTCGGGACGGTCCGCATACTCCTCGGGGAACGGCATCTCGAACCAGTAGGAGTTGGGCAGCGCCAGTTCCACGTGGAAGTGCAGCGCCATGTCTGGAACATTTCCCCAGTTGTGCGGCGTGCATTCCAGTCCGTGCGCATCGGCCAGCAGGCCCACGCGCATGGCTCCGGAGATTCCGCCCACGTTGTCGGCGATCAGGCGGACCACATCCAGCGCGTCGCGCTTGATGTACTCCGCGAAGTCGGCGATCGAATAGATGAACTCTCCGACATGAATGGGGAGATTCAACGCCGCGCACAGTTGGATCAGACCCTCCTGGTCCGTGGTGCGCACCGGGTCCTCGAACCACGCGTAGTTCAGCTCGTCCAGCAGGCGGCCGACCGTCATGGCCTCGAAGCGGTTATAGCGCTGCACCGGGTCATGCATCAGGGCGAACTCGTCGCCCACGGCCTTGCGCACCTCGCGGATCTCCTCCATGTGCCCGATGTAGCTGGGAATCGCCGGTCCGGTTGCGTGCTGGCCGCCGCCGGGATGGATCTTGTAGCCGCGGTAGCCGAGCGCCTTCGCCTTCAGGACATCCGGCACATAGTCCTCCACCGTAGGCAGGTGCTGCGAACTGGCGTAGGCCATGATGCGGTCCTTGGTCGGCGTTCCGCCGGAGAGAATCTTGTAGATGGGCTGGTTGACCGCCTTGCCCAGGATGTCCCACATGCAGACGTCGGCGGCGGCGGTGTAGTAGTTCGGCCATGTGCCTCCGCCTCGGGTCGAGAGCCCCGTTCCCTGAAGCTGTGGCCCCTCGAAGGCGGAGTGCGACCCCGGGCTGGCGGGTGGCCGGGCAGCTCCAGCGGCCCCAGACGCTCCAGTTCCTCTTGCTGCTCCGGCTCCTCCAGCCGCGCCAGACCCTCCGGGCCGCCCGGCGGGTGCTGCATCGTATCCAGCGGGTCCCTTCATGCCGGTAGTCGAGGTCAGGGTCGGCAGCAACTGCATGATGTTCTTTCCGACCAGCGCGGGCTTGGCCCAGTCGAGCCATCCCGGCGTTGCATAGCGGTCGCCAAGGGTGTAATTCCCCTCAATCCCGCTGTTGGTGACGATGGAGACCAGCTCGCCCGTCTCCGGACTGTTCAGCTTATGAATACCGCTGATGTCCGTGACGTAGACCTTGACCTCCTTGATGGTCAGGTCGGGAAGATCGCCCGGCTTGACTCCCACCGACTGGGCGGCGGCTGCGATCGGGTTAGCGAGAGAGGCGAGACCAGCCGCTGCGAAGCCAGTTGAAGTACCAAGAAAATTGCGGCGCGATGTCTTTCGGTTCATGGTGTTCTCTCCCTGATGATTGTGGCCGTGCCGCTTCGTTCTCAACCGCGAATAGGAAGCTGCGCCTGGGCGCGGAAAGCCGGTGCAACTTAGATAGCTGATAAAACCAGGAAAGCAAATTCTGAAATACTACTTGGCAAGCGCGAACGATAGGATGTTGGCCCCCGATGCGATTGCGACGTACTGCTTGCCGTCGATTGCGTATGTCATCGGCGAGGCCTTCATTGCATGGTTGGTCTCAAAGTGCCATAGATATTTCCCTGTATGGGCGTCGACCGCGGCAAAACCTCCGCTGCTTTCGCCGAAGAAGAGCAGGCCGCCCGCAGTGGTCAGCACACCCGAGTAGTTCGACTGCACCGGCCCGGGCAGGTCGATCTGCCACACCACTTTACCGGTTTCTATATCGAATGCGCGAAGAATTTTTTGCGCCGGATTGGCGGGATCGAAGTATCGGCCAAAGCCCCCGTCCTCCGCCTTGTGGTACATGCCGCAGTCCTCCACCGTCATTACATAGTAGAGCCGCGTGGCCGGGTTATAGGCCGTTGCATACCAGTTGGTTGCGCCGCGCACCGCGGGACACGCCATCGTTGGCTGGTCCGTGGTCTCGTTGGCCGGCAGCAGGGTTGGAGTCCAGGTCGCCGGATCGATCCCGCTGGCCCAGTTCAATCTGTCCACCATCCTGGACGCCAGCAGCGGCTTGCCGTTCGTCCGGTCCAGAACATACAGGAACCCATTGCGGTTGGCGTGCAGCAACAGCTTGCGCGGCTGTCCCTTCCATGTTGTGTCCGCCAGAACAATCGGCTCGTTTGCGTCCCAGTCGTGCAGATCGTGCGGGGTGAACTGGTAGTACCAGAGCAACTTGCCGGTCTTGGCATCGAGGGCCAGATCGCTGTTGGTATACAGGTTGCTTCCCAGCCGCTCGTCGCCGTCGGTATCGGGATGCGGATTGCCAGCCGCCCAGTAGACCACTCCCGCCTCCGCGTCCGCACTGCCGGTCAGCCAGGTGGCGCCGCCGCCCTCCTCCAGGGCCGATCCCTTCCATGTATCGGCGACCGGCCCGGAGTCGCCTGGCTTGGGAATGGTCATAAACTTCCATGCTTCTTCGCCGGTGGTGGCCTTATAGGCCGCCACAAAGCCGCGAATTCCATTGTCGCCGCCGCTCACGCCCGTAACGACCAGATCGCCCACAACCAGCGGCGCGGCGGTGCCGCCATACTGTCCGGCTGCACCCTCGTGGGTATTCACGTCCCACAGCAGGCCCCCGGTCAGCCGGTCCAATGCAATCAGATGGGCGTCGTCGGTCAGATAGAAGACCCTGTCGCCAAGCACCGCGACCCCGCGATTCACACCGATCGCGGCGTCGCCCGAGATCTGCGCCGACGCGCTCTTGGGTCGCTCGTACCGCCAGATCTCCCGCCCCGTTTTACCGCTCAACGCGTAGACCTGGTTGTTCCCCGTCACGTACATCACTCCATCGATAACAACCGGCGTCGTCTCCAGACCGAAGTAGGGAATCGAGTAGCTCCACTGCATCTGAAGCTTTGCGGCGTTCTCCAGATTGATCTGATCGAGGTTGCTGTTGCGGTTTCCATCCAGGGTGCCGTTGTAGGTCGGCCAATCCCCCTGTTTCGGATGGGCAACCTGGTCGATCTCGGCCTGGCTGACAGGCGGTTGCCACTCTCCCCCCCTCAGCGCTCCCACTCCCACCCCCTTCAGCGTCGCGAGGAAGGCGAAGAGGTCGCGCTGCTGGTCCTCGGTCCCCCGATAGGCAGGCATGGCGGGCGTTTTTTCCCGGATCAGCGACTGGTATTCGCTGTCCAGCAGCAGGCGGAGCTTCCTGTCCTTCGTCTGCAACACCAGATCGTGGCTTCCCTCGGCACGGGCAAAACCCTGCAGCTTGCTTCCATCGTTCCGCACCACAGTAACGCTGCCATAGCCCGTGGTGATACTTGCGCCGGGATTGACGAACGCCTGCTTCAAATCCGCTGCTCTCAGCCGGTTCGCCACGCTCGAAAGGTCTGGCCCGATCGAGCTTCCCCGCCCCCGCTCCACGTGGCAGGACGCGCACTGCCCATCGCCAAAGAAGATGCTCTCTCCAACCTTCGCATCGCCTGGCACCGTGGTCTCCGCCGCCGCCGCGCCCGGGTTGATCGACCGTAAATAACGCGTCATCGCAGCCAGGTCTGCCGGAGCAAGCGTAAAGGCGGGCATCTTGCCCTTGCCCTTTCGGATGATGTCGGCAAGATCGCTGTCTGACATCATGCGCAGCCTGGGGGAGTTCACAAGCGTGGGCGCGCGGTCCGTCCCCATCCCGTCTCCACCGTGGCAGAGCGAGCAGGTCCGCGTGAACTGCACGGGCGCAGCCGGGGCCTGCTGGACCGGCGGCGCTGCCTGGGCTGGCGGCGTTTGCCGGGCTGGAGGTTCCTGAATGTTGTATGCGCCTTGAGACCACGCCAGGAGGCTCGCGCAACCCACAATCATTACGCCGAATGCGATGAATGCCAGCGGCCACAACGCGAACCGCCTCGCGGAAGAGTGATTCCTGCTCAATTGCATCTCCTTGGCCGGTTGAGTTGAGAGCTGGGCCGCGCCACAACGGCCGGTTGGGTTCGTGCGTATTTCCACGCTCGACCTAGCCGCGCAGGTAAGGCTTCAAGTAGGTATTGAGCGAGTCGCGTTCCGTGATACATACATGCCGCTACTTTGTGATGTCAATCCAGCAGCGGATTGACAGCCCTACAGAGAGGTCGAACCCTCGTTCAGACCTCCTTCTATTGCACATCGGTCTTGGTAATTGCCTCGCCCTGTTTCACATCCAGCATCAGTCCCTTCATATCGACGTTGCGGGCGTGTTCCAGCCGGAAGCCGCGGTCGGCGGTGATCCTGCAGTTCTCGAAGCTGACTCCCTGGATCGGGCTGCCCGCAAGGCCGTGAATGACGCCGACGTTCCTCACATCACCGGAGACATTGATGATCTTGACGTTGCGCACGACGGGCAGGGGGTTGGAATCCGGCAGGCGCGGGCCGACCATGCGCCACTCCATGTTCATCTCGAAGGCCTCGCGGGTGCCGTGCAGGACGATGTTCTTATAGGTGATGTTCTCCACCACGCCGCCGCGGCTGGGCTGCGACTTGAAGCGGATGGGCGCCCAGTTGTCGGAGTCCATGACACAGTTGAGCACCGTTACGTTGCGGATGCCGCCTGATGTCTCGCTGCCCATGGCGACGCCGCCCTGGCCGTAGGCGAAGTGGGAGTTCTCGATGAGGATGTCTTCGGCCGGGCGGTTGACACGCAGCCCGTCGGCATCCTTGCCGGCCTTGATGGAGATGCAGTCGTCGTCGTCGTCGATGAAGGCGTTGGTGATGTGCACATGCCTGGACGAGTCGATGTCGATGCCGTCCGAGCTGGGGATGTTGTGCGCGGCGGTGATGTTGACGCCATTGATCTCAACGTCCTCGCTATAGAGGACGAAGAGGCACCAGATGGCCTGGTTGTGCAGATGCAGCCCGGAGACGACCACTTCCTTGGAGCTCTGGATGCCGATAAGGCGGGGACGGCCACGGCGCGCGGCGGCCGGCGGAGCGGTAACCGCCGCCGCGAGAACCGGCGCGGCAACCGGCGGAACGAGCGGCGGCGGGGTCGCCAACGGAGCCGCGACTGCTGTAGCCGTCGAAGCGGCTCCGGCAGCGGGTGGCGCCGGACGGCGCATTGGACTGTTTGCCATGAACTCATCGCCCGATCCGTCGATAGTGCCCTCGCCGGAGATGGTGAGGCCGTTGACGCCATCGGCATTTACCAGGGACGCGGTATACATCTCCTCCGTGCCCTCCCAGCGCGACTGGATTGCCGGGTAGTCATCCATGTTGGTGGTGCCCTTGAGCACGCCATCCTTCTCCACCAGCAGGTCAACACCCTGCTTGAGGAAGATGGCGCCACTGCGGAAGGTTCCTTGGGGAACAACGACAACGCCGCCCTTTTTGGTGGAGGCGCACTTGTCGATGGCCGCCTGGATGGCCTTGGTGTTCACTGTCTTGTTGTCGGCAACCGCACCGAAATCGGTAATGACGTAGCGCTTGGTGCGCTTGGGCTGCTTAGCGTAGCTCTTGGCGGAGGTTGCGGCAATTTGCGCCGAGGCAAGGATGGGGCATAGTGCCAGTGCTGTCATCAGGATCGCAATTCTCTTCATCGATAAGCCCCATTCTTTATGGCCATCGATGCTATCAGTTGCATCCCACCTCTGGCGAGAGGCCGATTTCCAAACTTCCGCCGTCAGAGCACAGTCCCCCCATTCAGACCTATGAACTGTTTGGGAGGTTTCTTAAACGACACCGGAGTCGCCAAAGGCGTCCCCGTCCCGTGCTCTGCTGCTCGCGCAGGCTTAGCTGACCACTGGAGCGTGGACCCGCGTCAACCTCCGCGGCTGGCGCAACTCCCTGAGAACGCACGCAACTCCGCGACGCCATGGTTCCGTCGTGGACTTCCCTGCTCTGCAATGTCTAGTTAAGTTAGCTGCGATGGGGATGCGAACCGTGGGTATGCACTCTGGGGGTGCGGTTGTGATAGGTCTGCGAATGCGGATGTCCGCCACCCGCCCCTCTCGATGCGTATGCGGATGCAGGGACAAGGGTCATGAGAGCAACCAGCAAGAACGCAAGCGTCAAGTTAGTGTTGCGTCTCATCCCTGGTCCCCCCATACTCTTCTTCTCAGACTACATATATAAGATGTTGAGGGCAATGGGTTGGACTCAAAAAGTGTCCACGGTGGAAGATGTACCCCGCGTGGTTCATGGGCCCGCTGATAGCAAGCTGCGGGCGAAGCGGAACGCGGTTGCGTGGAGACGCGGGAAAGATATATCGTATAGACAAGATGAAAGCCACCTTTAGCCGCTTCTCGTTTCCCTTCCGCTACTGGCGTACAGTGGCGGGCTCGACGGACTAGGCTCATCTGAACGATCTGCTGCAACGATCTGCAAGCTTTCAGTTGATTCAAAATCCAAGCCAGCCGCGACCCAACTTGTCGCGGCTTTTTAGTTTGTGCAGTTGCGTTGTGCGTTTGTGCATCTGAGTTATTCGAGGACAGGACCGATGAGTGTGACTGCACCCCTGGGATCGTCACCTTTGCAATCGCCAGCCATCTCGCCCGCCGGGGCGCGCGCGGGCCGCTTCGGCATCTACGGCGGGCGCTATGTGCCGGAGACGCTGATGGCCGCCCTCGTTGAGCTGGAGCAGGCTTACGCCGCGGCGCAGGCCGACCCCGCATTCCAGGCCGAGTTGGACGACCTGCTGCACCACTACTGCGGCCGTCCCACCCCGCTCTACTTTGCCAAACGAATGACGGAGCAACTCGGCGGCGCGAAGATCTACCTGAAGCGCGAGGACCTGCTGCACACCGGCGCGCACAAGATCAACAATGCGCTGGGCCAGGGAATGCTGGCGCGGCGGATGGGCAAGCAGCGCATCATCGCAGAGACGGGTGCGGGCCAGCATGGCGTGGCCACCGCGACCGTCTGCGCCCTCTTCGGCATGGAGTGCGTCATCTACATGGGCGAGGAGGACATGCGCCGCCAGGAACTGAACGTCTTCCGCATGAGGCTGCTGGGCGCGGAGGTGCGCGGGGTCGGCACCGGCTCCGCGACGCTGAAGGACGCCATCAACGAG
This sequence comes from uncultured Acidobacteriaceae bacterium, assembly GCA_963828115.1. GTDB lineage: Bacteria > Acidobacteriota > Terriglobia > Terriglobales > Acidobacteriaceae > Edaphobacter. The sequence goes on from CAWHDN010000010.1 coordinate 56,480, forward strand.
GCAATGCGCGACTGGGTCACCAATGTGCGCGACACCTACTACATTCTGGGCAGTGCCCTCGGTGCGCATCCCTACCCCACCATGGTGCGCAACTTCCAGCGCGTCATCGGACGCGAGGCCCGCGCACAGATTCTGGAGCAGGAGGATCGTCTGCCGACCGCAATCGTCGCCTGCGTGGGCGGCGGATCGAACGCCATCGGCATCTTTTACGACTTCATCGGCGATAAAGATGTCCGCCTGATCGGCGTCGAGGCCGGCGGACGCGGCACCGCGCTCGGCGATCACGCGGCACGCTTCCAGAAGGTTGATGGCGGCGTACCCGGAGTGCTGCAAGGGACATTCAGCTATGTGCTGCAAGACGACGCGGGCCAGATCGCCACAACCCACTCCGTGAGCGCGGGGCTGGACTACGCCAGCGTTGGCCCGGAGCACGCCATGCTGCACGACTTGGGCCGCGCGGAGTACACGTCCGCGTCCGATGAGGAAGCTCTGGCTGCAACCTCGGCGCTGGCGCGGACAGAGGGAATCCTGCCCGCGCTCGAAAGCGCGCACGCCATCGCCGAAGCCATGAAGATGGCACCTTCGATGGCAAAGACAGACATCCTCATGGTGAACCTGTCGGGCCGCGGCGATAAGGACATGGGAATTCTGGCGCGAGAGTTGAACCTGAAAGGGGCAAAGGGTTAGCTATGCCAATCGAGTTCAATAAGAAGCCGGGAATTGTGGCGTATCTGACGGCGGGCGATCCCGATCTGGCCACCACGCGCGAGATTGCGCTGGCCGCGATCGACAACGGCGCGGATGTGATCGAGCTGGGCGTGCCGTTCAGCGATCCGCTGGCCGATGGCCCGGTGATCCAGCGCGCGAGTGAGCGAGCTGTTGCACGCGGCGTCCGCCTCACCGATGTGCTGGAGGTCGCCCGCCAACTGCGCGCCGCGCGCCCTGCCTGCGGGATTGTGATCTTCAGCTACCTCAACCCCGTGGTGCGCATGGGAATGAAGAAATTCTGCGCCGCCGCGAAGGCGGCAGGCGCGGACGGAGTGCTGCTCACCGACATGATCGTCGAAGAGGCGGACGAGTACTTGGCGGAGATGAAGGCGAATGGACTTGCCCCAGTCTTTCTCGCCGCGCCCACCAGCCCCGACGCGCGGCTGAAGGCGATTGCAGAAGCGTCGAAGGGATTTGTTTACGCCATATCGAGGGTGGGGATTACAGGTACGCAGGAGAGTGTCGCGGGCGACGCCTCGGAGCTGGTCTCGCGGCTGCGAACCTTCACCCAGCCGCGCGGAATCCCCATCGCCGTGGGCTTTGGCATATCCAACGCGGAGCATGTGCGCGCGGTTGGGAAATTTGCCGACGCCGCCGTGATCGGCAGCGCGCTGGTGGCGCTGATCGAGATCAGCAAGTCGTCGCAGGCCCCGGCGGCGGTTGGCCGGTTCATCGCGGGGTTGCGCACATGAGAGCGGCGGAAATCGTACGAGGCCCGCTTACACATCGCGCACTGCGATCTCTCAGCCGGTGCGCCATTTATGATGGATGATGTAGATAAAGATCCGGGCGCGCGGTGAAAAGCTGTGGTTCATTTCAAGTCCAAGTTCAAGGTGAGGCGAGTGGCATGGATATATACGACTGGCGAAAGAAAATCGATGAGATGGATGAACAGATTGTGCGGATCATCAGCCAGCGCGCGGAGGCGGCGAAGGCCATCGGCGCGCTGAAGCGCGAGACGCTCGCGCCGGTCTACGAGCCGGACCGCGAGCAGGCGGTCTTCAACCACGTTCGCGCGGTGAACCCGGGGCCGCTGGCCGACAGCGAGATGCAACACATCTACGAGCGGCTCATCGACGTGATGCGTACGCTGCAGAAGCGCGAGCAGTGAGCACAATGGGAGCGGACTTTACTGAATATGCAACAAATAAAGTTGCAAAATTTCAGACGCAGGCGGAATAGAGATCAATAGTAGTTATAAATGCAGAACAGATAGACAGAATATAGAAACAAGTTAGTTACAAATTCAGCAGAGTGGATGGAAACGATGATTGTCGCAATGCAGGACCAGGCAACCGAGCAGCATATTCAGGACGTGATCGAGCGCATGGTGGAGCTCGGATTCAATGTCCACCGGACGACCGGCACGAACCAGACGATCCTCGCCGGGGTCGGCACGCCGGCACACTTCGATGTGTTGGAGTTCAAGGTGCTGGCCGGTGTGCATGACGCCTACCGCATCTCCTCGCCTTACAAGCTGGCGGGGCGCAGCTTCCGGCCGGAGGGAACGAAGGTCACGTTCCCCAACGGCGTGGTGGTTGGCGGCCAGGAGGTTGTCATCATGGCCGGGCCCTGCTCGGTCGAGTCGCGCGAGCAGATCCTGCATAGCGCAAAGCTGGCGGCCGAAGCAGGCGCCAAGTTCCTGCGCGGCGGCGCGTACAAGCCGCGCAGCTCGCCCTACAGCTTCCAGGGCATGGGGCTGGAGGGGCTGAAACTGCTGCGCGAGGTGGCCGACCAGACCGGCCTGCTGGTCATCACCGAGGTGATGGAGATCTCGCAGATCGAGGGGATGGTCCCCTACATCGACCTCTTCCAGGTGGGCGCGCGCAACATGCAGAACTTCAACCTGCTGCGCGAGCTTGGCCACGCGCGCACCCCCGTGCTGTTGAAGCGCGGCATCGCGGCCACCATCGAGGAGGTGCTGCTCTCGGCCGAGTACATCCTCTCCGGCGGCAACTACGACCTGATCCTCTGCGAGCGCGGAATTCGCACCTACGAGACCTATACGCGCAACACCATGGACATCTCCGCCATCCCCGTGCTGCACAAGCTCACCCACCTGCCGGTGATGGCCGACCCGTCGCATGGTGTTGGCATCCGCGACCTGGTCCCGCCGATGGCCCTGGCCGCGGTCGCGGCGGGCGCCGATGGCCTGCTGATGGAGATGCACCCTGACCCCAAAAAGGCGTTGAGCGACGGCGCGCAGAGCCTGTACCCCGAACAGCTCAACAAGCTGGTAGCGCAACTTCGGCTGCTCGCGCCGGTGGTCGGGCGAAGGGTTGCGTAGACGATGGAGCGTCGCATCCTCATCGTCGGGACAGGACTGATTGGCGCGTCGACCGGCGTTGCCCTGCGCGCCGCCGGTTTCGGTGGCAAGATCGTCGGCACCGGCCCAACCGAGCGGACGCTGACCATCGCTCAGAGTATTGGCGCCATCGATTCATGGATTGCGCGCGATGCCGCCGATCCCGTAGCCGCAACCTGCGACATCATCCTGCTGGCCGGGCCTGTGCTCTCGATCCTCAATTGGATGCAGCGGCTCGCGCCCGTGCTTGGAGAGCATCAACTGGTCACCGACGTGGGCAGCACCAAGGTTCAGATCGTGGAGCTGGCCGCAAAGCTCTACAACCAGCCTGGCAAGGCTCGCTTTCTTCCCGGCCATCCGATGGCGGGCAAGGAATCGGGCGGCGCGGCGCTGGCCGAAGCCACACTGTTTCAGAACGCAATGTGGCTCTTCACGCCCGTGCTCGGCACTACTCCATGCACACTTGAGACGGAGTGGCGAGAGTGGGTGGCAAAGTTCGGCGCACGCACCATGGACCTCGCTCCCGCGCGTCACGACGAGATATGCGCATGGGTGAGCCATCTTCCGCAGATGCTCTCCACGGCGCTGGCCGCGCTGCTGGAAGAGACATTCGGCGCGGATGCGGCGGGCCGAGCGGAGATCGCAGCCATTGGCGGCCGCGCGCTGCGCGAGACCACTCGCCTGGGCGCAAGTCCCTACAGCATGTGGCGCGACATCGCGCTCTCCAACTCCGAGCCAATTGCCACATCGCTGTACGCGCTCGAACAGCGGCTGGCGCACCTGCGCGAGAACCTGCGCACGCCGGAGTTGAAGGAAGAGTTCCGCCTGGCCAACGAGTTCCGCGCGAAGCGCGACCGATAGCAGAAGCGGTAGCATCAAAGGAGCGATGGCGACAAAGGGTCCAAACAGCACGGGTTCTAACCTGAGCATCGGTCTGGCGGACGTACTGGCCGCGCGCGAACGGTTGCGCGACGCGATCTACGAGTCGCCCTGCCCGCACTCGATTATGCTCTCCGCGCTGACCGGCCAGCAGGTCTACCTGAAGCTGGAAAACCTGCAGATGACGGGCAGCTTCAAGGAGCGCGGCGCGCTGAACCGCATTGCCATGCTCACGCCGGAGCAGGCGGCGCGCGGCGTGATTGCGGCCTCTGCGGGCAACCACGCGCAGGGTGTGGCCTACCACGCCACCAAGCGCGGAATCCGCGCGCTCATCGTGATGCCCCTGACCACCCCTCTGGTGAAGGTGACCGCGACCCGCGGCTTTGGTGCCGAGGTGCTGCTGCATGGGGCCAACTACGACGAGGCGTGCGCCGAAGCTGTACGCCTGTGCGACGAGCAGCATCTCACCTTTATCCATCCCTTCGACGACCCCGGCGTCATGGCCGGCCAGGGAACCATTGGCCTCGAGCTTCTGGAGCAGGTCCCGCAGCTTGAAGCGGTCGTGGTGCCCATCGGCGGCGGTGGCCTCATCGGCGGCATCGCCTGCGCCATCAAGGAATCGCGTCCGGAGATTCGCATCGTCGGCGTGCAGACCGCGCGGCTTCCGTCGATGCAGGCCGCCATCGAGGCGCACCATCCGGTGACGGTCGATCCAGCCACCACCATCGCGGACGGCATCGCGGTGCGGCGCGCGGGAGACCTGACGTTTCCTCTGGTCGAGCGCTACGTCGACGAGATTGTCACCGTGGAGGAGGACGAGATTGCCTCCGCGATCCTGATGCTGCTGGAACGTGAGAAGACGCTCGCCGAGGGCGCCGGTGCAGCCGCGCTGGCCGCGTTGCTCGAGCACCGCACCAGCCTGCACGGTGCGCACACGGCGGTGCTGGTCTGCGGCGGCAACATTGACGTCACGCTGCTCTCGCGCATCATCGAGCGCGGCCTGGTGAAGGACGGTCGCATGGTCCGCCTGCGCATCGTTCTGCTGGACAAGCCCGGAGCGCTGCACGAGCTGACCCGGCTGATCGCGGACCAACGCGCCAACATCATCGACACGCTGCACAACCGTGCCTACTACGGCGTCAACCTGGGCGACACGGTCGTCGATATAACGATGGAGACGCGCGGCCCGGAGCATGTGGCCGAGTTGCTCGCCGCCCTCACCGCCGAGGGCTACTCCCACACCCGCGTCCTTTAGCAGCAACTCCGGCAAAACAAAACCGGAGGGCATGACCTCAGGCAGATGGGTTCTTCTGCTTGAAAGTCATACTCTCCGGCCGGCAAAGAAAATTACTCAGTCTCGCAAGCAACAACCTACGGGATGTAGTAGCGCATGCTGGTGAGGATCATGCTGTCCTGGGCACGCGGTCCGGCTGTGGCTCCAGACCACAGGCCACGCTGAACCAACTGGTAGTTGATGCCGTACTGTAGACGGCCGAACTTAGGCGTGTTGACGATGCGGTATGTAAAGCCGATCATGCCTTCCTGAATGTAACGGGTCGGCGAGTTGCAATTGCTCGGCGCAGCGGGCGTTCCGCCGGTGCTGGAACCTGGATTGGCCGGCAGAGCAGTGCAGCCTGTATCGACCAGGTTGGGAGCGCCATAACCGATCAGGTAACCCTGCGCGGTGGTGTAGACCGTACGCTGCGCGTACTCGCCGCCGTAGTAGCCATAGACATCCAGCTTAGGCGTCGGATGGGTTTCAATGCTGAGCAGGCCATGATAGTTGCGGACCGGCTCCAGCGTGCCGTCAGGCCTCAAGGTCGCGTCGGCAAGCTGCGCGGAGCCGTAGCGGCCTACGCCGTCGCCGGCCATCGCCTGCACCGCGATGTCCGCGTACTTGTTGGGCGAGACCCGAATGCTGCCGAAGATGCCGCCCGCGTCCTTGGTGCTGCTGGTGTAGTTCGGCGAGTAGGTGTACGAAGCAGCTGCCCCAACTGCGCCGTTGGTCAGGATCGGGTAGTAGTAGTCGCGCAGAAAGCGTGCCAGTCCGCCCAGTTCAAAGTGCGCCTTGGGTAGATCGATCGCGGCCTTCACGATCAGGTCCGGAGCAACGTTGTTGGCGTAGGTCCCGCTATAGGCGTTGTAGAGTCCGCCGCCCGTTCCGGCGCCCGCGAAGAAGAAGTTGGTTGGCACCGCGCCCGAGGTTGCCGAGGTTGCCGTAAAGCTGGTGATCTGCGCCTGCTCGACCGACAACGCCGCGGTGAATGCTCCGGTCTTGGGGTCGCCCCAGCGCTGCTGGATTCGGAAGCCCGGTTGACGCTCCCAGGAGAAGCCCACCAGGTACTGCGCGTCGATGGTGTTGGGCAGCTTTTCCGTGCGGTTGTTGGTGCTGGTGCCATCTTCGGCAACCAGCGACCACATCTGCCCGCCGCCGATGGCGAATCCGCCTGGGGTCTCCGCCTTGCCCCATATCTGCCGCTGCCGCAGCGTGTAGCTGTTGCTCTGGTTGTTGTTGGAGGTGGTTCCCGAGCTCAGGAAGTCGGCCTCAAAGTAGCCGGAGAGCTTGTACGTACCGGCGTTGCCTTCAAACAACCCGCCCAGACGGCTCTGCCGTCCGCTGAAGTTCAGCTCGCTGACATGTCCTTCGTTCGCTCCCGGCAGGGGAATGGAATTGAGTGGTGTGTTGATGTCCGAGTTCACCGAGCGCTCGCGCCACACGCCTTCCGCCGCGAAGAATGCGACCGGCGTAATGGTGACGCCTTTGTAGTGGATCGCGGAGGGCGAGTCGATCTTGTCGTTCAGGTCCTTCTTGGCGTCGTTGATCGTCGTCGCCAGTCCGGCGTTCGAGTTCTTGAGGTCGTTGACGTCGCTCTTCATGGCTGTAACGGCGTCCGTGTTGGCCTGCACACTGGAGCTGGCGCTCTGCGCCTGTGCGCTGGCGGCGGTGGCCTGCGACGCTGCGCTGGTCGCGGTGTTCTGCGCGGCGGAGAGCGCAGCGTCCTTGGCGGCGTTCTGCTGCGTCAGGGCGTCGATCTGGGCCTGTTGCGCGGCCATCTTTTCCTGCAGCTCGCGGATCGCCTTCTCGTCCTGGCTCTCTTCAACCTTCACCGCAGTGACAGTCTTGGCCTGTTTCGTCTTGGTTGTTTTCTTTGCTGGAGCAGTGCCGGTCTGCGCATGCAGCGACAGAGTACCGAGTACCAGCATTGCCGCAATCGCCGCTTGTAGTTGCTTCTTCATGGGACCTCGCTGAGAAACATTGTTGGAAGCAGAGGAACACGCGGCATTCTTCAGGCAACCAAGCCCAGACCGCATTACCCTTTGCTCGTTCGTTTCTTTGAGCTTGTCAAAGGTTTGTGAATACACGACAAATTTATCTGTAGCTTCTTCTGAATTCCGCGAAATTAACCCGCCTTTCACAATGGCCCGTGGGGTTCAAAGGGTGGTGCGCGCGGAAATCGGTTGGCCGCGTGCCCACCGGCTGGTTTACCGTAAGGTCATGTCAATATCCCGGTTCGGTCTGGCGCTGCTTGTGGTTTCGTTGCTTGTGACAGGCACAGCGTCGCACCGCATGGCTGCCGCCCAGACCACAGGTCCGCAAACCCAACTCGCGCATCAGACTCCACTGGCATCCAATCTGCCCGCGCAGTCGCTGAAGCTCATCCCCATGCCGCGCGAGGTCAGCGCCGGCGCGACTCAGTCGCTCGCTGGCGGCCTGCAGATTAACTGCGCAGCCCCGTGCGCGTCCGAGGACAGCTTCGCCATCGACGACCTTAAGGTCTGGCTCGCCGCGCAGGGCGTCGCGATCAACACCACCTCCGCGATCAACATTCTGGTCACGCGGTACGGCTCGCCGCTGGCAAAGTCGATCTATAACGAGGCGGCGTCGAGCAGCGCAACAGCGCAAAGCGGCAGCGCGACACCAGCAGAGATGCCAGACCCAATGAAACCCGAGGGCTATGCCATCATTCCCGACGGCAAGGGCCTGGCCCTGACCGCGGCCAGCGATGCGGGCGTCTTCTACGCACTGCAAACCGTCAAGCAGCTCGTCACCGGAACCGGCGCGAATGCAGTCCTGCACACCGCGACCATTCGCGACTGGCCCGCGATGAAATATCGCGGCCTCGACGACGACCTCTCGCGCGGCCCCGTCACCACGCTGGATTTCCAAAAGAAACTCATCCGCACCATTGCGGCATACAAGATTAATCTCTACTCGCCGTACTTCGAACACACTGCCGCCTACGCCGCAAATCCGCTGATCGCGCCTCCCGGCGGCGGCATCAGCGCATCGGATGCAGCCGCTTTGACAGCCTACGCGCGGCCCTATCATGTCACCATCGTGCCGGAGCAGGAGGCCTTTGGTCATCTGCACAACGCGCTCCTCTGGGAGCAGTATCAGCCGCTGGCGGAGACGCCGCACGGCGCAGTTCTCGCTCCCGGACAGCCCGGATCGCTCGCGCTCATTAAACAGGAATTCACCGAGCTTGCGGCCCAGTATCCCGGCCCGTTCCTGCACATCGGCGCGGACGAGACGGTCGACCTCGGCGTCGGCCAGACCAAGCCCGATGTCGATGCGCGCGGTCTCGCTCCGGTCTACCTCGACTTCATGCAGCAGATCGCAACCGCGCTCCAGCCGCTGCACCGACGCCTCCTCTTCTGGGGAGACATCGCGCAGGACTCGCCCGACCTTCTCAAGTCTCTCCCGCAGAGCTTCAAGGACGAGACCATCGCCATCGCCTGGGGCTACAACCCGGAGCCGAAGGGCTTCACGAAGCTGCTTACGCCGTTCACCAACGCAGGCTTCGAGACCTGGGTCTCGCCCAGCGTGCACAACTTCCGCGTGGTCTATCCCGGACTACAATCTCGCGCTCGCCAACATTCAGCAGTTTACCCGCGACGGCCAGCGGCTTGGCTCAACCGGCCAGCTCAACACTATCTGGAACGACGATGGCGAGGGCCTCATCAACCAGGACTGGTACGGCATCCTCTTTGGAGCCGCCGCCGCGTGGCAGCCCGGCGAATCCTCCGTCGAGAGCTTCCAGCAGAGCTACGCACAGGTCTTTCACGGCGACGCCACAGGCGCGCTCAATCAGGCGCAGCTTGAGTTGATGGCAGCACACGCCGTACTCCGCGACCAGGCCCAGGTGGGCGATGCCACCAACAATCTCTTCTGGCTCGACCCGTGGTCGAAGGACGGTCAGAAGATCGCCGCCGAGATGCGGCCCTGGACGCACGATCTGCGCATGCACGCCGAGGCCGCGCTGACGCTGATCGCGCAGGCCCGAGCCGTGGCCGGACCGAGAGTGGATTCGTCGAGCAGTGCTTCTTCGCCGATCGACAATGAGGCTGTCCCTTCATCGACGATCTATGACGCAACCAAATACGGCGCGGCAACCAGCAACCTGCGCGAGCCGGACGCCGTCGATGCGATGGAGTTGGGTGCGCGGCGGATGGACTTCATCGGCCTCAAGTTCCAGCTCGCCGACGAGATGTCCGCAGGCTACGCGCGCGCCCTCGCCGCATCCACCAGCCCTGACCGTAAGACCCGCGCCAGCGTCAGCCGCGAGCTCTCCGACCTGAACGGCGTTAACGGCGCGCATCCAGGACCTGCGCAACGGCTACACACTACTGCGCGACCTCTACGAGTCCGCATGGCTTCGCTCCAACCGGCCCTACTGGCTGCACAACATCCTGGAACAGTACGACTACGCCACGCAGATTTGGCTAGCCCGCGCCGACAAACTCCACTCCGCACAGCGCCAGTGGACCGACAGCAAATCCCTTCCACCCGCGGAAGATCTGGGCATTCCACCAGTGCCCGCGGCAATCCCTGCGCCTGCTCTTCCTCCAACTCCAGAGGGCGCGCCAACAGTTGCTCCGGGGGCTGCGCGATGAAGACCAACTTGCTCACGGCGCGACGACTGATTGCAGAAGACGGAATCGTAGAGAATCCGCGAATCGCAATCCACGCAGACGGAACCATTGCTAGCATAGAAGCCGGCAAGCCAACATCTGAAGCCGCAAGCGCGGAAGAGGCCACGCTGACGCCCGCCTTCTTCGACATCCACGTCCACGGCGCGGCGGGCCACGATGCAATGGAGGGATCGCCCGAGGCGCTTGGCTGCATCGGCAGATTCCTCGCCACCAAGGGAGTCGCACACTTCCTAGCGACCACCGTGACCGCCCCCATCGACCGCACTCTGCGCGCACTCGAAGACATCGCCGACGCAATCGACGCGGCGAATGAGACGGCAAAATCGGGTGCGGCCGCGCGGGCCGAAGCACTCGCCGCGCGTCCCGTCGGCATTCATCTCGAAGGCCCATTCCTCTCGCACGCCAAGCGCGGCGTGCATCCCACAGCAGAGCTTCAGCCGCCGTCTGTCGAGCTTTTCCAGCGCATGCAGCAAGCCGCGCGCGGACACATTCGCCTGCTCACCATCGCGCCCGAACTCCCTGGCGCACTCGACCTCATCGCCCACGCCACGCGCTCCGGCGTGCGCGTCAGCCTCGGCCACTCCGATGCAACCGCGGAGGAGACGCGCGCCGCGATTGCAGCCGGGGCAATCAGCGCCACCCACACATTCAACGCCATGCGCCGCCTCGATCACCGCGAGCCAGGAATCGCCGGAGTAGTTCTCGATGCGCACTCCCTCTACGCAGAGTTGATCTGCGATGGAGTCCATGTCGCCCCGGAATTTGTGCGTCTCTGGCTGCGCGCCAAGGGGAAAGACCGCGCAATTCTGATGACGGATGGCATCTCCGCCACCGGAATGCCCGATGCAAATTACATGCTCGGCGAACTTGAGGTTACGGTGAAGAACGGTCGCTGCCTGCTCGCAAGCGCACTCTCCAGCGGCGTAGAAACACTGGCCGGATCGGTGCTGACGATGGATCGCGCGGTAGCGAATCTTCGCAACATCACCGGCGCAAGTCTCGCCACCGCAGTGCATCTCGCCAGCCGAAATCCAGCGCGAATGCTGGGCCTCGATAACCTCGCTGAAGTCGCCGTTGGCCGCCCCGCGAACTTTAACCTCTACTCTGCCACGGGCGAGCTGCGCCAGACCATCCTGCGCGGCGAAGTACAAGTAAGCCAATAGACGACGCAAAAGTGGATGGATTTTCGTGGAGTATGACGTCTTCCACGCCTCCCGCCTCAGGCCTCATCCTCTGTTCACTGCTGCAGTACGACCTGCTCGCCTTCCTTCAGTCCGCTCACAATCTCGCTCACCGAACCGTTGGAGAGCCCCACCTTCACGGCAACCTTGCGCACCCCGTCCTTCTGCTTGCTGTCCGGCACCTGCACCGACGCGTTCTTCTGGTTGTCGTACATCACGGCGTTCTCGGGAACAGTCAGCACGCCTTTGTGCTCATCCAGCAGGATCTCCGCGTTGGCCGTCATGTTGGCCTTCAGTTCGCCGCCCGGATTGTCGATCGAGACGCGTACTTCAAACGTCGTCACATTGTCCTTCTGCACGCCCAGCGGAGCGATCTTGGTCACCTTGCCGTTGAACGTGCGGTCGCGGAAGCTCTCCACTTTGATGCGCGCCGGCTGGTCCATGTAGACGTGCGCGATGTCCGCCTCGTCCACCTTGCCCTGCACATACACCTGGTTGATATCGCCCTCGGTCATCACCAGCGTGGCCGTCGAGCCCAGCACCAGGATCGAACTCACCGCGTCGCCGATCTCCACGTCCCGCGACAGAATCACGCCGTCCATGGGCGCCACGATCGTCGTGTAGCTGAGTTGCTCCTCCAGTTGTTTCAGGCTGGCCTGGCTCTGCAGCACCTGGGCATGCGCCTGCTTCAGCTTGGCCGTGTCCACACCGATCTGCGCCTTGGCAGAATCGCGCCGGGTCAGCGCGGCCAGGTAGTCCTTGTTGGTGTCGTCCAGCGCCTGCTGGCTCACAATCCCGCTTTTTTTCATCTCAAGATTGCGGTCCAGCGTGGCCTTGTACATGGGCAGGTCGGGCGCCGCCGCGTTCACCTTGTCCTGCTCGATGTTCGCGTCGTACGCGCTCACGTTGGCCTCCGCCGACGCAAGCTGAGCCCGCTGCGCGTCCACCTGCGCCAATATCTCCTGCTGGTCCAGTTGCGCCAGTTGCTGTCCCTTCTTCACCTGGTTGTTGATGTCCACATACAGCTTTTCCACGATTCCAGAGGCCTTGCTCTTCACCTCGACCTTTGTGATCGGCTGGATCTGGCCAGTGGCCACCACAGACCGCGTCACATCGCCGCGCGTCACCTTCGCCAGCCGGTTTGAATCGATGGACGAGCCCTTCACCAGCCGTGCCAGCGCAATGCCACCCACCACGAATCCCACGAACAGGACCACGCCAACACTCAGCAATATCCAGAATCGTTTGCCTCTTCGCGACGCCGCCACAAGTACCTCCCTTACGCAAAGAAAGCCGGAGCCGTCTCAGGTGCAGTAAGCAATGCAATTAGGTTACCAACTCTTGCGGCGCAAGCGCACTGCCTTCAGCCGTTGCTGTTGTCTACGCAGCCCGCCGCCAATCGGTTCCCTGCGGATCGATGCGTCCACTGTGGGAACTGAAACCCCTGCGACCGCGTATCATTTATAGCAGAGTCCTGCCCTCGTCTAACCCCTATGCAGTCCTTCACAGACATCCTCGGCCAGGTCTTCCGCGCCATCGCGGCCAACAAACTGCGCAGCTTCCTCACCATGTTCGGTATTGCCTGGGGAGTCGGCTCCCTGCTGGTGCTGGTGGGCCTCGGCGAGGGATTTCGCTCCGGCCAGCACCGCGAGTTCGCCACCCTCGGCAACGACATCGTGATGATGTTCAACGGAACCATCCCCGCAGTCGCCAACCAGCACACCGGGATGCGCCCATATCAGTTGACCATGGGAGACGAGGAGGCATTGCGCCGCCTGCCCCAGTTGCGTGCCGTCACCGCCGAGTTGGCCCGCTCCGATCTCTACGAAGTCAGCCAGTGGAACAATACTTCCAACCGCGTGATTGGAATCGAACCCAACTTCTCTACGGTCAAGTTCCTTCCCCTGGTGCAGGGCCGCTTCCTGGACGATGCAGACATGAGTGAGCAGCGAAACGTCGCTGTGCTCGGTTCCAAGGCTGCCGCCCTCCTGTTTTCCGGCCGGCCATTGCTGGGTGAGACCGTCACCATCAACGGAATCTCATTCAGCATTATCGGCCAGGCCGGGAAGATCAGCCGCGGCACCGACGATGGCGACGACAAGAGGCTCTACATTCCTGTCACCACCATGCAGAAACTCTTCCCGTTAAAGGGTGATAACGTACCGCGCGACGCTCTGACGTCTATCCAGTTCCAGCCAACCAGGAGAGGCGAATCGGTGGCTGCGGTCTCCGCCGCTGACCGCGTTATCGCTCAGCGCCATGGCTTCGATCCCTCGCTCACAGACGCCTTCGACCAGTTCGACTCCATTCAGGAGGAAAAAATGATTGGCGCGATCTTCAACGCCATGGACGTCTTTCTCGGCGGCGTGGGCGTCGTCACCCTGGGCCTCGGCGCGGTGGGCATCATCAACATCATGCTGGTCTCGGTCATGGAGCGTACACGCGAGATCGGCCTGCTCAAGGCCGTCGGCGCCACCAGGCGCAGCATCGTAGCGCAGTTCTTCTGGGAGGGACTGCTTCTGACTGGCATCAGCGGCCTCATCGGCATCGCCGCCTCCGCAGCCTTCATGTGGGTTCTGCAATACTGTCTCACCGACAAGATGCCCGGTTGGGACCCGCCGCGTCTGGTACCGTGGTCGGCCGCACTGGCCCTCGGTTCGCTGGTGCTCTGCGGCGTCGCCGCCGGTCTCTATCCAGCAACCAAGGCTGCGCAATTGGACCCCATCGAAGCACTGCGGCGGGAGTAAATTCAGGTTCAAGCTCGAGAGGAACGGCTCATGTTCAAAGACATTCTCGGCCAGGCATGGGAGGCGATGCTCTACAACCGCCGCCGCACCGCCATCACCATGGTCGGCATGGCATGGGGCATCGCCACGGTGGTGCTTCTGCTGGCCTACGGCGCAGGATTTACCCGCGCTCTCGAGGCCATCTTCGCGGAGTGGGGAACCCACACCATCGGCGTCTTCCCCGGCCGCACCAGCGAACAGGCAGGCGGCGACAAGGCCGGCGTCCGCGTGCGCTTCACCCTGGATGACGTGGATCGCGCCGCCGCCGGCGTTCCCGGAATCGGCCATATCTCGCCCGCCGACTGGAAGGACGTTTCCGTGCAGAACGATCTGCACAACTACACCTGGAGCGTGAACGGGGTCCGCCCGGTCTACCAGGACATCATGAAGCTCGACATCGACCAGGGCCGCTTTTTCAACGGCGCAGAGGACGAGCAGCGCGCCCACGTCTGCGTCATCGGATCGGAGGCCAAAACCAAGCTCTTCTCCGGCGGCTGGGCGGTGGGCGAAGACATCCGTCTCAACGGCGAGACGTTCACCATCGTCGGCGTCCTTGTCCCCAAGATGCAGGAGTCGGAGGACGACATCAACCGCCAGCTCTACATCCCCTTCAACACCATGAGCGACCTGAAGGACACCGAGTACGTCGACGGCATCTGGTTCAGCTACACCGGCGACAATCAGTTGGCCGAGAAGGGCCTGCGCGAGACCCTCGCCGCCGCTCACCACTTCCGCCCCTCCGACCACAACGCAATCTACGTCGCCAACCTGATGACGGAGCTGCGCCAGTTCCAGATCCTCGGCCTCGCCCTGCAGGTGCTGCTCTCGCTGGTCGGTGCGCTCACGCTGGGCATCGCTGGCATCGGCTTGATGAACATCATGCTGGTCGCCGTGCAGCAGCGCACCCGCGAGATCGGCGTGGAAAAAGCCCTGGGCGCGCGCCGCAAGCACATCCTGATGCAGTTCCTCTCCGAAGCCATGGCCATCACCGGCGTGGGCGGCTTGTGCGGCATTGCTCTGGCCTATCTCATCGCCGCCATGGTCGGCCGCATCACCTTCTACAGCGCCTTGGCGCAACACGCTGAGGCCGCCGACATCCGCCTCCTCATCTCGCCCGTCTCGGTGATCGTCGCCACCCTCATCCTCGCCATCACCGGCCTGGTCAGCGGAATGATTCCAGCCATCCGCGCGGCCAACCTCAACCCCATCGAGGCGCTGCGATACGAGTAGCTCGCCGAACGCATTTTAGGAATTGCTATAAACTGATTTGTTTGTCATTCCGCAGCGAAACCGGGGTCCCCGGCGAGCGCACTTGCTCGCTGGGGTGGGGAGCGGAGGAATCTGCTTTTGCTCGCCGTGCAACGGTCTACATCATTCCGAAAATGCGCTAAGCCAGTTCCAACTCGATCTTCTCCGTCTCGCAACCCAGCTTCACAATCCGGAAGCTGCGAATCTGTCCCACGCCAAGCGACTCCGGCGCAGTGCCAGCAGGCGCTGCCCCGCCCTTCCAGCGCGCACTCAGCATCGACGTCAACGACGATAGGTCCACACCCGCGTCGCTCTTCTTCTGCTTCGCCCCCGCGGGAGCGTTTGCCGCCATCCGGCAAGCAGCGCGAATCCCCTCGCCCAGTTCTACAACAGCACCCTCCGCCGTCTGCTCGATGACGCGCCCAGAGACAACATCGCCCGCGCTGTGCTCTTCCAGATATTCCTTGATGCTGGTCGGCACCAGTTGCTTCATGCTCAGCTTGATCTGCCGCTTCTCCGCATCCACCGCGAGCACCTGCGCCTTGACGTTCTGCCCCACTCGCAGCATGTCCTGCGGATGGTTGATGCGCCGCTCCGCGGTGATCTCGCTGACGTGGACCAGCCCCTCGACGCCCTCGGCCAGTTGCACGAATGCGCCAAAGTTCATCAGCCGCGTCACCGCCCCCTCGATCGCCGAGCCTACGGGAAATTTCTTCGCCGCATCGGTCCACGGGTCACCCAGCGCCTGCTTCAGTCCCAGCGCAATCCGCCGCTCCTCCTGCTTCACGGACAGCACCACCGCCTCCACCGTCTCTCCTGCCTTCAGGATGTCGCTCGGCTTGTGCACCTTCTTCACCCACGACATCTCCGAGACGTGGATCATCCCTTCTATCCCCGGCTCCAGCTCGACGAACGCGCCAAAGTCCATCAGCCGCGACACTGTTCCGCTGATCCGCTGGCCAACCGTATACCTCTCTGCGGCGGTCTCCCACGGCTCCGGCTCAAGCTGCTTCAGCCCAAGCGAGACGCGACGTCCCTCCGCATCCACCTTGAGGACTTTGAGCCGCAACTCCTGCCCGACCGCCAACACGTCCTCCGCAGCCTTTACGCGGCTCCATGAAATATCGCTGATATGCAGCAGCCCATCGATTCCGCCAAGATCGATAAACGCTCCATAGCTGGTAAGACTGCGAACCGCGCCGCTGACGATGCCGCCCTCCTTCATCTCGCGGTAGAGGCCCTGCTCCTGCACGCGCGCCAGCTCTTCGCTGATCGCGCGCCGGTCCACCACCACGTCCTCGTCCGTCACATCCAGCTTGGTAATGCGGCACGTGATCTCCTGGCCCACCAGCTTCTCCATCTCCGCGGCTTCGCGCACGCCGCTGCGCGAGGCGGGCATAAACGCGCGCACGCCCACATCCACCGTCAGTCCGCCCTTCACCACCGCCGTCACAATCCCCACCACCGGGGTCTTCTGCGCGAACGCCTCTTCCAGCGAGGCCCAGTCCGTGGGCTGCACCACCTTGTGCCGCGATAATTCGTAGTACCGCTCGGCGTTGCGTCCCTTCACCGAGACGGGGAATTTCTCTCCCACCGCAACTCCGTCGGCGTTGTTCTCAAACGCGCTGCGCGGCAGAATCCCTTCGGACTTGTAGCCGATGTCCAGATACACGCTCTCGGCGTCGAGGGAGACCACGGTGCCTTCCAGTTGCTTCCCTTCGCCCGCCGCCGTGTGCGAATGGGTGTGCTCAAATTGATCGAGCAACTCGGCAAACGATTCAGCGGGAGGTTCGAGGGCCGATTCAATGGCTGGTTCTGCGGCGGTTTCAGCGACAGATTCAGCAGCGGTTTCAGCGGCGGCTTCAACGCCGGTTTCAGCGGCGGCTTCAACGCCGGTCTCAGCGGCGGCTTCAACGCCGGTTTCAGCAGCAGATTCAACGGCGGACTCAGGGGCACACAGATGTTGGGATGATCTCGTTTGGCATGATGGTTTACATACCATTTTGTCACGAGCTGCCACTACGCAGGCAATTCATGCCCGCACTCTTGGAAAACGCATGGCCGTCGGCTGGTCCGAAAACCTGCTCTTTTCGCAATGGGAAAGGACTTGTCATCCACGCAGCCACGGGGTCGAGGGCCTGTTCCCGTTCTGCGCAGTAAAAGCAGCTAATTGAGTTTGAGATGGACACGAAAGTTCAGCAAAATCGGCCGGGGGCAGATCTGTCCGGCAATTTCTTGAAATCCGTGGGAGATGTCGGTGCTTCTGCGCATGGGATGGGCGTAGTCCGTCACCGGCTCAACCGAGCGATAGATATATTTGCGCGGCGGAGGTTCCGGGTGACGCGTATCGAGCGCCTGTGCGTGATTCCCTTCCATGCGGTGCTCTCTGGGTAGAAATTTGTTGAAACCAGTCTAGATTTCCATGCGACGAACCTTGAGGAGAAATCTCATGGGGGCACGGTACGTTGGTACTCACAATCCATTGGACAGAAGGAATGGGAGTGCCGAGGCAGCGAAAACCGCGTCCAGCGCGCGGCTGCCAGGTCTAAAATCGCAAACCAGGCGGCGGCACGAACCGCAAAAACAGGTCTTTCACGTTCAATAGTTAGGAAATTTAGCCGTCAAGGGAATATTGAAGCCTTGTTCAGACCTTTCTTAGAACTCATGTTTCAGTTTGGCACTCAACTTGATTACAAAGTGGACGGCTGAATCTCCCGCGGAGGAGAGAAGTGGCTATTTCCGGTGTTGTCCATGGAGTATTGCGTGCAATCTAAGCAGAGTTCCGATGTCTCAGCAATCTATGGCCGTTCCGAGTCATTCACCGCGCCATTCCCGATTCACTTCTTGGCGCCGGACCTTCCGGGCTCGATAGCGCTTCGCGGCGAGCCTTCCGCGTGTGGCGCCGGGCATGGCCCGCAGGTGGCCCAGAACGAAGGCCTGCTCCACGATGCGCGCAACCTGATGGGAGCGATCGGGCTCTACTGCGACCTGCTCTCGATGCCTGGCGTACTCCATCCAGAGCACCACCACTATGCGGAGGAGTTGCGGTTGCTGGGCTCACGCAGCGGCGCGCTGGTCGAACGGCTGATGCAGTCATGGCATCTGCAAGGGGAGCCGCACAGCCTTGCCGTGAGCGCTACCCGGGAGGCAGGAGATGCCCGTGCTCTGCATCTGGTTGGAGTGCGGCCAAACGAAGCTGAACCGGCTGGGAATCAAGTGGGGCCGGCGAGTTTGTTGCAGCCGGTGAGCCTGCGGGAGATCGTCATGCAATGCTCGGGCCTGCTGAGCCGGGTGGCGAATGGCCGCGCAATCGAGATCAGCTACGGCCCTGCTGCCTCGGTGCCGGTCCTGGTGGACGAGGAGGCCGTCGAACGGATTCTGGTCAATCTGGTCCGCAACTCATCGACCGCGATGATTGCGTCAGTCCAGACGGCCCATCCGCAGGCAGATGGAATTGCCCGTGATGCGCAATGCGCCGTCCTCGAGCGCACTGCCGATGGAACCGCGGACGAGACGCCGGGCGCAATCCGGATCGGTGTGGGAGTGGTGTCCCACCGCCTGGACGGACCCAGGCCGCAGCCGCTTCGCCGGGTGAGGCTGACGGTGGAAGACTCCGGCTGTGGAATGGCTCCGGAGCAGCTCGAACGAGTCCTCAGCGGTGTCAGGGAGCCATCAAGAGACAGTCATGGGATTGGCTTTATCGTGGTGCGGGAGCTGGTCGCCGCATCCTCCGGAGACCTCAGGGTCATGAGCGCCCCGGGAGTGGGCACTCGGGTGCAAATCGAATGGCCGGCAACGGAGGGGTCTTGTGTGAACGCGGCGCAGAAGAACTCCAACCCCAGCGAGGCAGCAGCTTCGAACCAGTTGGCAGCAGCTTATTGGTTGCCAAGGCCGGAGCGGGCACGGCTACGGTTGCACGCGCAGGAGGGCCCGCGCAGGCCGGAAGATCCGCGTGCGCCGGCGGGCCCGCACGCAGTTGAGGCGAGTGCAATCGTGAATCACATGGCGATCGCAGAGTAGAAAATATGGAGTGGACATCATGCTGACAGCGGAATCGCATTCTTGTCTTGCAGCTTCAACCAAACCGGATCGAACTGCGAGGGCGGGGCGGATGGCCGCGGCCTCGGCTCCCGCGGCAACAATGTGGAAGCGTGAGCGGCTGCAGATGCAGATGGAGACCGCTCCCTCAGCACACCCAGACCCAGATGTGCTGGTTGGGATAACCGACCTGCCCACGCAAGTACAGGACTACCGCGCGCATCGCCGGAAGGCGATCCCTTCGCCGGCAGCTACAGCAGGCAATCGACTGGGTAGCGGATATGAGCACCCGGGCAGCGCAATCGTCTCCATCGCAGACGTGGAGAAGCGTGCGATCCTTGGCACCATCCGAAAGTTGAACGGCGACAAGTTGATGGCGGCGAGGCTGCTGGGCATCGGCAAGACGACACTCTATCGCAAGCTGAAGGAATACGGCCTCGCCGGGTCAGGAAAATCGATCGGCAATTGACGCTCGAATCGGCCTATTCCCCTCCTAGAACTGAATCTCGTCGCGCGCAATCTCCCGGCGGTCTTCCGCCAGAATGGTTGCTCGCTCCAGAACATGGGCCAGCTCGCGCACATTGCCGGGCCAGTTGTGCTCCATCAGTCTCGCCGCCGCGCCGTCCGAAAGCCGCTTCACCGGCATCTCCTCTCCCAGCTTGCCGAGCAGATGCGCCGCCAGCGGCAGAACGTCCTCCATCCGCTCGCGCAGCGCTGGCAACGCAACCGGAAAAACGGCCAGCCGGTGATAGAGGTCCAGCCGGAACGCATGTTCGTCGACGCGCTGCTGTAGCGGCTCGTCGGTGGCCGCAAGCACCCGCACGTCCACGTGCACAACCTCGTTGTTGCCCACGCGTTGCAGCTCGCCCGACTCCAGAAAGCGCAGTATCTTGGCCTGCAGGGACAGCGGCATCTCGCCGATCTCGTCCAGAAACAGCGTGCCTCCGTCGGCCGATTCGATCCTGCCCGTGCGCGACTGCACCGCCCCGGTAAATGCGCCTCGCGTGTGCCCAAACAGCTCAGCCTCGAGCAGGGATTCGGGAATTGCCGCGCAGTTCAGCACTACGAACGGCTTGCTGGAGCGAGTGCTCAACTGATGCACCGCATGGGCAACCAGTTCCTTGCCCGTGCCCGTCTCTCCCTCAATCAGCACCGTCGACAAGCGCGGCGCAACCAGCCGAATCAGCCGCGATAGCTCCAGCATCCCTTGGCTCTCGCCCACCATCTCTGGAAGCGGTGGCGTCGGCACACGCTCCCGCGCCTCCAGCTTAGCCGCTTCCAGCTTGTCCATCTCCGGCCCTTCCTCTTTCATCGCGGCTCCGCGCTGGTTTGTTTCGCAGTTTGCCGCGTTGCGCGACCGCAGTAGCGCCGCTACATCCTTTGCGGCGGTCGCGCGTATGTCCACCGGCGCCAGACGATCCGCGGCGCAGATCTGCGGCACAACCACTGGCGCCAGCGCCCACGCCGCGCTCTCGCCCACGCCATCGGGGCCGCGTGCGTCCTGCTGCACCTGTCGCAACGCGTGCAGTAGCTCGTTTCTGCGAGGGCTGCGCGCTCCCCCATCGTCTGCGACTCCGTCGATCCGCAGCAGGTCCATCACCGGATGCCGCATTCGCATCACTCCGGCGAACTCAGTCACCTCCAGGTCGGGCAGAGCGCTGTCCAGAACCATCGCCTCCGCGCCCTGTGCCTCCAGCAGCGCCATCGCCTCCGCGCCGCCTGCCGCCTCGCGCACCTGCCAGCGCATCGCTGTCAGCTCCTGCCTTAGACGCGCCCGAAAGTGCAAATCCGCGCTCGCCAGCAACACTGTCCGTGCCGATGCCTTGTCCCCGGCGCTCTTCCTGCCCAGCCCATAGCCCATAAAAACTCCCTCTTTCGCTGCCGCTTCATCAACAGAAGTTGCTCTGCGTTTTGATGTTGTTCCGCCAGAATCGCCGTAGTCTCTGCGTCCGCTCCCCTAATCCAGCGAATGGATGAGTTCGAACAAGAATGAAAAGTTTGCGGTAGTAAGATGCCGCGCTGTGCTGGAGTTCTATCCCCCTGGCGAGCGCTGCGCCTAGGCGTACGCGGCTCTGGGTACAGAGGACGTCCGGCCGGTCTCCCGTGCCACGGGCTTCCGTCTCGGACCTCCCAGCCTGTATCCCATTCCGCGAACGGTCTCGATCAACTCCGCTTGTGCATCATGAAGTTCTCCTGCATCCAGCTTTCGCCGCAGGTAATTGATGTACACATCCACCACATTTGTGACAGACTCCGCCGGCATCTGCCACACCTCGGTCAGCAGTTGGCCGCGCGAGACGCACTCGCCACGATGCAGCATCAGATACTCCAGCAGCGCAAACTCCTTCACCGTCAGGTCGATCGTCCGCCCCGCGCGCTCTACCGTGTGCTCGATCCGGTGCAGATGCAGATCGTTATGGCGAAGCACCGGGTCGGCAAACTGCTCGCGCCGCCGCAGCAGCGCCCTGCATCGCGCGGTCAGCTCATAGAAGCTGAATGGCTTCAGCAGGCAATCGTCCGCCCCCATGTCCAGGCATTGCACCTGCACATAAAGATCGTTCCGTCCCGTCAGCACCAGTACCGAGGCATCGTCATGCCGTGCCCGCATCTCTGCCAGCACCTCCATACCATCCCGCTTGGGCAGACTCAAATCCAGCAGCACCAGGTCCGGATGCTCCGCTGCTACTCGAAGCAGCGCAGACTCTCCGTCTTCCACCCACTCCACCCGATGACCCTCCATCTCCATTCCAACCTTTAGAAAAGCCCCAAGGGATCGATCGTCTTCCACAACCAGCACTAGCATTGAATACCCCCCATCTCGGTTCCGCAATTCAGACCCATGTCCACAAGATGTTTCCATGCTGCCGACTCAAGAACAATCGCGAGCGCGCTAGATGACTAGCATCCACTACGGATCCAGTTTTATTCACAATTAATCGCGGCAATTTGTTGTTCAAGTTCCAAAGGGGGAAAATTTTCCACAGGGCAAAATAAATGGCAGTTGAGTTGCACACCGAGCCTCAACACGCCATTAATGTACGCGCCAATGACGCATCGCCCGGTCATGCGACGATTCGCAGAACCTCCTCGGTTTCTCTCGCATCGCTCTTCGTCCAGCGCGTCGTCATGCCTTCTTTTTTGCCGCAGCCACCATCGTTTTCAACCGTTCGGTCCAGGCCGGTTTTGAGTCGATGGATTTCGCTAACGGCGGTTTATCCGTCGCGGCCGTGACCGGGTGAGCGGGATCGGGCTTACTCTCGCCCCCACCCGCAGAACTGGGTTTGTCCGGTCGATCTGCAATACCCGCCTGGGTATTTTCACTGCTTGACTGAGGCTTTGTGCCTCCCTCGCTCGCTCCCTGGTTTGCCCCGCCAGGCGCTGTGGATGCTTTTGCGCCGGCCTGGTTTCCTGCCGCATCAACCCATTGCACAATCAGCGAAACCCGCCGGTTGGATGGATCGAGAGGGTTCGATGGATCACGTAGCTTCTGGTCCGCGTAACCGCGCACCTGCGAGATCTGGTCAGGCCCCACCCCGCCCTGCTGCAGCAATCGGCGCGCCGAGTTTGCGCGGTCCGACGATAGCTCCCAGTTCGTATATCCGTTATCGCTCGAAAATGGCTGAGCGTCCGTATGCCCCTCGATCAGCAGACGGTTGGGCAGCGTCTTCAACTGCCCGGAGAGCAGATTCAGCAATTTCACGCCGTTATCGCTCAGCTTCGGGCTTCCGCTCTCGAAGAAGGTTCCGCCCTGGTCCTCCATCAGGTCGATCTTCAGTCCCTCCCCCGTAATTGTGATCTCGATCTGCTTGGAAAGCTTGTTCAGGTCCTGCTGTTTCAGAATCGCTTTTTGGATCTCATCCTTCAGCTTCTCTACATTCTTCTGGTCGATCGAGATGCTCTCATCCGAGCCCATCGTCTCGGTGCCCGTCTCCTTCCCGCCGCTATGCGGATCGTTGAAGTATCCGGCAACCGCCTTCTTGATCTGAGGTGTCGAGTTCAACAGCCACAGCACAATGAACAGCGACATCATCGCCGTCATGAAATCCGCATAGGCCACCTTCCACGCGCCTCCGTGGTGGCCTGCGCCAGAGACCTTCTTCTTGATGACGATGATCGGTCGAACAGGCTTTCCCAACGCTGCCATGAACAACTCCTCGCTTTCCCTGCCGGTCAGTTGCCTCGGCCTCTAAGCTGGCGCTTCGACCGCAGGCTCCGCAGCCGCCGGCTTCTTGCATCCCTTCTCCATCTCGTCGAAGGTCGGCCGCACATGCTCGGGAATCGCGCGCCTTCCCATCTCGATCGCCAATATCGGGGCAAGCCCTTTCAGAAATGCCAGGATGATCACCCGCAGCACATACAGGTAGGAGTTGTGCTCATCAGCCCTCTTGGTCATGCTGGATGCCAGCGGGCCCACCAGCCCATAGCACAGCAGTATGCCCAGGAACGTGCCCACCAGTGCCGCCGCCACCTTTTTGCCGATCTCCTCCGGTGGCCCTCCCAGCGCGCCCATGGTAATCACCACTCCCAGCACGGCGGCCACAATCCCAAGTCCGGGCAGCGCGTCCGCCACCGTCGTCAGCGCATGGACTGGTTCCATCACATTGTGGTGAGTGACCTCCATGTCCAGCTCCATCATCTGGTCCATGTCGAACGGCTCGACCCCTCCGGTGATCGCCGTGCGCAGCGTGTCGCACAGGAACGCCAGAATGTGACTGTCCTTAAGAAAATCCGGATACTTCTTGAATATCTCGCTCTCCAGCGGCTTCTCCACGTCGTCCTCGATCCCCATCAGTCCCTTCTTGCGTACCTTGTTGCATAGCTCATACATCATCCGCAGCGTGTCCAGATAGCGCGTCTTGTCAAACTTCGATGAACCCAGCGCTCCCAGCACGCCCGCCATGATCGCCTTGATGATGTGCATCGGGTTGGCAACCAGCATCGTGCCCATCGCCGCGCCAATGATTGTCACCATCTCGGACGGCTGCAACAGGACAAGGATGTTTCCCTTCTCCATCAGGAACCCGGCAATCACCGCTCCGAAGACAACAACGATTCCTATGATTGGGAGCATTAGGCGCTCCTTGCTTCGGTCACGCGGTTACCGCCCGCGTATCCGCTGGTCTGCATCGCCTGCCGCGCACGCTTCAACAGCGTAGGCAGCGTGTCGCCCTCAATCGCCTGACTTGCTCCGATACTTACCGTCAGCCCCACCCGGTCGCCCCACCAGCGGAAGTCCGCCGTCCGCGCCAGTCCCGCAAGGCGTCGCGCATGGTCCACCAGCAGTTCCACCGTGCGCTCGTGCGCCACCACCAGGAACTCGTCGTTGCCCCATCGTCCGAGAATCTCTGCCGGATTCATCTGTCGCAGCAGCGTCTGCTCAACCGTCCGCAGCATCGCCTCGCACGCATCCCGTCCGTGGGTCTTGCGCAGTTCCCGTGCCTGATCGACCGTGATCCACAGCAGTCCGAACGGCATGCGATTGGCCACCCACTGGTGGTGCGCCGCATCCAGCCGGTCCTCCATCTCCGCCTGGCTGCGTTCGATGTCCACGCCCTCGCCGGTCTCTCCATGCGGCAGCGCATCCACCTCTTCCACCGGATAGAACAGCAGGGCCGCGCCCATCTGCGTATCCTGCGAATCCCGCAGCACAACTTTGCGCAGCATGACTGGGACCGAGTGCCCCAGTTTATGGTTCATCGAAGCCAGAGTCGGAGTCTGCAGCAGCTCATCGCGCTCCTCATCGTTCTCCAGCCGGATCTCCAGCAGCGGCACTCGGCTCGTATACCCCGCGATTGCCCCCCGATATCCCACCGGCGCACGCATCTGCCCGCCGGTCCCGCCTGCTTCGCCATTCGCACCCGCCCGGCTCCGGTGCTTCTCGTCGATTCGGTATAAATCCTTCGGGCACCGCCGGCAGATCACATCATCGGTCGGGTATCCGGTCAGGGATGACGCCGCCTTGTTCCAGAACAATATGTTCGATTGCTCATCGAGTATCGCGACCCCTTCCTCCATAAGGTCAAGCGTCCCCTCGAGCATCTCCAAACGATCGCTCATATCTGTCAGGCCTCGGAGTCTCAGGAGCCTTGCACTCTGCTTATCGACGGACTTTGTAGAACCTTCACGCAATACTCAGCGCCGCACGTAAGTGCTCCTCCTATTTATCCGAAGGCCCCATCGTTTCACAATGCAGGGTGAGATAAAGAGTGTGGCCGTTGAACCTGTAGAGCCGCGAAAGCTCCATCGAAGGTTTATGAAAGTGGACCCTGTAGTTCCGGCCGGAGATAACTGTCGGCGGCGACAGCGTGCATTCGCAGAAGATCGGAATGCCGTTCTTCCAGCCGCCCGCAATCATATTGCAGAGCTCACCCAGGGCGTCATCGATCGAATCGTCGCCTGCCGCGACCGGATCGCCGCCCAGCATGGCCGTAGCGATCGAGCTTGCGGCCAGGGAGCTTATACGAATCTGGCACGCTCCGCGCATCGTGCCGGAAAAGCCAACAATGGCCGTTCTTTCGTCCAACCCGCACAGACTCTGGTCGGAGTCCGGAGCCTGAATCGCCTCGACCTCAAACCCAAACACCATGCTGAAGACTTCCATGACGCTGCCATCGGCATGCTCAATATTCGCGGCAGAGAGAAAAGCCTCCGCGGCACTTGATTTCAAATCAATATCACAATTAAACATGGTGTTTTCCCCAATGGCTGTTTGTAAATAACTCAGGTTACAGTCCGATATATATTCTTGAATTTCCGATATTTCATAGTATGACGCAATGGAATATTTGAGGGCTTATGCTGTAAGAAGCGGCTTGACGTTATTCACAATGTGTTCAATGCTGAATGGCTTCCTGATATAGCCACGTGCGCCGGAAAGGATCGCCTGGTGAACCTGCGACTCGCTACTCTCGGTCGTAACCATCACAATCGGCACGCCAACCGCGAGATTCTCCTCTTTTATCTGCTGCAACAACTGCAAACCAGTCATAACTGGCATATTAATGTCGCACATAATGAGTTCAATCTTGTTCATGCGCAGACAGGCCAGAGCTTCCTGCCCATTCCCCGCCTCCAGAACCCTGTCAAACTCCAGGCCCGCCATCTTGAGCGTGCGCAATATGACCTTTCTCATCATGGCCGAATCATCCACTACCAGAATTGTTCCACTCATGCTCTCTGCTCCGTTTCTATTCGACGGCTCGATTCGCACTACAGCGTACGAACCGTGATGTCGTGTTTCTAAACTGCCCTTGTCGCAACATTCGCGTTTTGCCTGACTGCTTCGTTGACCGCACTTGGAATATCGGCCCGCGACGCAACCGTTGCGCCGCAGTTCGCGGCTGATCGTCGACGGTCCCCGTTTCAAGGCGGCAGCAAATGCCGCCGTCTGGATACCCAACTCCAACCGTGACCGGATGCAAATACGTTCAGATAAGCTCAACTGCTCGTACACTCGTTCATGCGACACTCTCCCAGAGTGAAATGTTGCACTCCGAGATTGAGCGCGACCGGCTATTTATTTGGAACAATCTGCATTTCTGCATATCCTGGATTTTTTGTTTCAATGGGCATATCGGCGGACGCCAGCCAGACATGACGCGGCACATTATCTATTGCATCATTTCCGCATTGATTAAATCCGCCTTATTTATTCCGCTTGCTCATGCTGTTCCTTATTGGCACTCTCCAGGAATAAATAGTGGTGACAATTCTCAGTAATTCTCGAAAATCAAGACAAATAAAAATATTTCCTCCGCCCTCTAAAGTTGAAACATCAAACGCCGATGAGGTGTGGGAACGCGAAGCCTCCCGCTCACTGTATTCGTCACATGGAATACGTAACGGGGCGGGCAGTGTGCTCGCACGCAAATCAGCCCCACCAGGAGAGACACAAATGTCTTTAAGCATCCTCAATAACATCGCCGCACTCTATGCGCAGAACAACATCAACACGACACAGTCCAAGCTACAGTCCACTCTTCAGCAGCTCTCTTCCGGGTCGCGCATCAACTCCGGCGCCGACGACCCATCCGGCCTCTCGGTTGCAGACGGCCTTGGGGCGAACGAAGCCGCGCTCACCCAGTCCTCCGTAAATGCCTCAGACGGCATCGGGCTGCTGCAGACCGCAGACGGCGCGCTTTCTCAGGTCACCAGCCTGCTCGATCAGGCGGTTACGCTGGCCACTGAGGCCTCCAACGGCACGCTCACCGGCGGCCAGGTCAGTTCCGCCAATCAGGAGTATCAGAACATCCTTACCCAGATCGGCAACATTGGATCCACCACGAACTTCAACAGCAACAGTGTCTTCAGCTCCAGCGCCACCAACATCGTTGTCACAGACGGAACATCGAGTGGCCTCAACACCTACGCCGACACCGTCGGCACGCTCACCACGGCCAGCGTCGGCACATCCACTGGCTCGGCCGTCGCCTCCAACGCAATTACACCGGTCACAACGCAGTCCGCGTCCGCGGTCTCCAAGGTCGCCGGCGTCTACACCCTCACTCCGACCGTCAAAACGGACACCCTCGGCGGCCAGATCTCCTTCACCGTCGGCAGCGGCTCCGAGATCGACGTCACCGTCGCCCCAGGAACCACAACCACCGCGTTGAAGACGCAGTTGATGGCAGACAGCGCATTCACGGGAGCAGGCCTCAGCGCCAGCGTCACCGCCAGCACGGGAGCGCTCGTCATCACCGGCCCAACCTCCGGCGCAACCACGGCGTCCAACACCGTTGCCTTCACCAACACCGCCCTCACCGACTCAGCCGCAAACACCTCGATTACCGGCGCAGTCGGAACAGCCGCGAATGTCGGCACCGCCTCCAAGGGGCAGTTGACGATTGCCAGCGCAGCCAGCGGCGACACCTTCGCCGGGACCATCATCCTGACCCAGGGATCGAATAACCTGACCATCACCATCGGTGCCGGATCTCTGCTCGGCTCGGCCTCCGATCCCACGACCGTCCAGGGACAGATCGCCGCTGCCATCGCGGCACAGTCTTCGCCTGTCTTCGCAGTAGCGGCGGCTGGCGGCACGGCCGACAACCCCATCCTGAAGTTCACGGGAGCTAACAACACCACAGCCATCACCGTCACGGGCACACTGGCAGACACCACTGCCAGCACCAGCGGCACCGTCACAGACAACGCCGGTACAGCCGGCACAGCCCCAACCGCCGGCACGTGGGTCTCCACGGCGATGGGCTCGGCGACCGATACCTTCGCTACCGGCACAACCCTCACCATCGCGGGCGAAGGCGTCCAACTCGACGGACTCACCGGCGACCAGGCAGCGGCGGCCATCACGGCCGATTCAGTGTTGACTGCCGACGGCATCACCGCCTCGTTCAGCGACACCACCAAGAAGCTCACCATCACCGGCGAAGCCAACGGATCGGCTCTCGTCATCTCTGGAACCCCACTGGCCGATGTTAGCAGCGCAACGCCGGCCAACGTCACCACCCTCTCCACCACCACGGCGGCCTCCGGCTCTTCGGCGGTCCCTGCCGGAACCGCTGTCTTCTCGCTGCTCAACGCCGGCGACACGCTCTCCGGGACTCTCAACGTCCAGGTCGGAACCGGCGGCACAGCCAAGACCGCGTCGATGGCCATCAAAGCCGGCACAACCGGGTCGCAACTGGCCACGGAGATCGGTCAGAACGCGTCCTTCTCGGCTGCTGGCATCACCGCGAACTTCAACTCCGGCACCAACACCGTCACCCTCACTGGTCCCACGGGAACAACCGCCTCGCTCGATCAGCTTGCTGTCACGGGAACCATCACCGATTCCACAGTCAGCACTCCGGGCTCTGGCGCCAACTTCACCTCCGGCGGTGTCTCACAACTCACCACGGCGAACGCGGCCAACATCCTCACCACGGTAACCGCCGCCGTCGCGGACGTTGCCTATCAGAGAGGCACGGTTGGCGCGGACATCAACGAACTCACCTCAGCCTCCAACGTAGCCAGCTCGGAAGAGGTCAACCTCACCTCCGCGCAGGACTCCATCACCGCAACCGACTACGGCCAGGCTGCCTCCAACCTGTCCAAGTACCAGATCCTCTCCCAGACCGGTATCAGCGCTCTGGCCCAGGCCAACAGCGTCCAGCAGGAGGTTCTCAAGCTCCTCCAGTAACTTCAGGAGGTTCACAAGCGCCTCCGTAAGCCCCGGAGGCGCTTGGCCCGGGCGGCCCGCAACAGGGCCGCCCGGCTTTTTTCCTCCATCGGTGAACGCGCTCTAATCTCGGCCCGCATCGCATGGCCACGCATTTGCTTCAACCACAACACCGGTCGGCGAACTTTCCTTCGCCGCCAGCAGGGGAAAATTATGGGAGCGGTTGGAATCAACTTCGGCGCGGCCACCAGCGGCGCTGGATTCGATGTCACCACCACGGTCGCAAGCATCGTCGCCAACCTGCAACAGGTTGAGACGCCGTGGAACACCCAGCTCACCGCGCTCAAGTCCGACGACACCGCGCTCACCTCCATCGGCACAGACCTCTCCAGCCTCAGCACCAGCCTCAACGCCCTCACGGACTTCGAAGGCGTCATGACGGAAAAAGAAGGCTCCAGCTCAGACACCGACGTCCTCACCCTCACCAGCGCCGGTTCGACCGCCTCCGCCGGAACCCACACCGTCGTCGTCAGCCAGCTCGCCCAGACCGCCTCCGACTACTCCGACCCCATCGCCTCCACCGACACCATCAGCGGCGCGCTCACCCTCCGGGTCGGCTCCGGCTCCGCAACCACTATCCCTGTCGTCAGCGGCTCCAGCGACACCCTCGCCACCTACGCCGCCGCCATCAACTACGCTGACGTCGGCGTCACCGCCAGCGTCATCTCAGACACCACAGGTTCCCGCCTCTCCCTGGTCAGCGACACCAGCGGGTCCGCCGGAGCGCTCACCGTCACCCAGGGAGGCACCACCACTACCACAACCACTGCGGCCACCACCGCCGCATCCGACGTTGCTCCCACCGCCGCCGTCGCCGCAAGCAACACCTTCACTCTCCCCTCCTCCGCCAGCAAGCTCTCCGGGACCTTCAGCTACGCGGTCGGATCGGCAGCCCCGCCACCGTCAATCTCGGCTCCACGCCGCTCTCCCTCACCGCCGCTGCCGCGGCACTCAATGCAGACAGCGGTTTCTCCGCCGCCGGACTCCATGCCACCGTCAGCGGCAACAAGCTCATCATCACCGGCACAACCGACTCCACCGGCTCAGCCACCATCAACACCACAGCAAGCTCCCTCACCACCACCACCCCAGCCGCCACCTACGCCGGCCTCACGGACGTCACCACCCCCGCCAGCACTCTCAACATCAACACCGGCCTCACCGCGCAGGATGCCCTGCTCACCGTCGATGGCATCTCCGTCAATAGCAGTTCCAACACCGTCAGCACAGCCATCCCCGGAGTCACCTTCCAGCTCCTCTCCAAATCCACCACTCCGGTCCAGGTCGAGATCGTCAACGACAACACGGATGTCGAGACAGCCTTCTCCACCTTCGTCTCCGCCTACAACAAAGTCCTTGGCGACCTCACCACGCAGGAGGGCAACAACTCCTCCGGCGACCCCGAGCCCCTCTACGGCAACCCCATCATCGCCCAGCTCCAGAGCGCCCTCTCGATGGCCCTCACCACGGGCACCGTCAGCGGCTCCGTCAGCAACCTCGACCAGCTCGGCATCTCAGTCAGCAACACCGGCACGCTCTCCCTGGACAACTCCACCCTCGACTCCATCCTCAACTCCAATTACTCCGATGTCGTCGGCTTTCTGCAAAACTCCAACAGCTTCGGACAGTCGCTCGCCGCCACCCTCGGCACCCTCGGCAACTCCAGCACCACCGGCGCCATCTCCCTTGCTCTCTCATCCGACTCCAGCCAGGAGACCACACTCAACGACGACGTCACCGCGCAGAATGCCCTCATCGCCACGCAGAAGGCCAATATCACCTCCGAACTCAACACCGCCAACGAAGTTCTCCAGGCCATCCCGCAGCAGCTCGACGAGATGAACGAACTCTACAGCGCCATGACCGGCTATAACGAAAATCCCAGTTAGTTAGGATCACCATGGAAACCGCATACCAGCAGCAGGCCCTCCTCGGAGCCAACGGCGTCGAACTCGTCATCGCCCTCTACGACGGAGCTATCCGCTTCCTCTACCGCGCCATCCAGTGCGTCGAGGAGGACGACGAGATCGGCCGCCGAATCGCCGTCAAGCGCGCCCTCGACATCGTCATGTACCTCCAGGCCCGCCTGCGCACAGACATCGGGGGCAAGCCCGCCGCGGCACTCGCCGACTTTTACGCCGCCATGTTCACCATGACGCTGGAAGCATCCCGCCTCGCCTCGCGCCA
Organism: uncultured Acidobacteriaceae bacterium; assembly: GCA_963828115.1. Classification (GTDB taxonomy): domain Bacteria; phylum Acidobacteriota; class Terriglobia; order Terriglobales; family Acidobacteriaceae; genus Edaphobacter. Next base: position 87,983 of record CAWHDN010000010.1, read on the forward strand.
GCAGTTCACCGAGGTCATCGGTTGCCTGCGCAACGTCCGCGAGGCTTGGCTGGTCGTCGCCCGCGATCCCGAGGCCCAGCAACTCCTCCCCCGCGAACTCCGCTCCCAGGCCGAACGCTACGCCAAACACCCCTCCGCCTCAGCCCCGGCACACCCTTGCGACGACGGAGAAGCCCTCCCCACTCGCTGGTCCGCCTAGATCCGCTTCAAACCGCTCCGCATAAATCCACGTCCAAATCGCGGCTATTGGATCATGTCGAAGAGGCTCTGCTTCTCCACCGTCGCGATCACGCTCATCAGAGCCTGGTTCTGCGTCTCCGCTGAACTCAGTTGTGTCGCCACCGTCGCCGGGTCCGCCGAAACCAGTGTGCTCACAGTAGCTGTCCGATTGGTGGCGTCGGTCTGCGCGAAGCTGCTTGCCGTCTGTAATCCGGTTCAGCGAGCTGTCCAGCGAGAGCCGCTGTTGCGACACGTTGCTCAGCGCCGTCTGCAGCACGCCAATGTCCGTGCTCGCCGTCCCGCTCACCGTGCCGCCGGCAAAGTCCGCAACCAGATTGTTCAGCGCCGTCATCACGTCCGCTCCCGGAGCCAGGAAGACCGCCGAGCCGGCCAGTCCGGTCTGGATCTGCTGCCCGTTCTCTGTCGTCACCGAGCCCACCTGTGTATCGCCGTAGTAGGTCGTCGTCGCCGGAGTGGTGCTCGTGTCCACCGCAAACGGCTGCACGTCGCCATCGCTTCCGGCAAAGATGTACGTCCCCTGATAGCTTGTGTTCGCCAGCGCGACCACCTGGTCCCGAATGCTGCCCAACTGCTGCGACAGAGCCGTCAGGTCGGACGCGCTTTCCGTCCCGCTGTTGCCCTCTACCGCCAGAGACAGCGCCGAGGTCAGTTGTGTCACCACGCTTCCCAGCGCGCTGTCGGCCACCTGCATCAGGCTCTCGGCGGTCGCAGCCGTCTGCACGAACGTATCGTCCTGGCTGATCGTCGAGGTCAGCATCGAAGCCTGCCCCGCAGCCACCGGATTGTCCGAGAGCGAAGAAACCGCCAGCCCCGACGAAAGCTCGCTGGTCAATTTCTGCTCGGCCAGCGTCGAACTGTTCAAGGAGGCTACCAGTCCGCTTACGTAATGTGGATCGACTCGCATCGTTTGCTCTTCCTCTTTCGTCCAGCCGCTGCAGGCCTTTCGCCAACTCCGCCGCTTACGTCACCGTGGTCTCTTCACCCAGGTTCAGCGCCGAGGCCATCAGTTCATCCACAATCGTGAACACCTTCGACGCCGCCTCGTACGACCGCTCATACAGCGTCAGGTTTGCCGCCTCCTGGTCCAGCGATACGCTCGACAGCGAACTCTGCTGCGTCGTCAGTTGCGTCAGCGACGCCTTCTGCGTCGTGTTCTCGTTCGATACGCCCGACACCGTATCGCCCAGTTGAGTCAGCATCAATGCGTAGAACTGAGAGGCCGTCTGCCCGTTCATCAGCGGATCGTTCGCTATTGCGCCGAGAGCCGTCGCGTTCGTGCTGCCGCTCGTCCCCTCGCCCCAGGACGCCGCGGCAATCGCGCTCGGCCCGGAAGCCGCCACCGAGATCGTCGATGCCGCGCCCGTCGAACTCGCAGGAAGATTGAAGATCGCTCCGCCGGCGTTCCCGTTCGCGTCCAGCCCCTGCTCGTTGACCGCGTTCACCGCGCCGCCGACCGCATACGCAAGCGAGTCCAGCGCCGTCGAAACCGTCGGCAGGTCCTGGTCTCTCGCCTTCAACATGCCGCCCAGCGACCCGCCCGTAATGCCGCTGACCGTGCCGTTCAAGACCGGCGTAATGTCCTCTCCCGACGCCGCGATCACATCCACCTTGCCGTTCACAATGGACGTGTTCAACGCGTACGTCTGGCCGTCGCTCACCAGCGGCGTCCCGTTGGCCGTCGTCAGTGTCAGCCCGTTGCTCTCGGTTCTGGTCTCGCTGAACCCGATGTACTGAGACAGTTGCGTCAGGTCCTGCTGCCTCTGGTCCTCCAGCGTGCCCGCGTCCGCATTCGGGCTGCTGGCTCCGATCTGCAGGTTCAGCGTCGCTATCGACGCCGTCAGCGAATTGACCTCGCTCACTACGCCAGTCACCTGCTGGTTCAACGCGCTCGTCTGCTGCGCAATCTGGCTCGACGCGGTATTGAAGTCCGTCGCCAGCGTCGTGGCCGAGCTCAACACATTCTCCCGCACCGAGCTGTCCGAAGGACTCGCCTCCAGTGAGCTCAGCGAGCTGAAGAACGCATCCATGTCCGTGCCCAGCGTCGTCGATGCAGCCGTGGTGGAAGTCGTGGTAATGCCGAAGATCGACTGTAGATCGTTCAGCGCCGTGCTCTCGGACGAACTCGATGCCTCCAGTTGCGTCTGGTTGTTTACCTGCTGGTTCAATACCGGGTCCCGCTGCGACACCGCGGAAACACTGGCTCCCTCGCCCACTCTGGCATTCGCGCTCAGTTGCACCGAGTCGTTCTCCTGCCACGTCGCAACCTCGTCCGTGTACCCAGGCGTGTTGGCGTTCGCCACGTTGTTCGACGTTATGTCGAGCGCGGCCTGGTTCGCCTCCAGCGAGTTATGCGACAGGTTCAACAGCGCCGTCAGAGTACCCATCGTTCGTTCCCCTCGCCCGCGCACGCCCGCCCGTGAAGCCGCCCCTCAAGCCGACGCAACACCTGCAGGTTCTTGTCCGTGGCTCTCAGCAGGTCGCCCAGCAAACGATGTTCTCTCGCCACCTTCGCCCGCTCCGCCCCGCGAAGCACCGTTCCCTGCCGCCGCAACTCCAATCCGGCGGCCGCATCGAAGATCCTCTCGGCGCGCGCGGACAACTCCTCCAGATCTTCAACGCGCAACGTCGAAAGCGCCTGCCGGGTCTCCTCCAGCAAGCCGCTCCATGAGTCCGTCCCTACCGCCTCAGCCATGCATTCAGACATCGACTGCTCCGCCTGCCGCGCTACTGCAGCAGGGCGCTGATCACCTTGTCAGCCACATCCGACGAAGAGACGTTGTACGTCCCCGCGGCGATCGACTGTTGCAACGCCGCAACCCTGTCGGTCCGCACATCGCTTCCCGACAACGCCTGCGCCATCAATAAAGCACTCGTGCTCAAGCTCGCCTGGTCGCCCGCGCTCGCACTGCTCAAAATATCCTGTGCCGCTGCTGACTCCGGCGCCAAACTCTTCACCGTCTTCGCCGCGCTGCTCGTGTTGGCCAATACAGCAGCTTCGGTCGCATCAAAGACCTGTTGTGGACTTCCAATTCCGTTCAAGTAGCTCAATCCAACCTCCTTAAGGCTTTACTTTTTTATTAATCGACCAAACCCGATTAGTACTTTAGTACCGTACATAATTTATTTTGCACACTTTCCCGCCTTCGATTCGCCTGCAACAACTCCTGCGTCACGCGCTGCCTTTTCGCCCTCTACCTGCTCCACCACGCGCTTCGCAAGACCCAACCCTCCGCCCTTGGCTATCGCCGTCGCCACGGCCTCGGTGCCGAAGCTGCTCAGCGTATCGCCAAAGCCGCTGCCTTCCTCCTTGCCATCGTTGCCCTCATCGCCCTCTTCCTGGCAGAACCCATGCTCCTTCATCGGTTTCAGCATCTCCTGCAACAGCATGCCCTCAAACTGCTGCGCCGCATCCGTCAGCTTGCGATGCTCCGCGGCGCTGGCCGTTGCTGGCTGCGTCGCACTCGCCAGAGGCACTGTTCCCGCGGATGAAATCGCAAAGTTCATAGCACCTCAAGCTCCGCTTCCAGCGCGCCTGCCGCCTTCATCGCCTGCAGGATCGAGATCACGTCCCGCGCCGAGGCGCCAATCGTCTGCAAACTCCGCACCAGGTCGTCCACCGTCGCTCCCTGCTTTAGCTCAATCCGGTTAACAGGCTTGTCCTTTGCCTCCACCCGCGTCTGCTGCACCGTCTGCGTCGTTCCCGACGACATCGGGCCCGGCTGTGACACCTGAAACTCGTTCACGATGTTCACCGCCAGCCCGCCATGCAGGATCGACACCGGCTGCAGCACCACCGACCCGCCAATCACCACCGTCCCTGTCCGCTCGTTCACCACCACCTTCGCCCGAGGATAGAACGGCACCTCAATCGCCTCCACGCGCGCCAGCAGCTCGGGTACATCCTGGCCCGCAGACACGCGAACCTCCACCGTCCGGCTGTCCACCACGCGCGCCGAGTTCGCCCCAATCTCCTTGTCGATCCCCGCCGCCACCGCCTCCGCGCTCTTGAAGTCGTCCTCGTTCAACAGCAGCGACACGCTCGCCAGCCCCTCCAGTGGAATCGCAACCCCGCGTTCCACCATCGCGCCCTCGGGAATCCGCGCCGTCGTCGGATGGTTGAACTGCTTGGTGTTGCCGTTCACGCTCACCGAGTAGCCGCCCACCACCAACGGCCCCTGCGCCTGCGCGTAGATCTTCCCGTCCGCGCCATACAGCGGAGTCATCAGCAGCATCCCGCCCTCCAGGCTCGTCGCGTCCCCGGCAGACGATATCGTACTGTCGATCTGCGCCCCGGGCCGGGCAAACGGAGGCAGCGTAGCCGACACAAACACCGCCGCCAGGTTCTGCACGCGAATCCCTGTCGCCGGCACGCTCACCCCCATGCGCAGCAGCATCGAAGCCAGCGTCTGCACGGAAAACCCCGTCTGCTGGCTGTCGCCCGTGCCATGCAGTCCAACCACGATCCCGTAGCCCACCAACTGGTTGTTGCGGATCCCCTCCACCGTCGCAATGTCCTTGATGCGCGCCTCGCGCTGTGGCGGCGCACCTTCCACCGCCCACACCCTCGCGGTCATCAGCAACATCATCAGGACCATCGCACTTCGCCGCATCGCCAACACCTCTCCCACCAACCGCCAACCGCCAACCTGCAACCTGCAACCTGCAACCGTCTTTAAAACACCACCGCCCACTCCAGAAATCGCACCAGCGCATTCTGCCGGTGCGTGTAGTCGTTGATGATCCCCTTGCCCCGGACCTGCACTTCCAGGCTCGAAATCGCCGTCGACAGCACCTGGTTCTGCTGCGATATGTCCTCCGGCCTCACCAGTCCGCGCAGCACGATCGTCTGCACCTGCTGCGCGAACTCCACCTGCCGGGCCGCCTCGATCACCAGCATCCCGTTGGGCAGCACCTCCACCACCTGCCCGCCCAGCGTCGTCGTCAGGCTGGAGTTGCTCGCGCTCGCGCCCTGCGCGTTCAACGCCGACGCGGAGTTCTGGTTCACCAGGTTCTGCATCGCGTTGCCCGAGTGCAGCGTCCCAATCAGCCCGGAGATCCCAGAACTCGCACTCGTCGCCCGCGAGTTCTTCACCGTCCCATCGGTCGATGCAGCCAGGTTCTCCGAGACCACTACCGAGATCAGATCGTGCGGCCGCATCGCCCGCACATCGGTCGACATCCGAGTCAGCCTTCCCGTCTCCGTCCAGATTGCGCCCGTCGACGACTGCGCTGCCTTGTTCTCCAGCCGCACGCGCGTCAGATAAGCCTCCAGCGACGAGGCCGCCGGATCGCTGCCCGCGCTCAGAGGTTTCGCGTTCTGTTTGGCCTTCGTCGCCGCAGGAACCGCGCTCGCCGCAGGAACCGCAGTCGCCACGGGCACCACAGCCGCCACAGCAGCTGCAGTCGCCGCGGGAGACGGCGCGGGAGTCTGCGCCCAAACGCTCGAACTCATCAGCAGAACCAACAGCACGCCAAACCACCCGACAATTGCACTCGCCAGGCCAACTGGCCTCAATCCATCCGGCTTCAATTCAGGCCCGGACATCGTCATCCGTCCGGGGGCCCCGCTCTCCTGGGCTGGCAGCTTTACCCGGCGATTCTGCTCCACGGCCCGCGACTGCAGGAACAGCCGATGCAGTTCCTCTCTCTCCTCCTCCGAGCCGCACTCTTTCAGTGCTGCGTTGTAGGCGTCCATCGTCATCGGCCTCAGTCGCATCTTCATCGTTCCATCTCCACGTCCCCGGCCCCGCGCACAACTCCATGGATGCGTTCCACCGTCATGCCCGAGTCCTCGCTCTGCCGCGCGACCTGCACCACCACGCGCTCTCCGCCGCGCGCCGATTGCTCCACCACGCCGCTCATCTCGATGCGCACCGTCTCGTCCTGCGACCAGAGCCGTACGCGATCTCCCGCGCGCACCAGCAATGGCGGGACCGTCTGCACAAGCTCCTTCGTCCCGGCCACGCCGTCCCGCGCCGTCAATCCAGCACCCGCCGCGCTCGCCGCAAACATTCGCGCCGGCCACTCCGGGTGGGCGCACGCCTGCCGCAGCTCCCAGCTCCGCCCCAGCACCGCGTCCCACTGCCGGGCCACCACTCGATACCCCTGGGCCCCGCATTCCGCCTGCACCGCCGCGGCAACCGGCCCTTGCGCAATAGCCGTCCCTGGCCACGCGACCGCGCGCCCCGGCTGCAACATTCCCGTCAGCAACATCCCCGTCAGCAACATCCCCGTCAGCAGCATCCCCGTCAGCAACGCCGCGCCGAATCCGCTCCGCCTCATCGCCTGCCTCCCATCACCGCACCATGCCGTTGATCTGCGAGTACATGTCGTCGGCCACATGCACCACCTTCGAATTGCTCTCGTACGCCCGCTGCGCCAGGATCATGTTGACGAACTCGGCCACCACATCCACGTTCGAGTTCTCCAGATAGCCCTGTTGCAGCGTCCCCATCCCGCTGCTTCCTCCCGGAACGTCCGTGATCGCGTTGCCCGACGACGAGGTCGGCTGCAGCAGGTTCCCGCCCAGCGAGTTCAGCCCGCCCGGATTGGGGAACGTCGCCAACTGGATCGTCCCCAACTGGCTCGACACCGTCTGCCCGGGCAGTGTCGCCGACACCACCCCATACTGCGAGATCGTCACATTCGTCGCGTTCGATGGGATCGTCACCGCCGGCAGCAGTTGGTTCCCGTTGGCGTCCGTCACCACCCCGGCGTTGTTCATGCTGAAGTTCCCGTCGCGCGTGTACGCAATCGTCCCGTTGGGCAGTTGCACCTGGAAGAACCCAGCCCCCTGGATCGCAAGGTCCAGTTGGTTCCCGGTCTGGTTGAAGTCGCCCTGGGTCATAATCACCTCGCTTGCGGTCGACTTGGTCCCCAGCCCGATCTGCAACCCCGCCGAGGTCGTCGACGTGCTCGACGCCGATCCCGGCATCACCATGTTCTGGTAGATCATGTCCTCGAACTGCATCTTGCGGCTGCGAAATCCCGCTCGTCGCCGAGTTCGCCAGATTGTTCGCCACCGTATCCAGGTTCGCCTGCTGTGCGCTCATCCCGCTTGCCGCCGTATACAAAGCTCGTATCATCGCCCGCTCCCTCTTCTCCCGCTCACTCAAAACCAAATCGTCATTCTGGCGCAGCCAGAATCTCCGTATTTGTCTTTCTGTCCCGCTAACTCGCTGACTTGCTGACTCGCTGACTCGCTGTCTTTCTATACCCGCCCAAGTTCCTCCGTCGCCGTCTTGTCGAAGTCGTTGTAGAAGACGCTCAACGCCTTCTGCATCATCTCGCCCTGACGCTGCACCAGGATCAGTTGCATCGTCCCGTGAACCGCATCCAGGTTCGCCCCCTCCAGCGCGCCCTGCTCCACCGGCGCCGACACCACCGCCGGCTGCACTCCATCGGGAGCGGCGAACCGGTTTGTCCCTTGCGCCATCAGCTCTGTCCCGGCGGGAAATCCGAAGACTCCCACTTGTCCGGCGATCGCGCTCACCCCCGCCGTCGTCACCGAGATGCTCCCATCCGGCCCAATGTTGATCGTGCCGCTGGGAATCGTGATTGGATTGCCGCCGACGTCCAGCACCGGCTCGCCCTCGGCCGTCTGAAGCACCCCCGTATCGGAGCGCAGAAACCCTCCGTCCCTCGTATACTGCACGCCCTGGGCAGATTGAATCGCGAAGAACCCGGGCCCGTTCAGCGCCATATCCAGAGGATTGCCCGTCGCCGTCACCGTGCCCTGTCCCTGGTCGATCAGGTTCCCGCCCAGCACTCCGAAGTCATTGACCGCGTCGCCCACCTGCGAAGGAGACTCCACGTTCTCCACCCCCGCCAGCACGCTGCGGAAGTAGTCCCGCTGCGCGCGAAATCCCACCGTTCCGGCATTCGCCAGATTGTTGGCGGCCGTATCCAGCGCCTGCGTCCGCGCCAGCAACCCGGTGTATGCGGCATAGAGTCCACTGTCCATGCCGTGTAGCAATGCACGTCGGTTGCCAACTGAGGTGTTGCAAGGTTAGAGCGATGCAACCTGAGCGCCTCTTTCCAGCACGCAGCATAACGCCGTCATCCCGACCACCCCCCCACCCACCGTCATCCCGACCGCAGCCCCCCCACCCACCGTCATCCCGACCGCAGCGTAGCGCAGTGGAGGGACCCCGCATTTCGCCGTTGCCCTTGCCGTTGCCTGTTCCTGCCGTCATTCCGCAGCCCTCTTGTTTGTCATTCCGCAGCCCTCTTGTTTGTCATTCCGCAGCGTAGCGGAGGAATCTGCCTCTGCCTTTGCCGTTGCTCGAAAGCGCCGAAGGCGCGCGCTATACCAGCCTGGGGCATAGCCCCAGGAAACAGGCCCTGCAATCCCCGAGGGCTGAAGCCCGACCTATCCCCTGCTCATAGCTCATAGCTCAAGGCTCGCCGCTGTAAAAATAATTGCCGTCGCCCACCCTCAAAAACCCCAGCAAATCCCCTTGTCAAGCCCCTCAAACCCCCAAAATCCCCCTAACCCGCACCATCCAAACAACATAAATCTTTTCAAAATCTGGCATACTAGTTTCCCTCCATCCCGTATAATTAAATCAGTAAGCAAAACCAAACAGACCCGGCCAACCAGCCGGGCCTTCGCTTTTAATACGTCTCGCGCGCTTAGCGCGTGCCTAACTTGCATTTTATGAATACTTTACGCTATTAGCACCGGGGGGGGGTATACACAATGACCTGCGCAACCGACAAACCCGGCCATCTGCCGCACCGGCTCGCCCGCCCCGCGCTACAGCCGCTTCAGATAAGCCTTCGCCGCCTCCAACTCAGGAAACAACCGCTCCTCGGCCTGGAACGCCTTGGAATGCACGCAGCGCCGCCCCGCCTTCACCTTCACAGGATGCTTCAAATGCAGCATCTCGTGGTACAGCAGATACTCCACCGCGCAACGCGGCGTCTCTGGCCGGTCGAAGACCAGGCTCACCATGATTGTGTTGTGCGCCGCGTCGTAGTGGCCCAGCATCCGCCGCGCATGGTGCGCGCTCCACGTCAGTTGCGGCCGACCCAGCAGCCCATGAAAGAAGCGCTGGTTCAGGCTCTCGAAGACCTCGTCCAGATCGTAGCAACTCCCCTCGGCCGACAGAATCGTCTTCCGCCCGCGCGTTTGTCGTATCCGCTCCGCCTGGCGCGCCACCGCCTCCGAAGTGATATACCGCCGATAGCAGTTCGCATGAACGCGTGCGATCGGCAGCTTCTTGTAAAGTTTGGCCAGCAGAATGTGCGCAATCGCATGGTGTACCGGCTCCGGCGCCGCCTCCAGCAGGTCAGAAAGCCGCACCAGCAACTTCCCCTCGCGCAGCCGGATCGTCGTATTCAGCGACGTGAACCGGCAAAAGCGGATGTCGAGCGCAGGCATCGGCGCGCGTGGCCGCAGCTCGCGATACTCCTGCTCAAAGATTTCCTTCAGTGCGGTAGACACGCTATGTCGAGCTTACTACGGCGTGGTGCCCCCTCCTGCCGGGGCCGGGGCCGCATTTGCCGGAGCCGGAGCCGGGGATGCGGGCGTGCCGGTCGCATCCGGTGCAGCGGCAGGCGCTGCCGCGACATCCTTCAGCGGGTCCAGCCGCGCTACCACCCCAATCGGAATCTCAACCGCTCCTACATTGTCCGAAACCATGTCGTGGATCGCGGTGCGCAGAAAGTACTGGCCCCTCACCGGCACGCTGATCTGCTGATGGAACGCCATGCCCCCGCTCAGCAGCTGGTTGTACTCCGCCGGAGTCATCCGCCTGAACAAGCGGTTGCTCGCCGTGATGAGCTTGTCTCCATTGATGTTGTAAATAAAGGTCCAGACCTCCAGCACGCAGTGGTGGTTGCCGTCGGCTCCCACGCGGCAAGTGACCGCGTGCGCATCCGGCACCAGGTCCACTCCATACTGCTTGAACGGGCCCTCGATCTTCAACTTCGGATCAGGATTGGACTGGTTGCTCTGCAATACCGTCGCTTGAGGTGGCGCGCTCGACGGACGCACACGGACCTTGAACACGATCTCCGCGGGGTCCGGCCCGCCATGCAGCATGGCCGCCGACATCGTGTTCGTCTGCACCAGGGCTGTAGCCGCACCTTGCGCGTTCACCCGGTTCCGGTCGGTGGGATCGATGGCGTAGTAGCCATCGCGATACGTAAGCTGCACGTTCGGCTCAGCCACCTTGACCTTGATCGCCCGGAACCGCTCATCCCACTGCAGGTTGACCGGAGAATACGTCAGCGTGTAGTAGTTCGAGCCTTCCTGGACCGCCTTGGTCACCGCCTGCGTCAGCCCGTTGGTGTTATAGAACGCCTCGCCGCCGGTGTCCGCAGCCATGGCCTCCATCGTCCCGTGCTCCTGCGCCGTCTGGGTCTGGAAAGCCGCCGACGCGGTCGCGGCGGAGATTCCATCGGAACCGCTATCCATGGTATTCGTCACACTGAAGGTTGGATCTGTCTGTATCCCGCGACAGTCCACCGGATACATCGCGACCTGCGCCCGCGTCAGCAGGTTGTCCGTCTTGCGAACAGCATCGTCGTTGCGCACCACCGAGTCATTCGGATCGGCCTCGTCAATGTTGGGCTGCACATCTAGCGGAAAGCCGGCGGAAAACCAGATCACGTTTTTCCGCCCCGGAATCCCCACCAGATACCGCGCCAGTTGGTCGAACGCGTTCAGCGTATACAACGACCGATTGTTCTGCTCCTCCGAGGTAATCTGTGCATCGGTTCGTACCAGATCGTCGACCATCTGTTGCGTGATGTCGCCGCCAACTGGCCCAAAAGCGTCGGCGAACGCAGTCGTGCCCATTGGCCCGCCGTTGACCGCGTCCGTCAGGATGTCCGAGACCTGCGCCGTGCCCTTCTTAGACGTCAGCGCAGCCTTCAACACAGACATGTCCGATGTAAACCCTTGCAGCATGATCAGGTGCGTCGTCAGGCCGAAGATGGCAATGCGCGTTCCCGCCGGGGCCTTGTCCAGAAAATCGATCAACTGCTTCCTAGCGTTGGCCTGCGCGATCACTGGAGTGTTCAGATAGTCCAACAGAAGCACGTTCACCGGTCCATTCGCCGGCGCAGCAGACTTGTTGGTGAAGAGTCCGGCAGGCAGCTTCTCCGGCGCAACCACGGCCGTAGCCGACAGAGGCACTTCGGTATGCTCCTCGAAGTTCCGAATCACCTGCGGCTTGCCATCTTCCATCAGGGTAAAATCCGACTTCTGCAACCCATGGATCGGGTTCTTCTTCGAGTCTGTGACCACCACATCCACCACCACCAGATTGGTGCGCGCATGGATCGTCGCAACCCCGGTCGCGGCCACCGGCTGCGTTCCATTCGGAGTTGCCGGCGTCGCTGCTGGAGCGGCCACTGGCAGCGAGGATCCCGTCTGCCCGCGCATCCCAAACGCAAGAAACACCGTGGCGAACGCAAATGCAAAACCTGCCTGAAGCCAACGCGACTGAACTGGACGAAACACTGGAACCCTCCTGAGGGTGCATCCCTGGAATACTCTCACTCAAAAAGTATATTCCTTAGCATTCAAACCCGAATGGGAAGGCAATGTTCCGCCGCTAGATTCCCTGCGTCGCGATGCACTCCATCCGGGCCAGAACCAGCCCGCAGCTCAGCGCTCTGCCGGTCCCTTGGGCGCAATCGCGCCATCCCCTTCAAACGCATCCTCAACAGCATGAGCAATGTGGCCAACCTGTAGCTTTACCAGCTCCGGCTGCGCGATGCGGGTCGGCCCAAGCACCGCAATCCTGGGCAGCGGGCCGCGAACCATCGCCACCTCATCGCACGCATACAGCCGGGGACAGGCTTGGCAGTCCTTGTAGATCTTGTCCGGCAGCGTCGTCCGGTCGGCCAGCCGGAAGCCAAAGTGGAAGAAGAAATCCGGTATTCGCGTAAACATGCACACCGACGCGACGCCCTGTTCCTCGGCCTCCTTCAGCAGCGCGCGCAGAATCCTCCCGCCCGCGCCCTGCCCCTTGGCCTCCGGTTTCACCACAATCGACCGCACCTCGGCCAGGTGCGGCCCATACAGATGCAGCGCGCCGCAGCCCAGAAAGATGCCGCTCTCCGACTCCGCCACCGCGAAGTCGCGCACGTTCTCGCAGATATCGGCGTAGCTGCGGCGCAGCAGAGTTCCATCGCCAGAGAGTGAATTGACCAGCTCGAAGATGTTGACCGCGTCCTGTAGCTTGGCCTGACGCACCATCGCGCCACCCGCACGTACGCGTGTGGATGCAGTGGATTCGCTGGCGGCCATCAGGGACGAGCGGGACAAGTTGATGAAAACTCCTCTCTCTATCTTCTCAGAGTTGCGCCCCTGCGGTCGGACTCAGCCGTTCGCGGGCATCCGTCAGCGCGGCACGCACCCGCGTGCGCGCCGTGCCGCCACTTACATCGTGGCAATCCAGCGTGGCCTCCAGGGTAATCGCCGCAAAAAAATCTTCGCCAAACGCCGCACTCAGCCCCTGCAACTCGGCCAGCGAGATCGCGTCCAACTCACGTCCGCTCTCCAGCCCCAGCCGCACAGCGTTGCCGATAATCTCGTGCGCCTTGCGAAACGGCACGCCCTTGTTCGAAAGATACGTCGCCGCGGCCATCGCATTCAGATAGCCCGTCGTCGCAGCCACCTTCATCCGCTCGAAGTTGAACTTCAACGAGCGCGTAAACGCAGGCAGAATCCTGAGAATCCCGGCGACCGTATCCGCCGCATCGAAGACCGGCTCCTGGCCCTCCTGCAGGTCCTTGTTGTACGCCAGCGGCAGCCCTTTCATCAGCACAGCCAGCGTCGTCGCCGCGCCCACCAGCCGCGCGCTCTTGCCGCGAACCAGCTCCGTGAAGTCGGGATTCTTCTTCTGTGGCATCGCGCTCGACCCAGTCGAGAAAGCCTCCGGCAGATCGAGAAATCCAAACTCCGCCGTCGAATAAAGAGTCAACTCCTCGGCAAAGCGCGAGACGTGAACCCCCATCGTGGCAAGGCATTGTGTGAACTCCAGCAGAAAGTCGCGATCACTGGTCGCGTCCATGCTGTTCGACGTAGGCCCATCGAATCCCAACTCCCGCGCCGCAATCGTACGATCCAGCGCCAGCGTCGCACCAGCAACCGCACCCGAACCAAGCGGGCACAGGTTCATCCGCCGCCGCGCGTCCGCCAACCGCGCAATGTCACGCTCGATCATTGCCACATACGCCAGCAGCCAATGCGCCACCAGCACCGGCTCCGCCCGCTGCATGTGCGTGTACGAAGGCATCACCGCCTCGCCTGCCCGCTCCGCAAGCTCAACCAGCGCCAGCGCCCACTTGCGCAATCCCCTCCCCGTTGCGTCGAAAGCCTCGCGAACAAACAGCCGCATGTCGGTCGCAATTTGCTCATTGCGGCTTCGTCCCGTGTGCAGCTTCAGCGCCAGCGGGCCAATCACCTCGGTGAGTTGTAGCTCGACGAAGTGGTGGATGTCCTCGGCGCGGGCCATGGAGGCAGCCAGATCGGCCTCTGTCGTAGCAGAAAACTCCTCGCACGCGCCTTCCCCATCCAGATCGAGATTTGCCTGGATGGCAAAGTGGCTCTTCATCCTCAGCAGAAGAGGATCGTTCTTCGCCAGTACGATCCGCGTGTGCTTCACATGGTCTTCGCAGAACTCCGGCTGCTTGCTAAGCCAGCGGCGTATAGACCGCGGCGTCGTTCCCAGCTCCGCTCCCAGCAGCCTGGGGTTGACGAAGCCTGGCTCAATCGGCGTGAACTCGGGCGAGATGTCCCCTGCCTGATCGAGGCCGTCGATCATCCTCTCCAGCTCGGCGTCCGTCAGAATCCCCGCCGCCGCAATCATCCGCGCATGTGCCTTCGACGCGGCCACTTCCTGTGGAAGCAGCCGCACATCAAACGGAAACGACCGCTGCCACTGCTCGAAGACAGCGTCCAGCGGCTCGCGAAAGCGGCCAGACCACATCTTGCCTCCGGCCGCCTGCTTCGTCTTGGCTTGTTGCTCGCTCACTTCACGAGCTCCTTTTCCTTCTGCGCCGCCATCACCTGCGCGCGCACGCGGGCCGGCAGTCCAAGAATCTTTATGAATCCGGCCGCGTCCTTCTGATCGTAGCTCTCGCCCATGGTGAACGACGACAGATCGACATTGTAGAGCGAAACCGGCGAACTGCGGCTGATATACGAGATGTTCCCCTTGTACAGCGCCATCTTCACCGATCCGGTCACATTCTCCGTGGCCTTGGTGAAGAACGCGTCCAGCGCTTCGCGCAGCGGCGTGAACCACAGGCCAAAGTAAACCAGCTCGGCGTACTTCAGCGCCAGCATCTCCTTGGTGTGCGCCGTCTCGCGGTCCAGCGTCAGCGACTCGATCTGCCGAATTGCTTCAAGAATTAGAGTCCCGCCGGGCGTCTCGTATGCGCCGCGCGACTTCATCCCAACGAAGCGGTTCTCAATAATATCGATGCGCCCAATCGCATTGCGTCCGCCAATCTCGTTCAGCAGCTCGACCAGTTGCACCGCGGGCATCCTCTGCCCGTTCACCGCGACCGGCGTGCCCCGCTCGAATTCGATCTCCACCAGTTCCACGCGGTCGGGCGCGTCCTGCGGCGATTGACTCATCCGCCATGTACTCGCGGCAACCGGCTTGTCGGTCCCCTCCAACTCACCGCCCTCATGCGAGACATGCCACAGATTGCGGTCGCGCGAGTGAATCTTGGTCCGCGACGCTTCAACCTCCACATGGTGCAACGCAGCGTAATCCAGACAGTCCTCCCGCGACACCAGCTTCCACTCGCGCCACGGAACAATCACCTTGAGCTGAGGAGCCAGCGCCTGGAATGCATGCTCGAACCGCACCTGGTCGTTCCCCTTGCCCGTCGATCCATGCGCCAGCGCCGTCGCGCCCTCGGCCAGCGCTACCTCAACCTGGTGCTTGGCAATCACGGGCCGCGCAATCGACGTGCCCAGCATGTACTTGTGCTCATACACCGCGCCCGAGCGCACCATGGGAAACGCGTAATCGTTCAAAAATTCTTCGCGCAGGTCCTTTACAATCGCCTTCTTCGCGCCAGTCTTGTAGGCCTTGGCAACCACCGCCTCCAGGTCTTCGCCCTGTCCCACGTCGGCGATAAACGCGATCACGTCGTAGCCATAGTTATCGTTTAGCCAGGGAATGATGATCGACGTATCCAGACCGCCGGAGTATGCGAGAACAACTTTTTCTGCCATCTCTATTCCTTCTTTCCATCAATAAGAAAATCATTGCCGTTCTGAACATCTGTCATTCTGAGCACAGCGAACGGAGTCCCCGGCCAGATTGCTGGCTGGGGCAGGAAGAATCCCCGCATTTTGTACGTCGCGCGTTACACAACTCCATTTGTTAAACCGTTTCTAGCCTCGCTTGCGCGCCTGCAATCCACGGTCGCGGGCATTGGAAATTCGCTTCGCCCCGCCCAACAGCATCAGCAGCAGAGCCTTCTGTGCGTGCATGCGGTTCTCTGCCTGGTCAAAAACAATCGACTGCGGCCCATCCAGCACCGCATCCGTAACCTCCGCGTTGCGGTGCGCCGGCAGGCAGTGCATGAACACCGCGTCCTGCCGCGCATGGGCCATCAGCGCCTCGTTCACCTGGTACGGCTTGAAGATCGGCGCCCTCCGGGTCGCCTCGTGCTCAAATCCCATGCTGGTGCATACGTCCGTGTACACCGCGTCCGCGCCAGTCACGGCTTTCACCGGGTCTTGCATCAGCGTAATGCTGCCGCCGGTCTGCTCGCTGATCTCGATTGCCTTGTGAATGATCTCCAGCTTGGGCGCGAACCCCTTGGGGCTCGCCACGGTGCAATGGACGCCAAGCTGCGCCGCCGTCAGCATCAGCGAGTGGCACACATTGTTGCCATCGCCAACATAGGTAAAGTGCAGTCCCTCCGCCGAGCCGAAGCGTTCCTCCAGCGTGAAGAAGTCCGCAATGGCCTGGCACGGATGCTCGAAGTCGGAGAGCGCATTAATCACCGGAATGCGCGAGCACCCAGCCATCTCCGTAATCGTCTCGTGAGAGTAGGTGCGCAGAACGATCACACTCATCCAGCGTTCGATGTTGTGCGCCATGTCGGGCAATGACTCACGCTCGCCCAGCGGTGACTGCGTCTGGTCGACGAAGACCGCGTTGCCGCCCAGCGTGTTGATCGCAGCCTCGAAGGTCAGCCGCGTGCGCAGCGAGGCCTTCTCGAAGAACAACACCATCTGCCGCCCGTCCAACGAGTGGCGAAAGTCCTCGGGATTGCTCTTCACCGCGTGCGAAAGCTCCATGATCGCCGCCATCTCATCGACCGACAGGTCGGAGACGGAGCACAGGTCGCGCCCGCAGAGGCGCTTGGACGCCTCCGCAAATGCGCTGTCGGACTGGATGCCAAGCTGCTTGGCGGATCGCGTCGGCTCCGCGTTGGCATCCGGCTTCGGGTTCATCGTTATGGTTTTGCTACCCATGGGAATCTTCTCCTGCCGGCGATCGGCCGGCCAATGCTGCACTGTTCAAAGTAAGTTTGGTGAGGATTCCATCGAGCGCCGCAATGGCCCGGTCGACGTGCGCGCGCTCAAGGATGTACGGAGGAAGAAATCGCAGCACGGTCTCGCTGGTGCGATTGATAACAATGTGCTGGCCCATCATCTCCGAGACTGCGCGCGTGGCCAGCTCCTCCGAGTCCAGCTCAATGCCCAGCATCAGACCCATGCCGCGCACAGCAGTAATGCAATCGTGCCGCAGTCCAAGTCCCTCAAGCTGCTGCTTGAAGTATCCGCCAACAGCGCGAACGTGCGCCAGCAGATTCGTCTGCTTCATGGTGTCGATCACACGGATGGCAACCGCGCACACCAGAGGTCCGCCGCCGAACGTCGTCCCATGCATGCCCGGCGCAAAGGCGCGCGCAGCTTCATCCGTGCACAGCATCGCACCCATCGGCAGCCCGTTCGCAATCGGTTTGGCCAGCGTCGCAATATCCGGCAGAATCCCAAAGTGCTGGTACGCAAACCACTCACCCGTGCGCCCCAGTCCGGACTGGATCTCGTCGGCCAGCAATAGCGCGCCTGTCGAATCGCACAATTCTCGCGCCGCCGCAAAGAACTCCCGGCTCACCGGACGAACTCCGCCCTCGCCCTGCACCGCCTCGATGCAGATTCCGCAAACCTCATCGCTGAACTTCGCGCGCAGGTCCGCCACATCGTCGAAGCGGACGAACTCCACGCACCCCATCAGCGGCTCAAATGGCGCGCGGTACTTCTCCTTGTGCGTGGTCGCTAGCGCGCCCATCGTCCGCCCGTGGAAGCTCTGTTCCACAGCCAGAAAACGCGTGCCAACCTTCTTCCCCTCGCCGCGCAACAGCCCCGCGTGGGCCCGCGCCAGCTTCAGCGCAGCCTCCCAAGCCTCCGTACCGGAGTTGCAGAAAAACACCCGGTCCAGCCCGCTGATCTCGGTCAGCCGCAGAGCCAGCTCCGCCGTGTACTCGTGATAAAAAAGGTTCGACGTATGCAGCAGCTTCTTGCTCTGCGTCGCAATCGCCGCCTCCACCGCGGGATGCGCATAGCCCAGCGCCGACACGCCAATCCCACTCAGTAGGTCGAGGTAGTCGTTCCCCTGCTCGTCGCGCAGAAACACGCCACTCCCACTCACAAACAGCACCGGGGTGCGTTGATAGGTTTGCAGCAGCAGTGTCTTCTCCGCCGCCTGAATCGATGCCAGTTTCATCGCGCCATCCTTCATTGCATCACTCATGCGACCATGACCTCCGTTCCATCGCTGACCTTGGTCGAGCACAGGTCCGGTAGTAGATGCGCCGCCTCCGCGGGCAGAATGCGCACCCGCTTCACGCCGTGGGTCAGCGCGTCGCGGCATGCGTTCAGCTTGGGCAGCATTCCGCCGGTAACAACCCCCTGCCGTTCCAACTCCGGTACATCCTTCAGCGAGAGCCAGCGCATCACCTCGCCGTCCGCTCCCTTCACGCCAGGAACATCCGTCAGAAACACCAGCGCGTCTGCCTTGGTGCAGATCGCGCACGCCGCAGCCATCTCGTCGGCGTTGATGTTGTAGTACTCGCCATCAAATCCCAGCGCAATCGACGAGATCACCGGAACCGCGTCCATCTTCCAGATCGCCTCCAGCCACAGAGGATCGGTCGCGGCAATCTCGCCGACGAACCCCAGGTCGGGCACAGTCTTCTTCTTGCGCGCACGAAAGACGTTGCCATCGCCGCCCGCAAGTCCCATCGCCGACTGCCCATGTGTGCGCAGCGCGGCCACCAGCGACTTGTTCACGCGCCCCGCCAGCACCATCAGCGCGGCGTCGCGCGTCTCAGCATCGGTCACGCGCAACCCACTGACGAACTCGCTCTTCTTGCCCATCTGCTCCAACACGCGCGTCAGTTGCTTACCGCCGCCGTGGACCAGTGCCACCTGGTTGCCGTCGCGCACCAGCTCGAAGATCGCCTTGCCGCACGCGTGCAGCAACTCCTTGTTCTCGATGGAGGCGCCGCCCAGTTTGACCACGTATTTCACAGCAGGCCCTCCGATTCATCCCATCCGCACATCACATTCATATTCTGCACCGCCTGGCCAGCCGCGCCCTTCAGCAGGTTGTCCAGGCAAGAGACCACCACCAAACGCCGGCCGTCCTTCGCCAGCTCAAAGCCCAGGTCGATGTAATTCGTGCGCACCACATGCTGAATCTGCGGCAACTCCGGCGTCGCGTGGACGCGCACCATGGGGCTCGCCGCGTAAAAGCTGCGTAGGCAGGCCTCAATCTCCTCCGGCTCGGCGCGCTGGGCCAGCCGCACATAAATCGTCGATAGAATCCCGCGCGGAATCGGCAGCAGGTGCGGCGTGAACTGGATCTGCTCTGCCGTCAATCCAAGCTGCTCCAGCATCTCGCCCACATGGCGATGCCCGAAGACCGCGTACGCCGATAGATTGTCCGCCGCGTACATGAAGTGCGTCTTCGCTGTGGCAGCCTTGCCCGCTCCGCTCACACCACTCTTCGCATCACAAACAATGCCGTGGTCCAGGTCCACCAGCCCCGCGCGCACCAGCGGAGCCAGCGCAAGAATAATCGACGTGGCATAGCACCCAGGATTCGCCACCAGCCGCGCCCCGGCAATCGCCTCGCGATGCAGTTCCGGCGCACCGAAGACAGCCTCCGCTTGCAGTTTCTCGGCCAGCGCCGCGTCCTGATCGTGCAACTTGTACACCGCGCGGTTCGCCGCATCATTCAGCCGCCACGCGCCGCTCAGGTCGATCACGCGCACCCCATGATCCAGCCACTCGGGGGCCCATTCGCGCGATGTCTCATGCGGCAGCGCAAGAAACACAATCTGGGTGCCCGCTTCGCGCATCAGCTCCCAGCTGAATGCGCAAACCTCCGGCTGCCGCTTGCCCTCACCGAGCGCGAGCTGCGGATGAATCTGCTCCAGCGGAACCCGCCCGCCCGCCGCATCGTCCGCCACGCGCCCCAGAAACAGCGGCTTGGTCTCCGCTAGCCGTGGATGCGCCAGCAGCAACCGTGCCAGCTCCCCGCCCGCATATCCGCCAACCCCGGCCACAGCCGTGCGCACCGTCGCCAGTGGCTGCTTGCCCTGCGTCTGCGTCGCCGCTTCGAGTTCCTTGCCTAGAGCCTGCATATCAACCAATCGTTTCCTTCAATAAGTGGCGTCCAGATCAACTCAGCCGATATAACCTTCGATGCGCACCTTCAACGTGCGCGCCTGCCGCTCGTCCGGGCAAACAATAAAGACCGTATCGTCGCCGGCGATGGTGCCCACCACCTCCGGCCAGTCCTCATAGTCGATGCCCGCCGCCACAGGCTGCGCCGCGCTGGTGGTCGTAATCAGCACCAACTGGTTCATCGCCTGGCGGACCTCAATTCCGAAGCTGCTCAGCACCTCGCGAATCCCCGGCAGCGCGTCCTCGTCCTCGACCGTCCCATTGCCCGGCAGCGCATAGCCCGCCGGCCCCTTGGAAAGCCGCAGCTCGTGAATGTCCCGCGACAAGGTCGCCTGCGTCACATGAAAACCGCGCCGCGCAAGCCTGCGCCGCAACTCGTCCTGGCTCGGCACCGGGGACTGGTTGATCACTTCGCGAATCGCTGCATGGCGCTGTTGTTTCATCCTGGCCCGTCTCGCTCTACTCGTCTATGCCGTTGCAATCGAAGCTGACTTCGCATCCGTTGTGTCCCGGAAGTGCGCTCGCGCAACCAGCGCACGCATAAACATGCACTTAATATGTATAATTATACATAAGCCCTTTGTCAAGTCCGGCACTCCACAATCTGCTCGTCGGCAATAGGTGCTTCTTCCTCCGGCCTCAGAGCTTGTATGCCTTGCGAACCAGGTTGACGGTCAGGTCCTTCACCACCTCGAACGCCTCGGCTTCATCCAGTCGGTGTTCGGCGACAAGCCGAGCCAGGAACGCGCAATCCACTCGCCGGGCCACATCGTGCCGTGCCGGGATCGACAGAAATGCGCGCGTGTCGTCGTTGAAGCCGACCGTGTTGTAGAAGCCCGCCGTCTCGGTCGCGCACTCCCGGAAGCGCATCATGCCCTCCGGCGAGTCGTGGAACCACCAGGAAGGCCCAAGTTTCACCGCGGGAAAGTGTCCGGCAATCGGTGCCAGTTCGCGCGAGTACGTCGTCTCGTCCAGCGTAAACAGAATCAGCGTGAAGTTCGGCTCGTTGCCGTACTTCGACAGCAGCGGACGCAGAGCGCGCACATACTCCGTCGGCGAAGGAATGTCGGCGCCTTTGTCGCGCCCAAACTTTTCGTACACCACCGGGTTGTAGTTGCGAATCGAGCCCGGATGCAATTGCATCGTAAGCCCGTCCTCCACGCTCATCCCGGCCATCTCCGTTAGCATCTGTGCCTGGAACAGCTCCACGTCGCCCGGCTGCAGGCGCCCGGTAAAGATGCGCTCGTAGAGCCGCTCAGCCTCCTGCAAAGGCAGGTCGGCGGTCAGCGCGGTCAGGTGTCCGTGGTCGGTCGCCTTCGCGCCGTTCTTCTTGAAGAAGGCCCGCCGCGAACGCTGCGCCGCAAGATAGCCCTTCCAGTTCGACACGTCCTCGCCGGAGACCTCGCCCAGCTTCTTCAGGTTCTCCTGGAAGCCCAGGAACTCCGCATCCACCACCGCATCGGGGCGGAACGTAGGCACCACGCGGCCCTTCCAGCCGGAGGCCTTGATCGCCTGGTGAAACTCCAGCGAATCCACCGCGGCGTCCGTCGTCGCGAGCACCTCAATGTTGAATCTCTCGAACAGCGCGCGCGGCAGGAACTCCGGCGTCTGCAGCTTCTTCTCGATCGCCTCATAGAACTCGTCCGCGTTAGCCGCCGACAGCCGCTCCGTCAGGCCAAAGACATTCTCCAACGCGAAGTCCATCCACAGCCGCGTCGGCGTGCCACGAAACAGATAGTAGTTCCTGGCGAAGATGCGCCACACCTCGCGCGGATCGGCGCTCTGCTTGCCGTCCTCCTGCGGGATTCCCAGCGACTCCAGCGGGATTCCCTGCGAGTAGAGCATCCGGAAGATGTAGTGGTCGGGCTGAATGAACAGCGCCGCCGGATTGGGAAACGGCTTGTTCTCGGCAAACCAGCGCGGATCGGTGTGCCCGTGCGGCGAGATGATCGGCAGGTTGCGTACGGTCTCATACAACTTCACGGCAACGGCGCGGGCGGTGGCTTCGGCAGGAAATAGCCGCTTTGCATCCAGCATGGGTCCCTAACTCCTCTTACTTTGACTTTGGCGCTGTGGTCTTGGCTCTGTGCGTGGTTCTGGCGCTCGTCGCTCTCTTCCGCGCAGAGAAGACCTCTTCTCCCGGCCCCGGAGTACGCACAAACTCATTATTTCACTGTCAGAAATAGTATAGTCCCGCCTGCTCGGCAGGACCGGGTGAGGTCAAGGTGCAAGCGCGGTCGGGTGTTTACGCTTCGCCTCAGTTAGTTTCCGAATGTGAAGTTCAGCGAGCCGTACCCGTCAGCTGCGGCGGCGCAAAGTTCAGCGTGATCGTGGCCTGTACGTCCACAGCAGCGCCGTCAACCTCATACGGACGGTATCGCCATTGCTTCACAGCGTTCACGGCGGCGTCCCGAAATCGATACGGGCCGGACACAGCCTGCACGTCGCCGACTTCGCCTGTCTTCTTGATCGTCGCAAGCAGAACCACATCTCCCCGCGCGTCCACCGCAATCGAATCCACCGGATAAACCGGATCGACCTTCTTCTCCAACTGGCCCGCCATCACTCGGCCAGATACCCGCGTCACTCCCGCTGGCGGCGCAGGCAACGGGGCATGAGCGGCTATTTCCACTCCATCAGCGCCGGTCTGTGTCTGCGTCAGATCAAAGACCGATTGTTTCAGGGTATCTCCCATGGAGAAATTCAGCGTGATCGTCGTGTCAACCGCGAACGCGACACCCTCAACCCGGGCTGGATCGTATCGCCACTGGGTCACTGCATCCCTGGCAGCATTTCTCAGTATCGGGTCCCCGTTGGTGATTTTAAGATTCTTCACCGATCCATCCGCCGCGATCGTCGCCTTGATCACAACCGCCCCTTGGACGACTCTCTGTCTCGCTTCCTGGGGATAGATCGGATCGATCCGATTGATAAGGCGTGCCAGCGCAACGAACTGTTTCGTAGTATTTACTGCGGAGGAATTGGGCTGGGAATCCTGGCCGAGTGCGGACAGCCACGCGCCAGCCACACCCAGTACGCATACGGCAACACACAATGACCAAACAGCTTTCATGGTTTCATCCCCCGGCGCATTGAGTCCGCGGGAATCATTCCACGCGCTGCGAACGCCAGTCAATGGCTCTTTCCGGTATGGAGACAGTTACGGCTTGATCACGATCTTCATCGAGTCGGCCTGCGGGTGCGACGCTAGATCGATCGCCTTCACCGCGTCCTCCAGCGCGAACCGGTGCGAGATCAGCCGCGTCAGGTCGAAGCTCCCGTCGCGATAGCCGTCAAACACTAGCTGCGCAACCTCGTCGTTGATCGCGAATGACGACGAATACGACCCCATCAGCGTCTTCTCGTCCATGCACACCGCCGCCGGATCGAACGGCGCTTCGCCGTGCTGCGTCGCCGCAAACAGCATCACCCGTCCGCCCGGTCGAATCGCGTCCATCGCAGTGCGGATCAGCGCGTCCGCGCCCACCGCCAACAGCGTCACGTCCGCGCCGCGTCCATCCGTCGCAGCCTTCGCCGCAGCCACCACATCGCCCCGCGCATCCAGTGGTCGGTCCAGCCCGAACTTCGCCGCAATCGCGTGCCGCTCCGCATACAGATCGCTGGTCAGCACGGTCGCCCCCGTCCGCCGCGCCAGCGCCGCCAGCAGTATCCCAATCGGCCCCTGTCCTATCACCAGCACCGTCTCATCCGCCTGCAACCCAAGCAGCCGCACCGCCTTGAAGCATGTGTTCGCCGGCTCGATAAACGACGCCTGCTCGAAAGGAATGTCGTCGGGAATCTTAATCAGCCCCGCGGCCTTCCCCTCCCTGCCGACAATCCACTCCATCACGCGGATGTACTCGGCAAACCCACCGCCCGCCGGCGCAAAGCCCGCCGTGCATCCCACCTTTTTGTACGTCTCGCACTGCGCAAAGGTCCGCTTGCGGCAGTAATAACACTCGCCGCAAGGGATGTGGTGATACGCCATCACGCGGTCGCCGATCGCAAAGTGCGTCACACCCTCGCCCACCATCGCAATCGTCCCCGCCATCTCGTGCCCGAAGATTCTCGGCGCCGCGTGCGATCCCGAGTGGATCTTCTTCAGGTCCGTCCCGCAGATCCCGCAGGTATCGATGCGCACCAGCACCTCACCCGCGTCAATCGTCCCATCCGCGTTTACCGGCACAGGCACCGTCTCCACCCGCACGTCGTTCACCCCTCGATACACCGCCGCCCGCATCGTAGCCGGAATCGTCGGCAGCGTAACAATAGGCCGCGCACTGATCCGCGCAGCACTAATCTTTTCTACCCCAATGGCATCGGCGCTAATTCGTTCCGCGCTAATCCGCGCTGCGCTGATCCGATCCGCACTGATTGAGGCCGCATGAATAAACGCAGCGTGGATGCTCGCTCCGCCGCTCGAAACAGTTCTAAAGACATCCGGTTCCATTGACTCGTTCGACATTCGTCTCTTCCAATACAAATCTTCCATCAAAGAACTCTTCAAGCTCGTTTTCTATACCAGTCTAGCTCTCCGCGCAGCGCCTCCGTCAGCGCATCTACAGCCTTGCTGCTGTTGCGGCCCAGCGCGATCACTTTGCTCCACATCGCCGGTCGCAGCGCTGCATGCAGCGCGAATGCCGCCTCACGAAACTGTCCCTCCGCGGTCGAAAAGCGCGAAAGCCCCTCCAACTCAAACTCCGCTTCGTCAGAGATCGCCTTGATCGCATGGAAGCCAAGCCCGTGTGCCTGTGCCAGTCGCGCGACACTCGCCGCCTCCATGTCCACCGCCGCAGCCGAGTAAGAAGCGTGCAGCCGGGCCTTCTCCTTCGCGCTCGCAATGGCATCCGAACTCACCAGCACCTGCTTGAACTGCGAATCTTCAAATCTCTCCCCTGTCCGCGCATCCACCACCACGCCCGCGCGAACGATCTCTCCCACGCGTATCTTCGGATCGCAAGCCCCCGCCACTCCCACCGAAATCAGCGCCGTCACCTTCATCGCATCCATCGCCGCCTGCACCGCCAGAGCCACGCGCTCCCCCCCCATCCCGGCGCACGCAACCACCGCATCGCCATTGGTATAGACAACAACACCACCCGCAATCCGCCGCCGCTCCCAGCCCTTCACCAGCGCGCGCACCTCGCGTGGCAACGCGGCAATCATCGCCGGAGTCTGCCTCATTGCGGCACACCCTGCGGCATATCCGCCACTGCTGGCGCGTAGCCATTCGCCAGGAACCACTCAATCGCCGCGCGCATCGCATGGTACACCGGCAACACCTTGAATCCCAACTCCCGCTCCGCCTTTGCCGACGATGCAAACATCTGCTTGCGCGCCAGCCGAACCTCCTCGACGGTCGCGCGCGGCTCCTTGCCCAGCAGCTTTCCCGTGATCGTCTCGTCGAAGAACGCGAACGCCAGCGCCACCGCGTGTGGCACCTTCATCGTCGGCGAAGGCAGCCCCGTGATCGCGGACATGCGGTCCAGAATCTGCTTCAGCGTCAGGTTCTCCCCGCCCAGAATGTATCGCTCGCCCGGCCTCCCACGCTCCAGCGCGGCCACATGCATCCGCGCCACCTCCGCGACATCCACCAGGTTCAGTCCCGTATCCACATACGCGGGAAACCTGCGGTTCAGAAAGTCCACCACAATCCGCCCGGTCGGCGTCGGCTTGGCATCCCCCGCGCCAATCGGCGTCGTCGGGTTCAGGATCATCACATGCTGTCCCGCGCGCGCCGCCTGGATCGCCTCCTGCTCGGCCATGAACTTCGACCGCTTGTACGGCCCGATCATCTCGTCGAGCGAGACCGGAGTCTCCTCATCCACAATCGTGCCGTTCCTCTTGAATCCCATCGTCGCCACGCTCGACGTGTATACCACCTTGCCCACGCCCTCTTCGCGCGCCAGCCGCAGCAGCTCCAGCGTTCCATCCACGTTGGCCGCGTACATCTCCTGCGGATCGCGCACCCATAACCGATAGTCCGCCGCCACATGCACCAGCGCATCGCACCCGCGCACCGCCAATCGCATCGACTCCGGTTGTCGCAGATCGCCCACAACAACCTCCGCCGCCAATCCCTCAATCGCCGCCAGCCGGCTGGTCTTGCGCGTCAGCAGGCGCAACTCCGCCCCCGCCGCCGCATAAGCCCGCGCCACATGACTCCCAACAAACCCCGTAGCCCCGGTAAGAAATACCTTCATAAAATAATGATTGTCATTCTGACCCTGAACGCAGTGAAGGGGAAGAATCCCCGCATTTCCTTCACAGGGCGAAAGACGGTCCGCCTGCACAATTGCTCTAGTCT
This sequence comes from uncultured Acidobacteriaceae bacterium, assembly GCA_963828115.1. Taxonomy (GTDB): domain Bacteria; phylum Acidobacteriota; class Terriglobia; order Terriglobales; family Acidobacteriaceae; genus Edaphobacter. Next base: position 114,217 of record CAWHDN010000010.1, read on the forward strand.
AATTTCTCCGGCTCAATCTGGATATTTTTTTCGCCGGCAGCCTTCTTCTCCCAGTATTTCTTCACCCATGCATCGAATGTCTTACCCGCAGCATTATCGCGCCCCGTAAAAGCCAGTGCGGCAATCTCCGAATAAGCAATAATCAATTTGGATTTCTCATTAATAGGGATAATGCGTACAAATGAATTAGCCAGAGTAGTGCCTGTGCGGCGGTCGAACAGATAGCCCTGCACCTGGCTTCCGTCCTTGCGCGTCACCGTAATGTCGCCGCGATAGTCGAAGGCCTTCTCTAGCGCCTCGCGCAACTCATCCTCTGTGGCCAGCTCCGGCACCCAACCCTCAAGCTGCTCGCGCTCGCGCCCCGCCGCAATCTCGCTCTCGTCCGCACTAACCTGAACCAACTCTGCTGCTTCCTCGGTCAAACTACTCACGCGCTACCCCCTGCAACTCCGCTGCCTCTTCCTTTGCTCCCTCAGCCGCCTCCGCAATCTGCACCAGCGGCCCGTGCTGCGTCTTCGGCCACTCGTTCAGCAGCTTCAGCGCGTCCTCATCCTTATACAGCGAGGGGAAGATGTACTTCTTCGCCGTCACCCAGAATCCCTTCAGCGAGCTGAAGTTATAGTCCACCGCCGAGGCCTCGTGCCCCGAATGAACCATGCAGTTGGCGCACTTTGGATTGCCGCTCTTCGCGCCGTACTTCTCCCACTCCACCGAATCCAGCAGCTCCTGGAAGCTATCCGCGTAGCCATCCTGTAGCAGGTAGCATGGCTTCTGCCAACCGAAGATCGAGTAAGTCGGCATTCCCCACGGCGTGCACTCAAAATTCCTCTTCCCCATTAAATACTCTGAAAATAATGGGTGCGTATTGAACTCCCAGCTCTTCTTTCGATTCGACAAAATTGCGCGGAACAATCTTCTCGACCTCGCCTTCCCCAGAAAATGATTCTGGTCCGGCGCCTTCTCGTACGTATAGCCCGGCGAGACCATCATGCTCTCCACTCCCGCCGCCATCAACTCATCGAAGTGCGCGCGCACGCTGTTGGGATCGGCCCCATCGAAGAGCGTTGTATTCGTGGTCACGCGGAATCCCGCCGCAACCGCGGCCCGCACACCCTTCATCGCAATGTCGTATCCGCCTTCGCGGCACACGGAGAGGTCGTGGTGCTCGCGCTGCCCGTCCACATGCACCGAGAACGAGAGGTACTTGCTCGGCGTAAATAAATGCAGCTTCTCCTTCAACAGCAGCGCATTGGTGCACATGTAAACGTACTTCCTGCGCGCCACCAGCCCAGCCACTATCTCCGGCATCCGCGGATGCAGCAGCGGTTCGCCGCCGGGAATCGAGACCATCGGTGTCCCGCACTCTTCCACTGCGCGGAAGCAGTCTTCTGGCGTCAGGTCGGTCTTCAGGATATGCGCGGGGTACTGGATCTTGCCGCACCCAGCGCATGCCAGATTGCAGCGAAACAGCGGCTCCAGCATCAACACCAGAGGGTACCGCTTGCGCCCTTTCAGCTTCTGCTTCAGCACATAGGTTGCAACGGTCCATGCTTGTGAGATCGGCACTGCCATTCAGAGTTCTCCTTTACATATTGACGAGCGCAATACCTGCCAACGCAATCGCTGATCGTTATCGATCTACCGCAGGACCCACCACTTTACTTAAAGATGACGTCCGCGTCGCCCCAGACTCTCGCCAGCTCCTCAATCCCGCAACCAGCAACGAACAACCAGTTTCTACGCTGCCCCAGCCTCCCGCTCCATCACGCGCTTGTAGGTCGTCAAAGCCAGCAGCGGAAAGTATTGCTTGTATAGGTGGTATCCCAGGTAGAAGACCCGCGGGAATCCCGTCCCCGTGTAGTAGCTCTCCCCATTGCGTCCCTCGGCCAGTTCATCCCAAGAGCCATCCTCATGTTGATGGGCAATCAGCCAGCGCACGCCCTTGGCCACCGAGTCTGAGCGCCTGTCGCCGCCGGCCAGCAGTGCCAGCAGCGCCCAAGCCGTCTGCGATGCCGTACTTGGTCCCTCGCCGCGCATGTTGGAATTGTCATACGTCCCACATGTCTCGCCCCAGCCGCCGTCTGCGTTCTGCACCATGCGGACCCACTCCGTCGCCTGTTGGATCTGCGGCTCGTGGCTCCACATGCCCATCGCCTCCAGGCCGCGCAGCACCAGAAACGTCCCGTACAGATAATTGACGCCCCAGCGCCCAAACCAGCTTCCGTCAGGCTCCTGCTCCTTCAGCACGAACTGGATCGCCCGCTCCACCCGCTTGTCGCGCCGCGTGTAGCCGTAACTTGCCAGCATCTCCAGAATTCGCCCCGTAATGTCCACCGTCGGCGGATCCAGCATCGCGTTATGGTCCGCGAAGGGAATGTACTGAAAGATCATCTTGGTATTGTCTTTGTCGAAGCTGGCCCAGCCCCCGTTCTTGCACTGCATGGCAAAGATCCAGTCCAGAGCGCGCTGCGACACTTCATGCTGATATCGTTCCCGCGGGTTGCGCACGTTGTTCAGCGCCATCAATACCTGCGCCGTATCGTCCACATCAGGATAGAACTCGTTGTTGAATTCGAAGTACCATCCGCCCGGCTCAACGTTCGGCACCTTCTCGGCCCAGTCGCCCTTCTGCCGGACCTCCTTGGACAGAAGCCAATCCACGGCCTTCAGCAGGCGCGGCTCCTTCTTCGCCACTCCGGCCTCGCCCAGAGCGCAGATCGCCTGCGCCGTGTCCCACACGGGCGGCTTGCAGGGCTGCATCCGGAAGGTCGGCGTCGGGTAATTCGGTTCGCCCTCGGGGCAATCGATGCCCAGCTTCTCGAACTCGTCCATCGCGCGAATAAACTGCGGATCGTCGTCCGAATATCCCAGGCACCGCAGCGCGATGATCGAGTTCAGCATCGCCGGATAGATCGCGCCCAGCCCGTCGGATTTCTCAAAGCGCTCCATCATCCACTTCTCGGCGCGCTTCAGCGCCCAGTGCCGCACGGGCCGGATGTGGACACGTTCCGCCAGATGCGTGATGCGGTCCAGCAGAATGAAAAAATTCCGCCAGCTGACGATCTTCTTCCGGTCCCACCTCAGGTGAAGATTCGCCTTCTTGCGTCCGCCCACAAACAGCTCGTCGATGCTCTGCTCCGGAGGCAGCTTCTTGAAGGGCTTCTTCGCGTACATGATCGACATTGGCACCAGCATGCTGCGCGACCACGACGAAATCTCGTATATGTTGAAGTAGAACCATTTGGGGAAAAGAATGATCTCTGGCGGAACAGCGGGCATGGCGTTGTAGTCGTACTGCCCCATCGCGCACAGATAAATCTTGGTAAACGTGTTGCACTTCACCACACCGCCATTGGCCAGCACACTCGCACGCGCCTTCACCATCACGGGGTGGTCCTTCGACCAGCCCATCAGCTTCAGCGCCAGATACGCCTTCACGCCGTAGTCGACGAACGCGGGGCCCCCGGGATACTGGCTCCATCCGCCGTCTTCGTTCTGGTGGCGCAGGATCTCGTTGACCGCGCGCTCCATCTTGCCGCGGTCGCCCGTGCCCAGCATCGTGTGCATAAAGATGTAGTCGGCCTCCAACATGATGTCGGCCTCCAGTTCGCCGCACCAGTAGCCGTCCGGATGCTGCTGGCCAAGCAGCCAGTCGGTGGCCCGCGCTATGCCCTCCGAGACCTTGTCCAGCCCGATGTCCATCCGGCCATAGCGTGGCCGCGCGGGCATTGCAGGAGCCGCCTTCGGATTCTGTGGAAATGTACCCATCGATTTCAAACTCTCTGGATCGCCAAACCTTTGATCGTACTCGGTCTGGCCAACCTGGAATTGCAACTCGCTAGCTTCTCTCAAAACCGGCCTGCGTAAGATTGCGTTCTACCGCTGGATCGGCGGGGCCGACGCAATCGCCTGAACTATCTCCGGAGGAAGTCCGAAGCGCACATTCTCTGGCATCACCTCAACCTCGTCAACCGACCCATACCCCATTTGCTGCAGATAATCAACCACATGCTGAACCAGTACCTCGGGGGCCGACGCGCCCGCCGTCACCGCAACCGTATTCACGCCCTCAAGCCACTCCCGCTCGATCGCCTCCGCGGAGTCAATCAGATAAGAGTGTGTGCCCAGGTTCTTCGATACCTCCACCAGCCGGTTCGAGTTCGAGCTGTTCTTCGACCCCACCACCAGAACCAGGTCCGCTTCGTGCGCCACATTCTTCACCGCAACCTGACGGTTCTCCGTCGCATAGCAGATGTCCTGCGCGTGAGGCCCGGTGATATTCGGAAACTTCCGCTTCAACGCGTCGATCATATACCGCGCTTCGTCCAAAGATAGTGTCGTTTGAGTAAGATACGCGACTTTGTTGGGGTCGGGAACCACCAGCGCATCCACCTCCTGCACGGTCGAAACCACATGCGTCACATCCGGCGCCTCGCCCTGCGTACCCTCCACCTCTTCGTGGTCGCGATGCCCAACCAGCACCAGCGAATAGCCCTGCTTGGAGAACTTGATCGCCTCCAGATGCACCTTCGTCACCAGCGGGCACGTCGCGTCGATCACCTTCAGCCCCAGTTGTTTCGCGTGCTCCCGCACCGCCGGCGATACCCCGTGTGCCGAGTAGATCACCCGTGCTCCCGCCGGAACCTCGTCCAGCTCGTTGACGAAGATTGCGCCCTTCTTCGCCAGGTCCGTCACAACATAGCTGTTGTGCACGATCTCCTTGCGCACGTAGATCGGAGCGCCAAACGTCTCCAGCGCAATCTGCACCACGTCGATGGCGCGAACCACCCCCGCGCAGAATCCCCGCGGCTTCAAAAGCAGCACGCGCTTGGTGATAATTGCCGTGTCGCCCTGGCCCAGGCTGGTTGTGTCCAGTGTGGTTGTAGTCACAGCTTCAAGTATACCGTGTCTGGCCCCGTGGCACACCTGTCAGCGGCCCCAGACCTCTCTCAGCGTTTCGCTAATAGCTCAAAGCTCATAGTTCAAAGCAGATACACAAATCCAACCTCACCATCGGCAAGCGACGCATAGCCTCTACCCGCGAAGTTCAAACCAATGAACGCCGCCGTCGCCGCCGTCGCCACTCGGTCCCTGTCTATGCCGCCGCCGCTGCCTTCTCGTCGCAACCGTAATGGCCGCAATGGCAGGCCAGCGTTGTCAGCTTCTTCGCATCTTCGCAATGGGTCGAGCAGTACTTCTTGCCCACGGGGGCCATGCAGGTACAGGCCATATGAGCGCATTTGATGGGTACTGCAGGTGTCGTCGACATGGAACCTCCTTAAAGTGGTCAAGCTCCGGACACTCCCGCGGGCGTACCCGAAGTGCCAGAATTGTACTCGCTATCTCTCGTCATAAGATGCTATTTTTTTGCTCGGGCCATCTCTCCAGTACCGCCAACAACAAGGAGTCCTCCATGCTCCGTCCCTTCAGCATCGCGTTCCTGATCGCCCTGACAACCGCAGCGGCCACCACAGCCGCCCAACTCCCCAACCCCATGCCGCCGGAGCCCCTCGCCCCGCCCGCACTGGCGCGTCCTCCGCGCCCGCCCGCGCCCGTCCGCGACCCCCACGCTCCCGGCTTCGTCCCCGCCAGGGATCTCCCCGACGGCGCAATCCCTCCCTCCACCGCCGACGGCAACTTCGTCATCGGCCCCACCCACAACTCCGCGCCGGAGTTGGCCGCCAACCCCGCCGTCCCCCAGGGCACTGTCGTCGAGTTCACCATGAGCTCCGCCGATAGCCACTTCTACCCCGGCATCGCTCGCGACCCCAACACCTTCGGCACCGCCGACTCCGCCGATCCCACCCGTATGCTGGTCCCCACCAGTCACCCCGCGCCATACACCCGCCACGTCGCCGTCTACGTCCCCAAACAGTACGTCCCTGGCACCGCAGCGCCCTTCATCGTTGGCGCGGACGGCATCGACCGCGGCCTCTTCACCGTCCTCGACAATCTCATCGCCCAGCACCGCGTCCCCGTCATCGTCGCCATCTCCATCGGCAACGGTGGCGGCGACGCCCAGGGCAGCGAGCGTGGCCTGGAGTACGACACCATGTCCGGCCTCTACGCCGAGTTCGTCGAGAAAGAAGTCCTCCCGCTGGCCGAGAAGAATGCCAACGTCAGGCTCACCAGCGATCCCGACGGTCGCGCCACCATGGGTGCCAGCTCCGGAGGCTCCTGCGCCATGGCCATGGCCTGGTTCCACCCCGAGTGGTACCACCGCGTCCTCACCCGCTCCGGTACCTTCGTCAACCAGCAGTGGCCGCATAGCGACCAGGCCCCCCACGGAGCATGGGAACTCCACGAACACCTCATCCCCAACTCGCCCGTCAAGCCCCTGCGCATCTGGATGCAGGTCGGCGACCGCGACAACTACAACGACAACGCCCTGCGCGACAATATGCACGACTGGGTCGTCGCCAACGAGAACATGGCCCGCGTCCTCGCCGCCAAGAACTATCACTATCAGTTTGTCTTCGCCCGCAACGCCGGCCACACCGACCGCGCCGTCCGCGCCCAAATCCTCCCCGAAGCCCTCGAATACATCTGGCAGGGCTACCCCATCACCCCACCCAGAAATTAAGTGCCGTCATTCACAACAGCCAACAGCGCCGCCAAGAGTCGTCATTCAATAATCGAGTCGGCATTCTGGCGCAGCCAGAATCTCTGTATTTTGCCCTTGCTTTTGCCTGTTCTATTATTTGTCATTCCGCAGCGTAGCGAAGGAATCTGCTTCTTCCTTTGCTTTTGCCGTTGTCTGTTTCTCGCTCACGCCACCCCTACCGGCTCGACTTCAGCAGACTCCGCGCGTGTTCCAGACTCGACTCCGTCACCTTCGCCCCCGATAGCATCCGCGCAATCTCCTGCGCCCGCTCGCCCTCCTCCATCCGCCGAACGCTGGTGCGTGTCCGTCCGCCCTTCTCCGCCTTCTCAATCACAAAATGCTGGTCTGCGAACGCCGCAATCTGCGGCAGGTGCGTGATGCACACCACCTGCTGCCGTTTTGCCAGCGTCTTCAGCTTCCGCCCCACCGCCTCGGCGGCTCGCCCGCCAATCCCAATGTCGATCTCATCGAACACCAGCATCCGCGGCGTCGGCAGCGCACTCTTTCTCTTGCCATGACCCGCTCCCGCCGCAAAGCTCTCCTCCACCGTCACCTTCAGCGCCAGCAGCACCCGAGACATCTCCCCGCCTGACGCAATCTCATCCAGCGGCTTCAGCGGCTCGCCCGCGTTGGTCGCAATCAGGCACTCCACCCGGTCCCAGCCATGCGCGCTCCAGCTCGACGACTCCTCGACCCCCGTCTCTCCAGAACCAGCCACCTGCACCTTGAACCGCACATTCATAGCCAGATCGTTGATCTCCACCGTCGCCAGCTTCTCCAGCCGCGCCGCCGCCGCCACCCGATCCTCCGTCAACTTCTCCGCCGCCACGCGATAGCCCGCCGCGTCCTTTTCCAGCTTCACCCGCAGCTCCGCCAGCATCTCGTCGCGGTTCTCCACTTCGGCCAGCCGTCGCGCCGCCTCCTCGCCGAAGCGAATCACCTCGGCCAGCGTCTGACTCCCGCCCACCCCGCCGTACTTCCGCTTCAGCCGGTCCAGAGCCGCCAGCCGGTCCTCGATCTCCTCCAGCCGCTCCGGCGATGCGTGGACCTTCTCCGCAAAGTCCCTCACCTCCGCGCTCACGTCCTCCACCGCCGCCTTCGCCGCCGCAAGCTGCTGTGCCGGCTCCGCGAATCGCGCATCGAACTTCGCCAGCTCCTCCACATGCTTCAGCGCCGCCGTCAGCGTCGTCTCCGCCGAGCCCTCCTGCTCATACAGCAACTCATGCGCGCTCATAGCCGCCGTATACAGCTTTTCTGCATTGGCCAGCACCAGCTTCTCCGCCTCCAACTGCGCGTCCTCGTCCTCGGACACCAACTGCGCGTCCGCAATCTCCCGCGTCTGGAACCTCCATAGATCGGCCATTCGCGTCCTGTCCTGCTCCGACGCCTGCAACTCCCCAAGCCGCTCCGTCGTCGTCCGCCAAGCCGCAAACGCCGCCGCCACATCGTCCGTCGCAATCCCGCCAAAGCGGTCCAGCAGCCCCCGCTGCTGCGCCTGGTCGAACGATCCCAGCGTCTCGCCCTGCGTGTGGATCAGCCCCAACTCCGGCGCCAGCTCCCGCAGCACCGCCACCGTCGCTGGCTGGTTGTTGACGAAGACCCGCCCCTTGCCGCCCGCCGCAATCTCCCGCCGCAGCAATATGTCGTCGCTGAACGCCCCTGCGTCGATCCCATTCGCCTCCAGGATCGCCGCCGCTCCCTGCGTCCCCTCGAAGACGCACCCCAGCACCGCCTTCTCCGCGCCATGCCGCACCACATCGCTCGAAGCCTTGCCTCCAAGCAGCAGCGCCAGCGCGTCGATCAGGATCGACTTGCCCGCGCCCGTCTCACCCGTCAGCAGGTTCAACCCCGGCCCAAAGCTGGCCACCGCCTGGTCGATCACCGCATAGTTTTCCGCCCGCAGCTCCAGCAGCATATCCGCCCGCGCCTCATCCTCGATGCGAAAAGCCTAGCACGTCACCGCAATCCGAGCGACCCATCATATCGTGGAGCTGCCCCATTCCCATCACGCATTTATTTCACTGCCCTCCCGGCGCTCCACCGCCCTCACCACCGCCGCCGCCACCACCCTCACCGCCGCCGCCCCCCATTCCGCCGCCACCGCCTCTTCCCCCCATCCCTCGCATTCCACCACCACCGCCCATCGGACGCATGGTATAGCTGGTTTCAAAGCTGGCAGGTTTTCCGTTCTCTACATATGGAATAAACTGCAGCAGCGTCGCCCGCGAGTAGCCTGCGTCCGCGGCCTCTTTATCGTCGGCGTCCTCAACCACGGCCTTCGACACCATCCCCTTCTCATCCACCCAAACCCGAAGCTGGGCCTGGCCATTGAGGATATATTCGGTAGGCTGCGGCCCACCTGGTTTTCTCTGATTCATAGGCAGGTATGGGTGCGCTTCCGCACGGAACACCAATCCACGCTGCTCATCGATCCTCGTGCCTGCCGGCTCCTGGATCGCCCCAGCCGGAACAGCCAGCGCATCCGCCGATACATCCGTCGACGCGTCCGTCAACTTCGCCTCAAATAGCTCATGCTTCCCATAGGTCTTGCGGACAGTGGTAGCCAGATGCAGTGGGCCAACCTGCTTCCAGTCCTCGTACGCCACCTTCTCCGTGTCCCGGATTGCCAGCGCGACGTACCCGGTCGCCGGGTCAAAGCAGACAGCACCTCGAGAGTCATCCCCTCCGCATGTCAGCGAGACGCCATCCACCGTGCGCGGCTTCATCTTTTGGTCTCCGCGCATGGCCGTCACCAGCGCAACGCGGTCCATCCAGTGCACCTCCGCAAACTCCATGATCCGCAGAGGCCGCAGACCTTTTTCGTTCGCCCATACACTGTCGCCCTTCGTCAGATCGCTGTCGTCGTAGGCGTCGGTATGGATCACGGTATGCACTCCATCTTTGCTGATCCACGTCTCGTAGGTGCCTGTGTGCGGTTTGTTCTTGTAGTCCGTAATCTTCAGCTCGTATCGCAGATGCAACGAAGTAGCTGGTTCTCCCTTCGCATTCGTTGCCATCGTTGCAATCAGGTTCCGCTGCAACGCCTGGGTAAGGGTGTCGCCCTCGATTGCGTGCGGTAGCCCGGATGGGTTCGCCGCAGTCCCTCCTGTCGGCGGTGGAATGGCCTGCGCCGGTGCCTGCGCTCCTGGCTGCATTCCTCCCATCCCCCGTCCCTGCATCCCGCCCCGCCCTGCATCCCGCCCCCCCTGCCCTCGTCCCTGCGCCCAAACCGTCCCCGTCAGCGCCACCAATACCAGCAGCCCAAGCCCAACTCCACGCCAACTCCAACCTGCCAGCCGATTGACCGTCTTCCCATTCATCGAATAGTTCACACCGCCTCCAGTTACGCCTGCAATCCCATCCAATTTAGGCTGCGTTTCGCATCCGATCAAGTTAATTCCCGAACCAACCCATATACGCTCCCCTCCACCCCCCGCCCCGCCGCGCCTTACAATAGTCCTAATGATCTTGCATCCATTGGCCTCGCCCATCGCCCTCGCACTCTACTTCTTTCAGGATGACGCCTCCGCGCCGCCGGTCGCGGCCTCCAGCAGCGCGCTGGTCGAGATGGTCCGCAACTCCGGCCCGGTCGCCTTCGCAGTCCTCATCATCCTGCTCATCGCCAGCATCTGTTCCTGGACCATCATGCTCTCCAAGTGGCATCGCTTCGGCCGCGCGCGCAAGCAGAGCCAGGGCTTTCTGCGCGCCTTCCGAAAGTCCGGCCGCCTCTCCGAGATCGCCGCCATCGCCGGAAGCTTCAAGCCCAGCCCGCTGGTCTCCGTCTTCAACGAGATCAACGACGAGTACCAGCGCCAGAGCGGGGGCAGGGGCACGCCGCGCAATCCCCTCGCCATGGAGCGCGCAGCCCAGACCGCGTCCTCCGAAGCCCTCACCACCATGGAGTCCAGCATGACCTGGCTGGCCACCATCGCCAACGGCGCAACCTTTGTCGGCCTCTTCGGCACCGTCATGGGCATCATCGACGCCTTCCACGGCCTCGGCACCGCCGGCGCCGCCACCCTGCGCTCCGTCGCCCCCGGCATCTCCGAGGCGCTCATCACCACCGCCGCCGGCCTCGCCGTCGCCATCCCAGCGCTGGTCGGTTACAACCAGCTCACCGCCCAGCTCCGAGACTTCGCCTCGCGCATGGACGACTTCGGCCGCGAGCTGCTCAACGCCATCGAAAACGCCGCTCTGCTCACGCCGGTCGCCCCGCCCCAGCCGCCCGAAGACCCCGCCCAGCCCCGCCGGAGGGCCTTCTAGCGATGGCCTTCTCCACCAGAAACGGCGGCCAGACCCGCACCCAGACCGCGCTGGCAGACATCAACATCACCCCGCTGGTAGACGTCGTCCTCGTTCTGCTCATCATCTTCATGATCACCGCCCCGGTGCTGCAATCCGGCATCGACGTCTCCGTGCCCCACACCCGCTCGGTCAACCAGCTCACCGAAGAGCGCATCGTCGTCACCATCGACAAGAACCAGAACGTCTTCCTCCAGGCCGGTGGTGCGGACCGTCCCATCAACCTTTCCGACCTCACAGCCAACCTGCGCAGTACCGGCCGCGGCGACCCGGCCAAGCGCATCATCTACCTCCGCGCAGACGAAAAAGTTCCCTTCGGCGCATTCGCCTCCGTCATGGACGCCGTCAAACGAGCAGGCATCACCAACATCAGCATCGTCACCCAGCCGCTCGAATCCACTCCGTCGGCTGACACCGCGTCAAAGTAGTTCGTAACCCGTTACTGATTGTCATTCGTTACTGATTGTCATTCTGAGCGCAGCACCTTTGATGTTGTCATTCTGGCGTAGCCCTTTGAAGTCGTCATTCTGGCGTAGCCCTTTGAAGTCGTCATTCTGGCGAAGCCAGAATCTCAGTATTTCGCTTTTGCTTGTTCTTGCTCGTTGATTCTTGCTTCACCGCACGAGCGCCGCAACCCATGGAAACCCGCCTTACAACCCGCGCCCTCAACATCGCCCTCAACGGCGACAAGTTCGGCGGCGGCTTCATGGGTTCCTTCGCCTTGCACGCCGCGTTCATCGCGCTGCTCCTCTCCTGGGCCTGGATCTTCCACTCCGGGCAGAACTGGGGCGACGCCAGCGGCTCCTCCGGATCCATCCAGGCCACCATGGTCGCAGACATTCCGCTGCCGCCCAAGCTGCCCATGGACCCCAACAACGTTCTCGCCACCGACAACCCCTCGCCCGCGCCGGTCACTCCCGCGCCGAAGACGGTTGAAGTCCCTCAACCCAACTCCATCGCCATCCCCACCAAGTCCGCTACTAAGCCCGTCAAGACCGCCGACAAGACCACGCCTGCCCCGCCGCTCCATCCCCAGCCCGGCAAGATCGACCCCAACAAAGCCCAGACCGGCGAAGCGGGCGGCAGCAACCTCACGATGAGCAGCACCCAGACCCGCGCCGGCACCTTCAATATCGGCATAGACAACGCCTTCGGCACCAAATACGCATACTACGTCCAGCAGATCACGAATAAAGTCGCCCAGCAGTGGTACACCAACATGCTCGACCCGCAGGCCGCCGGACACCGCGCCTCCATCACCTTCCAGGTGGAGCGCGACGGCTCACTCTCCCACATCCAGCTTGAGCAGCGCAGTGGCGACGCCACCCTCGACAGCACAGCCCTCAATGCCGTTCGCCACATCGACACCTTCGGCTCCCTGCCCGAGACCTACACCGGCAACCACATCATCGTCCACTATTACTTCGACCCTCCGCCACGCCCATAGCGCAGAATCAGTTTGGATAGTCCCAATCATTCGTCGTCATCCCGACCGGAGCGACGGACAGCAGTATCGTCCATAGCGCAGTGGAGGGACCCCCGCATTTGCCCCTGTCTGTCCTTGCTCGTCATTCTGGCGTAGCCAGAATCTCCGTATTGGCCCTTGCCGTTGTCTGTTCTTCCCTTACCCCTAACCCCTTACCCCTGTCTTCCTGTCAACCCCCATCCCCCCTTCACTCAGAATGTTCTCCGCCCGCCGGTTACAACCAAAGTTCCATCCTGACCGTCTACCATAGAGAGCATGGATCGCACGCCCCGCACATCCCGCACACAAGCCGCCCCATCCCGATACCGCCATCGCCGTCCTGCTGCTGGTGCTGACCACTCTGCTCGCCCCGCCCGCACGCGCCCAGGACAACATCTTCACCGGAACCAGTTCTGGAGTCACCTCCATCCGCATCGCCGTCGCCGACTTCAAGCCTCTCGCCGCCGACGCAGAGACCCTGGCCTTCAAGCAGACCTTCGATGCCACCCTCTACGCCGACCTCGCCACAGCAGGCATCTTCGACATCGTCTCCAAGAGCCTCATGCCGCCCGGCACGCCCGGCGCGCCCGCCGAGATCCAGTTGCAGAGCTACTCCAACGCGCCCGCCAGCGCCAGCATGCTCGCCTTCGGCTCCCTCGGACAGGTTGGCGGCAAGCTTATCGCCAACGGCTACCTCTTCGACGCCAAGAACCTCCAGTACCCACAGGTACTCGCCAAGCAGTACAGCGAGGAACCCTCCGAAGACTCCGCCCGCCAGATCGCCCACCGCTTCGCCGACGAGATCATCTACCGCCTCGGCGGAGGAACCCCCGGCATCGCCGAGACCAAAATCTACTACGTCCATCTCTCCGGCGGGGACAAGGAGATATGGGCCATGGACTACGACGGTGCAAACCAGCACCCCATCACCCACCTCGGAACCATCTCCATCTCCCCGCGCATCTCACCGGACAACACCCGCCTCGCCTTTGCCTCATTCGGCAAATACGGCTTCCAGCTCAAGATGTATTCGCTCCTGCTCAACCGCTACATCGCTTTTCCCAGCGGCAGCAGCAGCGCTGTATCTCCCGCCTGGGCGCCCAGCGGCAACGAACTCGCCTACGCCTCTGCTCCCGGCGGTTCCTTCGAGATCTGGGTCGCCGACTCCAACGGCAACCTTGGCCGCCGCATCACCAGCTTCCGCGGAGGCAACGTCAGCCCCACCTACAACCCGCGCACCGGCTCGCAGATCGCCTTCATCAGTGGACGCACCGGCCTGCCCCAGCTCTATGTCATGAACTCCGATGGCTCCGGTGTGCAGCAGATGACCGACGGGGGCTATGTCTCCTCGCCCTCCTGGTCGCCCAACGGACAGGTCATCGCCTTCGCCTGGGACCGCAAGTACGGCCCCGGAGCGCCCGGCGGGCAGGACATCTACATCATGGAGGTCGCCACAAAAAAATGGTTCCAGCTCACCCACGACGGTGGCCGCTGCGACTTCCCCTCCTGGTCGCCCGACGGCCGCCACATCGTCTACGCCAACTCTGCCGACGGTCGCGCCGAGCACATGCGCATCTGGACCATGCTCTCCAGTGACGGATCGCAGAAGCGTCCACTCACCGGCTCCGGAGCCGATATGCCAAACTGGAGCTGGAAATAATGCTCTCCATCTCCGCAATTCAATCCATTGCACAAAACTTCTCTGACGGAAATCTTGATTTTCAGTAACATAGATAGGGATGAACCATTGGAAACACAGTTGGATGTAGCATTGGCAACGCAGGAGATACCGATGACCCACACGCACTCGTTTCAGCCGAAGTCCTTCCTCACCAGGTCGTTTCGCACCGCCCTCTTTCTGGCGGTCGCGCTTGCCACCGTCTCCGGCTGCCACAAAAACGCCAGCAACAGCGTGAATCCAGACATCACCGCGCCCTCACCCGCGCCGCTGCCGCCCATGCCCACCGCGTCGCTCACCGCCGATCCACTGGCCATCGACCTCGGCCAGTCCGTCGTCCTCAACTGGCGCACCACAGACGCCTCCAACGTCTCCATCGAAGGTCTCGGCTCGGTCAATCCCAACGGCACCCAGACCGTCTCGCCCACCACCTCCACCAACTTCCACATCATCGCCAAGGGCGACGGGGGCAGCACCGAAGCCAGCATCCGAGTCACCGTCCGCGTTCCGGTCGCGCCCGTCGCGCCCACAGACACCACGGCAACCGCAGACATGGGCTCCGAGAGCGTCTTCCACGACAACGTCCAGGACATCTACTTCGACTACGACAGCTACGAACTGCGCCCAGACGCGCAGGCATCCGCCGTCAAGTCCGCCTCCTTCCTCGTCGCCCACCCAGACATCCGAATCGTCGTCGGCGGCTACTGCGACGACCGAGGCTCAGCCGAGTACAACCTGGCCCTGGGCGAAAACCGCGCCAACGCCGCCAAGACCGCGCTGGTCAACGCCGGTATCGCCCCCGCCCGCATCCGCGTCGTCAGCTACGGCAAGGAAAAACAGTTCTGCACCGACGAGTCCGAGTCCTGCTGGCAGCAGAACCGCCGCGCACAGTTCGCCCTCGACCGCTAGAGCAGGAGCTGGGTTGATGGTTCAACAATCGTACGATGTCATCCTGAGCGGAGCGATTCGCGTCGTTTGCGAATCGCGCAGTCGAAGGACCCCGATGGATTCGGCCCTGCCACAACCGCCCCAACCATTCCAACCACGGAACTTGTTCATCCGCTCATTCGGCCATGAATCTGCTCCTGAGGGAATAGCCTTATGATCCAACTCCGTCCTCAATTCGCCCTCGCTCTCCTCGCCCTTACCCTCGCCACGCCTCCCGCCTTCGCCGTCAACAAGGACATGGTCCAGCTCCAGACCCAGGTCCAGGAACTGCAAACCGCCGTCGCCCGCCTCCAGCAGTCCAACGACGAGCGCATGGGCGTCCTCAAGGACCTCGTCCAGCAGAGCGCCGATACGGTCAACAAGATGTCGGTCGCCGTCGACGCCCTCCAGCAACAGATGCGCACGCAGCACGACTCCACCAACACCAAGCTCGACCAGTTCTCCGGCCAGGTGCAGACCCTCAACGACTCGCTCGACGAGGTCAAGGCCCGCCTCAACAACCTGGAAAAAGCCATGAAATCCGTGCAGGACCAGCAGCAGTCCATCGACGCCGCCCTGCAGAACCTCGCCCCCAACTCCGCCGCCGCACCCAATGCGAACGGCACGGCAACGCCTCCGGACTCCACCTCCTCCGCGCCGCCTGTCGCGCCAGCGCCCACCGCCGGCAAGAAGGGCAAGCTGGCCGCCGGTGCTACGCCAGACAACGCACCGGACGCGTCATCCGCCCTTCCCTCCAAACTCGTCCCGCCGGACGCATCCGCCCTCTACAAAACAGCCCTCAGCGACTACATGGCCGCCCACTACGCGCTGGCCACCTCCGAGTTCGGCGAGGTCATCCGCTCCTCTCCCAATGACCCCCTCGCCGGCAACTCCTTCTACTATCTCGGCGAGATCGACTACCGCGCCGGAAAGTACGCCACAGCCATCAAGGACTACGACCATGTCCTCGAGCAGTTCCCCAACAACGCCAAAGGGGCCATCTCGCACCTGCACAAGGGGCAGGCCCTCTTCGAGACAGGCAAGCGAGAGGCTGGCATCACCGAACTGCGCGCACTCATCACCCGCTTCCCAAACTCCCCGGAAGCCGTCCAGGCACGCAGCAAACTCAACGGCATGGGCGTTCCCATCCTCGCCAAGCGCCCAAATTAGTTCGTCAAGCCCGCATTCAACGTGCAATGCAGCCGCACAGCGTCTAAGCTGGTGAAGTTGAGTCGCTTCATCGTTGAAACTCGAAGCAGGAGAGACAGACCCCCGCGTGAAAGAGCGTATTCGCAAACTGGACGCACACCCCAACGCAAGCGGCAAGCCTCTTCGGATGGTGGTCGCGGCGCTGATCCTCCGCACCGTCCCCGGCGACACCAGCCCCACCACCGAAGTCCTCATCTGCCAGCGCCGCCCGGACCAGCCCATGAGCCTCAAGTGGGAGTTCCCCGGCGGCAAGATCGAGCCCGGAGAGTCCCCCGAGCAGGCCCTCGCCCGAGAACTGGACGAGGAGCTCGGCATCCAGGCCGCCATCGGCCGCCGCATCGCGCAACTCCGCCACCGCTACCGCAACGGCGGCTCTATAGACCTGCAATTCTTCGTCGTCAACACCTTCTCCGGCAATCTCGATAACCACATCTTCAACGCCCTCCAGTGGTCCCCTCTTCAGCCAGCTCCCCGCCTTCGACTTCCTCGCCGCCGACTTCAACCTCATCCGCGACCTCGCCGAGGGCAAGCTCCTCTAAGCGCACTGGTCGTCATTCTGAGCGCAGCCCCTTGAAGTCGTCATTCTGGCGCAGCCAGAATCTCCGTATTTCGCCTTTGTTTGTTCTTGCTTGTCATTCTGACCCTGAACGCAGTGAAGGGGAAGAATCCCCGCATTTGTCTTTCGGTCCGGCAATACTCTTTACGAAATCGGCCCTCTACAGCGCCCCCACAATCTCCTCCGTCGCACGCACCCGCCCAATCCGCGGAAATATCCGCTCTACCGCATTCGCATGGCTCTCGGCGCTGCGGCCCGTCATGGCGTCCTCTGCAAACACAATCTCGTACCCGCGCTCGTAGGCATCCCGCGCCGTGCTCTCCACGCCGAACTCCGTCGCAATCCCAGCGAGCACAATCGTCGTCACTCCCCGCCGCCGCAGTTGCAGGTCCAGGTCCGTCCCATAGAACGCGCCCCACTGCCGCTTTAGGATCGCAATGTCGCCCGGTTGCCGGTCCAGTTCGACAATGAACTCGCTCCAGTCCGCCGCCGGTGGCGCGGCTCCTCGCATCGGTTCGTCCACGGTCGAATGCAGCCGGTCCGCGCCATTCGCCGCGCCTCCCACATGCACCAGCACAGCCTGCGCCCCCTTGCTGCGTGCCGCCTCCAGAAGCCGCACACTATTCGCAATCACCGTCCCCGTCGGATGAGGATCGCCCTCGACCCCAACAATCCCTTTCTGTAGATCGATCACCACCACCGCCGTCCGCTTCGCCTCCAGTTTCAGATCGCTCATCCCGCTCTCCTGTCCACTTACCACTGTCCCAGTCCCCTACCCGCCATGCAGATGTCTCCACTGAATCCATGTATCGTGTATCGGACTCCACATCATCACCAGCGAAAGCCCAATCACGATCGCCGCCGTAACCCACGCCACCCAGTTGAACCACGTCGAGTTGGTATGCTTGCCCATCAGCTCGTGCTTGTTGATCAGCCGCAGCATGAAGATCATCACCACCGGCAACAGCACGCCGTTCAGTACCTGCGACAGAATGATCACCCGCACCAGCTGGAAGTTCGGCCGCAGCACCACGCCCGCGCCCAGCACGATCAGCGCCGTGTAGAACCAGTAGAAGAACGGGGCCTCCTTCAGGCTCTTGTCCAGCCCGCTCTCGAAGCCCATCCCCTCGCACACGGTATACGCGGTCGACAGCGGCAGGATCGACGCCGAGAAGATCGAGGCATTGAACAATCCCGCCGCAAACAGGATGTACGCGAACTCCGAAGCCAGCGGCTTCATCGCCCCCGCCGCATCCGCCGCATCTTTAATGTCGCGCATCCCGTGCGTGTACAGCGTCGCCGCGCACGCCACAATGATGAACCACGCCACGATATCGGTGAAGAAGCAACCCACAATCACATCCAGCCGCGAGGCCTTGTACTGCTTGACCGTGATCCCCTTGTCCACCACCGACGACTGCAGATAGAACTGCATCCACGGAGCGATCGTCGTCCCAATCACTCCCATCGTCAGATAGATATAGTTCTTGTCGCTCCACATCGAGCGCGGAGGCAGCGTGATGGTCGCCTTCAGCGCCTCATGCCAGTCCGGATGGCTCACCACCCCCGCCGCAATGTATGCAAGGTAGAAGACGCTCGCCACCAGAAACACCTTCTCCACGCTCTTGTAGTCGCCCTTCACCACCAGCACCCACACAATCGCCGCGCAGATCGGCACGCTGATGTACTTGCTGACGTGGAACAGCTGCATCGATCCCGCAATGCCAGAGAACTCCGAGACCACGTTAAGGTAGTTGACAATGACCAGCAGAATCATCATCACAAACGTCATGCGCAGGCCGAACTCCTCGCGGATCAGGTCGCTCAGCCCCTTGCCCGTCACCACCCCCATCCGCGCGCTCATCTCCTGCACCACGATCAGAGCCAGCGTGATCGGTAGAATCGTCCACAGCAGCAGGTAGCCGTACTGTGCCCCCGCCTGCGAGTACGTAAAGATCCCGCCCGTGTCGTTGTCCACATTGGCCGTAATGATTCCCGGCCCCAGCACCGCCAGGAACAGCAGGATGCGCAGCCGCCATTGCCGCCACCACAGCTTCATCGACACCCCGTTCCCGCGCACGTCGCCGCACCCGGCTCGAAGCCCCGTTCTTTGCCCAACGGATTTGTGCCCAACAAATTGATTCCAACCATGGAGTAATCTTCGCCAGTCCTGCTAATTCATCGTCCGCAACTGCGCAATCACCTGCTCCGCGTAGATCACGCCCGCTATCTTCTTCTCTTCGTCCACAACCGGCAAAGCGCGCAGGTTGTACTTGTCGAACAGCTCCGCCACCTTCTTCCAGTTGGCATGAACGTCGCACGAAACGATGTGGCTGTACGCCAAACTGGCCAGTGTGCTTTCCGGCGGGGCCAGCAGCGCCTTCAACAGTGGGACCACTCCGCACAGCGCCTCTGTCTCGTCCACCAGAAAGATATGCGTCAGCGTCTCCATGTCGTCGCCAAACTCGCGCAGCGCGGCCACCGCGTCGCTCGCCAGCGCCCCCTGCGGCAGCGAGATGTAGTCCGTCGTCATCTGCCCAGCCGCCGAGTCCCCGGAGAACTCCAGCAACTCCTCGACATCCTGCCGCTCCTCCGGCGCCATCTCCTCCAGAATCGCCTCCGACCGCTCCTCCGGCAGCTCCGCCAGAAAGTCCGCCGCCGCCGCCGGGTCCATCTCCTCCACAATCCCCGCCACCTGTTCGGTGTCGAGCAGATCTGTCAGCGACTGCTGCATCTTCGGCTCGACCTCTTCCAGCGCCTCCGCCGCCACGCCTTCTTCCAGCGATGTGAACAGCGCCTGCCGCTCTGCCGGCGCAAGGTCCTCCAGAATGTCCGCCAGGTCCGACGGATGCATCTTTGCCAGCTTCTCCTGCTCGATCTTCAGCCGCACCCGGCGCGACGGGTCGCGGTCAATCAGGTCCACAAAGTCCCACGGAATCGCGCTCGTCCCAAATCGCCCCGAAACCCGTTCCACCGTCCCCACCGATAGCCCCTTCAGCAGCCGCCGGATCGCGCCCCGAGTCCCCACCTCCACCTCGGCAATGCGCAACTTCAACCCATGTTCCTCCAGCGGCCCTTCGGCCCCGCCCGCCATCGCCTCCTCACCGCCCGTGTCCGCCACCGGCTCCCACACCAGGTCCACGTCGTTCACCCGCACCACCTTGTGCCCATGCACGTCGATGATCTGCTGGTCCAGCAGATCGCGCTCCAGCAGCAGGAACGACTCCTCCTTCGGCATCGGGGTCGGCGTCGCATCGCCGCGTATCCTTAGCCCACCCGCCGCCGTCAGCTCCAGATCGCCCACCGCCACCATCGACATCCGCTCTCCGCGCCCCGCGCCCACCAGCCGCAACACCAGTCGTTGCACATGGTTCGCATCCACCGGAGGCGACACCGCGAACTCCCGCACATGCCCTACCGTCCGCCCGCTGGCATCCGTCACCGGAGCGCCCATCAGCGCGGAAACACTCGTCTTCTTGCTCGCCTGTTTTGTCATCGCAACACTTCTACCCGGGCCGCTCGCGCATACCCCTACCCGAATCCTACCCCACCCGGCGCTTCCCCTGCCTCCCCGCAACCGATTTGCTCCAAACCTTCACACCTGGGCAACCGCCCCTCCACCGCAATCGACCTGCATTCACCCGCCCACCCACGCGCCCATCCTTGACATTCCTTCCATCCGCAAGCAAACTTCCATCATTGCCGCTGCATGCATCCAATCAGCAGGTTGCTCCGGCGACAGGGACTCAATTGCCCGATTCCACCACAAGCCGCGTCTCTCTCACGCTCGGCTCCTCGCTCGAGAGCGTAGACACGGTGGGCAAGACGGCCCAGGACTTCGCCGAGCGCGCAGGCTTCGATCCATGCACCATTCCCAACATCGTCATGGCCGTCCGCGAGGCCGCCATCAACGCAGTCCTCCACGGCAACGCATACAGCCCGTCCAAGAACATCACCGCATCCTTCGAGACCAGCTCCGACTCGCTCACCATCCGCATCCGCGACAAGGGCCCCGGCATCGACCCCTCCTCTCTGCCCGACCCACTCGCCCCGCAGAACCTCCTGCGTGGCTCCGGCCGTGGCATCTTTCTCATCCGCGCCTTCATGGATGAGGTACACTTTCGCCAGTTGCATCCGGGGACTGAACTCACCCTCATCAAACATCGCGCACCGGCCCAGCCGGCCGCCTAAGTCATAAGGAGATACATCGCATGAGCATGAAAGTCGCAATCCGCCAGGTAGACGGAGTCACCATCCTCGACCTCAGTGGCCGCATCACCCTTGGCGAAGGCAGCATCACCCTGCGCGACAGCGTCCACGAAGTCCTCGACAAAGGCTCCAAAAAAATCCTCCTCAACCTCGCCCAGATCAGCTACATCGACAGCTCCGGCATCGGCGAGCTGGTCAGCGCATTCACCTCCGTCAAAAACGCCGGCGGCGAGCTCAAGCTCCTCAACCTCACACAGAAGGTCCACGACCTCCTCCAGATCACAAAGCTCTACACAGTCTTCGACATCTGGGACAACGAGACCTCCGCCATCAGCGCATTCAACTAGCCCATCGCTCCGGATGGTGTAGCGCCGACAATCTCACATCGTCATTCTGGCGAAGCCCCCTGAAGTCGTCATTCTGGCGAAGCCCCCTGAAGTCGTCATTCTGGCGAAGCCAGAATCTCCGTATTTGTCTTTCGCCCCGGCAATACACCCAGAAGATCGGCGCATCTCTCTTAAGCGCAGAAAGGCCGTCGCCCGCGCGACGGCCTTTCTTCATTAGTTCTCAACCCTACTTCGAGAAGTCCACCTTCGGCGAACCGAGTTCGCCGCATTGCCCCTGAAGTACTCCATCTTCGGTAGTGATATCCCGCCATCCCCGCCCAGATGTTGTTCGGGAACTGCTTCACGTACACGTTATAGTCCTCCAGAGTCTCGTTATACCTCTGCCGCTCCACGGCAATCCGGTTCTCCGTCCCTGCCAGCTCGTCCTCCAGGCGCATGAACTGGTCATTGCCCTTCAGGTTCGGATACGCCTCCTGCAGACGGAACAGCGGCAGCATCGCCACACTCAACTGCGTCGTTGGCCGGATGCTCCCGGCCGGTTGCCCGCCGCCGCCAGCACGCCCGCGCGCGCATTCGCGATCGTCCGTCAGCACGGTGGACTCCTCGCCCACGTATCCCTTCACGCTCGCCACCAGGTTGGGAATCAGGTCCAGCCGCCGCTGCAGCAACATCCATCTGCGATAGGCCTGCGTCCACATCTTCGTTCTTCTGCACCATCGTGTTCCGCGCCGTCACATAGCTTCCGCCCACAAACAGCGCCACACCACGATCAGCCCAACCACGCCCAGCACAACCCACAAAGTCTTATTCATATTCCCTCGCCTCTCCGTTTGACCATCCAACTCCATATACGTCAAATCCCCGTTCCCAGTTCCACTCATGGCCCAGTGCCCACTCCTCATAGTTATCAACTGACAACCTGTAACCTGCAACTCACAACTGTTTCAGAAGTCCGCCCCGCCGCCGCCGGAACCGCCGCCGCCGAACCCTCCAATATCCGCCACCGCCACCCTCGTTATCGCCTACCGCCAAATCCGCCGCGACCCTGCCCCCGCCCATCAGGCTGAAGAGCAGAAAGAATAGAAGCCCGATGTGTCCGGTGCGGATCAGCACCCCGATCACCACCAGCACAATCACCGCGAAGATCAGCGCCGCAATCGGGTTCACCTGCATCTGCGGCTGCGAAGAATACTGCACTCTCGCCGGTGCCTCGCTCCCGTCCAGCCCGGCCAGCGTCACTCCCGCGTCCGTCGAAATCACCGTCGCAATCTCATGCACGCCCAGCGATATCCCCTGGTTCAGGTCGCCCGCCAGCAGCACCGGCTTCATCTCCCGCCCAATGTCTCCCACCTTCCCATCCGGCAGAATTCCCTCCAGCCCATAGCCAACCTCTATGCGTCCGTGGGCCGGCAGCCGGGTTCATCACAAAGATCATCAGCAAGCCGCGGTCGGTCCCCTTCGCCCCCACCTTCCACTTGTCTTCCAGCGCGGTCGCGAACTCCTCTACCGTAGGCGCGGGCAGCTTATCGCCGGCGCTTCATCCCCGCCTTTCCAATGTGGGGTCGGCTTCCAGCTTCTCGCACCGTCACCACCGCGATCTGTGCGTGCGCCTTCTGGTCAACCTCGGTGCATAGCTCTTCCAGACTCTGCTTTGTCTCCGGAGTCAACACGCCGGCAAAATCATTCACATAGCCGGTCGGCGCAGGCAGCCCAGCCACCGACTCGCCCCGCAGCCCCCGCCCGGCAGCCACCATCAACACAACGATCGTCAACCAGCGCAGCGTCCGCTTCATCGCTCCCCATTCTACCCCGTCCGCCCCACCCTGCCGTCATCCCGACCGGAGCGTAAACAAAACTACGTCATCCCGACAGAAGCGCAGCGGAGTGGAGGGACCCCCGTATTTTTTTCTCTCAAAAACCCCAGCAAATCCCCTTGTCAAGCCCCTCGACACCCCGAAATCCCCCTAACCCACACCAAATAAACCACATACCTCAGAAAAATAGTTGGCATAGTAGTTATGCTCCGCTTGATACAATTAATATATGGATCAAATCCATCGAGGGGCAGCTTATACCGTGCGGAAATAAACTCCCGCCGCCCACTTGAACCGTTCTTTCTCAACCGAATAAGCCGCACCGTATCAATGCTTTTACCCGCAACCACCACACGGGACGTCATTCTGGCGCAGCCACCGCAAGTTGTCATTCTGAGCGCAGCCGCCACTGAAGTTGTCTTTCTGGCGCAGCCCCATGTGTTGTCATTCTGAGCGCAGCGAAGAATCCCCGTATTGGCCTTTGTTTGTTTGTTCGTCATTCTGAGCGAAGCTCAGAATCTCTGTCGTTGCCTTTGTAGCTCCGCTATACCTTCAGGAAATCACCCCTAACCCTTATGTCCTGAATCTTTTAGCCGCAACGTCAACGCAATGAATATTTTGGCCAACCACATCCAGTGTAACCAATTGATTCCAAACAGCTTGCCCCCAAGATGTCCATTATGAGTATTATCCCTCTGGCAACCACATAACAAACCACTTACGCACCAATCCACCCCCAGGGGGGATGGCAGGGGGAGGGGGAGAAGGAAAAAAGAATATAAGGCGAAATAACAGCAATTCTCAGGCCGTCACTCGCGCCGCCGCGCGCAGCGTCTGCCGCCGAACCGTCAGAGCCTCGATCCGCTCGCGCCGCACGGTGAACCCACAGCCAACGCCGCGAGGCACCTTGATCTCGCCTTTGGCGCTCACCGTCACCTCCGGCTCGATGATGTCCTCGGCCCAGTAGCGCGCCGACGCAGACACGTCCCCCGGCAGCGAGAAGTTCCCCAGCGACGAGAGAGCGATATTGTGCGCCCGCCCGATGCCCGTCTCCAGCATTCCCCCGCACCACACCGGAATGCCGCGCTCCGCCGCCACATTGTGTACCGCTATCGCCTCGCTGAAGCCGCCCACCCGCCCCACCTTGATGTTGAGGATGCGGCACGATTCCATGTCGATGGCAGCCAGAGCGTCCCGCCGGTTGCGGATCGACTCGTCCAGGCAGATCGCCGTCTCCAGCCGCTTCTGCAACATCGAGTGGAAGTAGAAATCGTCGTACCACAGCGGCTGCTCGATCATCAGCAGCTTGAACTGGTCCCACTCTGCAATGTGCTCGATGTCGGCGATGCGATAGGCCGAGTTGGCGTCGCAGCTCAGCAGAATCTCCGGCCAGCGCGCGCGCACAGCCTCGAAGATTGTTGTGTCCCAGCCCGGTTTGCACTTCAGCTTGATGCGTTGATAACCCGCCTCAAGCTCCTTTGCGATCGTCTCCATCAGCGCCGCGGGCGACGCCTGAATTCCGATCGAGACGCCGCACGGAATCACGCTGCGCGTGCCACCCAGCAGCCGTGCCAGTGGCACCTGCTTCTTCTGCGCCTCCAGCTCCCACACCGCGTTCTCCAGAGCCGCCTTGGCCATCCTGTGCCCGCGCACCTGGCGGAAGAGATCGGGACAACTCCCTCCACCAACGAGTTCCTTGCCCAGCAGACGAGGCGCGAGTTCGTTCTCGGTGACGATCCACGCCGTGTCAATGCACTCGTCGGAAAAATATGGATGCTCGCCGGCCACGCACTCGCCCCACGCCGTCAGCCCGCCGGACTCGATCTCCACCAGCATGATGCGGCGGGTTGTGGTCAGGCCAAAGCTGGTCTCAAACGGAAAGGCGAGAGGCATGTTGATCTCGCGTAGATGGACTGCGTCGATAATCAGCATTGATTCGTCCTGTCCTTGCGTCTTTCTGTTCCCTGTTGCTGTTCCCTGTCTTACAGTCCGTTCACGCGTCCCAGCAGGAAGTATCCGTCGCCGTTCGCGCAGCGTTCATAGCCGATAATAGCCAGCCCGCGCGCAAACGCCGACTCCAGCACCAGCCGGTTGCGAGTCTGAAGCGACTCTGCCAGAGTACGCCGCTCCGGGTCGCGCTTCCAGTCGTGAATGATGCAAGGCACATCGATGCGCTCCACCACCTCGTCGGCAGCCGCCGCCTGCCCCGCCGCCTCTTCGCCTAATGCCCGCCGCACCCTCTCCGACCGCAGCCACCACTCCACCACCAACCGGTCCGTCGGCAGCCCACCCTGCAACGGCGAGGTCGACGGCCCATAGATGTTCCGTATGTAGCGCCGCGCTATCGCTCCCAGCCGCGCAATGTTCAGATGCGCGTTCTTGATCTCAAGCGGATCGAAGGTCCACTCCATCAGGTCGATGCCGCGCTCCAGCGCATCGTCGCGCTGCGCCAGCTTCAACCGCCGTCCCAGCCCCGCGTTGCGATACTGCGGCAGCACGGCCAGCATGTGCGAGTGCAGGTACGGCTTGCCCTCGCGATAGCCGGGAAACGCCATCGCGAAGCCCACCAGAGTATTCCCGTCGTAGGCCCCCAGCACCTGACCGCCGATGCGCTCGGCCACCAGAAACACCCGCTTCGGAATCAGGTCGCCGTCGCTGTATCCCCACACTGCAAGCTGCACCGCCACGCAACTTTCGAAGTCAGCCAGCGTTTTCACCGGCGTAATGCGAATCTGCTTCGAATCGCCCGCATTCCCGGTCGTTTGGACCAGGTTCTCTACCACATCGTTCGTCTGTTCTGTCTCACTCATGCCTTCAGCCCATCCGCTACGGAGGAGTCCGGTTCGTTTCCAGTCTGTCTTTTCTGCTTCGCGTCGTTTTCGAGCTTTGCGCGGTTCCAAAGCGCGTCTAACTCGGCGGGTATAAGCGAAGCCAGCGCATCGAACCCTCCCGCACTCGTCTCCATCGCCCCAAACCGCGCGCGAAACTTCGCATTCGCCCCGCGCAGCGCAGACTCTGCATCCACCTTCAAGTGCCGAGCGAGATTCACAGCCGTAAATAGAATATCGCCCAACTCCTCCTCGATGCGGGTCTCCTTCTTTTCTTCGCTGCGGGTCAGCTCCGCCGTTTTAGCCTTTTCCATCTCTGCTGTTAATTCGTCAATCTCTTCCTGCAGCTTCTCGAAGACCCCCTGTGCATCGGGCCAGTCGAACCCCACCTTCGCCGCCTTCGAGCCCAGCTTGCCTGCCTCCATCACCGCCGGCATCGAGCGCGGAATCGCCTCCAGCACCGAAGCCGTTGCAGTCTCTCCAGTCGCTCGCTTCTCGCCCCGCTTGATCTGCTCCCAGTTGCGCAGCACCGCATCCGCGTCCGTCGCATCGGCCAGCTTTCCCTCCACCGGGAAGACATGCGGATGCCTCCGAATCAGCTTCGCATTCAGATTTGCCGCAACGTCCGCAATGTCGAAGTGGCCCGCCTCCGCAGCCATCTGCGCGTAGAAGAGAACCTGTAGCAGCAGGTCGCCCAGCTCGTCCTTCAGCTCCGGCCACGCCCGCCGCTCGATGGCGTCGAAGACCTCGTAGGTCTCCTCCAGCGTGTATCGCTTGATCGTGTCGAAGGTCTGCTCGCGGTCCCACGGACAGCCGCCCGGCGCGCGCAGCCGCGCCATGATCGAGATCGCCTCCCCCAGCGGCCCGGCAGCCCGTTCCGCCACACCTGCTTGCCGCGGCTTCGCTATCTGTCGCTCCTGGGCTGTCTCCACTTCCGCCATACCATCACTCTACCCGATGCCGTGCGCAGGAGTACGATTCGATGCGAGGATTTAATTCATGATTGGCAAGATTCTGCTGGCAGGGTTTGTCTCTGCGGGGATAGCTGTGGGGCAGACGACAAATGCCCCGACAACTGCGGCTCCAGTTGCTCCGGCGGCTGCCGCGACCGCAGCAGCGGTTGCGGCTCCGGCCAAGACTTATGCGTTTGAGGTGGTATCGATCCGGCAGAATATCTCGGAGATGGATGGGAATAATATGCAGGAAGTGATGGGAAAGGCGACGGCGGATGGCTATCGCATGGTCAACTCGTCACTAGGTCTGGTGATAAATACAGCCTATGTTCCGCAGGTCGGGGGCGCGGCGTTCTACTCGCCGGGTCAAGTGAAGGGTCTACCCGAATGGGCGGGGTCGGAGCGTTATGACATCGATGCGCGCATCTCCGACGAAGACCGCGCGGAATGGCAGAAGCCGGAGTCGCAGAAGCTGATGCTACGGTCGATGCTGCAAGCGATGCTTGTTGAGCGCTGCAAGCTGGCGGTGCATCGCGAGATCAAAGACGCTTCGGTCTATTCGCTGGTGGTTGGCAAAAGTGGGATCAAGTTCAAGGAGACAGACCCGACCGTCGATCCTCCGAGCGGTACAAAGCTGCCGTGGGGCGGGGTTGTGGTTAGTAGCATCGACAGCAAGGGCGCGTCCATGAGCTTTTATGGAACATCGATGGCCTCGCTTGCTTCTCTCCTGTCGAATATCTTGTCGAATATGGGCCATAACGAAGGTACGGTTCAGGACAAGACCGGGCTGACCGGACGATACGACTTTGTGGTTAAGTTCCCGCCGATCGAGCCGCGAGGTCAGGGCGACGCGCAGGGAGCGTTCACGGCTCCCGATCCCAGCTTGGCAGCCTTTACCGCGGTCGAGGCGCTGGGTCTGAAGCTGGAGAAGAGCAAGGGACAGGTAGAGACGCTCGTCATCGACCACATGGAGCGGCCCTCAGTCGAATTAGCCCCGCCAAAGAGAGTGAATATGAAGAAGCTTCCCCGCGCGCTTGGCTCTTAGCCGCGCAGCGCCATCTGGTCGGTAACAATCTGCGTCAGGTCCGGCTTCGTCAACCCGTGCTCCTGCTCGTTGAACTTGTCCACCTTGCTGGACCAGTTCATGCTGCAAAACTTCGGCCCACACATGCTGCAGAACGCGGCCTCCTTGTAATACTCGTCGGGCAGCGTCTCGTCGTGCATGGCGCGCGCCGTCTCCGGGTCCAGTGACAACGCAAACTGTTTGTCCCAGTCAAAGGTGTAGCGCGCTTGCGAAATGGCGTCGTCGCGGTCGCGCACGCCGGGCCGGTGCCGCGCCACGTCCGCAGCATGGGCCGCGATCTTGTACGCGATGATCCCGTCCTTCACGTCCTTCTCGTTGGGCAGGCCCAGGTGCTCCTTCGGCGTCACATAGCACAGCATCGCCGCGCCGTGCCATCCGATCATCGCCGCGCCTATGGCCGAAGTGATGTGGTCGTAGCCCGGAGCGATGTCGATCACCAGCGGCCCCAGCACATAGAACGGTGCGCCGTCGCACAGCTCGACCTCCTTGTCCACCTGCATCTTGATCTGGTCCATCGGGATGTGCCCCGGTCCCTCGATCATCACCTGCACATCGCTCTTCCACGCCGACCGCGTCAGCTCGCCCAGCGTCTTCAACTCGGCAAACTGCGCCTCGTCGCTTGCGTCCGCCAGGCAGCCCGGCCGCAGCGCATCGCCCAGCGAGTAACAGACGTCGTACTTCGCCATCACCTTGGTAATGCGGTCGAAGTTCTCGTACAAAAAATTCTGCTTATGGTGCGATGTCATCCACTGCGCCAGAATCGCGCCGCCCCGGCTCACGATTCCCGTGATCCGCTTGGCCACCATCGGCACGTACTGGATCAGGATGCCCGCGTGGATCGTAAAGTAGTCCACGCCCTGCTGCGCCTGCTCTTCGATCACTTCCAGGTAGAGATCGATGTTGAGGTCTTCCAGCTTCTTCACCCGCGCCAGCGCCTCGTAGATCGGCACCGTGCCCAGCGGCACCGGCGAATGGCGCAGTATCTGTTCGCGGATCATGGGAATGTCGCCGCCGGTCGACAAGTCCATCACCGTGTCCGCCCCGTAGTGCACTGCCGTGTGCAGCTTGCGCAGCTCCTCGTCCACGTTCGACACCATCGCCGAGTTGCCGATGTTCGCATTGATCTTGCACAGCGATCCCACGCCGATCGCCATCGGCTCCAGCTCTGGGTGGTTGATGTTCGCCGGCAGAATCATCCGTCCAATTGCAATCTCATCGCGGATGAACTCGGGCGTCACCTTCTCCACCTGCGCCACATACGCCATCTCTTCGGTGATGATCCCCTTGCGCGCAAAGTGCATCTGGCTCATGTTGCTGTCGCCGCTGCGCGCGGCCTCCGTGCGGCGCTTCGCAATCCACTCCGCCCGCGGCGCCGGCACTGTGTAGTCCTTGCCCAAAACGTGCGCCCCAGTGCCGTTCGTCTGCTGATGTTTTTCGCTCGCGCTCATTGGTCTTCCCCCCCGCGTAAAATGCCTATGTCGTCTACAAAGTATACCCTGCAACAGCCCTTGTCCGCGCGGGCTGCAAGCACACCGCTAAGCGGTCGAGAACGGTACGAAGTAACCCTGAAACAACACCAACTACATCAATAAGAAGGCCGTCTGCGCGATCTTCTTCTCACATAGAAGATCAGATCCACGCAGACGGCCTCTCGGTCGTAACAGGAATTGTGGTTCAGCCGTATTCGCCTACACGCCGCTGAACGCGGAAAATCCGCCATCGATCGGAATCACGATGCCGGTCACAAACTCCGACGCCGGCGAGAGCAACCACAGCACACCCCCAAACAGGTCCTTGGATTCGCCAAGACGCCCCATCGGCGTGTGCCCAACGATCATCTTGCCGCGTGCTGTCCATTCGCCCGTCTCCTTGTCGGTCAACAGGAAACGGTTCTGGTCGGTGAGGAAGAATCCAGGCGCAATGGCGTTCACGCGGATCTTCGGCGAGTACTCCTGGGCCATGTGCACGGCCAGCCACTGCGTGAAGTTGCTCACCGCAGCCTTTGCCGCAGAGTAGGCGGCAATGCGCGTCAGCGGCCGGAATGCGTTCATCGACGAGATGTTCAGGATTGTGCCATACCCCTGCTCCGCCATCACCTTTCCAAAAATCTGCGAAGGCAGAATCGTACCCATCACATTCAGCTCGAAGACCCAGCGCAATGCGTCCGCGGGAAGATCGAAGAACTTCAACTCAGGGCTGGTTGTGGCCGCCGGCTTATTGCCGCCCGCGGCGTTGATCAGGCAATCCAGCTTGCCCAGGCGCTTCATCACTTGCTCGGCTGTCTGGGCGATGCTGTCGCGATCAAGCACATTGCACTTGAACACAGCAACCTGCTTCATCCGCTCTCCCAGGCGCTCGATCGTCGCGGAATGCAACTCGCTCACAATGTCCAGAATGGCGACCTCCGCTCCGCATCCGGTCAGTGCGTACACAATGTCGCTGCCCAGAACTCCGGCGCCGCCGGTAATGGCCACCGTCTTGCCTTTGAAGTTGTACATCTTCGTCAGTTCTGCCAGATCAAAGTTATCTTGCTTGCTCATAATTTCTCCATTTCAGTCGTGCGTGCGAGAGCTAATCCCGCGGAAACAAACCATCGTTCCTGAAAAAATTCCTGTTGCAATCGGCCCGTTCCCGGCGGCGGCGTTCTGCAAAGTGCAACGCCGCCAGCCGGAAACCGGACT
>CAWHDN010000011.1:0-184192 GCA_963828115.1 uncultured Acidobacteriaceae bacterium
CTGCCAAAAGTTGTATCCCCATGTCACGGATAGGGAATATCGGAGTGCCTCCTTCGGGAGCGAAACTACTCCTATGCAGCAAGCGGTAGAGACGGAACAGAGCCGCCGCATCATTCGCGGAGTTGTGGCCCACTGCCCGCTCCGCGCACGGTGGGAGTCAACGCCGGCCCCCCGGAGGATGCTACGCTCGAAGTGTTCGGAAACCAAACCCTTTGAGTCAATTTCAGAACGATTCTCTGAACCGTACATCCGCCGCCCTTTAGGTCCGATTGCGTCGAAGCTGCGCCGTTGGCCGGAACCACTCGACTCGATGGTGGAAATCGAGCGGTGGCCCCACACGCTGACCCCATTGCAACCAATCGGCAGCGAACCCGGCGGCCCAGACCGAGGCCCCCCCCGCGGTTCTCCAACCTGAAACAGCTGCCGCCTCCGGTGGCAGCCGTTTGTTCGCGCCTGCCTCCGGCTTCCCACCGACCGCACCCCGTCTGGTTCCTCCGCCAGGCTGGCCGCTACATGCAGGAGTACCCGCGCCGTCCGCAAGCACCACTCCCTGCTCGAAATCTGCCGCACTCCAGACCTCGCCGCCGAGGTCACCATCACCGCCGCCGAGCGCCTCGGCGTCGACGCCGCCATCATCTTCGCCGACCTCCTGCTTCCCTTCACTCCCATGGGCCTCGACTTCGAGTTTGTCGCCGACGAGGGCCCACGATCCTCGCCCCCATCCGCACCGCCGACCAGGCCCGCGCCCTCCGCACCGACCGGACTGAAGAGTTGTTGTACGTCGCCCGCGCCATCGAGAAGGTCGCCGCCCACTTCAGTTCGCCGCGTGCCGACGGAGACCAGCTCGGCATCATCGGCTTCTGCGGCGCGCCCTTCACCCTCGCCAGCTACATGATCGAGGGCGGCAGCTCCCGCAACTACATCGAAACCAAGCGCCTCATGTACGCCTCACAACCCACGTCACTACCACCGTCATCCCGACCGGAGCCGGAAACTCTCCAACCTCCGGTCATCCCAACCAGAGCAAAGCGCAGTGGAAGAACCCCCGCATTTCGCACTTAGCCCCGCAAATCCGAATCCGCCGCCTGGCCCATCCTCATGTCGAAGCTCGTCACCGTCCTCGCCGACTACGCCGCCCAGCAGGTCGCCGCCGGCGCCGATGTATCCAGGTCTTCGACTCCTGGGCCGGCGCGCTCTCCCCCACCGATTACCGCCAATACGTGCTCGCCCCAACCACCGACCTCATCACCCGCATCCGCGCCCTCGGCGTCCCCGTCATCTACTTCGGCGTGGACACCGCCTCGCTCCTCCCCGCCATGCGAGAGGCCGGCGCCGACGTCCTCGGCCTCGACTGGCGCACCCCGCTCGACCAGGCCTGGCGCGCCCTCGGCCACGCCGTCGCCGTGCAGGGCAACCTCGACCCCATCGCTCTCTTCGCCCCGCCCCAGATGTCCTCCACGCCCGAGTCGCCGAGGTTCTCGCCGCCGCCGCCGGCCGTCCCGGCCACATCTTCAACCTCGGCCACGGCATCGTCCCCTCGACCCCGTCGAAGCCGTCCTCGCCGTCGTGAACCAGATCAAATCCACCCGCCAGATCAAAGCCACCACCTGACCACCTTTCTCTTTAGGTGCTGCTCAATGCGCATGAACCAGGCCCGACCCAACTCGACCGCCGTCCTCCTGCTCGCCCATGGCACCCCAGACACGCTCGGCGAGATGGCAGAGTACCTCGCCAAAGTCACCGGCGGCCGCGCCCTCCGC
Source organism: uncultured Acidobacteriaceae bacterium (assembly GCA_963828115.1). GTDB lineage: Bacteria > Acidobacteriota > Terriglobia > Terriglobales > Acidobacteriaceae > Edaphobacter. Next base: position 1,761 of record CAWHDN010000011.1, read on the forward strand.
CCTCGGTTGTCGCCGAACTCCAGCACCGTTACGCCCAAATTGGTCTTCGCGACATCCCCACCCTCGATCCCCCACCCCTCACCCGCTGGACCTTCGCCCAGGCCCGCCTGCTCGAATCCGCCCTCGCCGCCGCAGGCCATCCTCTCCCGGTCTACGCAGCGATGCGCAACTGGCACCCATTCATCGCGGATGTAGTCCGCCAGATGCGCGCCGACGGCATCACCCGCATCCTCGCCCTCTGCCTCGCTCCGCAAAACTCCAGCACCAGCACCGGCCTCTACCGCCGCGCCCTCACCGCCGCGCTCGATGCCGAAGCCACGCAGAGTCCCTCCGCCGCGAAACCCTCCCTTACATTCATCGAGTCCTGGTCCGAAGAACCCTCCCTCATAGAGGCCTTCGCCCAGCGCCTCATCGACACATATCCCCACGCCTGCGCCGAAGCGGGTGCCCCACATCTCGCTTCTGAGATGTGGGATGTCGAATCACAGAATCGCGGTGAAGCCGCCCTCCCCATCCTCTTCACCGCCCACTCCGTCCCCTGCCGCACCATCCAGTCCAGCGAGCCCAGTCCCACCCCCGACCCGTACCCCGTCGAAGCCAAGCGCACCGCCGAGCTCGTCTTCGCCTCCGCCGCCCACCGCCTCCCCAACCTGAAAAAATGGTTCTTCGCCTTCCAGAGCCAGGGCGTCGCCGGTGGCCCCTGGATCGGCCCCACCGTGGAAGACACCCTCGCCGCCATCGCCGCCGAAGGACACTCCGCAGTCGTCCTCCAGCCCATCGGCTTTCTCTCGGATCACGTCGAGATCCTCTATGACATCGATCGCCTTCGCCCAGCGCGCCCGCACCCTCGGCCTCCGCCTCTACCGCACCGCCAGCCTCAACGACTCCCCGCTGTTGACCGAAGCTATCCTCCACGTCGTGCAAACCCACCTGCACGATGCCTCGCAACCAACAACTGACAACCTGTAACCTGCAACTTCCTACCGCACCACCAGCAGAACCACTCCATGCTTTGGAATCGTCACCTTGTACGCGTCGGTGATCTTCCCCAAATCTCTCCCCCGCCCACACATCGCGCGCCGTCACCGCTCCTGCGAATCCCATCTCCTTCAGGTGCAGCGTGTCCTTCCGCATCTCGCTCGGCGATTCGCCAAAGTTGAAGATCGCCACAGCCTTCGCACCATTCTTCAGCGGCGTCGCCCAGATCTCCAACGGTCCGTCCGCAAACACCCGGTCGCCCTGTCGCCCCAGCGCATCCTGATCGATCGCGATCGCCTCCTTGTTCATCAGGATCGCCGCAATCTCCGGCTTCATCTCGGTCAGGTTGTTGCCCGCGATCAACGGCGCAGCCAGCATCGCCCACAGCGTCATGTGGGTCTGTTCTCATCCAGTGTCAGCCGCCCGTTGCCCACCTCCAGCATGTCGGGATCGTCCAGTGCCCCGGCCCCGCGAACTTGGCCAGCCCTGCCTGACTGCGTCCGATCAGGCTCATCCGGTCGAAGTTCGCCGAAATGTCCCCGTCGTCCGCCACAGGTTCGCACCCACCTCCGGCCCCCACTCCCACACCGAATCCATCCCGTACTGGCACAGGCTGTATACCATCGGCCGTCCCGTCTTCAGGATCGCCTGGTGCATCTTCTCGTACGCCTCGTGCATGAGCCTGTTCTGCGCCGCCGGATCGTCGGGAGCCTGCGTCTTCATCACGCCCCCGTAGCTGCACAGGTCGACTTCGGTAGTCGATCCCCCACTCCGCATACATCGCCGCATCCTGGTCCTCGTGCCCCAGGCTGCCCTCGTAGCGCGCGCAGGTCTGCGACCCCGGCGAAGAATAGATCCCCAGCTTCAGTCCCTTCGAGTGGACGTAGTCCGCCAGCGCCTTCATGTCCGGGAACTTCTCGTTGCTCTGAATCTTTCCGTCGGTGTCGCGCTTGCCCTCCCACGTGTCGTCAATGTTCACATACACGTATCCCGCGTCACGCATCCCGCTGGACACCAGCAGGTCCGCCGTATCGCGGATGTCCTTGTCCGTCACCTTCCCCGCAAAAAAGTTCCAGCTATTCCATCCCATCGGCGGAGTCGCCGCCACCATAGGCCGAATCGCCGCGTTCCGAGGAGTCGCCGCCGCAGTTGGCCGGGCCGCCACCGTCCGAGGCTGTGTCGAAGCCGCCCCGCTCGCCGCACCCGTCTGAGTTCCCTGCGCTCCCGCCCCAACCGCCAACCCCGCCACAAATAAAACCAGACCGCCAACCCTCATCGTCCCTGACCCAACCCGCATCCTAAAGCCTCCCAAACTCCCCACAAATCTTAGAGTCTGCGCCAGTAACATGCAATCCATTCCATTAAACAAACCGCGCTCCCACTCTCCGGGTTAGGAGAACAGGAGCGCAAAAGACCTTGATGCTCAACCGGCAATCGCCGTTTTACTGCTTCTCGATCTGAATTGAAATCGTCACTGCGGCGTCCACCGGTTGATTGTTCACCGTCGCCGGCTTGAAGCGAGACTCGCTCACCGCCGCCAGCGCCTTCTTGTCCACCGCCTTGCCCGCCGACTGCGTCACCGTCGGATTGCGTATATAGCCGTACGCATCCACCGTTCCGCTCACCGCTACCTGCGTCAGCTCTGGCACCGCAGCCAGTTCCTGCCCCGTCAGTTTGATCTCAACTGGCCGGGTCATCTTCGGTGCCGACTCTTCGGTCACTTCGCTCCCCTTGAAGCCGGACTCCAGTGTCCCAGCCTGACGCAGTGCCTGGTGCACAAAGTCCTCCGTCACCCGGGTCTGCACAAACTCCCGGATCGCCGGACGACTGATCGCATTCATCGAAGAAATCGCAGTCGCCGGTTCTGCCGCAACGGCTGACCTGACTACCGCCGGCAATCCGGCAGGCTTGGTAAGCTCGGCCTGAATCACCGCCGAGGCTGGAGCCGGCTTGGTTCCTGCCGGCGCGCTGGCCTGTCCATGGGCCAGGACAGGAAGCAATACGAGTGAAGAAAAAATCGCTAGTCTCATGGAAAGTCTCCTTATAAAACAAGTTTTGCTCAAAACAACTATAAGTCTAAAACTGAATGATTGTCAATAAAATTCTGTGAATAGAAATATCCCCAGTAATCCCAACTGGTTGTAAACAAAAAACGCGCAGATCAATCCCTGCGAATAGCCACCGATTCAGTCCTATATGCCAATGTCCACACTTGCCACACCCACAGCCCCGCCGCACCCCGCAGGCACACCCCTGCCGGAACCGCTCAACCAACCTGCTGATTCCCAGACCGGCCCCGCACCCTCAGGACTTCATGAAATTCCCCACAAACCGCAGCGTCTCCGGCCCTACCCCGGCAAACCGCCGCTTCAGCACCGCTTCCAGTTCCTTCACCGTTCCCACCGGAGTCTGGCAACTATGCCCGCTGCACACCACCGCAAAACTGCCTTGCACCCTGAGCAGATGCGGCAATGTCTGCTCCAGCGCCGGGGGCAGCATCGCCGCCGATTGCGCCGCAAGCTGTTCTCGCTTCAGGCGCACCACGCTCTTGTTTGACGAATAGCGCGCCTCTGCCGCCGCCTCCAACTCGCGCGCCGCCGCGTCGTCCCCAATCACGCACACCTGCAACTGCGGCGTCACCATCCGCTCCAGAGCCAGGGCATACGTTGCCGCGTACAGGCCGAAGTGCTCCACCACCCCGGCGAACGCCTCCAGAGTTTCCTGCGCCTTGGCCCCATACTCCGCACTCCCGTTCAGCGCCTGCAATCGCATCAGCAGCATCGCCGCCTCGGGGTTTCCCGCCCGCGTCGGCGAGTCCTGCAATGGCTTGCGCCGCGCTCCCAACACGCCCAGGCTGCGTTTCCCTTCCCCAGATTTCTCGGTATCGAAGAAGCCGCCTCCCTTCGCATCGTAGAACCGCTCCAGCGCGCTTTCCATCAGCTCCACCGCAGCCTCGTAGTAGCGCATTTCGCTGGTCGACTCCCACGCGTCCAGTGCCGCGTGGCCCAGAAACACATAGTCGTCCAGCCCGCCTGCCACCCGCTCGGCCTTCACTCCCGGCTCACCATACACCACCACATGCGCCAGCCCGATCGCCCGCCCGCCCCACGCCGCGCCCAGAACCCGGTCCAGCGACTTCAACGCAAACGCCTGCGCCTTCGGCTCATCCAGCACGCGCCCCGCCTCCAGGTACGCAGAGATGCACATCGCATTCCACGCGACATACATCGTCTTGTCCACATACGGCGCAGGACGCTTCCGCCGTGCCGCAAGCATCTTCCGCTTGGCCGACTCCAGCCGCGATAGCGCCTCCACCACCCTCACTCCGGCCTTGCGCGCAACCACATCCAGCCCACGCTTCACATGCAGCACGTTCTTCGCCACATTGTGCTGCATGTCGCCGATCTCTCCGATGTTGTAGTACCCCACCACAACCGCCTGTTCTTCGGCCGTCAGCGCCTCTGCCGCCTCATCCAGCGTCCAGGTGTAGTAGTCGCCGTCGTCGTCCAGCGAAAAATCCGCGTCCTGCGATGCATGGAACCCGCCCTGCTTGCGGTCGCATAACCACTCATCCATCCAGCGCATCACGTCGCGCGCCACTCGCGCATACTCCACATTGCCGAAAGCCTGGTATGCATGAACGTAGTTCCTCAGCAGTTCGCTGTTGTCGTATGCCATCTTCTCGAAGTGCGGAACCACCCAGTGCTCATCCACCGAATAGCGATGAAACCCGCCCCCAAGATGGTCGTGAATCCCGCCCTTCTCCATCTTCTCCAGAGTCACCAGCACCGCCTGCTTGGCCGCCTCCGCCATCTTCGCTGTCCCCAGCCCGCTCAGCTTCGACGTGCCCGTCGCACTCGCAGCCCGAAAGTCCGTCCGCGAAGCCACCTCAATCAGAAGGTCCAGAACGCTCGAATGGGGAAACTTCGGCTGTCCGCCAAATCCGCCATGCTTCAGGTCCGCGCTCTTCAGCGCCGACATCGCCATCTTCTCCACCAGCTCGCGCCCAATCTCCTTGATCGCGCCGCCCGCGCGTCCACTGAAGGCCTCATTGTGCTCGATTGCGTTCATCACGCTCGCCGCCGTCTCGTCCACCTCCGTTCGCCGTTCGGCGAAGGCGTCCGCCATGGTCAGCAGAACGCGCTGAAAGCTTGGCCGGTTGTACCCGTCCTCCGGCGGAAAGTACGTCCCTCCGTAGTACGGCCTGCCCTCTGGAGTCAGAAACGCCGTCAGCGGCCAGCCCCCCTGTCCGCTGATCGCAGACACTGCGGCCTGGTACCGCGTGTCCACATCCGGACGCTCGTCCCGGTCCACCTTCACAGCGACAAAGTTCTCATTGATGATCCGCGCCGTCTCCGCGTCCTCATACGACTCGCGGTCCATCACATGGCACCAGTGGCACCACACCGCCCCAATGTCCAGCAGAATCGGCTTGTCCTCCCGCGCCGCTCGCTCGAACGCAGCCTCGCCCCACTCCATCCACTCCACCGGCTGGTGCATCGCCGAGCGCAGGTACGCCGAGGCCGCGCCCGCCAGCGCGTTCCTTCGCTCCCCGCCCGCATCGCTGGCAATCTCCATGGGCTCCACGCTCACCGCCGCCACGCCACTGCTCTGCATCTCACTCATAACTTACGCGGTCCCCGGGCCCATAGCACACACTGCTTCCGACTTAAAAAATTCTAGTCGCCGCCACGCAACCGCCTATCCCACACAAGTTCCATCCCCACACCTACTTGGGGCATCTCGCTTCCTTCCGTCTTGCTTCCACCTGCACAGAAGCCGCAGCCCTACTGCGCCGGGGCAGGCCCCACCGCAATCGGCTTCGCTGCCGCCGGAGCTGCCGGTGCGGTCAGCCCCGGAATCACCGGCGCCGCCGTCATCACGCCGGTCGCCGCCTCCGTTATGCTGATCCCGTACCGGTCCAGCGTCTTCGACAGCAGTTGCAGCAGCCCCGCCCTGTCCTTGGCGTACGCAGCTGTCGCCGAGATCAGCGCATTCTCCGCCGTCGCCATATTCCTCTGCTGTTGCAGCACCAGCGCCGAGGTCGATGCCCCCAGCTTCAGCTTCTTCTGCTCCGCCTCCAGCGATTGCGCCGCGTAGTCGCGTCCCGCCTGCGCCGCCGTCACCTGTGCCCGGTCGTTGGTCAGCGCGTACTGTCCGTTGATCACCTGGATCCGCACCTGCGTATAAAGCTGTTGCAGCCGCATCTGCGCCTGCCGGTACTCCATCTGCGACCGCGCCTGGTCGGCCTGCGCCACCCGGTTGCGCAGCGGGATCGTGATATTCACTCCCACGCCCTTGTCCGGAGCCGTGCTGTTGAACAGATTGCCCACCGCCGTCCCGTAGCCAACCGTCGGATACGAGCACGTCGTTGCGCCAAAGCCCGCCAGGGCCGCGCAGTCCAGATACGGACTCGGCGATCCGCTCAGCGTATTCGCACCGTAGAACGCGTACGCGTCCACCGTCGGCAGCAGCCCGTTCTTCTCCGCCTTCATCGTCAACTCGTTGTTCTTCATGCTCAGCACCGCCTGCTCGATCTGCGGATTGTTGACGTACGCCTGTTGCACCAGATCGTCCACCGGCATGTCCTCTTCCGGCAGCCGGTCCAGACCCACGCGGTCGGTCGGAATCACTGGCGCAACCATCAGCACCGGATCGGTCAGGTCCCGCGCGATCGCCTGCTTCATAATCAGTTGTTGATACGTCAGGTTCGACTGTGATGCCACCAGTGCCTGCTTGTCCGTCGCCACCGCCGAGTCCGAGTTCACCACATCCAGCGGTGCCAGCGTCCCAATCTCCAACTGCCTCCGGTTGTCCGAGGTCAACTGCGTCGATTGCGACAGCGCGCGTTCCTTCGCCTGCTCGTCCTCATATGCGCTTACCAGTCCCCAGTAGATGTTCTCCACCTGGTTCACCGTGTACAGCAACTGCTGCCGGAACGCCGAGTCCGTAATCCGCCGGTCGTTCTTCGCCTGTACGATAAACCGCCCGTTGATCCCCGTCCCAAATCCTTGCAACAGGTGCTGCGTCGCCGTCGCGCGGAACCCTGTGTTCACTAGGGGGCTATATGTATTGAATGGGTTAGTGTTCGTGCCCCGCGAGTTGTTGAACGTCACGCCCAACTGCGTCCCCGTCAGGAATCCCTCCGTGTAACCGAAGTTGAACGTCGAGGTCGTCGACTTGACCGGCGCGCTGCCCGTGAATGCGCTCGACGACAGGTTCGTCGTCGCCTCATACTCCAGATTGCTGGTCAGCGTCGGGTCCAGCGTCTCCGGCTGCGGCCCGCCGCCGCTGGTGCTTAACACCAGGCCATTGGCGCCCGCGCCGCTGCCGCCCACGCCGCCAGACGTTCCACCCGGCCCGCCGCCGCCCGTCACCGTACTCCCCGAGCCGCCCTGCGTTCCCGAAACCAGCCCGGTCGATACCCCGCGCAGCCCCGCGCCAGCCTTCGCCCGCAGTACGTCCGTGTCCGCAATGTCCAGATTGATCCGCGCAATCGCAATGTCGAAGTTGTTCTCCAGAGCCAGCACAACCGCGTCCGACAAACTCAGATAGATCTTCCCGTCGCGCACCAGCGAGTCCAGCCGCCCAGTATTGCCCAGCCGAGGCAGTTCAACGCCCGTCCGCGTATACGGCGCGATCGGATTGGGAAACATCGGCTTCAGCCGCGTGTAGTCCTTCCCCGTGTCCCGCAGATACAGCGGCTCGGTCAGCTTCACCGCCGGCGCCTGGTTGCTCGCCGCGGGCGCTGCCGGCAAATTGCCCACCGCGGCCGTCGCCGTCGTACTGCCCTGCCCCGCCGCAGTCGCCGTCTGCGCTCCCGCCATCTGCACATTTCCGCTCATCACCAGCAGCGCAATCGCCGCCGTCGCCTGCAAATCCCTCAGTCTCACGGTCATCGTCTCCAAACTCGTCTTCACGGCAACGGCCAAAGCCGCACTCTCTACTACGCTCACGAACGCAGCCAGGTTCCCATTCGGAACCCATCGCCAACCGCCGCCCGCCGAACGCCCAGTATACCAACCCCTCGTACCTCGAACCTCGAACCTTGAACCTCGCCTTTCGTGATACCGTGCAATTTGTCCCCATGACGCACTGGAAGCTCACCCTCGCCTACGATGGCACCCCTTACCGGGGATGGCAGATCCAGCCCAATCTCCCCACCGTTCAGGGCCTGCTCTCCGACGCCATCCACCGCACCACCGGCGAGCGCGTCCTCCCCCAGGGCTCAGGCCGCACCGACGCCGGAGTCCACGCTCTCGCCCAGGTCGCCAGCTTCTCTCTCGCCGCGCCCATCCCCGCCGCTAACCTGCACCGCGCCCTCAACCGCTGCCTTCCCCCCAGCATCCGCGTCCTCGCAGTCGAAGCTGTCCCCCCCGCCTTCCACGCCCGCCACTCCGCCCTCCGCAAGACCTACGAGTACCGCATCTTCCCCCTCTGCGCTTCACCGCTCGAACCTCGAACCTCGAACCTTGAACCTGGTCCCGACCGCATCTGCCCTCCAACCCTCGCCCCCACCGTCTGGCCCTGTCCCTGGCCGCTCATCCTCGCCGCCCTCAACCAGGCCGCCGCGCACGTCCTCGGCGCGCACGACTTCACCAGCTTCGCCGCCGCCGACCCCGACCTCACCCACCGCTCCGCCTTCGACTCATCCGGGGAAATCGTCATCCCGACCGGAGGTTTATGCGAATCAACACAGAATTCCGTCATCCCAGCCGAAGGCGGCGCACTTGCCGCCGCAGTGGAGGGACCCCCGCATCTCGCATTTGCTCCTGTACTTCGGAGGGAGCGTGGGGCTTCAGCCCCACGAATCATACCCCTTGGCAGGAAGGGCTTTAGCCCTGGGCCTTCCCCCCAACCAACAACCAGCAACCAGCAACCAACAACCGCCGTCCGCACCATCTCCCACTCCCAATGGATCATCTCCGGCGGCCTCCTCATCTACCGTGTCACCGCCGACGGCTTCCTCCACCACATGGTGCGCAATCTGGTTGGCACCTTCGTCCTCGCCGGAGCCCATCGCATCTCGCCAGATTCCATCCCCGCCCTGCTCACAGCCCGCAATCGAGCCGCCGCCGGCCCCACCGCCCCCGCCTCTGGCCTCTTCCTCGTCTCCGTCGACTATCCCGCGCTCTAATCCGCCTTCACCGCACCGTCAAGCTGTACGTCGCCGAGTGCGACAGAAACCCATCCGTCGCCGTCACCGTCACCGTATAGTTCCCCGGAACGGTCCACGCCGCATTTTCCGCCGGCAGCTTGCCCGTGCAGCTCGTCAGCCCGAGGCCCATCGCCCCCAGCAGCACCATCAGCAGCGCGCGGGTGCCCCACATCTCGAACTTGAGATGTGGGAGGAAAGCGCGCCCGCTTCTGCGCCCGCGCCACAGCAGCCAGCCGCTCGCCGCCGCAATCAGCCACAGCAGGCCCCGTCCGCCGGTTCCGCTGTAGCCGATCACCGTGTACTGCGATGTGGTGTAGATACTGGCCACCGTCGTCACCACCGAGGCCGGAACCACCGCCACCGAACTCAGCGTGCAATTCGTTGCCGCCGCCCCCGCCACCGTGCAACTCACAAACAGCGGCGCGTTGAACCCTGCAATCGGCGTTATGGTCGCGGTCGTCGTCGTCCCGTCGCCTGCCACCACGCTTCCCGTTACGGGGTTCAGGCTGATCGTGAAGTCCACTCCGGTTCCGCTCAGCGTCGCCGTCACTCCGCTGTAGATCAGGCTGCCCGGCCCCGGCGAGTTCGCCGCGCTCACCGCGAACGTCCCATTCTGCGCCCCCGTCGCCGCCGGCTGGAACGTCACGCCAATCTGGCAACTCGCCAGCGCCGCCAGCGAACTGCCGCACGCCGCCTGGTTGACCACATACTCGCCTGCGGGTGTGGTCGCAAACGCCGGCACAGCGAGCGGCCCGCTGGCGTTGCTGGTCAGCGTCAGCACCTGCGGCGCGGAGGCAAAGCCCACGTCCTGGTTGCCAAAGCTCAGCGACCCCGGCGTCAGCGTGAATCCCGGCACCCCCGTCCCGGTCAGCGTCGCCGTCAGCGTGATGCCCGCCGACAGCACATTCAGCGTCGCGCTCTCCGCGCCCAGCAGGCTCGGCGTAAACACCACCGTGATCGTGCAGTTCGTCCCGGCCGCCACCGCGCCGCAGCCGTTCGACATGACGTTGAAGTCCGCGGCGTTCGTCCCGGTAAACACCACCGACGACACCTGCGCCGCGAAGCTCGAATTGTTCGTCCAGGTAAAGGTCTGCGGCGCGCTGGGGTAGCCCACCGCCTCCGGCCCGAAGTCCTGCGTCGTCGGCGCCAGCGACGGTTGCCCGCCCTCGTCCGTCAGCTCGAACAGCATGTACTCCAGCAGCTTCTCCTGCGGTGTCATCGCCGCGCTGGTGTTGCACTCGCTGGGGAAGATCTCCCGGCAGGAAACTGTGCTCAGGTTCTCCACATGGTACTCGTTGTACAGCACGCGTCCGCACTGGTTCACCGTCTGGCCAACCGGCGCAATCGGCGTGTCGAAGACGAACTGCATCACCGGATTGCCATAGTGTCGAATTGTTCAGCGTAAGCCACGACTGCGTCGGCGCAATCACGCCATTCTGATCGATCCGCAGCGTGTTGAGATGCCATCTGTCCTGGGCTCGTCGAAGCGCCGGCATTCTGCAACCATGTTGCGAGCGTCTGTCCAGCCGTGAAGCTGGTATTGACAGTCGCGGTGCCTGGATCGGGAGTCGGTGTAGCCAGATTTCCGTGTCCAGTTGGCCACGCCATTGAAAGGATGGGTTGTTGAACATCCACGCGTAGCTGTAGTGGCTGGAGTAGACGCGCCCGCCGGCGTTCGCAAAGTTGATGAAGTTGGCCAGCTCCTGCGCGCCGCAATACCCGTTTCCACGTCTCATACGGTAGATCCCTGGCAGGGCAGCATCAGCACGTCGTACTGATTGAGGTTCGTGCCATTGCGCCCATCAGCGACGCCTGCGTGGGAGTCGATGGCCGATCGCTGAACCTGACCGTTGGTGCCACTCCGCTGCGTAAGAAGTTGATTCGTCCGCCAAGCCGGGATCGGTGAACTCCGATTGGCTGATCCCCATCTTCAGCAGCACGCACTCCACCTGGTCGACCTACCCCGTCGCAATCGCAATCAGGGGAATGTCTCCCTGCGTATGGTTCTGCGGCATACTCAGATTCATCGCAGTATTGGCGCATGCGGCCGTATTCACCGTCGACTGCACCCGCCAACGGCCAGAGACAGCAACAATCGGTATGTTCGCTCCCACCGGCATATCCACCAGCGTGAACTTGCCGTTCACGTCCGTGATCGTCCCCACCAGAGGCGATCCCGAGGGCGGCGAGCCGGAGATCGGGCAGCTCACCCCCGGCGTAAACGGCTGCACCGTGTCGTTCGGAACATACACCGTCACATTGGGCAGCGGGTCCGTCCCATTCGGCGCGTACACCACCCCGCTCACCGATGTAGTCGCATTCCCCGTACACGTCTTCTGTTGCAGACACAGCCCCGTGCACGTTGTCTGCGCGCGGGCCGCGCCGCTCAGTCCGAGTCCCAGCCCGAGCAGAAGCGCGACGATCGGTACAATGGAGAAACTTCGCATGGTGTGCCTGCTCGACGAACCGCGAAAACCTGCTACCATTCGCAGGAGTTTACACTGAATCCTTTATAGTCGCATTTGCGCGGCGAGTTGCAATCTGTAGACGTTCCTTGCGGACGATCCATTACTCCAGTGCACCGCCGCGCAATCGAGTTGAATCTGACCATTGGATTGTCCTCAATCGGCAATCGGTTCAGCAACCGGCAACAGAAGGAAGGAGCAGAATGAACAGCCCGCGCGCAATCCGTATCTGCCGACTCCGCGCCTTCGCCCTCCTCGTCGCCTGCTTCCTCTCCGCTGCGGCCCGCGCCCAGTCCATGCCCACCGCCAGCCGCCCAGGAGACATCCAGTTCGGCGGCGGTTTCGCCCTCGGCAACTCCACCTACAACTTCAACAAACTCAGCCTCACCGGCGGCTCCGCCTACGCCACATTTGACAAGCGGTACCACTGGGGCTTCGAGGCCGGCTTCCACCAGGTCAAACCCTCCTCAGACCCCACCATCTACGAACGCACCTACGAACTCGGCCCCCGCTTCTACCTCACCCGCGGACGCCTCGCTCCCTACGGCAAAGTCCTCATCGGCCGCGGCGTCTACAACTTCTCCGGCAACATCGCCAACATCGCCTACAACCTCTACACCGTCGGCGGCGGCGCGGACTTCGCCCTCACCCCAACCATCAACCTCCGCGCCGACTACGAATTCCAGAACTGGCTCAGCTTCCCCATCGCACCCCTCCACCCCAGCCTCTTCACCATCGGCGCCGCCTTCCACTTCCGCAAATAACGGCAGCCGCCGCTGCTATCGTCGGCTAACGCTCGACAATCTCCATCCCTGCGCCAGCCACATTCCCGTCCATTCTCACGCCCTTCGCCCCGCCCACAGGAACCGACACCAGCACTCCGCTCCCCACCCCTGCAAACGTCCGGCTGTCGCGCACAATCACCCCCTCCGACCGCTCGATGCGCACCACAGGCTCGCCCTTCGCCAGCCTGCGCGAAGCCACATGGTCCAGCTCCGCCTCCGGGCACTCCTCTATCAAAAACGCCGGCCCCTGCTCCACATTCATCTGCACGTTGTGCAACTCCATGCCCGGCGCATGGACCAGATGCGCGCCCAGCGTCCCCGTCCCGATCACGTCCGAGATGCGCAACCCGTCGATCGGACTCTCCGGCAGCCCGTCCACATCAATCAGCCTCTTCGCACCGTCGATCGTCACGCCGTCGATCGCAATATTTTGAAAGCTCGGAGTGGTCGCGGACTTCGCCATCGCGACTCGCGACTCCTTGGTCTCGCCCTCCATCATGTAGAAGTTCGTCACATCGATCGCCGTGCCCACATTGCGCATCGTCCAGTTGGAGAACCGCAGGTCGCTGACCACTCCGCCGCGCCCCCTCCGGCTCTTGATGCGAATCCCAGCCTCCGTATCCACCGCCGTGATGTTGCTGGCCACGATATTGCGCACGCCACCCGAGGTCTCCGACCCAATCGTCACCGCGCCATGCGCATGATGCACCGTACATCCCGTGATCGTCACGTCCTCGGTCGGCCGGTTCACCCGCAGCCCATCGGCGTCCTTGCCGCTCTTGATCACGATGCCGTCGTCACCGGTATCAATATAGTCGTCCGTCAGATGCACAAACCGGCTCGAGTCCACCACAATCCCATCCGTCTGCACGCCGGGATACGTCTCAATCGTCACATCCCGCACCACCGCGTTCTCCGTGTACAGCAGATGCACCGTCCACATCGGCGATCCCTCGAAGTGCAGCCCCTCCACCAGCACGTCCTTCGAGTTCATGAAGCGCAGAAACGATGGCCGCAACTCCTCCGCCGCCGCCGTGTACTCCGCCTCCGCAATCGGCTTATGCGCCTCCAGGTCCAGCAGCAGCTTCTCCCAGTTGTCCCCGTTTGCGCTGCCTAGATCGGTCGCCGTGGCCTGTTTGCGCCCATGCAGCTTGATCCAGTCGGCCTGGCTCGTCACCAGCGTCCCCGCGCCCACCACCTGCACATCCACCAGATCGTGCCCACCGATCAGCGGCACCGGCGTCAGCGTCTCGATCCCCTGCTGCCGCCCCCTGGTCAACGGAAGTCTCTGCGCCGGAAACACAACCACTGCCCCCGCATCGAACTCCAGCCGCAGATGGCTCACCAGCTCAATCGGCCCCGATTGATAGTGCCCCGCCGGCACATACACCGTCCCGCCGCCCGCCGCCTTCGCCGCCGCAATCGCCCGCGCAAACGCCTCCGTCGCCGGCGCGCTTCCATCCCGCTTCGCCCCATACGCCGTCACGTCGAAGACCCGCCGCCCCGCCGCGACCGTCTGCTGTCCTGCACTCATCCACAGCCGGGCCCGCAAGCAATCCGCAGACCAGTAGAACCGCCCTCCAGTTCATCCGGATCGACATTCCTACTCCTCGTCCAGATACGCCTTTGAGTTCAGCAGCGGCCGCTCCATGCTGCGCACCCACTCGGTCGTCTCATCCGCCTTCTTCCCCGCCAGTTCTGCCGCCGCGAACTCCCGCCGCATCGCGGCGAATTTCGCCTCCACATCGTCCAGCGCGCTCAGCAGCATCGCCTCCGGCGTCATCGGCAGCTTGGGCGACCCGAACTCGTACTTCCCGTGATGGCTCAGGATCATGTGCTCCACCAGCACGCGCAGTTTGTCGGGAAACCCTGCCAGCCCCGCCACCTTCTCGCGCAACATCCCCTGCGCAATCGAGATGTGCCCAATCATCTGTCCCTCCAGCGTGTACCCGAAGGTCGTCCCCCAGTACAGCTCGCGCGTCTTCCCGATGTCGTGCAGGATCGCGCCCGTCACCAGCAGGTCCCGGTCCACCTCGGGATAGAACGGCGCCGTCGCCCGGCACACCCGCACCAGCGCCACCACATGCTCCAGCAGCCCGCCAATCCACGCATGATGCAGCACCTTGGCCGCCGGGGCCGCGCGGTACGCCGCGCCAATCTCCTCATCGTCCAGAAACGCGAACACCAGCCTCCGCAACTCCGCATTCTTGAACTCATCGACATAGCCGCGCAGTTCAGCCCACATCTCCCCAATGTCGAACTGCGACGCCGGCACAAAGTCCGCCGCCTCCACCTCGGTCTCCGCCGCCAGCCGCATCTTGGTCAGCGTGATCTGCCACTTCCCTTGGTACTTGGACACCTGCCCTTGCGCCTTGACATAGCTGCCCTCCGTGCACGTCGCCACCGCCGAAGCAATATCGTCCCACATGCGCGCCTCGATCGAGCCCGTCTTATCGCTCAGCGTCAGCGCCAGATACTGCCCCGCGCCGGTCTTCTTCTCCCGCACCGACATCGACGACACCGCAAAAAACGACGTCACCGCCGCCCCATCGAACTTCGCCGCGTCCACCACAAAAAAATCTTTCATGCCCCAGCATACCCCCGCCCGCTGAAAAACTCCGCGTTCAAATCACACTGCATCACAGACTGAAAAAGCCGTCTTGCTTAAGGGCACGGCTTCAGCCGTGCCATAAGTGCCGCACTTCAACTGCGGCTTAAGCCGCTGAGGTCAGTTTGTATGCAGGGCCGCAATCATCCCCCGCTGCGGAAACCCCGTTTTGCTTAAGGGCACGGCTTTACCCGTGCCGAAAGCGTAGCCGTTTTAATAAGGAAGCGCTACTTCGCCGTCGTGCTTGGCTGCGCGTCCGCAGGCACCGTCACCGCAGGCACCGCTGGAGGCGCGCTCACCACCGGCTCGCCGTTCTCGCGCACGCTCTTCGGAGGAATCGGTGTCGCTTCTGGCTTGGCCTTGGGCGGCGCGGGGGCCTGTTCCTGCAGCCGCGCCTTCGCCTCGCCCTTCACCCTCTTCTTCTTTTTCTTGGTCGCCGTATCTCCACTCAGTCCCAGTGGAGCGGCCTGCAGCTTCTGCGCCGCCTTCTCCTCCGCGGTCTGCGGGGCCGGAGTCGCCGCCGCCTTCGCCTTCACCTTCGCCGCCTTTGCCGTGTCCCTTCTTGCCTTGTCTTCGATTGGCGCGCGATCGCTGTACCTTGTCTTCTTCCGCTCTGCCGTCTTGGGTGCAAGCGGTTCGTCGTCCGATGCCACATCCGCCGTCTGTTCGATCGGTGCAATCGCCGCGCCCGGCGCGGGCAGAACGCTTGCGACCGCGCCCGGTCCCTGGTCCGTGCCGGACGCCATCGCCTCCTCCGGAGAGGCCGGAAGCGCATTCCGCGGCGCCTGTCCGAAGCGGATCTTCTCCCGCCGAATCTTCTTGCTCTTCTTGCCCGCGGCCACCATCTTGGTCTTCGTGGTCTTCGTGGTCTTCGCGGTCTTCGCAGTCTTCGCGGCAGCAGAGTTCGCCGCCGTTGCAGTTCCCGCCTTCGCCCCACCAGCCGCCGCACTTGCAGCCGCATGGCCGCTATCGAGCCGTGCTTTCTGCACCTTCTTCTTCGCCGCCGGCGCTGCATACGACGAAAACACCGGCTTGGTCTGCTTCGCGCTTGCGCCCGTGTCCACATATCCCGGCTCTATGTCGATGTACGCCTTCTCCCGCAGCCCCGTCAGATACGTCCGCAGCGCAGGCTGGATCGCGTCCCGATAGATCGCCTCCTGCACCTGCTGGTCCACCGCGCTCAGCGGAGGAATCCCCGCCTGCGTGTGTTCCGTCACCTTCAGCACCACAAACCCCTGCCGCGTCCGGATTGGCGCGGTGATCCCGCCCGCATCGAGCGCAAACACCGGATCCTCCAGCGCGCTCGACCCCAGCGCGCCGCGTTTGAAGTCCCCCAGGTCGCCGCCTTTGGCCGCCGTCTGTCCGCCCGAGAGCTGCTTCGCCATCTCCTCGAAGCTCCCCCCCGCCTTCAGCTTCGCCACCACGTCCTCCGCCCTGGACTTGGCCTGCGCAATCGCGCATCCGTCGCGTCCTCCGGCGTCGCAATCAAAATCTCGCTCAGCCGCACCTGCTCTGGCTGTTCGTACTCCTGCTTGTGCGCTTCGTAGTAAGCCTGCTCCTGCTTGGCCGTCAGCCGCAGTGTCTGGCCCACCTCTTTGTTCACCACCTCCTGGCTGATGATGCTGTTCTTGATGTTCGCCTTGAAGTCCTCATACGAGATGCCAGACTGGCGAACTGCCTTCTCCAGCTCCTCCATCGAGTCGAACTTGTTTTGCTTGCGGATCTCGTCCAGCCGCTGCACCACCTCCGTGTCGGCGCTGATGTCCAGCTCCTTGCCGCGCGACAGCAGCAGTTGCTGGTCGATCATGTCGCGCAGCAGGTCCTTCTGCCGCTCGGCCAGTTCCTCCGCGCTCAGGTTTGTCCGCTGCGCCTCGCCCTTCAGCTCCTCTGCCGCGCGCATATAGTCGCTGTTGTCGATGATCTGGTCGTTCACGCGAACAATGGAATACTCCACCACCGTGCCGTTCGCCTCGATCGCCGATGGCACCGGCAGCGTCAACTGCGGCGCAGGCGCCTCGATCGGGCTCTGGTAGCGCGGCACCTTCACCTGTCCCAACGCCGCGCCCGCCGGCAGCAGCGCGCCCAGCGGAATCAGCGCGCCCGCCAGCATCAGCGCCAACCCGCCGGTCCCACGCAATGCCCCTCGCCCGGCGCCATTCCCCAACCCGGTCCGCATCCTGTCCACAGAGTTCAAGCTCACAGATCTCAAAAGGTCTCTCTCGCTTCCCTTGCCCGAAAAAATCATCCCGCACTTTGCCAGCCAGCCGTCCGCTCCGTACGCAACCATCTGCTCCGCCTATTCTATCTGCCCCACCCCGCCCCGCACCAATCTCCCGCAAACCCGCCTCTCCGGCTCCGCAGCTTTGCAGCCCGAACAGTTGTATACTCGTCCTAAGCTGGACTGGAATTTTTCCTGGGCAACCCGGCCTCCCGCATCTCTTCCCGTTCCACTTCGAGGTTTCCAAGCCGATGGCCCCACGCACCCGCCGCGCTCTCTTCTCCGTCACCCTCTTTCTGGCATGCTGCGCCCTCGCCGGCTCCTTCATCAGCAACAAGGTCGCCGCCCAGTCCGCGTCTGACGAGTCCACACTGCGCGACTCCCTGCACCAGTTCACCGACGTCTACAGCCTGGTCGAGCAGAACTACGCCGAGCCCCTGGACCAGGACAAGATCGACAAGGCCATCTACGACGGCGCCATCCCCGGCATGTTGCACGCCCTCGACCCCCACTCCAACTTCTACGACCCCAAGGCCTTCGCCCAGATGCGCGAGGAGCAGCACGGTAAGTACTACGGCGTCGGAATGTCCATCCAGCCCCAGGCGGATAAAGCCGGTGTCCTGCACGTCGTCGTGCTCGCCCCGTTCGAGGGAACGCCAGCCTACAAGGCCGGAATCCGTCCCGGAGACCTCATCCTCTCGGTCGACGGCAAGAGCGCCGATGGGCTGGATTCGGCCACCGTCGCCGCCATGCTCAAGGGAGACAAGGGGACACACGTCATCGTCACCATGAAGCGCGAGGGCAAGGAGGCCCCGCTGACCTTCGACCTGGTGCGCGACGCCATTGCACGCCCATCCGTCGATCTCGCCTTCCTGCTCAAGCCCGGCGTCGGTTACATCCACATCTCCAACTTCATGGAGACCACCAGCCGCGAAGTAGGCGACGCCCTCGACAACTTCCAGGCCTCAGGCTCCCTTCACGGCCTCATCCTCGATCTCCGCAACAACCCCGGCGGCCTGCTCAACGAGGCCGTCGACACCAGCGACAAGTTCCTCAAGGAGGGCCAGATCGTCGTCAGCCAGCGAGGCCGTGCCTTCCCAGACCAGGTCTACCGCGCCGGCCACGGCGAATCCGGCGCCGATAAGTACCCCATCGTCGTCCTGGTCAACCGCAACACCGCCTCAGCCGCCGAGATCGTCTCCGGCGCCCTGCAGGACCACGACCGCGCCCTCATCGTCGGAGAGACCACCTTCGGCAAGGGCCTCGTCCAGACAGTCTTCAACATCCTTGAAGACACCGGCCTCGCGCTCACCACCTACCACTACTACACCCCCTCCGGCCGCCTCATCCAGCGTGACTACAACGGCGTCTCGGCATACGACTACTTCTTCGTCCGAGACGGCGCCAAGAAGGCCGATAAATCCAACCTCGAGGTCAAGCTCACTGACTCCGGCCGCACAGTCTACGGAGGAGGTGGCATCACCCCCGACGAGAAGATCGACTCGCCCAACCT
Source organism: uncultured Acidobacteriaceae bacterium (assembly GCA_963828115.1). Lineage (GTDB taxonomy): Bacteria > Acidobacteriota > Terriglobia > Terriglobales > Acidobacteriaceae > Edaphobacter. The sequence goes on from CAWHDN010000011.1 coordinate 20,486, forward strand.
CAACCACTTTCAGATCTCGCTGCTGCAACACTACGTCTTCGTCCTCGACGGCGCAGGCACCTTCACCCGCCACTACATGGCGTCCCACTCCGTCTCCCGCGACTTCGTTGTTGACAACGCCATCCTGCAACAGTTCAAGGACTTCCTCAAGGACAACCAGGTGGACTCGACCGACGCCGACATCGCCGCAAACCTCGATTGGATCAAGTCCAACATCAAGGCAGAGCTCTTCACCTCCCAGTTCGGCCAGCTCGAGGGCCTCAAGATCCGCGCCCAGTCCGACCCCGAGGTCGTCAAGGCCACCTCCTTCCTCCCCGAAGCCATGGCCCTGGTAGACCGCGACAAAGAACCCCAGAAGACCGCCAGCCTCCTCCACTAAACCTTGCCGTTGTTTGTTTCATGCTGTCATCCCGGGTGCCGGGTGCCCCATCCATCGCGCCTTTGTCTCATGCGATGGGTGGGAGCAACACAGCCCGAACCACCACCTTTGTCTTTGCCTGGAAAGGGCCAACGGCCCGTTCTATCGCAGCCTGGGGCGCAGCCCCAGGATCAGGCCCGCCACAAGCCTGCGGGCTGAAGGCCCACGCTATAGCCGCTGCCAGTCGAACCCGCCTGAAAATCTTTCCCCGTTTTCCGCAGCAAATCCGCGTGTCAAGCCCCTCGACGCCCCAAAATCCCCCTAAACCACACCAACCAAACCACATAATTCATTTAAAAAGTTGGCATAGTAGTTATGCCCCGCTTGCTACAATTAATATATGGATCAAATCCATCGAGGGGCAGCTTCCATCGCGCGGAAACAGACCTCCGCCGCCCGCTCGCACCGCTCTTTCTCAACTGAATAAGCCGCACAGAATCAATCTTTTACCCGCAACTCCACATGGGTCGTCATTCTGGAGCAGCCCCAGGAGTCGTCATTCTGGCGCAGCCACCGCAAGTTGTCATTCTGAGCGCAGCCGCCACTGAAATCGTCATTCTGGCGCAGCCACCACAAGTTGTCATTCTGAGCGCAGCGAAGAATCCCGTATTGGCTTTTATTTGTTTTTGTTCGTCTTTCTGGCGCAGCCCCATGTGTTGTCATTCTGAGCGCAGCGAAGAATCCCCGTATTGGCCTTTGTTTGTTCGTCATTCTGAGCGAAGCTCAGAATCTCTGTCGTTGCCTTTGTAGCTCCGCTATACCTTCAGGAAATCACCCCTAACCCATATGTCCTGAATCTTTTAGCCGCAACCTCAACGCAATCAATATTATGGCCAGCCACATCCCGCGTAACCAACTGATTCCAAACCGCTTGCCCCCAAGATATCCATTATGGGTATTATCCCTCTGGCCACCACATAACAATCCACTTACGCACCAATCCACCCCCAGGGGGGATGGGAGGGGGAGGGGGAGAACAAACAGCGACTAAATAGCGAATAAAACGGAAACTCGACTGCTTCGCCTCGCTCAGTTGCTCGTGTCAACTCCAGCGGAAAGGCACATGCATGTTCACTCAGAGGTTCTGCAATGGGAAATAACTGAACTGCAAATCTCTGGAGCGGGAGACGGGGATCGAACCCGCAACCAACGGCTTGGGAAGCCGCTACTCTACCATTGAGCTACTCCCGCTTCACCTGAGAATTATACCTTGCAGAATCGACGCGATGAAAATGTCGGTCCCGTGTACAAAGTCGCCTAACTTGTTCCCAGTCCCTGCGATCCTTCGATACGCAACGTGTAAGGCATCCCCGCGATGGGCGCAGTCGGCGGCAGAGTAACGATCAGCGCCTCAGCAGTCTGTTTGAACGAAAGCGTCTGCGCCGACGTCCCGAGCAGTGTCACGCGTTCGACTTTCGCCATGTTGCTGGAGAGCGACTTGATGCTAGCGCTCCCGGCTAATGGATATTTATAGCCGAACGCGTACAGCTTGCCGTTCACCGTCGTGAAGCGGAAGTTCGCCTCCGTAATCTCGTTGCGCGCCCGTGGTGTGCCGGGATCGTCCCGGATCGCCGTGCTCTGGTCGGCGGTCGAGCCGCCCTTCCACTCCGGCGGACACGCAGTCGGAACGCCTGGCCCTTCGCCCATCACCCGCCACGGACGCGAGTCGTAGATGCCTTCGCCGTTCGCCTTCAGCCACTCGCCGACTGCGAGCAACGCCTTCTGTTGTGCCTCGGGAATGCTCCCGTCGCCCATCGGAGAGACATTGAGCATCAGGTTGCCCCCCATGCTCGCCAGTTCCATCAGCTCGCCCACCACGCTCGCCGCGCTGCGGTAGGTCTCGGGACGCGGCGATTCGGTGTATCCCCAGGTACTGCCCAGCGCGTCGTCAACCTGCCACGCCGCCGGGTAGATCCACTTCGGCGCGCGCTGCTGTTTCTCGAAGTCCTGCACGCTGCCAGCCAGGTAGGCAACGTCCTTGGTGGCAAACGTCACGTCCTTGCCCCACTTCGCTGCGCTGTTGAAGTAGTACGCCGCCGCGCGCAGCTTGATCGGATCGTACACGCGCGGATTCACCCCGTTGTCGAAATAGATCAACTGCGGCTCATACTTGTCCACCAGCTCCTGAACGCGCGCCAGCCAGTCTTCCTGAAAAGCCTGCGATGCGCCGCCGTCGTTCATATCGCCCGGGATCGGAGGCCCATAGAAGCCCGCGTAGCGCGGATCGGTCTGGTCGTTGGCCAGCCCCTCCTTGGGATAGGCAAACGTATGGTGCTCCATGCGGTGCGTCGACAGCCCGAAGATCAGGTTCTGCTTGCGCACCGCCGCGGCCAGCTCGCCCGTCAGGTCGCGCTTCGGCCCCATCTTCCCAGCGCACCAGGGAGTAATGTCGGAGTTCCACATGGCAAATCCGTCGTGATGCTCGGCCACCGGCACAACATACTTCGCGCCGGACGCCGCAAAGAGCTGCGCCCATGCAGTCGGATCGTACTTCTTCACCGTGAACAGCGGGATGAAGTCCTTGTAGCCAAACTTGTCCGGCGCTCCATAGTGCTCGGTGTGCCACGCCACGTCGGAGGTGTACATGTGCTTGATGTACCACTCGTTTCCGCGCGCCGGGATCGAGTAGAGCCCCCAGTGGATGAAGATGCCGAACTTCGCCGGATTGAACCACGCCGGCGTGTGGTGCTGGTCGCGGATCGAGGCCCACGTCGGCTTGAACGGTCCGTCGATCAAGGGCTTCGGCGTGGCGTAGGCGTCGGGAGCGCCGGCTGGAGCGCCAACCTGGGCGCGCACTCCGCGCGGCAGCAATGTGGATGCGGCGGTGAGAAACGAACTCTGGGCAATAAAGCTGCGTCGGCTGATCGGCATAGGTGCCAAGCCTATCCCATGGAGCGAACGCCTTTCAAGGAGGGGGCGAGATTCAGCCGCGTGTGGTGGATTGTTCTCACCATTCGCACCCCTTCTGCGCTACTCTTGTACCGCATCCCGTCTGCCTCCCCGCAGAGTTCTTTAGGAGACCCACATGTTCATCCTTCGCAACAGCTTCCTCGCGGCAGCACTCACCGCCAGCCTCTTCCTCGCCGCCGCGCACAGCATTGCCCAGTCAACGCCCGCGCCCGCAGCCAAGCCCGCGCAATCCATCCCCACGCAATCCATCTCCGAAAAGATCGCCGCATCGAAGAATCTGCTCGACATCAACACCGCAACCGCGGCCCAGCTAAAGGCCCTGCCCGGCATGGGCGACGAGTACGTCCGCCGCATCATCGCCGGCCGCCCCTACACCGCCAAGAACCAGTTGACCACCCGAGGCATCCTTCCCCAGTCCGCCTACGAAAAGATCAAGCTCCAGATCATCGCCCACCGCCCCAAATCGTAACGCCGTCCCTTGGCGTTACGATTTGCTGGCCGCTTGCGCAAATATCTCGCGCAGCGTATCTCCCGCGGCGGTCAGGTTGGCAAGCCACATCTCGACGTACTCGCGCGACAGCACCACGCCGTCCGCTCCCGCGCCAAAGGCCGCCCGCAACGCGCGGCTTACATCCTCAGGCTTGGTCTTCTTGTCGGTTGCTGCGGGCCCTGCTCCAAGAACGGGAACGTCGATGTCGATCCCCGGATAGATCTTCGTCTCGCCCGCAACCCCGGCCAGCGCGCGTTTGGTCTCCTTCGCCACATAGTCCGGCGACAAGCCGCTCGCGCCCAGTTGGTCGAATGGTGCCTCCTGGTAGTTCATCATCTTGTAGTAGAGAGCGAGGAAGTCCGCAGGCTTGGCGTCGTGGAAGACGCCGCGGCTCAGGCTCTGCAGATACGCAGCCATGCGCGGCCCGCCCGCGTTGTTATACGTCGCCAGCTTCAGGAAGTCCGCGAATTCCTTGCGCTTCGTATAGTCCTCTTCGGCGCGATAGAACGGGCTGAAGGTCATGGCCTGCATCAAGTGAAAGCCGAAGGGCTTCTGCGGCGCAATCGACTTGCCCAGCCCGTACAGCTCGGCCTGCGCCTCCTGGAAGCTGTCCGTCCACAGCGACTCCCAGCTCAGGACTTCGGGATACTTCAGCAGCAATCGCCAGAAGGAGGTGAAGTAGCCGTCCAGGCACCGCATCGGGTGTGGCCCGGAAGAGCTGGCCGATCTCCTTGTAGCCCGCCTGCGCGCGCTCCACTGAGATGCCAAGTCCCTTCGCCTTTGCCTGGCAGAACGGGCAGAAGCAGGTCGCGTTGCCGCCGCCGGTCACCAGGCTGTCGAGCGGGCCCTCGCGCTCGCAGCCCCACGCCACGCCGTCCACCTCGCTCGCATAGCCGCTCAGCAGGCTCTCGATCTTGCCGCTGAGATACGTGCGGAAGTCGGGATTGTTGAAGCACGGGTTCGTCGTCTTGCGTCCAGTCAGGTCCACCTCGCCCAGTGCGGCGTATGCGGCCGAGTTGCGCGCCAGCGTCGGGCTGGGATTGTTCAGGTCCCACGCAAAGAAGTCCATGCCGCGCGCATGGGCCTTCGACGCCACCTGCTCGATCACGTTGAACTTGCCGTAGCCGGTCAGGCGGAAGTCCTTGACGCTGGTCTTCTGGAAGTACTTCAGGTCGTAGTCGTACAGCGCGCCCGCGTTGACGCCGGTGTTGGCAGCGGTCAGCGCAGTCCCGTGGTCGGGCAGGCCGCCGCCCGTGCGCAACCGCTGTTCGCCGTAGGCAAAGGTGTACGCCCACACTGTGTTCACCCCGCCCTTCTTCTGGATGTTGTCCAGCACCTGGTCGATGCCCTCGTCCACCCACGCAAACCCCCGCACCTGGATGCCAACAAAGTTCTTCCTGCTCTTCACCGCAGCCCGCGGCCCGTGCGGGGTCGGCTGTATTCGCTGGGTTGCCGAAGCAGTTGCAGCCTGCGCCGCCGCCTGCGCTGTTGCCTGTGACGCCGCCTGCGGACGCGCCTCTTGCGCCAGTAGTGCGGCGGATGCGGAGGCCAGACGGAGGAAGGTTCTGCGGTCGAGACGAGTGTTCATGGGATCAAGCTCCTTGAAGGGACGGATGGGAGACGCGCGAACCCCGGCGCAAGTTTCGCGCGCGTACCTTTGTAGCAGAGCATGCAAGGTTCTGTTTTTACTTGAGAACACGGGTTCACCTCACTCACACCGTCATTCTGGCCGCAGGCCAGAATCTCCGTATTGCGTCTTTGCTTGTTCTTGCTTCTCGCTGTTGCCTGTTTTTGCTTGTCATTCTGAGCGCAGCGAAGAATCCCCGCATTTGCCTTATTCTGCTTAAGGACACGTCGTCAGCCGCGCACGCGTTGACAAAGCTCCGCCCAGCCGATAACTTTATTAGAGATGAGCTTTTCGATCGAGCATCGCGGGCACCACCATCACCATGCGCATAGCGTGTTGGCGGCAGTGTCCGGTGCGGCGAAGTAGACAGACTCACACCAGGATTCCAAAGGCCCGCCGACGCGCACACCGCGAGCGGGCCTTTTTGCTGCGCGCGGACAAACGCCAACGCGAAACTCCCGAAACCACGTAGCTAAATAGACATATCATTCAAGAGAGAGAGACACCATGGACGCACGCAACAACGCACCCACAATCGACTTCGCCAAGATGGACGGCCTGGTCCCAGGCATCGTGCAGGACGCACGCACCGGCCAGATGCTCATGCTCGGCTTCCTCAACGACGTCAGCTACCGCAAGACCCTCGAATCCGGCTTCGTCACCTTCTGGAGCCGCACCCGCCAGAAGCTTTGGATGAAGGGCGAGACCAGCGGCAACCGCCTGCGCGTCGTCACCGCCAGCACTGACTGCGACAACGACACGCTGCTCTTCCGCGTCATTGTCGAGGGTGACGGCCTGGTCTGCCACGAGGGCACCGTCAGTTGCTTCACCAAACCAATTGCAGTATCGAACTCCGCGGAGGCCAAATAATGGCGAACAAACTCAAGCTAGGAATCCCCAAGGGCAGCCTGCAGGACGCAACCATCGCCCTCTTCGAGCGTGCCGGCTGGCGCATCGCAGCCAGCGGCCGCAGCTACTTCCCCGCCATAGACGACCCAGAGATCGAGTGCATGTTGGTTCGCGCGCAGGAGATGGCACGCTACGTCGAAAAGGGCGCGCTCGACGCCGGCCTCACCGGCAACGACTGGGTCCTCGAAAACGAGACCGACGTCGAGTACATCACCAGCCTCACCTACTCCAAGGTCAGCCGCCAGAAGGTGAAGTGGGTGCTGTGTGTACCGGAGGACTCGCCATTTCAGAGGCCGGAAGACCTCGCAGGCAAGGTGATAGCGACCGAGCTGGTCGAGTTCACCAAGCGCTACTTCGCCGCGCGCAACATCCCCGTCAAGGTCGAGTTCAGTTGGGGCGCGACCGAAGTCAAGCCGCCAACCCTCGCAGACGCCATCGTCGAGGTCACTGAGACCGGCTCCAGCCTGCGCGCCAACCGCCTGCGCATCATCGAGACGCTGATGGAATCCGAGACCCAGCTCATCGCCAATAAATCCGCCTTCGCCGACCCGTGGAAGCGCCGAAAGATCGAGAACATCTCGCTGATGCTCAACGCAGCCATCGCCGCCCAGGGCCGCGTCGGCCTCATGCTCAACGCGCGCAAATCCGACCTCGACGCCATTGTGGCGCAGCTTCCCGCGCTCAACTCTCCGACCATCTCGCATCTCAGCGACACCGCCTGGGTCGCGCTCAACACCATCCTCGACGAAGCCGTCGTCCGCGATGTCATCCCCAAACTGAAGGCCGCCGGAGCCACCGGCATCGTCGAGTATCCGCTCAGCAAAGTTGTTTTGTAACAGTCGGAGTTACAGATGAAGCTGGTACGAACGTTTGGACGAACGAAGAAGGCCGCTGCCGCGCTGATCGAGACAATCGAAAAACGCGGCGCGGCCAACACGTCGAAGGTCGGGCCAATCGTGCGCCGCATCCTCGCGGACGTGCGGCAGCGCGGCGACGCAGCTCTGCGCAGCTACGCTGACAAGTTCGACAGCCTGCCGCCCGGCGCGCCGTTGCTCGTCTCGCGCCAGGAGATGAAGACCGCATGGAAATCCACGTCACCCGAGCTGCAATCCGCAATGCGCGCCGCGCAGGCTAACATTCGCTCCTTCGCTTCGGCGCAGCGTCCGAAGGAGTGGACCATCGCTCCGTCCCCAGGCGTCGCCACCGGACAACTCGTGCGCCCCCTGGAGTCGGTCGGCTGCTACGTCCCCGGCGGCCGTTACCCGCTCCCCTCAACGCTGCTGATGACAGTCACACCCGCGCAGGTGGCGGGAGTCGCGCGCATCGTTGTCTGCTCGCCCAAGCCCGCAAACGAGACTTTGGCTGCGGCCTGGCTCGCCGGCGTCACGGAGTTCTACCGCGTCGGCGGAGCGCAGGCCATCGCCGCGCTCGCCTTCGGCACCGCCTCCATCGCCCGCGTCAACAAGATCGTCGGCCCCGGCAATCTCTACGTCACCGCCGCAAAAATCTTCGTCTCGAGTGAGTGCGGAATCGACATGCCCGCCGGCCCCACCGAAATCGTAGTCTGTAGCCAGATCGGTAATCCCGCCGGAATCGCCGCCGACCTCGTCGCCCAGGCCGAGCACGATCCAGAAGCGCTCGCAGTCCTCATCACCAGCAACGCCGCGCTCGCCGAGGCTGTGAAGGCCGAAGTCAAAACGCAGTCGCAGCAGAATGCAATCGCAAAACAGTCCCTCGCCGCACACGGCTATATATTCGTAACCGTCTCGGTTGCAGAATCGCGCGCACTCACCAATCGCCTCGCTCCGGAGCACCTCACAGTGGATGCAGCCGCAGACTTGAAGTGGGTGCGCAACGCCGGATCGGTCTTCGTTGGCGCGTATTCGCCGCAGTCCATGGGCGACTACATCTCCGGCCCCAACCACGTCCTGCCCACCGGCCGTGTCGGTCGCATACGCGGCGGCCTCAGCGTGATGGATTTCCTTAAAGTCATTACAGTCCAGCAGTACACGCGACGTGCCCTGCGCGCTCTCGGCCCTCATACCATTGCATTGGCCGAGGCCGAGGGTCTCGTGGGCCACGCCCAGAGCGTGCGAGTGAGGATGAAATGACATCAGCAATCAAAACAGTTACAAATAAACCGGCCGCCGCGGAATTTGTAACACAAATTGTTCCGCAACCGCGCCGCGCCGTGCTGGCCATGCCGGAGTATCACCCGCCGCTGGCCGGCCGCGTTGCCCTGCGCCTGGACTTCAACGAGAACACCTTTTCCCCCTCGCCCAAGGTGATCGAGCGTCTGCGCCAGATCACAGCCGAGGGACTGACGAAGTATCCCGAGCGCGAGGGCGTCGAGCGTATCACTGCCGCGCACTTCGGCTTGCAGGCCGATCAGGTCCTGCTGACCAACGGCGTCGATGAAGCCATCCACCTGGTCTGTGCGGCGTTTTTGGAACAGGACGACGAGGCGATCATCTGCACGCCGACCTTCTTCATGTACGAAGTCAGCGCGCGCATGATGACTGCACACCTGGTGCGCGTGCAGGCGGACGCCTCGCTGGAGTTCCCCTACCAGCGGTTTCTCGCCGCGATTACGCCGCGCACCAAACTGATCCTCATCGCGTCGCCCAACAATCCCACCGGTGCGGTCGTCAACCGCGATCACCTGCTTGCGATCTGCGCGGCAGCTCCGCAGGCGGTGGTGATGATCGATGAAGCGTACTACCACTTCTTCGGCGAGACGCTCTTCGCGGACGTGGGCAAGGTCCCGAATATGCTCGTCGCGCGCACGTTTTCGAAGGCCTACGGACTGGCCAATCTTCGCATCGGCCTGCTCGCGGGCAATGCCTCGCTGATGCAGTATGTGCGCAAGGTCAGCTCGCCCTACAACGTCAACGGCGTGGCGCTGGATTGCCTTCCGGTGGCGCTTGCGGATGACGCATACGTCGCATGGTACGCCGCGCAGGTGAACGCGGGCCGAGCCCGCATGATGGACGGACTGCGTGTTCTCGGCGTAGATTTCTTCCCCAGCCACGCCAACTTTGTATTGATGAAGATCGGCGCAAAACACGCCGAGTTGGTGCGTGCCATGCGCGCACGCGGCGTCCTGCTGCGCGACCGCTCCACCGACCCCGGCTGCGATGGCTTCGTCCGCATCACCATCGGCGTCGAGGAGCACGTCACGCGCGGCCTCGCCGCATTGAAGGAATCCTTGCAGGAGATAGGATGGGCTAAATGAGCGATGAGAAAAGAACAGGCACGATCAAGCGCGACACGACCGAGACGAAGATCGCCTTGACGCTGGCCATCGACGGGCAGGGCGCGTACTCGGTCTCCACGGGCATCCGCTTCTTCGACCATATGCTGGAGCTGTTCACGCGCCACGGTGGCTTCGACCTCACGCTCGTCTGCAAGGGCGACCTCGACGTCGATCAGCACCACACGGTGGAGGACGTAGGCATCGCGCTAGGCGAGGCCTTCGCCATCGCGCTGGGCGATAAGAAAGGCATCCTGCGCGCGGGCTACTTCGTTATGACGATGGACGAGACGCTCGCCGTCGCCGCCGTCGACCTCAGCGGGCGCACGTCCTACGTCGTCGACGGCCAGGTCACCGTGCCCATGGTCGGCGACTTCCAGAGTGAATTGCTGACGGACTTCTTCGAGGGATTCGCGCGCGGCGCCAAGGCAAACGTCCACGTCAAAATAATGTATGGCCGCAGCAATCATCACAAGATCGAAGCCATCTTCAAGGCTTTCGCTAGAGCCATGCGCGGCGCATGCAGCCGCGATGAACGTATGCGCGAGTTGCTGCCAAGCACAAAGGGGTTGCTGTGATTGCAGTCATTGATTACAAAGCGGGCAATTTGTCCAGCGTGGTGAAGGCTCTGCGTTACATCCTGGGCGACGAACAAACCACGCGCGAAGTGGTCGTGACGCAGTCGCCTGACGTTGTGCGTGGGGCCGACAAAGTCGTGCTGCCCGGCGTGGGGCACTTTCAGGCAACGCAGTTGCTGGAAGACCTTGGCCTGACCGAAGCCATGCGCGAGAGCATCGCCAAAGGCGCGTGGTTCCTGGGCATCTGCGTGGGGTTGCAGTGGCTCTTCGAGGGTTCGACCGAGGCAGAGGGGACGAAGGGCCTGGGCGCGTTCTCCGGGATGTGCGAGCATTTTCCCGCAACCTATGAGGGAGCGGATTTGAAGTCGCCGCATGTGGGCTGGAACTCGCTGGAGCAGATTCGTCCGGACTCGCGTCTGCTGCGCGGCGTTGCGGACGGTGCGTTTGTGTACTTCACGCACTCGTGGCGCGCTCCGGTCGTACAAGAAACCGCGGCGGTTACAAATTACGGCGGCGCGTTTACCGCGGCGTTGGAACGCGAAAATGTAATGGGCGTGCAGTTCCATCCGGAGAAGTCTGCGAATGTTGGCCTGCGCGTGTTGCGAAACTTTGTGGAGTTGTAGATGCTGACCAAACGAATTATTGCCTGTCTCGATGTGCGCGGCGGGCGCGTTGTGAAGGGCGTGCAGTTTGTCGACATCGTCGATGCGGGCGACCCGGCGGAGCTGGCGCATCGCCATGCGGCGGCGGGGGCTGATGAGATCGTGCTGCTCGACATTACGGCCACGCACGAGGGCCGCGGTACGCTGCTCGATACTGTGCGGCGCGCGGCGGCGAAGCTCTTCGTTCCCTTCACCGTTGGCGGCGGCATCCGCACGGCAGAGGATGCAGCGGCAGTCTTCAACGCGGGCGCGGACAAGGTCAGCATCAACTCGTCAGCGATTGCGCGGCCCGAGCTGATCGGCGAGATCGGTGCGAGCTTTGGCGCGCAGGCCGTGATCGTTGCCATTGATGCGAGGCGCGGCGCGAAGGGCGTGGAAGACGCCGAAGTGTACGTCAGTGGAGGGCGCAAACCCACCGGCCTGCGCGTCGTCGAGTGGGCGCGCGAGGCCGAATCGCGCGGTGCCGGCGAAATTCTGCTCACCAGCATGGACACCGACGGAATGCGCGACGGCTTCGACTGCGAGCTGACCGCTGCGGTGAGCGAGGCGGTGCAGATACCCGTGATCGCAAGCGGCGGCGCGGGTTCCGCGGCGCACTTCGTTGATGTCTTTGGCCGAGGCAAGGCCGACGCCGCGCTGGCCGCCAGCATCTTCCACTTCGGCGTCACGAGCTCGCGCGATCTGAAGGCGCAGTTGGCGCGGGCGGGCGTGAGCGTGAGGCTGCCATGCTGATTCCCTCGATCGATCTGATGGGCGGACGCATCGTGCAGTTGGTGCACGGCGAGAAGCTGAAGCTGGCCTTTGACGACTTCGACTACTGGATTCAACGGTTCGCAAAATACCCCCTCGTGCAGTTGATCGATCTCGACGCGGCGATGCGCCAGGGCGAGAATCGCGCGCTGATCGAAATGATCTGCCACCGCCTGCCCTGCCAGGTCGGCGGCGGATTGAAGACTGCCGAGGATGGGCGAAAGCTGCTCGACGCAGGTGCCAAGCGCGTCATCTACGGATCGAGCCTCTTCGGCATCGCGCAACCCGGCAAGTCGCAGCGACACAAATTGATCCGCCTCGAGTTCGCCGAGGAGTTGAAGCGCGCGCTGGGCGAAGACGCCCTCTGTTTCTCCGTCGATACCAAGAACGGCCGCGTCGCCGTCAAAGGATGGAAGGACTCGGTCGACCTCACCCCCGAGGAGGCCATCACATGGCTTGAAGACTTCTGCGCCGCATTCCTCTACACGCACGTTGACACCGAGGGCACGATGCAGGGATTTCCACTCGATGTCGCGGCCACGCTGCGCGCCACGACGGCGAAGCAATTGATCGTCGCCGGCGGCATCAAGGAGTGCGCTGAGATCGACGCGTTGGACGCAATGGGCGTCGATGCAGTCGCAGGAATGGCCGTGTACTCCGGCACGATGGAGGCTTGAGCGGGCCGCTGCATCGTGGGTGCAATAGTGTGCATCAGAGCTTGTAACATCGAAAACAGAGCTTCTGAATCGGAGGAACCATGGACTACGTAAATCTTGGCAGGACTGGGGTGAAGGTCTCGCGCATCTGTCTTGGGTGCATGTCGTACGGCGTTCCTCCTTCTGGCCCGTTGCGGCCGGGCAGCAACGCGTGGAGCCTGAACGAGGAGCAGAGCCAGCCCTTCTTCCGCCAGGCGCTGGACGTGGGAATCAATTTTTTCGACACCGCGAACGTCTACTCGACCGGCGACAGCGAGCGCGTGCTCGGCCGCTTCCTGAAGGCCAATGCAAAGCGCGAAGACACGGTGATCGCGACCAAGCTGAACGGCGTGATGCGCGATGGCCCCAACGGCGGCGGCCTCTCGCGCAAGGAGATTTTTTTCGAGATCGACGAATCGCTGCGCCGCCTGGGCACGGACTACGTCGATCTTTACCAGATCCACCGCTGGGACCGCACCACCCCGATCGAGGAGACGCTGGAGGCGCTCAACGATGTGGTGCGCGCGGGCAAGGTGCGCTATCTGGGCGCTTCGTCCATGTGGGCGTGGCAGTTCTCCAAGGCGCTTTACCTGGCGGACCGGCACGGCTGGTCGCGCTTCGTCACCATGCAGCCCCACTACAACCTGCTCTACCGCGAGGAGGAGCGCGAGATGTTGCCCCTCTGTCTCGACCAGGGCATCGGCGTGCTGCCGTGGAGTCCGCTGGCGCGCGGCAAGCTGGCTCGAGCGTGGGACGCGGAGGCGACCAAGCGCTCCGACTCCGACGGTTACGCCAAGTCGCTCTATGCCAGGACGGTGGAGACGGACAAGCGCGTGGTGGACCGGCTCGGCGAACTGGCCGGCTCGCGCGGAGTTGCGCGGGCGCAGATTGCTCTGGCCTGGCTGCTGACGAAGCCCGCAATCACTTCGCCCATCGTGGGCGCAACCAAGCCGCATCACCTGGACGACGCCGTTGCTGCAGTCTCGCTGAAGCTGACAGCGGAGGAGATCGCCTCGCTCGAAGAGCCCTACACGCCGCACCCTGTGCTTGGGCTCAGCTAGTTGCCGGCGTCCGCGGCGGAGATGGCGTAGTAGCCGGTGCGGGTCTGGACCTTGAGGTTCTTCCCGCAGTTGAGGTTGATCTTGCGGAATGTCCCGTCGGCCTTGGCATTGGTTGGGGTGTAGCTGAGCAGGTACTGGGTGCGCAGCTCGTCCTGGATCTGGCGGAAGGCGTCTTCGAGCTTCTTTCCGTCGTGGCCGACGTTGATGACGCGGCCTCCGGTATCGCTGGCAAGCCGGTCCATATCGCGCGCGCCGGAGTCGCCGAGGTTGAAGCTGCCGCCGCCGTAGAAGGCGCGGTCCGCGATGAGGATGACGTAGACGATGGCGTTGGCCTTCTGCGCGGCCTCGGTGGCGGACTTCAGGGTCTCCTGCGAGCCCTGGTCGCCGCCGTCGGTCAGCAGCACCAGAATCTTGCGTCCTGCCTCCATGCTGAGCTTGTCGTGAGCGGCGAGATAGACGGCGTCGAAGAGCAGCGTGCCGCGCGGAGGGCCGTTGCCGGTGATCGAGCCATAGGTTGCGCCGGTGTTGATCTGCGCCTTGTTCATGGCGCGGCTGATCTCGCTGGCCCGGTTGGTGTAATCGGAGAGCAGATCGACGTTGATGTCGAAGGATATGAGGAATGCCTCGTCCTTGGGCGTCAGCACGTCGCGCAGAAACGTCGCGCCAGACTCCTTCTCCAGCGGCAGGACGTTCATCTGGCTGCCGGAGGTGTCCAGCAGCAGGCCGATGGTCAGCGGCAAGCTCTTCTCCTGGGTGAAGTTCCTGATCGTCTGCGGCGTCTTGTCCTCGGCGACCGTGCAGTCGCTCTTGGCCAGGTTGGTGATAAAGCCGTCCTTGTCGCGCGCGGAGAAGAAGAGGTTCACCAGGTTGACGTTGACGTTGAGCGTCTGCGCGTTGTTGTCGTCGGCGAGCGGAGCGGGAGCGTCGGATGCGGGCGGCGGGGCGCCGGGCGATGGCGCCTCCTGCGCGAAAGCGGGAACACACAGCATCGACGGAAGCAGGGCAAGGGAGAGCAGCGAGGCGGCGAGGACGAAAGAACGCATACCCTATTAGACGATGAATGCGGCTCTGTGGAGGCGATTTTTCGTCGCAGAAGTTTGCAGGACGCCCGAGGAAGTCGCAACGTCACAACGCCGAGGCAGGCGGCGGCGTCTAACGTTTGGAACGCGAATCGGCAGGATGCAATGCGTCGAGATGACGGCGTGTGCGCGCCACTGGTAATCTGATAGAGGAACGGCACGGGGGTCTTCGAGTTGAGAATTCGCGTATGGGCAGGATCGCTGGCGTTGGGGATGCTTGGCGTGCTGGCTTGGCAGGCTGGGCAGACACAGACGCAGGCTGGGCAGACCAACGCCGCGCAGTCCGCGCAGCAGAATCTGGCGCAACAGGCGATCCCGGACGCTCCAAGGCCGCAGACCAAGCTGCCCAATCTGGGAACGATTGCTCCCGGCCAGGGAACCACCACAGCCGGCGACACCGCGCCCGGCGACGCAACCCCGAGCGAAGGTGCGGGCACGCCATCAGCTGCTCCGTCGCCGAGCCACGCTTCCACGCCAGCCTCTGCTTCCGCACCGGTAGCAAGCGGCACGCAGGCGGCGGCGAAGGCACCCACCTATGAGACTCCGTCCAACGAAGAAGCCAACGCGCCGACCATAGTGGTGCCCGTGAATGACGTCAATGTGCCCTTTACCGTGAAGGATTCCAAGCAGCAGTTGGTGGCGGGACTCACGGCACGTGAAGTCCAGGTCTACGAGAACGGCGTGCTGCAGCACATCACGCGGTTCACCACGGATGCGGTCCCGCTCTCGGTGGCGCTGGTGATCGACCAGAGCATGACCTACGACAACGTAATCCGGCTGAACGACTCGCTGGGCGCGTTGCAGGGTGCGTTTACCCGGTCCGACGAGGTTGAGGTCTTCACCTTCAACAATGGCCCGAAGCTGGTGACGGACTTTACCGGAGCGCAGAGCGCGCGCCTCACCCAGGCCATCGAGATCTCGAAGGGTTCGGGCCGCGAACCGCTGTTGGCCGGCGCGCTGAGCGGGCCGATGTCGCAGACCACGGTCATCAACAACCAGAACTTCGACCCCAACACCGCCTCCCAGCGCGGCCATTCGGGAATCCAGCTCAACCCTCCCAAAGAGGTGCACGCGCTGAACGACGCCATCCTGGCCGCGGCCGCCACGCTCGTCAAGAAGCCCATCGAGCGCCGCCGCGTCATCTACGTCATCTCCGACGGCAAGGAGTACGGCAGCACGGCCAAGTACAAGGACGTTGTGAAGTATCTGCAGACCAACCGCATCGAGGTGGATGGGACGCTGGTGGGGGATTCTTCCCTGCCGCTGGTCGGCTTCCTCGACCGCATCCACCTTCCGCTCACCATGCGCGACAACATCCTGCCGGCGTATGCCACTGCCACAGGCGGCAACTTCGACGCGGAGTTCCGAACCGGTGGAATCGAAAAGAGCTTTGCCAAGATTGCCGAAGAGGTGCGCACGCGCTATACGCTGGACTACATCACGCATGAGCCGCTGATCGACGGCAAGTACCGCACCCTCGAGGTGAAGGTCCTGCGTCCCAACCTGACCGTGATTGCCAAGAAGGGCTACTGGCCCTCGGCGGTACAGGCACGTCCGCGGCCGCCTGCCACGCAGTAGACCTCCATGACGATGAGACGCCGTGGCAATGAATAATGGACGCTATGAATAGTCTGCTCGGCGGCAACGCTCTGCTTGCGCTGGCTGCTGCCATCCTGTGGGGCGGCGGCGACTTCACCGGCGGCATGGGAGTCAAGCGCGCCGGAGGCAGCCTGGGCGCGGGGCTGCGCATCGTCCTGCTCAGCCACGCGACGAGTTTTATTGTGCTGGTCGCGGTCGCACACCTGCGCGGAGACGCCGCTCCACATGGCGCGCTGCTGGCCTGGGGCATCGCCGCAGGAGTCGCCGGCGGACTCTCGCTGACGGCCTTCTACATCGCGCTGTCGCGCGGTGCAATGGGAGCATCGGCCGCGGTCAGTGGCCTTTTGGCCGCCGCGATTCCCGCGGCCCTCACGCTCTGGCAAGTGGGATCGCCGGGCCTCGGTCCACTGCTCGGCTTCGCCATGGCGGCAATCGCCATCTGGCTGATCGCAACCGGCCCCACGGCAGCTTCCGCGGACAACTCTGCAACCGCCGCATCCCGCCAGACCATGGCGCTGGCGATTCTTGCCGGCCTCGGCTTCGGCTTCTACTTCATCGCGTTGAAGATGGCCAGCCCGGCGGGCGTGCTCTGGCCCATGGCGTCGGCCAGAATCGGCAGCCTCTGCGTCTGCTCGCTCCTGCTTCTTGGAGTACTTCTGCGTTCGGGCAAGAATGCCGGGGCGCGCTTCAGCCTCAACCGCACCGCGATCGTCTGGGCGCTGGCAACCGCGCTGCTGGACACATCCGGCAATCTGCTCTTTGTGGCGGCGACGCGCGCGGGACGGCTGGATGTGGCGGCGGTGCTTGCCTCGCTCTACCCCGCGTCCACCATTCTGCTGGCGGCGCTTGCCCTGGGCGAGTGGCCCACGCGTCGTCAGGCGCTGGGAATGGCCGCCGCCGCGCTCGCCGTCGTACTCATCGCGCTATAGAGTGGTCCCGCCGTTGCCGAGGCGGCAAAATGCATTGTCTTTCTGAGCGCAGCGAAAACCCCCGCATTTTGACGAGGCGAAATACTCTACCCAATGCAGCGCTGAAAGTGCGTCTATTTGGAGTGGGGGACTTCAAAGTCGCCAGAAGAATGGACGGGCCGGTCGAATTCACGGCCATCCAAAGAGTATCCCTGTTCTGCTTGCTGTGTGTTGCTGTCCTACCGGTTGACTGCTTCTTGCTGGGCCTTCTGCTCGGCCGCAACCCTCGCCTCAGCCGCGATCTTCGCCTCGGCTGCGAGCTTGGCCTCCTGATACGCCTTGGCCTCCAGCTCGGCTTTCTTCTTCTTCTCGTCATCCACGTCGTCCAGGCTCTCGGTGAGGCCCTTCATGCCCTCTTTGAATCCGCGCAGGCCTTCGCCCAGTCCTTTGCCCAGCTCCGGCAGCTTCTTGCCGCCGAAGAGCAGGATCGCGAGACCAACGATAATTACAATGTGCCAGGGTTGAAGCAGGTCGCCCATAGTAAATCTCCTTGCAGGATTGGGCGTACGCACAGACGCCAAACTGCACCTATCATTGTCGCACATCTTGTGCCGGTTCGAGAACGTTCCTGCAACCGCTCCCGCGCGCACAGAGACGGCCCTTCGCTCTACACTATCTCTGTGCCCGGACCTGAACCGCAGAAGCCCGACCCTGCCCCGCCGAAGCTGCGATTTGCGCAGCGGCTCGCCATCGCCATTGTTCCGCCGCTGGCCGCGCTGCTAATCCGGCTGCTTGGCCTCACCCTGCGCTACCAGGACCGCGCCGACCCCGGCGTCACGCCCGGCCATCTCATCCCCGGCTCCAGCGTCTTCGCCTTCTGGCACCGCAGCATGATCGCCTGCGCCCACCGCTTTCGCAATCTTGGGATCACGATTCTCATCAGCCCCAGCTTCGACGGCGAACTGATCGCGCGCACATTGAAGCGGCTGGGCTTCTGCCCGGTTCGCGGCTCCAGCTCGCGCGGCGGTGCTATCGGCCTGCGCAACATGCAGCTCGCCTACGCCGAAGGCCACTGCTGCGCCATCACCGCCGACGGTCCTCGCGGCCCCATCTACATCGCCAAACCAGGCACAGCAAGACTGGCCAACTCAGTCGGTAAGCTGACTGCCGGCGAACAACCCACCGGGACCTGGGTTGGCTGCTTCCACAACCAGCCGGAGCGCGCCTGGCAGCTTCGCTCGTGGGACCGCTTCATGATTCCCAAGCCGTTTTCCCGCGTGGTTTTCAGTTGGCCCGCGCACATCCCAGCGGGCGAAGTCACCACCGCCGCCGTCCAGACCGCCCTGGACCGCGCGGTCGCGATGGCCGAGGAAGGCAGCTAAACTGAACCCAGTGCTTGTGGCTAGTATTTCTCCAATGCTTGTCTCCGACTTCAGCTTCGACCTGCCCGCAGAACTCATCGCCCAGCACCCGCCTGCCCAGCGCGGCTCCAGCCGGATGCTGGTCCTCAACCGCGCCACCGGGGCACTCTGCGACGACCTCTTCGCCAACCTCCCCAACCTCCTCCAGCCCGGCGATCTCCTCATTCTGAACGACTCCCGCGTCCTGCCCGCGCGTCTCTTTGCCACCCGCGGCGGCGCACGCACCCAGCACAACTCGCCCCAACCCTCGGCCTCATCGAAATCCTCCTCACCGAACAGATTGAGGACCCAGCACAGTCCGGCGAGAACCAGTGGAGAGCGCTGGTCCGGCCTGCGCGCAAGGTTCAGATCGGCGAGACGCTGAGTTTTTTTCAGACAAACACAGCGACGGGTGAGAACAACTCTGTGCCCGTGCTCACCGCCGAGGTCCTCGCCGCCGGAGCCTTCGGTGAGCGCACCCTCCGCTTCGCCCCGGTCGAGGACTTCCACGCCACGCTGGCCCGCATCGGCCACATGCCGCTGCCGCCCTACATCCACCGCGACCAGTCCGCGCAGCCCGACACCGAGGAGGACCGCGAGCGATACCAGACTGTCTACAGCCGCCTTCCCGGCTCGGCGGCCGCGCCCACCGCCGGACTGCATTTCACGCCTGAAGTCCTGGCCGCCCTCCGCGCCCGAGGCGTGGAGATTCAGTACCTCACCCTGCACGTCGGCCTCGGCACCTTCCAGCCCGTCCGCGTCTCCCGCCTCGCCGACATCCGCCTCCACGCCGAGCGCTACACTCTGCCCGCAGCCACCGCCCAGGCCCTCAACCGCGCGCTCCGCGAAGGCAGGCGCATCGTCGCCGCCGGAACCACCACCACCCGCACCCTCGAACATATCGCGGCGCAGGCCCCGTCCGGCCCACTCCACCTCGAACCCCACTCCGGCTCGACCTCCATCTTCCTCGCGCCCGGCCACAGGTTCCGCATCGTCAACGGCCTGATCACCAACTTCCATCTCCCTGAATCCACCCTCCTCATGCTGGTCGCCGCCTTCGCGGACTGTATGGACAACGGGGAGCTGACTCGAGATGCCGCCCCCGACCTCGGCCTGCGAACCATCCTGGCAGCCTACGGCCACGCCATCCGGCACGGCTACCGCTTCTACTCCTATGGCGACTGCATGTTGCTCCTCTGACCAGCAGGGTGCGCGTTTTCAGGCCGGTATTGCTGGGATTTCCCTTTTTCCAGCCGTTTTTCCACTATTAAGCCATTTTTCCACATTCCTGTGGCTTTTCCACATTTGCACCTCCATCCACAGTTTCTTGCACCACTCCTGCGCCTTGCCCCGCCTTCTGTCGCGTCCTACTCTCAATCCATGCCATCGCCGCAGAACTTCCGGCCAGCCAGCCTGTCTCCGAACCGGCTCGCCGCCGCACGCAACCGGAGTGTTGATGCCGGGCCTTCCAGCCCTCGCCTTGGTGACCCCATTAAACCCGCTAACAACGCGCAGTTTCAGAGAATTCCACAGCAATTTCCCTTGTTTTTCTGTTAACCTGCCGTCAACATTCCCAAAACAGGGAGTATTCGCAGAGGCAACACAATATCTTGTGCTTTATACTTGACACACCCCATTGGGGGCGGTATTTTCACGACTGCACCACAGTAACCGCTCAGTAATCGTCGAATCGATAGGGTCCAGGCAACTCCGGCTCCCCATCCCCTCAAACGTCTCCGCGGTTGGGCCGCAAGGTTCCCCGCCGCGACAGAGGGGCCAGTAGACCTGTTTCGCGCGGTTCGGCGACCAAGGGCCCCGGCGCACAGCCAGTACGCGCTGTTCCCGAATTCAGCACCACGGCAGAGAAAGGCACCAGGCACCACGGCAACACTCGCATCAACACCACATCCGAGGAGCATCCAGGCCCCATTGCAGCACTCGTTTTGGCACCGCCAGAAACACCATTAGAAGAAGGAGATGTACCGCCGATGAACCCGATCCAGACTCAGAACTCCACCAACAATCTTTCCGGAACCCAAGCCGGAACCGCCGCCACGCGCACCGCCGCTGGCCGCGCACTTGGCCTCTCCTTTTCGCGCCACTTCACTCGCCCCGGCATCTCACCCTTCGACGAGATCACATGGGAGCTGCGCGACGCCGTCATTCAGGACTACAAGGGCCGCACCATCTTCGAGCAGAAGAACGTCGAGGTTCCCTCCGACTGGTCGATGACCGCGACCAACATCGTCGCGTCGAAGTACCTGCACGGCCAGGTGGGCACGCCCGAGCGCGAGAGCGGCGTCCGCGCCCTCATCACTCGCGTCGCCGAATCCATCCGCGACTGGGGGGTCCGTGACGGATACTTCGCCACACCCGCCGACGCCGACACCTTTTTTGCCGAGCTGGCACACCTCCTGCTCAACCAGAAGGTAGCCTTCAACTCCCCGGTATGGTTCAACGTCGGCTGCGACCGTCTGGAGCCCAACTCCGACGCGCAGAGCTGGCACTGGAACCCCGCCACCGGACGGGTCGAGTTCTCCGTCACCGGCTACACCAAGCCGCAGTGCTCCGCCTGCTTTATCAACTCCGTCAACGACTCGCTGGACTCCATCCTCACCCTCGCCAAGACCGAGGGAATGCTCTTCAAGTGGGGCTCCGGCGCGGGATCCAACCTCTCCAACATCCGCGGCTCCATGGAGACCCTCTCCGGCGGCGGAACGGCCTCAGGCCCGCTCTCCTTCATGCGCGGTTTCGACGCCTTCGCCGGCGTAATCAAATCCGGCGGCAAGACCCGCCGAGCCGCCAAGATGGTCATCCTCAATATCGACCACCCAGACATCGAGGACTTCATCGAGTGCAAGGTCAAGGAGGAAGCCAAGGCCTGGCATCTCGTTCAGGCTGGCTACGACGGCTCCGGCCCAGACTCCGAGGCCTACAGCTCCATCTTCTTCCAGAACGCCAACAACAGCGTCCGCGTCACCGACGAGTTCATGCAGGCGGTCGAGTCCGACGGCCCCTTCACCACCCGCACCGTCAAGGGCCACCAGCCGGTGCAGGAGTACCGCGCACGCGACCTGATGACCAAGATCGCCGAGGCCACCTGGAAGTGCGGCGATCCCGGAATGCAGTACGACACCACCATCAACAAGTGGCACACCAGCAAGAACACAGCCCGCATCAACGCCTCCAACCCGTGCAGCGAGTACATGTTCCTCGACGACTCGGCCTGCAACCTGGCCAGCTTCAACCTGCTCAAGTTCCTCACTCCCGGCGGGCAGTTCGACATCCCCGCATACCGCCATGCCATCGCCACCGTCGCCACCGCGATGGAGATCATCGTGGACGCGGCCGGCTACCCCACGGAGATGATCGCGCGCAACTCCCACGACTACCGCCCGCTCGGCCTCGGCTACGCCAACCTCGGTGCGCTGCTCATGGCCTTTGGCCTGCCCTACGACTCCGACGCCGGCCGCGACTTCGCCGCCACTCTCACCTCCATCCTTTGCGGAGACGCCTACTGGCAGTCCGCACGCATCGCCGAGGCCTGCACCCCCATCGGCGCGGCAACGCCAATCACCCAGCGCACGGAGATTACCGGTGGCGCCTGCCCCGGCTTCTACGTCAACCGCGAACCATTCCTGGACGTCATCCGCATGCACCGCGCCGAAGTCAACAACATCGGCAAGCCCACCATCACCAGCCCGCGCACCACCCCGGAGCACTTCCACGTTCCGCAGCTCGAGCAGCTCATCGCCGCCAGCCGCCACGCCTGGGACGGCGCACTCGCCCACGGCGAGAAGCACGGCTACCGCAACTCCCAGGTCACCGTGCTTGCGCCCACAGGAACCATCGGCTTCATGATGGACTGCGACACCACCGGCGTCGAGCCTGACCTCGCCCTCGTCAAATTCAAAAAGCTGGTTGGCGGCGGAATGATCAAGATCGTCAACTCCACCGTCCCCTCCGCCCTCTTCAAGCTCGGATACAACGAGGCCCAGGTCAACGCCATCGTCAGCTACATCGACGCCACCGGAACCATCGAAGGCGCGCCCGGAATCAAGACGGAGCACCTCCCCGTCTTCGATTGCAGCTTCAAGCCCGCCAAGGGCACCCGCTCCATCCACTACATGGGCCACATCAAGATGATGGCCGCCACCCAGCCCTTCCTCTCCGGAGCAATCTCCAAGACCGTCAACCTGCCCCAGGACTGCTCGGTCGACGACATCGCCAAGGCTTACATCGAGGCATGGCGTCAGGGCATCAAGGCCGTCGCCATCTACCGCGACAACTCCAAGGGAACCCAGCCGCTCAATGTCCAGGCCCAGACCGACGACAAAAAGGGAACCCGCGCCGTCGCCGCCACTGAACTCGCCATATCGGAACAGAATCTCGCCTCCGCCGGCGACCGCATCGCCACGCTGGAGGCCGCCAACGCGGCACTAGCCCGCGAGCTCAACCAGGTCCTCGCAGCCAGCACCCAGAACGTCGACGCGCTGGACGCCCAGGCTCCCCCGCGCGCCAGCCGCCATCGCCTCCCCGCCGAGCGCGCCTCCGTCACCCACAAGTTCGCCATCGCAGGCCACGAGGGCTACATCACCGTCGGCCTCTATCCCAACGGCTACCCCGGCGAGATATTCATCCGCATGGCCAAGGAAGGTTCCACCGTCTCCGGCCTCATGGATAGCTTCGCCACCGCCATCAGCATCTCGCTGCAGCACGGCGTCCCCCTGCGCGTGCTCTGCGAGAAGTTCGCCCACACCCGCTTCGAGCCCTCCGGCTGGACCGGCAATCCCGAGATCGGCTTTGCCAAGTCCATCATGGATTACATCTTCCGCTGGATACAGATCCGCTTCCTCTCCGGCCACCAGCTCGACCTCTTCGCCAACATGAACCCCGCCGCCAGCGAATCCCCCGCCTCGGACGGCGTAGTTGCCCCCTTGGACCCGGCTGTCCCGAATGTCCTCTCCGACCAGGAGATCTTCGACAACGGAGCGGGCAGCCCCTATGAGGACCGCACCCCGCCGCAGCACGGCATCGCCCCCGAACCCTCCGCCAGCCTGGACCCTTTGTCATCCCGCAGCGCAGCGGAGGGATCTGCTTCTTCCTTCCAGACCGCCGACCGCGGCATCTACCACCCCTCCGACGCCATGAAGAGCATGTTCGACATGGGCGACGCGCCCTCCTGCGCCACCTGCGGCGCCATCATGACCCGCTCCGGCTCCTGCTACCGCTGCATGTCCTGCGGCAGCACCTCCGGCTGCAGCTAGTCCTGCACGGACGGCGAGACGCACATTCGCGCCGGACACCATTCGTGCGGCTTCATCGCAGGAGTGAGAAGACAAACCGATTCACGGAAAGGAAGCAAGATGAACGCAATATTGGAAGCGCCCGAACAGATGGCGCGCGCCCGCTCCGAAGAGCCCGAGATCTACCCCTCCGGAGACTGTTGGCGCTTCCGCTGGGCCGGCCAGGACCACGGCTCCTTCGACTCCGAGCAGGACGCCCGAAACGCCGCCCTCCGCTGCAAGAAGCAGACCACCATGCACCTCGCCGCCGCCTCCCTCAACCGCCACTAAGTCATTCGCGTCCGCGCGAGGCCCTAAACCGCTACCGTAAACGTGTCCTCGCTGCGCGTCACTGCGCGATACAGCGTGTCGCGCTCGAACGGCACGCGCCCGGCCTCGGTAATCAGCCGCACTAAATCCGCCCGCCGCATTCCCTGCGGAGTGGTCGCGCCCGCGTCGTGGTAGATCTTCTCCTCGATCACCGTCCCGTCGATGTCGTCCGCCCCGAACCGCAGCGAGATCTGCGCCATCTCCGGCGACACCATCTGCCAGTAGCTCTTCACGTGCGCGAAGTTATCCAGCAGCAGCCGTCCCACCGCAATCTGCCGCAGGTCCATCATCCCCGTCGTCTTCGCAATATGCGCCAGCGCGGTGTTGTCGGGATGGAACGCCAGCGGGATGAAGGTCTGGAATCCGCCGGTCTCGTCCTGCAACTCGCGCAGGCGCAGCATGTGGTCTACCCTGTCCTCGTCGTTCTCCACGTGGCCGTATAGCATCGTCGCGTTCGAGCGCAGCCCGATCTTGTGCGCCGCGCGCGCCGTCTCCAGCCACTCCCCGCCGTCGATCTTGTGGTCGCAGATGATGTGCCGCACGCGGTCGGCAAAGATCTCCGCCCCGCCCCCCGGCATCGAATCCACGCCCGCCGATTTCAGCCGCCGCAGCGTCTCCTCTATCGTCATCTTGTACAGCTTCGCGAAGAACGCAATCTCCACCATGGTGAACGCCTTCACATGCACCTTGGGGTGGCGCTCCTTCAGCCCGCGCACCAGCTCCTCGAAGTACTCGAACGGCAGATCGGGATCGAGCCCGCCCACTATGTGGAACTCCGTCACCGCCTCGGTCAGCCCCGTACCCGCCGTCGCCCACGCCTCCTCCAGCGCCATGGTGTACGTCCCGGCCGCACCCTTCTTCCGCCCGAAGGCGCACAGCCGGCAGCTTGCCACGCACACATTCGTCGGATTGATGTGCCGGTTCACGTTGAAGTAGGCGATGTCCCCGTGCATCCGCTCGCGCACGGCGTTGGCCATCCATCCCACGGCCAGGATGTCTGGACTGCGATAGAGCGCGACGCCATCGTCGAAGCCCAGCCGCTCACCCGCCTCCACCCTGGCCGCAATCGCGCGCAGCCGCGCGTCGCTGGTCTCGAAGCCATGCCTCGTCCTCTGCTCCGTGCCCCGCGTCCGCGTCTCCGCTGCTGAAGAAAGTGAACTCATCCTCGCTCCATTCTAATGCGTTTAGCCCCTTTCGCCGTGCTGGCGCGTCTCGTTTCTATGGCCCGTCCATGCCTGCGCCAGCCCGCCCTCCCTCCGCGAGGCCAGAATCCCCGGCCCGCAAAGAGATCTTTTCATTAAATATTCCTTAAAGTTCTCGGATCTTTTCAGCCCTATATTCCAAACCTATCGTCCGTCCAGCTATCGCGACCATGCGAAAAGGCTTCAACTTGCATCACTCAAACTACTTCCAGCAGTCTAGTGCTGATGTCGATATATTAGAATTTGTTAGATACGGATATATTTATTTTATCTAATATAAATACAATATATATAAGACTAGGAAGGTCGGATAATTCTCTTGACAAATTACCAGACCATGCGTATTTTTTTCAAATCCGTACTAATTTCCGTTTTCACCAGGAGGCTATAACTCATGATTCTTCCCTTCAGAATCCGTACTCTCTTCATCTGTGCTGCATTGGTCGCGCTCTTCTGCGCGGTTACGGGCAGTGCATTTGGCCAATATCATTCCAATACCCCAGGAGTTACGGCCAACGGTACGTTGCCAGAGTCAATTACTGTTTCCTCTTCACTTTCGACCCTCGACATCACCCTGACTCCATTCACCACAACCGCATCAGCGTCGATTACCATAACCACTGACTGGGTTCTCCAGACAACCAGAACAAACGTCGAACTTGACGCCTATTTTGCGTCGGCTTCTCAAGCTTTGGCGGATTCTACCTACTACATTCCATCCTCGAAGATATACGGAAACGTTACGACCAGCGAGTCGGGAGGCGCGGCTGCAAATTCACCGTTCACGCAAACCTTATCTGTTGGCCCGGCTGGAGCTGGACTTGCGTTGTTTTCTGAGCCCATCACCGCGGGCACCAACAGTGAAACTGAGGACAGCACCACTCTTAGCCTGACGATTGATCTTTCCAGCAGCACACTATACAAAACTCTTCCGGCAGGCACCTATACAGGAACACTTACCATTGAGGCCACCGCTACCTAATGCCGGCCATATCTATATGGAAGGGCGTGGCACCATGTGTTAGACGGCGGATGCGGATCGCATTGCGCTGCATGGCGGTATGTTTCGCGCTCTTCCAGTACGCTTCTGTGCATGCCCAAACAATCTCTCCTGTGATTGTCGAGTACACCGGGAAGGCCGAGGGTAAATTCCAGCTCACGAACGACGGACTAACCCCATTGGCAGTAGTCCTGGAACCGAGTAGCTTTAGTGTTGGTCTCAACGGCAAGCCCGTATTTCGTCCACTTGACCCCACAATTCATCTGGATCTCTCCACTATGAGTTTCCAGCTACAGCCGAAGCAGACCTACTACATCTTCTATAAAGCACATGCCGACACGCTTCCGGCCTGGTTCACGGTCCGGGCCATCTTCTCTGGCATCCAGAGGGCTGATGGGGCAAAGGTGCGGATCATACTTCCGCACACGGTCTATCTCTACCAGAAGAAAGCAGTTGCACAAAACGAGATTCATGTTCAGCATGTTGCATATCTTACTAGCACGGATACCGTTGTTTGCGACCTTGAGAATGTAAGTTCTTCCCTCATTCGAGTTCAGGATGTAAGCGTAATCGGTGGCAAGGAGTCTGTACCGGCACAAGGATTTCCGCTTCTTCCCGGAAGCCCGCGTCATCTTGAAATTCCATGGAAACAGCCAAACCCGCCAAATTACATAAACCTGCGCTTTCCGACTTTTGTTATGAAAGAGCATCTAAGTATCGAAGACAAATAGTAGATGGAATGCGGAGATAGGACTATGTTCCGCCTACTTTGCCTCTTTGGCTCGATATTAGTGATAAGTCCGGGCCTTTTGTCACCACTGCTTGCCCAGGTCTTCGAGGTTGGCGGCGGAACATCTACGCTTTATCAAGAAAGCGGCGGCAGCATCACCACCCATGCCGCAAGCTATGATTTCACTCTGGGGGCAGGCTCGATTGGGGGGGAGCTTATTGAAGGGGCACGGCTGACAAAGGCCACCCCTCATGCCAAATATATTTTTGGGGACGATCAGATCAGCTTTGAGCTTCCCACCGACATACTTTTAATACAAGTCACTTACTTTTGGTTCGCGGTGCTGGCATCCAAACTACGCGTGGAGTGACGAAAATTCTGGCTTTTGCCGGAGCCGCGGCTACCGGCTACAGCAGCCCATTTTTTATTGGAGCGAAGACCAGTGATTTTGCTGGTGTCTTTTTTCTTCAAACAAAGTTGAACTCTCATGTGCAGCTATTTTCCGATACCGTTGCTTCAAACAAAGCGACCTCGATCGAGGCAATTGAATGGTCGCCCCGGCCAAAGCTTGATGTTGCGCTGTCCGTTGGAGAAGGTGCCAATCAGCCCTATGCGGCCTCCAGTTTAAGTTTTCCCGGCACTGGATTGATGCTGACGCCGCCTATATTGAGGCAGGCCAACAGTTTCAGCGTATTGCCTTGATTACTCCGCTACAGTCGGAACCAGACCGCGAGAATCTACTGGTTACTGTCAGGCCATTCAAATTCATGAGTTTCACCGGAGCTCACCAAAACTATCTCGATCCACAAAGCTCCGGTATAACCAGCATACGCAGTTCTGTCGATCAGGGATCGGCGGGGCTGCGTCTCGTTGCAACTCAACTTAACGGCTCGATTTTTCACTCAACCTATCAGGGGCAGACGAACGACGCTGGCTCGTTTTCAGCGATGCGGGACATTACGCAGCGGTTTCATATTATGGCCAACTACCTTACCAGCCGGCCTAAGGACTTACAGCATACCAACAGCTTCATCTCGACTCTTTCAGAGACAATCAGCCCGCGCCTGACGCTGAACGAGAATGTTACCACGTCGGGAGGAAATACCGGCATAACTTTTGGCGGCCAGTTTTTTTCAAATCTTATTACAGTCAACGCCAACTACGATACGTTTTTTGTGCCTGCTAACAATAATACCTTTGAGCAGGCGCTTGTGTTTGATGTAAGGATCAATCTATTTGGACGCCTTATGTTGCATGGCGGGTCGTTTGTCGATCCGAATGGGCATATTCGCAATACATTTGACGCAAGCACTATTATGTGGCATGGTCAAAGCTCCCATCCAGTGGTTGAACGTATTGTGATGGAGCCGGCCATCATGCGCGGTTGCGTGGTCGATCCAAACAGAAATCCGGTTGAGGGCGCGGCCCTGCTGATCGAAAAACGAATGGTTTATACCGGTTTGGACGGATGCTTTTTTTTGCGGGAGCATAGGCCACGCACCCATACGCTACAGGTCGTTGTTACGGGATTTCTTGGCAACGGCAACTGGATCGTCGTCTCCGCGCCGTCCACCATCACGAGCAGGCCGGATACGGACAACACCGTATCTTCCATCGTTGTCGTTGTAGCCCCCGTGAAAACGGCAACCCCGGTTTTGAATCCCCCTGGGAGTGCTCCTCGATAAGATCGACGGCGTATTTGCCGATATGACTATTATTAGAGGGCCAAAATTGTGCGATTCATGAGGCAAATTTGTTGTGCAGAAATCTTCGCGCTGCTGTTATTGGTCCCTTCTGTAGCGCTCCGGGGGCAGGCTGTGAGGCTGCTTCCCAAAAGGCCGTTGCCGCGAGATTCCGGATCTCTTAGCGTGAGCGTTACGCCGACTCAAGTGAACTTTAGACCTTGTTGCCAGGGGAACGGCTGTTGGAAGTACGTCGGTCAACATTACTACGACGTGGACCAGTGTGACTCTGAGGGAGCAGCATCACCCTGTACGGATATTTCACCAGTTCGAGTGCCGCACTGACCGGGAGCAACAGTGGAGCTAATATTCCAAGCTCCGCGGTCTTTGGAGAGATGACAACCGGCTTGCCAACGAGCTATACGGCATTTACTCAGACATGTCCATTTGGCGTTGCCGGGGCCAGTTTGCAATTATTCAGTGAGACGGTAACTGGATCGGACACAGGCAACCGCACCGATGCGTTAAGTCTGATGCTCGATCTGAGCAGCTTGCGCGAGCTTCCCGCTGACACCTATACCGGCACACTTATTATTGAGGCTCAGGGTATTTAATTTGTGATAATTATTCTGATTTCCTCAGTCCGAGAGAGTATCGTTGTTACATCCCCATGAGCAAGCCACTGAGCATTCTTCTTGCACTCGTCACCCTTGCCGCCGCTTCCCTCCCGGCGCAGATCAAGCAGGCCGACCGGGTCACCGTCCAGCCTGAGTTGACCACCTCGGTGCGCCTTGCCGGCCATCTCCCTCGCTGGGCCAATCCCGCCGCCGACGCTGGCCCCGCCGCCGCGGACACCAACCTCCATCTCACCTTTGTCCTCTCGCGCGCGCCCCAGCTTCAGGCCGCCTTCACCCAGTTGCTCGCCGACCAGCAGGACCCCGCCTCGCCACGCTACCACCAGTGGCTCACCCCGCAGCAGGTGGGCGAGCTCTACGGCCCCACTCAGCACGACATCGACGCCCTCAGCGCATGGCTCACCAGCCGCGGCCTCGCCCCATCAGAAGTCTCGCCCAGCCGCATCTTCGTCACCGTCAACGGCCCCGCATCGGCAGTCTCCGCCGCGCTCTCCACCAGCTTCCATTCCTTCATCCTCAACGGCGAGCCGCGCCTCTCCACCACCGGGGACCCCGCACTCCCGGCCGCCTTCGCCGCCATCGTGCAGTCCATCGACGGCCTCTCTGACGCGCCCATCCAACCCATGGGCCACGGCCAGGCAGTCTCCGCATCGTCTTCCGGAGCGCAGCCCAGGTTCACTACCAACAACCAGAACCACTACATCACCCCCGGCGACTTCAGCACCATCTTCGACCTCAACACCCCACTCTTCACCGGCCTCACCGGCCTCGGCCAGAGGGTCGCCATCATCGGCCGCTCGCGCGTCGTCGGCTCGGACATCACCGAGTTCGAGGCCGACACTGGCCTCCCCTCCAATTCCTCCCCCAACATTATCGTTCCCGGCGCAGGTCCCGATCCCGGATATTCCGGAGGCGGGGACCAGTCCGAAGCAACCATGGACGTTCAGCGCGTGCTGGGCACCGCGCCCTACGCGCAGGTGGACCTTGTCATTCTGCCCAACAGCGGCGGAGGCATCTTCACCGCCGCGCAGTATGAGGTCAACACCCTCAACGATCCCGTCATGAACATCAGCTTCGGCAGTTGCGAGGCCAACGCCGGCTCCGCCAGCGTCAAGAGCTGGGACTCCCTCTTCTCCCAGGCCGCCGCCGAAGGCATCTCCGTCCTCGTCTGCTCCATGGACTCCGGTGCCGCCACCTGCGACGCCGGCTTCGCCACCGCGCCCGCCACCCAGCAGCTCAGCATCAACGCCCTCTGTTCCAGCTCCTACGTTACATGCGTGGGTGGCACCGAGTTCGCGGACACAGCCAATCCCTCGCTCTACTGGTCTTCCTCGAACAACTCCAGCCTGATCTCCGCGCTCGGCTACATCCCCGAAGGAGCATGGAACGAGCCCGGTTCGGCGGGTAGCTACGTCGTCGCCGCGGGCGGCGGCGGGGCCAGCCTCTACATCCAAAAACCCTCCTGGCAGACCGGCGTCGGTGTCCCCGCCGACGGTGCGCGCGACGTCCCCGACATCAGCTTCCCCTCCGCCGAGCATGACGCCTACTACGGCTGCTTGGCCAGCAACGGCGGCAACTGCGCCAACAATTACTTTGAATACTTCTATGGCACTTCCAACGCAGCGCCAGCGATGGCAGGTATCACCGCCCTCCTCAATCAGCGGACAGGCACAGGCACGCGCCAGGGAAACCTCAACCCAACCCTCTATCGCCTCGCGGCCAACCCCGCCAACGGCGTCTTCCACGACGCCACAGTCGCAACCAGCGGCGTCTCCGGCTGCTCCGTCTCCATCCCCAGTATGTGCAACAACAGCACTCCCTCGCCCACCGCGCTCACCGGAGGCCTCGCCGGCTATCTCCTCACCACCGGCTACGACCTGGCCACCGGATGGGGCTCTATCGACGGAAACAACCTGCTGAACGCCGTCGGCCCCGCCGGCTTCTCCATCACGGCCCTGCCCCCATTCCTCACCCTCAACGCCGGAGTCATAACCGGCAACTCCGCCACGCTCACCTACACCTCGTTTGGTGGTTTCGCCGGAGCCATCACCCAGAACTGCACCGTCTTCTATAACGGCAACGGCACACCCAACGATCCCCCCACCTGCTCCTTCTCAACCTCCACCGTCACCCTTCCGGCAAACGGAACCGTCACCTCCACCATCACCATCAACTCCACCGCTCCGGGCGGCGGGGCTGGCAGCAGCTTTGCCTCGACTGGCAATCCACCCGCGTCCCCCAACTTCCCCGCGCGCACCGCACGCACCGCCATCGCCCTCGGCGCGCTCTTCCTCGGCCTTCTGCCCGGCCGCCGCCGCCGTCTCAGCCTTCTGCGCTCGCTGGCGATAGTCGCCGCAATCGCCGTTGCATTCGCCTCTCTCTCCGGCTGCGGAGAAAAAGCCGCCGTCTCAGCGGGCGGATCACCCGGCTCCTCCACCGGCTTCTACACCATCACGCTCACCAGCTCCAGTGGGACCACCACGGCCACGCCCGCCGCATCCATCTCCCTCACCATTCAGTAGCGCATCTGCCTGCACTTGTGCACCGGTCTGCTTCACCCTCGCCGGCAAGTCCCGCCTCAGTGCGTCTCCAACTCCGCCGAATCCACCATCCGAGGCTGCACCACGATCCCGTCGAACAGCGTCGCCCCCACCAGGTAGTCGCCTACCGGACGCACAAATCGCAGGTTCCAACCTGTGTCCCACCAGCTCACCCGCATCGACCCGATCTCGACTGCGAAGGCCACCGTCGCCGGCCCGTTGGAGGTCACCAGCATCCGGTTGGCCGCCTCATCATAGAAGATGCTGTTGCCGTCGCGCAGGAACATTCCCTTCACCGTCTGCCAGCTCGCGCCCCGGTTTGCCGAATAATAGACACCATCCCGGTCCGCCACCCATAGCTCCCCTTCGCCGTCCACCGCCAGCGCCGAAAGCTGTCGCGCCCGGCTGGGCACAGTCGCCACGTGCCACGTCTTGCCGCCGTCCGCCGACATCTCCAGCGCATTCAGGCTGGCCACCGCCGCCACCGCCTTCGCTGCCGCCACAAAGCGCCACTCGTCGTTCGCCACCGAAGCCACCTGCACCCACGTCACTCCGCTGGTTGAGCTGCGCAACAGCCCCTGCGAGGTCGCCGCGAACAGAGTCTCGCCCGACACCGCAAAGCCATAGACGCTCGCGTCGAACCGCTTGTCCGCACCCGTGGCAACCACTGCCCGCGCCGCCGTTTCTCCCTTCACAACGTGCCCCTTCGCCACTGGCCGCTTCCCCGCCGCAGCAGTCTTCGCCGCCGCCGCCGCAGTCTTCACCGCCGCCGCAATCTTTGTGTCGTCGCCCACGCGCTGCCACACCGCGTCCTTCAGCCGGTAGATTCCGTGCTCCGTGCCCGCCAGGATCGCCCCGTCCGGGGCCTGTCCCAGGCTGAATACATCGTGTCCATCCAGCCCGCCGCTCACCTGAGACCAGCTCAGCCCGCCCGAATGGCTCACAAAGACGCCGCCCGACTCCTTATCGTTCACCACGCCCACATACATCGTCGCCGCGTGCTGCGCGTCCGCGACGTACGCAGTCACCTGCCGCGCCGAAAATCCGCTGTTCGACGGCAGAAAGCTGTCACCCCCGTCGTTGCTGGCCAGCACGCCCTGCCGGTCGGTCGCCAGCAGCACCCGCCGCGGGTCCGCCGGATCGACGTACACGTCGTTCACAATCACGTCGGGGCTCGTCGTCTGGGTCCATAGCTTGCCCGCGTCGTCGGTGCGATAGAGCCCCTCCGTCGTACCCGCGAACACCGTGTCCAGGTGGTTTGGGTCCTGCATCAACACCCGCGTCCGGCGCGCATTGGATGGAATCCCCGGAGCCTTGACGAACTTCTCTCCCCCGTCCACGCTCTTGTAGATCCCCGAGCACGCACTCAGGTACACCACCAGCGGCTGCGTCGGATCCACCAGAATCGAAAACACGTCCGAGTCTTCGATTATTCCCTGCTTGATGCTCGTCCAGTTCGCTCCCCCGTCCGTGGTCTTCCAGGCCAGGTGCCATGTGCCCGCGTAGATGGTATCGGGGTCCGTCGGGTCCACGGCCAGCGACTCGATCTCGTGGATCTCCTTGCTGTCCTCGGGGCTGATCCTCTGCCAGTGCGCCCCGCTGTCCATCGAACGGAAGACCCCTTCCAGCGTCCCCGCCACCAGGACCTTCGCGTCCGATGGCGCCACAGCCAGCGCGCGGATCGACTGTCCGCGCATCTCCGGCTGGCTGGTCCACGTCGCCCCGCCGTCGCTGCTGATGAACAGCCCGCCGTCTGGATGGTCGCCCAACGCATAGGCCGCCGTCAGCAGATGCTTGGGGTCTGCCGCGTCCACCAATATTTTTTTTATGACCAGATCGTCGCGGTTGCCCATCCGCGCCAGCCGCTTCCAGCTCCTGCCGCCGTCCGCCGACTCATAGACCCAGCCGTTGGCCGCCCCTAGATACAGGTGCGCGTGGTCCCGCGGGTCCGCCGCAAAGGCGCGCGCGCTCCCGCCATCCGGTCCAAACGGGAACCACGAGACGGCACGGGCCGCAGGGCAAACAAGCCCCAGAACCAGAGCAGTCCAAAATGTGTAAATCCATCTGAGTCTGCAATTCAATGTTGCTGTCCCATCCCGTCGCAAGCTCCTTTTAGAATACAGAGTCCATGAGTGAACTTCGCACCCCATCCCAGCACAAAGGCTGACTGGGAACCAACCCAGTCAGCCTTCTGTGCTTCTACTTCCTTCAGTTGCCGGTGACTACTTCGTCGCCGCCTTTTTTGCTGTCTTCTTTACAGCCTTCACCGGCGTCCGGGGCACAGCCTTCACTGCGCTCTCGTCCACGGCCGTATCGCTGGCCACCGGGTTGACTGCGCCCGCCGGAATCAGCGTCGTCGTCACCGTCTTGCCGTCGTCGGTTCCGGTGTACACCAGGATGCGCGACGGATCGATGCCCTTCTCCGTCACCAGGTAGTCCTTGGTGTTCACGGCGCGTTCCGCGGCATCGCTCGGCTTGGCTACATGGTGCTTCAGCTTCGCTGTTCTCTTTGCTTCCTTGGCCTCAGCCGCCTGCTCCTTGGAGTCTTCGTTGCCAACCAACGCCAGCTTGGCATCCGTGGAGCGCTGCAGGCTCAGGGCAACATCATCCAGGCAAGCCTTGGCTTCGTTGTCCACGCGCGTCGGGCGCTTTGCATCGCGCTCGAAGCTTGTCGGACACAGGCTCGAGGCCAGCGGCGCTGGAGGCGGTGGTGGCGGCGGCGGCGCAATCACGTTGACACTGGTCGTCGCCGACACGTTGTGTCCCTTGTCGTCGGCCACGCCGCAGGTCACCGTAATCGGTCCCGGTGCCGCGCCCACTGTCGAGAGAGTCGCCGTGGGAGTAACGCTGCTGATCGATCCGGCCGATGCGTTGTAGCTGTAGGTCAGCGGGCGGTTCTGAGGGCTCACCGCGCTCGCTGAAATCGTCGAAGAGTCGCCAGGATTCAGCGACGTAGGATTCGCCGAGCAGCTGATCGTCGGCGGATCAAACGCCTTCACCGTGTAGGTCGCCGAGCAGTCCGCCATCTGGCCGGGCTTCACGCCCTCCGTCACATGGCCCTTCACCGTGTAAGACCCCGGCGCCGAGGCCTTGGTGTCCACGTTCGCCGTCGCCGTCGTTCCCGAGATCACTCCGCCATCCGTCGTCCAGGTATAGGTCGCCGGCTTCTTCGGGTTCAGGTTCAACGCCACGCCCGTCACCGTGATCGGTTCGCCAGGATAAACGCTGGCCGGAGCAACCGAGCAGCTGTAAGTCACTGGAGGCGGCGGGATGATGTGGCCAAAGTGCGTCACAATTCCGGTGCTCAGTTCCACTGCATTCAGATTGGTGCGCCCGCCCAACGCCCCGCCCGTCGGAACCCCGACATAAGGACCGAAATCGGCGTGAATAAAGCGATGGTCGACCTCGAAGAGACGAATGCTGAAACGGTTGTCCCAGAACGGCAGATCGTAGTCCGCGCCGCCGCCGGCCGTCACCGCAACACCCCATGTATAGAGTTCATGCTCCATAGAGCCAGGAACATCGCTGTTCGGGCCGCCCAGCCTCGAGGTACCCACCAACCCATGTCCGAACAGTGTGAAGTTCTCCGCGGAATAACGGAAGATCGGACCGGCCGAGATCCCGGACACGCCATCGTTCACGCCGCTCGGGTGGTCGGTAAAGATTGCCTCCCCGCCAAAGTATCGATTGAAGTAATACGCGCCGCTGGCGATCATGCCTGCGTTGATGGATGAGTACGGGATCCCCGCGGG
This sequence comes from uncultured Acidobacteriaceae bacterium, assembly GCA_963828115.1. Taxonomy (GTDB): domain Bacteria; phylum Acidobacteriota; class Terriglobia; order Terriglobales; family Acidobacteriaceae; genus Edaphobacter. The sequence goes on from CAWHDN010000011.1 coordinate 55,981, forward strand.
CTCAAGCCGCCCATGCGCTCCAAAGTACGAGTAGCCCAGGAAAATATCCACGCGAGACGGGTTTGTCCCCGACACGGGTGCGGGTGCGGCAGGTGTCTGTGCACTCAGGCTTACGGCTACAAGGCTGACTGCACATGCAGCCAGCACATACCGGCCAAGACTGCGAAACGTGTGATATACCATTCGACTTCCTCCACTAAAATCTCTTCTTGTTGTAGAGCAAACTGGGATCTTTGCCTTGATGCTGTTGAAGCATATCAACCAAAGTTTACCGCAGTTGCCCGTCCTGTCCAGTGCAAAATGCGCTGTGGTTCATACTTTAGAACCATTTACCGCCAAACAATTCATCCTCAAATCGGCAGATTCCGCCTCCCGTACTTCAACTACCCAAACCGCATCACACTCCATTCCCTCCCCAAGCCCGATTCGTCATGCCAGGTTCAACACCTTGCGCACCGAGCCCCGCTCCGCCTGGATCTTCTCCTGTAGCAGTGTTATCGCATACAGCAGTTGCTCCGGCCGCGGAGGGCAGCCAGGAACATAGATGTCCACCGGAACGATTTGGTTGACTCCCTGCACCACCGCATAGTTATTAAAGACCCCGCCCGAGGTGGCGCACGCACCCATCGAGATCACCCACTTCGGCTCCGGCATCTGCTCGTACAACCGGCGCACCACCGGCGCCATCTTCTGCGAGACCCGTCCCGCCACGATCATCAGGTCGCTCTGCCGCGGAGAGGGCCGGAAGACCTCCGCCCCAAACCGCGCAATGTCGTACCGGGAGCCGCCCATCGACATCATCTCGATGGCGCAGCACGCCAGCCCGAATGTCATCGGCCATATCGAGTTCTTCCGCACCCAGTTGATCGCCGCATCCATCGACGCCAGCACGATCCCCTCCGGCTGCTCGTCCCCCCAGTTCACCTCGCGCAGCTTCTCCCGGTTATCTCCAGAGCTGTCCAGCGCCCCGAAAAAGTACCGGTCATTCGCCTGACGCCCCGTCGCCGCATGGCCTTCGCCGAGATTCCGATCTGGGTTCAATAACATATCTCTGTACCTAATACTATAAACCGCTTTCCAACTCGCGTTTCGCGTGTGTTCGTCAACCATCAGCCAATCACCTTACCCGCACGCGCGCAGTGCCGCCTGGTCCCGAGAACACGTGTCCTGTTCTCTCTTTGGGATGCACACAGTCCGGCCACAGTTGTCCGGGCCCCGCATTCCACCACTGCACCTACCCAGCGTTCGTCTTCATCGCCGCCAGCAGCGCCTGCTTCAGCTCCTTCTGTTCGACCGCATCCAGCTTCGTCCCGTCGCGCGTGATGTAGAAGACGTCAATGGCTGTTTCGCCCTCGGTGTCCACCAGCGCCACGTCGATATTGCATCCGCACTCCGCCAGCGCAAGGCTGATGGCGCGCAGCAGTCCGGGAATGTCCTGCGCCACCACCTGTAGCAGAGTGCTGTGCGACGACACATCGTCGTCGTAGTCCACCCTCGCCTCCACCACCACCTTGGGCAGCTTTCTGCGCCCGCGCCGCCGCCCAGCCAGCAGCTTCTCCACCGCCAGTTTGCCCGCCATCACATCGTGAATGCTGGCCACAAACACCGCGTGCTCCGACGCATTCATCTCCAGCGTGCGAAAGGTGTCGGTAAACCGGAAGTTGTCCACCACCACGCCCTGCAGATTGCCGAACGCGTCCGCCGTAACGATGTTCATCCCCCACGCCGCCAGCGCTCCCGCCATATCGGCGAACAGCAGCGGGCGGTCGCGCGCCAGCAGCGTGATGCCGCTCGACCCCGGTGAATGGCGAAACTCGATCTGCACCGGATCGTCCGCCAGCCGTTCTGCCATATCGAAGTGCAGCCTCACCTGTTCCGGCGTGCGTGTGCGCAGATACCGCTCCGGGAACCCCGCCAGAAACGCCTCCACCTCGGCGCGTCGCCCCGGCAGCAGCGCCGCCACGCGGTCCACCAGCTCCTTGCCAATCCGCACTCCCACGCGCTCGTCGTCCACGCTGCGGTCCAGATAGCTGGCCGTGGCCAGATACAGCCGCCACAGGTTCTCCGCCTTCCACGGCGTCAGCGCGTCCGGATGCACCGCCTGAATGTCCGCGTAGGTGAACAGCGTCAACATGCGCAGCGCCTCCAGCGTCTGCACCTTCCCCGCGAACGCCCGCACCGTATCCAGATCGAAAATATCTCTCCGCAGCGCGGCGCTCATCTCCAGATGGTTGCGGATCAGCCCCAGCATCAGCTCGCTCTCGTACGTATCCAGCACCAGCCGCCCGGCCACGTTCTCCGCCATCTGCGCGCTCTCCAGCGCGTGGTTGTCGCTGCTTCGTCCCTTCCCCGTATCGTGCAGCAACGCCGCCAGGAACATCAGCTCCGGGTGCTGCACATCGCGCAGTATGCCGCCAAACCGTCCCGCCCACACGCTCATCTGCCCGGTCTGCGCCTGCTCCAGCCCGTGCAGCGTATCAATCACAACCAGGGTGTGCTCATCCACCGTATAGCGGTGGTACGCATCGCGGATCACCAGCGCGTCAATCCCGTGGAACTCCGGCAGCAGCAGCTCCAGAATCCCCAGCGTGTGCATCATGCGCAGCGCCTTGCCCGCAAAAAACCCCAGCAGGATCTCCTGCATGTGCCGCCACAGCGCCGGCCCCTCCTCCAGATGCGCCGACAGCAGCGGCAGGGCCTGCGAGATCCGCTCCTCGCTCCCGCGTTCCAGCCCGCAGCCCGTCCGCGCCATCGCCGCAAACAGTTGCAGCACCACGTCCGGGTCCTCAGCCGGATCGCCCGCCCCCGGGGCCGCTTCATCCAGCACCGCTCGCCCGCCCGTCACGCGGAAGCCCACCGCCGCGGGCTCTGCCCCGCGCCGCGCCTTGGCAAATGCAGCCTTCGCCGATGCGGTCCAGCGCATCTTGCGCGGCTTGTTGCCAGCGGCCTCTTCCAGCATCTGGGTCAGGCAGCGCTCCACGCTGCGCGCGTGGCGGAAGTAGAGCCGCATCCAGTACGCCGCCTCCACGCCTTCCGCCGCCGGGTCCGCCAACTGCTCCAGCCGCCGCGCTCCCATTCCGATCCCCATCGCCGCCGCCGCATCCTGGCTGTGCCAGTCCAGCGTATTGTCGTCCCGCTCATGCCGGTAGTGCAGAAAACATCGCACCGTGAACAGGAATCCCACCGCCTGACGAAACTCCTCCCTGTCGCTCGCCAATCCGCCGCGCGCCAATCCGCCGTTCACCAATCCGCCGCCCGCGCCCTCCGCCTGCGCCGCGCCGCTTCCCCGCCCCACATCCTCCAGCCGCTCCAGCCAAGCGCACACATGCACGTCCCGCAGACCGCCGGGACAGTCCTTGATGCTCGGCTCCAGGTGGAACGGCGTATCCCCGTACTTGGCATGACGCTCGCTGGTCAGTTGCACCAGTCCGGCGGCCAGCGCCTTGTTCTCCCGCTCCAGCATCTTGGGAAAACCCACCTCCGCCATCCGCCGGTACACCGCCTCCTCGCCCGTCAGCAGCCTGTGGTCCAGCAGCGCCACGGTGAACTCCGCGTTCTCCGTGTCGAAGCGCTCCGCCTCGCTGCGTTTCCGGCTGGTCGGCGACAGGCGGAGCCCGCAGTCCCAAAGCTGCTGGCTGATGCGCCGGATCGGCTGCTTGATCTCCGCCTCCGACACCTTCCCATCCAGCAGGTACAGCAGGTCCACATCCGAGTAGGGAAACAGCTCCCTGCGCCCGTATCCGCCCACCGCCAGCACCGCAATCCCGCGGCCCAGCACCGGAGACTCCGCCACCGCCTGCTTCCACAGCCCCACAATCAACTCATCCACCGCCGCCGAGCGCGCCGCCACCGTCACCGCGCCGTTCGCCCCCGTGGCAAACGCGCCGCGAATCTCCAGCATCCGCCGCTGGTACTGCCCGCACAACCCCTCGCCTGTGGTCTCGCATTCCTGCATGGATGTGCCCCGGTCTGCCTGAATGGCTGTGATTGAATCTCTCTGTATTGCTGTGTATTAGGTAGTAACTACAGCATACAGCCATCCCCCGCCCACGCAAACGCCAGCCCCACCACGTGCCGCTTCGCTTGTCATTCTGAGCGCAGCCTGTTGAAGTTGTCATTCTGAGCGCAGCGAAGAATCCCCGCATTTCGCCGTTGACTGTTTTTCGCCGTCATCCCGACCGGAGCAACGGACAGTATCATCGTCCGTTGCGAAGTGGAGGAACCCCCGCATTTCGCCGTTGCCTGTTTTAGTTGTCATCCTGAGCGGAGTGACTCACGGCTTCATCGTGAGTCGCGCAGTCGAAGGACCTGCGGTTGTTTGTTTTACGCCGTCATTCTGGCGCAGCCAGAATCTCCGTATTGGGCAGTTGCCAGTTGCTGTCGATCAGTTCGCCGTGGGGTCCTTCTCCGCGTGATCGACCACCAGCATCTCCACTGGAGCCTTACTCTTTTCCAGCTTGAGTCCAAGTTTTTGTATCGACTCGAAGATAAGCGGATCGGGAGGAGGCGGAATCGCAGAAACATCTGTATCGACATCGTGGGGGTTTTGCGGTTCATAGATACGTCCACCACCGGCTGAGTACACAGACATGCCCTGCATTTGTGCCCGAACAGTTACATAAGACTTTGAAGTGATGAAAGACACCTGATACTGCCCCGTCAGTCCGGTCTGATCCACCACTTCCTGCCACGGGCCTTGCTGCCCTGCGGCACCCTGAAACAGGTTGCTCAACAGGTCGGCCAACCCTGTCATGCTCATATTGTTGGATCGCACCGTGCTGTCGCCCCATTTGTTGGTAAGAATCGGCTGAGGATTGGCGGTGGCCGGCTGGAGCTTCGGCCCTCCCTTGGCCACCACCAGCGCCAGCACCGGCTGGTTCTTGGTTACGCGGTGGATCACCAGCTTGAAGCGGTCTTGCAGCAGGTTTTGTAACATCGCTGAAATCTCGTCTTTGGAGGCTCCAGGGGGGAGCGTCGCCTCAACGTCGAATAGTACGTCATTCATCCAACCCGGCCCGCTAATCTGATCCAGCTTTACGTTGTATGCCATGGCAATCAGATCAATGAATGGCATGTTGCCGTACTGCAACTGAGACACACCGAAGCGCACACTCTGCGGGAATCCATAGTTATTTTTTATCTGTTCTATGTTTCCGGTTTGTATATCAAAGGTCGTGCCTTGGCTAGTAAGGTTAGAGCGAACTGAAGGCTTGACCGTAGCCGAAACGAAGGCCAGCTTGTTCGCCGCCGCCTGAGGAGGAGTGCCCACCCCCGTCTGCCCAAGCACCGCCCCTGCGATAAGCAGCAGCCCAACGCCAAACCCGCGTCCAAACCCATCTCGCATCGCACTACTCCGATCCGGCCGACGCAGAAGCAAGGTGCCATAAGCCGGAGTGCCCAGGCCTCGATGTTGAGACCTGGGAATCTCCCGCCGCAAAACCAAACCACCCTTACAGAGCGATCTCGCCCCGCTCGTCATTCCGGATGCGGATTGCCTCGTCCACCTTCGACACGAAGATCTTGCCGTCGCCGATCGTTCCCGTGCGCGCCGTCGTCAGGATCGTCTGGATCGCCTTCTCCACCATCTCGTCCGGAACCACCATCTCCAGCTTCACCTTGGGCAGCAGGTCCACCGAGTACTCGCGTCCGCGATAGAACTCCGTGTGCCCCTTCTGCCGCCCATGTCCGCGGGCCTCCAGAATCGTCATTCCCTGCACGCCAATCTCCACCAGCGCGTCCTTCACTGCATCCAGCTTCGATGGCTGGATCACTGCTTCGATCTTCTGCATTTAATTCATCCTCTCGCTTGCTTGCCTTCAGGCAAGCTATAGCATAGTACGCCTCCCCCGGTTCCGGCTGCCACCCCCCGAGAAGAAAGAGGCGCACTCCCGACCCAGGATGTACACCCCTCCGTAAACATGCATTCACGGTTCCTCAACCGGGTGCCCCATCCATCGCAGCCCTATCGCGATGGGTGGGTTTACGGGTGCCCCATCCATTCCGCGTTCTCTGCGGAATGGATGGGAGTCTGCGTCAATACAGCCCAATCGCGATCAATGCGCCCATTCGTAGCCTTCCTCCCCATGTTGCGAGAGGTCCAGACCTTCCGCTTCTTCGGCTCCGCGCTCACTCTCAGTCCAATCGTCTTGTCTACGAGAACCAGAATCACCAGCGTGCCCACAATCGCCAGCCCCCATGCAATCCCCACGCCCATCGCCTGGTTCAGGATCTGGTGCGTGTTGCCCTCCAGCAGCCCCGTTGCCTTGCCCGCGCCGAAGATCGGGTTGATCGCGCTTCGCGCAAACACGCCGGTCAGCAGCGCGCCAATCGTTCCGCCCGCGCCATGCACGCCGAAGGCATCCAGCGAATCGTCATAGCCAAACCATATCTTCACCTTCACCACCATGAAGAAGCAGCACGCGCCCGCAATCAGCCCGATCGCAATCGCCGCCATCGGCGACACAAACCCCGACGCCGGAGTAATCGCCACCAGTCCCGCCACCGCGCCCGAGATCGCGCCCAGTGCCGATGGCTTGCCGTTGCGCCACCACTCCACCGCGCTCCAGCCAATCGCCGCCGCCGCCGCGCCGAAGTGTGTTGCCACAAACGCCGATGTCGCCAGCGTTCCCGCTGCCAGTGCCGATCCAGCGTTGAACCCGAACCACCCCACCCACAGCAGGCACGCCCCGATAAAGCTCAGCACCACGGAATGCGGCTGCATCGCTTCTTTGGGATACCCAATCCGTTTGCCCAGATAAAGCGCCGTAATCAGCGCCGAAACGCCCGACGTCACATGCACCACCGTCCCACCCGCAAAGTCGAGACACGGGAACTTGCCCGTCGCCGCGTTCAGCAGTCCGCCCACACCCCACACCATGTGCGCCATCGGACTGTACACCACAACCGTCCACAGCACCATGAACACCAGCATCGCCGAGAACTTCATCCGCTCGGCGAACGCCCCCGTGATCAGCGCCGGAGTGATAATCGCGAACATCAGTTGATACACCATGAACGTCTGCAGCGGAATGGTCGGCGCGTATGGGCTCGGATCGAGGCCCACCCCGCGCAGAAACACATTGTGCAGTCCGCCGATAAATGCGTTCCCGCTGCCAAACGCCAGCGAATAGGTCACCAGCGCCCACAGCACCGTCACCACCGCCATCATGGCGAAGCTCTGCATCATCGTGCCCAGCACGTTCTTCTTGCGCACCAGTCCCCCGTAAAACAAAGCCAGTCCCGGCCCGGTCATCAGCAGCACCAGCGCCGCCGACATCAGCATCCACGCGTTGTCGCCCGAGGTCTGCGCCGTGGCAATCGCCGCCGTCTGCGCCGCCACCTGCTTCTCCAGCGCCGCGATCCGCGCCTCGGCGCTCGCCGGCGCGCCCGGCACATCCGGCGCCACCAGCATCATCGCCGGCATCTGCGCCTGTGCCTTCATTCCAACCATCGACGGACAGCCCGCCACCACCCCTACCAACACCGCCAGAGACACCCTCAGCCACATTGAACGCATCGCCCAATCACCTGTTTTTAAGCTCGGCCCAATACACAGAATGGTCGCTCCCGCTTCCCCTCGGAGAACCTGCACACAGAGACCTCACGCAAAGCGTCCTTGCGCTCCGTACGGTTCCATGCTTCCTGCTACCCAATCTGTGCGTTATTTGCTGCCTTCACAAATCTACACAACCAACCCGTAAACAAACCATAAAATCTAGCGGGATCGTTTACGCGCCGACCCTCACCCAGCCTGCCCGTAGCTCGCCCCCGGCCCGTGCTTGCGGAAGTAGTGCCGGTCCAGCAGCGCCTGGCTCACTCCATCCGCATCCGCCTTCAGCGTCAGCGTCCTATGCGCCATGCGCGCCACATACTCCAGAACCACGGCGTTGTGCGCCGCCTCGTGCGCGTCCCTGCCCCATGCAAACGGCCCATGTCCGGCCACCAGACACGCCGGGACCCCCAGCGGATCGATCGCCGCGCGCTCGGCCGTCGCCGCGAACCGCCGCACAATCGCCATCCCCGTCTCGCGAACGTATCTTCCGCCAATCTCCTCGTCGGTCAGCGGCGCGGTGCATGGGACGGGCCCGTAAAAAGTATCCGCGTGCGTCGTCCCCAGCGCCGGAATCGCCATCCCTGCCTGCGCAAAGCTGGTCGCAAACTCCGAATGCGTATGCACCACTCCGCCAATCGCCGGAAATTCGCGGTACAGCAGCGTGTGCGTCTCCAGGTCGGACGACGGCCTCAGCGTCCCCTCCACCACCTTGCCGTCAAGGTCGGTAATCACCATGTGCTCAGGCCGCAACTCGTCGTAGTCCACCCCCGATGGCTTGATCACCACCAGCCCCTCGGCGCGGTCGATCCCCGACGCATTGCCAAATGTGTAGAGGACAAGCCCTCGCTTCACCAACTCCAGATTGGCGTCCAGCACCGCCGTGCGCAGTTCCTTAAGTAGCATGATTAATAGGATAGTACGGTTGCTGGTTGTTGGATAACGGTTGCAGCCCTCTACCGCACTTGGTTCTCTTCGCGCGAGCTCAGCCGCACAATCCGGTCCACAACGTACGGTGGCTGCTGGGCCGGAGAGTGAAAGAAGAGGACCTGAAGCTCACCCAGCAGTCCAATCCCCAGCATCTGTACCCCCGCCAGGATCAGCACTCCCGCAATCACGAAGATCGGCCCATGCGCCATCATCACGCTATGCCCGGTCAGGACTTTCAGCGCCAGCAGCCACGCCGCCAGTCCGCTGCCCGCGATCATGGCCAGCGCGCCGATCGACCCAAAAAAGTGCAGTGGACGCGTCACATAGCGCATCAGAAAACGGATCGTCAGCAGGTCGAAGAAGACCCCCACCGTGCGCGACAACCCGTAGTGGCTCTCGCCGTGCTGCCGCCGCGGGTTCGTGATCGGCACCTCGCAGATGCTCGCCCCGTACCAGCTCGCCAGCGCCGGAATGAACCGGTGCATCTCGCCGTACAGCGGAATGTTCTGGATCACCTCGCGCCGGTACGCCTTGAACGTCGTTCCGAAGTCGTGGATTCTCACCCCGCTGATGCGCGCCATGATCCAGTTGGCGCAGTGCGACGGAATCCGCCGCAGCAGCAGGTTGTCCGCACGCTGCGTCCGCCATCCGCTCACCACGTCGTACCCCTCCTCCAGCTTCGCCAGAAAGTTGGGAATCTCCTCCGGCGCGTGTTGCAGGTCGCCGTCCATGGAGATCAGCATCTCGCCCTGCGCGTGGTCGAACCCCGCCGCCAGAGCCGATGTCTGCCCGAAGTTCCGCCGCAGCTTGATCACCAGCACCCGGCTATCAACCGCCGCAATCTCTTCCAGCAGCCGGTACGTCCGGTCGTTCGACCCATCGTCCACAAACACCATCTCGAAGCTCTCGCCCACATGCTCCATCACCAGCTTCACCCGGTCGTAGAGCGTGGTCACGTTCTCTTCTTCGTTGTGGAACGGAACAACAATGGAGTATTTCGGCACTCTAAGATGATACGCCAGCCGGGTGCCCCATCCATTCCGCGTTTTCTGCGGAATGAGGGGGTACGGGTGCCCCATCCATCGCGTTCTTCGCAATGGGTGGGTTTACGGGGAACCAGCCGAGGTACGCAATTCGCACTCCCAGCCGATTTTGCCTCGACGAGCCTATCGCCGCGGCTTCAGAATAGAGCAGCAGAGCCATGCGCCGGTGCCCTCCGTCTCCCGGTGCAAGGAGAGAGTATGAAGCAGATCTTCTGGGTCCTGATACTTGTCGTCGTGGTCATCTTTGGCGCCATCTGGTTCGGCCACAGGTTGAAGGCCCACGCTTTGAACAGCGGCAAGGCCGTTGCGCGCAACCAGGCCGCCGGCATCTCCGGCCCCGGGACGCCCGCTACGGCTCCGGCGGGCCAGAGGTCCCAGCCCGCGCAATCCCTCGCGGCCAGCCCATCCACCACCACCCCGGCCGGCAACGCCGCGCTCACCCCGCCCACCGCCGACTCCATCCTCCGCGATCCCCCCAGCGGAGCCCTCTTTGCCGGCAAGGGTAAGTTTCAGCTCTACCGCCAGGGAGACATCACCTGGCGCCTCGACACCGATAGCGGCACCGCCTGCATCCTCTTCGCCACCGACGCCCAGTGGAGCAAGCCCCAGGTCTACAGCCACGGCTGCGGCCCCGCCTGACGCCCCTCGCGCGTCCAGATGGACTCCTCTTCCGTCAATGCAGTATCGTGATTACGCCGCGCCGTTCCTGCGCCACCACTTTTGTTCCTGTTCCTATTCCAGCCCCGAAAGGCAGCCCGATCCCATGTCATCCAGAAAAGTAACTCGCCGCGACTTTGTCAGCGCCTCCAGCTTCATCGCCTTGGGACTGCCGGTTGTTCTGGGCCGCTCCTATCCCCTCTTTGCAGCGCCTGCCGCTTCGTCCACCGCAACCTACACGCCCCCCCAATCCCCGCGCACCACGCTCAACTTCAACCTCGACTGGCGCTTCATCCGTGAAGACATTCCCGGTGCCGAAGCGCCCGCCTTCGACGACGCCGCATGGTCCTCCGTCGCCACCCCGCACAGCTTCAACGACGTCGATAGCTTCCGCAAGCTCATCTCCCACGGCGGCGGCGACACCGGAACCTACAAGGGCCTCGCCTGGTATCGCAAACACTTCCGTCTGCCCGCCGCGCTCGCCAATCACCGCGTCTTCCTGGAGTTCGAGGGAATGCGCCAGGCCGGTGACATCTTCCTCAACGGCAAGCAGGTCGGCCTCTACGAGAACGGCGTCACCGCCTACGGCATCGACATCACCGACGCCCTTGCACCCGGCGGCAAGGAGAACATCCTCGCCGTCAAGGTGGACAACTCCGGCCGCTACACGGAACGTGCCTTCTGCGCCGCCAATCCCAAGAACGCCGACGGAACCCCCTGCGTCCCCACCGGCTACGAGTGGAACGCCAACGACTTCAACCCCAACCACGGCGGCATCAACCGCTCGGTCTGGCTGCACATCACCGGCCCCATCCACCAGACCCTCCCGCTCTACTACGGGTTGGAGAGCCAGGGCATATACATCCACGCCGGCAACTTCAACATCGCCAAGAAGACCGCCGACGTCACCGTCGATGCCGAGGTCCACAACACCTCCGGCGACCGCGCCACGGTCGGTCTCTCCGCTGTCGTCGTCGATCACAACGGCCACGTCCGCGCCCAGTTTGAGGGCGACCCGGTGGACATGGTCGATGGAGAAAAGTCCGTCATGCTCAACGCCTCCGGCCCGCTCACCAACGCACGCTTCTGGAGCACCGACGACCCCTACCTCTACGATGTCTACAGCATCCTCAAGGTCAACGGAAAGGTGGTCGATGTCAACCGCATCGAGACCGGCTTCCGCAAGGCCGAGTTCAAGGGCGGCGCGGGCACCGGCGGCCTCTACATCAACGAAAAGTTCGTCTACCTCAAGGGATTCGCTGAGCGCTCCGCGGACGAGTGGGCCGGTGTCGGCGCGGGTTACCCCGTCTGGATGCACGACTACACCGCCAGGCTCATCCGCGAGTGCCACGGCAACTACATGCGCTGGATGCACATCTCGCCGCAGAAGGTCGATGCCGACAGCTACACCCGCTACGGCATCGTCCAGGTCTGCCCCGCCGGCGACAAGGAAGGCGAAGAACGGGCCGCCAGTGGGATCAGCGCGTCGAAGTGATGCGCGATTCCATGATCTACTTCCGCAACAACCCCGGCATCTTCTTCTGGGAGGCAGGCAACACCTGGGTCACGCCCGTACAGATGCAGCAGATGGTCGATCTGCGCAAGCAGTGGGACCCCGACGGAGGGCGCGTCATGGGCTCTCGCGGCGACAGCAACAACGCCGCCAACACCGCCAACAACAAGATCGCCGAGTACTACGGCGTCATGATCGGCCAGGACAGGGGAGTTGAAACCCTCACCGGCCCCACCGACATGTTCCGCGCCTACAGCGCCGAACGCCGCGACCGCGCGCCCATCGTCGAGACCGAGGACTTCCGCGACGAAGGCGCCCGCCGCTTCTGGGACCCCGATTCCCCGCCCTACTTCGGCTTCAAAAAAGGCCCCAACGACACCTACCAGTACACCTCGGAGAGCTTTGCAGTCGCCGGCGTCAAGCGTTACTGGGACTATTGGTCCAATCGCATCTCCAACACCGACCCCGCGCACTCCCGCTGGTCCGCCTACTGTTCCATCTACTTCACCGACGAGGATGCCGACGGCCGCCAGGACTCCTCCGAAGTCGCCCGCGTCAGCGGCAAGGTGGACTCCATGCGCCTGCCCAAGGAGATCTACTTCGCCCACCGAGTCATCCAGAGCGACCAGCCCGACCTGCACATCCTCGGCCACTGGACCTACCCGCTCACGCAGCCCGATGGCTCCAATACTAAGAAGACCATCTACGTCATCGCCAACACCCAGTCGGTCGAGCTCTTCGTCAACGGCAAGTCCGCCGGCGTCAACTCCAAGCCCGAAAGCGGCTGGATCTTCGCCTTCCCCGACATCGCCTTCGCCCCCGGCAGCATCAAGGCCATCGGCAAGAACGGTGACAAAATCGCCGCCCAGCAGGAGATCGTCACCGCTGGAGCGCCCGCCGCTCTCAAGCTCACTCCCATCCTCGGCCCCAAGGGCTTCCAGGCCGATGGCGAAGACGTCGCCCTCATCGACTTCGAGGTCGTCGACGCCAAGGGTGTCCGTTGCCCCACCGACGACGCCCGTGTCGACTTCACCTGCACCGGCCCCGCCATCTGGCGCGGAGGCTACAACAGCGGCAAGCTCGAATCCACCAACAACCTCTACCTCAACACCGAGTGCGGCATCAACCGCGTCGCCGTGCGCTCCAAGCTCATCCGCGCCACCGATCCCGCACCCGGCCCCATCACCGTCACCGCCTCGCGCGATGGCCTCAAGTCGGCGCAAATCGAGATCACGCCCACTCGCGTCGCCATCACCGACGGCATCGCCACCTTCATGCCCCAGCACCCCAAGGCCCCCGCGGAAAACTAACCCCGCCGCCACAACCATTCGGGTGCCCCATCCATGCGCGTCTTTTGCGCATGGGTGGGTTTACGGGTACCGGGCGCCCCACTCGTCCGCGTACTTTGCGGAATGGGTCGGGCGTGTGCCCTCACCGCTGAACCGGTATCTCCCCATCCCCCAGCTTCTTCGACACCTGCTTCCGGCGTCGCCAACTGCGTGCTGTCCCATCCTCCGCCCAGCGCCTCGATCAGTTGCACCGACGCGGTCATCACCTGGGTGTGCAGCGTCGCCAGCGTCTGCCGGTCCGCCAGCAGCGTCGTCTGCGCCGTCACCACGTCGATGTACGGATCGACCCCCGTCTCGTAGCGCGCCGTCTCCAACTCGACCACCTTCTGTGCCGATTGCGCCGCCTGCTGCTGCTGCTCGATCTGCCGCGACAGAATGCGCACCGCCGCCAGCGCGTCCTCCACCTGCTGGAACGCGGTCAGCACCGTCTGCCGGTAGCCCGCCACATCGGCATCGTAGATCGCCGTATACTGCCGCACCGCCGCCCGCCGCAGCCCGCCATCGTAGATTGTCTCCGACACCGCCGGCCCCACCGACCAGAACCGGCTCGGCCAGTCGAACAGGTGTTTGAACGTCGAACTCTCCAGGCCCCCGCCCGCGCTCAGTGTCAGCGTCGGATAGTACGCCGCCTGCGCAACCCCGATCTGCGCATTCGCTTCGGCCATCATCCGCTCCGATGCCGCAATGTCCGGCCGCCGCTCCAGCAACTGCGACGGCACACCGATCGGCACCGCCGGAGGCATCGCACTCAGCGCCTTCACCGGAATCGAGAACGCCGAAGGATCGCTCCCCGTCAGCACCGCAATCGCGTGTTCATACTGTGCGCGCGCAACGCCCAGATTAGTGGCCTCCGCCTGCGCATTCTGCAATGTATTTTCCGCTTCCACCACCGAAATCTCCGTGCCCACTCCCGTCTCATATTCGGACCGCGTCAGATCCACAGCCTTCTGGTCGTCCGCAACCGTCTGGGTCAGCACCGCAGCCAGCGCGTCCTGCCCGCGAATCTCGAAGAAGTACTCCGCCAGGCTCGCTTGCTCGGTCAGCCGTTCGCCTTCCAGGTCCGCCGCGCTCACCTGCGCGTTGTACTGCTCGGCCCGAATCTGGTTGCGCACCCGTCCCCACAGGTCCGGTTCCCACGACAGATCCACCGGCAGCGTGGTCAGGTTGGTCTGCGATTTGTTTCCGGTCGTGCCCGCACTCCCCACGTTCGCCGAGGCCTGCGACCGCGCGTACGACGGCCCTGTCCCCAGCGTCGGATAGAGCTGCGAGCGCGCCTCCGCCACCAGCGTGCGCGCCTCCATGAAGTTCGCAAAGTACTGCTTGATCGTCTGGTTGTCGATCGTCAGCTTCTCTTCCAGCGCATTCAGATCGGCATCCTGGTAGATCTCCCACCACTTGCCCTTCAGCATCGCGTCCTGCGGTTGCGCCACCTTCCACTCACCCGCGTCCGCAGCCTGCGTCCCCGTTGTTCCGGTCGCAGCCGTGTTGGTTGCAGTCGCGCCGCTTTGCGCCGCGCCGGTCGACTTCCCATTGCCCGGCTGTGCCGCGCCCGGAGATTCCTTGTACGCAGCCGGTGGCGCCTGCGCCATCGCCGGCGGCCTCTGGTACTTCGGCCCCACCATGCATCCGCTCACCAGCAGCGCCGCCAGTGTGGATATGATTGCTGCGCGAAGATCTGTTCTGCTCATAGTTTTACTTCCATGATTCATCAGTTTAATCCGAAGTCGCCCCAATCGGCCCTCCCGCGGAGTCCAGGTTCTTGTGCCGCCGTGTCACTACCCACAGCCGTATCCGGTCGAATGTCAGGTACACCACTGGAGTGGTATACAGCGTCAGCATCTGGCTCACCACCAGCCCGCCCACAATCGTGATTCCCAGCGGCCGCCGCAACTCAGATCCCGTCCCCGTTCCAAAGGCCAGCGGAAGCGCGCCAAACAGCGCTGCCATCGTCGTCATCAGGATCGGCCGGAACCGCAGCATGCACGCCTCGAAGATCGCCTCTTCCGTATTCATGCCGCCCTCGCGCTCCGCCTGCAGCGCAAAGTCGATCATCATGATCGCGTTCTTCTTCACAATCCCGATCAGCAGTATGATGCCGATGATCGAGATCACATTCAGGTCCACGTGAAAGATCATCAGCGCCAGCATCGCGCCCGCGCTCGCCGAAGGCAGCGTCGAAATAATGGTCAGCGGATGCACCAGGCTCTCGTACAAAATCCCCAGCACGATGTACACCGCCAGCAGCGCCGTCACGATCAGCACCACCTCGCCGTTCAGCGACTGTTGATACGCCTGCACCGTTCCAGCGAAGAAGCAGCGCATCGTCGAGGGAAGCTCCAGCCTCTGCTGCATCTGGGCGATGGCCAGCGTCGCGTCGCTCAGCGATACATTCGGCGCAAGGTTGAACGACACCGTCACCGACGGAGACAGCCCTGTATGGTTCAGCGCCAGCGGTGTCGTATTGGCCTGGGCCCTGGCCATGCTGAACAGCGGCGTGTTCCCGCTCGCCGTCGAGTTCCCCGCCGAAGGGTGAAGGTACACGCTCATCAGTCCGTCCGGCGTCGCCCAGTACTGCGGCGCAACCTCCAGCACTACGTAGTACTGGTTCAACTGCGTATAGATCAGCGACACCTCCGCCTGTCCAAACTCCGAGTAGAGCGCCGAATCCAGAGAGCTCGCACTCTGCCCAAGCCGCGCCGCCGTCACCCGGTCGTATGTGATGCGCTGGTCCAACCCTCCGTTCTGCTGGTCGCTGCTCACATCCTGAAAGCCGGGCAAATGCGTGATCGCAGCCAGCAGCTTTGGCCCCCACACCTGCAGGTCGTCCACGTTGTCCGCCTGGATCGTGTACTGGTACATCGCGTTTGAGCCGCGTCCCCCAACCCGGATGTCCTGCGACGCCTGTAGGAACGTCGACGCCCCGGTGATCCGGTTCAACTTCGGGCGCAGCCGGTTGATCACATCGGCGGCGCCGATCTTCCTCTGCTCCAGCGGCTTCAGGATCACAAAGAAACCGCCCGAGTTGGTCGCGCCGCCCCCGCCCGTGAACCCGACCACGTTCTGCACCGCCGGGTCGTTCTTGATGACCTGCTGGATCTGCTGCAGCGCCGCGTTCATCGCCGGGTACGATGCGTCCTGTGGCCCGCGCATCGAGCCCTGAAGCGAGCCCGTGTCCTGCTGCGGGAAAAACCCCTTGGGTATCTTGATCGCAATCGCCACATTCAACGCGATGATCAGAACCAGAGTCGTCAGAATCAGCCCTGGGTTCTCCAGCGCCCAGCGCAGGCTCCTCCGGTAGAGCCCCAGCACCCACTGAAATACCCTGTCGAACCCCTTGTACATCCGCCCATGCTGCACGTCCTTCTCGCTCTTCAGCAGATAGGCGCACATCATCGGTGTGGTGGTCAGGCTGATCACCATCGACACCACAATGGCCGTCGACAGCGTCACCGCAAACTCGCGGAACAGCCGCCCCACAATCCCACCCATCAACAGCAGCGGGATGAACACCGCGATCAGAGACATGCTGATCGTCATCACGGTAAACCCAATCTCGCGCGCCCCGCGCAACGTCGCGGCAAACGGCTCCATCCCGCCCTCAATGTGCCGCGTGATGTTCTCCATCACCACAATCGCGTCGTCCACCACAAAGCCCGTCGAGATCGTCAGCGCCATCAATGACAGGTTGTCGATCGAATACCCGCACAGATACATCACCGCGAACGTCCCGATCAGCGATACGGGCACCGCCACCGCCGGAATCAGTGTCGCCCGCGGGCTGCGCAGAAACACGAACACAACCAGAATCACCAGCGCAATCGAGATCAGCAGCGTGCGTTCCACGTTGTTGACCGACGCGCGAATCGTCGTCGTCCGGTCCATCACCACCGTGGTGTTGATCCCCTTGGGGATCGACGCCTCCAGCGACGGCAACTGCGCATACACGCGGTCCACCGTGTCGATGATGTTAGCCCCCGGCTGGCGGAACACCTGCAGCACCACCGCCCGCTTGCCGTTCAGGTAGCCGCCCGCGCGCACGTTCTGCACCGAGTCGATCACGTCCGCCACATCCGACAGCCGCACCGCCTGCCCGTTGTGGTAGCCCACAATCAGCGGCTTGTAGTCGTCCGCGTGCGAGATCTGCCCGTTCACCACAATGTCCGCGCTCACAGTGCCATCCGTGATCTGGCCGCGCGCAAGGTTCGAGTTCTGCAGCCGAAGCATCGACTGTAGCGCCGCCATCGTCATGCCGTAACTTGCCAGCTTGGTCGGGTTCACCTCCACACGCACCGACGGCAGCGCTCCGCCCCCAGCGCTCACCTGCCCCACGCCCGAAATCTGCGATAGCTTCTGCTCCATCACCGTGGACGCTTCGTCGTACAGCTTGTCCGGCCCATACACGTCGCTGGTCAGCCCCAGGATCATGATCGGCGAGTCCGCCGGGTTCACCTTGCGATACGTCGGGTTCCCCGGCAGGTTCGCCGGAAGATACGTCCGCGCCGCGTTGATCGCCGCCTGCACATCGCGCGCCGCCCCGTCGATGTTGCGGCTCAGATCAAACTGGATTGTGATCCCGGTCGAGCCCAGTCCGCTCGACGAGGTCATCTCCGTCACGCCCGCGATGTGCCCGAACTGCCGCTCCAGAGGCGTGGCCACGCTCGACGCCATGATCTCCGCGCTCGCTCCCGGAAGCCCCGCGCCCACGTTGATCGTGGGAAAATCCACCTGCGGCAGCGGAGACACAGGAAGCACCTGGAACGCGATCGCGCCCGCTATCGCCACCGCCACCGTAAGCAGCGTCGTCGCTACCGGACGATGGATGAACGGCGCCGAGATATTCACGGCTGCCCCGCCGCTTGCGCCCCATCGCCGTTCCCTGTCTTACGCGAGAAGCGCTGCCCAAGTTTGTCAAAGAAGATATAGATCACCGGCGTCGTGTACAGCGTCAGCACCTGGCTCACCAGCAGTCCGCCCACCATCGTGATGCCCAGCGGCCGCCGCAACTCCGATCCCATCCCGCTGCCGAACGCCAGCGGTATCCCCGCCAGCAGAGCCGCCATCGTCGTCATCATGATCGGCCGGAAGCGGAGCTGGCACGCCTCATACATCGCCTCCGTCGAATTTTTTCCGTGCTTCCGCTGCAGCTCCAGCGCAAAGTCCACCATCATGATCCCGTTCTTCTCCACAATCCCGATCAGCAGCACCAATCCGATAATCGCCACCACGCTCAGATCCTGGTGGAACAGGATCAACGCCAGAAACGCGCCCACTCCAGCCGAGAACAGAGTCGACAGGATCGTGAGGGGATGGATGAAGCTCTCATACAGCACGCCCAGCACGATGTACACCGTCACCAGCGCGGCCAGGATCAGCAGCGGTTCGTTCGAGAGCGAATTGCGGAACGATGCCGCGGTCCCCTGAAAGTCCGCCTGCAAACTGGCCGGCATATTCATCGCCTTCTGCAGCTTGGTGATCTTATCGATTGCATCTCCCAGCGATGCGTTCGGCGCCAGGTTGAAGCTCACCGTAATCGACGGGAACTGTCCCTGGTGCGTGATCGACAGAGGCTCCGTCACCGTCTCGAAGTGCGAGAACGCGCTCAGAGGAATCGCATTGCTCGGCACCGAACTGGTATTCGACGATGTCGTCGTCCCCGCCGTCAGCACACGCGTCGGCGGCGTCAGCGTCCCCGCCGAGGGCGTATACTTCGTCGTCGCCGTCAGCGCATTCGACCCCGCCGAAGTCGATCCATTCCCCGAAGTGGTTGACGCCCCCGCCCCGCTTGTCCCCGCCGCCGCGTTCGCCTGGATGTACATGTGGTTCAGCTTGTCCGGATCAAGCTGGAACTGCGGCTGTGCCTCCAGGATCACGTGATACTGGTTCAGTTGCGTATACATCGTGTTGATCTGCCGCTGCCCAAACGCGTCGTACAGCATGTTGTCGATCGTCGTCGGCGCGATCCCCAGCCGCGACGCCGTCACCCGGTCGATCACCAGCGACACGGCAAGCCCGCCCATCTGCTGGTCGGTCGCCACGTCCTCCAGCTCCGTCAGCCCGTTCAGCTTCTTCACAAACCGGTTGGTCCACTGGTTCAGCTCGTTCTGGTCCGGGTCCTCCAGCGTGTATTGGTACTGCGTCCGGCTCACGCGGTCGTCCACCGTGATGTTCTGCACCGGCTGCATGAAGAGCTGAATTCCATCCACCTTGTCCAGCTTCGGTTCCAGCCTGCGAATCACGTCCGCCGCGCTCAGGTCGCGCTGGTTCAGCGGCTTCAGGTTGATCGATAGTCGCCCGCTGTTGGTGGTCGTGTTCGTTCCATCCGCCCCGATGAACGACGAAAGGCTCTCCACCGCCGGATCGGCCAGAATCACTCCCGCCAGCTCCTGCTGCTTGGCCGCCATCGACTTCGACCCGATGGTCTGCGGCGCTTGCGAGATTCCCTGTATCACCCCCGTGTCCTGCACCGGGAAGAACCCCTTGGGTATGACCGTGTACAGCACCACTGTCAGGATCAGCGTGCCCAGAGCCACAAACAGTGTGACCGTCTGGTAGCGCAGCACCACCTTCAGCGTCCTTGCGTAGAACCCGATCATCGCGTTGAAGCCGCGCTCCGACAGCTTGTAGATGCGCCCCTGCTGCTCGCCCGCGTGGCGCTTAAGAATGCGCGCCGCCATCATTGGCGTCAGCGTCAAAGACACCACCGCCGACAATATAATCGTCACCGCCAGCGTCACCGCGAACTCGCGGAACAGACGCCCCACCACGTCGCCCATGAACAGCAGCGGGATCAGCACCGCGATCAACGACACGGTCAGCGACATGATCGTGAACCCAATCTGTTCCGCGCCCTTCAGCGCCGCCTCCATCGGCGGGTCGCCCGCCTCGATGTAGCGCGAGATGTTCTCCACCATCACGATCGCGTCGTCCACCACAAACCCCGTCGAGATCGTCAGCGCCATCAGCGACAGGTTGTCCAGGCTGTAGCCCAGCATGTACATCACGCCGAACGTACCCACCAGCGACAGCGGCACCGCCACGCTGGGAATGATCGTGGCCCACAGGCTCCTCAGGAACAGGAAGATCACCATCACCACCAGCGCAACCGTCAGCAGCAGCTCGAACTCCACATCGTTCACCGAAGCCTGGATCGCGGTCGTCAGGTCGGTCAGCGGCGTCACAACCACGCCCTGCGGAAGGTTCGCCTCCAGTTGCGGCAGCAGCCGCTTGATGCTCTTCACCACCGTGATCGTGTTCCCGCCCGGCTGCCGCTGCACGTTCAGGATGATCGCGGGCTTCTTGTTCATCCACGCCGCCTGCGTGGTGTTCTCCACTCCGTCCACGATATTGGCCACGTCGGTCAGCATCACCGGCGCGCCGTCGCGGAACGCGACAACAACTTTTCGGTAGTCCCCGCTCGTCACCAACTGGTCGTTGGAGTCGATCTGATAGTCCTGGTGCGGCCCGTCGAAGTTCCCCTTGGCCGCGTTCACGCTGGAGTTGCTCACCGCAGTGCGCAGGTTCTCCAGATCGATTCCGTAAGACGACAGCGCCGCCGGGTTCGCCTGGATTCGCACTGCCGGCTTCTGCCCGCCGCTGATGCTCACCAGCCCAACCCCGCTCAACTGCGAGATCTTCGGCGCCAGCCGCGTATCCACTAAATCCTCAACCTGCGACAGCGGAATCGAGTCCGAAGTGATCGCCAGCGTCAGCACGGGCGCGTCCGCCGGGTTGGTCTTGCTGTAGATCGGAGGCGACGGCAGGTTCGCCGGCAGGAAGCTCTGCGCCGCGTTGATCGCCGACTGCACCTCCTCCTCCGCAATATCGATGTTCAGGCTCAGCGCAAACTGCAGCACGATCACCGAATTGCCCGCCGAACTGGTCGACGTCATCTGGCTCAGCCCCTGCAACTGGCCGCACTGACGCTCCAGCGGCGCCGTCACCGTCGTCGCCATCACGTCCGGGCTTGCCCCCGGATAGAACGTCAGAATCTGGATCGTCGGGTAGTCAACCTCGGGCAGCGCGGAGACCGGCAGTTGGATATAAGCGACAATCCCTACCAGCATGATTGCAGCCATCAGCAACGACGTCGCAACCGGACGGAGTATGAAAGGACGCGACGGACTCAAGGGGCGCTACTCCCACTGGTATTTGCCAGAACCGGTTTCGTGGAGATCGAGATCGCTGTATTGTCTTGCAGCTTGTCGAAGCTGCTGGTCGCCAGCACGTCGCCCGGATTGATCCCCGTCACCTGCGCCGTCTGTGCATTCGTCACGCCCACCGTGATGGGCGTCAGGTGGGCCTTGTTGTCCGCGATCACGTACACAAACGCCGCCTGCCCGTTGTGCTGCACCGCCGCGTTCGGAATCAGCGTCACGTTCTGCAACGTATTCGTCAGCAGCCGTATGTTCACAAACTGGTTGGGAAATAATGACGAGTCCTTGTTCGCAAACTGGGCCCGCGCCTTCACCGTTCCAGTCGTCGTATCGATCTGGTTGTCCAGCGTCAACAGCGTACCGGTCGCGATCTCCTTCTGCCCGCTCGCATCGTACGCATCCGCCTCCAGCTTGGCCCGCTTCCTCAGTTGCGGCTCGATCTTTCCCAGGTCGTCCTCCGCCGGGCTGAAGACCGCCGTGATCGGCTGGATCTGCGCAACCACCGCCAGAACCGTGCCCGCGTTGGCCTGCACCACGTTGCCCTGGTCCACCAGCCGCAGCCCCACGCGTCCAGTGATCGGCGACACAATGTGGCAATACTCCACCTGGATCTGGTCGTACGACACCGTCCCCTCGTCGTTATGCACCGTCCCCTGGATCTGCGCCACCAGCTTTTCCTGGTCGTCCAGCGTCTGCTTGGGGATCGCATTCCGCGCCCACGCCGCCTGGTAGCGCGCCAAGTCCATCTGCGCCTGCGCCAATATCCCCTTGTCCCGCTCCAGAATCCCCTGCGACTGGGCCAGCGTCGCCGCGTACGGTCGCGCGTCAATCTCGATCAGCGGATCGCCCTTCCGCACCAGCTGTCCCTCGGTGTAGTGCACCGCCGTCACAATCCCGCTCACCTGGCTGGAAATCGAAGCCGTATTGACCGGAGTCACCGTCCCGATCGCATCCACATACACGCCGATGTTTCCCTTCAGCGCCGTCACCGTAGTGACTACGACCGCGCCTGCGCCCTTCCGCCCCGCCGTCGCCGTCGCCGCTGTGGCGTCCTCGTGGTGGCGCAGCACCAGAATGAATCCCGCCGCAAAAATCAGCAGCAGCAGAATCCACACCGCGGCGCGGATTCGCTTTTGCCGCGGAGTTCGCGTGGGTACATCTTCAGATAGTTGATGATCGAGGCCGATATGAGGTTGTGGTTGCTGATTTGGATCGGATTCCAATTGCTTCTCCAGACCAAGCGCGCAGGGCGCACTCCGCCTCTACGCAACTTGTGGCGCTCTCAAGGTTGACGCATGAGGCGCGCAAATGGTTGCAGCGTCTTCGGTCAACTTGAAACAGAAAATTCCGCTTCTTGTCGATTGTATCGCAGCATTCACAGCCCCCGCCCCGCGCCCATACACATCAATCGCAGGCCAGCAAAAAAGCCCGCCATCAAGCGGGCCTGTAACTTTGCCGAAAATTCATCTGCTGTTTTGGTGGAGCTGAGCGGGATCGAACCGCTGACCTCCTCGTTGCGAACGAGGCGCTCTCCCAGCTGAGCTACAGCCCCCACCGGACTCGCGCAACGCCAGCCGGTTCAGCCCTCATCGGGACCTCCTCCAGCCGCGCGCCGCGCCGTCGATTCAACTTTACGAGTGTATCAGCCCGCAGCCCTCGCCACCACCCCGCTCCGTCCGCGACCCGCATAAAATCCGCGCCGCACAAAGAATCTTCACTCCCGCATCATGGCCCGCGACACATCCAACCAGCGCTCATGCAGCGCCTCGCCCAGCGGTCCCCATGGCGCAGCGCCCGGCTCGATCACCGGCAGCACCAGCGTCACCTTGGTTCCGCGCCCAGGCCGGCTCACCATCTCCACCTCGGCTGCCGGGCCGTACATCACCTCCATGCGCTCGCGCACATTGCGCATTCCTATCCCACCGCTTTGGTTCCCGGCTCTGCTTCCCGCTCCGCCCGCCGGCTCCGCCTCCATCCCGATCCCGTCGTCCTCCACCTCGATCAGCAGTTGCCCGTCGGTCAGCATCCGGCTCCTCAGCGTCACCGTTCCTCCGCTGATGCGCGGCTCCAGCCCGTGTTTGATCGAGTTCTCGATCAGCGGCTGCAGCATCATGCTCGGCACCAGCACATCCAGCGTCTCCTCGGCGATCTCCTTCACCACTTGCAGCTTCTCCCCGAACCGCACCACCTCGATGTCCAGATAATCGTCCGTGAACGCCAGCTCCTCGCTGAACGGCACAAACGCCTCGCGGTCCTTCAGCAGAACGCGCAGGATGTTGGCCAGCTTCACGATCATCTCCCGCGCCAGCTCCGGCTTCGACCGCACCAGAGACGTGATCGAGTTCAGCGTGTTGAACAGAAAGTGCGGGTTGATCTGCCGTTGCAGCGCGTCCAGCCGCGCCTCCATCAGCAACCGGCTCTGCACCTCCAGCTTGCGTTCGGTCCGCACCGCGTTCCATATCTTCAGCGGAATCCCCACCACCACCGGAGCGCACGCGCAGATCGCCAGCTCCACCCACCAGTTCGGCGAGTGCAGCTCGAAGAACCGCGAAGGATAAGCCCGCGACAACATGCTGGTGGCAAACTGCATCGTCGCAATCAGCCCAAGAAGCATGATCTGCCGGTCGAACCGCGGCTTCCTCAGGTTGCGCGTCACCCAGCGGTACAGGCTCAGGTCGATCATCGGAGAGAAAGACCACACCTCCTCGCGCTCGATGAACCGCCCCACCGTGCCCGCGATCGCCCCTACCGCCAGGTTCACCGCCAGCGTCCAGTGCTCGCCGTGCCACATCGCCGGCAACGCCAGCGCCGCGCCGCCCACCATCGCCGCCCCCGGCCCCAGCAGCAGCCCCATCAGCACCGTCGCCTCGTACGTCAGGTCCGCCGCCAGGAAGTTCGGCACCCGCACCCGCACCCACACCCCCAGCGTCAGCGGAATGCAGATCATCGCCACCACTGCCAGCGTCTGCCGCCAGCTCCGCCGCGGCATCAGCAGCAAATTCTTGAACGTCGTCGAGCGCGCCAGCGACGCAGACACCGCCGCCGCCACCCCCAGCTCCACCAGCAGCGTTATCAGGATCAGGCTGTCCTTCACCTGCCCCACAACCGCATGTCCCATCCCCGTCCCCATACCCAATACTCTACCTCCACCCACTAACGACAGCGATCGGGGATCGGTTGCCAGTGGTGTCACTATTTGTTCGTCATTCTGGCGCAGCCAGAATCTCCGTATTGGCCCTTGCCGTTGCCGTTGCCCTTGCCTCTTCTTGCTTGTCATTCTGAGCGCAGCGAAGAATCCCCGCATTGGCCCTTGCCGTTGCCTGTCCCTCGTCGTTGTTTGTTTTCCGCTGTCATCCTGAGCAGCTTGACTCGCCAAGTCGAGTTACGGCCAAAGATGACACCACAAGCCTCTACTGATTCTATTGGACTTATACGGCGTGCCATCAGGAGCACGTCTTTCGAGCGCGAAGGATCCCGACGAACCCCGCCCCGCCTCAATCCTCTACCCTTTCTCCCACAAAATCCCCGCCTTCGCTCTTTCTTACCCCTTACCCCTTACCCCTGTTTTCTTGTCAAGACTCTCGAACCCCCAATTTCCCCCTAACCAACACCAAACAAACCACATAAAAATTAAAAATAGTTGGCATAGTAGTTTCCCTCCAACCCGTATAATTAAATCAGTAAGCATAACCAAACAGACCCGGCCAATCGCCGGGTCTTCGCTTTAACACGCAAGTTATTGATTCCAGAGATCAATAAATCTAAACCATCTGGAATCAATATCATGCAGACTTGATCTAGATCAAGTCCAGATCTAACTATCGTATTTTGAAGATCATAGGCCTTTTAGGGGGGGGTGCCCCCACACAGGAGAGAATCCGTATGACAGACACAACCGAACCCACCGTATCCACCATTAAGCGCTTCCAGTGCCGCCACATCCACACCACGGGCCACCGTTGCGGCTCCCCCGCCCTGCGCGGCGAACCCTTCTGCTACCACCATCACACCACCCGCCGCCCGCCCCGAGCCACCGCGGCGTCCATCCCGCGCAGTCCATCTTCGAGATGCCCGCCATCGACGACCGCGCCGGAATCCAGTTCGCCCTCGCCCAGATCCTCAACCGCCTCACCACCGACCAGCTCGACCCCAAGCGCGCCAACCCCATCCTATACACCCTCAAACTGGCCATCTGGAACCTCCACGAAACCCGCCCCGCCGCCCGCACCGCCGCCAGCACCGCCGCCAGCAACGACAGCCGCGACTCCCGCTCCCCAGACGACTCCAACGTAAACGATCCAGACGACCTGGTCGAAGACCTCATCCTCGACCCCGACCTCGGCCCCATCGCTCCCATCGCCGAGATCCCCACCCCGGAGGCCGCCGCAGCAGCCGCCCACGCCGCCGCCCAGGCGCGCGCCGCCAAAGCCGCAGCCGCCCACGCCGCCAACCGCGCCGCAGCCGCCGAAGCCATCCACAGCGCCTTCGCCCTCTTCCAGCAGGAGAACGGCTTCCCCTCCGAACCCCCAGACCCCACACCCATCCCCGCAACCCTCCCCTCCCTCCAGGCCTGCATAGCTTCCAGCTACACAACTGCCCCAAAGCCAGCCCTGGGCCAGTCAAAGGATCTCGATGTTGAGACCTGGGTGCGTCGCGCACACCTCCAATCCACACCGGCGATCCAATCCGTCCGGATCGGTCTCATCGGTGCAGATCGCTGTCAGGCCGTTGCTCTCCTAAATCCCGTACCCCCGCTCGGCTACAATCGCTCCAGCCTCCGGGTCGGTCATTCCCGGCGGCGGCAGAATCCACGGCGCCGCAAACCCATACGCCGCAACTCCTGCAAAGCAGAACAGAGGCACCAGGTAGCCCAGCGCCATGCTCCCCGTGCTGCGCGCAATCCATCCCAGCAGCAGCGGGAAGAATGCTCCGCCCACGATCGCCATCACCAGCATCGACCCGCCCAGCTTGGTGTTCTCGCCCAGTCCCTTCAGCCCCAGCGCGAAGATCGTCGGGAACATGATCGATATGAAGAAGCTGCCGCCCACAATCGCCCACGCGCCCAGCATTCCCGGCCGCGTCACCGCCAGCGTCATCAGCACCACGTTCGCCACGCCATAGATGCCCAGGATTTTGCTCGCCGAGATGTACTTCATCAGCGGAGTCGTCAGGAACCGTCCCGCCAGCATCGCCACCAGCGAATAGATGATATAGTTCGCCGCCGTCTTCTCGCCCAGCGGCGTGTACTGCTTCAGGTAGAAGATGATGTTGCTCCACATGCAGATCTGCGCGCCCACATTCAGCACATTCGCCGCCACCGCAAACCACAGTTGCGGATAGTGCAGCAGCGCCCCGAAACTCCCGTGTCCACCCGTGTCGCCCTCATGCTCGCTCGTCATCTTGGGGAACTTCATCCGCGCCAGCACCAGCGCAAACAGCAGCACCGCCGAACCCAGCGCGATGTACGTCGGAACCACCCGCATGATCTCCCCATGCAGATACGCCACATAGGTTCCAGCCGCTTTCTTCGCGGCCACCTCGGCCGGCGTCAACTCCACCCCGGACAGGATGAACTGCCTCCCCACCCACACCCCCAGGATCGTCCCCGGAGGATTGAACATCTGGGCAAAGTTCAGCCGCCGTTCGCTTGTCTCTGCCGGCCCAAACTGAGCCATGAACGGGTTGGCCGCCGTCTCCAAAATCGACGCACCGCATCCCACCGCGAACAGCGCCACCAGGAACGGCACATACTTCCCGCTCACCGCCGCCGGCCAGAACAGAACCATCCCTGCCCCGAACAGGCACAGCCCCGTCACCATGCCCACCTTGTAGCCCCAGCGCCGCATCACCAGCGCCGCCGGAATCGCCATGCAGAAGTACCCGGTAAAGTTCGCCGTCGACACCAACTGCGCGCTAAACCGCGACAGCTCGAACGACTTGCGGAACTGCTGCACCAGAATGTCCGTCAGATTGTTCGACATCCCCCACAGAAAGAACAGCACCAGAACCAGTACGAAGAGCACCATCTGCCCCACTGGAAACACCGCCACGCCCTTGCTGCTCTCCGTCGCCTTGCTCCCCGTCGATGTCGAAATCTGCATCCCTGCACTCCCGCCGATTCACCTGGATTTGGATCGCACCGATGATAGCAGCCAAACCCATCGCCATGCACGCGCACCCGCTCCAACAACCATCCCGGGCAGAGTAGACTTGAAGCAGCGCATTTTTTCGCCGCAAGGGAGTCCGTTCTTCATGCCGAATCCGTTTCGCCGATCTGTCCCCGCTGGCACCAGCCTGCTCGTCCCAGCTCTTCTGCTCTGCCTCCTCAGCCTCGCGGCAGTGCAGGCCATCGGCCAGGAAGCCACGCCGCTCACCCCCTTCCAGAAGCAGCTCAACCGCATTCGATCTTGCCGTCAGCGCCGCCGGCATCATCAGCACCAACGTCTCCGGCATTGAGCAGCGCGACGCCTCCACCACCCGCAACAATCTCCTCATCTCCCCCAGCAGCACGGTCGGCGAACTCATCACCCTGCGCTACGTCGCCAGGCCGCTCGCCGGCTTCGAGTTCAACTTCGGCAACTCCCGCTCCACCCAGAACTTCACTTTCACGCCCCCGCTCGTCCCGAACCTGCTGCAAAGCGCGCAAACCGGCGTCCGCGAGCTCACACTCGGTTACGTCGCCCACACGCCGAAGCTCTTCGGCGTCCAGCCCTACCTCGGCGCCGGCGGCGGAACCATCAGCTTCAAACCCACGCCCAACGGCGGTGAGGGCCTTCCCTTTCAGTACCGCGCCGCCTACTACTACAACATCGGCGTCGAAGACACCTTCACCGGCAGCGCCAGCCACCTCGGCATCCGTGTAGGCTTCCGCCAGCTCATCTATCTCGCGCCCGACTTCCAGCAGAACTACCTCACCATCACCCGTCGCACCGTCACCAGCGAACCCACCTTCGGCCTCTTCCTCCGCTTCTAAGGAGACGACTTCATGAACACCTTCACCACCAATGACGGCACCCAGCTCTACTACAAGGACTGGGGCACCGGCCAGCCCATCGTCTTCAGCCACGGCTGGCCGCTCAGCTCCGACGCCTTCGAGGACCAGATGCTCTTCCTCGCCTCCCACGGCTACCGCTGCATCGCCCACGACCGACGCGGCCACGGCCGCTCCAGCCAGCCATGGCTCGGCAACGACATGGACACCTTCGCCGACGATCTCGCCCAGCTCGTCCACGCCCTCGACCTGCAGCACGCCGTCCACGTCGGCCACTCCATGGGCGGCGGCGAGGTGGCCCGTTACATCGGCCGCCACGGCACCAGCCGCGTCGCCAAGGCCGTCCTCATCGGCGCAGTGCCACCGCTCATGCTCCAGACCGCAGCCAACCCCGGCGGCCTGCCCATCGAGGTCTTCGACCAGATCCGCGCCTCCATCCTCGCCGACCGCTCCCAGTTCTTCAAGGATGTCAGCGCGCCCTTCTATGGCGCCAACCAACCCGGCAGTAAAGTCTCTCAGGGCCTGCGCGATTCCTTCTGGCACCAGGGAATGACCGCCAGCCTCAAGGCCGTCTTCGACTGCGTCAAGGCCTTCTCCGAGACCGACTTCACCCAGGACCTGAAAAAATTCGACGTCCCCACCCTCATCCTGCACGGCGACGCCGACCAGATGGTCCCCATTGCAGCCTCCGCGCTCATCACCGCCAAACTCATCCCCGGCGCCACGCTCAAGATCTACCCCGGCGCATCCCACGGCCTCTGCTCGACGCACAAGAACCAGATCAACACCGACCTGCTGGAGTTCATCCAGCAATAGCAGCTTCTGAAATGCGGCTGCTCCATCCATTCCGCGTTCCTTGCGGAATGAATGGGGTGAGCAGCCCACAACAAAGGCCCATCCGTCAGAAGCTGCCTTTTGCTCACGACCCGCCGCCTCTACTGCTGCAGCGTTAGATCGTCCGCCAGCCTGAACCGCACAATCGACTCCGCCGGAATGACGATGTCGCGGTTTCCGGTCAGCCCAGCCGCAGCCGTTCCCGCGCCGCCACCGGCCAGTCCGCCGATCAGCAGTCCCGTGCCACCCGAGGCCACGCCGCCAATCAGCATTCCCAGCCCCGTCCCGCCGCCGATCATCGCCGCCGACCGTTTGCCCTTGCCCTTCTTCGTCCGCGTCAGGTCGCGCGTCTCCAGCGGATAGCGCGTCCCATTCAGCGTCAGCGAGGTCAGCCGAAGCTCCAGTACTGAAGCTCCCTTGAAGTGTCCCCGCTTGTGCGACACATCCACGACGCCGCCCACTGGCGTGCCCTTGGGCAGAATCACCCGCCCGTTCGCACCCACCCACGACTCCACAACCTCGCCATCGAAGCGAGACCCCGCCGGCGTATGTTTCACGCTAATGCTCTGATTGATGCGGATCGCAAGCTCCGTCCCCGCGGGAATGTTTACCTCCGTCGGCTGAACCGGAGGCGCACCTGCCTGCTGCGGCGCTCCCGCTCCTCCTTGCACCGTCCCAGCCGGTTGATAGTACGTCCCCGGAGCGGTCGGTAGCGGGCCGCCCGGCGTCTGTGGCGGCGCGGGGGCCGTTGTCGTCGAAATCGCCTCCGCCGTCTGACCCGGAGCTGGCGGCTGCACCGTCGTCGTCGTCGTGTTCCCAGCCTTGTCGACCGTGACCACCTGCTGCGCCTGTCCGGTGGCCGCCGCCTGCTTCTTCGCCGCGTCAATCGCCTTGTCCTGCTGCGACGCACAACCCGCCATCATCGCCACGCCCAGCAGCAAAACAGCTCCAGCTCGCAGCCAACTCGCCCGCACCAATAAATTCGCCTTCATCGTCTCGCCCTCAATTCTTCCATCTCATGCGCCGATCCGGAGCACCGCACCGCCCATTGCTGCGCGCGGAACAGGGCGCTGCGGAACCGAAAGACCCCGCCTTCGCAACCCATCCCTCCAGTAAGATGCACGTTCCGCCCACACAACCGCCTCAATCCGCAAAGGTTTCCGCCCCCTCTGTGAGTTCCCCACCTTCAACCGTCACTTCACCCAAGCCGGTTTGCCCTGCTCCTAACGCGCTGCGCGATACACAACCCGCCCCTCGCAGATTGTCACCCGCACCCGCCCCAGCATCGCCGCCCCATCGAACGGTGTGTTCCGCGACTTCGACCGCGACTCGCCCACCGCGAACTTCCACTCCGCCGCCGCGTCGAATACCACCACATCCGCCCAACTCCCCACGCGCAGGTTCCCCCGCTGCTTCAGCCCGATCACCTCCGCCGGTCGCGTGCTCATCAGCGCAATCACGCGCGTCAACTCCATCCCATGCTCGCGGTGCAGCACGCGCAACGCCAGCCCCAGCGCGGTCTCCAGGCCCGTAATCCCATTCGCCGCGCGCTCGAACTCCACCTCTTTCTCCCACGAGGCATGGGGCGCGTGGTCGGTCGCAATGCAGTCAACCGTGCCATCCAGCAACCCCTCGATCAGCGCGTGGCGATCCGCCTCCGCCCTCAGCGGAGGGTTCATCTTCGCGTTCGTGTCGTAGTCGCCGATAGCCTCATCGGTCAGCGTGAAGTGGTGCGGCGCAGCCTCGCAGGTCACATGCAGCCCCGCCGCCTTCGCGCGCCGAATTTCGTGCAACGCGCGCGCCGTCGACACATGCTGCACATGCAGGTGCGGCCTCACCCGCTCCGCCTGTTCGATCTCCCGCAGCAGCCGCAGGTCGCGTTCGACGATGCGCGCCTCCGCCTCCACCGGCATTCCGCGCAGCCCCAAACGGAACGCAACCCGCCCCGCATTCGCGCTGCACCCGGCCGTCAGCCGCGTGTCCTCCGCGTGCTGCGACACCGGCACGCCAAGCCCCGCCGCCGCCACCAGCGCCGCCCGCATCACTTCGTCCTCCAGCACCGGTTTGCCGTCGTCGGTAAAGCCGACCGCCCCCGCACGCACCAGCTCATGGAAGTCCGTAATCTCCTGCCCCAGGCTGCCGAAGGTCGCCGCCGGCATGGCCAGAAGCTTCACCACCGGCCCGCGCGCCGCATCCAGCATCCACCGCAGGCTCTTCACCGAATCGTTCACCGGAGTCGTATTCGGCATCGCCACCACGGTGGTGAATCCGCCCGCCGCCGCCGCCGCCGTGCCCGTCGCGATCGTCTCCTTATACGTCTGCCCCGGCTCACGCAGATGCACATGAATGTCGATCAGCCCCGGCGCAACAACGCATCCCGTCGCATCGATCTGGTTCTCTTTCGCGATCGAACCCGCAACGCCTGTCAGCCCACCCGGCAGCTCCACCGCCGCAATCCGCCCATCGCGCACCAGCACGTCGCGCGGAGCGTCGGTCTCGCTCGCTGGGTCCACCAGCCGCCCGCCAAGAATCAGAAGTTCACTCATTGTCCTGGCCTTTAATCCGGAAATAAAATCGGTGCTCGTCGGTGTAAATCGGTGTTAAGACTTTGCTCATGCCT
Source organism: uncultured Acidobacteriaceae bacterium (assembly GCA_963828115.1). Lineage (GTDB taxonomy): Bacteria > Acidobacteriota > Terriglobia > Terriglobales > Acidobacteriaceae > Edaphobacter. The sequence goes on from CAWHDN010000011.1 coordinate 87,620, forward strand.
TCACCCCAAGCGCCCGCACCAGCACCGCGCGCCGTATCGCAAGCCCCTGGCTCACCTGCTCCTCGATCGCCGACTGCACGCCATCCGCCACCTCGCCCGTTATCTCCAGCCCGCGAATGATCGGCCCCGGATGCATCACAATCGTCTTCGCCACCGTAGCTGCCAGCCGCACCGCATTCAATTGGTACCGCTCGATAAACTCCGCCAGATCCAGGTCGAAGCCCGCCAGCCGCTCCTTCTGGATGCGCAGCATCATCACCACGTCCGCCCGCGCCAGCGCTCGATCGAAGTCCCGTTCAATTTCGATCCCGGGGCCCAGCCCAAGAGCACTCTCCGGCAGCAACTCCGGTGGCCCGCACAGTACCACCCGCGCGCCCAGCCTTGGCAACAGCATCGCATCCGACCGCGCCACGCGGCTATGCAAGATGTCTCCCGTAATCGCCACCGTGATGCCGTCCAGCGTCTTGGCGTCGACCGTACTTGCGTCGCGCCCCAGCCGCAGCAGGATCGTCCGCAAGTCCAGCAGCGCCTGCGAGGGATGCTGATGCATCCCATCGCCAGCGTTCAGCACCGGCAGTCCGGTCACCCGAGCCAGAAGCGACGCAGCGCCCGACGACGGATGCCGCAGGATGATCGCCTCCGCGCCCAGTGCGCGCAGCGTCAGCCCAGTGTCCTTCAGGCTCTCGCCCTTCTCGATGGACGAGGACTTGTCGCTGACCAGCGTTGTGGTCGCGCCCAGCGACTTGGCCGCCAGCTCGAACGAGGTCCGCGTCCGTGTGCTCGACTCGTAGAAGAGAAGCGCAATCGTGCGTCCTGCCAGCACGCGCGCCCGCTCAGCCGCAGCCATCGCTTCCAGCCGCGCAGTCATCGCCAGAATCCCGGCCACGTCCGCCACCGACAGATGCTCCACCGAAAGCAGTGACCCCGCAGCATACGCCGAACAGTCCGCCGTCGTTCCAGAGAGCAGGCCCGCACCGGCCTCCCTCATCGCAGCTCTCTTCGCCCGCTCGGTCACGCGCCCCTGCCTCAGTCCACTAGTTCGACCAGCAGCACCTGCTCCTGCCCGTCGATCTCGTTCAGCTTCACTTCGATGATCTCGCGCCGCGAGGTCGGAACCGTGCGCCCCGTATAGGTCGCCTGGATCGGCAGTTCGCGGTGTCCGCGGTCGATCAGCACCAGCAGTTGCACGCTCTTCGGCCGCCCATGGGCGAAGAGCGCATCCAGGGCTGCCCTCACCGTGCGCCCGGTATACAGCACATCGTCCGTCAGAACGATGTCGCGCCCGTTCACATCGAACCCGATCTCGCCCGGCACCACCGTTGGCCGCGGCCCGGTCGTCGTCAGGTCGTCACGATAGAGGTTGATGTCCAGAACGCCCGTATTCACCGGCCGCTTCTCGATCCCGGCGATCAGCTTCGCCAGCCGCTCGGCCAGTGGCACACCGCGCCGCTTGATGCCGACCAGCCCCAGGTTCTCGCTGCCGTCGTTCTTCTCGACAATCTCATGCGCCAGCCGCACCAGCGTCCGTTCAATCTCCGACGCCGACATCAGCCGGCCCTTTTCGCGCAGCCTCAACTTCTCCGGCGCGGTCCCTGTAGTGGTTGCTTCCGTAGTTTCGCTCATAGTCTGTTTGCGGCGTTCGTTCCGCCGAAAATGATGATAGCAGCCATCCGCCCCGTTTGCGCCGCAATACTCCGCTTCGCCGGGAATCACTCCCAAACACAGTGGAAATCCCTGAACTCGCCGCATCGCCGGTGACTGCAACCGCGGGATAGGAGGATTGAACGTCAGATGGAAGGGCCATGCTCAGTCAATCGGGGAGAGGATCGCGCTCAGGCAGCGCTCTGCTTCTGCGTCTTTCCCGCACTGAGGCAACCCCGCTCCGCAAGAAAGGCAGAGCTGAGATGATAAATGTCCTGTTCGACGGACCGAACCGTCTTCTTCAGGTGGGTTTCCTTCGGGAGGCGGGCCAGGTAAGCCGGGTCGCTGGAAGCGCCTTTACCTCGCATCTTCGGATCGAAAACTGACTGGTTTTCCATATCCCCCCCTCGTCGGTTTCAACCGCGGGGAAATCGATCTTCACAAGAAGAGCACCCCGCGCGCAATTCAGCTCGCCAGACCGCCTCGCATTCGGAAAGCCGCGGAAAACGGCTCGTCGATCGACATAAAGGTAGATGCTCGTTCGCCGGAGGGCATCGTGTTTGGCCGCGGCCTCATCATGCGAGAGATGAGACGCAGATTGGCGTCAGGATGCGGCGGTGGCACGCGATGGATGAGGCTCCCATCCCGCACCGAAACAGTGCCTATCGGGTCGAGATACAACTCGTACTCGCGGGCGCACGCGGAACAGAGCCAGAAGAACTCTGTGTTGGCGGATCGCCGTTCCAGCGCATACAGATCGCCCCCATTCAGCAGTTTGAACTCTTCGCAGCAGCTTGAGTTAACACACCGTTTAAGCATAATGGGCCATCCGATAGTTGGATTTAAAGGAACGACACCGTTCGATCTGTGACAGAAGCCACATCCCGCTGGGGGATCTGTAGAACTGGTTTCTTCCCACAAAGTCAGCCGAAAACGCAAGATGACACAAGGTGCGATTCCCGAATTGTTGCACGGGTTGCCTGGAGTTGCGTGAACCCTGTGCAAATTAATTTTCCTAGGACGGAAGCCCTTACACCGCCGGCCCGCGCCGCATCCGCAGTTGCCCCAGCAGCCCGGCAAACGCCCCGCCCAGCGTCGACATCACCACCAGCCCCGCCGCCAGGAACGCGAAGCCAGCCAGAATCATTCCGCCGCGAAACTCCGGCGACCCCAGAAGCCCCATCATCTCCGCCGGCACCGGCGTCGAGGACTGCTGAATCGCCTTCTGCACCTGCGCCGCCATCTGCGCGTCGAAACCGCCCATTGCGTGCAGCCCAAAGCGCGCCACCAACCCCGCCCCGGCCATCGCAGTCCCCACCTCCAGCGCCAGACACACGCCCACCACCACCCCGATGCGCGCCCCCACCCGCACATCCATCCACGCCGCCGGCCGCCGCCTCTGGTAGAACCCCAGCGTAATCAGCGACGCGCTCATGATCCACAGAAAACTCACCGGCGACAGCAGGTCCACCCGGATCGCCCCCACGCTCAGCAGTGCGCCCACTCCAGCCACCGCCGCCGCGCACCGGATCGCCGTCTTCCACTCCACCTGCCGCGGATTCGCATCAGGCAGCGCGCCGGTTGTGCCTGCCGCGGCTGCCTCGCCAGCCGCCTCCCCGCCCGTCTCCATCGACTGGTTTTCCAGCGAAAGGCTCAGTTGCGGCGCACCGCACTGCGGACAGTACGGCGACTCCCCGCTCCTCTCCGGCAACTCTCCCCCGCAGCGATGGCAGAACTCTTGCATATCTACGAAGCTACCTCACCCCACACCCCTCCGCAAGCCAGAGAGCAGGGCAGGGGCTGGAAGCGATCGTCAGTATCTATTTCGTGTACCCCCCCCCGGTGCGAATAGCGTAAAGTATTCAAAAGATGTAGGTTAAGCTCGCGCTAAACGCGCGAGGCGTAGTAAAGGCGAAGATCCGGGTGGTTGCGGCGGTTTCGGTCATGCTGGTTCTCCCTTTGTGTGCGAAAAAGTACTAAAGTGTTCAAAAAAGGCATGTTAAGTCTAGACTTTTCTGGACTTGGTCTGGTTTAAGTCTGGACTTTGACTGGACTTGGTTGAGACAGGGAACAGTTAAAAGCGAAGGCCCGGCGGTTGGCCGGGTCTCTTTGGTTATGCTTACTGATTTAATTATACGCGTTGGAAGAAAACTACTATGCCAACAATTTTTCGGAGGTAAGTGATTGATGGGGTGCCGGTTAGGGAACTTTTGGGGCGTAGAGGGCCTTGACATGCGAATTTGCTGGGGTTTTTGAGGGGTTCCAAACCAAATAATCTTCAAGGAGAGGATGGGGCTGCTGTCAACCGGAGGGGTTCGATGCGCCCCCTACTGCCGGTTCTGCTCGTCCCCGCTCTGCGATGTCGCGTTGCCCGGCAGATCCAGCGCCACCAGCCCAATCTTCGTCCCTCCGCCCTCTGCGTCGATCTCCACAATGTGCTGGTGCTGCTGCGACCCTGCCTTCAGCTCCAGCGCGCCCTTCTCCGGCTTGTCGTCCACCGAGTAGTGGTTCCCATTGTTGTTATCGCAGGTCAGCCCCTCCTGCGTTCTGGCCGGCGATCCCACAACGCGGTTGTCACGGCACGCGATCACGTCGCCAAACCGCTTCAACCCCGCACGATAGAACGTCTCCACCTTCTCCGGCGAATCACCGGTCCGGTAGCTCACCGCCTTCACCCGCAATTGGAAGCTGCCGAAGCTCATGTTCACGTCCGCCGAGCCGTCGTCCTTGTCCTTCTTCACCAATTGCGCCCCGGGATACGTCGGCAGCCCGATCCCCTCCACCACCACCGCATCGTTGGTCTTCACCTGCATCCCGCCAAAGGGCGTTGCAATCTTCACGTCGTCGCTGTCTCCGTGTTTGTCCGACTCCACGCGACAGCCCGCCAGCAGCGCCACCGCAAGTCCTGCCGCCGCCACTCCCGCAACCTGCATTCTCTGCTTCGTCCGCATCTTGCTGCCTCCGCCAGGTCCCCTTCCGCCTGCATTGTCTTCCGCCCAACATGATACGCAACCGCACCGCAAAATGTACCGCGCAACATTTCCTCTTTCCCCAAAACGAAACGGCCACGCGATTGTGCGCGTGGCCGTGAACGAAGGCAGGTAAGACGCCCGGAGTATTTACACCAGCACGCTTTGTCCCAGAGTCAGCGATTCGGGCTTTGCGGCCAGGTAGCGGTCGATGGCGGCGGCGGCCTTGCGTCCCTCCGCGATCGCCCACACCACCAGGGACTGACCGCGCCGCATGTCGCCCGCGGCGAAGACGCCGTCGACCGAGGTGGCGTAGTTCTCGTCCGTGGCCACGTTGCCGCGACCGTCCAGCTTCACGCCCAACTGCTCGATCATCCCATTGTGCACCGGGCTGAGAAAACCAAGAGCCAGCAGGACGAGATCGGCCTCGATGGTGAACTCCGATCCCGCAACCGCCGCAAAGCTGGGCGGCGGACCAACGCGCACCGCATGCAGATGCGTGACGCGGCCCTCGGCGTTGCCGGTGAACTTTACGCTGTTGATGCCCCAGTCGCGGATTCCGCCCTCTTCGTGGCTGCTCTCGGTGCGCAACTGCAAGGGCCACATGGGCCACGGGGTGGACTCCGCGCGCGTCTCAGGCGGCTTGGGCATGATCTCAAACTGATGAACGCTCCTGGCGTGCTGGCGCAGGCTGGTTCCCAGGCAGTCCGCACCGGTGTCGCCGCCGCCCAGAATCACCACCCGCTTGCCCGTGGCGAGGATGTCCAGCGCGGCATCCAGCACGTCGCCCTCGCAGCGCCGGTTCTGCTGCGGCAGAAATTCCATCGCAAAATGAATCCCCGTCAACTCGCGGCCCGGAATCGCCAGATCGCGCGGTCGCTCGCTTCCGCCCGCCAGCAGGATACCGTCGTACTCGTCGCGCAGCGTCTGCACGTCGACATTGACCCCCACATGCGCGTTAGGCACAAACGTCACCCCCTCCGCGCGCATCTGCTCGATGCGGCGGTCGAGCAGGTGCTTCTCCAACTTGAAGTTGGGAATCCCATAGCGCATCAGCCCGCCGATGCGGTCGCTCTTCTCATACACCGTCACCGAGTGGCCCGGCCCTGCGCAACTGCTGCGCCGCGGCCAGTCCCGCCGGGCCGCTTCCCACCACCGCAACGCTGCGTCCGGTGTCCTGTTCGGGCGGCTCGGGTTGGATCCATCCCTCATCCCACGCGTGGTCCACAATGCCGCGCTCGATCTGCTTGATGGAGACGGCAGGTTCCGTGATCGCCAGCACGCACGCCGCCTCGCATGGAGCCGGACAGATGCGTCCGGTGAACTCCGGGAAGTTGTTGGTCGCGTGCAGCCGCCGGACCGCGCTCGCCCAGCGCCCGTTGTACACCAGGTCGTTCCAGTCCGGGATCAGGTTGTTCAGCGGACAGCCCGGTATGGCAGAACGGCACGCCGCAGTCCATGCAGCGCGCTCCCTGCTCGCGCTGCTTCGCCTCGGCGAAGGGCTGGTAGATCTCAAACCAGTCCTGCAACCGCTCTTCGACCTTGCGCCGCTTTGGCTGCTCGCGTTCGATCTCAAGAAAACCCGTCACCTTACCCATGCTGCACCTGCCCTGCCGCCACCAGAGGCGACGAAGTTGTCGTGGAATTGCTGGAGCCCGGCGAGACTCCGCTGGAGCCGGGCGAGATATAGACCGCCTCGGCGCGCGGTATCCCCAGCACCCGCTTGTATTCATGCGGAAACACCTTGATGAACTGCGCCTGCGTGGTCTCCCAGTGCTCCAGAATCCACGCCGCCCGCGGGCTGCCCGTCAGGTCGATGTGGCGCTGAATCAGTTCGCGCACCAGCTCCACGTCCTCATCCAGTACCAGCGGCTCCAGGTCTACACCGGCACTGGTTGCAGCGGCGCGTGGAGAAGTCGCCCACGTCGTCGTACACAAACGCCCGTCCGCCGTTCATTCCGGCGGCGAAGTTGCGCCCGGTCGCGCCCAGCACAACCACCGCGCCGTTGGTCATGTACTCGCATCCGTGGTCTCCCACGCCTTCGACCACCGCCGTTGCGCCGGAGTTGCGCACCGCGAAGCGCTCGCCCGCAATGCCGCTGAAGAAGGCCTCGCCCGCGGTCGCGCCGTACAGCACCACATTGCCCACCAGAATGCTCTCCTCCGGCAGGAAGCTCGAAGTCTTCGGCGGATAGACGATAATGCGTCCGCCGGAGAGTCCCTTGCCCACATAGTCGTTGGAGTCGCCCTCCAGCTCCAGCGTAACGCCCGCCGGAACGAACGCCCCAAAGCTCTGTCCGGCCGAGCCCGTGAAGCGGAAGTGGATGGTCTCGTCCGGCAGTCCCTCTGCGCCGTAGCGCATGGCGATCTGGCCACCCAGCATCGCGCCCACCGTGCGATGCACGTTGCGAATGGCGAAGCTGCCCGTCACCGGCTTCTTCGCCTCCAGCGCCGGCTTGGCCTGCGCGATCAGCGCGTGATCCAGCGCCTGATCCAGCCCGTGGTCCTGTTCCTTCGTCTTCCGCCGCCCGACATGCGAGGGCAGCTCGGGAGAAAACAGAATCGACGCGAGGTCAATCCCCTTGGCCTTCCAGTGAGCGTCGGCAACCACGGCATCGATTCGGTCCACGCGGCCCACCATCTCATCGAAGCTGCGGAAGCCCAGCTTCGCCATGTGCTGGCGCACCTGCTCGGCAAGGAAGAAAGAAGAAGTGGATGACGTGCTCCGGCTGCCCATGGAAGCGCGCGCGCAACACCGGGTCCTGCGTGGCAATGCCCACCGAGCAGGTATTCAGATGGCACTTGCGCATCATGATGCATCCCATCGCGATCAGCGGCATGGTGGAGAAGCCGAACTCTTCCGCCCCCAGCAGCGCCGCGATCACAACATCGCGCCCGGTCTGTAGCTTGCCATCGGTCTGCACCTTGATCCTGCTGCGCAGATCGTTCAGCAGCAACACCTGCTGCGTCTCCGCCAACCCCAGCTCCCACGGCAACCCTGCGTGTTTGATCGAGCTCTGCGGCGATGCGCCCGTGCCGCCGTTGTCGCCGGAGATCAACACCACGTCGGCGTGCGCCTTGGAGACGCCAGCCGCAACCGTGCCCACGCCCGCCTCCGCCACCAGCTTCACCGCGATGCGCGCCTTCGGGTTCACGTTCTTCAGGTCGTAGATCAGTTGCGCCAGGTCCTCGATCGAGTAGATATCGTGGTGCGGCGGCGGGGAGACCAGCGTCACTCCGGCCACCGAACAGCGCAACTTCGCGACGATCTCGTCCACCTTGTGTCCGGGCAACTGTCCGCCCTCGCCGGGCTTCGCGCCCTGCGCCATCTTGATCTGGATCTCGTCCGCATTCACCAGATAGTTCGTCGTAACTCCGAAGCGCCCGCTGGCCACCTGCTTCACCGCGCTGCGCCGCAGATCGCCGTTGGCGTCGCGCTGGAACCGCTCCGGGTCCTCGCCGCCCTCGCCCGTGTTGGACATGCCGCCAATGCGGTTCATCGCAATGGCCAGCGTCTCGTGCGCCTCCTTGCTGATGGAGCCGAAGCTCATCGCGCCGGTGGTGAAGCGCTTCACAATCTCCTTGACCGGCTCCACTTCGTCGATCGGCAGCGCCTTGTCCGCATACTTGAACTGCATCAGCCCGCGCAGCGTACACAGGTGCTTGCTCTGCTCGTCGATCAGGTCGGTGTACTCCTGGAAGCGTCGCGCCCGTCGCCGGATTGCTCTGCCGCACAGCCTGCTGCAGCTTGCTGATGGTCTGCCGGATTTACCAGGTGATACTCGCCGCCCTCGCGGTACTGGTACTGTCCGCCCACCACCAGGTCCGTCTCCGAATCGGTCAGCGGCTGGAAGGCGTACTCGTGCTTCATCTGCGCCTCGCGCGCCAGCACATCCAGTCCCACGCCCTCCACCCGCGAAGCGGTTCCGGAGAAGTATGCGTCCACCAGGGACTTGTTCAGCCCCACCGCCTCGAAGACCTGCGCCCCGCGATAACTCTGCAGCGTGCTGATCCCCATCTTGGAGAAGGTCTTCAGCAGGCCCTTGTTGATCGCCTTGATGTAGTTCTTCTCCGCGTACTCGGACGTAACGTCGTCCGCCAGCAGCCCGCGCAGCTTCATGTCGTGCAGCGTCTCAATCGCCAGATAGGGGTTGATTGCGCTTGCGCCATAGCCGATCAGCAACGCAAAGTGCATCACCTCGCGCGGCTCTCCGCTCTCGATAATCAATGCCACCTGCGTCCGCGTCTTGTCGCGCACCAGCTGGTTGTGCACCGCGGCCATCGCCAACAGGCTGGGAATCGGGGCCAGCGTCTCGTTCACCCCGCGGTCCGACAGGATCAGCAATGTATAGCCCGATTTCACAGCGTACGCGGCGCGCGCGCTCAGATCGTCCAGTGCGTGCTTCAGTCCGGCCTCGCCGTCTGCCGCGCGGAAGAGCGTCGGCAGTGTGGTCGCCAGCAGGTCGCCCGAAGAGATCCGCCGCAGCTTCTCCAGATCGCGATTGGTCAGAATCGGGTGGGGGATCTTCAGTGTGTGGCAGTTCTCCGGCGCCTCGTTCAGAATGTTGCGCTCCGTCCCGATGTAGCTGATCAAAGACATCACCAGCTCTTCGCGGATCGGGTCGATCGGCGGATTGGTCACCTGAGCAAACAGTTGCTTGAAGTAGCTGAACAACTGCTGCGGCCGGTCCGAAAGACACGCCAGCGGAACGTCCGACCCCATCGATCCGGTCGGCTCCTCGCCCTTCGATCCCATCGGCCCCAACAACACCTTGAGGTCCTCTTCGCTGTACCCGCAGGCGCGCTGGCGGCGCAACAAAGTCTCCGGGTCCGACGTGATCACCTTCCACGGCTCCGGCAGATCGTCCAGCACCACCTGCTGCTCCTTCAGCCACTCCGCATAGGGCTGGCGACCGGCCAGCGACTGCTTGATCTCCTCATCCGAAATAATCCGGTGCTCCACCGTATCCACCAGGAACATCCGCCCCGGCTGCAACCGGCCCTTCTTGCGCACGTCCTCCGGCGGCACCTCGATGACGCCCGCCTCCGACGCCAGCACCACCAGATCGTCCTTGGTCACGATGTACCGCCCGGGCCGTAAACCGTTGCGGTCCAGCGTCGCGCCAACCACGCGCCCATCGGTGAAACACACCGACGCCGGCCCGTCCCACGGCTCCATCAACGACGCATGGTACTCGTAGAACGCGCGCTTCTTCGGGTCCATCTCCGGATTGCCCGCCCACGCCTCGGGAATCAGCATGGCCATCACATGGGGCAGCGACCGCCCCGACTGGAACAAGAACTCCACCGCGTTGTCGATCGAAGCCGAGTCGCTCCCGCCCGGAACGATCACAGGATACAGCTTGTCGATCTTGCCGTCGTATAGCGGGCTCGCCAGCACAGACTGGCGAGCGTTCATCCAACTGACGTTGCCGCGAATGGTGTTGATCTCCCCGTTGTGCGCCATGTAGCGATACGGGTGCGCCAGCTTCCAGCTCGGAAACGTGTTGGTCGAGAACCGCTGATGCACCAGGCACAGCGCGCTCGCCACCAGCGGATTGGCCAGTTCGTAGTAGAACTTCTCAATCTGCGGTGCCAGCATCAGGCCCTTGTAGACGATCGTGCGGCAGGAGAGCGATGGAATGTAGAAGTCGTCCTTGTCCTCGATCTCCGACGCTGCAATCTCGTTCTCCGTCCGTCGGCGCACAATGTACAGCAGCCGCTCGAAGGTGTCCTCGTCCATCCCTTCCGGACATGCCACAAACATCTGCTCGATATACGGCTGCGATGCGCGGGCCTCGCGCCCGATCAGATCGCCATTCACCGGAGTATCGCGCCAGCCCAGCAGACGTCAGCCCCTCGGACGTGCGCGATCCGCTCCAGACACCCCTTCGCACTGCAGTCGGCTGTGCTTGTCCACCGGCAGAAACACCATGGCCACGCCATAGCTTCCGCGCTCGCCCAACTGCATCCCCAGCTTGCCGCACTCCTGCTGGAAGAACGCGTGCGGAATCTGGATCAGGATCCCCGCGCCGTCGCCCGTCTCCGGATCGCATCCCGCCGCCCCGCGGTGCGTCAGGTTGATTAAAACCTCAAGCCCCTTGCGGATGATCTCGTGGCTCTGCTCTCCGCGAATGCTCGCCACCAGCCCCATGCCGCAGGCATCGTGTTCATTGCGCGGATGGTATAGCCCTTGCGGGTCAGGGATGCGTTGACAGCGATCAGATCGTTTCATGGCAACCTTCCGGGTGCTGGAATTCGTTCCCCAACCGAAACAGACACTGCGACCCCGCGATCTCTACGCCAGAAAATCAATTTGGGTTTCAATCGACACGTCCGCCGAAGCAGACCACACAGTGTCAGGAACAGGGATGAGCACGCTAGATCTCTTAATATACAGCGAAACCGCGCCCCAATGCACCTTTTGCAGACGGCACGCAAAATTAATCCGCCGCAAAACTCGCACCTTCATTCAGTTAGACGAAGAAAAAACCTCCGCGCTCGCATCTCTTCTACTCCGTCTCCCGCAGATAAATCGCAACGTAGTCGATATAGTCCTGCGCGTACTTCAGAATCATCTTCCTGTCCTCGTCGCCCAGCGCGCGCCGCACCTTGCCAGGAACTCCCGCCACCAGCGAGTTCGGAGGAATCACCGTGTGCTCCGCAATCACCGCGCCCGCCGCAATGATCGACCCCTCCCCGATCCGCGCATCGTTCAGGATCGTCGCCCCCATCCCGATCAACACCTCGTCCTCCACCACGCATCCATGCACCGTCGCGTTGTGCCCGATCGTCACCCACTCGCCCACGATCACGGGATACTTCTCGCGCATCCCGTGCAACACCGCGCAGTCCTGCACATTGCTGTTGGCACCCACGCGGATCGCGTTCACGTCCCCGCGCAGCACGGCGTTCATCCACACGCTGGCGTTCTCGCCCAGCTCCACGTCGCCAATCACCTGCGCGGAGAGGTCTACATAACACGTCGCGGGCACCACCGGCAGCCGTCCCTGATACGCACGAATCATTGCAGGATTATTTCACGCGCCTGGGAATTATGTTCACCCGCCTGCGCCGGTCTTCTTCCTCTCGCCAGTGCCGGAACTTCTTCCATCTGCCAGAAATCCGCCGCTCGCCTCCGTTATGCGGTATTCTGAAAGCAGCCCACCTGGGACGATTTGGAGGTGTATTCCCCTTGGCAGAGATTCGTGTGCAGGAAGGCGAGCCGCTGGAAAACGCGCTCCGCCGCTTTAAGCGCAAGGTCCAGACCGAAGACATCATCAAAGAAGTCAAGCGTCACTCCTTCTATCTGAAGCCCGGCGAGAAGAAGCGCGTCAAAGAGGCGCTTGCCCGCAAGCGCAACCGAAAGAAGATCCGCAAGGAACAGGACTAGTCCTGCTCCACACAACCCCGGTTTCTCAAACCATGAAAGGCCGCCCGCTCCCACCCGGAGCAGGCGGCCTTTCATCCTTAACCGCACCGGGCCGCTCTCCCTAACTACAAAATAATGCCTCCCCCTCCGCTCAATCCGCGAATCGCGGGGCCGCGCAGGATCATCTCTACTATCTGCACGAGATATGTACGACGGGAGACGCGGTATGGACTTTGTGGACCGGATATTAACCTGCACCGATTGCGGCTGCGAATTCATCTTCACCGCCGGCGAACAGCTCTTCTTCCAGGACAAGCAGTTCAAGAACGACCCCAAGCGCTGTAAGCCCTGCAAGTCCAGGCGCGGCGTGCAAACGGCCAATGCAACCGCGGATGGCCCGGCCGCGGCCGGCATCTCTCGCACCGAAACACGTACCGAGTGCTCCGAGTGCGGCATCGAGACCACGGTCCCCTTCAAGCCCACGCAAGGACGCCCCGTGCTCTGCCGCCAGTGCTACAAGAACAAGATGACCGCCGCACCTGCCGCAGCGCAGACAGCCAACGCACCGGAAACCGTCGCCGCCTCCGATATTGCCGCGCCCAATTCCAGCGCGCCAGCCGCCGTCGCTGCTGAAGCACGTCGTCAGCCGCCGCAACCGGAGTTCCCCACCACGGATGTTTCCATGGCCATCTGATCCCCGCACCGCGAGCCGCCTGAAAGCACCGCCGCATAAAACAGAAAAGCCCCGACTCATCGGGGCCTTCACTGACATTTGTTTGAATCGGCCTGCAAACCTGCGCAATTTCTACGCAGAGACGGAGGTGACTTCAGCCGGATCGACGATGACAAACCGACCGCGCTGTCCGCGGTCCTGGAAGCGCACCACGCCGGAAGCCTTGGCAAACAGCGTGTCGTCCTTGCCGCGCCCAACGTTCGCGCCCGCCTTCAGCGGTGTTCCCCGCTGGCGCACTATGATTCCGCCGCCCAGGATCGCCTGTCCGCCGAAGACCTTCACGCCGAGCCGTTGCGCATTTGAGTCGCGCCCGTTTTTGGATGAACCTAACCCTTTTTTATGTGCCATTCCGTCGCCTCTTTCGCGCGGCCCACGGGCCGCTGCGGTTTTGAAATTACTTCGCGGCCGCCTCGGCCTTGTAGCTCTTCCCGTTCACCACTATCTCGTTGATCGCAACCTCGACGAAGCCCTGCCGGTGTCCCTGCATCTTCTTGTACTGCTTCTTGCGCTTCAGCTTGAACACCAGAATCTTGTCAAAGCGTCCTTCGCCCAGCACCGTGCCGGTCACCTTCGCGCCCGTCAGGTCCGCCTCGAACTTGCCCTCTTCGCTGCTCACCGCCAGCACGTCCGCGAACTCGATCACGCCGTTCTCGTGCGCCGTGCGCTCGATCTTGAACTTCTCACCCGGAGAGACCAGGTACTGTTTGCCGCCGGTACGAATCACTGCATACATAACGAAACCCTTGTGCGCGCGGCATTCCGGCGCCCGCACCCTTCATGAATTGTTTTGCCTGGGGACCGAACCAGAGAATCTCTGTCCAGCCGGCCATCCCGAAACCACCGCGGCCATTAGGAGCGCAAACCGCTCTCCCTCGTGCAACCGTCCGCCGCGTCCGAGACCTGCCAGCCCTGCAACCGGAGCACCGGCCGCATTCGCCAAACCTGCCAAACTTAACAAGTGTATCCCGCTCCGCCACATGGGTCAATCTCACCGTCACGCGTGCCAGCCGCGCAGTTTCATCCGCCCCGAAACTCTTACCCTTTCAAGTCGTCATTCTGGCGCAGCCAGAATCTCCGTATTGGCTTTTGCTCTTGCCGTTGTCTGTTCCTGCTGTCACCCCACCCCCATTCGCTACTTGGAAAGTCCATGCGCACTCCGTCGAATCCCGAAGGCGTCCGCGGCACGCGCGACCTCCTTGCGACACCGCCCTCTGGAACCGCGTGGAAGCCATCGCCCGCTCGGTCTGCTCCCGCTAGGCTCCGGGAGATCGCACCCCCATCTTCGAGGACACGCAACTCTACGCCAGCGGCGTCGGCGAAGAAACGACATCGTCTCCAGGAGATGTACACTGGAGCGATGGGGAAGCTCGACAATGAGTCTCTTGCTCGTGGTGGACTTGACAACGGCCAGCGCACAACCCTCCATTCGCTACACTGGAAGTCCATGCCCACTCCGTCCAATCCCTTGAAGGCTGTCCGCGGCACGCGCGACCTTCTCCCGCCCGAAACCGCCCTCTGGACCGCGTCGAATCCATCGCCCGCTCGGTCTTCTCCCGCTACGGCTTCGGCGAGATTCGCACCCCCATCTTCGAGGACACCTCCCTCTTCGCCCGCGGCGTCGGCGAAGAGACCGACATCGTCTCCAAGGAGATGTACACCTGGGAGAGACCGTGCCCGCGCCCAGTCCGAGAAGGCCCAATCCCTCACCCTCCGCCCCGAGAACACCGCCGGCGTAGTCCGCGCCTACATCGAGCACAAACTCGGCGACAGCGGCCAGCTCCAGAAGCTCTTCTACATCGGGCCGCAGTTCCGCCGCGAGCGGCCACAGAGCGGACGTTACCGCCAGTTCTGGCAGATCGGCGTCGAGGTCCTCGGCCCCGTCACCTCCGGCTCCGAATCCCCGCTGCGCGACGCCGAAGTCCTCGAAATGCTCGCCACCCTCCTCGATGAACTTGGCGTAAAGAATTGGCAGTTCGACCTCAACTCCGTCGGCTCCGCCACTGACCGCCCGCGCTACGTCGCCGCCTTGCGCGAAGCCCTCGCCCCCATCAAGCACCAGCTCTGCGAGGACAATCAGCGCCGCGCCGAGACCAATCCCCTGCGCGTCCTCGACTCGAAGGACCCCAACGACCAGGCCCTCATCGAAACCCTCCCGCGCATCGCCGACTTACCTCGACGACTCCAGCCGCGACCACTTCGCCCAGGTCCGCGCCGCGCTCGACGCCTGCGGCGTGCCGTACACCGTCAACCCGCGCCTCGTCCGCGGCCTCGACTACTACACCCGCACCACCTTCGAGTTCACCGTCCCCTCGTCCGGCGATCCAGGCAGCGGCCTCGGCACGCAAAACGCACTCCTCGGCGGCGGCCGCTACGACGGCCTCTCCGAGATGCTGGGCGGCCCGCGCGCTCCCGGCATCGGCTTCGCCATCGGCGAAGACCGCCTCATCCTCACCCTCCAAGCCCAGGCGGAGCGCAGCCGGTCGAACGGTCTCGATTCTGAGACCTGGGTTCAGAAGCTCGACGCCTACATCGCCCCCCTCGGCCCCGAACGCAACGCCGCCGCCCTCGCCCTGGCCCGCGAACTCCGCCGTGCCGGTCTCTCCGTCGAAGTCGGCGACGGCGCCTTCCGCCTCAAGAAATCCTTCGAGGCCGCCGACCGCGTCGCCCGCCACATCGTCATCCTCGGCGAAGACGAACTCGCATCCGGTATCCTTACACTCAAGACATTCGCAACCGGACAGCAGACCAAGATCGCTCGAAATGAGCTCGCGCAATCGCTGCGCGCATAAGAATTGAAGAAACTGAAGGAAGAGATGAATCTGGACTTTTTAGGTACCTTGCAACGCACCGGGATGTGTGGAGAGCTTCGCGCCGAGAACGCGGGGCAGGATGTCGTTCTCATGGGCTGGGTCAACCGCCGCCGCGACCACGGCGGCCTCATCTTCCTCGATCTGCGCGACCGCTCCGGCATCACGCAGGTCGTGGTCGACGAGAAGGTCGAAGCCGCCCACGCCAAAGCCGACGCCGCGCGTCCTGAGTACGTCGTCGCCGTCAAGGGACGCGTCCGCCGCCGTGGCGAGGGGCTCGACAACCCCAACATGCCCACCGGCGAGATCGAGGTCGTCGCCAGCGAACTGCTTCTGCTCAACGAGGCCAAGACGCCGCCCTTCTCGCCCGCCGAAGACGCCATCGCCAACGAAGAGGTGCGCCTGAAGTATCGCTACCTCGACCTGCGCCGGACTGAGATGCAAGCGAATTTTGCGCTCCGCAGTCGCGTCGCCATGGCCATCCGCAACTACCTCGTCGCCGAGGGCTTCCTCGAAATCGAGACGCCCTTCATGACCCGCTCCACTCCCGAGGGCGCGCGCGATTACCTCGTCCCCAGCCGCGTCCACGCGGGCAGCTTCTACGCCCTGCCGCAGTCGCCGCAGATCTTCAAGCAGATCCTCATGGTCTCCGGCTTCGACCGCTACTTCCAGATCGCCCGCTGCTTCCGCGACGAAGACCTGCGCGCCGACCGCCAGCCCGAGTTCACCCAGATCGACCTCGAAATGTCCTTCCCGCAGATGGACGACCATCTTCCGCGTCGCCGAGGGCTTCCTTACCGCGGCCTTCGCCGCCGCCGGCGTCGCGCTTTCGCCGCCCTTCGTCCGCATGACCTACGACGAGGCCATCCACAACTACGGCATCGACAAGCCAGACATGCGCCTGCCCGCCATGGTCTCGCTCAGCGAATGCTCACCGCCCGAGCTGCGCACCACGCTCAAGATCGAGCAGGAGCTGCCCGTCCTCGGCTTCGTCATCCCCGGCGTCGGCGAGCTCAGCGGCACCGAGCGCAAGAAGCTGTTGAGCGAAGTTCGCGGCGGCTTCGGCGACTGCGGCCTCGACCTCCTCGATGTCGTCCGCCTGCGCACCAACGCAGCCTTCGCCCCGCTGGCCGACGCCATCTCCGCCGCGCTTGCCGCCAGCCTCGGCGTCCCCGCGCTCAGCCCCGCCGACCTCATCACCGTCGTCACCCCCAAGCTCGGCACGCCCGCCATGTGGAACTACGATCCGCAGTGGATCTACAAGCGTGTCGGCGCGCTCCGCCTCGAACTCGGCGCAAAGTACGCCGACAAGCACGGCCGCTTCGCCAGGACCGGAACCGCCGCCGACTACAAATTCTGTTGGGTCACCGACTTCCCCATGTACGAGTGGAACGAGGAGACCAAGACCTGGGACGCCGCGCATCATCCCTTCACCTCGCCGCACGAAGACGACATCCAGGCTGGCCGCCTCACCAACGATAAGGGGGCCGTCCGCGCCCTCGCCTACGACATCGTCCTCAACGGCACCGAGCTAGGCTCCGGCTCCATCCGTATCCATCGCAAGGACGTGCAGGCCGAGATCTTCCGCTCGCTCGGCATGACGGACGAAGAGGCCCACGAACGCTTCGGCTTCTTCCTCGACGCATTGGAGTACGGCACGCCTCCGCACGGCGGCATCGCCCTCGGCCTCGACCGCATCGTCATGATCCTGGCCGGCGCCACCAGCCTGCGCGAGGTCATCGCCTTCCCCAAGACCGCCAAGGCCATCGACCTCATGGTCGACGCCCCCACCCCGGTCAGCGACCTCCAGCTCCGCGACCTCCACCTCCGCATCGCCACCCGCAACTAACGACTTTCTAATTTAGTTTTCTGAAGGCTGAGTAGCTAAATCTATAACGATTGTCTCAACTGGCTCTCTGGCTGGTTGAAGCTTGAGCCCAAGCTGCTCCTGCATCGCAGTAAATATATCCGGGTGTGAATCCGCAGCGGCCTGATTGGTGGGTGAACTCGCGGTCATGGTCGAACTCCATCGAATGTAGAAATCGTATTTGCCGGTCAGACCTGTCTTGTCGATGATGGGATGACCGATGGTAGCCGAAAGCTCATTCGAAAGAGCCCTCGTAAAGAGGGGCATCTCGACTCCATAGCCGTTGAAATCCCCGCCAACCGAACCGAGCTGGAATGCAGGATTGGCCGGTGAATGGGGGGTAAACTTTGGTCCTAGTCCCCCCTTTGCGAGTACCAGGTCAAAGACCTGAAGAACCCTTACCTCGGGATGCACCTTCAGGCCAAATCGCGATTCCAGAATGGGCCTCAACATAGTGGCCCTTTGCTGATATGACAGAGATTCAAACGACGCAATGTCCGATTCATCAACCTTTGCCTTAATGTCGAACAATTCGCGGTCACACCATTTTGGGCCCCCAAAAACGAACTCTGGCCGAACATCATACGCGTACCCGACCAATGCTTTGAGGGAAAGCACGATCTCTGTCTCATCAGGTGTAGTGTGACCTCCCCTGTAGTTGGCATTAGGATCTGCCGGACGAACGGATACGATGTCGTACTTCAAGGACGCCGTGCTGGAAGCAGGCGAAGCCGCCTGAGCTGGTGCTGGAGCAGCCACGCCCTGGGCAGGAGCGATCTGCGCCAGCGGGCAGAGGCTGGCCGCGAAGAATAGACCAAGCGTCAAGACCCCCAAAAACCCCGCGCGTCTTCGGGCAATGCAATAGATTCCGATCGATGCCATCTTTGCACCTCGCGCAAAAATGAGTCGTCTAATCCTATCCGAAAAGACCGCCCCTAATTCATCCACCGCTTGTCGTTGGGGTCCTTCTTCTCGTCGGGATCGACGTATCGTCCTTCTTTGTCGAAGTTCACCTCGCGCCCCTGCTTGCCCATGTACACCTCGAACTTCCGCGCCGCCCGCCGCCGTTTCGCGCGATAGTACGTATTGCGCAGCCCGAAGTACCATTCGCCGAACCCGAACGCAATCCCTCGCCGCGGCGCATGGCGCACATACAGCCATCCAGCGAGCGCCCCCGCAAGCTGCAACAGCGCGCCAAACTCATTCGCGTCCTTCAGCAGCACCGCGACCGCAATCAATATATAGATCGTCACCAGATACTTGGCGCGGATGCTGAACGGCAGCGGGAAGAGCAGAAACTCCGTGTCGCCCATGCGCATCGCCAGTCCAACCATCACCCCGAAGATCCCGCCCACGCGCCCATCGGCATAGCTCTCCGGGCTCAGCCGCAGCACATGCGTGAACGAGATCGCCGACGCCACCGCCGCCCCGCCGATCGCCGACGTGAAGTACAACTCCTTCAGCCAGCGGCCGCCGTACGCGCCCTCCAGCAGCGAGCCGCAGAACCACAGCGTCAGCATCGCAAACAGGATCTCCCACAGCCCGAGGTGGATGAAGCAGTACGTCCCAAGCTGCCAAATCTCGCCGCGTGCCACCGCCGACGGCTGAAGCTGCAGTATGTCCACCAGCGCTCCGGCCAGCCCGGGCGTAAGCCAGCTCAGCACCGCAACGCCGAAGTACACCGCCACATTCGCCAGCACCAGCTTGCGCACCACTCCCGCAAACGGCGGAAAGCTCATCGAAATTGTGTTGCCGCGCGCCATAACCTCTTTCGCCTCCTCTCCATTTCACCACATCCCGCGCGTCAGCCTCGACCGCCCCGCCCCGCGCGCCCTACCGCACAATTTTCTGAAACCAATTGCCTGTGGGAATCGTCTGTGCTTGACGTACCGCCAGTCCGCTACTAAAACTATCGCAGGCGGGTGTGCCGTTGCGTTTCCCTGGGCGCGGTTCAGGGAGGGTGGCGCAAAGTGACCTGTGGGGACATCCCGCAGGCCGAATTCAACCTCTAAGCTGCGGAGGCTCCTATTATGGCTGTTGTCTGTCCCGAATGCGATACCCCCATCCCAATCGATCCCGACGAAGTGGAAGAGGGCGAAACCCTACAGTGCGATGAGTGCGGAATGGAACTGGAGGTCGTCTCCACCGATCCCCTCGAAATCGCCCCCGTCGACATCGTCGGCTACGACGACGAGGACGATACGCTTGCGGTGGAAGAGGACGACGAATAGCGTGCTCCCCACATCGGCTACGGCGAAGCCCTGCCCGCGTATCATAGCCTCTATGACCCCTCACTCCCATCCAGTCATCCGCCTTGCCCGCCTCCTCGCCATCTTCTGCTGCATGGCTGCGCTGGCCTCCTCGCTTGTCCCATCCTCACCCCGCCTCCTCGCCCAGTCGCAGACCCAGCACGTGGTGCAGGGCAAGGTAGTTGATAAGTCCGACGCCGGTCTCAAGGGCGCCACCATCTTTCTCAAGGACGGCCACTCGCTCGCCGTCCGCAGCTACATCGCCGCCGACGACGGCTCCTTCCGCTTCGGCCAGGTCGCCCCCAACACCGACTATCAGCTCTGGGCAGAGTTCGCCGGCAAAAAAAGCGCCGTCAAGAACATCAGCTCCTTCGACTCCCGCACCGAGTTCAACATCACCCTCAAAATCGACACCAAGTAGCCCCCGCCGCGATGACATAAAGATAGATTGTCATCGACTCATTCGGATCGTCATCTCGACCGGAGCGTTAGCGTTGTGGATTCTACCCGCCGCAGCTCGTCTTTGAGTTCATGCATGTCCTCTCATTCCACCCCGCGCGATACCTCCCGCATCTGAAATATAGCGGAGTGGAGGGACCCCCGCATTTCGTCTTTGCTTGTTCTTGCTTGTCCTCTCTTTCACGCCACCGCTCCATACCGTCCCCCATCTTGCTCAATCCAGCCATTCGCCCTACTATCGCCTTAGCGTGGAACATCCCAAAAAGCCGCATCCCAAACCCGTCTCGTCCGAGGCCGACCGCCTCGTCTCCGCCGGTTCCATCGACGACGACAGCGCCTTCGAGCTGAAGCTCCGCCCCACTCGCCTCGCCGAGTTCATCGGCCAGGAGAAGGCGAAAGAGCAGCTAGCCATCGCTCTCCAGGCCGCCAAATCCCGCGGCGAAGCCCTCGACCACGTCCTCCTCTTCGGCCCTCCCGGCCTGGGCAAAACCACCCTCGCCACCATCATCGCCAACGAGCTTGAAGTCGGCTTCCAGCAGACCTCCGGCCCAGCCTTGCAGATCCAGGGAGACCTCACCGCCATCCTCACCAACCTGCGCGAGCGCCAGGTCCTCTTCCTCGACGAGGTCCACCGCCTGCAGCCCGTCCTCGAAGAAAAGCTCTACACCGCACTGGAGGACTACAAGCTCGACATCATCATCGGCCAGGGCCCCGCCGCGCGCACCCACGTCATGGAGATTCGCCCCTTCACCTTCGTCGCCGCCACCACGCGCCCCGGCCTGCTTCGTCTCCCCTACGAAGCCGCTTCGGAATCCTTCTCCGCCTGGAGTTCTACACCGACGACGAGCTGCGCATCATCGTCACCCGCTCCGCCGAGGTCATCGGAGTCCCCATCGACCAGGACGGCGCGGCTGAAATTGCCATGCGTTCGCGCGGCACTCCCCGCATCGCCAACCGCCTCCTCCGCCGCGTCCGCGACTACGCGGAAGTCCGCGCCTCAGGCCGCATCGACCGCCCCACCGCGCAGGCCGCACTCTCGCTGCTCGAGGTCGACGCCCACGGCTTCGACGAGCTCGACCGCCGCCTGCTGCGCACCATCATCGAGAAGTACGACGGCGGCCCGGTCGGCTTCAACACGCTCGCCGCCGCATTAGCCGAAGAGCAGGACGCGCTGGAGGAGGTCTACGAACCCTTCCTCATCCAGATCGGCTTCCTCGACCGCACCCCCCGCGGCCGCGTCGCCACCCGCCTCGCCTACGAGCACCTCGACATCCCCCTCCCCCGCAAATTCGGCCTCTTTTAGCGCATGTCAATCCGAATCATTAAACGCCTCAGTTCGATTTGCTCCGACTGAAAGCGAGCAAATAGTTACTGTCGTCTTTAAGAACCGTGGTCATTGTGGATAGCATTATGAAAACAATTCAGATAACCAGAACGAATGGTGCTTTACGTGATTGTCGGCCCCATGGAGACTAACCGGTGAAGCGGACTGGATCTGTGCCTAGTTCATCGTTTCCTTCTGGAACAGGCATTGAAAGAACGCTTGCGAGCCGACGGCTTCAATAGAAGAATACGTTGAGAAGCGCAATAAAGAAACTGAAACGAAACGGGAGAAGCGAACTCTCAGTGTTTTAGTCCGATCGTCACCGAGCATTTCTACGGTTGTATTTGGCGGAATTAAGACTGGCAATGAATTTCAATCAAGGGATGCAGACGACTGCGGTTTTTGCCGGAATAGCTCGGTAGCGGATTGCAGGCGGGATTCCATGCATATAAGCGAATTACAGGATATTCCTGCAGAGAGGTTCCGAACACAAGGTCTTTGAAGAGATTGGCAGCATCTGATGATGTAACAAAGCGAACAAACAAGATTCGGGCTGAGGAATAAAACAAGATTGCGGGCTGGGATAGAGCGTCAGTTCAGATTCCTTGCGTCCAGAAGTGAATGGAGAACGCATAAAAACCATCTTTTGGAACCGCGATTTTAGTGTTTATTTTTTTGAGATGGAAGATGGCGCGTGGGATGTCGCTTCGGAACCATCGCCGGCGATGACTATCTCTTGGGATGTAGTATTCCCGGCGCGGGATTTTTCGGCGTGGGGCGCAGATTCAGCAACGGATGGGTGAACGCTACATCAGAGGCTCGAAGTAACCAGCAGTAATATTGCAGAATTGAATGATACAGATGGGGTCAGTCCCAGCCAAGCCTCAAGGCTAAACCCGACCTATCCGACGTTTTTGATCGACGTATATTCCCCGCCACGACCAACTCGCGATCTGCTGCTACCGCCGCAGTGCTACAATTCGCCGCGAGGCCCGAAACCCATGAAAGCGTTCCGCGAAATCCTTGCAGCCGCCGGTCTGTTGTTCACCATCCTGATCGCAGCCCTGAACTACTCCGCCCTGCCCCAGCAAATCCCAACCCACTTCGGTGCCAACAATCTGGCCAATGGCTGGAGCGATAAATCGTTCCTCTGGATTCTGGTGGCTTTCGCCGCCTTCGACTACATTCTTCTCTCGCTGATTCGATTCATTCCGCAGAGCTCGATCAGCATGCCGGTTCGCCCAGAGCAGCGAGCGGCAGCCCTGCCCTTCGTTTTCACTATGATCGATTGGATCAAGGCAGAGACCACCTGCCTCTTCGCCTTCATCGTGCATGCCATGTTCGCCGCCGCGCGGGGCGGAAAAGCGCTGACCGCATTGTTCGCCCCAGTGATTTTAGGTTTTGTCTTTGTACTCTTTGCAACATCGCTGTATTACATCGCGCGCATGTCGCGCCTGAAGCCAGCAAAATCCGGCGCACAATGATGAAGAGCATCAGCCCCTTGTCCGCATGTACCATTTATGGTACATTTAACTCGTGGACTTGAAGCGACTCCCGGCGCGATTCTACCGAAACACGAATGGCCGCGAACCTGTCCGGGAATGGCTGAAGGAACTTCCGCCGGAAGACCGCCGGATCATCGGCGAAGACATCAAGGACGTGGAGTTTGCCTGGCCGTTGGGTCTGCCGTTAGTCCGTCCGCTTGGCCGCAGTCTATGGGAAGTTCGCAGCTCGCTGACGCAAGGAAGAATCGCCAGAATTATCTTCTGCGCGTCTGGCGGCCAGATGGTTCTATTGCACGGCTTCATCAAAAAAACGCAGGCCACGCCCACGCAGGAGATTGATCTGGCTTTGAAACGGATGAAGGGAGACGCCCAATGAAGAAGAAAAACATCGGCAGCAGCTTCGACGACTGGCTCCGCGAAGAAGGCATCTATGAAGAGACAACCGCCGTCGCGATCAAGCGTGTCCTCGCCCGCCAGATCAGCCAGCAGATGATCGACCAGAAGCTCTCCAAGACCAACATGGCCCGGCGCATGAACACAAGCCGCGCCGCCCTGGATCGCCTTCTCGACTCCGAGAACGACGCTGTCACCCTCAACACGCTCTTTAAAGCCGCCACCGCCGTCGGTCGTCAAATCCACTTCGAACTCATCTGAATTAAACAATGAACGCGGATAGGCGTCCTCCGCCCTATCCGCGTTCAGCCGTGAAAATCCGCGTTCGCCCTTACGCCGTCCCCACCGGCTTCGACCAGCTCGAAATCTGCTCCCACTGCCGCGGCAGTTGATACGTCTTCGCGTACTCCTTCACCGCCGGCCCAACGATCTCGATCTTGCTCAGATCGCTCTCTCCCCGGTCGCCCGCCTTCGCGCAGTAGTTCAGGTAGCCGATCTTGTTGTAGTCCACGCCCATCAGTTGCGCGCCCACGCAGTCGGCCGCCAGCCAGTCGCGTGCTCGCGATGCACACCTTCTGGCTGATCGCGGTGCCGTTCACCGGCCCTGTGCCCTCCATGCCCTCGTAGCCGTCGATCACCGCCAGGTCCGGGTGCAGCTTGGCCGACAGCATGAACAGGTTGAAGTTGATCCCGTACACTCCGCCGCCATGCATCAGCGGCTTGTCCGACCTGGCCCGCGTCGCGCCCGGCGTCGGCCGCAGCCCTGTACCCGGGTCCTTGATCCCCGCTCCCACCACCACGTTCTTCAGCGACAGCGTAATCCCCACCAGGTCGTGTGTCTTCAGCTTCGCCGCAGAGATCACATAGTTGTTCGCCGGGTCCATCATCATCGTCGCCACGCGCGTCGCATGCGGCTGCATGTCCTTCTGGTCGATGCAGTACACAATCTGGTACTTCTCAGCGTCCAGGTTCACCAGCTTCACGTTGTACTTCGCCGCCAGCTTGTCGTAACCGTAGTTGGCGAATCCCTCCATCGCCGTCCCGTTTGCCGGCGACTCCGCAATGACGATGTTGGTTTTGCCGATGGAGTGCAGGAACTCCAGAATCCCCTCCAGATTGTCCGCGCTCGACGCGCACAACGGCACATTGACAATCACGTTGTTCGGCTTCAGCACCACGCGCTTATTGCCAATCGCCGCTGCAATCTCCTTCTTGAACGGCGTCAGCGAATCGAACGCAATCTTCGCGCGGTCGTCCCCAGCCGCCAGCGACACCCGGCTTGGCCCACTGTTCGCCGCAGCCACGGGCGCGACTGGCGCCGCCATGGCCATCGGCATCTTCGACGCTGCAATCGCTGCCGCGCCACCAAACATCGTCGTCTTCAGAAAATTTCTGCGGGAGTTCTGGCAATTCATACGCATGCGCTGCACCTCGTGGACTTCAGCGAAAGTATACGTCGTCCCACGCCGCGCAGGACACATCCCACCCAGGATTATGTGACCCAAATCACATAACCTCCCGCGCAAGTGGCCCAAAATCACCCTTAAGACGCACGATAAAACGATACGAATAGCCACGAATCGGCGCGTGCAAAAAGGGGATAATCCGCGCCGGTCCGTGGCTCGTTTAATCTCTACGCGACCACAGTCGCCGGCAGGATATCCTCCACATCCACCCACTGCGTCGGGTACACCCCCGTGTAACACGCCGTGCAGAAGCTCGCCGGCGACATCCCATTCGCCGGCTCATTCGTGGTGCAGGAGTACGTCAGCCCCACCAGCGACAGGTACGCCAGCGAGTCCGCCTCGATAAACTCCCGTATCTCCTCGACCGACTTGTTGGCCGCAATCAGTTCCTGGTCTAGGCGTATCGACCCCATAAAAACACGGGCTGATCGTCGGCGGACACGAAATCCGCATGTGTACCTCCGCCGCCCCCGCCGCCCGGCACATGCGCACAATCTTGCGGCTCGTCGTCCCGCGAATGATCGAGTCGTCGATCAGAATAATTCGCTTCCCCTGTAGCAGGTTGCGCACCGGGTTCAGTTTCATGCGCACCCCAAAGTCGCGCGTCCTCTGCTCTGGCTGGATGAACGTCCGTCCCACATAGTGGTTTCGGATCAGCCCGAAGTTGAACGGAATCCCGCTCTCCGCCGCGTAGCCCAGCGCCGCCGTCACGCCCGAGTCCGGCACCGGGACCACCAGGTCCGCATCCACGCCGCTCTCCCGCGCCAGTTGCCGCCCCATCTCGTCGCGCGACTGCTGCACCCATCGCCCGAAGACGCGCGAATCCGGCCGCGCAAAGTAGACATGCTCAAAGATGCAGCTCGCATGAGGCACCGTCTCCGGCGAGAACCTTCGGCTGGTCACGCCGTCCTCGCTCACCATTACCAGTTCGCCCGGCCTCACGTCGCGCTCATACTTCGCATGCAGCAGGTCGAACGCGCACGTCTCCGAAGCAAACACAAACGTGTCCGGCTCGCCGTTCACCCCCGCAATCCGCCCCATCGACAGCGGCCGGAACCCATGCGGGTCCCTCGCCGCAAAGATCCGGTTGCGCGTCATCATCACAATCGAGAACGCCCCATCCACCTGCGCCAGCGACTCCGCAATGCAGTCCACCAGCGTATTGCACCGCGAGTGCGCGATCAACTGCACGATGATCTCCGAGTCCGACGTCGTCTGGAAGACCGCGCCATCCCTCTCCAGCCGCGCCTTGGAGTTCCCCAGGTTCACCAGGTTCCCGTTGTGCGCAATCGCGATCAGCCCCATCGTCGACTCCACCGAGATCGGCTGCGCGTTCAGCAGCGCCGAGTCCCCAGTCGTCGAGTAGCGCGTGTGCCCGATCGCAATATGCCCGGGCAGCTTGGCCAGCACCTCGTCGGTGAAGATCTCGCTCACCAGCCCCATGCCCTTGATGTCGTTCACATCATGCCCGTCCGCGCTGGCAATCCCCGCCGACTCCTGCCCGCGATGCTGCAACGCATACAGCCCCCAGAACGTCATCCGCGCGGCATCCGGATGCCCATACACCGCCATAATGCCGCACTCCTCCCGCAACTTATCGAACGGCGTCGCGTCTTGATCCTCTATCTCTATCCACGAAGCTGTCATCCTGAGCGAAGCTGCTCACTCCGTGAGCAGCGCAGTCGAAGGACCTGCTGGTCTGTCTCTTGCGCTCGCCTGCTGAACCATGCCACTCGCTCATGCGGTCACCACCTCCGCCGCAAGCTCACTCGGGAGAGACGCAGTTGAAGACTTCGGCGAGTTCGCCGATGGACGTCATGGATCAACGTTTCGCCTTTGGAAAGGAGAAATCTCCTGCAACGAACGATCACATCGGCCTCGGTCAGTGTGTCCGATCACTCCGTGGCGAATTTGCCGCCAGGTAGCCAAAGCCAGAGCGCGAAGCTGATCTTCGGCGCAGATGACAAGCACACCCCCGTGCTGTCGCTCGCAAAACAATTCAAGTAAGTTCTCGGCGATGCGTCCTTGCATCCTATTTTCAACTTCGAGCGCCGATTCCCTTCGCAATCCAGCCTTAGCAAGTGCAACCGCGATGCCGCCGCTCCCTATGTCCGTTACAGAGGATTGCGAGCCCCGTGTCGGCAATCTTCGAGAGGCATTGCTGAACTTGATGCTCTTCCTCGATGTCGAGCGCCGGAGGAGTGGCCCCAAGACTCAGTTGAACAAGATCTTTCGCAAATTCCGAACAACCACGAGATTCCCGTGAACGGTCCTTCGTTGTCAGGAGGCTCGTGCGACAACGCCTCGCATCCGAAGTAGATCAGGCAGAATCACTTCTCCCGCCTTCTGAAACGCCGCCGGCACCGCCTTCGATACATCGTTCAGAATCCCCACCACCCCCACCACCGGAGTCGGATAGATCCCCTCGCCCCGCGTCTCGTTGTAGAACGAAACATTCCCGCCCGTAATCGGCGTACCCAGCGCCGTGCATGCCTCCGCGATCCCATCGATCGTCGCCGAAAACTGCGCCATGATCTCCGGCTTCTCCGGGTTGCCGAAGTTCAGGCAGTTGGTCGCCGCCACCGGAGTCGCGCCCGTACAAGCAACCTTGCGCGCCGCCTCCGCCACCGCATGCATCGCGCCCAGCTTCGGGTCCAGCCAGCACCACCGCCCATTTCCCGCCAGCGCCATCGCCAGTCCGCGCTCCGGCTTGCCGTCGCCCGTGCCTGTCCCAGATCGAAGCTTTGATCCGCATCACCCCGGCCTCGCCGCCCGGCCCCTGCACCGTATTGCTCTGCACCATCGAGTCGTACTGCTCAAACACCCACCGCTTATCACAAATATTCGCCGACCCTAATAGCTTCTTCAAATCCGCCGTGTAATCTCTTGGTTCTTGCGAAGCTCCTCCACAACCCACGCCGGAGGATCCATCGGCACCGGCGACTTCCACACTCCCACGGGCCGGTGGTACACCGGGGCCTCATCGGTCAGCGCCTTGTTGGGAATCTCCGCGACCAATTCCCCATGATGCGTCACGCGCATCGTATCGTCCGCCGTCACAATCCCCACAATCGAAGCGTCCAGCCCCCACTTCGCAAACACCGCCAGAACCTCGCCCTCGCGTCCCTTGTCGGCCACCAGCAGCATCCGCTCCTGGCTCTCGCTCAGCATGATCTCGTACGCAGTCATGCCCGTCGCCCGCTGCGGCACCAGGTCCAGCTCGATCGTCAACCCAAGCTCGCCGCGCGCGCCCATCTCGCAGGTCGAGCAGGTCAGTCCCGCCGCGCCCATGTCCTGAATCCCCACCACCGCCCCGGTCGCCATCGCCTCCAGGCAAGCCTCCAGCAGCAGCTTCTCCATGAACGGATCGCCCATCTGCACGTTGGGCCGCTTCGCCTCCGAATCCTCGGTGAACTCCTCGCTCGCCATCGTCGCGCCATGGATGCCGTCCCGCCCCGTCTTCGCCCCCACGTAGATCACCGGGTTGCCCACGCCGGTCGCCTTAGCGTAAAAAATCTCGTCCTTCTTCACCAACCCCAGCGCAAACGCATTCACCAGTGGATTGCCGCTGAATAGCACGCCTCGAACTTCGTCTCGCCCGCCAGGTTCGGCACGCCAAAGCAGTTCCCGTAGCTGGCCACGCCGCCAACCACGCCATTCACAATCGCATGGTTGCGCCGCCGCAGCGCCGCGTCCTTCTCTTCCTCGTCCAGCGGCCCAAACCGCAGCGAGTCCATCACCGCCAGCGGCCGCGCGTTCATGGTAAAGATGTCGCGCAGAATCCCGCCCACGCCCGTCGCCGCGCCCTGGAACGGCTCAACGTAGCTGGGATGGTTGTGGCTCTCGATCTTGAACGCGCACGCCCACCCATCGCCCACGTCGATGATCCCGGCGTTCTCGCCCGGCCCCTGCACCACGCTTCCCGGCCCCGTCGTCCGCGTCCCCTTGGTCGGCAGCCGCTTCAGATGGACGCGGCTGCTCTTGTACGAACAATGCTCGCTCCACATCACGCTGAAGATTCCCAACTCGGTCAGGCTCGGCACGCGCCCCATCTTCTTCTCGATGCTCGCGTACTCCTCCGCCGTAATGCTGTGCGTCTTCAGCAGCTCGGGCGTAATCCCGGCTGGCGTGGGAACGGCCTTCGCTGCGGTGTGCGCCGATGGCGCTGAACTCGCTGGCGCGGATGCGGATGCAGTTGTCATAGAGGCGGGAACGGCTGGCGCTGAAACCTCCGGCGCTGAAACTTCGACGGCTGGTTCGGTTGGCTGACTGGGCATGGCTCGGTAATACGATTGTCGCATGTTCCGCCCACCCGCCGCACCACCGCCGTAAGCCGCACCAGGCCAAGCGCCAACGGCGCGCCCTATACCAGCCTGGGGCATCGCCCCAGGTGCTCGCACTAACAGAACCGAGGGCTGAAGGCCCGATTATACGCGGGCATAGCCGTATTTCATGGGGTAATTATGGTCTTGACATTTGCCCCATAGATGCCCTTGGAAACACGGGACAGCAGTCGTGGGTCAAAACTTATCCTTTTTGAAACGATCACCCTATTGAATTATTGCGTCGCAGAAACTCATTATGATGCGCTCGACGGTAGTGGTTGGATTTTCTTGTGAGCACGAACGACAGCAAAGGCTCTCACCATCGCCGAGCAGGGTATTCTTCCAATATGAGCAGCCTCGACGCACGGGAGTAATGTGTGGTTATCTCCGGATCGTTCTCGCTCGGCACATTGCAAGCGCTCTAGTTCTTCGTTGAGTTTTAGATTGTGTTTTACCGCATCATAGTTAATCTCTATCCATACAGATGAATCGAGACGTTTACCATTCCACTGCAACACAGGTATGAAATTATCCCATCCGCAACAATAAAAACCTCGCACACAACCGCCCGCACATTTATCAATATCCCAGTTAATAAAATCAAAAGACTTATCCACCAACATATCTCACAAAGGGAAACCCGCGCTTACCATGCTGAGTTTGCCACCGTTCGGTATCAGAAACGCCTTCTGGATTTGGATCAATTCCTCCGCTGCTGATTATCTTGCTATGGCGCTCTGCGCGTGTCACATGCCACAAACCTCCCTTTAGCGTAGGGAGCAACTCTTTCATCGTCATTGATGTGCTTTCATCCCATATGGGGCCATAAAGAACTTCTTCGATTCTTCGGAGGGAGGTACTAGCCACCAGACTTGCAGCGCCTAGCCGTTCGGTCTTTTTCGGCGCAGTGGCTTTCTTTGTGGGCATAGAGGAGCCTCTTCTACCGATGATATCGGTTCATCCCCAAGGGCGTTGGGAACGCAAAACTGGCTGCGGTGGGTGCCCCATCCTTCGCTTTTTTCTAGCGAAGGGTGGGTTGTCGCATAGTCCTCACTAGGCACAGCGTTTCTGCGTTTCTACATACGCTCGGAGAACCGAGTTCATCCGGGTCAGGTGGCCTTTTCCATTCGCCTTGAACCATTCGACAATATCGCTATCGAGGCGAAGGTGAACGGAAGTCTTGCCGCTCGGCATGACGACGCGGGCGCTCTTCCAGAACTCCGCGCCGAGAGATTCAGCTTCGGGGGCATCTGGGCTGGTCTTGTCCTCGCCGCGTTCCCGCATGGTTCTGACCTGGCTAAGGGAGTGTCGCACTATAGTAGATTTCTCGTTCATCTCTGCTCGCTTTCTGGGCGCTTATGATGCGGATGAGGCTTTCACTACGCCAGGTAAACACAACCCGAAACACGTCTGCATCAACCCGGCCGAGAGCAATGAAGCGAATCTCCCCATAGTCTTCCCGGTCGTCGATCCGCTCCATGATCTCGTTCCCGAAGATTTCCGCGGCGGTCAGGAACGAGACGGCATGCTTATCAAGGTTGGCGCTGGATTTCTTTTCGTCCCACTCAAATTCCAGTTCCACGAGTCGCACCGCCCTATACACATAATACACATTTGTGTACACGTAACAAGTTGTTTTTCTCGCCGGGTGGCCTTCACTTCCCCGTGCTTCCAAATCCCCCCGCGCCGCGCTCTGCCTCGCCCAGCTCCGCAACCTCCTCGAAGCTCGCCTCGATCCGCTCGACAATCCGCAACTGCGCAATCCGCTCGCCCGCCTTGATCTCCACCGGCAACGCACTCAGGTTCGTCATCACCACCCGAATCTCCCCGCGATATCCCGGATCGATCACTCCCGCCAGCGTCGTCACGCCGCGCACCGCCAGCCCCGACCGGTCCTCCACCAGCGCCCCGTGCGTCGGCGGAAACTCCATCGCAATCCCCGTCGCCACAGCCGCGGTCGATCCCGCCTCGCCCGCCGCCGCCAGCCGCGCGTCCGCGGACGCATACAGGTCCGCCGCCAGATCGCCGTACTCCCCCACATGGGCATACCGCGGCATCTGCGCCGCCTCCACCAGCCTCTTCACTTTGATCTGCAACCATCCCACAATTCTAGGCGCCCGCCTTGATCTCCACCGCCTCCGCGCTCAGGTTCGTCATCACCACCCGAATCTCCCCCCGGTATCCCGGATCGATCACCCCCGCCAGCGTCGTCACCCCGCGCACCGCCAGCCCCGACCTGTCCTCCACCAGCGCCCCGTGCGTCGGCGGAAACTCCATCGCAATCCCCGTCGGCACCGCCGCGGTCGAACCGGCCTCGCCCGCCGCCGCCAGCCGCGCGTCCGCCGACGCATACAGGTCCGCCGCCAGGTCGCCGTACTCGCCCACATGGGCATACCGCGGCATCTGCGCCGCCTCCACCAGCTTTTTCACTTTGATCGCAACCATAAGCCCACAATTGTACCGTCTCGCGCTCCCCGTTGATTTGTCATCCTGAGCGAAGGTTGGCGTTCTATGCCAACCGGAGTCAAGGACCTGCGGTTTTCGCCTTTGCTTTCGTCTTCAGACTAGAATCGAAATCGATGCTCGCCCGCCTCCGCGCCTTCTTCAACCCGCCCACGCCCAATCCCCTCCGAGCCCCCGCCCGCATCTTCTGGGTCGCCTTCGCCGTCCGCGTTCTCTACATGACGCTGGCCCACACCTATCGCATTCGCGTCTCCGAGGACCACTTCCAGTTCGGCTGGGAGGCGGGACGCATCGCCCGCGCGCTCGTCACCGGCTACGGCTACTCCGACCCCTTCGCCAACGCCTTCATCGCCCACACCGGCCCCACCGCGTGGCTCCCGCCGCTCTATCCGCTCCTGCTGGCCGCCATCTTCCGCGTCTTCGGAGTCTTCACTCCTGCCTCCGCGTGGGTCCTCTTCACCATCCAGTCGGCCTTCTCCGCCGCTACCGCGCTCGCCACCTGGGAGATCGCCGCCCGCTGCTTCTCGCGCCGCGTCGCCCTCTGGTCCGCGTGGCTCTGGGCGCTCTATCCCGCCGCCATGCAGTACGCCGTCCGCTGGCCCTGGGAGATGACCATCACCACCGCCCTCTTCACCTTCACCCTCGTCCTCGCCCTCCGCATGCGCGGCATCGACACCTCCAACGCCAGTCTTCAACCAACAACCAGCAACCAGCAACCAACAACCTCCTGGCTCCTCTTCGTCCTCCTCTGGGCCCTCATCGCGCTCTCCAACTCCACCCTCCTCATTTTTCTTCCCGTCTGCGCCCTCTGGATTCTCCTCCCAACACTCCGCAATCCGGGTGCCCCATCCATGCGGCTTCATCGCATGGGTGGGATCGCGCACATTCTCCTCGGCCCCACTCTCGCCGCACTCCTCTTCCTCGCCTGCATCGCACCCTGGACCCTCCGCAACTGGCAGGCCTTCCACGCCTTCATCCCTCTTGCGCGGCAACCTCGGCGCGGAGATGTACATGGGCAACGGTCCCGGCTCCAACGGCCTGCTCATGGAGTACTACCACCCCTTCCAGGCCCCCGAGCAGCTTCGCCTCTACGCCTCGCTCGGCGAAGTCCGCTACGTCGCCCAGCGCGGAGCGCTCGCCCGTGCCTTCATCGCCGCCCACCCCGCCCACTTCGCCGCCGACATCGCCCGCCGCATCTATTTCTTCTGGATCGGCGTCCCCCACCCCGCCGACGAGGCCTGGTACAACGAACTCGGCCGCACGCTCAACTTCGCCTTTCTCTCCATCGCCGGACTCCTCGGCCTCGCCCTCGCCCTTCGCCGCCGCGTCCCCGTCGCCGGACTGTTTGCCTGGGCCTTTCTCCTGCTGCCCATCCCCTACTACCTCATCACCGTCCACGCCCGCTTCCGCCACCCCCTCGAACCCCTCATCTGCATCCTCGCCGTCTACCTCTTCCAGTCCGCCGAGCGTCCACCCCGCCCGTCAACCAGCGCCCGTTGATCGCCGCAAACTCCGCATATCTATCGAAAACCCTGCCTGCGCATCTGGGCGCGAGTATGGGCGCGAGATGTCCGCGGCTCTATCCTCATATAGGGAAAGGCTGCCGCAACGTCAGGATGCAATCCGCAGGCCTTATACTGGTAAACCTATGGTGCGTGACGGGTACTTCTATGCGTTGGGGATGGTCGTGGTCGCCGCGCTTCTGTGGCTGCTGACTCAGTCCGTGCCGCAGACCTCGCTGCCTGTGCTGCTGGCGCTCTTCTTCCTCTGGTTCTTCCGCGATCCCGAGCGCACCATCCCCACCGGCCAGGGTGAGATCGTCTCGCCCGCCGACGGCGTTGTCACCCAGGCCGATTGGATCGAGACCTCCGAAGGAAGCCGCCTGCGCATCAGCATCTTTCTCAGCGTCTTCGACGTGCATGTCAATCGCGCGCCGGTAACGGGAACGGTCAAGGCGGTGGTGTACCGCGAGGGCCGATTTTTAAACGCGATGAATAGTTTGTCGGCCGTGGTCAACGAGCAGACTCTGGTGGTGCTCGACGCGGGCACATGCGAGATCAGCTACAAACAGATCGCCGGCCTGCTTGCCCGCCGCATCGTCTGCACGGTAAAAGTTGGCGACCGCATTCAGCGCGGCCAGCGCGTGGGTATGATCAAGTTCGGCTCGCGGGTCGATATCCTGATGCCCGCCGACGCTGTGCCGAAGGTCGATTCGGGATCGCGTGTGCGCGGCGGATCGACCATTCTTGCGGTGTTGCCGCAGCCCGCCATCAATTCAGCGAACGCCACAGCGGAGGTGGCCTCCTGATGCCCCCCGAACAGTTGGGCCTGCGCGACCTCAACGGAGAGGAGATCAGGCCGCGGCGCCATCCCAGCCGAGGCATGTACGTCCTGCCATCGCTCTTCACCGCGGGCAACATTGCCCTCGGCTACTACGCCATGACGCAGAGCATACAGGGTTCGCTGGCCGAGCCGGCATACTTCGACCGCGCCGCGCTGGCCATCGGAGTTGCGGCGCTATTGGACGGTCTGGACGGCTTCATCGCGCGCGTCACCCACACCACAAGCGACTTTGGCCATGAGCTGGACTCCCTCGCCGACGTCATCACCTTCGGCGTCGCGCCCAGCCTGCTCGCCTACATCTGGGGCTTCCGCATGTTGCCCCTCACCGTCCATCCAGACCTGCGCCAGAACGTGCTGCACGCCGGCGTATTCGTCTGTTTCCTCTTTCTCGTCTGCGGTGCCAGCCGTCTGGCGCGCTTCAATATCAGCAAAAATCCGCAGCCGCGCAATCCCGGCAAGCCGGGCCACAAGTTCTTCGTCGGCATGCCCATCCCGGCCGGCGCAGGTATAGTCGCCGCCGTCGTCCATTTCTTCAGCGGAGCGCCCATCCACTACCCCTGGATCGCGTTGGTCTGGCTCCTGCTGCTGCTCTTCACCGGCTTCCTCATGGTCAGCAACTGGCGCTTCTGGAGCGCCAAGGAGGTCACCTCCGGCGACCGCCATCCTGCCCGCCTCTTCACTCTGATTGCGGTGATCTTCAGCCTGATCGCCTGGAACTCAGAGTGGGCGTTGATGATCATTGCCTTCGGCTACCTCATCTCCGGAGTACTCGCCCGCCTGGCATACTCCTGGCACCGCAGGCTGAGTCGCCCCCAGCAACCCGGCACTGCTGCATCATAACCCTGCACAGCACCGTTCATCTGTGCAGAACCCTTCAGGTCAGCGAAATTACTAACTCGGTTCCCGCTTGGAATCGCTTACTGCTTCAGGTCCCCATCTCCCTCTTCACCCCTGCACTGTGTTACACTGGTCTTGCGCTCGATTGGATCGAGTGCAGGCATCGCAGGCAAAGACATCCGAGTTCTGCAACTTACCCGTTGCGTATGGTGTCTGGCCAGAGACTGCGATTTGCCTCTCCCACCGCAGTTCTTCTGCAATCTGGCTCCTGAACGCTGTGTGGCTTTATGCCACCAGATGGCTTTATGCCATGGAAGCGTTTGAGCCGCGTACGTATAAGAAGATGGTGCGCTGGTTGCTCTGGCTGAAGACACGTCACAGGACGCGTCTCGCCGTGCAGCAGCAACGCTTCGCAACCGACAGCAATGCTGACTAAAGGAATCCCCAAGGTGCTTCGGCGCCACTGCATCGCTTTGCCGCACCATCTACACCGATTGAAAAGGAAGTATTTTGACGACCGCAACTCTTGAGCCTGAGGCTATCTCCGAAACATCTATACCCAACATGAACCAGGCAATATTCCCCAACCACGCAGTTCCTGCGCACCGCGCTGCTCCTGCATTCCACGCAACCAACCCAGCGCCGGCAGCCAGTTCCGCAACCTCCGACGCCATCGTCGACTCCTCCGAGATCGAGATCGATCCCGCCACCCACCTCCCCTTCCTGAAGAACGTCCACTTCAACGACTTCAATATCTCAGATTCCCTGAAGCGCACTCTCAGTGCGGCCGGTTTCATGACGCCAACCCCAGTGCAGGCCAAGGCAATTCCGCCCGCCCTCAATGGTGCCGACATCCTCGCCACCGCCTCCACCGGAACCGGCAAGACGCTCAGCTTCCTGATCCCCATGATCGAGAAGATGGACGCAACCTCGGTTCCCTCCGTCAAGGGCAAGCGCGGCCCCATCCGTTCGCTCATCCTGCTGCCCACGCGTGAGCTTGCCATGCAGGTGCTGGAGCACTACTCCAAGCTCGTTCCCATCTCCCGAGGCGACGCGGTTCTGGTCGTCGGTGGCCTCAGCGAAAACACCCAGCTCGACCAGCTCTCCCGCGGGCCGCGCCTCGTCGTCGCAACCCCCGGACGCCTGGAAGACTTCCTCCGCCGCCGCGCCATCAACATCGGCGCCGTCGAGATGCTCGTCCTCGACGAAGTCGACCGCATGTTGGACATGGGCTTCCTGCCCGCCATCCGACGCATCGTCGGAGCGCTTCCCCGCTCCCGCCAGACCATGTGCTACTCCGCCACGCTGGACGCCAACGTCCGCGAGGTCGTTCGCGACTACGTCCGCAATCCCGTGCGCATCGAGATCGGCATGACATCGCATCCCTGCGACTCGGTCGAGTTGCGCGCATGCACCGTCATGCAGGACCAGAAGCTCGGCCTGCTCGACCAGATGCTCAAGGAAGAGACCGGCACATTCCTCGTCTTCTCCCGCACCAAGCACGGCGCCGACCGCATCTCCAAAAAACTCGAGCGCCTCGGCCACGATGTCGATGTCATCCACGGCGACCGCTCGCAGTCGCAGCGCACCGCCGCGCTCAAAGGCTTCTCCACCGGCAAGCACCGCATCCTGGTTGCCACCGATGTCGCCGCCCGCGGCATCGACGTGCAGGACATCGCGCACGTCATCAACTACGACCTGCCCAATGGCTCCGACGACTTCGTCCACCGCGTCGGGCGCACCGGCCGCGCCGGCGCAACCGGCATTGCCACCACCTTCGTCATGCCCCAGGAGCGCTCCGACGCGCGCAAGATGGAGCGTGAGCTCAAGGTAAAGTTCCTCTGGCGCGAGGCCGATAAGGACCTTGAGAAGGAGGAGCGCAACAAGCCCCTCGATCTCTCCTCCAACGCGGGCAGCCTGCTCGCGCTGGAGACCCGCTCCTGGAAGTCGGGCGACGTCTCCGCCCAGACCCAGGCCAGGAACATCGGCACCAGCCCATACAAAGGCCACAGTGCAAATGGCTTCCGCAGCCGTCCCGGCTCCGGCGGAGGTTTCTCCTCGGGACGCCACGCTCCGGCCCGCATCGGCAGCTCGCGCCCCAGCGCAAGCCGTTCCGGCCCAACCCGCCGCGGCCAATAATCCGTGGGACTTTGCTTCAACAGCAATGCGACCCATCGCGCAACAGCGATCCGTTCAGCCGTTGAAACCTCAAGAGTCCCATCAACATCGCAGCTCCGTTCCGCGCGCCAACCAGCCGCCAAACGGAGCTGCCGTGCGCCTGCCCAGCCCCTTTCGTCTCGCTGGCTCGCGCAATAAGAGTCCGCTGCACTCCTGTAAAATTGAAGGAATCCTATGATTTCAGTCTCCAATGTCACCATGCGCTACGGCGCGAAGCTCCTCTTCGAAGATGTCTCGGTCACCTTCACCACCGGCCGCCGCTACGGCCTCACCGGCCCCAACGGCTCCGGCAAGTCCACCTTCATGAAGGTCCTCACCGGCGAGATCGACCCGCAGAAGGGCGAGGTCGTCCGTCCGCGCAAGCTCGGCGTCCTCTCCCAGGACCAGTTCGCCTTCGACGCCTACCGCGTCATCGACACCGTCATCATGGGCAACAAGCCGCTCTGGGCCGCCCTCGAAGAGCGCGAGCGAATCTACGCCAAGCCTGAGATGACCAACGCCGACGGCATCCGTCTCGGCGAGCTCGAAGGCATCGTCGGCGAAGAGGACGGCTACGAGGCCGAGGCCAACGCCGCAATCCTCCTCCAGGGCCTCGACATCCCCGACGCATGCACGACCGCAAGATGTCCGAGCTGCAGGGCGGCCAGAAGGTCCGCGTCCTGCTCGCCCAGGCCCTCTTCGGCGAGCCGCAGGCCCTTCTGCTCGACGAGCCAACCAACTACCTCGACCTCGACTCCATCCTCTGGCTGCAGGACTTCCTCGTCCGCTACAACGGCACCCTCATCACCATCTCCCACGACCGCCACTTCCTCAACTCCGTCTGCACCCACATCGCCGACATCGACTACGAGACCATCATCCTCTACAACGGCGGGTACGACGACATGGTCGAGCAGAAGACCGCCATCCGCTCCCGCGTCGAGAGCCAGAACGAGCAGCGCGAGAAAAAAATCGCCCAGCTCAACGACTTCATCGCCCGCTTCTCCGGCGGCACGCGCTCCAGCCAGGTCACCTCGCGCAAAAAAGAGGTCGATCGCCTCGCCGTCACCGAGCTGGCCCGCTCCAACATCCAGCGCCCCTACATCCGCTTCGAGCAGGCGCGTCCCTCCGGCAAGCACGTCCTCGAGTTCGAGGATGTCTCCAAGGCCTACGCGCAGCAGGACGGCCCGCCGCTCGAAGTCATCCGCGGCTTCTCCGCCTCACTCATGCGCGGCGACAAGATCGCCCTCGTGGGCCGCAACGGCCAGGGCAAATCCACCCTCCTCAAGGCGCTGCTCGCCAACGCTCCCGGCGTCGACGAGTCCGACCTCTCCATCGACTCAGGCGCCGTCAAGTGGGGACACGCGGCGCAGATCGGCTACTTCGCGCAGGACTTCATCAGCTCCATCCAGATGGGCATGACCGTCAACGACTGGCTGCTATCAGTTCGACGAGGACGCCACCAAGGAAGACATCCGCGGCATCCTCGGCCAGATGCTCTTCCGCGGCGAAGAGGGCATGAAGATGACCGACGCGCTCTCCGGCGGCGAGTCCGCCCGCCTGCTCTTCTGCAAGCTCATGCTGCAAAAGCCCAACGTCCTCGTCCTCGACGAGCCCTCCAACCACCTCGACCTCGAAGCCATCAACGCCCTCAACCTCGCCCTGCAAAAGTACGACGGCACCGTCCTCCTCGTCACCCACGACCTCGACCTCATCGACGAGGTCGCCACCCGCATCTGGCACTTCGAGGGCGGCCCATCCGCCTTCCGCATCGAAGACTTCAAAGGCCCCTACTCGGAGTATTTGCTCCAGCGGGAGATGGAGACAAAGTAGCGTTGGTTCGGCGTGAAGCTTTCCTCGGGGACTAAAGGCTGGCTCCTTCAGAACGGATGCAGATTAAACTACCTGCGGCAGGGTGGTGGCGCAGGTAGTATTTGTCTGCCATTCCATCGCGTGCGAGAAGCCGACTTCGCGTTACTAATCCTCATTTTCTTTCCGGAGGATTCCCATACTCAGACTTTTGGGAACCTGCTCGAACGCAATGAGAATACTGCGGTCTGAGACGATTCGCCCATCAGCCATGATGGCGTAAGAAGGAAACCAGCGCGATTGCTCGTACTCGTAGGTGAGAGTGATAAGAGTGCGGTTGCGCTGACCTAAACTATCTATTAATTTGACGGCCTGGGCAGCAGCAACCGGCCAAGCGGCATGAGCGGCGTAGTGCTGATCGACATCATGGCCACGAAGAATAAATGAAACATTGCATCCGTTGTGGTCCACTTGTACATCCACTATTGGGTCCCGTAGTTCCGTCAACTTTTTCCAAAGTTTCTGGAGCCAGAGTCGGATACCAGCATAGATATCCTTGCCGGCCTCGTTGGCGATGGTCGTCACAAGTGGATTCCACAGCAACGCTGCGAGTGGGAGTCCTACCCGTATCAGTTCCTTCACCGATTCCGCTGCATTGTGCGAGAACTCAATACGCTTTACGAAAAGCGGGGCACCCTCTAAGACTTCGTCCAGCCAATGAGACTCTACTTCTCTTCGGTCGATACCAAACTCGATCCGTGCGCCGTCGAGCGATCCAAGTGTTGTCGGCGATCTAACGGACGGGAATGGATCTACGCCGAGAGAAGCAAAGCCTAGCTGATGGTCAGGCTCATAGTATGCCAAGATAGCGGCAACGAATCGAGTTCCGCTTGGACTTGTAAACGCTTGAGCAGCGGCGACACGCCCTGCAGGAAGACCAGGATCATGCCCTCTCAAAAGGGGAAGTCCTTGCTCGTTGATTTCGTTGACGATAACAGAGGGATCACCCCCGCCAATTGGTTCGCCGTCATCCAAGTAACCATCGGTCCATACGACAGCGCTAACCAAGCGTCCAAGCTCGTTACCTTCAGACAGCGCTGCGAAGCGTTGCTCAACCCAAGCGGAAGCATCCAGCGTTTCATCAATAAGGGATGACATATTCTCTGTTAAGTTCCTCTATCGCTATCAGTCCATTATCCTCCTCAAAGGTTGAGGTAGTGAATTAGATCACGCTCCGGAATTCCTCACCACCCACCGCACTCACGTTGGTATTCCGAAACGCCGTTGTGACTCGCTTTATCCGAAGGGGCGGTGTCTGAAAGCTGCACCAACCCCTGCGGCGGCGAGGTTGAGCCAGTTCCAGGTGGCGAATGCTATACTTCTCGATATACGCAACCTTCAGACGAGGTATGCAATCCAATCCTTTAGAGACATGGCGGCCCATGCGGCGCGCTGTGGAGGCGACCTATTCCACCGATCGATAAGCGTTCCGCTAAGTCCTTCATCCGCACCAACGAACGTATCCGCGCCCGCGAGATTCGCGTCATCGACGAGAACGGCGAGCAGCTCGGCATCATGCCTCCCTTCGAGGCACTCAAGATGGCCCGCGAGCGCTCGCTGGACCTGGTCGAGATCTCCCCCAACGCCATCCCCCCCGTCTGCCGCATTCAGGACTACGGCAAGTTCCTCTACGAAAAGGACAAGAGCGAACGCGCCGCGCGCAAGAAGCAAAAAGTCATCACCATCAAGGAAGTCAAGTTCTCCGTCACCGTCGACGAGCACGACTATCAGACCAAGAAGAACATGGCCATCCGCTTCCTCGGCGACGGCGACAAGGTCAAGGCATCGCTGCGCTTCAAGGGCCGCCAGATGGCCCACCGCGACCTCGGCTACAAGATCGTCAACCGCCTCATCCTCGACATCGGCGACGCCGGTCTGGTCGAGTTCATGCCGCGCATGGAGGGCACTACCCTGCACGCCATCATCGCTCCCGCGCGCAAGGCCGAAGCCCCGCCCAAAAAACCCGCTGCCGATGCTGCCGCCAAGCCCGCCGAAGCCGTCAAGCCAGCCGAAGCCGCACCATCGGCTCCGCCCGCAAGCGACGCACCTCCCGCGCAGCCCTGAGCCGCAGCCCTCTTGCCAGCCTGAGGCGAATCTGCTAACTGTCACTTGTCGTTGCCGTCTGTGCGCATCTGGAGAAGCCGCACGCAGTCTCGTTCGCAGCGCGAAGCCACTCTATATCTGTCCTAGAACTGCGAATTCATCAGCAAAAACCCAAATAATTTCGTTTTCTCTTCGCCCATTCCCTTTTTGGGTGCTAGAATCCCTCTTGACCCTTCACCGAGGAGAATATCGCCGTGGCCGATGATCGCAACCGAGCAATAGAAACCGCACTCGCAGCGCTGGACAAACAGTTTGGCAAAGGCTCCGTCATGCGCCTCGGCTCCAAGGAGGCCATCGGCCCCATCGCCGTCATCTCCACCGGCTCCATCTCCTTCGACGCGGCCACCGGAGTAGGCGGAGTCCCGCGTGGTCGCGTCATCGAGGTCTTCGGCCCTGAGTCCTCCGGCAAGACCACCATCTCGCTACAGATCATCGCCGAGGCGCAGCGCGCCGGCGGCCTGGCTGCCTTCGTCGACGCCGAGCACGCGCTCGATCCCGCCTACGCCAAGAAGCTCGGCGTGGACATCGACAACCTCCTCATCTCCCAGCCCGACTACGGTGAGCAGGCCCTCGAAATCGTCGAGGCCCTCGTCCGCTCCGGCGCCATCGACGTGCTGGTCGTCGACTCCGTCGCCGCCCTCGTCCCCAAGGCCGAGCTGGACGGCGAGATGGGCGACTCCCACATGGGCCTGCAAGCCCGCCTCATGTCGCAGGCCCTGCGCAAGCTCACCGGAACCGTCTCCAAGTCCCGCACCAGCCTCATCTTCATCAATCAGATCCGCGAGAAGATCGGCGTCATGTTCGGCAATCCCGAAACCACCACCGGCGGCAAGGCGCTCAAGTTCTACTCCTCCATGCGCATCGACATCCGCCGCATCGGCGCGGTCAAGGAGGGCGACGTCGTCGTCGGCTCGCGCACCAAGGTCAAGATCGTCAAGAACAAAGTCGCCGCTCCCTTCCGCGACGCCGAGTTCGACATCCTCTACGGCGAGGGAATCTCCCGCGAGGGCGACGCCCTCGACCTCGCCGTCCTCCACAACATCGTCGACAAGAGCGGCGCGTGGTACAGCTTCCAGGGAGAACGTATCGGACAGGGACGCGAGAACGTCCGCGCATTCCTCAAAGAGAACAAGGAAGTCTTCGCCCGCGTCGACAGCGAACTGCGCAAGAAGCTCGGCATCGGAGCCGCAACTGTCGCCGCCGAGATCCCGCCCGTCCCGGCCGGAGCCGCCGTCGCCGCCCACGAAGCCGTCAAGGGCCGCAAATAGCGCGCACCGCCGCCCCGCACCATAATTCCAAAGCAAAGCCCGCCGAACTGGCGGGCTTATGCTTTGCTCGTACTATCCTTCCACCGCGCAACTGTAGCCTGAAAAATCTTCAGGTTGCAGAATCGGATCGCGCCATCAGAACTGCGGCACTGGCGCGTTCATGCCGGGGCCGCTCGGTCCGCGTCCTGCTCCGCCTGGACCTTTTGCACCACTCTGTGCGCCTGCTCCTCCAGGTCCGCCAAATCCACCTGCACCATGACCAGCATGCAGCTTGGTCCACTGCTCCGGCGTAAGCACAACGCGAATGCCGAGCAGCATTCTGGCGTTGGCCTTCTCCAGGTCCGCGCGCGCCTGTGCCACCTTGTCGATCTGGGCCATGGCCTTGATAGTGTCGGGCGGATTGGCGCTCAGCAGCGGCTCCAGCAGCGCATTCTGCTTCTCCACGTTCGCCTTCAGGTCGATCAGTTGAAGCCGGCTCC
Organism: uncultured Acidobacteriaceae bacterium; assembly: GCA_963828115.1. Classification (GTDB taxonomy): domain Bacteria; phylum Acidobacteriota; class Terriglobia; order Terriglobales; family Acidobacteriaceae; genus Edaphobacter. The sequence continues at coordinate 130,249 of CAWHDN010000011.1, forward strand.
GCTCAAATATGCCGTCCATCTTCTTGGTCTGCTCGGGCGTAAGGGTGAGTCGCTGCACCACCATGGGGTTCTTCCACCACATCCCTTCGGGCGCAATGCGGAAGCCCGCCTCCATGCCGCCGCCCTGCTCTCCGTGGAAGCCGCCTTCCATCTTGCCGTGGCTAGACATCCTTCCGGTGCCGTGGAAGTTGCCCGGGCCTTTGCCCTGCATCATCCCCGCCGCATCCCCTGCCCCATCCCAGGCCGCATTCCCTGACCCATCCCAGGATGCATCATCCCAGGGCCCATCCCTTTGCCCATTCCGGGGCCCGACGGCGGTTGCCGTTCAATGGGTGCGGCTGCGGGCGCTGCAGCGGGAGCTGCCGGAGCTATAGCCGCTGGCGCTGCGGGTGTCTGTTGCGCTGGCACCGGTTGGGCGAGGGCGATCGGTCCGCCCAGTGCAAATGCGGCAACGGCAAACAGTGCGATGAGGGTCTTTCGATCAGTCATGGTTAGTCCTTCTTTTGGTCCGTAGTAGGAACGGAGGTTTCGTTGTTGGCCGTGCTGGCGTCGGCGGTTGGATCGGCCAGCGCCTGCATGGAGGTTGGCACAGAGGCGGAGATTTCACTGTTAACGTCCTCCAGCAGTGCCTCGTCGGATTGTGTGTCGCTGGCTGTATTGCTGACCGCAACACTGGAGACGCCCGCTGCCGGCGGCGCAACGCTGTGCCGGCGCATCACCTGCATGGGAAGAAGCGCGGTCAGAAACATGGCGGTGGCCGCAACCCAGTACGCCGGTATAAGCGAGTGCGAGAGCGAACGTCGCGCCGGCAGAATCCATCGCGGCCTGCTCCGCAGCTCTTCGTCCGCGTACGCGTTGCTCGCCTCGCGGAAGAGGCTGATCGCCTCCCGCAGGCTGGCAAGCTCCGCGGCGCATTGTTCGCACACCAGCAGGTGCGCCTCGGCCTGAGAAATATCGGGGCCCGCGACCTCCGTCATCCCGCCCATCAGCGCGCCAAACTGTTCGCCCGTCAGGTGGGTCTCGCCCAGCAGTGCGCAGTCAGTGGTTCCGGCTTGCGTTGCCTGTTGTTCCGTTGTCAGTTGAGGAGTCATTCTGTCTCCTTCGTTGTTGCGCCGTGCGTCTTGATGTTGTTCGGTGAAGAATCGTGTTGCGCGCGGATGATGGCAAGCGCGCGGTACAGGTGGCTTTTGACCGTCCCCAGCGGCAGCCCCGTAACAGTCGCAATCTCGGGAATCTCCATCTCCTCCATAAACCGCAGTAGAAAGATGCTGCGCTGCCGGCTGCTGAGCCCAGCCACCGTCTTCCATATCCCTGCCACCTGCTGCTGCGCAATCAGATGGGCCTCGGCCGACCGTTCGTGCGTGGGCACGAAGGCCGCAACCTCAGCCACATCCACCGCGCTGGCCGTGACGCGCTTCCAGAAGCGAAACCGTCCCGTCCGCGTGTGGTCGCGCGCCAGGTTCAGCGCAATCCGGATCAGCCACGTCGCCACCGAGCAGTCCTCGCGGAAGCTCGCCCGCGCGCTCCAGGCGCGCAGAAACGTCTCCTGCGTCAGCGTCTCGGCGGCATCGCGGTCGCGCAGCGTCGCCAGCAGAAAGCGGAAGACCCGCGGCTGGTACAGTGCAACCACATTCTCCAGGTCGTCGAGCGGGGTGGCCCGCGCCTCGTTCCCAAGGGAGACACTCGTCGATGGAAACATCTGTGCCCCTTCAAATGCCATATGAATTCCTGCGGCTCGAATAATACCGACGGCTGCCACTGGCTCCAGACGTCTTCTACCCGGCCCGGATGGCGTACCGCCTGCTCATTTCGAGCGGCTACTAAGACAGACGAAGGCGGATGCAGGGAAGTCTACGCCCATGAAGTATTATTTTTGCCCTCTGGTTTGGGGTATTCTGCTTTTACAGATGAAATTCGTCAAGGCAGTCTATCCCGGCACCTTCGATCCCCTCACCAACGGTCATCTGGACCTGATCGAGCGGGGCTCCCGCATCGTCGACGAGCTGGTCGTCGCCATCCTGCGCAACGACGACAAGGGAGTCCCTCTCTTCTCCGTCGCCGAGCGCTCAGAGATGATCGCCGATGCCATCGCAGTCTCCGGCTTCCACAACGTCTCCGTCACCACCTTCAACGGCCTGCTCGTCGACTTCTGTCACGCCCAGGGCGCCAAGGCTGTCCTCCGCGGCATCCGCGCCATCTCCGACTACGAGTACGAGTTCCCCATGGCCATGATGAACCGCAAGCTCGACCCCTCCCTCGAAACCCTCTTCATGATGCCCACCGAGCAGTACACCTACGTCAGCTCCCGCCTCATCAAGGGCGTCTTCAAGCTCGGCGGAGACGTCAGCGCCCTCGTCCCCCCGCTCGTCATGCAGCGTCTCAAGGCCAAGGCGATCCGCTAGATGACCACAGCCCGCAAGCCGCCCACCCCCCCGTTCGACCTCCCAACCTGGCTGCGCAATCTCCCCAAGGTCGAACTCCACCTCCATCTCGAGGGCACCATCGAGCCCGAAACCCTCGTTTTGCTCTCTCGCCGCAACGACCCCGACCCGCTCACCCTCGACGACGCCCGCGGCCTCTACACCTACGCCGACTTCCTCGGCTTCCTCGCCTCCTTCAAGTCCGTCACCGAGCGCCTCCGCACACCAGCCGACTACGAGCTCATCACCTACAACATGGTCCGCGCCCTCGCCGCCCAGGGCGTCGTCCACGCCGAGGTCTACATCTCCTTCGGCATCCTCTACCACTGGAAGCACACAGATGTAGAGCCATTCGTAGCCGCCATCGAGCGCGGCCGCCTGCGTGCCGAGCGCGAGTTCGGCACCACCATCTACTGGCTCATCGACGCCGTACGCAACTTCGGCCCCGAAGAGGCCGCCCGCGTCTTCCGCAAGGCCGCCGAACTCCACGCCCAATTCCCCTCCATCGTCGGCATCGGCATCGGCGGAGACGAGGCGCGCGGCCCCGCATCTCTCTTCAAAGACCTCTACGCCGAGGCGCGCGCCGCCGGCCTGCGCCTCACCGCCCACGCCGGCGAGACCGGTGGCCTCATCGAAGGCCCCGCCAGCATCTGGTCCGCCATCAACATCGGTGCCGAGCGCATCGGCCACGCCCTCGCCGCCCACCACGACCCCGAACTCATGCAGGTCCTCGCCGCCCGCCAGCTCCCCGTCGAACTCTGCGTCACCTCAAACCTCCGCACCGGCTGCTGCCCCTCGCTCGACGACCACCCCCTGCGCGCCTACTTCGACCTCGGCCTCATGGTCACCCTCAACTCCGACGACCCGCCCATGTTCGGCGCCTCCCTGCTCGACGAGTACGCCCTCGCCCACTCCCACTTCGGCTTCTCCCTCGACCAGCTCCGCGAGCTAGCCGCCAACTCCGTCGAAGCCAGCTTCCTCCCCCCGCACCGCAAACTCCCCTCCTCGCCCGCATCGAGCAGTACCGCTAGCTGCGGACACCAGAAATAGTCCTGACACGTGCAGTCGTATCAATGCTGGACAGGTATGGACTTGACGCAGACGCATCACGGGCAGGATTTGTGGCTTATTGGGCCGCTCCAGGCACTGGCTTGACGCCCTCCGTTACCTCACCAAATTCCTCTGGCAGTTCGACATCGCTTCCATTGGCAGACGACATCTCCATCCCTGTGATACCGAATATGTTTGGGCCGGGGCGCGTAAAGATTACCTTCTTTCGGACATAAACACCTAAAGAACCAACGAGCGAGACTCGCGTAGCCTTTGTGTTTTCCAGGCCGATGGACGAGAGAATATCTCCTATATACATGGGCTTACCATTCTTAAGGATTGCCTCTCTGGCTTTAGCCAGGAGCGTTCCAGAACGAAGTACGGGTTTCTCATTACCATTTCCACTTGCCTGTGCTTCTCGTGGAAGAGCCTTGATAGAGTCCTGAATTGCTTGAAGATAAACGCGTGCCATCTGAATTTGACTCTCAAGCTGTTCGATCTCTTGAGATTTCCTGTCCGCTAAACGTTGTAAAGACTCTCGCGCTCCCATAGGATGTTCCCCCTGCCAAGAGACTAAACGTGAGAGAGAGAAAATACAATAAAAACATGTCGAAGGTATTGATTGATGGTTTATCCTCAAAGAGTCAGATCTAACGGAGCGCAAACATGACCCAAGAAACCCACCTCGTCATTGAACGTCTAAACGCTTTAAGGCGCATTAGTCCTAGGGGAAAGCCATTTTGGATGGGGCGAGAGATCATGGAGGTTTTGGACTACAAGGATTGGAGAGACTTCCGCGAAGTGATCGAGAGGGCAAAAACTTCCTGTGAGATGGCTGGACATTTTTCGGCCCACCAATTCGTGCTAATGCCCGAAATGGTATCCATTGGAAGTGGAGCGCAACGAGAAAGAGAAAACTTTGCCCTAAGTCAGTATGCTTGCTATCTCATAGCAATGAATGGTGATCCCAGCAAGCCGGAGATTGCAGATGCGCAGGCATACTTTACAGAGCAAACGTACCTGCAAGAGCAACAGAACTTGCTTACCGAATCGGAGCGTCGTCTTGTCATTCGCGATCGAGTGAAGGATGCGAACCGAAAACTGAGCGGAGCGGCCAAGGTGTCAGGAGTCCGCAACAAGATGTTCGGCGTCTTCCACGATGCAGGCTATAAGGGACTCTACGGTGGACTGGGAGCGGAGGCTGTCAAGACCCGTAAAAAGATCGACCCCAAAGACAACATTCTGGACTGCATGGGCCGCGCTGAGTTGGCAGCTAACGAATTTAGGATTACGCAGACAGAACAGACTCTGACCAACAAAGGAATCAAGGGTGAGCAAAAGGCGATTGATACGCACATGAATATCGGTAAAAAAGTTCGTGCGACCATGAAGGAGTTGGGCAACACTCTTCCCGAAAACCTACCCGCCGAGCCTTCTATAAAGAAACTCGCAGCATCGAAAGCGAGAGAAGAGAAACGACTACAATCGAACAATTTAAGTTGATAAGGCCGGGGGCCGGCTGTCCCAGCCCTCGCCTCTGATCCCTGGTCTCTGCCCGACCCACCCCCTCCCGCGCCCCGTGCAAACCGCCCGCCCCACCCCTCGGCCGCGAACGTCCCTGGTTCTACTCCGCCGCTTTGGGCGCGAAGTAGCCCGTATGCGCCCGCACGTGGTACTTCGAGTCGAGCGCGTGCAGATAGATCGTGCGGAACGATCCATCCTGCTTGAAGTTCGCCGGACGGTACTCCAGCAGGTACTGGCTGCGCAGCTCCTCCTGGATGCTGATGAAGCCCAGCGCCACGTCCTCGCTCTTGATCGGATAGAAGGCCTGCCCGCCGGTCATCTCCGCGATCCGGCGCAGCACGTCGTCGCCCTTGCCCCGGCTCGGGCTCACATCGGTGCTGATCGCGTACACAATCGTGTCCGCCCGCTGGCACTCCTTGATCGCGTCCGTCTCCAGAGCGTGGCTGTAGTTGTCGTCGCCGTCAGACACCAGAACGATCGCCTTGCGCACCACGCTCGACTCGCGCAGCGTCAGCATCTGGTCCTTGCACGCCGAGTAGAGCGCATCGTACATCGCCGTCCCGCCGCCCGGCCGCAGCTTGTGGATTCCCTGGCTCAGCAGGTCGATGTTGTTGGAAAAGCCCTGCTCCATGTCCGTCTGAACGTCGAACCCCTCCACGAACGCGCGGTCGTTCCGGTGCAGCACCTGCAGCAGAAACGTGATCGCCGAGTCCTGCTCGAACTGGAACCGCTGCCGGATCGAGCTGCTCGTGTCCAGCAGGATCCCCACCCGCAAAGGCAGGTTCGTCTGCGAGTAGAAGTGCAGCACCGCCTCCGGAGGCCGTCCGTCATCCAGCAGCCCAAAGCTCGACTGGTTCAGCCCGTTGATGAACTTCCCGTTCTTGTCCGTCACGGTAAAGACCAGGTCCACCTCGTTGGCCTGCACCCTGAGCGTCGGAGTCGCCGCATCCTGCGCGGCCGCCGGTTGCGCTGGTGCCGTCGTCGTCGATTGTCCCCGCGCCGTCGGGGCCGCAACCGTCAGGGCCATCCCCGCGCACACAACCAGAAGAAGCTTCCTGTAACCCGCAACACCGCAGCCGATTTCGTTTGTTCTCTTCAATGGATTCACTTGCATGATTCTACCCAACTCACACCCGCTCCGTCCTCAGCAGCGCCAAAAACTCCACCAACTCCACAGGCAGCGGAGCATCCACCGCCACCGTCTTGCCCGTCTGAGGATGAGCAAACTCCAGATGCGCCGCATGAAGAAAGTTCCGCTCCAGCCCAACGCTCGCCTCTGTTGGACGCTGCACTCCATCCTTCCGCACTGCTGGCTGAATCACGCGCGGAGCGCCGTACAGCGTATCGCCCACCACGGAATGCCCCAGCGACTGCGCATGAACCCGGATCTGGTGCGTCCGTCCCGTCTCGATCCGCACCTCCACCAGCGTGAATGCGCCGTAGCGCGTCGCCATCCGCTCCACCACTGTGAAGTGCGACACCGCACTGCGCCCGTCCGCGCGCCGAGTCGTCATTCGCGTCCGCCGAACCATATCGCGCGCCACCGGCAGATTCACCGTGACGCCGTCCTTCGCCAGCGATCCATGCAACAGCGCGATGTAGGTCTTCGCCACGCGCCGCGTAGAGAACATCTCACCCAGCTTGCGATGCGTCACGTCGTCCTTTGCCACCACAATCGCCCCGCTGGTCTGCTTGTCCAGCCGGTGCACGATCCCCGGCCGCAACTCGCCGCCCGCTTCCGACAGCTTCGCCATGTGGAACAGCAGCGCGTTCACCAGAGTCCCCTTGCTTCGAGTGTCGCCGCGGGTGTCGCCGCGCGCGTCGTTGTTCCGTCCGGCCCCCGCATGGACCATCATCCCAGCCGGCTTGTTCACCACCGCCAGGTACTTGTCCTCGTACAGGATGTCCAGAGGAATGTCTTCCGCCACGGCGTGCAACGGCTCCGGATGCGGCTCGCCCTCGATCTCGATCGCCTCGCCGCCGCTCATCTTCTGCTTGCTCTTCGCCGCCGCGCCGTCCACCCGCACCTGTCCCGCCTCGATCAGCATCTGTACCCGGGCCCTGCTGATCTCCGGAATCGCCTGCGCCAGGTAAGCGTCCAGCCGCATCCCCGCAGCCGCCGTCGAAGCCACAAAGCTCCGCACCCCATCCTCGATCTCAGTGTCCTCATCGAGATCGAGAACCGGAACCACCACCTCCGGCTCCGCCTCCACCCCACGCATGGCCCTGTACTCGGCCATCACCGATCGCCGCCGGCCTCCCTTGCGCAACATGTTCTTAGACGGCATCGCCAACACCCTTCCCACTCAGCATTAAAGTCGCATCCATGCGCTTTCAGATGGGAGCGCATCGTCTCTCATGATCTGTCATTCTGAGCGAAGCGAAGAATCCCCGCATCTATTTTAGCTTGTGTCGTTCCCGCAGAAGACCACTCGCCAATCTGCGCGAGCACGCACCTCTCTCTGCCGGAACGCCATCACTCACGACGATGACACATGGCAATAGAAAACCGACCCGCGGGGCCGTGGGGAGAAGTGCTGGTGAACCCGTCCTAAGACGGCGGAACCCTGCCGTGGCTCTTTAGGCGTTCCGAACTGGCGGACAGCACACCGAGCCATATATACGAGCAGGACCCCTGTTATTTCAATGTTGGTTCAACCAGCGTTGTCCCCCGCACCTGCTTTGCAGGCCGGTTTCTAGCTGCATCCTAACCGCCCCCGCCCAGCTTTGCAAGCCTCACCTTTACCCTCTCCACTGTTCCTACTCCCACTCCACCAGGCTCTCCGCCGCGTAGTCGAACTGCGCCGATGGCCCGTCTGCTCCCGCCTGTACCTGCACAGCAACCCCATTCACCTTCGCGCTCGTCACCGCACCAAATCTCCAGCGCACCGTCACCCGCGCCGCCGGGCCGCCGCTGATCTTCAGCGACTTCGCTCCCCGCACTACCACTCGCCCCTCAAAATCCGTAATCCGCGTCTCGTCAGCCGAGCCTCCAATCACCTCATACACCCGCCGGTCGTCCAGCGACTTCACCTTCGTATTGCCGCTCTCGCTCTGCGGCACCAGCGTCATCACGTCTTCGGGAATCTTCGCAATCACCGCACTCGCGCGCGCCCACACCGGAATCGTATCCAGCGGCGCATCCGCCACAACGACTTTGCCGCCCGCAACCTCCGCGCCCGTCCAGTAATCCACCCAATCGCCCACCGGCAGATACACCGTCCGCTCGGTCCCCTCGTCGATCACAGGCGCAACCAAAAAATCCGGCCCAAAGAGATACTCATCCTTCGCCGCTCTCGCCCGCGCGTCGTCCTGATACAGCAACGCCAGCGCGCGCATCATCGGCATCCCCGTCCGCGCCGCCTCCTGCGCCGCCGCATACCGATAGGGAAACAGGCTCATATGCAGCACCGCATACTTGCGATAGACATCCAGCGCCTCATGTCCACCCGCAGGCCCGTTCCTGTCGAAATCCCACGGCCCGATGTTCTTGCTCGACATCACCTCCATCACCGGCGAAAACGCCGCGTACTCGGTCCACCGCTCCAGCAGCCGCGCATCGGGAGTCGTCGCCGTCGCCTCGTACCCGCCCAGGTCCGCCGTCCACAGCGGCATCCCGCTCATCCCCGCGCCGAGGCCCGCCGTCACCACGGTCGGCAGCCCGTTCCCCGGCGAGAAGCTAGCCTCATTGTCCCCTCCCCACAGAAATCCAATCCCATTCGCCCCCACCGTAGCACTGCGCGCGAACAGCACTCCATTCCCCTTCAAATCTTTCTGGATCAGCTCCTCCATTGCGTTGTTGTACAGCACCGCATAGCGGTTCCGCATCAACCGCGCGTCCGTCCCATCGGCAAACTTCACGTCGCCGAGAAAGTTCCCCTCTGCATCGTCGTCCTTGAACCCGTCCGCTCCGGCCGCAATCGCCTGCCGGACTTGATCTTGCCACCACATCTTCGCCTTCGGATTCGTGAAGTCGACGAGCGACCCCTCTCCCTTCCACCACCGTCCCACGTACGGGCTCCCATTCTGGTTCTTCACGAACAGCCCCTGCTCCGCGGCCTCCGCATAGTTCTCCGCCAGTGGCGCAATCTTCCCCTCGAACCCAACCTCCTTTGGCGCATCGCTCTTTGTATTGATCCACGGCGTGTGCCACAACACCAGCTTGAAGCCCTCGTCGTGTATATGCTTCACCATCCCTGGCGCGTCGTCGAACTGCTTCGGGTTGAACTTGTAGTCGTTGTAAGTCGCCGCCCACGGCGAGTCGATCAGAATCACGCTCGCCGGCAGTCCCAGCTCCCGCGTGCGGTCCACGTCCTCCGCAACCTGCGCCTCGTTCTGGTGATAGTCCCTCGCCTTCCACGGAGCAAACGCCCAATAAGGAGGCACCACCGCCCGTCCAGCAAGCCCGGTAAACCGTTCCAGAATCCCGGGAAACTCCGGCCCGGCAAACAGCACAACCCGCAACTTCTCCGCCGTCACATCCACCACAATCTCATCCCGCTCGCTGGCGTTCATATCGAACGTAGCCTCACCGGTCGTATCCACCCAAAGCCCATACCCCGTCGTGCTCATAAAAAATGGAACCGGCTTATAACTCGAACTTCCTTTCACGCCGTTGTCGTCCATCGACAGGTTCTTCACCACCGTATGCGCGTGGTCCAGCGCGTCGAACCGCTCGCCCAGCCCGAAGTAGCTCGCCGCATCCCGCACCTTAAATCTCCAGTAGCCCACCTCCCACGCCACGCTGGTGATCTCCACCACTCCCGGCGCAATCTGCCGCAGATGCACCTTGTCCGTCCCCACCGGCTCGCCATTGAAGTCGAAGTCATGCACCAAAAGCTCCGCCGCCGCACCTGAATCACTCGCCCCGGCCTTTCCCGCCAATCGCCACGCCACCGTATCCGCGTCCCGCCGCACCAGCCCATCCACGGGCCCCTCCGGCGCGCGCACCACTCGAGTCGCTCCCGGCAAATCCTCCGCGCTTCCGCTCTGCGCCCCCGCACCCACATCCTGCGCCGCCGCACGCCCCGCCCCCAGCGCCAGCCCCAGCGTCATCCCCATCCCGAACGCTACCGTCGCAATCATCGCTCGTCGCAACATCCAACCTCTCCCCAACCCTCCCACGTCGTCATTCTGGCGAAGCCAGAATCTCCGTATTTGCAGTTGCCCTTGCCGTTGCCTGTTCTCCCCGCCGCTCACATATTCGTCAACCCGTGCCGCATCTCCTCGTTGAACGCCGGTCGAATTGCCGCCAGCGTCCGCGCCAACTCCGCCTCATACGTCTCGCGCCGCTCCATCAGCTTCGCCGTCGCCGAGCCATACTCCGCATCCTCCGCCGCCTGCACCAACCCCTCCGCCGCCAGCGCACCGACCGCCCTCCGCAGCTCCTCCACCGAAGTATTCAGATACTGCGCGTCCCGCGGGTCCGCCAGCCACACCGGCTCGCTCCCCCCCAGCACGCCCGAGAGCCAAAAAGCCTTCCCCGCCAGAAACGCCTCTCTCTGTGCCGCGCTCGTATCGTTGAAGCTGAACGTCTTGTACTTCGGGCTATAGAACCGCGTCGTCAACGGCACCGGCTGCCGATTCCCGCTCTTCACCATCTCCAACTGTCCCTGGTCCATCGTCTTGCGCACCGCGTTGTACACAAATCCCTCGGCAAACGGCTGCTCCGGCGCGGCAACCACATCGCGGAACGTCACCGTCATCGACGCGGCAATCTTCGCATGCAACACGCTCTCGCCACCATCCTCCAGCCTCACCTCGCCATGCACCAGCGACGTATCCGCTCCCGAGGTCGACTCGTGGAACGGCCAGCCAAACCGCCCAAAGCTCAGTGGAATCCCATGCAGCGTCAGCGCGCACTCCGGCCTCGGGTTCCGCAGCCTCTTCGCCGCCTCCGCCAGATACACGCGAACCCCGTCCTTCAGATCGGGCCGCCCAAACTCGAACCGCTCGCTCAGCTCCAGCAACTGTGTCTTCTCATCCTTCGGCGCCGCATCGCCAGCCAGCGCCAGCAGGAACTTCGTCGTCCCGCTATCGTCGTCCTCATTGCCCGTCTCGCTCGAAACCACGGCCAGCCCCGCCGCCCGCGCAGCCGCCTCCACCTGGATCGCCAAAACCTCACTCCGCATAAGCCACACCCTCCCGGCCTGCCGCATCTCCATGCGCGGCAGCCACTCCTATCCTAGTTGCTTTTGCTGTTGATGGCGTTCGTTCAGAATTTCGATGGCGGACGACACACGATTCCTCCCCTCGCTCGAATCGAGTGAAGTGGAATCGTCTGCCGCCCGTTTGCGTTTAGTACGCCACCAGCTTGACGGAACCAAACAGGCCCGATGTCGGCGGCGCAGCAGCAGCGCCACGTCCTCCTCCTGCGGCACCATATCCGGCAGGCGGAGCTCCAGCAGCGGGCGCACCAGCAGCTCCCGCAGTTCCAGCAGCCCCAGCGCCAGCGGCTCCAGCCGGTCTACGCCGAGCGCCTGCCCCAGCAGCACCAGCCGCAGTCCCGCCAGCCGCAGCACCAGCCGCAGCCGCCGCAGTAGCCGCAGTAGCCGCAGCCGGAGGCGGCCCGCCTGGCCCGCCTCGTCCCGCAACCGTCGCGTCCACTTCGATCTTCAGATCGTTCGTCCCCTTCTTCAAGGCGTCCGTCGCGTCCCAGCGATACGGCTGCCACGAACACGCGCCCAGTTCCTTCCCGTTGAGGGTCACCTTCGCATAGTCATGCACATCGGCGATCTCCAGATACACATGCTTCCCTTTGGGCGCCTTGGCTGCGATGAACTGCCTGCTATACGTCGCCGGCCCTGCGAACCCGGTCGTCCCCAGTTCCTCCCACGGCTTCAGAGACGTGGTCAGCTGCTTCCCCTTCAGGTCCAGATTCCAGTCGCCGTCCAGCGCCGCAAACGTCTCGCCCTTAGCAAACGAAGGCTCCGCCGCGGCAACCCCCTTCTTGGACAGCGGTCCCACCACAATCACCTTTGCCTCGTAAGGCCCCAGCACCAGCGGAACCTGCACTCCATCCGCAGTCACCGTCGCCGCCGACAACGGATGGATCTCACCCGTAGCCAGGTCCCACGTCTGAGCCTTGCCGTGTCCCGCAATCGTCGCCACGCGAGACTCCGTCTTGTTGCTCTCGTTGAAGAAGAAGTACATGTCCCCGTCGGTCCATGCGCGGTGCGTGTACGTCAGCCGCGGGAACTCCGCGTCCAGCTTCACATCCGGCTTGGGCAGCGCAGCCAGCACCGCCGGCGTTATGTCGCCCGACGCCTCAATCAGCGTGGCGAAGCTCAGGTCCGGCTTCTCCTTCGCATCCATGAACGTCTTGTCCAGGATCAGCGTTGGCGTCTTGCCTACGAAGATCACCTTGCCGCCCTGTTTCGCAAACTCCTTCAGCCGTGCGAGGCCCGTGCGTGTAATCACCGTCATCGACGGCAGCACAATCGCCTTGTAGGTCTGTCCGCTCAGGTTGGTGAAGCCGCCATTTGCCAGCGTCGCCACCGAACTCAACGACTGCTCGTCGAAGTAGTCCCAATCCACCTGGTGCTCGAACAACTGCCAACCCAGCTTTGTCGTGCTGCGGTCGGCCTCCTGCGCGGCATCGCCTCCCATCCATATTGTGTTGCCCGGATGGTATAGCCCAACCTGCGCCGCTGGCCGTCCAATCGACATCAGATAGCCGCCGCGGTTGCCATACATCGCAGTGATCTTGGCCTGCGGCTGCACCACGGGGTTCGCCGGCAGAGGCTCTCCGGCGGTGGCGTGCGTCCACGGCACGCGAAGCGCCAGAGTGGTTACTCCGCGCACCAGTTGGAAGTCCATCTGGTACTTGCCATCAATGCCCATTCCGCCGCCCTCTTCCGCCCAAACCTTCGGCTTGCCGAACAGGTGCGCCGTCGAACTCGCCAGCTTGGGGAAGTTGTTGTTGATGTTCCACGTCCCGTCCGGAGTATGCACCGCGCTCGGAATCAGTTGGCTCAGGTTGTCGATGCCCGGAGTCTCCACATACCGCTCGTCGCGGAAGAAGTCGCCCTCGCTGCGCTCCAGCGATTGCATCGTCTCTTCGTGGTTCAGATGCACCAGATACTCCACGTTGTGCGCCTTCGCCCAGTTCGCCTGCTCGCCAAAGAAGGAGTCTTTGAAGATGCCGCTCCACACGTCGTAGTAGTCTGCCCGCGCCAGGTCCGACCCCTTGATCGGAGCGCGATCGAACCACGAAGGAAGATATGGCGCCAGGTCGTAGCCCTTCTGCGCCTTGAACTCCTCCAGCAGCTTCGGGGTCCACGGAATCCCGCTGCTGTAGTCCGGCTCATCGCCGAAGGTTCCCATCACAATCTTGCCGAACTGATCGCCCACCGCGTTGTAGTACGTCTCATGCACGGTATGCAGGAAGGCGTCCGTCGCCTTCGGGTCCAGATAATCAATGATCGTGTACGTCGCATCCTTGGCCCGTGTCCCGTCCGCGCGGTTGAAGTTGCGCGTCGGCGAGCTCAGGTACACATGCCGCAGGAACTGCACCTGCCAGGTGTAGCGCGGCTCATTCGGCGTCGTGCCTTCGGCCGGAGTCAGGTACTTCAACTGCATGTCCGCCGGAACCGGGATCGGGATCACCTGCTTGATCGTCCCGGTCTGGTCCGTCTCCGTCGCCCAGATCGCCAGCGTGTCCGGTGGCACCGGCATCTCGCAGCGTCTGTCCCGGCGCTACATGCACCGTAATGTCAGCCACAATGTCCTGCATCCCAAGCTTCGGGTACCGCTCCGTGATATATCCCCCCGCAAATCCGCTCGGATAGTCGCTCTCGTCCTGGATCCACATCCTCATGTTGCGCTTCGCCAGCTCGCCCACGATGTACTTCACCAGGTCCATGTGTCCCGGCGAAAGATACGCCGGTTCGCCGTTGGCCATATCGCGCCGGCCGGGCGACAGATTGATCATGAAGATGCCGTTCGCCTCCATCTGGTCCAGGTCGAACGAGATCCTCCGCCGCACATCAGCCTGGTCCGCGCCGTTCCAGCTCTGGAACTGCTGCATCGCCCCATACTCGCGCGGCGGAGACATGAAGTGCGCCGCCACCTCCGCCGTCGACGGAACCGTAATCACCTGCCACGGACGCACCTGTGCCTGCGCCTGCGCCGCCGCCTGCGCCTGCGCAGCCGTGGTCAGGATCGTGAAGAACAAAACTGGAAAGAGGAAGAGCGGGACGAGGAAATACCTGCGGGCAGCCTTCATTGCATCGACTCCGAATCGCTGATTTTCGTGCGTCCCGGAGTATACTCCGCCGCCACCACGCCTCGCATCTGCTTCTCTATCGCTGTTCCGGCGATCCCAGTCACCGCAAGGCCGGCCCCTAATTCGCCGACGGCCTCTCAATATGGTCGATCACCACTGTCTCGCTCGGTATCTTGATCGACTCCAGCTTCAGCCCAAGAGCCCCCAGATCAAAGAGGTCATTCGGAGCAGGTATCGCGTTCAGGGACACCCTCCCATCCTGCTCCTCACTCATGTCGATCCGCTTCAGCACAAAATCATACTTCCCCGTCAACCCCGTCCTGTCCGCAACAGGGTGTCCCGGCGACACTCCATTCAGGTGACTCGCAAGCTCTGCCATCGAAGCGCCATAAAAGGAATTATCCAGCTTCCCGCCGCGTGCAGCGCCAACCATTACCCCTCCGTCTGGAAGATGGTATGCCATTGGGCAAAGTCTCACCTGACGGTGTCTCCTTCAACTTCGGCCCTGCTTACCCACCACCAGCGCATAGCCCGCAATCTCCGCCGGAATGCGATGCACCACCAGCTTGCATCGCTCCGCCAGCATCGTCTGCAACATCGCCTGCAGCATCGCCTTCTGTTGCTTGAAATTGCTCTGCCTCTGCCACTCCGCCACATCCGCCGGAGCCACCTTCGCCTCGATGTCGTACTTCTCGCTCGTCATCCATGGCTGCATCCCTTGTATCCGGTCCGGTGTATACAGCTCAGACGGGAAATATGCATCGCGCGACTGTTGCCCAAAGTCCAATCCCCCATGCCCGATACCCGTCCGGCAGCATCTGCACCCCACCCCACGGACTCCCCGGCGCACTTGGCCGAATCGAAACCACCTCAAACTCCATCGGCTTGGTTGCCCCTGCTACCACCGGAGCCTTAGCCGCCGCAGTCTGAGCCTTGGCCGACGCGGAACTTTGTGCCGCCGCCGGTCGCGCCGCCGATTGCCCCATCGCCATCCCGCAACCCAGCAGCCCCACCATCCAAATCTTCCCGATCATCCGCATCGCCTCGCAGAGAATCTTACGCTCCCATCCCCGCCGCCATCGCTAATCGCCTGCATTGCTCGATAATCGCCTTGCCGCTACGTCCCAACCGAAGCCCGCTGTCTTATACTTCGTTCGTTAGGGTGTGTGAGCGCGACCCAAATCCGCTCTCCGCCAATCTGCATCAAAGGAAGTATCATGCCATTCAAGTGGGAGAAGTTGACCGTCAAGTCGCAGCAGGCCGTTCAGGCTGCCGCGTCCCTCGCCGCCGAAAACGGCAATCCGGAAGTCCTGCCCATGCACCTGCTCGCCGCGCTGCTGGAAGACCGCGAGGGCGTCGTCCTCCCCGTCCTCGAGGGCGCGGGCGTCCGCGTGCAGCAGCTTCTTCCGGAGCCAACGCCGCCATCGCAAAGCTCCCCAAGGTCTCCGGCTCCAACGCCCAGCCCGCCATGGCCGCGTCCTTGCAGAAGATCCTCGACCGCGCCTCGAAAGAAGCCGAATCCTTCAAGGACGACTTCATCTCCACCGAGCACCTTCTGCTGGCTCTGACCGAAGCCAAAGGCGACCCAACGCGCGACGCACTCGCCGCCATGGGCGCGACCCACGACACCGTGTTGAAGGCGCTCTCCGCCGTGCGCGGATCGCAGCGCGTCACCGACCAGAACCCCGAGGGCAAGTTTCAAGCCCTCGAAAAGTATGGCAAAGACCTCACCGACCTCGCCCGCAAAGGCAAGCTCGACCCCGTCATCGGCCGCGACGAGGAGATTCGCCGCGTCATCCAGGTCCTCGCGCGCCGCACCAAAAATAACCCCGTCCTCATCGGCGAGCCGGGCGTCGGCAAGACGGCCATCGTCGAGGGTCTCGCCCGCCGCATCATCCAGGGTGATGTCCCCGAGATCCTCAAAGACAAGCGCGTCGTAGCCCTCGACCTCGCCAGCATGATCGCCGGGGCCAAATACCGCGGCGAGTTTGAAGACCGCCTCAAAGCTCTCCTCAAGGAGATCGAAGACTCCAACGGCGAGATCATCCTCTTCATCGACGAGCTGCATACCCTCGTCGGCGCGGGCGCAGCCGAGGGCGCCATGGACGCCAGCAACATGCTCAAGCCCGCGCTCGCCCGCGGCGGCCTGCGCGCCATCGGCGCAACCACCCTCAACGAGTACCGCAAATATATAGAGAAGGACGCCGCACTCGAGCGCCGCTTCCAGGTCGTCTTCGTCGGCGAGCCAAATGTGGAAGACACCATCGCCATCCTGCGCGGCCTGCGCGAGCGCTACGAGACGCACCACAAGGTCCGCATCAAGGACTCCGCCCTCGTCGCCGCCGCCACCCTCTCCCACCGCTACATCTCCGACCGCTTCCTGCCCGACAAGGCCATCGATCTGGTCGACGAGGCCGCCGCCGCCCTCGCCATCCAGATCGGCTCCGTCCCCACCGAGATCGACGACCTCGAACGCCAGGCCACTTCGCTCGAGATCGAGCAAGCCGCACTCAAGCGCGAGAAAGACGAAGCCTCCCGCGAGCGGCTCGAAATCATCCAGAAAGAACTCGCCGAAGTCCGCGAAAAGTCCAAAGCCCTCCGCGCCCGCTGGCAGCAGGAGCGCGGAGCCATCGGCCGCATCGCCGAACTCAAGACCCACCTCGAAGCCCTCCGCTTCGAGGCCGAAGAGCAGACCCGCAAGGGCAATCTCCAGCGCGCCGCCGAACTCCAGTACGGCGAAATCCCCAAGGCCGAAGCCGAACTCCGCAAGCTCACCGAATCCGCATCGCCCGACGCTAAATCCCCCAACCGAATGCTCAAGGAAGAGGTAGACGAAGAAGACATCGCCGCCGTCGTCTCCAAGTGGACCGGCATCCCCGTCGCCAAGATGCTCGAAGGCGAGATGCAGAAGCTCGTCACCATGGAGGACCGCCTGCGCCAGCGCGTCATCGGCCAGGACGCCGCGCTCACCGTCGTCGCCAACGCCATCCGCCGCAGCCGCGCCGGCCTCTCCGACCCCAAGCGTCCCATCGGCAGCTTCATCTTCCTCGGCCCCACCGGCGTCGGCAAGACCGAGACCGCCCGCGCCCTCGCCGAGTTCCTCTTCGACGACGAGTCCGCCATGGTCCGCATCGACATGTCCGAGTACATGGAGAAGCACGCCGTCGCCCGCCTCATCGGAGCGCCTCCGGGCTACGTCGGCTACGACGAGGGAGGCCAGCTCACCGAGGCCGTCCGCCGCCGGCCCTACGCCGTCGTCCTCTTCGACGAGATCGAGAAGGCCCACGCCGACGTCTTCAACGTCCTCCTGCAGGTCCTCGACGACGGCCGCCTGACCGACTCCAAGGGCCGCACCGTCGACTTCAAAAACACCGTCCTCATCATGACCTCGAACCTCGGCGCAACGCAGCTCACCACCGCCTGGGCCGAGGGCGAGGAAGGTTTTGCGGAAGCCACCGAGCGCGTCCTCGCCATCCTGCGCGAGCACTTCCGCCCCGAGTTCCTCAACCGCATCGACGACGTAGTCGTCTTCCATCCCCTCGGCGAAGAGCAGCTCACCCGCATCATCGACCTCCGCCTCGCCGAGCTGACCGCCATGCTCGCCGACCGCAAGATCACCATCGAACTCACCCCCGCCGCGCGCAAGTTCATCTTCAAATCCGGCTACGACCGCGCCTACGGTGCCCGCCCCCTCAAGCGCGCCATCCAGCGCCTCGTCCAGGACCCCCTCGCCATCAAAATCCTCGACGGCTCCGTCCGCCCCACCAACCACGTCCTCGTCGACGCCACCAAATCCGCCCTAACCTTCGCCGTCACCCAGTGAAATCCCAGACGACCGATTACAAAAGCATGGTCCCCATGCAGATTCCTCAAATCAACTTACATTTCGACAAGACAAAGCCGTAAACTCAACTCAATGCAACGCAGTAAGTGCAGAATTGGGAACGACAGACGCTATATCGAAAATTTGCACTTCAGATATGAAGCAGACGCAGATAAGGTGAACATTGTTGAAATCGCGAGGCAAAAAAATGGCGCGTTTCTCTCCAATAGAGACCCTTACCTCCGTTGACCTCTTCTGCGGTGCAGGCGGCATCACCGAGGGGTTTAGGCAAGCGGGATTCAATTGCCTGTACGGCAACGACATCAACTCTCATGCAGTTCAGACATTCGCAGCAAATCATCCTCATGCAATAGCCGACAATCGCCCCATTGACGATGTGGACGCATCTTCGCTCCGCAAGCAGCTCGGCTTGAGACGAGGAGAACTTACCGCACTGGTAGGAGGCCCCCCGTGTCAAGGCTTCTCTATCAACGCGCCGGAGCGGTTCACCCAAGACCCAAGAAATTCCCTCTTCAAGCACTACCTCGACTTCCTGGATGAGTTCCAGCCCAAGACCTTGCTCTTTGAAAATGTCCCGGGAATGCTCTCGCTGGCAGAGGGACGCATCTTCGAGCAAATCACAGACCAGATCGCGCAACGCGGCTATCAACTCTCGGTCCAGATTCTATTCGCCGCACACTACGGCGTTCCGCAAGAGAGGTGGAGGCTCATCATCATGGGTTCTGCGGAAGGCAACGCGCCGGTACCACCGGAGCCCACTCACGCCGCGACCGGAAGAGCCAACTTCCGTGGCGGCAACACGATGACGTTCAAGATTCCACCGCTCCATCGTTCCTTTCTGTACCCCGTTGTGACTGTACAGGATGCGCTGGATGATCTTCCGCGCCTCAAGATGGGAGAAGGTGCAGAAGAACTCGAATACACCATGGAGCCTCATAGCACCTACGCGAAGGTCATGAGAAAAGGCAGCGACCGCGTTTACAACCACTACGCTGCCAGACTTGCTTCCCAAAATATCGAGAGGCTGAAGCATCTGAGACCAGGCGGCTCGTGGCGCGATCTCCCCATTGAACTTCTTCCGAAGGGCATGAAGCTCGCACGACGATCCGATCACACCAAGCGATATGGTCGCCTCAAGAAGGACGGCCTAGCTGGAACAGTCATGACGAAGTGCGATCCACATTGGGGCGCGGTATTTCTTCCCGATCAAGACCGTTCGCTGACTGTACGAGAGGCCGCGCGATTCAGTCGTTCCCAGACAAATACAGGTTTCTCGGCCCAAGAGTCGCGCAATACGAGCAGGTTGGAAAACGTAGTTCCGGTCTTGTGGCAAAGTCCATCGCAGAAGCTCTCATGGAACACCTTCAATCCAGAACAGAGGCAGGAAGCCAAGAATGTCTGTCCGCATAATTGAACTCTTCGGATTCTCGCCTGCCGATTCGTCGCAAGCAGCGGTGAAGCATAGGACAGACCTTCAATGCCCGTTCCTCAAGGGCCAATGCACCAAGACTCTTAGCGACAGTACAGTAAGCGGCGTCTGTACGGTTAAGCAGATCGATCTGGCCTGATCGTATGCTGCCCAGTCCGGCTCTACTCGAACCATTACCAGATCCTCCTCGATATAGCCAAGGAAGCCTTTGGCAAAGACATCAGGCTCATCACCGGCCTCAAATCGGCCAGTACGCTACATGACGGGCGCAATGTCGCAGTCTTTGGCAAACATGGGGCCGGGAACTGCACCTTCCCCAACGGGCAGGGACGGGGTCTTACTTCGTCGACTGGATACTTGCCCTCATCTCGCCTACAGGAGCCTTGAAAGAATTTGTAGCCGTCGAAGTACAAGCCATCGACACCACGGGCAATTACAGAGCGGAACGTAAAGCCCACCTGGCAGGAAAGCCGTTTCCCGGTTACAGCACGGCAGGCGTCAACTGGGAGAATGTCTCCAAGCGCATCCTTCCGCAACTCATCTACAAAGGCCATGTCCTGCGCAGAGAGCGCCTTTGCAGCAAAGGGTTGTTTTTCGTATGTCCGAAGCCGGTAAAAGACAAGATCGTTCAAAGGTTGGGCGGCAATCTCCTCGACTACGGTTTGCAACCCGGAGCCTTGACGTTCCGCTGGTATGACATCGGCCCGGACAAAGCGCCAGGAGTCACTCGCGATATCGTCTTCGGTGGCCAATTGACGACCACCGTCGATCAAGTCGCGAACGCCTTTACATCACCAACGAATCTCCCAGAGGCAGGTGTGTACCAACAGGCCATCGAGAGCGAATTAGCAAGAGGGCGCTAGCCGGGTGCCCATTCCTCGCAGTCTCACCGCGATGCAAGGGCAATCGCATGAATCGAAATATATTTTCTTCAAATTTGCCCGAAAAATCGCATGTCAAGGCCCTCGACCCTCCAAAATTCCCCTAACCAACACCAACGAAACAACTTAAATCCGAAAAACAGTTGGCATAGTAGTTTCCCTCCAACGCGTATAATTAAATCAGTAAGCAAAACCACACACAGACCCGGCCAACCCGCCGGGTCTTCGCTTTTAATGCGTCTCACGCGCTTAGTCGAGCTTAACCAGCGCGTTTTGAATGCTTTACGCTATTAGCACGAGGGGGGGGTACACATAGAAAGAGCCAGCGCAAGTAACGCCGCGAAGTCTAGATTAGTCCAGACCTGATCCAGATCAGGTCTAGATCTAACTATCGTATTTTGAATACTTTATGACTTTTATGGGGGGGGGTATACCCCCCCCCCCAATTTCATCCCCGGAAGTAGGGCTTCAGGTAGGTATCGATCGCGTAACGGATATACTCTTTCTGCTTGTCTGTGAGGGGTGCGCCGCCTCTGCCGCCACCTCCGCCCGCACCTGCTCCGCCGCCGGGTCTGCCTCCGCCACCGGCTCTGCCGCCCGCGGCCCGAGATCGCCTCCCGCTGGAGCTCCGGCACGCTGCGCCTCCGGCTCCATGGGCTGTGGCCGCGACTTCGTCCCCTCCGGGAAGACGCCCCGCGCCTCCATCATGTAACCGGTCGCGCCTGGGATCGCCGCAAACGTCTGCACCCGCGCGTACATATCGAAGGCCGCGCTCTTCTTGCCCGCCCATTCCAGTTCCATCACCTGCTGCAGCAGCTCGGCGTACTGCGGTGTCGGGCACAGTCCCACAATGCCCAGTTGCATCTTTTCCAGCAGTTGGTCGCCGGTCCCTCCGCCCGCCGACCACACCGCCAGCTTGTTCCCTGTGCGCTCGATCAGTTGCGGCGCGCGCTCCATGATATTGCCGACCTCGTCCTTGGTCGCCTTCATCGTCGGGATCTGTTGAAATAGCTGCACCATCAGGTCCACGCTCACCGTGCCTCGCGACTGCACAATCAGCGGCAGCTCTGTGGCCGCGGCGATGGCCTTGTAGTAGTCCAGTATCTCCGCATCGCTCCGGTTCCAGCCGTTGTTCAGCGGTATCGCGCCAATGGCATCCGCGCCATGCGCCGCCGCATGCTTGGCGTAGCGGACGGCGGTCGGAATGTCCCAAGCATTGTTCTGCACCTCGATCACAATGGCCGACTTGCCGCCCTTGCCCGCAGCCAGCATCGCCTCCGTGCCCTCAATCCGCTCCGCGTCAGACATCGTCGCCCAGCCGCTGGCCCACGCCGGCCAGATCATCCCGGCCACGCGCCCTTTGTTGAGCCACTTCACCTCCGCCGCCAGCGCGTCGGTGTTCAGTTTGTCCTCCGGCGTGAACGGCGTCTCCATAATCGGATACAGCCCACGCAGCGGCTTGCCGCTCGGCGTCTTCAGGTCGGCGCCCTTCACATCGGCGGCAACCTGCGCATCGGCCACCTGCACATCGGCCACAACCTGCGGCAATGCGGCAGCCAGCCCCACCATCCCCACACTCTGCAAAAAAGTCCGTCGGTTCAATCGGTTCTCAGCGGCAGCGTCGCGCATCGTCATTCCCTGCTCCTTAGGATGGATCTCGTCGTTCATGGCCAATATCGCCGCCAGAACGGTCGCAGCGTCTCTCGTCAACGCTCGCGAACGCTCTCCCCCGGCGCGAGTCCGAAATTATACCCGACCCGCAACACCCCTGACGCAACCACCCGGGCGCCTCATCTTCGCGACGGTTTTATCGTCGCTAAGGTGGGGTCTGGAGCCCTGTGCCGATTTTAATTCACCATCACCAACTTCACCCTTCCATCCTTCTTCAAATCCACCGCCTTCCCCATCACCTCCACCTTTGGCGTCCCTCCCGCCAGCGACCGTATCGTCGCCGATGTCAACGCACCCCCAGCCCACTTCATGTCCACCTCGTACCCGCCCCGCGCCCGCATTCCCATCACCTCGCCGCTCTGCCACGCCGTTGGCAGCGTGGGCAGCAAATTGATCGCCCCCGTCTGGCTCTGTAGCAGCATCTCGCCGAACCCAGCCGGCGGAGAATCATACATCGCGGGAAACCGTGTCCCCAGCGCAGCCAGGGCCTTGTCTCCCTCCAGCAGACGCGCCCATAACGCTGCCTTGTCCGGATGGTATCCGCCCGTCTTGCGCAGGTCCTCCGACACCCTCGCCGCCGCAAACAGCTCCGGCTGCGCCGCCGTAATCTGGCTCAGCTCCGACACCGCCACCAGGTGCGACGCATGACGATGCGTCGGCTCCCACTCCGTGAAGTCCTCCGACCACTCCTGCAATTGACCCTGTGATCCCACCTGGAACGGCAGCAGCTTCGGCAGCGTGCCTTGCAGCTTCGCGCGAAACTCCGCGTCCACACCCAATGCCTCGCTCCCCGCAATCGTGTTCTCGAAGAGCTGCCGCACCAGCGCCATATCCATCGTCGACCCGCGGCTCACCGCCACTCGCTGCCCGGTCGCCGGATCAAGAAAATGGTTCTCCGGCGAAGTCGAAGGCGACGTCACCAGATGTCCGTCCTTGTCCAGAACCAGAAGGTCCAGCGCAAACTCCGACGCACCCTTCAGCACCGGATAGATCTTCGCCCGCAGCTCCGCCTTGTCCAGCCCAAACGCATACCGCTCCCACAGCGCCTGCGACAGCCAGAACCCGCCCACCGGCCAGTCCGCCCAGCATGGATCGCCCTGCACCATCGTAGTCATCGCCCACACGTCTGAGTTGTGATGCACCACCCACCCATGGAAGCCGTAATCCACCTTCGCCGTCGTCGCCCCGTTCTTCGCCAGGTCGTTCACAAAGTCGATCTCCGGCTCCACTGTCTCGCCCACGTTCGCCGGCTCGGCCGTCGCGTAGTACTTCTCCGGATTCTCATTCAGCGTGAAATTCGACGAGTAGTGCGGCGCAAGATCGTGGTTCCATATCCCCTGCTCGTTCCGCGGCGCCCCGCCACCCGGACGCGAAGCCGCGATCAGCGCATACCGCGCCCACTGGTACGCCATCGCATTCTTGTTCGTCGTCTCTCCGTCGATAGATACCCAAAGCCGCCGGAACAGCCCGCGATAATCCGCCAGGTGCTCCGCCAGCAGCGCGTCATACGGCCTCGCGATGGCCTTCGCCATATATCCCCGCGCAATCGCATCCGGGTCCTTGCCCTCGGTTGCCGGGTCGTGATCGAACCCGTTGAAGCTCGTCGCCGCCGACACAATCAGCACCGCCTCATCCGCATTTGTAACCGAAAGTGTATCTTTCCCCGCCGCTACGCTTCCGCCCTTCGCCGCCACATGCAGCAGCGCCTCCAGGGCCGTCCCCTTATGCTCTTCCCACTCCACATTCGCATTCGTCACCGGCCCCGACACGCGCACCGGCGCGCGCCCCGTCACCGACATCTCGTTCGCCATCACCGTCGTCTTCCCGTAATGCTGCTGCGTCGTCAGCCCTGCCGAAAACGTCAGCGCCCCCTTCCGGTCCGCCGTCAGCCGCAGCACAATCACCTGCGCCGGATAGCTCACGAACATCTCCCGCGTAAACCTCGTACTCACCCCATCCGGCCCCGCCGCCGTATATTGCGTCGTGATGATCGCCGTGTCCAGGTCCAGCGTATTGCTGTAGTTCGTAAACATCTCATGCCCCGGAAAATTCAGATGCAGGTCCGCCAGCGGCTCATAGAACTGCGTATTCGGCCCCTCCATCCCGCGCACCAACTGGTCCGCCTTCACATAATCCGGAACCGCCAGCGCCGCCCTGGTCGCCACCATCGCAGCCAGGTGCTTCGCGTCTTCGAAGTGCTCCGGCCCCGGCCCCGACCACAACGTCGTATCGTTCAGCGGAATCACCTCCGCCGCCGGCCACCCAAACACCTTCGCTCCCAGCCGCCCATTGCCGATCGGCAACGCCACTCCGAAGTTCTTCGCATCGTTCGGCGTCGGCGCTGCGTTCACCACCTTCAGCGTCTCCCACGCCCCTGCCTTCGGCTGAATCTTCGCCTCGATCCCAGCGGGCCCGTGCTGCTGACACAGGCCTGGAGCAACCAGTACGCAACTGCAAACCAGAACGCACAGAGATTTCATAGGTGAAATAATTTCTCCTCGATACCGACGAAAATCCTACCAACCCACTCGCACCGCTGTCGCCCTCCTCACAGATCCGTAATCCGTCCCAGCGCCTTCGCCGGAATCAGCAGGTTCAACGCCTGCGGCTCTACTTCGATCCTCACCGGCAGCGTGCCCAGCAGCTCTCCATCCGCCTCCACAAAAAGCTGCTCCGCCGAGCCTTCCAGATTCCTGCACTCCACCGACACGCACTTCACCAGTTCAATCGTGCGCGAGTAGCTGTGGCGTCCGCACAACACCGCGATCAAAAATCGCAGATACCGCACGCGGCTGAACGTCTTGAACGCAATCACCCGTAGCTTGCCGTTGCTGATCGAGGCACCGGGCGCGAGGTTCCCGACCAGCCCGCCAAAGTTGCTGATGCGCACCGCCAGCAGTTGCGACGCCTCCACCTCCCGCGGCCTCTCGCGTCCGCTCTCCGTGAACGATGCGGTAAACATGGGAAACTTGTACGTCGCCCACAGGCGCAGCGCCTCCACCAGGTACACCACATACCCGAACCGCTGCTTCAACCGCGAGTCCAGCCGCGAGAAGAAGAATGCGTCTGCGCCCACTCCCGCCGCCACAATGAAATATCGCGAGCGCTCACCGCCCTCCACGCTGCGATAGAACAGATGCCCCACCGAGATCCGCACCGGCGTCGCCTCCAGCAGCATCTTCACCGCCTTCACCGGCGATGACGGCAGCCCCAGGTCCGTCGCCAGCGCATTGGCCGTGCCCATCGGCACCACGCCCAACGCCGCCTCGCCGCCCACCATGCGCTGCAACACCTCATGCACTGTCCCATCGCCGCCGCACGCAATCACCGTGTCGCACCCTTCGCGCACCGCCTCCTGCGCCTGTCTTCCGGCGCTCTCCGGCGATTCGGTCGCGATCGCCCGCACCTCGATCCCCGCGCCCTCCAGCACTGCCGCCACATCCGCGATCTGCGCCGCGCGCCGGCCCGGATGCTGCCCGCTCATTGGGTTGTAGATCAGCGCTACACTACGCATCGCATAGTTCCCCCGTTCCTTCCGGTCTGCCTGTAACCGAACATCGGCACCATTCTTACACGTCAATGTTGATCCAATATCTCAGATTCAGCCGGAACGAATACAATTCCGACATGCGTTCAGCCTCTAGTCATCTTGCGCTCTGTCTCACCGCATTCGTCTGCCTCTTTCTCTCAAGCCTCGCCACACCATCGCAGACCATCGCCACCCCAGCCCAGTCCGTCGCACCAGCCCAGCCCATCGCAATCGACGCCACCAGTCCCGGCAGGATATTCGACGGCGTCGGAGCCATCAGCGGCGGCGGAGGCAACGCGCGCCTGCTCATCGACTATCCCGAACCGCAGCGCAGCCAGATCCTCGACTATCTCTTCAGGCCCAACTACGGCGCCAGCATCCAGATATTCAAGGTCGAGATCGGTGCCGACATGGACTCCACCGACGGCGCCGAGTCCAGCCACATGCATACCTCCGCCGACCAGAACTACTCGCGCGGATACGAGTGGTGGCTCATGGAGCAGGCCCGTGCGCGCAATCCCAACATCAAGTTCGTTGCGCTGCCGTGGGGAGCGCCCGCATGGGTCGGCAACGGAAACTACTGGTCGCAGGACATGATCGACTACATCATTAAATGGCTCAAGCACGCCCAGTCCGATCATCACCTCACCATCGGCTACCTCGGCGGGCGCAACGAAAAGAGCTACAACATCCAGTGGTACAAGGACCTCCGCGCCAGCCTGCGCGCCAACGGCCTCGGCTCCATCAAAGTCATGGCCTCCGACGACTGGGTGCCGAAGAGGCTTTGGACCGTCGCCACCGACATGAAGAACGATCCCGCGCTCAACGACGCCATCGACATCGTCGGCGTGCATGGCCCCTGGTGGAGCGGCTATTCCACGCCAGACGCGCTCGCTCTCGGCAAGCCAATCTGGGACAGCGAAGGCCACTTCGACGAGCATCCCGGCACCCCGGAGATGGCGCGCAACATCAATCGCAACTACATCGCTGGCCGCGCCACCGCCACCGTCTTCTGGCCCATCATCAGCGCCATCTACGACAACCTTCCCTACGACAACATCGGCCTCATCTTCTCCAACCAGCCCTGGTCCGGCCACTACGTCGTCACGCCCTCGGTCTGGGCAATGGCGCACACCACGCAGTTCACCGCGCCCGGATGGCAATATCTCGACAGCGCCTCCGGCTTCTTCTCCGCGGACGCCACCGGAGCGCACGGCAGCTACGTCGCCCTGCGCTCGCCAGACGGCAAGAACTTCAGCCTCATCATCGAGACCGTCCAGTCGAAGTCCGCCGAGACGGCCCACTTCAGCATCGCCCACTTCCCCCAGCGCAAGCTCCACCTCTGGACCACCGACCTCACCTCCAGCGATCCCGCGCAGTGGTTCGTCAAGCAACCGGACATCGTCGCCGCCAACGGAAGATTCTCCCTCAACCTCCAGCCCGGCCGCATCTACACCGTAACGACGACCACCGGCCAGGCCAAGGGCAACGCCGTCCCACCCGCCGCCGCGTCCTTCAATCTCCCCTACGCCGACAACTTCAAGTCCTACGCACCGGGCCATCTGGCAAAGTACTTCTCAGACATGTACGGAGCCTTCGAGACCGCGCCCTGCGACGGAGGCCGCAGTGGCATCTGCCTCAGCCAGCTTGTTCCGCTCGCGCCCATCGCGTGGAAGGGCTCCGACAATCGTCCCTTCACCATCCTCGGCAACCTCGACTGGACCGACTACACCGTCGCAACCGACATCCTCTTCGAGCAGCCTGGCTCCGCCGATCTCATCGGCCGCCTCACCGGCATGAGCGGCAGCGACATCCCCAACTCCTACGTCCTCCGCGTCGCAGACACTGGCGCCTGGTCCCTGCGCCGCACCTCCACCGCGCAGGACAAGCGCACCCGGCAGAGCGACATCGTCCTCGCCGCCGGCTCCGTCTCGCCGCTCGGCGTCAAGCAATGGCACCGCCTCTCGCTCTCGTTCAACGGCAGCTCGATCGTACCGCAAATCGACGGCAAGCCCGTGACCATCTACGGCAAGCCCATGGACGCAGTCACCGATCCCACCTACGCAAAGGGAATGGTCGGCCTCGGCACCCTCAACTACGCCCTCGTCCTGTTCGACAACTTCCAGATCACCCCGATAAAGGACACTGGCTCAACAGCCCAAAATTAATTCAACTCTTCACATTAATTCGGCTCGACTTAATTCAATTCGTCATTCCAGCGCAGACCCCACGCGTCGTCATTCTAGCGCAGAGAAATTTCCGTATCTGCCTTGACCTGTTTACAGACTCGCTTCCGTTGAATGACACTGTCGGCTTTTTTGTTGCACCACCCGTCTCCCGTTATACTCAAATCTTCCATGCAGCCAGCCCAGACCACCCACTTCGAGCGTGCGGCACTGAAGAACTACCTGCTGGACCGCGCCTACGACGAGATGTTCTCCGCCCCCGGCGTGCTGCATCCCCACTACCAGCCGCTGCTCGATCACTTCAGCTCGCTGCCCGCCGACGAGCTGCACCGCCGCAAGCAGGCCGCCGACCTCAGCTTCCTCAATCAGGGAATCACCTTCACCGTCTACGGACGTGAAGAAGGCACCGAGCAGATATTCCCCTACGATCCCATCCCCCGCATCGTCACCGCCTCCGAGTGGGCGACGGTCGAACGTGGACTGACGCAGCGCATCACAGCCCTCAACCTCTTCCTCAAGGACATCTACAACGAGGGCCGCATCCTCAAGGACGGCGTCGTCCCGCGCGAGCTTGTCTATAGCTGTAAACACTTCCGCCGCCAGATGGTCGGCCTGCAGGTCCCGCGAAACATCTACGTCGCGGTCTGCGGAACAGATCTTATCCGAATGCAGGACGGCCAGTTCGTCGTCCTCGAAGACAATCTCCGCGTCCCCTCCGGCGTCAGTTACATGCTGACCAACCGCCGCGTGATGAAGCGCATCTTCCCGCAACTCTTCCGCAGCTATAACGTCCGCCCCATCGAGCAGTACACCCAGCTCCTGCTGGGCACGCTGCGCTCGCTGGCACCCGAGGGACGACCCGACCCCAACATCGTCCTCCTCTCGCCCGGAGTCTTCAACTCCGCCTACTTTGAGCACGCCTACCTCGCCCGTCAGATGGGCATCGAGCTGGTCGAGGGCCGCGACCTGGTCACCCACAACAATGTCATCTATATGCGCACCACCAGTGGACTGCGCCGCGTCGACGTCATCTATCGCCGCGTGGACGACGACTTCATCGACCCCATGGCCTTCCGCAAGGACTCGATCCTCGGTGTTGCCGGCCTGTTCAACGCATACCGCGCCGGCAACGTCACCCTGGCCAACGCCTTCGGCACCGGCATCGCGGACGACAAGGCCATCTACGCCTATGTCCCGGAGATCATCCGGTTTTACCTCGGAGAAGACCCCATCCTGCACAACGTCAAGACCTACCTGCTCACCGATCCGAAGTCCCGCCAGCACGTCCTCCAGAACCTCGATAAGCTGGTGGTCAAGGCCGTCGGCGAGAGCGGAGGCTACGGCATGTTGATCGGTCCGCAGTCCACCGCCGCCCAGCGCGAGGAGTTCGCCCGCCGCATCGAATCCGACCCGCGCAACTACATCGCCCAGCCCACCATCGACTTCTCCCGCGCGCCGTGCCTGATCGGTGACCATCTCGAGCCCCGCCACGTCGACCTCCGCCCCTACATCCTCTACGGCGAGAAGGTCACTATCGTCCCCGGCGGCCTCACCCGCGTCGCCCTCAAGCAAGGCTCCCTGGTCGTCAACTCCAGCCAGGGCGGAGGCAGCAAAGACACCTGGGTATTGAGCCAATAACGCACGCGAACCGTAGCCGGAGGAAGACAAAATGCTCAGCCGCGTCGCCGACAGTCTCTACTGGATGAGCCGCTACATCGAGCGCGCCGAGCACTCCACGCGCCTGCTCGACGTCAACCTCAACCTCATGCTCGACGAATCCGCCACCAGCGCCGACCGCCGCTGGCAGCGCATGTTGCACGCCCTCGGCAACCCCAAATCCGTGGTCTGGTCCGGCGACCCCTACGCCCTCACACACTCGCTCCTCTTCGACACCGGTAACAAGGCCTCCATCCTCTCCTGCATCATCGCCGCGCGAGAGAACTCCCGCCACGTCCGCGAGCAGATCTCCACCGAGCAGTGGCACCGCATCAACAGCCTCTACCTCCAGGTGACGCGACCGGAGTTGCAACTCGCCGCGCTCGCCAGCTCCGAGCAGCCCACCGAGTTCCTGCAGCAGGTGATGGAGGCTGTCCATCAGTTCCAGGGCGTCAGCGACTCCACCATGAGCCACGGCGAGGGCTGGCAGTTCATTCAGGTGGGTCGATACATCGAGCGCGCGTCGGCCACGGCGCTTCTTCTCGAGGCCTACCACGCCGATCTCTGGAGCCAGCCCGACCGAATCCCCGAGGGCAACGAGTACCTGGAATGGATGGGCCTGCTCCGCTCCGCCACCGCGTTCGAGGCCTATTGCAAGGTCTACACCGCCGACCTCACCCCAGACCGCATCCTCGAGTTCCTCCTGCTCGACGCCGAGTTCCCCCACTCCCTGCGCTTCGCCATCGACAACCTGCAACATGCCCTCGAGACCATCGAGGGAGAGAGCGGACGCAGCCGCGCCGAACCCCTGCGCCGTCTCTCCGGCCGCCTCCAGGCCATGCTCAGCTACTCCAGCGTCGATGAGATCCTCACCGGCGACGTCGTCGCCTACCTGCGCGGCATCCAGATCGAGTGCTGCGCCATCCACCAGGCCATCTACAACCTCTACATCGACTACTCCGTCCAGGCCGCGCTGGCCGGGTGAAGCAGCGTAAGAGCTAAGTTCAAATTGACGCGCAACCAAGGAGGAGCATGTACTACTCAATCCGTCATCTGACCAAGTTCCTCTACGCCAACCCGGTGAGCGAGTCCATGATGGAGACGCGCATGCATCCGCGCAGCGACCAGAACCAGCGCTGCCTCACCTTCCATCTCTCGGTCAGCCCGCGCTGCCGCGTCTTCAGCTACAGAGACCACCTGGCCAACCAGGTCCACCACTTCGACATCCCCGGCCAGCACGGCCAGTTGGTCATCGTCGCCGAGTCGCTGGTCGAGGTGCAGCCCGCAGCAGTCGTCCCCGAAGCCCTCGCGCCAGCCGCCTGGGTCGAGTTGGACAGCCTCGTCCAGCAGGGTGACTACTGGGAGATGCTTCTGCCCAGCGAGTTCACCGCTCCCACGCCCGCACTCGAAGCCTTCGCCGAACTTCTCGATGTGCGCCGCCGCGACGACCCGCTCAGCCTCCTACACCAGCTCAATCTGCAGATGTACAACCACTTCGAGTACGTCCCCAAGTCCACCAAGGCAGACTCGCCCATCGACCTCGCGCTGCTCACCCACGCCGGCGTCTGCCAGGACTTCGCCCACATCATGATCGCGCTGGTCCGCAGCAAGCTGCGCATTCCATGCCGCTACGTCAGCGGATACCTCTTTCACAGCCAGGGCGACAACGACCGCTCGGCCACCGCGGCCACCCACGCCTGGGTCGAGGCGCTGCTGCCCGAGATGGGTTGGGTCGGCTTCGATCCCACCAACCACCTCGTCGCGGGCGACCGCCACATCCGCACCGCCATCGGCCGCGACTACGCCGACGTGCCGCCCACCCACGGCATCTTCCGCGGCCATACCGCCAGCGAGCTCACCGTCGCCGTCCGCGTCACGCCGAGCGAAGGCACGCCGCCGCTCGACCAGGAGCTCCCCGTCCCCGAAGAGTGGTCCACCCTCGTCGAGCGCGCCCAGGCCCTCCCCGACCTGCCACCACCCCCCACCCGCCAGCAACAGATGGCCCAACAGCAGCAGTAGTAGATAAATCACAGCAGGTTTAGATGTGGAGGCTCCGCAGCCCGCTGCGCGCCGCCTGCCCCATTCATCGCAGTCTTTGGAAATGACCGGCGTTCGATCCTTGCCCCGGCCAACCCGCTCCACTAAGCTATTCTCATGTACGAAGACTTCATCGTCACCGATCGCTGGACCGCCGAGCCGCTGCACTGCGTCTGGAAGGGCACCATCGTCGCCATCGCCACGCGCCATGCCGACTCGACCGACATCCGTTTCGCCGTCAACGGCCGCTCCGTCTGGATCGCCCTGCCCAACCTTGCCTGGGTCGAGCAGAAGCGCCGCACCGGAAACGTCATCACCGACGCGCTCGCAGCCCAGATCGCAGGCCGCTATCTCAAGACCGCCATCGAGTCCGGATTCGACAACGACCGCGACATCTACACCCTCACCGTCGATGAGGTCCTGGACCTCGCCAACGTAGTCGTCCGCGAGGCTGGAGGAACCACCAAACTCCCCAGCCTCCCCATCATCCACCGGAATGTCGAGCCGGAGAAGGAGCTTGGCATCCGCCTCCCCGGAGAACCAGCCGCATAAGTCCTGCTGCTGCGCGTACTTTTGCCGATCTTTGTTTTTGTTGTCATCCTGAGCGGAGCAACTCGCGGTCTCATCGCGAGTTGCACAGTCGAAGAGCCTGTCCTGAACGCAGTTGAAGGAACCCCGATAGGTTCGCCTCGCCAGCACCGCGCATAGCTTTTTACCACGGTGCCTGAATTCAGATGGAGTCACCGCAAAATGCTCTCCCGTCGCCGATTTCTCGTCACTCTCCCCGCGCTCGCCATCGCACCGCGCCTCGCAGCAGCCCAGTCCTTCCTCTCGCCCTTCCGCCAGAAACCCATTCCCCCGCAGCCCGTCTTCGTCTACTTCGGCACCGACACCGCGAAGGGCATCGCTCGCGGAATCTATCTCTCCCGCTTCGATCCTGCCTCCGGCCTTCTCACGCCCCCAATCCTGGTCGCCGGAACCCTGCGTCCATCCTTCCTCGCCATCTCACCCAACACCGTAGGTCCTCGCCACCTCTACGCCGTCAACGCCGTCAACGACGCCTCAGCCTCCATCACCAGCTTCCTCGTCGACTCCGCAACTGGCGCGCTCAGGCCTATCAGCCAGGTCTCCTCCGCCGGCGCGGGTCCCTGCTACATCTCGCTCGACGCCACCGGCGAAGCTGCCTTCGTCGCCAACTACTACGGCTCCTCCATCGCCTCCTACCGAGTCCTTCCCAGCGGAGCGCTCACCGAGCCGGTAGTCCGCATCGACTATAAGAACCCGAAGTTCGGCCATCGCGGCCCCAATGCCGTTCGCCAGGACGTTCCCCACCCCCACTCCGTTCACCTCTCACCAGACAACCGCTTCCTGCTGGTCAACGACCTCGGCTCCGATCACATCTCCGTCTTCCTCATCGACCCGGCCACCGCCCGCCTCGGCCCGCCCGCGCTCTTCTCCAACAACCGCCCCGGCTCCGGCCCGCGCCACATCGCCTTTCACCCCAACGGCCGCTGGCTCTACTCCATCAACGAGCTCGACTCCACCATCGACCGTTTCCTCTGGACCACCACCAGCTCCCAAACCGACCCCAAGGGCCTGCTCGTCAACACCGGCGCGCCCGTCAAGACCATCGCCCCCAGCTTCCCCGTCGCCAAAAACACCGCCGCCGAGGTCGCCATCTCGCTCGATGGCAACTTCCTCTACGCCAGCAACCGCGGAGAAGACTCGCTCGTCGTCTTCCGCATTGCCCCCGCCGACGGCGCGCTCACCCTCGTCCAGCGCATCTCATGCGGCGGCAAAACCCCGCGCCACTTCACCCTCGACCCCTCTGAACGCTGGCTCCTCTGCGAAAATCAGGACTCCGCCTCCATCACCATCTTCCGCCGCGACTCCGCCTCCGGCCGCATCGGTGGCCCCACCCAGTCCATCCCCCTCGACTCCCCCATGTTCGCCCTCTTCGCATGACGCTCATACCCACGCGCGTGCCGCTGGTTCGACCGCACGCTCACTGTCGAAGTCACATTGATTGGGTCGCAACCGGCGCTGATGCAGGCGTGGCAGCAGGTGGAGCGGAATGGCCCAGTGTCACATGCACAACGTCGCCCTGCACCACGCGTCGTCCAGCCTGTGGGCTCTGCGCCGTGACGATGCCGGAGGTATGGCCAATCGCGGCGGCTGGTGCGGCAGCAGGCACTCGATTCTGTGTCTGTCCTATGCTGGCTGCCGCAGTGGGCAAAGCGTTCTCCGAGACCGCAGCCAGATGCAATCCGGCGCTGGCCGCGCGCACGTTGGCGGCGGAATAACTCAGTCCGACCAGCGACGGCATCGCATACGCATTCGGCTGCGCGCTGGCGGGATCGCTCACCAGCAGACTGACCCGCGGTCCATCGACTCCGCTGGCGTTGGCCGGCGGCGTCTGCGTCAGCACCACGTCGGGGTCGCCGGCAATGGCGAGGTGCGCCACCGCGCCCAGCTCCAGCGATAGCCGCCGAATGCCAATGGTCGCGGCGCGCTCCGTCTGGCCCGTCAAGTCGGGAATCTCCACGCGCTGCCCCCCCAGCGACTCGGTGATGCGCACCGGCCACTCGCGGCGCACGCGCGAACCCGCCGCGGGGTCCTGCGACAAAATGCGCCCGGCGGGAACGTCTGCGGAGTAGAACCTGTTCTCCAGATTGAGTGCAAGCCCCTGTCGACGGGCCAGGCTGTTGGCGTCGGCCACACTCAGGCCGCTCAGATTGGGCACCACCGCCTCGCGTCCATGGATCGCCAGCCGCATCGCGATGAACGCAGAGATCAACGCAACGGCAACCAATGCCAACGCGCCCAGTACGAGCGTGAAAAAGCGTTTCATCGCAGGATCAAACTCCACATGCGGCGCTTCGATTATCTCACCATGGCCGTCAAGACATCCGGCGTGAGTCGCCGAGCTGCACTTCGCGCTTACTCCAGCGTATTGCCGCCGTTGACCGAGATCTTCTGCCCGGTAATAAAACCAGCCTCGTCGCTGGCCAGAAACACAACCGCGCGCCCCACGTCGGCGGGCACTCCCATGTGTCCCACCGGCACGGCCTGCGCATACGCCAGCTTGTCGGCTTCCGGATCGTTGGCATGCCGCTCGGTCGGAATCCAGCCCGGGGCAACCAGGTTCACCGTCACGCCCGTCGGCCCCAGCTCGCGCGCCCACGAGCGCATCTGCCCAAGCTGCGCTCCCTTCGCCGCAACGTAGTTGGCGAAGCGCGGATTGCCCACCTCCACCACCTCGCTGCCGATCTGGATGATCCGTCCGAAGCCGCGCTCCCGCATTCCCGGCAGCACGGCGCGCAGAATCAGCAGCGGCGACTTGACGAAGTACTCAAGCTGGTCCACATACGACTGCCAGGTCTGCTCTTCGATCGAGAGCATGGGCTGCGGCCCTGTGGCATTCATCACGGCAACGTCGATCGGCCCCAGGTTCGCCTCCACCTCGCGCACCATCCGCGCCACCGCGGCCTCGTCGCGCACGTCGGCGTGGAACGGCTGCGCCACCAGCTTGCGCGCACCGAGTTCGGCACACAGCCGCTGGGCCCGCTCGGCGCTGGCATAGTAGTTCACCGCGACGCGATACCCCGCCTCGGCAAGAGCAACAACCATGGCAGCGCCTAGCCCGCGCGCCCCTCCGGTAACCAGCGCAGTTCGATTCATGCCTCAAAGAATATCGTCTTTTCGCTAGTTCCATCAACGCGCTCCGGCGTTGCTTCCCAGCCGTCCTATCGCTGCATTATGCTATCGAGCTATGAACAGTCTCCTCATCGCCGCCGCCCTCTCTCTCCTCGCCATTCCTCTTGCCGCACAGTCTCAGGTCGCCGCGACAAAGACCGCCCCGCCAACCGGCTTCACCAATTCCATTGTTCTGTGGCCCACGGGCGCTCCGTTGGCACAGGGAACAACCGAGGGCGACATCCCCAAGCTCTTCACCTATCCCGCCACGGGTGCCGGTCCGCACAGTGCCGTCATCGTGATGCCCGGCGGAGGCTATACCCATGAGGTCATGGAGCAGGAGGGCGCGGCCGAGGCGCGCTGGCTCGTTGCGCACGGCATCTCCGCCTTTGTGCTGGAGTACCGGCTCGCACCCGCCTACGCATACCCCGCGCCCATGCTGGACGCCTCGCGCGCCATACGCTACGTCCGCTCGCACGCCGCGGATCTCAGTGTGAACCCCAGCCAGATCGGCGTCTGGGGATTCTCCGCCGGCGGTCATCTCTCCGCATACATGGCTACCACGCACAAGCCTGGCGATCCCACCGCCGCCGATCCCATCGACCGCGTCTCCGACCGCCCCGACTTCGCCATCGTCTCCTACGGTGTACTCGCGTTGGATCTCTACACCCGCTCCGGCACGGTTCCCTTGCAAACCCTCATCGGCCCGCACCCCACGCAAGCCGCCATCGATGCCGTCGACCCGTTCAAGCACGTCTCCACCGACACCAGTCCCTGCCTCATCTACTCCACCACTGGAGACAGGACGGTTGACCCGCGCAATGCCACCGAGTTTTACGAGGCCCTAAAGTCCGCCGGCGTCCCCGTAGAACTGCACATCTTCGAGCTTGGGGCCCACGGCACGCACATGGGAGTAGACCAGCCCCCTGCGATGCGCGAACTCACCCTCTTCCCCACGCTGCTCACCAACTGGCTGCAACTTCACGGCTGGATGGCTCCACAGCCATAGGGTTCCAGCATCGTGGCAATCCGGAACCGCAGTAAACCACCCGCGAATCTGTGGAAACTCTCTGCTCTATTTCACTCCCGCAGGCTTATCTATCGCCTGTTTTCACCGCCAACCTCGCGGTTTCCCTCCACTCCGCTTATCGATGCAATGGCTTATGACCCCATCTCCAGTGCCCGGAACTTATCCACAGAATTCTTTAGTTTTGCACTTGCATGCACAGGCACCCCACTCCTAATGTCTCTTCAACTGATGACCGAGCAGCGAGTCGGTGGTTGGGTTCAAAGGCAGGGCCGGACGGTCGTTCCCAGACGAAAGTCGAAGGTTTGATCGTTCGGTAGCCAGAGGGTTGGTCGAAGACGTAAGTCCAAGATCGGCAGGAAGGCGATGCCGGAGGGTTCAGCAACCGATGAGAGTCGGAGGTTGGGTTCGCGGGCAGAGTGGAAGGAGCTGGAAGGTTGGCACTCGGCGAAAGTCGGAGGCTGGCCGGAAGGCACAGCCGGAGGGTCGGCCAAGGGCGCAAGCCGATGGTTGGCACAACGGCTCAATCGGAGAGTCGGCCACGGCGCAAGCCGATGGTTGGACAACGGTTCAATCGGAGAATAGACCAGAGGCGCAAGCCGATGGTTGGAGCAACGGTTGGGCTGGATGATCTATTGAAGGCGCAAGCCGAAGAGAGGTCGGAAGATTGGGCTGGAAGATTGATCAAAGGCGCAAGCTGGAGAGAGGTCGGAAGGCGGAGCCGGCGGATGCAGCAACCGATGAGAGTCGGAGGTTAGGTTTGAAGGCAGGGCCGGAAGGTCGGTCGAAGGCGCAAGCTGGAGGTTGACTGGAAGGTCGAGCCGGAAGATGAATCGAAAGCGCAAGCTGGAGGTTCATCGGATGGCATGGCCGGAGGATCGGCAGGCGGCGACGGTCGCAGGTCGGTCGAAAGGCGGAGCCGGAAAGTCAGTCGGCGGCGCAAGCTGCGGGTTGGCCGGAAGGTTGGGCCGGAGGGTCGGTCGCCAGCGAAAGTTGGCGATGAATCGGAAGGGTTGCCGGAAGGTTGGTCGCCAACGCAAGTTGGAGGTCGGTCGGAGGGCAAGCCGGAAGATTGGTCGGTGGCGCAAGCCGCGGACAGACCGGATGGCTGGCCGTTGGATCTGATGCCGATATTCAGTCGGAGGTTGAGTTGGAAGGCGATGCCGGAAGGTTGGCAGACGACGCAAGTCGGCAGTCAATCGGAAAGCGAGGCTGAAGGGTAGATCGGCGGCGCAGGTCGCAGGATGGCTCCTCGGTAGCCGGAAGGCGCAACACCCGATTAGAACTGCGAGTTCTTCATGATGAAACGCCAGAGACCCGACGGGATCTCTGGCGTTTTCGTTTAACCCCAGTCCGCGCCTGACACCCCGTCCGCGCGGCTGTCCCTCGATTCTTCGCGCCTGGCCTCTCTCATTTGCCTATGCACTTTGATTTACTTGCATTACATCCCCGGAACCGTGAAAATTCCAGATGCCGTTATAACCCGGCAAGACAAATAGGATAAACATGAAAACGAGAATCGATCTTGTGCCAATGCTGGCACTGGCGCTCACGCTGAGTGGCGTTACGTTGACGATGGCAGCACAGGCCGGTGCCCGATCCAATGCTGCTCCGCACAGGCCGCAAGGCCCATGTGACATATACGCCGCCGCCAGCGACCCATGCGTGGCCGCCCACAGCACCACGCGCGCGCTGTACGCCTCGTACAACGGCCCGCTATACCAGGTCCTGCGCCAGTCGGACCGCAAGACACTGGACATCGGCGTCGTTCAGCCCAAGGGGTCGGATGCGGGTGGTTACGCC
This sequence comes from uncultured Acidobacteriaceae bacterium, assembly GCA_963828115.1. Taxonomy (GTDB): domain Bacteria; phylum Acidobacteriota; class Terriglobia; order Terriglobales; family Acidobacteriaceae; genus Edaphobacter. The sequence goes on from CAWHDN010000011.1 coordinate 168,228, forward strand.
AACGCGGCCGCTCAGGACGCGTTCTGCGCTAATACGTACTGCTGGATCACCACCATCTACGACCAGTCCGGTAAGCACAACGATCTCACCCAGCCGCCCCGCGGCGGATTCAGCGGTCCGGCCATGGGTGGCTACGACAACCTCCCGGTCGCCGACATGGCTCCGATTACGATCATGGGCCACAAGGCTTACGGCGTCTTCATCGAGCCGGGCATGGGCCTCCGCGTGGACGACGCCAAGGGCACCGCAGTAGATGACCAGGCGGAGGGACAGTACTGGGTCATTAACGGCCAGCACTTCAACGCCGGCTGCTGCTTCGACTACGGCAACGCCGAGATCGACAGCCGCGACGACGGCAACGGCACCATGGAAACCGCCTACTACGGCGACGCCGCCTCCTGGTATCACGGCAACGCTCCCGGCCCGTGGATCATGACCGACCAGGAGAACAACCTGGTTGGTTGTGCGAACCCGGATGGATCCAAACTCTGCGCAAACCTGCCAAACATCCCCTGGCGATTCGTGACTGCGATCGCCAAGGGCGAGCCGCACCACTGGACATCAATGGGCGGCGACGCACAGCGGGGCACACTGTCCGTCATGTTCAACGGACCACGCGTCAACTCCACCTATGATCCGATGCGCAAGCAGGGGGCTATCCTGCTGGGCAACGGCGGCGACAACAGCAACGGCTCGCAGGGCACCTTTTATGAAGGCGCGATGACAGCCGCAGGTACCTTCCCGACCGACGCCACCGACCAACTGGTGCAGGCCAACATCGCGGCCGCCAAGTACGATCTGCAGCAGTTGAGCCTGGCGCCGGATTCGACAACTGAAACTCCGGTGGCACTCCTGACATCGCCGGGACTCCAGACGTTCTCACCGGGGTCCTCGCAGGTCACTTGGGTGACGTTCAGGAATACGACGGGTGCGCCAGCGGAGGGCCTCACCTTGAGCATATCCGTGCCCAAGCAGTGGACCTCTTTAGTTCCGGGCAGCACTAGAACATCGGCGACGATCCCTTATCCGGTCGCGCCGGGTGCGAGAGTGAGCACAACCTTCAAGGTAACCTCGGGGCCGACGGCCTTCAACGGCGACCTGGTCGGCAATGCCGTGTGGACGAGCGGCGGAAAGCAGACTACGGCGACAATGGCTGAAAAGGTGCGCAACGTCAGCCCGGTCAAGATCAATGAGTTTCGCATCAGCACCAGCACTCCGGTCGACACGAGAGGCGTGGCCTTCGGCGGCGGTTATGGGATGAATGCGACGAACTCGTTCATCGAGCTTTACAACGCCGGTGCCCGCAGCGTCGATATATCAAACTGGACGCTGACCGAGCATCCGACGCAGCAGGCGATTTTTTCGGCGGTGAAGATTCCATCTGGGACGAGACTGGCGGCTGGCGGCTTCTATGTGCTTGGCCTCTCCAACTCCGGGCTGGCCGTCCCGGCGCGTGCGGGCAATTCCACCATTTACGTCAGGACCACGAGTGGCATGACGGCTGGCGATTCGATCAGCATCGACACCGGCTCCAACGCGGAGACCCGCAAGATTGTAAGTGTCGGGACAGTGGCCAGCAACAATACGACGCTGTGGCAACCCCTCCCCGACGGTCCGATACTTAAGATCCCCGCCGGCTCAACCAACGTGCCTGTCACGAGCATCTTGCCCTACCTCTATGTCCCACCCCCCGTCGGCGCGACACCTTCGCCATTTGCCAGGACATCAGACATCGCGGTCGGCGAGAAGATCGCCATCGGCTACGGCGGCTCCTATCCCACCGTCGCAGGAGCCATGGAGCGATACGAGGTGGCCACGGTCACTGCGGTCGGCAAGCAGGGCACGCAAGCCTTCCTGGGGGCGGACGCGACCGCCGGCTCGACCAACATCAAGGTGACGTCCGTCGCCAACATCTCGGTCGGTGACAAGATCAGGTTGGACATCGACAGTGTCGGCCATGGGATCGAGACCGTCACGGTAACGCGTGTCGGTACGCAGTCCAGCCGCTCGGCCTTGCTGGCGAGTGCAAGCGCCGACGCGACGAATATTGGAGTTCGCAACGGGAACGGTCTCGCTGTTGGCGACAAAATGATCCTTGGCGCGCCAGGGGAGACGGTTACCATCACCGCCGTTGGCGCCCCGAGTCAGACCAGCACCGCTGTAGACTTTACGCCGGCCCTCGCGATGGCGCATGCCACCGGTGAGGTGGTGACAGATCCGGGCACAGGCCTCGACCTGGCCGCCCCGCTGCGGTTCAACCATGCGGCCAACCTCCCCTTCAGCGATCGGGGAACGGGGATCAGCTTCCAGCCCGCGACGGCCTTTGTCCACCAGAGCAACGAGCCCGTGCAGGCACTCGGCACCGGCATCACGCTCGACAGCCCCCTCGCCCTCAACCACGCGATCAACGCAGTGGTGCGCGACGCCGCGGTTACGACCGCCGGCTACCAAGGGATGACGCAGCCCAACCAGTGGTTCGGAGGCCCCGCCCTCTCACCGGCCGCCGGCAGCATGGTGCTGCGTGACGCGGCTGGTCTTGTCGTCGACAGCCTCAACTACGGCCTCCTTGTCGATCCATGGGCCGCCGAGGGTTACCAGGCCGCCTCCGGATCAGGGCAGAGCGGCTGCCGCGTGACTGCGCCCGGCCCCGGCAGAAGCGCGGGCCGCTTTCCGGACGGTGCCGACGCGGACAGCAACTGCACCGATTTCCTGACACAGTCCGCATCCACCCTGGCGGCCGCTTCCGCCGTCGGCGCAACCAATATCAAAGTCGCCAGCGTAGCGGACTTTGATGCCGGTCAGTCGGTCCTGATTGATGCGGGCGCCAACACCGAGACCGCTGTTATCGCGACGGTTGGCACGGCAGGCGCCAGCACGATGCGCAACGAGACCGGTGTGGGCGCAACCATGATTCAGGTCGCCAGCACGGAAGGCTTCAGCGCCGGCCAGACCATCACCATCGACAGTGGAGCGAACATGGAGACGGCGGTGGTTGCCACTACCGCCAGAAGAGGCCCGGGCCCCATCACCGTCACCGCGCCGCTCAAGTCTGTGCATGCGGCAGGCGCTCAGGTCTCCGGTACAGGCATCACCCTTGCTGGTGCATTGGCCCAAGCTCATGCCAGCGGGGCGCAGATCGCCGGCAGCGCTCCACCCACGCCCGGTGCGCCCAACCAGTACTACCGGAGACGTCATTGATGGTGCCTGTACAACTGACTGATACAGCCTATTCGAGGGTCGGATAGTCCGGCCTTTGATTGTCGGGCGGAGTTGGATAGGCCTTGCTGCCGTCGTTAAGTTCAAGGCGGACGTAATCCCAAACAACTCCTGTAGTGACATCTCCGGCGGGAACGGTAAAGGTCATCTCATTTGCGCCCTGCTTCAGCAAAGCGGCATCGAACTTCTGGTCGTACTGGTACCAGACACCCTTATCGGTGTTGTAGCGCAGCGCGTTGGTGGAGACGGGACGGATGGAACCAACCTCCTGTCCGTTGACGCCGATGGACAAGCCGCCGCCGTCGGCCCCGGCCAGCGCAATGCGCAACACGGCCGAACCCTGCGGCGCTTTGGGCATGTTGAACTTGACGGTCCATGTGGTGGCCCGGCCACGGCCCCAATCCCGCCATGGATCATCCTTGCTGGGCGGAGTGTTGACCCAGCCGAAGCGCTGGTTGTAGGGGTCCTTGGCGGCGGGATTCAACCAAGCGGTAGTGGTGGAGTGGGGAACCTCCTCGAAGAACCAGTCCTTGGCGGGATTGCTCCTGCCGATGGTGTAAGAAACGTCGTTGGGGAAGAGACCGGAATAGCGCAGCGGCCAGCCCCATAGCCAGTAGTTGGCGCCGTCGCCCTTTAGAAACTTGTCGCTGGTGCGGTCGGGATAGCCGATCTCCCAGAGCTGCTTGCCATAGCGAATGGGCTTCCAGTCGAGTTTGCCGAGATCGATCTTCTTGCCGGCTTCCACGGTGATGTCTGTCTTGGCGTACTCGCCCAACACACCATCGGCAAAGGCATGCAGCGTGTATTTGCCGGGGCGCACGTTGGGGATGGTGAATCTGCCGTCCGCGTCACCGACGACCCAGAACTGATAGTAGTCGCCATCGTGTGGCCAGGTGACGATGTTCCCGTTGCCGCTACGCGACTGGTACCCGCCTCCAACTCCGGCCCCCTGGTAGTTTGGGTGGGCCAGGCCGACGGTCAGATGAGGAAGCGTCTTCTTCGCCGCCTGCGGATCGTCGAGAACAAGTTGTCCGGCGACGGTGGTGCGGCCGTCCTTGTGCGGGTAATCTACACCATCGACCCAGCTATAGGGCCATGCGGCCTTTACGGATTTCGATTTGGCGACCGCGTCATTCCACAGAGACATGGCGTTGTCATGCCATTCCGCGGGCACGGCCGGCATTCCGCTGCCAGAGGTAGCCTTCAGCTTGTCGAGCTCGGCCTGCGATGGGTCCTTGGGGTCGTCCAATGAATTGAAGTAGACAAAAATAGGACCGACGACATGCTTCCAGCTCTCGCCATTGGGGATGTTGTTGCCGGAGCCGCCGGCATAGTGACCGGAGGTCCAGTAATCCAGCAGGGTTGCTCCCATGTGGGCGACCAGATCGAGTTTCTCCGGGCCGCCGCCGATGTACTCGTTGGACGGGTTGATGAAATAAACGCCGATGTGGTCCTTGGTGCTGGACCAGCCCCACGCGGTTAGTTTGTCCATGACAGCGCAGTAGCTGTACTTGTGTTCGACGGAGTTCTTATAGACACCGTCCAGAATGATGCTCTGCTCTTTGGCGTGAATGACGACGCCGGACCGCTGGTCCTGATTGGCGATCATGAGCTGGTTGCGGTCTTTGTCGACGGAGATCCAGTTGAAGGTGGGATTCATCTGCAGGATGAAACGGCTCTCGCCCTCGCCGGCGGGAGGATAGGAGGCCGGGTGGGTGTATTCGGCGTAGGTGTAGAAGCCGCTGACGCCTCGCTCCAGGGTATAGCGAACTTCAATGTCCATGCCGCCACGACCTGCGCCGGAGGGAACGCCTGAACGGGCAGCGCCGGGACCAAACGGTCCACCTGCGCCAGGAGCTCCGGGGCCTCCCGCACCGGGAGCACTGGGAGCAACGGGAGCGCCAGCACCTGCTCGAAGTGCACCACCCGCACCGGGACCACCTGCAGCCGGAGCGCCGCCTCCGCGAGGACCGCGAGCGCCGCCGGTTGCGCCTGCACCGGGAGTTGGGCCACCGCCACCGCCGCGAACGCCCGGAGTGCCGGGATTAACGCCCTTCACGGAGACCTCGGCGCGCTGACCGCCGTTGGTTGACGGGTCAATGGTCACCTTTGCAGTGACGGTACCGGCGGGCGTCTGCTCCCAGTACTCGCTGCGAGCATTTGGGATGTCGATGCCGTGATAGTAGACCGTCGTCATATTCCCGTTGCTCTTCAGGATGGTGGCCTTGACGATGCCGTTGTCGAGAGTCCAACTGTCGCCGTTGTCGGTGAGGGTCACAGGGTCGTTGACCGTGACTTTGGCTACCTTTGGCAGCACATGGGCGACAGGTTGCATGTGGGCGCCAGGCTGCATTTTGGCGGCCTGTTGCGCCAACACGCCGTATGTCAGCGCCACTGCCAGGGCAAGAAACAGGGATACGAAGAGGAGCCTTGTTTTGGTCATGGCAACCTTTCAGAACTTATTATTAGATGGTTGAACTTGGGCTTTCCGAGGTCAGAGAAGCATAGTAGTCCCGCCATAGTTCCGTCAATGCGGAAGGCTGGAAGTCCGTGATCTGGAATCTCTTTCTGCCCTGATTCGCTTGGGTTGCACCGCTCCAGAAGGTTTGTTGCGAACCTAGTGAAATATCCGGTTTTGAGTGAAGGGCCAAAGGGGTCATCACTTGCGACCTTCTTATGTATGCCTCCTCAGGAAAGGGAACGAACTTGTCCGCGCAGGAGGCGGGTTTGTCCGCGCGGCTGTCCCTCGATTCTTCACGCCTGGCTGCCAAAATCACATTCGTTGTTGTGCGGGGGGGGGTACCCCCCCCCTCTTTTTTGTGCCTCGTAAAGTTCCTGAATTCAACGCACTATGCGATTCAACGCGCAAAGCACCCCTTCAAAACAGCTTACAGCTATCAATAAGAAAACAAACTGGTTATAAATTACCCTGCGCGCAAACAAGCGAGGCCCAACTGGTGGCCGCGGCAGGGGCAAGCTACCGCGCCGATTGCTGTTGACTGCAAAGAAGAGAGGCCCGACTGACGCGCCGGGCCTCTCTCATTTATCTACTACCTCAATTATACCGGATGGAGCATAACTACTATGCCAACTATTTCAGGTTTATTTTCACGTCTAACGCGCGTGGTTTGTTCGATTTGCCGGATTGACACCGGATTGAGACCCTTGACAAGATTCTCCGGGTTCGTCAGCTCGAATGCCCACTCATCGCCAACTGCGCGATGAATGGGGCACACGGCCTTAGCGGGCGGCGGACTTGCGCGGCCGGCCACCCAAGGCTCCGTTGGCGCGGGCGGCGGTGCGCTTGGCCAGGCTGCGCGCCTTGCCTCCCTCCGCGCCGAGCCGCGCCGCCATCCACTTGCGCGAGCCGAACGAGCCTTCAAGCAGCGCGGGTAAGAGACTCCGGCTCGCAGACCCACCAGACCAGGACGTTGGAGTCGAGAAGGTATCTCAGATGTCGCCCTTTGTGGTGAGAGGCGCGTCAAGCATGAGGCTTGCGATCTCTTCATCCATGGCATCGAACTTCCGCGCCCAGTCCGGGGGCAGTTGCAGCTTGCCCCTGAGGCGACCGGGCGTGCGGCTGCCGGGGTGCGCAGCGAGCAGAACCACAACCAGCTTGACGACAGGCCTTCCGGCGCTGGCCAGAACCACCTCTTCGCCACTCTGCGCCGCGTCCATGAGCTTGGCGTGGACGGCGTTGCCGGGTTGGAGTTCTATCTGCATATTTCGAGCCTAGTCGTACAGGAATAACGAGTCAATGCAAAACGGGCGGACTCGAATTGAGTCCGCCCGTCGTTGTTTGTTTTTGCACTAGGGTGCGAAGCGCTTTCACGCGAAGCGTCGAGGACGGTACCCTTCGACGAGCTCAGGGCAGGCTACGTGCTATTCGGCGGCCATTTCTTCTTGTTCGCCTTCCATGCGCATGAGTTCGAGTTCGTGCTCTTCGGCCTCGATGGCGGCGGAGACTTCCTGCTGCACCTGGGCTGCCGCTTCCTCCAGCTCTGGCGAGAGCTGGACGTTGCGGTAGTACTCCATGCCGGTGCCGGCGGGGATGAGGCGGCCGACGATGACGTTCTCCTTGAGTCCGCGCAGCGTGTCGATGGAGCCGTTGATGCTGGCTTCGGTCAGTACGCGGGTGGTCTCCTGGAAGCTGGCCGCGGAGATAAACGAATCCGTCGAGAGCGACGCCTTGGTAATTCCCAGCAGCAAGCTACGCCCGATGGCGGGACGACCGCCGTTCATCAGCACGCGCTGGTTCTCCTCGTTGAAGCGGAAGCGGTCCGTCTGCTGTTCGAGCAGGAAGGTGGTGTCGCCGACCTCCTCGATCTTGACCCAGCGCAGCATCTGGCGAACGATGGTCTCGATGTGCTTGTCGGAGATGGTGACGCCCTGCAGGCGGTAGACCTCCTGGATCTCGTTGACCAGGTACATCTGCAACGCGCGTTCGCCGAGCACCTCGAGGATGTCGTGCGGATTGCGTGGCCCGTCGATGAGCGGGTCGCCGGCGCGCAGGCGTTCGCCCTCCTGCACGTTGACGTAGACGCCGCGGGGAACGCTGTACTCCTCTTCCTGCCCGTTGTCCGCGGTGACGTAGACCTTGCGCTGACCCTTGGCGACCTCGCCGAAGCGGACCACGCCGTCGATCTTGCTGATGATGGCGGGATCGCGCGGCTTGCGCGCCTCGAAGAGTTCGACGACGCGCGGCAGACCTCCGGTGATGTCCTTGGTGCGCGTTGTTTCGCGCGGGATCTTGGCAAGGATGTCGCCGGGGAAGAGCTCGTCGCCGTCGGCCACCATGAGGTGGGCGCGCGATGGCATCAGGTAGCGCTTGCTTCCGCTGGCGGCCTTGATGATGATGGCGGGCTGGCGCTTCTCGTCTGTGGAGTCGGCGACCACAAGACGGCTGAGCCCGGTGACCTCGTCGACCTCGTCGTTGAGCGTGACGCCTTCCTGCAGGTCCTTGAAGTGGACGATGCCGGCGATCTCGGTGAGCAGTGAGAAGGTGTAGGGGTCCCACTCGCCGAGGATGTCGCCCTGCTTGACCTTGGTTCCCTCCTCGACCTTGAGCTTGGCGCCGTAAACAATGGCGTAGCGCTCCTTCTCGCGTCCCTTGTCGTCCACAATGGCGATGGATCCGTTGCGGTTCATCGCCACCAGGCCGCCGTCCTTGCTGCGCACGGTGACCAGGTTGATGAAGCGGATGGTTCCGGCGTTCTTGGCCTCGATGTGCGAGGCGTCGGAGACGCGGCTGGCCGTTCCGCCGATGTGGAAGGTGCGCATGGTGAGCTGCGTGCCGGGCTCGCCGATGGACTGTGCCGCGATGACGCCAACGGCCTCGCCCATCTCCACCAGCTTGCCGGAGCCGAGATTGCGCCCGTAGCAGAGGATGCAGACGCCACGCTTGGATTCGCAGGTGAGCACGGAGCGGATCTTGACGCGCTCGATGCCCGCGGCCTGCACGGCGGAGGCGAGATCTTCGTCGATCTCCTGGTTCACCTCGACGATGGTCTTGCCCTCGAAGTCTTTCAGCTTCTCCAGGCTAACGCGTCCGATGATGCGGTCGCGCAGCGGCTCGATGATCTCGCCTGCCTCGATGATCGGGGTGACGTAGATGCCTTCGACCGTGCCGCAGTCGTTTTCGGAGATGATGACGTCCTGCGCAACATCGACCAGGCGGCGCGTCAGATAGCCGGAGTCGGCGGTCTTCAGCGCGGTGTCGGCCAGTCCCTTGCGGGCTCCGTGCGTGGAGATGAAGTACTGCAACACGGTGAGGCCTTCGCGGAAGTTGGCCGTGATGGGCGTCTCGATGATCTCGCCCGACGGCTTCGCCATCAGACCGCGCATGCCGGAGAGCTGGCGGATCTGCTGCTTCGATCCTCTGGCGCCCGAGTCGGCCATGATGTAGATCGGGTTCATGGCCCCCTCCTTGTCGGCGCGCTTCATGTTGTTGAACATCTCATCGGCAACGCGCTCGGTGACGCCGGACCACATCTGGATCACTTTATTGGAGCGCTCGCCGTTGGTGATGGCACCGTCCAGGTACTGCTGCTGCATGGCGAGAACGGTCTTCTCCGCTTCGCTCACCAGTGTGTACTTGGAGTCCGGGATGACCATGTCGTCGAGGCCAACCGAGAGTCCGGAGCGGGTGGCATAACGGAAGCCGAGGTCCTTGATCCGGTCGAGCATCTTGACCGTAATCTCCAGGCCGAGGTTCAGGTAGCAGTAGTTGACGAGCTGGCCAATTCCCTTCTTCTTCAGCAGGCCGTTGATGTATGGCATGCCCTCTGGCAGCGCATCGTTGAGGATGGCGCGGCCAACCGTGGTGGAGAGGAACTGCTTGTTGAAGTGCACTACCTCGGTGTGGTTCAGGTCCTGATCGTCGTAGGCGGTGGTCATGTCCAGCACCGGGCCGGTGTAGCGCAGGCGGATGGGCGAGAGCGTCTCGACCTGCTTGGCCTCGAGCGCCATCAGCACCTCTTCGATGTTGGCGAAGACGCGGCCCTCGCCGATGGCATTGACCTTGGCCTTGGTGAGGTAGTAGATGCCCAGCACCATGTCCTGCGTGGGCACGGTGATCGGCTGGCCGCTGGCCGGCGAAAGGATGTTGTGCGAGGCCAGCATCAGCACCGAGGCCTCGATCTGCGCCTCGGGCGAGAGCGGGATGTGCACGGCCATCTGGTCGCCATCGAAGTCGGCGTTGAAGGCGGTGCAGACCAGCGGGTGGATCTTGATGGCCTTGCCCTCCACCAGCACCGGCTCAAAGGCCTGAATGCCGAGACGATGCAGCGTGGGCGCGCGGTTCAGCAGAATCGGATGGTCCTTGATGACCTCTTCCAGAATGTCCCACACAATGGGCTCCTGCATCTCCACCATCTCCTTGGCCTGCTTGATGGTGGTGCAGTGGCCGGTCTGTTCCAGGCGGTGATAGATGAAGGGCTTGAAGAGTTCCAGCGCCATCTTCTTGGGCAGGCCGCACTGGTGCAGTTGCAGTTCTGGGCCGACCACGATGACCGACCGGCCGGAATAGTCCACGCGCTTGCCGAGCAGGTTCTGGCGGAAGCGGCCCTGCTTTCCCTTCAGAGTGTCACTAAGCGACTTCAGCGGGCGGTTGTTGGCGCCGCGCAGCACGCGTCCACGGCGGCCATTATCGAACAACGCATCGACCGCCTCCTGCAACATGCGCTTCTCGTTGCGCACGATGACCTCGGGAGCATGAAGGTCCATCAGCTTCTTGAGCCGGTTGTTGCGATTGATGACGCGGCGATAGAGGTCGTTGAGGTCGGACGTTGCGAAACGGCCTCCGTCCAGCGGAACCAGAGGACGCAGCTCCGGCGGAATCACCGGGATCACGTCTAGAATCATCCACTGCGGCTTATTGTCGGACTTGCGAAAGGCCTCGACAATCTTCAGCCGCTTGGAGTACTTGAGCTTCTTCTGCAGCGAGGTCTCGGTCTTGATGCGCTCGCGCAGTTCGACGGAGAGTTCGTTGACGTCGACCCGCTTCAGCAGTTCCTTGATCGCCTCGGCGCCCATCATGGCTTTGAATCCGGAGGGACGGTACTGCGCATCCAGCTCGCGGAACCTGGTCTCGTCCTTGATGACCTCGCGCTCCTTGACCGGCGCGTCGCCGGGATCGACCACAACGTACGACTCGAAGTACAGCACCGCCTCCAGCTCGCGCAGGCTGATGTCCAGCAGATGCCCAATGCGGCTGGGCAGTCCCTTGAAGAACCACACATGCGAGCAGGGGCTGGCCAACTCGATGTGGCCGAGCCGCTCGCGGCGCACCTTGCTGAGCGTCACTTCCACGCCGCACTTGTCGCAGATCACGCCGCGGTGCTTCATGCGCTTGTACTTGCCGCACAGGCACTCCCAGTCGGTGATGGGACCAAAAATCCGCGCGCAGAATAGCCCGTCGCGCTCCGGCTTGAAGGTTCGGTAGTTGATCGTCTCCGGCTTGGTCACCTCGCCATGCGACCAGGAGCGGATCTTCTCCGGGCTGGCAAGCTGGATCTTGATGGCGTCAAAGTCGAGGATCGGTCCGGTGAGTTCAAAGGGGCTGGAGCGGAACATAGTTTGCGTCTCCGTTTGTTCTCTGCGCAAGCAGTGCAGCGGGTTGGCTGCGGTTACTCAATCTGTTCCGCGATGACTTTCGGCGCATCGCGATGCCTTGGTTCTGGTGCTGTTGCTGATTTCGATTGTGGTGTTGCTGGAAGTGGAGGGGGCATGAAAGCCAGCCTCCACCTCCCTCGTGCGTTATTCGGTTAAAGCGAGCTCAGGCAGCGGTACCTTCTTCTGGTCGATCTGCTTGATCAGCTCGACGTCGAGGCACAGCGACTGCAACTCGCGGATAAGAACGTTGAATGATTCGGGCACGCCGGGCTCGATCGCCGCCTCGCCCTTGACGATGGCCTCGTAGATCTTGGTGCGGCCGAAGACATCGTCGGATTTTGCGGTCAGCAGCTCCTGCAGGATGTAGGCCGCGCCGTATGCCTCCAGCGCCCACACCTCCATCTCGCCGAAGCGCTGTCCGCCGAACTGCGCCTTGCCGCCCAGCGGCTGCTGCGTGATGAGCGAGTACGGTCCGATGGAGCGCGCGTGGATCTTGTCGTCGACAAGATGCGAGAGCTTCAGCATATAGATGTAACCAACCGTCGCCGGCTGCTCGAACGGTTCGCCAACCATGCCGTCGTAGAGCTGCGTCTTGCCCGAGCTGGGCAGTCCCGCCGACTTCAGCAGCGCCTTGATCTCGCTCTCGCGCGCGCCATCGAAGACCGCGGTGCCGAACCATATGCCGCGCTTCATCCCGGCGGCCGCGCGAATGGTCTGCGCGTCGTCCAGGTCGAGAAGCTGGGTTAGTGCGGCGGTGCCGGCAAAGCGCGCCTTGAAGAGTTCGCGCACTTCACTGGCAGAGGTCATCTGCGCGGCTTCCTCGGCAATCTGCTTGCCCAGTTCGTGCGCCGCCCAGCCCAGATGCGTCTCCAGAATCTGTCCGACGTTCATACGTGAGGGCACGCCCAACGGGTTCAGCACAATCTCCACCGGCGTCCCATCGGGCAGGTACGGCATGTCCTCCTCGGGAAGAATGCGCGCGATGACGCCCTTGTTGCCGTGGCGTCCCGCCATCTTGTCGCCCACCGACAGCTTGCGCTTCATGGCGATGTAGACCTTCACCATCTTGATGACGCCGGGCGAGAGCTCGTCACCCTTCTGCATCTTGCCGACCTTGTCGTTGGTGATCTTGCGCAGCACGTCGATCTGGCGGCTGGTCATCTCCTCGATCTCGTCGATCTGCTCGTTGACGCGCGGGTCCTTGTCGGCATAGCGAATACGCTTCAGGTTGCGTGTCGAAATCAGCTCAATGGTGTCGCGGTCGAGGATGTCGCCCTTGCTGAGCAGCTTCTTGTTGGTGCGCTCGTCGTGCAGGTCGCTCAGCACCTCTCGCGCGCCCAGAATCCCTTCCAGCCGCTTCAGCCGCTCGTCGGTCAGAATGCGGATCTCGTCGGCCAGGTTGCGCTCCAGCTTCTCAATCTGCTCCTGCTCGATCTGCTTGGCGCGCTCGTCCTTCTCCTGTCCCTTGCGGCTGAAGATGCGCACGTCAACGATCGTCCCCTCGATGCCCGGAGGGCAGGTCAGCGATGCGTCGCGAACGTCGCCCGCCTTCTCGCCGAAGATGGCGCGCAGGAGTTTTTCTTCCGGCGTCAACTGCGTCTCGCCCTTGGGCGTTACCTTGCCCACCAGGATGTCGTTGTGGCCAACGCTGGCGCCGATGCGGATGATCCCACTCTCGTCCAGGTCGCGCAGTGCGTGCTCGCTGACGTTGGGAATGTCGCGCGTGATCTCTTCCGGCCCCAGCTTGGTGTCACGCGCCTCGATCTCGAACTCCTCGATGTGGATGGAGGTGTAGTAGTCGTCCTTCACCAGTTTTTCGCTGATGAGGATGGCGTCCTCGAAGTTGTACCCGCGCCATGGCATGAAGGCGACCAGGACGTTGCGGCCCAGACCGAGCTCGCCCTGCTCCGTGCATGGCCCGTCGGCGATCACCTGCCCCTTCACCACGCGGTCGCCCTGGCTGACGATGGGCTTCTGGTTGATACATGTGTTCTGGTTGGAGCGCTTGAACTTGGTCAGTTGATAGATGTCCGAGCCGACCTCGCGCGAGAGCTGCGTGGGATGGTGTTCTCCCTCGACGCGCACGATGATGCGCTCGGAGTCCACCGAATCCACGATGCCGTTGCGCTTGGCCAGAATCACGGCGCCGGAGTCGCGCGCGGTGACGCCCTCCATGCCGGTGCCGACGTAGGGAGCTTCAGAGACCAGCAGCGGCACCGACTGGCGCTGCATGTTTGCGCCCATCAGAGCGCGATTGGCGTCGTCATGTTCCAGGAACGGAACCAGCGAAGCGGCCACCGAGACCAGTTGCTTCGGCGAGACGTCGATGTAGTCCACGTCCGCCCTGGGCACCAGCACGAAATTGCCCTGCCGCCGCGCATCCACCACGTTCTGCACGATATTCAGCTTCTCGTCCAGCTCGATGTTGGCCTGCGCAATGGTGTGCCGGTCTTCCTCCCACGCCGAAAGATAGAAGCTGAACGGCTGAACCTCCACGGTGCGCTTCTTCTCCTTGCGCAGGCGGTCGTTCAGCTTGCGCAGCTCGTTGGACTCGATGTGGTCGCCCTGGCGCAGCGTGCTCTCTCCGGCGTTGACCACCGCGAAGTAATCCAGAACGCGCCCTTCCTTCACGCGGCGGTAGGGCGACTCGATAAAGCCGTACTCGTTGATGCGCGCAAAGCAGGAAAGCGAACTGATGAGGCCGATGTTCGGGCCTTCTGGCGTTTCAATCGGGCAGATGCGTCCGTAGTGCGTGGGATGGACGTCGCGCACTTCAAAGCCCGCGCGCTCGCGTGACAGACCGCCCGGCCCGAGGGCGGAGAGACGGCGCTTGTGCGTGATCTCCGACAGCGGATTGGTCTGGTCCATGAACTGCGAGAGCTGGCTCGATCCGAAGAACTCGCGGATCGCCGCCATCACCGGCTTGGCGTTGATCAGGTCGTGCGGCATGGCCGTCGACATCTCCTGATAGACGCTCATTTTTTCCTTGATGGCCCGCTCCATGCGGACAAGGCCAATGCGGAACTGGTTCTCCATCAGCTCGCCCACGGCGCGCACGCGGCGGTTGCCCAGGTGGTCGATGTCGTCCACCATGCCGATGTTCTTGCGCAGCTTCAGCAGGTAGCGGATCGTCCCATAGAAGTCCTCCGGCGTCAGCGTGCGCTTGTCCAGCCCGCTGGCGTCCTGGTTCTCGTATAGCTTGATGTTGAACTTCAGCCGGCCAACGCGCGAAAGTCGTACTTGCGCTGGTCGAAGAACATGCCCTCGAAGAGCGCACTCGCCGTGTCCAGCGTCGGCGGGTCGCCGGGACGCAGCTTGCGGTAGATCTCGATCAGCGCCTCTTCCGGCTTGCGCACCGTGTCGCGACGCAGCGTGTTGGTGATGATGTTGCCCACATCGTCGCGCTCCGGGAAGAAGACCTCGATCGAGGTCACGCCCGCCTGCAGTACCTTGTGCAGCTTGTCGGCGGTCAGCTCCTGGTTTGCCTCATAGAGCAGCTCGCCGGTGGTCATATCCACCACATCCGACGCAGTCATTGCGCCGTCGAACTCGCTCGTCTCCACCTCGACTGACTCGATCTTGTGCGAACGCAGCAGCTTCAAGGTGTGCGGCGAAATCTTGCGTGTAGCCGGTGCCAGCTCCTCGCCCTTCACCGTGATGCCCAGCGCGGGGCGCGTGCCCAGCAGGTTGGTCGACTGGGTCTCGGGAACCACCTTCCAGTACAGCTTGCCATCCTTCACGTGGATCGTGTCCACCGTGTAGAAGGTCTTCAGTATCTCTTCGTCGGTGCGCAGGCCGAGCGCGCGCAGGAAGATCGTGCCCAGGAACTTGCGCTTGCGGTCGATGCGCACATACAGCGTGTTCTTCTGGTCGTATTCAAACTCCACCCAGCTTCCGCGATACGGGATGATCTTGCCCAGAAAGTAGGTGTGGTTGTTGGCCGTCTCGAAGAAGACGCCGGGCGAGCGATGCAACTGGCTGACGATGACGCGCTCGGTGCCGTTCACGATGAAGGTGCCGTTGGCGCTCATCAGCGGAATGTCGCCGAAAAAGACCTCCTGCTCCTTCATGTCGCGCAGGCTCTTCACGCCGGTCTCGGGGTCCTTGTCGTAGACCTTCAGGCGGATGGTCACCTTCAGCGGCGCCGAGTAGGTCATGCCGCGCTCTTCGCACTCCGCCTGGTCGTACTTCAACTGCAACCCAACCGGGTCGCCGCACTTGGTGCAGAAGTCCGGCGTGTTCTTGTTGTACGTCCCGCAGAAGCTGCACAGCACGTCTCCCGGATGGAAGGGGTCGGTGATCACCATGTGGCCGCAGTTGGAGCACGCCGTGCGCAGATGGTTCAGCCCCTTCAGGTATCCGCACTTGCACTCCCAGTTGCCGATCGAGTAGTCGACAAACTCCAGCTCCGAAATATTGCGGAAGTCCGTAATCGGAAACACCGACGTGAACACCGACTGCAGCCCGTTGTCCTCGCGCTCCTGAGGCAGCTTGTCGATCTGCAGGAAGCGCTCATAACTACGGCGCTGCACTTCGATGAGATTGGGGATCTGGATGGACGTGGAAATCTTGGGAAAATCGAGGCGGCTGCGGACTGCGCGCATTCCGCTGGGCATGCTCTTCTCCTGAAAACTTCT
>CAWHDN010000012.1:0-124523 GCA_963828115.1 uncultured Acidobacteriaceae bacterium
GGTGAGCTGGATGGTGGTTGTAGTCACGGTTT
This sequence comes from uncultured Acidobacteriaceae bacterium, assembly GCA_963828115.1. Taxonomy (GTDB): domain Bacteria; phylum Acidobacteriota; class Terriglobia; order Terriglobales; family Acidobacteriaceae; genus Edaphobacter. The sequence goes on from CAWHDN010000012.1 coordinate 33, forward strand.
GCTGGCCGGGCAGGTAGATGGGAGCCTTCCAGTGCTCGAAGGCGAAGTTGCCGTTGACCTCGAAGTCCTTTCCGAATCGTTTAACTACTTGGAAACTGATATCGTTCAACGTGGTGCCCCGGGATAAAGTCCTTGGCGGCTTTTTGATTTCGTATGCCTAGCTGAATCCATTCATTGCCGCTTAGGTGATAGGTGATCCAGCCCTGGCCGCCCTTGTCCTCGCGTCCGATCCAGTCGCCGAAGAGCTGGCCCTGGTTGGTGTATCCCTGTTGCTGGACAGATTCCTAGTACATGAAGTGACCGCCATTGCTGATTTCGTGATAGGCGGATCGGTGGAGGCGGCCTCAACGCGCAGATCCAGCCTGGGAATGCCCGGAAAATGGGAGAGATACAGGCCGGGCCGCCAGGAGGCGCGTCGAGGCGCGTCGATAGGCGAGACATCGTCATGCACCTCTGAGTCCGAGTAGAGCGTGAGCCAGTTGCGCACGAAGGGAAGCCGGTAGGTGAAGTCGAAGGCGCCAAAGCGTGCACCGGGGTCCGCGGGCTGTTCTTGTTCGCTGGAGTGGGGGCGGTCAGGCTGAAAAAACTCCGCAGAAAGGTGTGTAGGTTGATAGGCTCGTGGCCTTTGCCGCCCCAGATCACGGTGCGCTCGAAGCCGAACTCGAGGTTCACGGTGGGCCGTAAGCTGATCTTCTCAACGTGTACCCAGGGGTCGTTGGGATAGGTGTGGCCTTTGAGCGATCCAACCAGAAACTCGTAGCGGAAGGGGCCGGTCAGATCGGAGAGCAGCGGAATGTACAGCGGTTCAGTACGGTTGATGCGGAAGGAGTAGATGTTCTCAGCGTTGTTGGAGTAGGCCATCCCGCCGCCCACTCCAGGGCCGAGCCAGTCGTCCTGCTTGCCGAAGGAGATCTCGTGGTTGAGCAGGCGGTAGGAGGCGTAAGCCTCGATGAAGCGCCCATCGGTGATTGCGGCAATGGGCCCTGGGGGATCGTGGTCTGGATATATGGGCTGCCCGTGGCTGGATTGTTGGCGACCGGAAAGTCGCCTACGTCTTGATTCGCCAGCGTCTGGGCCAGTGCGTTCGAGTAGCCGGCAGCCGAGGGCGCTTCGTGAAACTCGCCACGCACATGAAGCAGAAACCGGCCTGCGGAAGCGTAGCCGCTGACGCCGGAGTAGTTATTGAAGCCGCCCTGGTAAGGGCGACCGTAGTCGTTGATGATGGTCGAGCCGAGATGATAGCTGTCGCGCAGAGGCGTGCCGCTGATGCCGCGCACAACGGAGTAGACCGACTCCACCCGCAATCGATCTACAGGGGCCAGACACTGGTTCTGAGCGTCATAGTGCAACTCGCGGCTCAGCGCCCCGTAGATTTTTTCCGCTTCGTCCGTAGCAGGGCCTGAATCATAGTCCTCGATGCGGCTGCTTACCTCGTTGAGCATGTTGCTCACGCTGGAGCGCGTCCACGGGCGCATGCCCAGGTAGACGGAATCCACATAGCCGAGGGAGTAAAGTCGCATTACAGCCGGATAGATCCAACTGTCGACCGGGATGTATGGGGAACCTGCCGCGTCAGACTCGCAGGCATCCGTTGTGCTCACGGGAGTTGGGCTTCCCAGGCTCGCATCCTGGAACGCTGCCGGAAGCTGGGCTGCAACCGGGTTGGCGGCCATCACGAGGAGTCCCGCCAATAGAGTTGCCCAGCGATAGACAGACGAAGCGGCCAATCGTCGATTCATCCTTGCGCTCCTTTCAAAACAAACATGCGGAATTCCCATTTCTAAAGATGCTGGAATCAACGGACGCGGAGCGGGAGTTTCATAATCAGGGAAAATGTGTTCAATGCTTTCTGCGTATATCTACTCAAATTGTACGGCCTACAGACTGGTTTCGTAAGACCACAACTGCAACATGCACGAAGACGGCGTCCCTGACCTAAAGGCGAATGTCTCCAATCACTCTCCGCTTCTGATTGCTGGTAGTATTTACCACGGAAGGTGTGAATCAATGCCGCTGAATTCACCTGTTTTGGTGACCGGAGGAGCAGGCTTCATTGGCTCCAATTTTGTGTTGCAATGGCTGGCCGACCAGCGGACTCCAGTGACGGTTCTGGACAAGCTGACGTATGCCGGGAATCTGGAGAACCTGGCTTCGGTGCAGCAGGACAGCCGATACAGCTTCGTTTGCGGCGACATCGTGGACGGCGCGTTGGTTCGCCGCCTGCTCGACGAGCAACGCCCCGGAGCGATCGTGCATTTTGCCGCCGAAAGCCACGTGGACCGCTCCATTCTCGGCCCCGCTGAGTTCATTCGCACCAACATCGAGGGAACCTTCCAGTTGCTGGAGGCTGTACGCGGATACTGGATGGAGTTGTCCGAAGAGCAGCGGAGGGAGTTTCGCTTTCTGCACGTCTCCACCGATGAGGTCTATGGTTCGCTGACACCTACGGCTCCGGCCTTCACCGAGGAGACTCCCTACGCGCCGAACAGCCCTTACTCAGCCTCCAAGGCGGCATCCGATCATCTGGTACGTGCCTACCACCACACCTATGGTCTTCCCGTGCTGACGACGAACTGCTCCAATAACTACGGTCCGCGCCAGTTTCCCGAGAAGCTGATTCCTCTGGTGGTGCAGAATGCCCTGAAGGGACTGCCGCTGCCGGTGTATGGCGACGGACAAAATGTACGCGACTGGCTCTATGTGGAAGATCACTGCGATGGCATTCGTGTCGTGCTGGAGCGGGGCGTACCGGGGCAGACATACAACATAGGGGGAAGGCAGGAGATGTCGAATCTTGAGGTGGTGCGGCATATCTGCGCCACGCTGGACGACTTGAAGCCGGCCGGGAAACCCTACGCGAGCCTGATTACCTTCGTCAAAGATCGTCCGGGTCACGACCGCCGCTATGCCATGGATATTGCGAAGATTGAGCGCGAACTTGGCTGGCAGCCACGGGAGACGTTTGCCGGAGGTCTGCGCAAGACGATTCAGTGGTACCTCGACAATCCTGAATGGGTGGAGCATGTGACCAGCGGCGCTTACCGGGAATGGATTGACTTGCAGTACACTCCTTCCAGCCCTGAAGGTGCTGCGAAACGATGAATACACGCAAAGGAATCATCCTCGCGGGAGGGTCGGGAACGCGCTTGTACCCCATCACGCATGCGGTGTCGAAGCAACTGCTCCCGATCTACGACAAGCCGATGATCTACTACCCGCTGAGCGTGCTGATGCTGGCGGGGATACGCGAAGTTCTGGTGATCTCCACGCCGCAGGACACGCCGCGCTTTCAGCAGTTGTTGGGGGATGGATCGGCTTGGGGAATGAACTTCCAGTATGTGGTTCAACCCAAGCCTGAAGGACTGGCGCAGGCATTTATTCTGGGGCGTCCCTTTGTGGGGCAGGATGATTGTGCGCTGGTGTTGGGGGACAACATCTTCTTCGGCCATCAACTGGTGACGATGCTGAAATCTGCCTCGGCGCGGCCTTCGGGAGCGACGATCTTTGCTTACCAGGTGAAAGATCCAGAGCGCTACGGAGTGGTGCAGTTGGATGCCTCCGGCCTTGCGGTGAGTCTGGAAGAAAAGCCCAAGCAGCCCAAGTCGCGATATGCCGTCACAGGGCTTTACTTCTATGACAACCAGGTTCTGGATATCGCCGCCAATCTGCGGCCTTCGCCGCGCGGAGAGCTGGAGATCACGGACGTCAACCGGATCTATATGGAGAAGAGAGAGTTGTCGGTTGAGGTGATGAGCCGCGGGATTGCCTGGCTGGACACGGGCACGCACGACTCACTGCTGGAAGCCAGTGCGTTCGTTCAGACGATAGAGAAACGGCAGGGACTGAAGGTGGCTTGTCCGGAAGAGATTGCCTACCGCGCAGGCTTTATCGATGAGGGACAACTGGAGACTCTGGCTGCGGGTATAAGGAATGACTATGGCGAGTATCTACGCGAGATTCTGAGAAATCCAGGGATATAGTCCATGAAAGTTCAATCTACGCAGATTGCAGGAGTGTTGATCGTCGATCCCGTTGTCTTCGGTGACGACAGAGGCTTCTTCATGGAGAGCTTCAACGAGAGAGCGATGCGCGAGATCGGTATTGACGCGCATTTCGTACAGGACAACCACTCCCGCTCGCAACGCAACGTGCTTCGTGGATTGCATTACCAGATACATCAGCCACAAGGGAAGCTGGTCCGCGTGGTGCGCGGTACGGTTTTTGATGTTGTCGTTGACATTCGCCGCGGTTCACCCAGCTTTGGGAAGTGGGTTGGTGTTGAGTTGTCGGCAGAGAACAAGCGCATGTTCTGGATGCCTCCTGGAATGGCGCATGGATTCGTCGTGCTGTCGGATTTCGCGGACTTTGTTTACAAGGCGACCGACTATTATGCGCCAGAGTTTGAACGCACGATTTTGTGGAATGATCCGGATCTAGGCATTGAATGGCCGCTGACGGGTGATCCGATTCTCTCCTCAAAGGACGCTGCGGGGAAATCCTTTCGTGAAGCGGAAGTGTTTGAAAAATAAGTATCCCTGAAGGACGCGAATGCAAAACACAAGGATTCTGGTTATTGGCCGCATCGGGCAGGTGGGGTGGGAGCTGCGCCACAAGCTGGCTTGCCTGGGACAGGTGACCGCAATCGAATATCCCGAAGTCGATTTTTCCAGGCCTGACTCGATCCGGGCAGCGGTGCGAATGGCTCAGCCTGCGGTTGTCATCAATGCTGCCGCTTACACTGCGGTTGATAAGGCCGAGGACGACCCCGAATTGGCGTTGGCGATCAACGGCACGGGGCCGGGGGTGCTCGCGGAGGAGGCCAAACGGCTGGGCGGCCTGCTGGTGCACTACTCGACGGACTATGTCTTCGACGGCACCAAGCAGGGGGCCTATGTCGAGAGCGACGCGCCCAATCCGGTCAACGTCTATGGCAGGACGAAGCTGGCGGGCGACGAGGCCATCCAGGCGGTGGGCGGCGAGTACCTGATCCTGCGCACAAGTTGGGTGTATGGCGCGCGTGGAAGCAACTTCCTGCTGACGATGTTACGCCTGGCCCGGGAACAGTCCGAGTTGCGGATTGTGGACGACCAGATCGGCGCGCCAACCTCCAGCGAATGCATCGCTCAGGCTACTGCCGATGTGCTGGCGCAGTTGCTTGCGCCTGCTGGCGGTGGACTGGATGGACGCAGTGGCATCTACAACCTGACCAGCACGGGAGAGACCTCCTGGTGCGGATTTGCAAAGGCGTTGTTGACCCAATCGGCGGGAACTTTCGGGTTTACGGTTCCCAACCTGATCCCAATCAAGACCAGCGACTATCCACGTCCCGCCAAACGACCGGCCAATTCGCGCCTGTCTTGCCAACGACTGGCTGAGACATTCGGGATCATGTTGCCTCCTTGGGAAGATGCGCTCTCCCTCGTGCTGGAGACGCTTGCTGAAGGATCTTCGCGGTAGAAGCCGCGATGAATTGCCTCAGCAGTTCAGCATTCTCTCAGGCGACCTGAGATTGTCGGACCGCGGTCGGCACTGTTCAATCAAGGTCGTTCCGGGGATCAGACCACGGACTGCGCTAGCTGCTGAGCAATCCACGCATAGGTTGTTGCCAGGCCGGCGCGTAGCGGCAGCCTTGGCTCCCAGCCCAACTTTTCTCGGATGAGATGGTTGTCAGAGTTGCGCCCGCGTACGCCCAACGGTCCGGGAATGTGTTTGATCCGCAGCCGCTTGCCGGCAACATCCATGACGATCTCGGCAAGCTGGTTGATAGTGACCATCTCCTCGGAGCCGATGTTCACCGGACCGGTAAAATCAGACTCCACCAGCCGCCGGATGCCCTCGACGCATTCATCCACGATCAGAAAGGAGCGCGTCTGCTTGCCGTCGCCCCATATCTCAATCTCGCCGCCATCGGGTGTCTCGGCGATCTTACGGCATAGCGCCGCGGGCGCCTTCTCCCTGCCGCCGCACCAAGTACCCAGCGGGCCAAAGATATTGTGGAAGCGCGCCACCCGCACCTGCACGCCGAAGTTGCGGTGGTAGGCGAAGTAGAGCCGCTCGCTGAATAGCTTCTCCCAGCCATACTCGCTGTCTGGCGCGGCCGGATATGCCGATCCCTCAGAACACTTCGGATTGTCGGGGTCCATCTGGTTGTACTCCGGATAGATGCACGCCGACGAGGAGTAGAAGAACTTCTTCACCCCTGCCTTGCGGCCCTCCTCCAGCATGTTGAGGTTGATCGTCGCCGAATCGTGCATAACAACGGCGTCATGCTCTCCGGTAAAGATGTAGCCGGCGCCGCCCATGTCGGCTGCAAGCTGGTAGACCTCGTCGATACCGGCGACAGCTGCGCGCGTGTTGTTGACGTCCGTCAGATCGCCGAGCAGGAACTCATCGGCCACGCTCTCGGAAAACTCATGCTTCTTGATGTCCGCGCCACGGACCCAGAAACCTTCGGATTTGAGCCGCCTCACCAGGTGACCCCCGATAAAGCCGCCTGCTCCTGCTACCAAAACTCGTTTTGTGGGCATCGCCTGAATCCTGCCTTTCTTTCAAATGTGCGAATTGTACTGACAATTTGACATCCCCGCCATAAGAGAAGTCCAGGAGCAGATGCGGGGAAGACTGTCTTGCATCGTTTCAAGTACCTGGACTGATGCGCTCACGCTGGTGCTGGAGACGCCTTCTGTTCGTCGTTTATTCGTTGTATATTCTCCCCCCCCCCCACCCCCCCCTCCCTGGGGTATCTAGCGTGGAACCTGTTTCGTATCAATCGTCTGGCGGAAGTCAATGCCGCCAAAGTAGTCATTGCATCTAATTTGCAGCTAACATATCTGTAATGAATCGTTTACGATGTGTTGACGGAGCGGATAGGGCAGGCTCGCGGGGTTCGATGAATTCGATCCATATGTTAATTGTATCAAGCGGAGCATAACTACTATGCCAACTATTTTTCGGAGGGAAGTGGTTTAGTTGGTGTGAGTTATGGGGATTTCTGGGCGTCGAGGGGCTTGACATGCGAATTTGCTGGGGTTTTTGAGGGGTTCGAGGCGATTTTAATTTTTGGCTTTGAGCTATAGGCAACGCCTCCAGGTCTCAAAACCAAGAACCGGGGCACCCGGCAGGTGGTACCCGACCAGTCCGCTTGACAAGTGTTGCGTTACAGGATACACCTGTTTGCGATGAGGATTCGCAACTTCGTTCACAAGGGCATCCGGAAGCTCTACGAAGAAGACAGTGCGAAGGGTGTCTCCTCCGATACGGCGGACAAGCTGCGCAAGATGTTTGCCTTTCTGGACGATATGGACGACCCGGACGAGTTGAGGTCGTTGCCGTCCTGGAAGGCGCATATCTTGACCGGCGACCGCAAGGGCACATGGAGTCTCAGCGTGACTGGCAACCGGCGTTTGACGTTTCGCATCGACGCGGTCGAGCGCGAGATTTGCGATCTGAACTTAGAGGATTACCACTAGAAGAGGGGGTTGACCGATGGCGATGAAGAACCCACCACATCCCGGAGATTTTATTCGGACGGAGATTGTCGAGCCTGCGGGGTTGACGGTGACCGCGGCGGCGGCGGCGCTTCAGGTCTCTCGGCCTGCTCTCTCCAGTTTGCTGAATGGGAAGGCAAGCCTCTCCGGCAATATGGCGCTGCGGATCGAGAAGGCCTTCGGAGTGCGGATGGAGACGCTGATGCGGATGCAGTCTTCATTCGACATTGCCGAGACGCGCAAACGCGAGGGGCAGATTCGCCTGCGGCGCGTTGCTGTGCCGGCTGCCACGATATAAGCGCGGTAGATTGAAAACTCTCGCCCTAATTACTTCCTCTATCTCAGTATCCCATTGGAAATCAATAGCTTTGGCTTAATGCAGGCTGGGCACCGGATTGTGCGGTATTTGATGGAACGATTTTTCACTGTACAAAAGGGGCTGCGGAAGGACAGGCAAATGGGTATGGCAGGAGAACGGCCCTACGAGCCAGGCGCAGGGCGATAGAAGTAACAATCCTTGGCGAACTCCGCCGTAAAAAGGTTTGTCAAATCCTCCGCCTGCTCCGCGGCACCCAGCAACAGATACCCGCCCGGCGCCATCTGGCGATAGACGTCGCTGAAGACGCAACTGCGATCCTGATGGGGAAAGTACAGCAGCACGTTGCGCAGCATCACGAGGTCGAAGACGGGCAGCTTGGGCAGCGGAGCGCAGAGGTTTGCATACTGGAAGCTGCACATGGCGCGCAGATTGGGCGTCACCTCCCACTCGTCCCCGTCGCGCACCAGATACTTGACCAGCATGCGCGCCGGCAGGCCGCGATTGACCTCCATGCGTCGATAGCGGCCCCGCTGGGCGTACTCGATGACATGGCGGGAGATGTCGGTGCCGACGATCTTTACGTCCCAGTTCGCCAACTCCGCAAAGTTCTCGCAGATGAGCATCGCGATGCTGTACGCCTCCTGTCCGGTGGAGCTTGCCGCGCTCCAAATCCGCAGAGTTCGTTCGGCGGCGTTTTTCTCGACCAGTTTGGGCAGGATTGTGTCTCGCAACACATCGAAGGGTTTGCCATCGCGAAAGAAGCTGGTCTCGTTGATGGTCATGGCCTCGGCCACGGCGCGATGCAACTGCGGCGTCTGGTCAACACGCAGCAGGCTCACGAAGTCTTCCAGGTTCGATGCCCCGGCCATCCGCGCGATCGGTGTAAGCCGCGTCTCGAAGAGAGCGTTTCGCGAAGGGTCGATCAGGTTCGCCGACTCGGCAAGCACCAGTTGGCGAAGGTACGCGTAATCGGAATCAGAGCAACCCATGAAAGACCTCGGACCGCGGCGCGGAGACGGCGTTTTCGTTTCGTTGCAGCGGCATCGTTGTGGCAGCAGCAGTACTGCGGACGACGCGCACAATTCGTCCCGCGTTCACTCTGCGCGTCAACTCGCCGGCCAGCGCGGCGAGCGGCAGCGGTTCGCGCGCGAGCCCCGCCTCAAAGACCCGCCCGGGCATTCCCCAGACCGCGGAGGTGGCCGCATTCTGGGTGAGCACCACGCCTCCCGCCTCATGCACGCATCGCGCTCCGTTCAACCCGTCCGAACCCATCCCGGTCATCACCAGCGCCAGAGTACCGGCGCCGTAGAGCTTAGCCGCCGAACAGAACAGGTAATCGACGGAAGGCTTGCAATGGTTCAGCGATCGCTGCTGATGCAGATGAACGCGGGCAATGTGAGCTCTGCCACCAGGGGGCGCGTGGCCGATTGCCGTTTCCACGACCTCCATATGCGCGTCACCCGGGGCCAGCCAGATGGTGCCTGGCAGTACCTCCGCTCCCTCATATGCCTCGCGGACACGCAGCGCGCAGATACGGTCCAGCCGCCCCGCCAACTCGCCGGTAAAGAGCTTCGGCATGTGCTGCACGATCATAACCGGCACGGGGAAGTCCTCCGCCAGCTTCGGCAGCATCACCTCCAGCGCCGATGGCCCTCCGGTGGACACTCCGATCGCTACAATCTCAACCCGCGCGCCGCCAGCCGCCGTTGATCCCGCAGCCGAAAGACTGGGAGAGAGCTTCGACTCCGCCATCACCTGTTGCGTTGTCTGTCCTCGCACCTCCGACAACGCCTGAAACCCAGCTCCGGCAAGCGCGGCGATCTTGGGCAGCAACTGGTTGGCCAGCGTCTCGAGCGCGGAGGTAAAGTCACTCTGCTCGCTGGGCTTCATCACGTAGTCCGCCGCACCCATCGCAAGCGCGTCCAGGGTCGCGCGCGCTCCGCGCTCTGTATAGGCGCTGCACATGATGACCGGAAGCCCCGGTTCTTCCAACCGCAACCGCTCCAGCACATCCAGCCCATGCATGCGTGGCATTTCCAGATCCAGCACCACCACGTCGGGGCGCAGCCGCAGCACCGCGGCCAAACACTCCACGCCATCCTCCACCACGCCGCACAACTCCATCGCCGGCAGTTCGCTGGAGTGCTTCTGCCCCTGCTTCTGGAAGAGCGTTCGCAGCACGCCGCGCATCACCGCGGAGTCGTCCACCGCAAGCACTCGAATCGGCCTTGCCGTTCCCGTATGCATGTTTACTGCCCCTTCCCCAGTGCTTTGCAATCGCCACATCTGCTTATGCTGCCAGACCAATCATCGCCAACTTCTCACGCAGGCTCTCCGGCGTGAACGGCTTCATGAGAAACTCGTCGGCGCCATAGTCCAGAGCCTGGCAGATGTATGAGTTGTCCGCTTCGGTGGTCACCATCATCACCTTCATGGGAGGCTGCAAGCCCGTTTCACGCAACTCCTTCACGCACTCCAGGCCGCTCATTCCCGGCATGTTCACATCCAGCAGCATGAAGTCGAAGAGCGAAGCGCCGCGCAGCATCTGCAACGCCGCCTGCCCATCCACGGCCTCCTCGCAACTGAGGCCCATACTCTCCAGCAGTTGACGCAGGTACTGACGGATGAATCTTGAATCGTCCACGATCAACGCCCTCATGACTGTCCCCCCTGCCTTACCTGTTTCAATCTTTCATGCGGCCCGCTCTCACTGCCGAAGAGCCCGCTTTCGGCCAGGCGCGATGGGCGCAGGCGTTGCGGGTCCAGACGCACCATCAAGCCGGAGGGCAATTTATACGCTCCGTCGAAGATCTCCTGACTGCGTTCGTCCAGCCCGCTGGGGTTTGCCTCCAGAGCGTCCTGTTGCACCGCAATCACGCCGGCGACTCCATCCACCATCAGCCCAAACCGATCCTCGTTCTCCTCGTCGTCGAAGACCAGCACGCAGTTTGCACCGTCCCGTTTCTCCAACCCAAGCAGCGCCCGGAAGCTCACCGTGGTCAGAACCTCTCCGCGATACGGCAGCACTCCGGCGATATACTGCGGAGCAAGCGGCACACGCCGCGGCGCCGTCGTTCCCAGGACCTCGCGAATCTGGCGCGTCTCGATTCCATACAATCTGGATCCCACACGCAGCGAGCAGATCGGTACGGCATCGCCTGCATCCGCCTCTTTAACCTCAGCACTCCTCATGCGACCTCCTTCAGGATCGCCGTCTGCGGGTTACCGGCGTGTTGCGCAAACTCGCGATGGACCGTGGTCACGCGGTTCCTTACCATGGCCAACTGCTCCTGGCTCGCTGCCGCATCGGCGGCCAGCAGCCTGCCTGCCGACACATCCAGCACGCGCCGCACAACCATCCCCACACGTCTCGCTCCATTCGCCTCAGGACGCAGACAGATCAGCACGGTCGCCGTAGCGCCATCCTTCCGCGCATCGCCGGGGGATGCCGTTGCCTCCGCCTCCGCCAACGCGCGCAACAGATTGCCATCGTCCTCCAGCGGGATCAGCTCTCCGCGGTATTGCAGCACCGCTCTTCCACCCGCATACTCAATCTCGCTGAGCGGCACGCTTTCAATCCGCTCCACTGCGCTCAAGGGCATCGCCATGCGGCCACCGTCCCCGCCCTGCGCAGACTGGTGTTGCCCGGTTTCATAGATCACCATTGCGTTCACCAGCTCGATCTGCGCCGTCTCATCCTCTGCTGGCTTCGCGTCCACTACGGTTCCTTCTTCCGCCTCCGGACGCACGCCGGCCCGTGCTCCCGTTGCCGCCACGTCCAGAATGAGCGCCAGCGTCCCGTTGCCCAGCACGGTAGCGCCGGAGAAGACTCCGATCTCCCGCAACTCCGCCGACAACGGCTTCACTACAATCTCTTCCGGAGCCTTCAGATCGTCCACCACCAGGCCAAACCGGCGGCCCTCCGACTCCACCACGGCAATATAAAAATCATGTCTCTCCGCGTCCGCGCAGTGTTCCAGCCCGAGCAATCGGTCCAGCCACACCAGCTGCAGCAGACTTTTGCGCAGCCGGTAAAGCTCCGTGGTTCCCATCCGCTCCACCGCGTGCTCGGCCTCGTGCTGCGTAACATACACCAGCTCGACCAGCGAGTTCTGGGGCAGCGCGAAGCTCTCTCCACCGCTGCGTACCACCAGCGCCGGAATGATGGCCAGGGTCAGCGGGACGCGCATCCGCAGCGTGGTTCCCGACCCCAATCGCGACTCCAACTCCACGCTTCCGCCCACCTTCTCCACATTGGTGCGCACCACATCCATTCCCATGCCACGCCCGGAGATGCTGGTTACCTGCTTCGCGGTGGAAATGCCCGAGACAAAGATCAATTGCAGCGCCTCGCGCTGGGTCATGGAAGCTGCCTGCTCCGGCGTCACCAACCCTCGCTCGATGGCTTTGACCAGCACGCGCTCGGTCGAGATGCCGGCCCCGTCGTCGATCACCTCGATCACCACCGACCCGCTCTGGTGGTAGGCGCGCATACGCACTACGCCCTCGACCGGCTTGCCCGCTTTGATCCGCTCCTGGGGCGGCTCGATTCCGTGGTCCACGGCGTTGCGCACGGCATGGGTGAGCGGGTCGCGAACCGCCTCCAGCAGGCTCTTGTCCAGTCCCGTCTCCTGCCCCTCAAACTCAATGCGGACCTGCCGCCCGCAGGTTGCCGCCAGATCGCGGACCAAGCGGGGAAACTTGCGGAAGAGATAGCCCATCGGCTGCATGCGGGCCTGCATCACACTCTCGCGCAGCTCTGCCGTCACGCTGTCCAACCTGCGCGCAAGCTCTGGAAAGTTCTGCTCGCCCGGCGAACAACGAAGAATCTGGTTGCGCGTCAACACCAGATCGCCCACCAGGTTCATTATCCGGTTCAATACCTCGACATCGATGCGCAACGTCTTGTCCTGCATCGATGGAGCAGCCGCCATGGCCACCCCAGGTGCAGCCGCAGGCAGAGCCGACAGCACCGCATCGTGGTCTGAGGACTGAGTTGGATGCTGCGCAACCTGCCCCGAGCTTGTCGAAGAGCCCGCCCTGAGCTTGTCGAGGGGGGCCTGATTCTGCGATGCGGGCACTGCCTTCATCGACGACCCTCTATCCCTCAGCTCCAGCAAACGCGCAATCAAGGCGTTGTCGTTGTCCTTGGTCCGCTCACCCTCCGTCCCTGTCGCCTCAATGATATGCAGAATTCCGCGCAGCCCATCCATCAACTCCAGCAGCCCGCTGATCAACTCCGTACACACGGCCAGCCTGTGATCGCGCAGCGCACCCAGCAGGCTCTCGCCCGCATGCGCCAGCCTCTCCAGCCGGCTGAATCCCAGAAAGCCCGTCGTCCCCTTGATGGTATGGACTGCGCGGAAGATCTCCGCCACCAGTTCTTCATCGTCCGGCTTTTTCTCAAGCTGGGTGAGGCAAAGCTCCATCCGCTCGAGACCTTCCTGGCTCTCCGCGATAAACTCCTTGGTTAAGTCTTCCACCTCTCCCTTATCGGGCTTCTGCCCCACAACCTTGAGCCTCGCGCTAAAGCTCATCTCCTGAAGGTGTAGAGGAGCTACAAACTACTGAGATTCTGGCTGCGCCAGAATGACGACTCGTGGGGGCTACGCCAGAATGACGACTTGAAGGTTTCGGCTCTATACCAAGAAGAGAAGCACTATAAGGCCAACAGTGCCGCATGCCCATCGTCGCTTGCCTTTGCCCCCTACACCCTTTACTCTCATTCATCTATGCCACTTACCGAAGCCGAAGTCGCCGCCCTGCGGCTCTACGCCACCGAGGCCGCCCGCAACTCCTACTCGCCCTACAGCCACTTCCGCGTCGGCGCGGCCATCCTGCTGCAGGCAGATGAGAGGCAGGACGGGGCCATCGTCGCTGGAACCAACGTCGAAAACGCCTCCTACCGCCTGACCTGCTGCGCCGAGCAGTCCGCCATAGCCGCCGCCGTCACCCTCTACGGCCCCGAGATTCGCATTCGTGCCATCTCCATCGTCAACCTGAACGGCGCAGCCTGTATGCCCTGCGGGGCCTGCCGCCAGACGATCCTGGAGTTCAGCATCCCCGAGGCCGCCGTCTTTTATCCCAACGCCGATGGCGAGACAGTCTCGGCTACGCTCGCGGCGCTGCTGCCCGACGCCTTCCGGTTGACCACGGAGTAGCGCTTCGCCGCATACAATCGAATTCGTGACCATTCACCCCATCGACGTAATCCAACACAAGCGCGACGGCCTCACTCTCTCCGACGCCGAGATTCAGGGATTCATCCGCGCGCTGGTGGAGCGGGAGTCCGCAATCGGCTCGTCCGCCGACTCAGCAAATGCCCCCGCAGATGCCCCGACAGATGCCCAGACCGCCGCGCTGCTGATGGCGATCTTCCTGCGCGGTCTCAACCCGCAGGAACTGGCCGCGCTGACCCAGGCGATGCGCTTCTCCGGCGAGACGCTGGACACCTCGTCTCTCCACTCGTTCGCGGTGGACAAGCATTCCACCGGCGGCGTGGGGGACAAGGCTTCGCTGCTGATTGCGCCCATAGTCGCGGCGGGCGGCGCGCCTGTGGCGGAAGGCGAGGGCTATACGCTGTGCGACCCGATGATCAGTGGGCGGTCGCTGGGCCACACCGGCGGAACTTTAGACAAGCTGGAGACGATTCCCGGATTTCGCACGCAGTTGCCGCTGCCGGAGTTCCTCGCTATCCTGCGTCAAGCTGGATTTGCGATGGCGGGGCAGACGCCGACGCTGGTGCCTGCCGACCGCATTCTGTATGCGCTGCGCGACCACACGGGGACTGTCGAGTCGCCGTACCTGATTACGGCCAGCATCATGAGCAAGAAGCTGGCGGCGGGGCTGAACGCGCTGGTGCTGGACGTGAAGACGGGCAGCGGGGCGTTCATGTCGAAGTACGCCGACGCGCAGTTGCTGGCGCGGTTGATGGTGGAGACCGGCGAGCGGGCGGGAACGCGCACCGTCGCGCTGATGACTTCGATGGACCAGCCGCTGGGACGATTTTGCGGCAACTGGGTCGAAGTGCAGGAGTGCGTCGAACTCTTCCAGCACTTCTCGCCGGAGTGCGGGTTCACGCTGCCGGAGGAGAAGCTGCGGCTGTCGGGCGATCTGCTGGCGCTGACGCATGCGCTGAGTGGATGGATGCTACATCTTGGGGGGAAGGCTGACGACGCCCGAGGACGGGGCGAAATTTGTCGGCGCGGCTGCTGGCCGATGGGTCGGCTTACAGGCATTTTCTGCGGATGGTGGAGATGCAGTCGGACGATTTTGCTGGCGCGCAGGCGGCTTTTGCCGATCCGGCGGCGTTTCACAGGCCGGCTGCTACGCGTGTGCTTGTTGCGGACCGCGCGGGATTCCTCTCCGGGATGGACTGCAAGCAGATCGGCTGGGCGGTGCAGCGGCTGGGAGCGGGGCGCACACGGCCCGGCGCGCCGGTGAGCGCCCACGCGGGCATCGAGATGCACGCCAAACTGGGCGACCGCATTGAGGTGGGGCAGAGGCTGGCGACGCTCTTCAGCGAAGACGCCAAGCTGCTCGACGAGCCGGAAGAGATGCTGCGCGAGACGCTGCAGATCTCGCCGAAGCCGCCTGCGCCGATTCCGCTTGTCCGCGAGATCATTACAAAGGAACAGTTGCGTGACGAGGCTCCAGGGCTTCGGCGCGGACGTCAACGTGAAGCTATGGACGCGAGACAGTGAGTCCCTGGTCCACCACTCGCGTACCGGTATGCGCGGGAAGGGAACGCGCAGCCTGTGCGTTGCCCTGTAGATCTCCGGCGCAAACTCGCGCGTGACATTGGTCATCGCGAATCCGACGAAGCGGCCCTCGAAGTTGCGCGCGCCGTCGCCCGCGGAGTTGAAGCCGTCGGGCATATACAGGTTGCCGACGAAGCCACCGGCAGCGGCACCGGCAAAGTTCGCCACGGCCAGCCGCCGGTGCCCCGAATCCGAGCGATCCACAAGGTATATCCGAGCGCATAAAAGAGCCGCGCCACGCCCTGCTTGCCCGATGGCCGATAGCGAAAGTCCTCATGCAACAGCGCGCCAGCGGCGTAGCGTCCCGTCTCCAGCGCGACGCGACTGCCCAGCGCCGCGCCGTAGTTCTGCCAAAGGCTGGTCCTCCGTCGAGCCAATCGCTCGGATAACCGGCGGGCGGCCGCGCCATCTTCATCGCCGCCGAGAAGGCCGGGGCGACCATCGCGCGTGGGCCGAAGGTCACCACAAGGAACGATTCGGTCTAGAGCTTCAGGACTCTCGGGCGCTCTACTCTTCGTAATCGCCGACCACGAGTCGCCTGCAACGGCTCCGGAACGGGCGGCAGCGGCGCAGCATTTTGCGAGGTGCACTCTGCGGCGGAGGGCATTGTGCCGAGGGTGCGTCGGGCAGCGTCGCCGATGGAGCTGTCAGGCGCCGGCATTGCCGATCGCAATCGAAAGGAAAATCGCGAAGAACCGCGCAATTCATCCGCATCTCCCGATCATACCGGCCAGTTGAGCCGTGCGAATTCGAGCCCGCGCTTCTTTCCACCGATGAATTACTATCGCCGCGCGTACTCCACATTGGTTACACTCAACACACCTCATCAGGCCGTAGCAGGCGAGCCCAAACCGCCCAAGGGAGCGCATCGTGGCACGATTCACCGGACTACTCGGACTCATCGCGTTTCTCGGACTCGCCTACGCGCTCTCCACCAACCGCCGCGCCATCAAGTGGCGCACCGTCGCCTGGGGACTAAGCCTGCAGATCATCTTCGCCTTCCTGGTGATCAAGTGGGCGTATGGACAGCGCATCCTGCAGGTGGCCAGCAACGGAGTGACCTCGATGCTGGGCCACGCGGCGGATGGTTCGAAGATGGTCTTCGGGCAGATGGGCGATCCGCACAGCGTGCTCGCCACCTTCGCCTTCGCGGTGCTGCCGACGATCATCTTCGTCAGTGCGTTCTTCGCCGTGCTGTACCACATCGGCGTGATGCAGCGGGTGATCAAGGTGGTGGCGTGGATCATGCAGCGGACGATGGGCACCAGCGGCGCGGAGAGCACCAACGTCGCGGCCAGCATCTTCATGGGACAGACCGAGGCTCCGTTGACGATCCGGCCGTTTCTGGCGGGCGCGACCAACTCCGAGCTGATGACCATCATGACCTCCGGAATGGCGCACGTCTCCGGCGGCATCATGGCGGCGTATATATCGTTTGGCATCAATGCCAAGGACCTGCTGTCGGCGGTGATTATGACCGCGCCGGGGACGATCCTGGTGGCGAAGATGCTGGTGCCGGAGACCGAGGTTCCGGCGACCGCGGGCACGGTCCACATGCCGCCGTCGGAGGAGCACGCCAATGAGAACTTCATCGGATCGATTGCGCGGGGAACCATCGATGGCGGCGCTCTGGCGTTCAATGTGGCGATCATGCTGATCAGCTTTCTCGCGCTGGTCGGCCTGCTCAACGCGACGATGTTGGGCGTCCACAACATGATCGGCGTCCACTACATTGGCGTCCACTCAATCGGATTTCCAACGAGCCTCAACGCGGTGCTGGGCTTCTTCGGCGCGCCGGTTGCGTGGCTGATTGGGATTCCGTGGCGCGAGGCTTCGGCGATCGGAAATCTGTTGGGAACGCGCGCGGTGCTGAACGAGTTTGTGGCCTACACGCAGCTCGGGTTGATGAAGACTGGAGCTGGTGCGCTCTCGCCGCGGACATTTTCCATTGCGACCTTTGCGCTGTGCGGGTTTGCGAACCTTGGCTCGATTGGGATGCAGATCGGCGGCATCGGAGCGCTGGTTCCCAATCGGCGGAACGATCTGGCGCGGCTGGGATTCCGCGCGATGCTGGCAGGGACGATGGCAAACCTGATGTCGGCGGCTATCGTCTCCATGCTGATCAAGTAAAACTCCGCTGCGCAGTAAAACGAAATAATTACGCGAAGAACATGCTGTAATTCAGAGAAAAGGAAGGCAATATGAAGAAGGCTATTCTGGCTGCTTTTGTCCTCGCCGCGCTTTACACTCCGATCGCTCCGGCCCAATCCAGCGACATTCCCCATCTGGAGAAGAAGGATGGACGCTACGCATTTATCGTCGATGGCAAGCCGTTCCTCGTCCTGGGCGGCCAGATCAACAACTCCAGCGCGTGGCCCGCGACCCTTCCCGCCGCGTGGAGCGCCGCTGAAGCCCTGCACATGAACACCGTCGAGACCCCCGTCTACTGGGAGCAGATGGAGCCCACCAAGGGGACATTCGACTTCTCCAACGTGGACCTGCTGGTTGCACAGGCGCGCGAGCACAAGTTCCACCTCGTACTGCTCTGGTTCGGAACATGGAAGAACGGGCAGAACCACTACGTTCCGGAGTGGATCAAGTCCGACACGAAGACCTACCCGCGCGAGGAGAACGCCTACGGCAAGCTGCTGGATGTGATGAGCCCCAACTCGGCGGCCAACCTCGAAGCCGATAAGACAGCCTTCGCCGCGCTGCTCGGTCACGTCAAGACAATCGACGCCGCGCAGCACACCGTCATTATGATTCAGGTGGAGAACGAGTCCGGCTCGGTGGGCTCCATCCGCGACTTCAGCCCCGCCGCGCAGAAGCAATTTGACGCGGCCGTTCCCGCGGAGTTCGCGCGCGCCATGCACCTGCCCACCGGCGGCACATGGAGCAAAACCTTTGGCCCCGACGCCGACGAGAGCTTCGCCGCCTACTCCACCGCGCACTACATCGGCGAGGTTGCAGCCGCGGGCAAGGCCGTGTACCCGCTGCCGATGTACTGCAACGTCTGGTTCGCCTATCCCGTCCACGCGCTGGAGAATCGCGACCGCCCCTCGGCCGGTCAGGAGTATCCCTCCGGCGGCCCGCAGCAGGCCAATATCCCCATCTGGAAGGCGGCCGCGCCCGCCATCGACATCCTGGCGCCGGACTTCTACTCCGACGACTTCAGCCTCTTCCGCTCGATCGTCGCCACCTACGAGCGCGCCGACAACCCGCTCTTCATCCCGGAGAGCCAGCTCGGCCCCAACTTTGGCCGCTACTTCTTCTACGCGCTGGGTCAACGGCGCCATCGGCTTCTCGCCCTTCGGCATCGACCGCTCCGCGCAGGCCACGCAGCCTGCCGACCAGGTCCCCGACATCAGACCGTCCCGCCACGCCTGCCGACAACTTCGCGCTCTTCAACGCTCCCGGCGGCGAGATCGCCCGGCTCAATCTGGAAGGCAAACTGCAGACCGCGGTCGAGGACAAGGGCGCGGCGCGCCAGACCATCCACTTTGCCACCGCCGACGCGGTTGCCTCCTTCGGCTTTCCGCAGTCCGACGGAGCTTACCCGCCGGGAACGCCCACCCTGCAAGGCCGTGCCATGGTTGCGCAGCTCGGCCCGCTGGAGTTCCTGGTCAGCGGCTTCGACGCGAGCGTCAGCTTCTACCCTGCCCGCCGCCGTGCTGCAGCAGACGCCCAACCTGCAGCTCGAAATCCTGCGCGCCGAGGAAGGGAAGTACGTCGACGGGGTCTGGCAGACCACGCGCATCCTAAACGGCGACCAGACCGACCGTGGCCTCAACTTCCGCAGCAGCAACCCGCCGCTGGTGCGCATCCACCTGCACACGCTGCCCCTCTACGACGAAGCGATCCACCGCAAGAGCTGAGTAGAGGCTGTCGCGAGAAGGTCTACACCCTGCGGCTATTGGTTGCGTTTGCTTAAAAATGCTGGAATATCGCGGGCACCCTGAGTTACCGCGACAATCTCGATCCACTCGCTCTGCACGCGATAGAGGATCAGGTAAGCCCCTACCGGCCAGAAGAGGACCGGTAAGGGCGTGAGGTCCTCGCGTTTGTGACCTATCGCGGGAGTCTGAGCGAGCAATTGGAAGGCGTCGAATAGCTTGCCGATCCATCGGTCCGCCGAGTCGAGGTTGTCCTGAGCGATGACTCCCATATCTCGTCGAGATCGAGCTCGGCGGCAACACTCAGAACATACCGGTTCATGCGCTGATCTTTCTCCGTGCCCGCGATCTGCTAGCAATACGCGCACGCACCGCTGCCGGGTCAGCCTTCTCTCCGCGGTCAAGCGACGCCAGCCGGTGGCCCAGCTCTTTGTTGAAGGCAGCGACCTGCGCGCTGCGCGCCTGATCGTGCTCTTCCAGCAGACGGAGGGCCTCGCGCACCACCTCGCTGGCCGAGTTGTAGCGGCCGGAGCCGACCTTGTTGCCGACAAACTCTTCGAGCTCGGGCGTCAGAGAGACGTTCATACGGAATACCTCTAGCCTTTGATGCTGCCGCGAATAACAATCTTTGTCAATCTTGAGCATTAAGCGAATTCTCACACAACGCTCAGGGTTGAGATGTGGGGCGTCCGAACTGGGAAGGGTCACGCGAGCGTGAGTTGCAGCGTTGTGACGCTGGCTGGGGGGAAGGTGTGGGTGAGGCGGCCCGTGTTAGGCGTTGCGGCGATGGGCGACGGATGGACGGCGTCCGGGTGGGCGAAGTCATTGTGCGCGTGGACGTCTGGCTCAGCCAGTACTTGGCCGCTGTAGCTGGCAATGCTGGCCCCGCCGACCGCAATCTCAGCGGTGACGGGCTGGTCGATGTGCGGGTTAACCACCGTCACTGTGACCAGCTTGGGGTTGGTGGGTGAGATCGAAGCCGAGCCGCTGAGTCCAGCGAGGAGCTTTACCGCCTCCAGCGATCCGGTGTAGCTGTTGCCACCCACCGGGATGGGCGCGTTGGCCAATGGGTTGCGAATCGCCGGTGCGGAGAACTCGGCTCGGACGGCCTGCGCGCCGCGGTGCGGCATATACATCTGGAAGACGTGGAATGTGGGCGTGACGGTGAACTTGTCTCCCTGCGCCAGCATGAGCGAGTGGATGCAATTGATGGACTGCGCGACGGCGGCGACGGCGACCTTGTCCGCGTGGCGTTGGAAGATGTCCAGCGTGATGCCGGTCAGCAGGGCATCGCGCATGGTGGACTGCTGCGACAGGTTGTACTCGGGGCCGAGCGCGGTGCCCTTGCCGTACCATGCGCCCCACTCGTCCACCACCAGCTTGACGTGGTTCTGGCCGGGTTGCGCGGTTTCAGTGATTGCGGCCCAGTGGTCGGTGACGACGCGCTCCATGATGCTGGCGCGGGTCAGCAGGTCGTAGTAGTCGTCCGAGTTGAATTTGAGTGCGTCGCCTTCGGCGAAGGCGCTTGGACTGCCCGAGGTGTAGTAGTGGACGGAGAGGCCGAAGAGGTTGCGCCGCTCGGAGTTGGCGTAGAGGCTCTTGAAGAGGCGGCGCGTCCAGTCTATGTCGTCGCCGTTGGGGCCCACGGCGACGAAGCGCAGCGGCGTGCGGCTGTAGTTCGGCGTCCACGCGGTGAAACGGCGGAACATCGCGGCGTACTCTTCGGGGACGAGGTTGCCGCCGCATCCCCAACTCTCGTTGCCCACGCCCCACAGGTCCACGTTGAAGGGGTCTACATCTCCATTCGCCGCGCGCTGTGCGGCGAGGGCATTCGGCGTGGCGGGCGCGGCGGAGTTCGAGGGCACCAGCCCGGCGGGCGCGTTGCAGTACTCGATCTCCTGGTAGAAGTCGCGCGCAGGCAGCGAGCGCAGGTCGGCGGCCAGATACGGCTTGCATCCGATGGCGCGGCAGGTGTGCATGAACTCGTGCAGGCCGTAGCGGTTGGTGTCCTGCTGGCCCCAGAAGCCGGTGCGGGCGGGGCGATTGGCGGCTGAGCCCAGGCCGTCGCGCCAGTCGTAGGAGTCGGCGAAGCAGCCGCCCGGCCAGCGCAGCAGGGGGGCCTTCACGGCGCGCATGGTGTCGATGAAGGTCTGGCGGATTCCATTGGTGTTGGCGATCTTTGACTCCGGGCCTACCCAGACGCCGTCGTAGATCACGCCGCCCAGGTGCTCGATGAAGTGGGAGTAGATCTCCGGCGAGATCGTGGCGATGGGCTCGCCCGGCAGGATGTCGATGTGCGCATCGACCGCGGCGGAGGGCTGCGAGAACAGACGCGGGCCGCGCAGGGTAAGGGCTGTGGCGGCGAGGGCGGAGGACTTGAGAGCGGCGCGGCGGGTGATTTTCATGGTGCGGAAACGATAACAGATGAGGGGCCGTGGGTTCGAGTCGTGTGCTGGCGGCTACTTTTCCGTGGAGGCAGGCGGGGCAGGGGATTCGCCGTGCGCTTCGGCTGCCTTGCGCGATTCCTCAAGGGCGCGGGTGGAGAACTCGTGCGCCTTGCGCGAAAGTTCATGGGCGGTGGGGCTCCCCTGGCTATGCGAGGCCGCCGCCGCGGCATGGGCGTGTGCGGCAAAATTGTGCAACTCGGCGGTCCGGTCGTGAATGCTCTGGGGCATTGGAATGTTCCTCTTTGCCGTTAGATGCGGATAGAGCCTACAGAGTGCGTGCATCCTGACTGGCGCCGGCGAAGACCAGTGTGTGTGGCGGCCTCACCCGAATTTGCCTTGAATGCCGCGCGATTAGCGGCCATGAATGGTAAAATTGGAGGAATGACGAAGCCGCTCAAGACGCTCTTCCTGAACCCGCCCTCCTTTGAGAAGTTTGATGGCGGCGCAAGCAGCCGCTGGCCCGCCACGCGCGAGATCGAGTCCTACTGGTACCCCGTGTGGCTGACGTACCCGGCGGGAATGCTGGAGGGATCGCGCCTGGTCGACGCTCCGCCGCACCACCTCAAGTGGCCGGACGTCGTCGGCATTCTGAAGGACTACGAGTTCCTCGTCCTCTTCACCAGCACCATGGGCTGGGAGGGCGACCAGAAGATGGCTACGGTCATCAAGCAGACCTACCCCAGGATCAAGATTGCGTTTGTCGGGCCGCCGGTGACGACTTCGACCGACAAGGCGCTCAACGAGTGCCCCGCCATCGACTTTGTCTGCCGCCGCGAGTTCGACTTTTCCATCGTCGAGTACGCCAACGGCAAGCCGCTGAACGAGATTCTCGGCGTCAGTTACAAAGATGAGAACGGCGTCATCCAGCACAATCCCGACCGGCCGCAGGTAACGCCCGAGCAGCTCGACGAGATGCCGTGGGCGACCGAGATCTACGCACGCGACCTCGACGTGACCAAGTACACCGTTCCCTTCCTGCTGCATCCGTTCGTCGCGCTCTACAGCACGCGCGGTTGCCCGGCGCAGTGTACCTTCTGCCTCTGGCCGCAGACGTTGAGCGGACATGCATGGCGCAAGCGGTCTACAGACGATGTTGCGGCCGAGATGGCCAACGCTAAGAAGCTCTTCCCCCATGTGAAAGAGTTCTTCTTCGACGACGACACCTTCAACATCCAGAAGGCGCGGACCGTGGAGCTGTGTGCGAAGCTCAAGCCGCTGGGCCTGACATGGTCGTGTACATCGCGCGTGACGACCGACTACGAGACGCTGAAGGCGATGAAAGAGGCGGGCTGCCGGTTGCTGATCGTGGGCTATGAGTCGGGCGACGCGCAGATACTAAAGAACATCAAGAAGGGCGCAACCGTCGAGCGCGCGCTGGACTTTCAGCGCGACTGCCACAAGCTGGGACTGGTTGTGCATGGCGACTTCATCCTCGGCCTGCCCGGCGAGACCGCGGAGTCGATCCGCAACACCATCGAGTTTGCCAAGCAGCTCGACTGCGAGACCATCCAGGTTTCCATGGCGCACGCCTTCCCCGGTACCGAACTCTACGACTTTGCCAAGGAGAAGGGCTACATCACCAACCTCGCCATGAATGACGACGAGGGCCACCAGTTGGCGCACATCGAGTATCCCGGCCTGCCAGCCGAGTACGTTTTGGAGATGGTCAGCAAGTTCTACGACGAGTACTTCTTCCGGCCCAAGGCGGCGCTGCGCGTGGTGTGGAAGGCGATCGTGAACCGCGACGTTCCCCGGCTGTGGACCGAGGCGCGCAGCTTCATGAAGCTGCGCGGTCAGCGCAACCGCTCGGCCAAGGCCACCAAGGACGCGAATGCGCTGAAGGCGCAGGCATCCTCCAGCTAGATGCGTAGCACGCACCGGGCTCACTTCGGATAGCCTAGAAGGTAGATGAAGCACGCACTCACTCCTCAGCGTTATTTAATTTTGCTTGCCGTGATGCTGACCGCGTCGGTGGGCGACACGCTGCTGTCGCATGGCATGACGCAGGTTGGCCCGGTCACGCTGGCGCACCTGGGACTGCTGCTGGCGGCGATTCGCAATCCGTGGGTCATCACCGGCATTTTCTGCCTGCTGGGGTTCTTCGCCAGCTACCTGACCGCGCTCTCCTGGGCCGATCTCACCTTTGTGCTTCCGTCGACTGCTTTCGGCTACATCGTCGTCGCGTTTCTCGCACGGTTCTGGCTGCATGAACCGATCACGCCCTATCGCTGGGCGGGGATTCTTCTGATCGTCTGCGGCGTCGGATTTGTCGCCAACGGGCCGTCGCTCACCGAACACGCGCCCGAGCAGCCCGCAACAGGCGGCAGCGAATGATCGTCGCAAGCCACATCCACGTCGGGCCGATCGAGACGTGGGCCACGATTCTTACGGTCGCGGCCACGGCGGTTGCGGGAGATGTGCTGACGGCAGGCGCCATGCGGCGCATCGGCGACCTCGACCGCATCCGCGCAAAATCCGGCCTGGGTGGGGCCGTCCGCGCGGTTACGTCGAGCCCCATGTTTCTGCTGGGCGTGCTGTCGATGGCGCTCAGTTTCTTCTCGCTGCTCTTCACGCTGTCGAACGTTGCGGTGTCGCTGGCTGCACCGGCCAGCGCGTCGCTGACGTTTCTAGGCAATGCGTTTGCAGCCAAGATTTTTCTCAAGGAAAACGTGGATCGCCGCCGCTGGCTTGCGGCGATCTTCGTCTGCGCGGGCGTCTTCCTGCTGACGAAGTAGCACTGCTCAGGGCTGCGGGGCTGGCGCGGAGGGTGCCTGCGAGCTGGTGGCGGATTTGAGCCAGGGGATGAGCTGGCCGGTCTGGCGGAGGAGATGGATCTCGGCCTGGCGAAGCTGGTAGCCGGCATCGACGACGCCGAGGTACTTTTCGCGCTCACTGATGCGCGCGTTCTGCTCGTCCGAGGGTGTCATCTGCGGGCCGTTGGGGTTGCCCGACTTTAATTGCTGCTGCAGGGCGTCGAGCTGCTGCTGCGCAAGCTGCTGCCGGAGCCCGGCGACCTCGGCCTGCGATTGCAACTCGGTGACGGAGCGGCGCAGGCGCGACTGGCCATCGAGCGCAGTGATCTGCGCGTTTTGCGCGTCGTGCAGGGCGTGCGCGGCATCGGCGGCGGACTCGCGCGCCTTGGCCGAACGAGCTCTGTCCATGATCGGCCAGGTGATCTGGACCCCGAAGGCGCCCTCGCTTGCACTCAGGGTGGTCTGGCCGGTGTTCGCCTGGTAGATCTTTTGCAGTTGCGCGAAGGAGTCGCTGAAGGTGGCGTAGTAGTTGTACTGGGCGAAGAAGTTGATCTGCGGGCGGAAGCGGAAGCGCGCGTCGCCCCATGCCTGTTGCTGCTTGGCCTTGGCGTTATCGAAGGCGGAGGCGACGGCGGAGTTGGCATAGCCGTGGACCGATGTGTCGAGGGTTGCGTCGAGGGGAACGGGGCTGGCGGGGAAGCCGGTGTCGACGCTGAGCGCGGCGGCGGGCAGGCCGATGAGCCGCGCCAGATGCTCGCGGTCGACTGCGGTCTCGTCGGAAGCGCGCAGGCTTGCGAGGCGAAGCTCGGCGGCGGTCAGTCTGGCCTGGGTGAGCTCGATCGCGGTGTCTTTGCCTGCCTCGACTCGGCTCTCGACGATGGAAACAAGCGTGGTGGCGAAGTCGGACTGCTGGCGGACAGCGGCCTCGCGCTGTTGGTCGTGGTCGAGCGCGGCGACGGCGAGCGCGGTGTCCTCGGCGACGGCCTCGCGCATGTCATCCAGCGCAAGCTCGGCGGCGTCCAGGCCGACGCGGGCCGCGCGGATGTAGTAGAACTGCGATGCGCTGAAGACCAGCGATCCGCCGCTGACGGTGAAGAGCGTCGGCGGATACGGGCTGTAGCCGTACGACTCTCCAACTGCCGCGCCGGCGTTGATGGAGGGAACGTAGGCGTCGTGGGCCTCGGCGAGCTGGGCGCGCGCCTTGGCAACATCGGCCTCGGCCCCTTGTACGCGAGGGTTGCCGCGCAGCGCCAGATCGACCGCGGTGCTGAGCGAAAGTTGGGCGTCAGCAGAGAGCGCAAGCGTGAGAGAAATGCACAGCGTCAGGGCGCATGACAGATGCCGAAGACAACCGGTTGGCGAGCGGCCGGGCGTTTGGCGAGTTGGAGGAAGGGAAGTCATGCAATCCGTGAGGCGTCCTCGAAGGGGTTCAACTTCCATGGTATCTCTTCGCGCATCATAGGCCCTGGCCTGTTCTGGAGCTTCGCGTGAAGGCCGGGGCCAGCGCGGCGGCGGCGGCGACTTCACGGTCCGCGCCGGCAGCGTCTCCGCGGGCAGCCAGCAGCCGGCTGAGTTGCAGATGGACCTTGAAGGCGGGGGCAGCGTCGGACTTTGCGCGGGAGGCGAGGTAGTCGCGCAGACAGCGTTCGGCGAGGTCGGGCGCGCGGTTGGCCTTGGTCAGGATGCTGGCGGCGTCCACCAGCGCGGGACCGTGGGTGCGGTCGGCGGCCAGGGCGGATTTGATGGCGGCGAGCGCGTCGTCTGGGCGCGCGCGCGTCTGGTAGAACTGTGCAAGGTCGATCCAGGCGTCGGGAGATCTCTCTGCGGCGACGGCCTGCTTGAACTCGGATTCGGCGGTGGCCAGGTTGTTGTCGGCGTCCGCGATACGCGCCAGCAGGCGGTGCGCCGCGCCGGGAAAGCGGGGCATCATGCGGGCGGCCAGCGCGTGGGCGCGGTCGGTGCCACCGCCGATGACGAACGGCGCGGCGACGTAGTACTCGCCCAGATCGTTGAGCGCGGCGACGTTGGAGGGGTTGAGCTCGACGGCGCGCGAGAAGCTGGCCTCGACCTTGCGCGCCAGGGTGAAGCCGGCGATGGGGCCGGCGTGGCGCGCCTTCATGCCGTAGGCGCGGCCCAGCCACAGCTCGCAGTCGCTGGCCAGATCGCTCGCGCCGCCTGCTGTGGAGACAGCCAGTTCGCACTGCTGGATGGCCTCGTCGGCCTCATCCTCTGCATAGAAGACGCGGCACAGAAGCTGATGCGCGAGCGCGTCGGCGGGATTGGCGGCAAGGGTCGTACGAAGCAGGTTTACGGCGTCATCGCCGCGGCCCTCCTGCAAGGCGTGGTAGGCGGCTGCGTTGGCCCCCAGCGCGCGATCGGCGGCTGCAATCTCCGCGGGCCGCACCTCGGCGCGCAGCGGGCCGGCAAAGATCAGGCCCGCCAAAATGAGGCTCAGAGTCAGGCCTGGGGCGAGCAGCCCCCTCGGCTTGACGACGCCGGGCCGGGAGAGCTTGAACGAAGGCATTGGGGAGGTTTGTGCGTTCATGCTCATCAATAAACTGGCGTGACTTCGAGACCGTCGCTGAGGTCCTGGTTGGTGGTTGCGTTGCGGGCGACGGTGTCTCCTTCGGCGAGGCCGCCTGTGATCTCGACCCGAGTGAGGTTGATGATGCCTGTCTGCACGTTGGTGCGAACCAGCTTCCTGTGCAGGATGCGGAAGACGTAGGCTTGTGTTCCGTCGTAGCGCAGGGCCTCGCGCGGAACGCTGAGTACATGCAAACGCTGCGCGGTGGTGACGGTGACGGTGACGTTGGCGTTGGGCTGGAGGACGCCGTCGGCATCGTCGACGTCGATGAAGCACTCGCCGACGTTACGTGTGCCGTAGGTGATGATGCTGGTGGGGGCCTGGGTGATGTGTCCATGCCATGTCACCCCGGGCTTCGCCTCCCAGACGATCTTGACTGGCTGATCCACAGCGAGATTGCCGATCTCGGGCTCGTCGAAGTAGGCCGTGATGCGCAGATGTTTGAGGTCGGCGACATAAATCAGGTCGTCGCCGGTGGTGGCGTAGTCGTACTGGGAGACCGGCAGATAGTAGACCGTTCCAGCGATGGGCGTGCGGATGTCGGCGCTGGCATAGGCGCGTTGTGCCGCGGTGACGGCGGCGCGCGCGTCGGCAAGCTGTGCCTGAGCGCGCGCGCGGTCGGCTTCGCCATATCGCTCGGTGCTGTGCTGCTGGATGCCGTGCAGTGTGCTGTCGTCCAACTGGACGCGTGCCCGCGCGGCGGCAACCTCGGCCGGCGATGCCGCTCCCTTCTGCTGTAGCGCTTCGATCGCGGTGAGCGAGGCGGCGTCTTCATGACGCTGTAGTTGGGCGCGACTCAGGTCGGCGGCGTAGGTGTTGCGCTCATCCTGCGAACCGCCGTGTTGGATGTCGCTGGCGGCAAGTTCGGCTGCGCGCAGCGCGGAGTTGGCGGAGGCAAGCCGCGCCAGCTCGTCCGCGTCGTCCATCTTCAGCAGCAACTGTCCGGCATGGACCTTGTCGCCCACATCGACGTAGATCTCCTGGACCTGGCCCGCGACCTGCGCATGGGCCTGGTAATCGGCCATCGGCTCTACCTTGCCATTTGTACTGGAGGACTTGTTCAGGTCCTGATAGCTGACCTGGTCGGCGCGGACGCTGATGCGCTCACGCGTAAGCACGCGGACCGCATAGACCGCCACAAGGATGACAATGAGGGCTGCCCCCCAGATTACAAACGTCGTTGCGCGATTTGACTTGGGATCAGGGGCCATGTCTTCAAGTGCCAGTATATAAGACGACTTGCCGTGCCGAACGAAGCAAAAATCTTCTTGCCCATTACAGAACTAAAGTTTTTTGTGCCAATCGGTGCGTGAAGCGGGCTGAAAACACGTCCTTACAGTCCGGCTGGAGCGGTTTCAGCGCAGGTCTTTACAGGAGCGAAGAACGTTTGCGTGGTTTTTCCTCAAGAAAACCACTTTAATAATTCTCGCGTGATAACGGCTGCGGTGAAACCGCTCTGGACAAGGACTACTGCGGCGCGCTGGCCGGTCGCAGGCCGGCAAGCTCGAGTTCGAGACCGCCGAATTGCGAACTGGCGTAGGGGCCGGTGTTGTGCCGCAGACGGTAGAGAACGTCGACGACGGAGCCCTTGGCGAGCGCGAGCCGATTGCAGCGCGCAGGCCAGCCAATGGCATCGCGGCTCCAGCCGAGGGCGGGAATTGCGGCAGGATCGGATTGTTGCAGAGGCCCGCGCTGCATCAGTTGCAGGGCGATGTGTTTTTCCTGGATGATGCGGATGGGCGCGGCGAGAGTAACGCAGCGAGTGAGGAAGACCGGCTCGGGGTTGTCGATGCCGAAGGGCGCAACTCGCGCGACCCAGGCCATCAGCTCGGGAGTGATCTCTGCCAGCGAGAGTTCGGCGTCGTAGTCGAGCCGCGGAACCAGAAGCGCTGGGGTAAGGTGCGTGGACGCATAGTCCTTCATGCGCGCGCGCAGCAGCGGAAGCCGCTCGGAGGCAAGCGAGAAGCCGACCGCGTGGGCGTGGCCTCCGAAGCGGTTGAAGAGCGGTGCGGCGGGGTCCGCGGCGTCCGCAGCGGTGATGGCGTCCAGCAGGTGGAAGCCAGGAACGGAGCGGCCCGAACCGTGCGCGTTGCCATCGGCGTGGGTGACAATGAGTGCGGGGCGGCCCGTGCGCTCCACCACGCGCGAGGCCAGAATGCCCAGCACACCGCGATGCCACTCGGGATTGTCGAGGATGAGGCACTCGCGCGGGTACTCGTCTGCGGCGTCGCGCAGGCTCATCAGCTCTCGGTCGATGGCTTGCAGCGCGCTCGCCTCGGAGGCGCGGCGTTCCTGATTGAGGCGGTCGAGTTTCCCGGCCAACTCCCGCGCGCGGGCCGCGTCGCGTGTAAGCAGCAGCTCAACCACGTCGTCCGCGATGTCCATGCGCCCGGCGGCGTTGATGCGCGGCGCGATGCGGAAGCCAACCTCGGTCGCGGTCGGCGCGCGGTCGAGGGGGATCTTGGCGAGCTGCATCAGCGCGCGCAGGCCAGACTGCATGGGATTTGCAAGAGCAGCAAGACCCAAAGCCGCAATCATGCGATTCTCGCCCGTGAGTGCGACGGAGTCTGCAATCGTGGCAATGGCCACCAGCTTGAGGAATGAGGGCAGCAACACGCCGCGAGTGTGTGCGCGAAATACTTCGGCGTCTGCCGTCAGCGGTGCGGCGGCCGCGAGCAGCGCCTGCGCCAGCTTGAATGCAACCGCGGCCCCGCACAGGTTCTTGTTGGGATAGGGGCAGCCGGGCTGCGTGGGATTGACAACAGCCAGCGCGTCGGGAATCGTCGCCCCGTCGGGCGGGTGGTGGTCGGTGACGATGAGATCGAGCGAAAGCGCGCGCGCCTCGACCGCCTCGGCAATGGCGCGGATGCCGGTGTCCACGCTGATCACCAGGCGCACACCGGAAGCAGCCGCTTCGCCGAGGATTGCGTTCTGCATCCCATAGCCCTCGCGGATGCGGTGGGGAAGGTGATAGGTGACCTGCGCGTGCTTTTGCGGTTCGATGGCCAGCCCGATTCGCTCGATGGCCGTCTTCAGCAGGGCGGTCGCCGTGGTGCCGTCCACGTCGTAGTCGCCATAGATCAGGATCGGTTCGGCGTTGCCAATTGCGCGCAGAATGCGCTCGACGGCAGTCGTCCATGCCTATCATCTGCGTGGGGTCGCAGGCGGGATCGTCAAGCAGCGCTTCCAGCGTTGGATTGAGAAAAGCCTCGGCCGCGGCTGGCGTGTCGATGCCGCGCGCGACAAGAAGCTGCGCGATGGCAGGTAGGCAGCCGAGATGCACTGCCATCGCCTGGACCGTCTGCGCATCTCCGTCCGCCTTCAGAATCCACGCGGGCGACGGCGCTGGATTGGATTGCTCCTGCACTGCTGGCGAACCCTGGTCCGGCAACTTCGACGGCACCTGCGTCAGTCCTCGTCGTGGTTGTGACCTTGGTCGTCGATGACCATGCCGCCGAGGTCTGTGATGGTGTCGATCAGCTCCTGGAACTGCTCATACCAGTCGGTCGAGGTCTCGAAGAGGAACATCACGCCCTGGTGGGCAAATCCAAGCTGCAGGTAGCCAATCTTGCCGACGTGTTTCACCAGGCTCTCGGCGTCGTCGATCTCCGGCGCATCGGGATCAGGGTAGCTCTGGTCGCGCAGTTGCTCCAGCAGGATGGCGATGTCGGCCTTCTCCAGCGTCACCTCGCTCATGGTGACGAAGCTGGTGCCGGCGGCCTTGGCGTGCTCCACAAAGTCCTTCCACGCATCGGGATCTTCGTCCTCGAAGATGACGCTGGGAACTTCGTCCGTGATGTATCCATTGAAGCGGCGTAGGCCGTGGCCCGCGATGAAGGCCACCATATCGTCTTTGAGAGAGATCAGATTGTCGGGTTGCATGCGAAGTCCATTGTCTCAGAAAGCGGCAGCGAGCGCACGGCGCGTTGCGTCGAGTCCGTGCCGGCTCTGACCGCGAACGAATCGTTGGTGAGAAATAAAGGCGACTCGCACGGATGTGTTTCGCTTTCTGCAACGCTCCGGTGCGCGGTAACATCGAAGAACCATGCGAGCGATCCAGATTGCCCAGACCGGTGGAGCTGAAGTGCTTCAACCCCGCGAGCTGCCCACTCCCACGCCCGGCCCCGGCGAGGCCCTCGTCCAGATCGAGGCCTGCGGCGTCAACTTCATCGATATCTATCTGCGCGAGGGGCGCTACGCCTCGCCGCTGCCGTTCATTCCAGGGCAGGAGGCGGCGGGCGTCGTGCTGGCTCTTGGGCCGGATGCAGCTTCGGTCAAAGTCGGCGACCGCGTTGCCTGGTGCGGCGTCCCAGGAACCTACGCGCAGTTCGCGGTCGCACCAGTCTCGAGGCTGATTGCGGTTCCCGACGGCATCACCACGCGCCAGGCCGCCGCCGCGATGCTGCAAGGCATGACGGCGCACTACCTTGCGCACTCCGCCTGCGCCATTCAGAATGGCGATGCGGTGCTGATCCACGCGGGCGCGGGCGGCGTCGGATTGCTTCTGATCCAGATGGCCAAGCACCTGGGCGCGCGCGTCTTTGCCACCGTCTCCACCGACGAAAAGGCCACGCTGGCGCGTGCAGCCGGGGCCGACGAGACGATCCTTTATACGCGCGAAGATTTTGCCGCAAGGGTCCGCGAATTTACCGGCGGCGCGGGCGTTCCCGTGGTCTACGACTCCGTCGGCAAGACCACCTTCGATGGCAGCCTGGCCTGCCTGCACCCGCGCGGAATCCTCGTCCTCTACGGCGGTTCGAGCGGCGCGGTGCCGCCCTTCGACCTCATCCAGCTCTCCACGCGCGGCTCACTCTACGTCACGCGTCCCACGCTGAAGGACTACACCGCGACCCACGAGGAGCTAGTAATGCGCGCGGGCGATGTGCTCCGCTGGGTCGCCGACGGCAGCCTCAAGCTGCGCCTCGAACACAGCTACCCGCTGGCCGATGCCGCCCAGGCCCACCGCGACCTCGAAGCTCGCAAGACCACCGGCAAGGTC
This sequence comes from uncultured Acidobacteriaceae bacterium, assembly GCA_963828115.1. GTDB lineage: Bacteria > Acidobacteriota > Terriglobia > Terriglobales > Acidobacteriaceae > Edaphobacter. Next base: position 32,275 of record CAWHDN010000012.1, read on the forward strand.
CTGCTGATTCCGTAGCTAGTGAGCCAGGTTGAGCCGATGGGAGCGATGGCTTCGATCTGCCCTCCGGTGCAGAGTGGCTCCGGAACGCAAAGCGGCCCCGGCGAACTCGCCAGGGCCGCTTTAGTTTTTGCTGTACGAGAAAGCCGCGCACGAGTTCTGCGCGCCGCTCTACGCCAGGGGTAAGGTTGCGTTGGGGGTGATTGCGGCGGGCTCTGCGGCGGCCACGATGCCATGGCCGTTCTTGCTATCGCCCGGCTTGCGGATGTCGATCCCGCCCTTGAAGTACGCGCCGTCCTCGATGGAGATGCGCGCTGCGGCCACGTCTCCGGTCAGCGATCCTTCGCTGCGGATGTCCACGCGGTCGCTGGCTGTCACGTTGCCGCGCACCTTGCCCAGCACCACCACCTCGCGCGCCATGATGTTGGCCGCCACCTGTCCGTTGCGGCCCACGGTGACGCGATTGCCGGGCAGGTTGATGGTGCCTTCCACCTTGCCGTCGATGTAGAGCGACTCCGAACCGGAGACCTCGCCCTTCACGAAGAGCGACTTGCCGATGGTGGCCTGTTCGCCGCTTGGCACAACCGGGCTGGCGACGGTCGCTGCTGCCGCTCTTGGTGTGCTGGACTCGTAGATGGTTGGCGCCGGGGCAGACGGACGCGTCGGCTCAGGGGTAGAGGGTGGGAGCGGTCCAGCCTGGTTCGGTTTCCACATGATTCGCTTGTTTCCTTTCCTGACTGTCTGAAAATGGTTGCTGCGGTTGGTGGTTCAGCGTTGCCGGTACTGTATGCTTCAACATCAGCCGCAACGCCCTGCGGTTGCCCGCAAGCGTCCTGACACAACGATACTACGCCGCTCCGCTCCACGGAAATGTCGCGCCTCTGCAAAACTCCGCGCCGCAGCCGCCGCTCGGAAAACACTGCTTGCTTCCGCGCGCCATACGCGATACTCTGCCGCGCATGCAGATATTTCGTTCCGCTCCTGTGCATCTGCCGCCATGGACGCTCGGTCTTATGCCGCTCGCTTTGCTGTCACTGGGCCTCCTGCCCCTCTCGCAACCCATTGCCTTCGCCGCGCCCGCCAAGGTCCACGTTGTGGCGCTGGGCGCGGTGCGGAAGGTTCCCTACACGCCCCCCGAAAGCGAGCCCGCAACCGGCAAGCCCGCGGACGCAGTCATGCTGAAGGTCCGCCCGCTCACCGTCGATGGCCGCCAGAAGGAGTGGACCACCGGCGACGCCCACGATGTCACCGACCGCAGCTTCACCGTCCGCCGCGCGCTGCGCCTGAACGACGCGCTGCCCGGCGACGCGGTCCCGCGCTGGAGCTGGCAACCCGGCCCCTGGCTGCTGGTTGATCGCACCACCGGCCACATCAGTGCGCTGCACCTGCCGGACTTCGACGCCGAGGTCTCCGACGCAGTCTGGTTCCGCGACTACGCCGCCTACTGCGGCACCGCCGATACTGCCAAGGGAGGTCTCTTTGCCATCGTCGCGCAGCTTGGAGCGCGCCGCGCCGTGGTCCAGAAGCAGATCGGCAAGTGGCCCCAGACCGCGCACGCCTCGCCCGTCTGCAAGCCCGCCGTCTGGCAGCGCGGGCCCATGCGCGTCACCCTCCAGCCCACCGGCGGCGACGCCATGACCTTCGACGTCGTCGGTGCAGCCTCGCTCATCGAAGAGAACGACTCCGCAGACGATGCGCCATAGCCATGCATGACATGAGCCGACAGCAAATCTACTTTGAAGTTATTTCCGATGAGGTTGTGTTTTGCGCATCGAACAAAATGCGGGGGATTCTTCCCCTTCGGCAAGCTCAGGCTCAGAATGACAATTCTCAGTTTGCCTATCCCGAGATGTAGGCCTTCAGGTGGCGGATGGTCTCCTGCTGCTCCGTGATGACGAAGTTCACCAGGTCGCCGATGGAGAGCACGCCGACCACGGCTCCGTCTTCCGTCACTGGCAGGTGGCGGATGTGGCTGTCTGTGATGATGCGCAGGCAATCGCCCACGGTATGCTTCGGCGAGACGGAGATGACCGGGCTGCTCATGATCTCCGCAACCTTCGTCTCCTTCGACGTGTGGCCCTTCAGCACCACCTTGCGCGCGTAGTCGCGCTCGCTGAGGATCCCCACCAGCGCGTCCCCCTCCATCACCAGCAGCGCGCCCACGCCCTTCTCCGCCATAATCTCGATGGCGTGATAGACGGAGTCGCTTGGCGCGATCGACAAGATCCCGCCCGTCTTCTTCCTCAGGATTGCATCCACGGTCGTCGTCATTTCGCTCATGCTGCACCTCGGGGCTGCATCGGTCTCATCCAGGCCATCGCGTTGGTTTGTCCGACGGTGAGAGTGATCAACAAGTCGAGGCCCATGAACTCCGTTGAGAGATGCGGATGGTCGATGGGCCCGGTTCCTGAGTATTACCTCCGCGGCCCTCCGCCGTCAATCGCGCGCGCCCGCGGCGCGATTTCATATCCGCGGAACAGCGGTGTTTCTAGCTGGGGTCCTTGCTGCGCGTCTTCTGGACGCCGGTCACAATGCCCGCGCCAAAAAGAATGATGGCCATAGCCACGATATAAGTCTCCCGGATGTGCAACAGGTGTGCGAGGTACGCCACACCAACGATGAAGATCAGATAGCCGACTGCATAAATCCCAAAGGACATGGCATTCTCCGAGGCCCGGCATTCAATGCCGGCCTCCCTTAGGTGAGATGCCAAAATCCATGGCGACGCGAACCTGGAATTTGCAGGCACGCGGCCGTGCCAACTACTCTCCGGCATTGTCGGCTGTGTCTTCTTCTTCCTCTTCGATAGGGACGGCTTTGTCCTGGGTGGGTTCTGCCGCTTTAAACAGCGGCGCGGTGATCTTGCGAAAGATGTAGTTGATGCCGAGCCCGATGAGGCAGCCCAGAACCACACCCACCATTCGGTAGATCGCGCCCGTCCAACTGCTGTGGGTCTCCTCGTAGATCATCACAATGATGAATCCGACCAGCGCGGTGCGGCAGACCCCGATCAGGTCCAGACTGAAACAGAGCAGGATCGTCATCACCACGCCCAGGCAGATGGTCAGCAGGTTCGGCGGACTGTGCAGCAGATACATGCATAGCCCCACCAGCGAGCCGACGATGTTGCCCCGCATCCGGTCAAGTGCCACCTTGCTGTTGTTGTCGTGCGTGATGGAGAGCAGGATGGAGATCAGCAGCCAGTAATACTGGCCATTCTGCCGGGGAAATGCCTGCATCAACAGGTATCCGATGGTCACGCCCGTCAGGCACTTGGCAATGTACTCGTAGAACATGACGGGCTTGCCCTTCGTGATCTCTTCGAAACTCCTCATGGCAATCCCCATTCGCTGCAAACGCCTATGCTCCGTACAGTGCTTAAGTTGATTTAAGGTGCTTAATTTGATTTTATGCCGTCGTGCGTCCTCGAAGGAATTTCCTCAGGGGTAAGCCTGTCCCGGTTTCGCTCCAGCCGCGGGCAAGGCAGAGCCTTCATCCCGGCGATTTCAGCCCAATGGGTCGATGCGCGGCGCAGGCTTGCCCGGATCAGTAAAGCGGCGGCTCACCGGGAGGCCGCGTCTTCCAGCGGCGGTGCATCCACAGCCACTGCGAGGGATACTGGCGGATCGTCTCTTCGATGACGGCGGTGAACAGCGCGGTGTTGCTGGCTGCGTCGGCCTCCGAGTCGCCAGTCGCCGCCAGCGACAGCTCGGGACCGAAGCGAAGCACGTACTGGCGCTCCGCCTCCTCCCACAGCAGGAAGCCGGGCAGCACCGCCGCGCCGGTCTTCAGCGCGACCCGCGCCATCCCGGAGGCCGTGCATGCCTCCACGCCAAAGAAGGGAACAAAGAGGCCCTGCGGCGGCGTCATGTTGGTGTCCATCAGGATTCCCACCGTCTCGCCCGCGCGCATCGCCCCAATCAGCCCGCGCGCGAAGTCGTCCTTGTGCAGCACGCGGTTGCCGTGCTGACAGCGGATCGCGTTCACCATCGCGTCCACCAGCGCATTGTCCAGGCGGCGGATGACCATCCCCATCGGGTAGCCCGCCAGCGAGTGGTAGAAGCTCGACAGCTCCCACGCGCCCAGGTGGCCGGTAAGCACGAATACGCCCTTGCCGCGGTCGCGCGCGGCGAGGTAGTGCTCCAGTCCCTGGTAACGGATGAAGCGGCTGGCGTACTCCTGCGTATAGGTAGACATCTGGCAGAACTCGGCCAGCAGCCAGCCCAGGTGGCGATACTCCTGGCGCAGGATCTCCTCGCGCTGGGCGGCGGGAAGCGCCGGGAAGGCGAGCTCCAGATTGCGCCGGCCCACGCGGCGAAGCCGTCCGAGCGAAACAAACGCGATGGCGGCAATGGCGACTCCGAACGCACGTGCCATGCGGCGCGGCAGAGCGCGCAGGACGTGGATGAAGAGCCACGCAAGCGCGAATTCAAGGGCCTGGTGGAGGGAGGGGCGGTTCGCCGGCTCAGGGATCGATTGGGCTTCGCGGGTCAAGGTTCCAGTCTATCGGGAACAGGGAACAGGGAACAGGGAACTGGTGTGCGGTTCAAGTGATTTCGCCGGTTCAGGAAGTAAAAATGTCGCCACTGAAAGATATAGACGCAGATCGATTGCGCAGGCTTACATCCCGGTTGCGCTGGCTTTCACGCAGAAGGGCCGCCAGCGGAGTGCTTCCGGCTGGCGGCCCTTGTCTATTGCGTTACGGCGTCCTGCTACCCTGCGACGCGATGGCGCTTATGCTAATCGTTCGGTGTTAGATGCGGCTCTTCGCTGTTATTGGTTGTTCTTCGAGATGACAAAGAAATGGGCAATGGTGCGGACAAAGCTGCGGGCGTTCTCCGGAACCGGCTTGTTGCCCTTGAGCACAACGTCGAAGGGAACGTCGGCGCCATACTCGGCGCGGGTGTCGTCGGCGTTCTGCGAGAGGACTGTGCCGTCCAGGTCAAGCCCGGCAAAGAGGCCCTGGCTGCGCGAGTAGGTCAGGAACTCTGCGCGCATGCTCGCGTCCGTGGAGGCCTGAGCGTTGCGTCCCACCGGTCCGGCCGAGGCGGATGCATCAGCGCCCAGCTTGAACTTGCTGCTGAGCATGTGCTGTAGACCTTGCTGGTTCATGGCGACCAGCACGAGATCGGTGGTCTGGCCGCCGATCTGCCAGCCAAAGCTGCCACCCTCCAGACGCACAAAGACCGGAGCGCTCCAGCCGTTGGGCGTGCGGCAGGTGGCGACGCCCTGTCCGTACTGCGCCCCAACAATGAACGCGCCCTTCTTGTAGCTGGGAACGACGACTACGCAGGCCGCACCGGCCAGAATGCTCTGGGGTATGCCCTTGTCCGGCGTGGCCATTACCTCCTGGATGACGGCCTGCGCGCTGGTGAGGCGCTCGTCGAGCTTTGCGTGGTCCTGTCCGACAGCTGCGAGCGTGGTGGTGGTGAGGAGTGCCAAGCCACATAGAATTCCGGAGATTCGTTTCATAGATTGATAGCCCTTCGCTTTCTTGATTGCATCTGCTATTTGAATGGATCTGCCTGGTTCGAGTTGTCCGTGCTCTCGATTAAACCGCAACCACGGATTCTGCATCAACTCGTACGATGAGGGGAAGGCTGTTGGAAGTTGCACGGGAAGAAAAAGAAGTGTCAGAGATCTGGCGGGGCCCTCCACGGCGGGAACCCGAATCTCGGAGCCAGATTGGGAATCTCGGTGCCAGATCGGAAGGGGCCGTTCGGATGGGGGATGGGATAGGTAAAGCCGGAAGAGACTCGGAAGATCGGAAAGAGAACTGCGATGAGCAAAGAGCAAAAAAATGGGGGCTGCAAGAGCCAGCAGCTTGCGCTGCTCACATCCTTGTAGCCCCTCTCCCAGGTCTGTGTTGCAGTCTCATAATGGTCCATTGGTGACGGCTGAACAACGGTACGAAGGTCTAGAGACTTACGTACCCATTTTGTGTATTAATTAGTTAACAGTAGAGGTGGGCGTTTTATCCGCAAAATAAAGGAAAATTCCAGTAAACTCGGGCAATTCTGATCTCTGCGTGCAAATCAAGGCCGCGCCCCACCTTCGGCGAGAAGCGCTATTCAAACTGGGTGAAGGGGTGGATGGTCAGCGCGATGCGGTTGTTGACGCCCACCTTGCGCAGCAGGCGGCCGATGTGCGCCTTGACCGTGCTCTCGTCGATCTCGAGCGCAAGGCCGATCTCACGGTTGGAGCGTCCCGCCCGAAGCAGTTCGAGAACCTGCATCTCGCGCGGTGTGAACTTTGGCGGCGTGTTCGCGGTACCGTTGAAGCCGGGTTGCCGGTCCAGCAGCCGCGAGAGCACCCTGCGCGGAGCCCACACCGAGCCGTCGCGCACCATCTCGATGGCCATTGCAAGCTCGGTCTCCCTGGCCGTCAGCGTCAGGTATCCCTTGGCCCCGGCCCCGATGATCCGCTGGATGTACTCCGGGCTGGTCTCCGTGCCCAGCACGATCAGCTTCAACTGGGGGCGGATGTGGTGGAAGGTAGCAATCAGCTCGAATAGATGGTTGGTACATTCGGCGTCGATCAGCACCAGCGACAGGTTGACATCGTCCAGCGCTCCGGGCGCCGTCAGGTGGATGACCTCAAACTGCGGAAGGATGGACTGCAGGCCGAGCAAGCGCAGAGTGTCGGTGGCAACAACGCCAATCCGGTCCACGCGCGTTGATGCAGCTTCCTCCATAGAACTCAAGCCTCAATTCCTGCCTGGCCCGGTTGCTCTGTTGGCCTGCGACGCGGTTCGCTTCGGCGTGCGACAATATTCGTTCTGACGTGCGACATCCTGCACAATCTTTATTTTCTACCTTACGTGGCAAGTTGAGCTACAACTTCGGCAGGACGATGCCCTGCTGCTTCTGATACTTCCCTTTGCGGTCGGCGTAGCTGGTCTCGCACACGTCGTCGGAATCGGACTGGAAGAAGAGGATCTGGCACAGGCCCTCGTTGGCGTAGATGCGCGCTGGCAGGGGTGTGGTGTTGGATATCTCCAGCGTCACAAATCCCTCCCACTCCGGCTCGAACGGCGTCACGTTCACAATAATTCCGCAGCGCGCGTAGGTGGACTTGCCCACGCAGATGGTGAGCACGTCGCGCGGAATCCTGAAGTACTCGATCGACCGCGCCAGAGCGAACGAGTTGGGCGGAATAATGACGCTGTCCGCCTGCACGTTGACGAACGACCGCTCGTCGAAGGCCTTGGGGTCGATGACCGCCGAGTTCACGTTGGTGAAGATCTTGAACTCGTCGCTGACGCGCAGGTCGTACCCGTACGACGAGAGTCCATAGCTGATGACGCCCGCGCTGACCTGCTTCTCGCTGAACGGAACGATCATCTGGTGTTCGGTTGCCTGCTGGCGGATCCAGCGGTCACTCTTGATGGCCATCTCTGTTGTCTTTGCCTCTTGGCGGGCCTCTCCGGTCTGCTTCCGCGGCGCATTGCCGGCGCCGGGGCAGGGGGTTGGGTCCGCTTGGTTTCGGATAGCCAAATCTTACGGCAGCAATCGCGCGTTGACAATCCTGGGCTTAGTTCCTACCATCACACTTAGCAGCGCAGGGTGGCCGTTAATCGCCTCCTGTCTGCATTTAGCGTGAGAGAGGCGGCCTAAGTTGATTAAACAAGACCTGATCCAGAGGGTCGTCGAGCGAACCGGACTTCCCAGAACGAAGGCGGAGCGCGCGGTCGATGCCATCTTCGGCAGCATGAAACAAGCGCTGATTGCGGGCGACCGCATTGAGCTGCGTGGATTCGGCGTCTTCACCGTCAAGCCCCGCAAGACCGGCATCGGACGCAACCCGCGCACCGGAGCCGAGGTCAGCATCGCACCAGGCAAGGCTGTACGCTTCAAGCCCGGAAAAGAACTGCACAAGATGGACGAGCCAGCCTAGTCCAGGCCATCTCGACTGCCTTGCGATGATTTTTTGACTTCGGCCGCGTGATCGCTTACAACTTGAGTCACGCACTTTGTCCTGCGGCTGGCCTTGCACCTTGGCCGCCGTGCCACCATAACCCTTGCCCGCAACGGAATGTTCGGGAAGCGCGGTGAAACTCCGCCACTGCCCCGCAACTGTGATCGCGCACGCCGCTCCAGCACGCACCGGAGAGGCGTGAATGCCAGCCAGGATCCTCCCACTGAAGCCGCCAGGCGACGGGAAGGGAGGCATCCAGTCTTTGGCCTGCATTAGCCCGCGTAAGTCAGGAGACCGGTTTCGCCGCGTACATCCAACCGCGCTCCCGGGGGGGAGCGTAGGAGTCCCAACATGTCCTCAGTCTCCGGCCGCTCCTCGGCCCGTCTCGTCTTGCGAGCGTCTTGCACGCTCGCCGCCTCCCTCTTGCTCGCAATCTCTTTGATCTTCCCCACTCCAGCCCGCGCGGTGGTGGTACGCGGCGTGGTCACCGACGCGCTTGGCCGCCCCGTTCCAGGTGCGCGCATCCAGCTCATTCAGGGACCGCGACCGGTTGCCATCGGCATCGCCGGCGCGGACGGCTCCTTCGAGATCCGCTCCACTCTGGCGGGCCGTTTTGTTTTGCTCACATCCGCTCCGGCCTTCTATCCCGGCATCGGCCAGAACTTCTACGGCGGCGCGACCGACCAGGTCACCCAGAACGTGGTGCTGGAGACCGGCTCGGTGCAACAGCAGGTCACTGTCACGGCCACCGGCCTGCCCACGCCGCTCGAGCAGTCCAGCTCGGCGGTCACGCTGGTTCCCGAGAGCGACCTCGCAACCTCCATCGGCGTCATCGACGCGCTGCGCCAGTCTCCCGGCGTCGATGTCGTCCAGACCGGCCAATACGGCGGCGTCACCTCGCTCTTTGTGCGCGGCGGCAACTCCACGGCCAACAAGGTGCTCTTCGATGGAATTCCCGCCGAGGACGTTGGCGGCATCTTCGACTATGGCACCACATCCACCACCGGACTGGCCGGCATCGAACTCTATCGCGGCACCAACTCCGCGCTCTACGGCACCGACGCCGGGGCATCCGTGCTGAACTTCGAGACGCCGCGCGGTTCGGCTACCAGGCCGCAGATCGACTACTCCGGCGACGCAGGAAACTTCCATAGCTACCGCAACGAGATCGCGCTCAGCGGCGCACGCCAGAAGCTGGACTACTTCACCGCGTTCTCGCGCTTCCACACATCGAACGCACTGCCGCCGCGATGAGTACCACTCAGCAACCTCGGTGGCCAACCTCGGCTACGCGCTCACGGCCAACACGCTAGGCCCGGCTCACCCTCCGCAACGCGGATTCGGCGACGGGCCTTCCTGGGGCGCACGACTTCTATGGCATCTCCGCCAACGGCAAGGAGGGCGACCAGGACCTCTACTCCGGCATCACGCTGGAGAATCGCCTGGAGGACGGATGGCACAACCTCGTCCGCTACGGCATCAGTCGCAAGCGCATACAGGAGCAGCAGTTCACCAACGCGGGAACGCCGATCCTGTTCTATCCGGGAACGCCATACTCCTATACCGGGTACTTCGGCAATAAGGTCACCATTCGCGGGGCAAATGGGTATACCGCGACTGGCCAGGCTGAGTTCTTCGTCCCCACCGAGGACTCGGACTCCAACCGCGACGAGCTTTACTATCAATCGGACTACAGCGTCTCTCACTATCTCACCGCGCTCTTCGGCTTCCACTACGAGAACGAACGAGGCAGCTACGTCGAGCCCCCTCCGTACGCGGAAGACAGGACCATCCAGCGCACCAACTTCGAGTACACCCTGCAATTGCAGGGCGAGATAAAGAGCCGCGTCTTTTATTCCGCCGGCGGAAGCATCGAGAAGAACCACCTCTACGGCATCACCGGAGCGCCGCGTCTCGGCCTCTCGTATGTACCGGTCTTTCCCGGCGCAAAGTGGTTCCGCGGCACGCTCGTGCGCGCCAACGCCGCCACCGGCGTGCAGGAGCCGTCGCTCGCCGTGCAGTTCGCCAGCCTTTACACGGTTTTGCAAGAAGATGGCTTGACGTCAGACATTGCAAAGTATGCCGTCACGCCGATCGGCCCGCAGGACTCCCGCACCTACGACCTCGGCGTTGACCAGAACATCCGCGGCGAGAAGCTGGTCCTCAAGCTCGGCTACTACCACAACTCATACAACCATCAGGTCGAGGGAGTCGACTCCGGCGCGCTGGAGCAGTTCTTTAATATCCCGGCCAGCGTGGCGCAATACCTCTACTCGCCGTACCTCAACTCGCTCGCCTTCCGCGCGCAGGGCTTCGAGACCGAGCTGCAATATCGCCCGTTCGCCCGTCTCTTCCTGCGCGGCGGCTACACCTACCTCGACGCCGTCGTTACCCAGTCGTTCTCCAGCGACGCGTACTACAACGGTCAATACAACAACAATCCCAACCTTCCCGGAATCGCCATTGGAGCGGAAGGCCCATTGATCGGTGCGCGTCCCTTCCGTCGTCCGCCGCACACTGGATTCTTCAGCTGTGCAATACACGGGCAACAGGCTGGGCGCGGCCTTCAAGGGCGCGCTGGCCAGCCGCTCCGACGACTCCACCTTCCTGGATGGCTTCGACATCACCGGCGGCAACACACTCGTGTTGCCCAACCGCGATCTCGACTTCGGCTACGCCAAGCTGGACGCCAACCTCACCTACGCCCTCAAGCCGCGCGTCACCGCCTTCACTGAGCTGGACAATCTTCTCGGCCAGCAGCACATCGGCCCCATCGGCTATCCCGGCCTGCCGTTTACCGTGCGCGCCGGACTGAAGGTACGCATCGGCGGAGACTGATCCAGTCAGAACAGACACAGCTTTTTTTTGCCACAGACAATCAATAAGGCAACTGTAGGGGGTGAGTTCGGGTCTAATCTAACGCCATGACCAGACCACTCACCTCCGCCCTTCTTCTAGCCTTCGCCCTCACGACTCCCTCGCCGCACACGCCCAGCAGGAGGGTCTTGTCCCGACGCAGGCGCTGGTCAACGTCGATGCCAAATCCACGCCTCCCGCCAGCGCCTCCGCCCTGACGGTTGCGGTCAACGACCGCAAGCAGCCGCTCAGCGCGTGGGAGCCGGTGGCCCCCGCCAACGCTCAGGTCGCGCTGCTCATCGACGACGGCTTGCGCGAGAGCGTCGGTCGCGAGTTGGACAGTCTGCGCTCCTTTGTGCGAACCCTCGCCCCCGGCGTCGAGATCCTGGTCGGTTACATGCAGTACGGCCACGTCGTCTCGGACCAGGGCTTCACCGCGGACCACGCGCTCGCCGCCTCCACCGTCCATCTGCCGGTTGGACTGGCCGGCATGAGCGCAAGCCCCTACGTCTGCCTCTCCGACTTCGTCAAGAACTGGCCCAGCTCCGGCCCATCCTCCTCCAGCAGCTCTCCCGGCCCATCCTTGCGAGCCAAGGCGCGCTTCATCCTCATGCTCACCAACGGCGTCGATCCCTATAACGGCAGCACCAGCGCGATGAACCAGGGCAGTCCCTACGTTGACAACGCCGTCGCGGACGCCCAGCGTGCCGGGGTCGCCGTCTACGCCATCTACTTCGGCGACGCGGGCATGGAAGGCGGATCGGTCAACAACAGTGGCCAGGACTATCTCAACCAGATCACAGAGGGAACGGGCGGAATCAACTTATGGGAGGGGGTAGGGAACCCTGTCTCCACCGCGCCGTTCCTCGGCAAGTTCCAGAGCGCCCTCGCCGAGACCTACATCGCCACCTTCAACGCTCCCCTCGGCAACAATCCCGCACGCGACCTGGTCCGCATCAAGTTCACCGCCGCCAAAACCAAACTCCGCGCCCCCGAAAATGTCCGTCCCGGCAACGTGGAGTAACTCTCCGCGCCCGCACAGAATCATCCTTCCCCGCAAAAAAACTCCGCCGAAGCGAATCCATCTCGAAAACTCCCGGGTTTAGCGGATTCAAGGGGTCACTTACCGACGATTTTAGAACGGAATGTCGATCCATCGTAGTGACGAAGTCAATTCCTGGGATTCGCAGACGGGACTCAATCGCAGATCGTAATCGCCTAAGCCATCTGAAAATTGTCACACCTGCCGCAGCCGCACAACTGAGTTGAATGCATCTGCGGCTGAATGGCCGGGTTGCGAAGCTCAGCGAACTTGTCCAAGGGAAAAGGAAGTCTGAAGACAGCGGCAGGCTCCATCGAATGAGACAACCCGAGACACACGCTGGATGGTATCGCGGATAATGCACGGCCAGTCCCAAGTCTCCCGCACGACGCGGTACGACTTGAATCTCTGCAGAGCGTCATGGTGGAAGTGACTAACTCGTCCTTCCGCTAAACGATCATCTTTCGCCGCAGTTCCATGACGGACTTCGAAAACTTTGGGGTTCTCCTCCAGAAGATAGATGAAGAGGTTGGTGTCCCAGAAGATCCGGCTCAAGCAACACCTCCCCAGTTCGAGCGAAGCCGCGCTCAGAAACTCATACCCCCGAGAGCTCGTCCTTCCACAGATGCTTGCCGCTGCCAATCAGAGCCAGCAACGGGTCTTCCGCCTGAGAGTTCCACTTCTCTTCGTACCAGCAGGTTGCAGGTCTTTGTACGCCGGAGGAAGCTCTGACCATTCGGGGTGGATTGGCGATCCCTCGCGGGAAGAATCGTATCTGTCGCCAGCTCGGAACAGGCGCCGATAGCCATCGCCAAACTCGAACAGCATACGCGACCGGTTCGGGTTTGGCGGACGGTTTGCCACGCAGTGCTGTAGCGCGTGCTGATAGACGGTCTTCGCCAGTGCATGAGTTAGCTTCTGCCGGACAGCCTCGGCCACGATGTCTTCGACCGGAAATCCCTCTACCCCAGGATTGCGCCGGTGAAGAGTCGCCGCAGCGGTCCAAACAGCGTCTGCGGCGGTGAGGCCAAGTTTGCTGGAAACGAAGATTCTTTCTGATTGAAGGACAGGCATCGTCGTGGTCTCCTTATCGTGAGTGAGGCACATCAAAAGACAAATCTAATCCCGATAGTAAAACTTGTCAACTATAGTTTTCAAGATGTGCTAGAAAAACTCCCCGAAGCGAATCCATCTCGCTCCGGGGAGTTCTTGTTATTGCTTTGGCTTTTGCGCCGACAGGCGCTTCCGCCCGTCCGGCAAGGACCCATAGCGCAGTATTAGTACATGCCTTCCATGCCACCGCCGTGTCCGCCGCGGGCCGGAGCTTCCTTCTTCTCCGGGATCTCGGAGATCATGGCTTCGGTGGTCAGCAGCAGGCCCGCGATCGACGCCGCGTTCTGCAGTGCCGTGCGCGTCACCTTGGTTGGGTCGATGACGCCAGCCTTCACCAGGTCCTCGTACACGTCCGTGCTCGCGTTGTAGCCGAAGTTCACGTCCTTCGAGTCGCGGATCTTGCCGATCACCACCGCGCCCTCTTCGCCGGCGTTGGAGACGATCAGCCGAAGCGGCTCCTCCAGTGCGCGGCGAATGATGGTGGCGCCGATCTTCTCGTCGCCCTCCAGCGTCTTGACCAGCGTGTCCACAGCCGCCGCGCAACGCACCAGCGCCACGCCGCCTCCGGGGACGATGCCCTCCTCGACCGCCGCGCGAGTGGCATGCATTGCATCCTCCACGCGCGCCTTCTTCTCCTTCATCTCGGTCTCGGTTGCCGCGCCGACCTTGATGACGGCAACTCCGCCGACGAGTTTCGCCAGCCGCTCCTGCAGCTTCTCGCGGTCGTAGTCGGAGGTGGTCTTCTCGACCTGTGCGCGAATCTCCTTCACGCGTCCTTCAACTTCGCCGTCCTTGCCGCCGCCGTCGATGATAGTGGTGTTGTCCTTGTCGATCGTCACCCGCTTGGCCGTGCCCAGGTCCTCGATCTTCACGCCCTCGAGCTTGATGCCGAGGTCTTCTGTGATCGCCTTGCCGCCGGTCAGGATTGCGATGTCCTGCAGCATGGCCTTGCGACGGTCGCCGAAGCCGGGGGCCTTGACGGCTGCGACGTTCAGCGTGCCACGCAGCTTGTTGACCACCAAGGTCGCCAGTGCCTCGCCGTCCACGTCCTCGGCGATGATCACCAGAGGCTTCGCGGTGCGCGCGATGGCTTCCAGCAGCGGCAGAAGGTCCTTCATCGAAGAGATCTTCTTCTCATAGATGAGGATGTATGGATCTTCCAGTGCCGCTTCCATGCGCTCTGCGTCGGTCACAAAGTAGGGCGAGAGATAGCCGCGGTCGAACTGCATTCCTTCGACCACCTCAAGCTGTGTCTCCATGGTGCGCGACTCTTCAACCGTGATGACGCCGTCCTTGCCCACCTTCTTCATCGCCTCGGCGATAATGGAGCCGATCTGCGCGTCGGAGTTGGCGCTGATCGTGCCGACCTGCGCGATCATGTCGCCAGTCACAGGCTTGGAGAGCTTGTTCAGCGCGCCGCCATGCACAACGCCATTTTCGTCGCGCTTGCCGATGATGGCCTCAACAGCCTTGTCGATGCCGCGCTTCAGCGCCATCGGGTTCGCACCCGCGGCCACCGTCTTGACGCCCTCGCGATAGATCGCCTGCGCCAGCACGGTTGCGGTCGTGGTGCCGTCGCCCGCGATGTCCGAGGTCTTCGATGCCACTTCCTTCACCAGTTGCGCGCCCACGTTCTCGGTCGCGTTGGCCAGCTCGATCTCCTTGGCCACCGTCACGCCGTCCTTGGTGATCGTCGGCGAACCGAACTTCTTCTCGATGACGACGTTGCGTCCCTTGGGGCCGAGCGTGACCTTCACCGCGTCAGCCAGTATGTTCACCCCGCGCAGGATTGCCTGACGCGAGTCTTCTCCATGCAGAATCTGTTTTGCCATTGTGCTGCTCCTGTAACCGGCTCATTGTCCGGTCGAATTTTAGTTGTCAACCTGAATAATCTCAGGGTTGTCATCCCGGTAGCTTCAGAGCGGTCATCCTGAACAGTGTCGGAGTTGTCACCCTGAACGGAGTGAAGGATCCCCGTATTTTGTTTTCCTTCGCGGGGAACACCACTCGCTGCCCAATTACTTCTTGACGATGCCCAGGACTTCCTCTTCGCGCATGATGAGGAACTCTTCGCCGTCCAGCTTGATCTCGGTGCCCGAGTACTTGCCGAACAGAATCGTGTCGCCCGCCTTCACATCCAGCGGAAAGACCTTGCCCTCGTCGTTGGACTTGCCTTTGCCCACGGCAATGACCTCGCCCTGCTGCGGCTTCTCTTTGGCGAATCCGGAATGATGATGCCGCCGCGAACGCTCTCGCCCTCTTCCAGACGACGGACCAGAATCCGGTCGTGCAAGGGAGTAAACTTTGTTTTTGCCATTGCGAATCTCTCCTCGTTGCAAAAAATGTTGATAACTGATTGGTTGGATGCAGAAACCACTCCGGACATCGGGAGCCTCGGTACATCCGCCGGGCATCCGTTCCGCGATTCGAGCGGCCCAAAGCGCCCTTTAGCACTCAAGCCCCTCGATTGCTAACAATAGGCCACCTCGCCCGGGCTGTCAACCCTTAAGCGTAAAATCTGAGCGAAAGTCACTCATATTGCGTCAAATTGACCGCAAATGCTCGGCATCGCCATTCCAAACCCACCCACGCCGTCCTTCTGACGTAAAATGACCAGATGCTGCTCCGCAACCCACTCCGCACCCACTCCGGCCGCGCCTTTCTCCTTTGCCCCTTCGCCATGACTCTCTGCCTCGTCGCGCTCTTCGTCTCGCTCGCGCCCTTGCACGCCCGCGCCCAGGACGACACCACAACGCCGGAGAAGCATGGCCGCAAGTACAAGGCGCCGCCCGTCACCTCGCGCATCGAGGTCACCGTGCTCAAGGGCTTCAACAAGAAGCCGCTTCAGCAGGTCGCCGTCATCTTTCATCCGACGAAGGATGGCATTGACGAGGGCAACATGGAGATGAAGACCGACCCCGAAGGCAAGGCCGTCATCGACATCATTCCCACCGGCAGCAAGGTGACGATTCAGGTGATCGCCGACGGATTTGCGACCTTCGCTGGCGTGTATGTCGTCAACGAGGCGAGCAGAGAGATCGTCATCAACATGGAGCGGCCCAAGGCGCAGGTCTCCGCCTACATCGACAACAGCGGCAAACCGGCGGAGCTGAAGCCCGGTGTGCAGGATCCGATTCGTCCCAAGGCCAAGCCGGCCACGCCTGCCACTCCCGCAACAACTCCTGTCACGCCGCCCGCGACCCCCACCACGCCGAATCCGTAGAGGGTGAGCGATGCCAGAGCCTGACAGCAGGGTACTCCGCGACGCATCCACCCCGCTGGCGGGCAGAACCGCTCTGGTCACTGGCGGGTCCAGGCGCATCGGCCGGGCCATCGCGCTCCAGCTTGCGACCGCCGGTGCCAACGTGGCCATCACCTATCGCGAATCGCAACCCGAAGCCGAAGAGACCGTCCGCGCGCTCGCCGCGTTTGACGTCGATGCCTTCGCCGTGCGCACCGACCTCGCCGACGCCGAGAGCATCCGCCAGTCCGTCACCGCGGTGGTCGAGGAGTTTGGCCGGCTCGACATCCTGGTCAACAACGCCGGCCTCTTCGAGGCTTCCGCGCTGGAAGAGATCACCTCCGAGCAGTGGGACCGGATGTACGCCACCAACACACGCGCGCCGTTTCTGATGGCCCAGGCCGCGTATCCGCATCTGCGCGCGGCGAGTGGGCGGATCGTCAACATCGGCTCGCTGGGCGGGACGCACGCGTGGGCCACGCACGCGCACTACTGCACCTCCAAGGCGGCCCTGCACATGCTCTCGCAGACCATGGCCAAGGCCTGGGCGCCGGAGGTCAGCGTCAACTGCGTCGCGCCGGGAATGATCGCGCAGGGCGAAGTTGATCCCGCCTACGCGCACTTCGCTGAGAAGACCCCGATGCGCCGCAACGGCACCGCCGAGGACGTCGCCGCCGCGGTCCTCTTCTTCGCCACCTGCCCCCACTTCATCACCGGCCAACTTCTCGCCGTCGACGGCGGCCTCGGCCTCTAATGTCCTATAGCTAAAGCTCGCTTCATTACTGTTGTCATCCTGAGCGAGCGCAGCGAGTCGAAGGACCCCGACAATCTACAATCAACCACAACCTTCCAAACCTTTCTTCCAAAGGATTCCAGCTTTTGTTCTTGCCTTGGTCTCTTTGCAAGAATTCGATGAAGCCCATACAGAACCTCAGCGCCGCTTCAGCCGCTCGGCCATGCGCTGCCACCAGTTGGGAATCTTGATCTCTTCCACCAGCCCGCGCGGCTCTTCTTCCAACTCGAACTCCTTACCCAGGAAGACGGCCATCGGATTCGTAACGCACAAGCTGCGTGCGTAGTCTGCGCCATATTTTTTAGCCACCAGGTCGTGTGCCTCGCGCATTCGCGGCGGGCGCGTGGTGGTGTTGTGCGCGTCCGTTGCCAAAAAATGCACCCAGCGCTTCTCCAGCAACTCGAACGCCATCTGTTCGGCGCGCCGGCCCTTGTGCCCGGTCAGCGCGTCCGCCGTCACCTGCACCAGCACACCCGCGCGCAGCCACTCAATCAGCCGCGCGGGATCGTTCTGTAGCGTGGGGTTGCGCTCCGGATGGGTCAGGATCGGCGTCATCCCGGCCAGTTGCAGTTGGTAGAAGGTCTCGGTCAGCCCCGGCGGAAGCCCGTACTCCGGGACCTCCACCAACAGGTAGCCCAGCCCGTTGATGCTGAACCGCGCCGGGTCCGCCAGCGCCAGCTTCACGTTGTCGAACGCCATATGGAAGTCGCATCCCAGGCCCAGTGTCAGCGGGATCTTCTCCTCGGCCAGCCGCGCGCGCAACTCGTCAGCCCTGGCCGCGTTCACGCTTGGATCGAAGTCGTGGTAGCTGTTCGCGTGCGGCGTGCATACCACATGCGTGATGCCCTCGGCCACAGCCTGCCGCGCCATCTCGACCGAGGTCTCCAGGCTGTCGGCCCCATCGTCCAGCCCGTACAGCAGATGATGATGAATGTCTACCATTGCACCCGCAAGAGTACCACCGCCGCGTGTGTTCTGCGGCTGACCGCCGCTACGCCGTGGCCAGGCTGCGCGCCATCGACTGGAAGAGCAGCAGCCCGTCCGCCGACCCCAGCAGCGCCTCGCTCGACCGGTCCGGATGCGGCATCATGCCCAGCACGTTGCGTCCCTCGCCGAGAATCCCCGCGATGTTCTCCAGCGATCCGTTAGGATTCGCCTCCGCGGTCAGCTCGCCCGCCGGCGTCGCATAGCGGAACGCAATGCGGTCGTCGCGCTTCAGCGTCGCCAGCGTTTCCGCGTCGCAGAAGTAGTTGCCCTCCATGTGCCCGATGGGCATTTGCAGCACTTGGCCGCGCGTGAGTCCGCCGGTGAACGCCGAGTTCGTCGTCTCCACCCTCAGATGCAGGTGGCGGCAGACGTATCGCTGGCCTGCGTTGCGCATCAGCGCACCGGGCAGCAGCCCGGCCTCGCACAGAATCTGGAATCCGTTGCATATGCCCATCACCAGTCCGCCCGCGTCGGCAAATTGCCGCACGCTTTGCATGATCGGCGAAAAGCGAGCGATCGCCCCGGTCCTCAGGTAGTCGCCATACGCAAATCCGCCGGGGACGAGGATTGCGTCGCAGCCTTCCAGGTCGTGCGATGCATGCCACAGATACGTCACCGGAGCGCCCATCACCGCGCCCAGTGCGTGGTGCGTATCTTGATCGCAGTTGGAACCGGGAAACACCAGAACACCGAATTTCATAGCTCTAGATTAGCATTCCCGCTCACCAATTCGATGTGCATCGCGCACGGCCACGCACTCAGACTGGCCAGCGTGTCCTTTACCAGCGGTGGCTCATGGTCAGGCGGACGACGCCCTGGTCCACGCCGGGGTTCTCGTATCCCTGATGCGCGTTCGAGACGTGGCGATAGATGTACTCCACGCGAAAAGATGCCTGTGGACCGGTGACGAGCTGCACGCCGGGCCCGAGCGAGAACATGTAGTTGAACTGGTCGGCTTCGTCCACCGGAATGTCGCGTGCCGAGACGACAAATCCAAGATCGATGGCAAAGCTAGGCTGGACGCGCCACCGCGGCAGCGCGCCGATCCGGACGCCCAGCGGAGAGAAGCCTGCGGCGTAGGTGTCCTGCCGTCCGTAGAGCGCGTACAGAGGAACGCCCAGACCCCCGCCAGTAGGCACGCTGCCCACTTGCTCATGGGTCACGGAGACCACGCGCACAGGCGTCTGCGACGTAATGTAGTCCTGTCCGTCGTAGGTGAAGATCGTGCCGGTCACCGTCGGGTCGGTCTCCTCGAAGAGTGGCATCAGCGACCCCTCGTAGTCGAGGCGGTAGCGCGCACCCTGGTGCAGCAGGTGGGTGTACTCCGCGCCCAGTGTCCAGATGCGCCGCTGGTTGGCCTCGCCGATCAGAATGTGGCTCGACGTATTACTGTAGCTGGTCGAGAAACCGTAGCTCTGCACGCCGCCAACTCCGCCGGCGCCATCAACTTCCTGGCCCCAACCCGGCGAGCCCCATCCCCAGAGACATACGAGCGCGGCGAAGTTCGCGACCAGTACAGCCTTGAGCGGGTCCAGTACAGCCTTAAATACAGCCTTGCGCAATCGGAGAACCTCGGAAAGCAGAGGTCCTGACGCGCCCTCCGCAGTGCTCCAAGAAGAATACAGCATCGCAAGGGCACGGCTTCACAGGATGCGGAAAACTCCTGCCTTTGTCTTTCGGAGGGAGCAGGGGGCTTCAGCCCCCTGAATAAGGACAATCGAATTAGGGGCTTCAGCCCCGGGCCTTTTGCATATAGCGCCAATAAACCCTTTTCCGCAGCCTGTTCAGCCGTGCTGAACAGATCGCTCGATTTAAAGTTCAGCGCGCTCTACGCCGGCACGTAGATGGCGTAGCCGCGCGGCGGGGCAGGGAACTCGGCGTTGCCCTCGCCATCGGTGGTGCGCGTGTCCGGCCATGCCTCGTCGTGCCCGTCCCACGCGATCGGCACGAACCTCTGGTTCGCCCACTTGGTCTTCACCGAGGTGCCACTCCACTTGTCTCCCAGATTGTTCAGCACATAGATCAGCCCCGGCTGGTCGGCGCTCTCGTCCTTCCAGCCCACGCGCTGCATGATGTAGAGATCCGGGTCGGCGTGCAGAATCTGCGAATCGCCGCCCGCGTGCTTGTGGTGCGCCTCGATCAGCGCGTCGATGCCGTTCGGCGTCCCCGTCCGCGCCAGGCCATTGTTGTAGTAGTCGTACCAGAAGACGCACGGATAGCCCTCATGCACCATGATGAACGAGTAGGCCATCAGCTTGTCGTTGATGATCGTATTGTTGCCCATGTCGTGGTTGTCGACGAAGGTCGCCGCATGGCGCGGACGCTTCATCACCACCGTGCCGCCGTCGGTCAGGTTACGAAGATCGTAGTTTGGCTTGTCGCAGACGTCCTTCAGCTTGTAGCGCAGCGGAAAGTCGAATGCCGCAACCTGACTGTCCGTGACCTTATTCACGCGATCGATCCAGTTGTCGATGTCCTCGGTGCCGGACCAGTACTCGCCTACCACATACGGCACAAACTCCTTGCCATCCTTGACGTACTGGTACTTCGCCAGCAGACCGATCATCCACGCGCCAAAACCCTTGGCATAGTCGAATCGAAAGCCGTCGAAGCCAAGCTCCTCGATCAACATCCGCGCGTATTGGTACATCGCCGCATACACCTCCGGGTTGCGATGGCACAGATGCGGGTAGCCCGCGTAGTTCTCTCCTTCCAGAATCACGCGCTCGTAGCGGCTGGGATGGAAGTGGTTGTAGTCGCGAGGAAATATGCCGCTCTTGGGGTTGAACTTCGTCCAGCGCTTCTCGCCGTCGATGGGATTCACCTCTTCCTCATCCGCCCCGCCGTTGTGGTTGATCACCATGTCCGCGTACAGCCCGACGCCATGCGTGTGCGCCTTTGCGATCAGCGCCTCCAACTCGGCGCGATTGCCGTACCAGGTCTTCTTTCCGCCCTTCTGGTCGAAATCGCCCAGGTCGAAGTAGTCGTACGGGTCGTAGCCCATTGACGTGTTACTCGCCGCCTTGTTCACCGGCGGCAGCCACAGCGCGTTGAAGCCTGCCTTGCCCAGGTCTTCCACCCGCTCGGCCACAAAGTTCCACCACTCGTGCTCTTTCTTCTCCTGCCTCGGCGCGTCCCAGTAGAATGCCTGCATCATCACTGCCATCCTGCGTTCTCCTGTCTCATTTGCGACAATCGTTTCGGTCGGTTAGGAAATCTCTGATTAAGTCAGTTGGCCCTCCCTGGAAGCGTCATTCTGACCCGACTTTGGGTCAGAATCTCTGTCGTTGCCCGTGCCGACGGAATTCCAGGGACTTGTTCAGACCTTCCTTAGAGCATTCGGTTAGAGCATTTTCATCATTGCTATGGAGAAAAGAATTGTCATTCTGGCCGCAGCCCACACGAGTCGTCATTCTGGCCGAAGGTCAGAATCTCTGTATCTGTCTTTCGAACCAGCGATAAACCCCGAGAACAAGTTGGACCAGGATAGATGCTCGGCTCTCCCTTGCGTGTGATGCCGTGCGCATCCCTCAAGGTTGGACACGCACCCATCTTAGAGAGACGCTCGCCTGGGCGGGCCTCGAACCTCTGTGTCAATATGGATTGCCGCAGCCCCGCACCCTCGCACCGCCCGGCGTATCATTGTCGAGTGGGAGGAATATGTTGCGGGTCGACCATTGCGTCTGCCCGCAGTTTGTTCAAGCCACCCACTTCGAGGACACTCCGCATGTCTGAAGCGACCGCCGCAACCCCGCCCAAACGCAAAGTCCTCGTGGCCGACGACGAACAGGTCATCGCCAACACGCTGGCCATTATCCTCAACCAGGCCGGCTTCGAGGCGTGCGCCGTCTATAGCGGCGAAGCTGCCATCGAGGCCCTGGACAGCTTCCAGCCGGACATGCTCATCTCAGATGTCATCATGACCGGAATCACCGGCATCGAGGCCGCCATCGCCACCCGCCAGAAGATGCCCCACTGCAAGATCCTGCTCTTCAGCGGCCAGGCTGCCACCGCCGATCTGCTGGAGAAGGCACGCCTCCATGGCCACGAGTTCGAGATCCTCGCCAAGCCCGTGCACCCCACCGACCTCCTCGCCAAACTCCGCGGCTGAGTCACACTCACACAGAGTCCCGGCGGGCGCAACTTCCCGCCAGTGTCTGCGTCTCAATTTTCAGAGGTGGCACCGCGCTGCATCATCCCGCCGAAGCCGGACGTTTGCGCTCCTTCACCTTCACCGCCGGGATGCCTGCGTAGATTCCCCACGGCTCCAGGTCCCGTGTTGCCACCGAACCCATCCCCAGCACCGCTCCCTCGCCCACGCCCACACCGGGAGCCACCGAGGCACGCGCGCACACCCACGCATACGCTCCCACCTCCATCGTGTAGGCCAGCAGCGGGAAGCGCGCATCGTCGTAGTCGTGGGTCGCGCCGCACAGGTACGCGTCCTGCGACAGGATGGCGTGCGAGCCCAGCCGCACAGGCGCGGGGTTATAGATAACCGCACCGTCGGCCACAGCCACTGTGTCAGCGCAGATCAGGTTCCAGGGTTCCCATACCTTACAGCCTGGATAAAATTTGCAGTTCGGCCCCATTGTCGCGCCAAAGCATCGCAGCAGGAAGGCCCGCCACGCGAACATCGCCCGCGGCGACGGACGATACAAGATAGCCCGGCACGCGTTCCACAGAAGCCGCCGCGCGCGGTCGCTCGCCGCGAACGCAGGCCGCAGATACGGGTCCGCCGCCGTCTCCGCCGCAATGTGCTCCGCCGCGTTGTAGTGCACCTGCTTCGCCATCCCCGCCTCAGCCTCGTGCTCCGCAACCAACAACCAGCAACCAACAACCTGCAACTAGCTCTTCTTCTCGATCGGCTTATATCTCGTAGTGGCCCGGGCCAGACTCTCGACACTCTCCATCGCCCGCCTGCTGGTGCGGTGATAGTCAAACTCATCATGAAAGCACTTCCTGGCGCGGATGCGAAGTTCCGCAATCTCAGCCGCGCTCAGAGCAGCCCAGCCGCGCAGGCTGGCCTTGGTCCCCTCGATTGTATCCTTGCCCACAAACCCTGCCCCGCCGCTCACAACCTCCCGCCAGATGTTCACCTTGTTGGAGACGATCACCGGCAGGCCGCACGACAGCGCCTCCGCCACAACGATCCCGAAGTTCTCCTGGTGAGAGGGAAGCACAAAGACCTCCGACGACGAGAAGGCCCCCCATTTCAGCGTGCCCTCCAGGCTTCCCGTCCAGGTAATCCGGCCGGCGATGCCGAGCCGCGCCGCCATCGGTTCCAGTTCCTTCCGCCATCCCAGTTGGTCGGGGCCCGCGATCACCAACTGCCACGCCGCATCCCTGCCCAGCGTGGCGGCATACGCCTCGATCAGAATGTCGGTGCCTTTCTTGGGATGGATACGCCCCAGTGAGATTGCCAACCGCTTGCCGCGAAGCTCCGGCCATCGCGCCAGAAACTCCCGGCTGGCCGCCGCGGTGTCGCAGCCGGGACCGAATGTGCCGTACGGCACCACCATCTCGCGTACGTCGTACCCACTGAACGACCGCTGCGCCTGGAGCATCTCTTCTTCGCAGGTAAACAACACCGCGGTTGCATCGTGCAGCGCCCGCCGCAGCAGGCAATGCCAGTAGATCGTTTTCTTCAGATGCTTGAACGGATAGCGCATCTTGAAGTACGGATCGAGCATTCCATGGGGGAAGACGGCCCACGGGATCTCTGTTCCGGCAAGCGCGCAATGAGCGGCAATCGTGTTGTAGTTCCACACGCCGTTGACCATCACCACGTCGAAGCGCGACAGGTTGGCCTTCAGCCACGGCATCGCGCGGCGCGAGTAGCGGTATGTTCCCCAGCCCGGGCCCAGCCCAACCACCTTGACTGGAAAATTGCACTGCTGCACAAACTCAGGCGAGTCCAGCGAAGCCACCTCGACCTCATGCCCGTTCGTGCGATAGATCGTGCAGCGTTGCTTGAGCCCCTCGACGGGTCCTCCCGTGGCCGGGTCGATCGACGGGATGAAGTGCAGGATTCTCATTGGCTGTCCTTGAATCCCTCATCCATCACCACCTTGGCCCAGCGGCGTGTCCAGGGGGTCCCGCGATCTGCCAGCAGGGCCATGCTGCTCCACTCGCGCCGCTCCGTGGCCGCGGCCAGCCACTGCGTCATTGGCACTCCGAACCCCGACTTCGGCCGGGTGATAATCTTCTCCGGCAACGGGCGCGCCGGAGATTGCGCCAGAAGCCGCTTACCTACCCCGCCGGTAAAATTCGTTTGACACAGCTTCAGCGCGTCCAGCAACGCGGCGTCCACCAGCGGCGTGCGCAGCTCCAATGAGTGCGCCATGCTGGCCCAGTCGCTGTCGCGCAGCAACTGGTTGCGCAGATACAGCGTTGAATCCAGCAGGCAGACCCCCGCCGCGTCATTCACGGCATTGGCTTTGGACATGCCGGGAGGCCAGCCGCCCAGCCGCTCCAACCCCTCCCGCGCGCTCTCTTCTCCCATCAGCAACGGCAACTCCTCGGGCAGGAAGACGCAACGCTTCAGGTAATAAACTCCCTCCAGCGAGCCCATGAACTCGGCGATGCCCTTCAGCTTTGGATGCCTGTGTCCATTGGCCAGAATTGAGCACGCGGCGCCCACCAGCCATCGGCCTCCAGGAATCGCCGCCACCGCCCTCCCCAGCGTCGCGTCGCGCGGAAGCTGCTTCATCAGGTTGTAGCCGTAGAACAGTTCGTCGCCGCCCACCCCGGAGAGCACCACCTTGTAGCCGCGCTCGGCCGCCGCCTTGGCGGCAAACCATGTGTTCACGCCATCCACCGACGGCTGGTCCATGGCATCCAGTATCTGCGGAATGTCCTGCTCGAACTCCTCCCGCGAGATGCGCCGAACATGGTGCGGCAGGCCATAGTGTCTTGCGATGACGGCCGCCGACGGCACTTCGTCCTCATGGTGAGAGGTGAACTCGTCAAACCCGACCGTGATCCCCTCCACCTTCCCGCCCAGTTCGGCGATCAGGCTGGCCATCGTCCCCGAATCGATCCCGCCGGACAGAAACACGCTCACCGGAACGTCGCTCACCAGGTGCGCGCGCACCGAATCCGTCACCGCCTTGCGCACCACCTCCTGCAACTCTTCGCCGGAGAGCCGTACGTCTTGCTGCCTCCAGTTGCACCGTATGTCGTTCCAGCGCACGGGCGTCTCGGCGCGGCCTGCGCGCACCCGCATCCAGTGTCCCGCCGTCAGCGCGAAGACCCCGCGATACAGCGTCCACGGCGCCTGCACGCTTCCCCACAGATAGAATCCCGCGACTCCGGCCTCTTCGTGTTGCGCCGTTACCAGTCCGGACGCCATGATCGCCTTCACCTGCGACGCAAACACCACGCCGCGTTCCGTCTGCGCATAGTAGAGCGGCTTGATCCCGTAAGGGTCGCGGGCCAGAAACACCTCGCGCGCAGCCCCGTCCCAGATGGCAAACGCGAACATGCCGCGCAGCCGGGGCAGCATGCGCTCCCCATCGCGCGCATACAACGCCAGCAACACCTCCGTATCGGAGGTTGTGCGGAAGGCCGCGCCCTCCGCCTCCAGCTCGCGCCGCAGCTCATGGAAGTTGTAGATCTCGCCATTGAAAGTGATGCAGTATTTGCCATCGGTTGAGACCATGGGCTGGTTGGAGCGTGCGTCCAGGTCCTGAATGGCGAGCCGCCGGTGGCCCAGCGCCACACCGTTCCCCGTCCACACTCCCGCCGCATCGGGGCCGCGCAGCCGCATCCGCTCCGTCATGCGCCGGACAGCATCGACCGACGAGCTTGCAACTGCCTCATCCGTCGATATGAATCCCGCTATTCCGCACATGCGCGCACCACGCCTGAAGAGTCCAGTACATCCTATTGCAAGCGTATTCTCTCATGAAGAGATGGCCGCTAACGCCGTACGGCGCACCACCGGAGTAACCTCCACGGCCGCTTCAAATCTCAAAAAAGAGGTTACTTCTAGAATGAGATGCCGCCGGACGGCGCTGCGAAACAAACCTCGGCACAAACCATCCCATCCCCATCCCCTCCAGGTTCGATGCCGCCTCCAATTCGAGCATTTTCACGGTTACTGTAATGCAGGATGATATTGTCATTCTGACCCTGAGCTTGCCGAAGGGGAAGAATCCCCGCATTTTGCTCGCAGCACGATACATTACACCATCGCTGAAAATGCTCTACTGATAGCTTGATGGCTGATAGCTTACAGCTCAGGAATCATGCCTTTCGTCTTTGCCTTTTCCGGAGGGAGCAGGGGCCTTCAGGCCCCTGAATACAGCCTGATTAAATTGTGGCTTTAGCCACGGGCATCTCGCGAATGCAGCCGGGTGCCCCATCCTTCGCTTTTTTCAAGCGATGAGTGGGTCTACCACCCACTCCTCCCGCTCCCGAAGATTTTTTCCTCGAATTTCCCCAGCAAATCCGCGTGTCAAGCCCCTCGATCCTACAAATTCACCTCAACCAACAGAAAACAAAAGAGAAGAAATCTCCCCGCAAGTGGCATAGTAGTTATGCTCCACCTGATAAAATAGAAATAGTAGAGAAAAACAAGGGAAACCCCGGCAGCGCGCCGGGGTTTTTCATGCCCGAAACCGAAGCACGGAGGAAACCATTTATTTTCTTATTGATAGCTGTAAACAGCCTGCAATCTATGCATTGCGCGCTCAAACTCACATCTCGTTGTTTCCAGAGACATTACGAAGCACGGAAAATGGGGGGGGGAGGGGGGTGGGGGTACTAAATGATTAATGGTCCATGCGATTGCCATGACGCTGGAGGCCCACGCCGCGTCGCGGCAACCCCCAGTGTTAACATGCAGAGGAGTACAGCGGAATGAAGATTCTATACATAAGCCAGTTGGAACAGGGATGCACGGCGCGCGCGCGCATGTTGGCCCTCCAGCGCATGGGACACGAGATCGTCCCGCTGGACACCAACGCCTACGCCACAAAGAACAGGATACTGGGCAAGCTCGCCTTCCTGCTCTCCGCCGGCCCAAATGTGCAGCGCCTGAACCGCGATATTCTCCGTCTCGCCGCGCAGCACAGGCCCGATCTCCTCTGGGCGGACAAGGTGCTCCAGCTCCAGCCCGCCACCGTCCTCCGCTGCCGAGCCATGGGAATCCAGACCGTCTGTTACATGATCGACAACGCATTCGGCCCGCGACGCGACTCAGGCCTGCGCCTATACAAGAAGTCCATCCCATCTTTCGATCTCCACTGCACTCAGAGGGACGTCAGCGTGGCCGACCTCAAGCTGCGCGGCGCGCGCGACGTCATCAAGATTCAGACCGCATACGATCGCGTCGCGCACTTTCCTCCACCCGAGGGCTGGTCGGACGCCAACCGCGACCGCGAGGTCTCATTTATCGGCTCGCCCTACGATGACCGCGCCGGGTTCCTCAGCCGTCTCTCCCAGGCCGGCTTTCCCGTCGTCATCTCCGGCGCGGAACGGGCCTGGAAAAAAGCTCTCGCTCCCGCCAGCTTCGCCAGGCTCTTCCGCGAAGGTGAGCTGATGGATGACGCCTATCGCAACGGCATCTGGAGATCGAAGATCAACCTCAGCTTCCTCACCAAATCCAACCAGGATGAGGTCGCGCACAAGAGCTTCGAGATCGCCGGCTGCGGCGGCTTTTTAATGGTCGAACGATGCGAAGGCCATCTCAGCCGTTTCGTCGAGGACAAAGAGGCCGTCTTCTTCTCCACCCTCGAGGAGTGCATCCGCAAGATCGCGCTCTATCTGCCCGATGAAGCCGCCCGCGAGCGCATCGCCCGCGCAGGCCATGAGCGCGCCGAACGCTCGGGCTATCACAACGACCACCAGCTCAGCCTCATCCTCGACCGCCTGCAAAGCCTCAGAGAGCGCTCAACCAACAACTAACAACCAGCAACCAGCAACTCCCTACGCCACGAACCCCGGCGCAACCTCCGCCAGCGCCTGCCGCAGTCCCTGCACGTCTTCCTCGAAGCTCCAGCTCTGGATGCGCTCGAAGGCGCGTTGCCCCATCGCCTCGGCCACGCCCGGCTCCAGTACGCGTTCCAGGGCCTGTGTAAGCGCGTCCACATCGCCCACCGGAACGATGCACCCGTTGACCCCATCGTCGATCAGGTCCGGAGCGCATCCCACGTCGTCGCTGACGATCGCGGGCCGCGCCGCATTCATCACCTCGTTCACAATCAGTCCCCACGGCTCGTGCCGCGAGGGCAGCACGAAGACCGTCGCCAGGTCGAAGAAGCGCGGCATCTCCGTCTGGTTGCGAAAGCCGCAGAAGCGGATGCTGGCGAAGCCGGTCGCCGCCGCCTGCCGCTCCAGTGCCGCGCGCTCCTCGCCGTCGCCCACGATGACCAGATACGGGCCCGGCTCCTCGCCCGCTCCCCGCGACAGCCGCTGGTACGCCTCGATCAGGTGGTCGCAGTGCTTGCGCGTCTGCAGCTTCGACGCAAACAGG
This sequence comes from uncultured Acidobacteriaceae bacterium, assembly GCA_963828115.1. Taxonomy (GTDB): domain Bacteria; phylum Acidobacteriota; class Terriglobia; order Terriglobales; family Acidobacteriaceae; genus Edaphobacter. Next base: position 60,701 of record CAWHDN010000012.1, read on the forward strand.
ATCACCGGCCGCGAGGGATCCAGTCCAAGCTCCGCCTGCAAGCTGGCGCGACCCTCCTCGGCCTCTTGCGCGCGCCGGGCGAAGTAGTCATTGTCCACCGCGTACGGCATGGCGAACTGCGGAACGATATCGCCAAAGTAGGTCCGCCAATACTCCGCGTTCAGCGTCCCGATGGGCAGAACTCCGTCCACCAACAGTCTCAGTCCCGCAAGCATTGCCTTCTTCAGCGCCAGCCTTACTCCGCTCCGTTCGCGGTCGCCGAGCCACGACTCCGCGCGCAGAAGCACGGGAATGCCCAGCACCCTGGCCGCCAGGATCCCGTGCATCGCATTCACGGTTGCGTACCCATGCACCCACAGCGCATCGAAATCCGCATCGCCGCCAACGCCGCGCAGACGGCTGACGATGCCATAGTTCAAAGGGCTCGCTACGCTCACCGTTCCCCGGTCGCGCAACCGCGGCAGGAACTCATGCCGGTATCCGTCCAGCAGGGGAATGTCCCACTTCACGCCTACGCCGAAGCCCTCGTCGAGGTATCCCCGCACCGAAAAGTCGGAGCCGAAGAACACCGTAAGATCGATGTCTGGCTCCTCGGCGATCCGCCGCAGCAGAGGCGCCTGGTACTGGATTGGGTGGCTCACCAGATACGCCAGCCGCATGCGCCGCTGCGTCCGTTGGTTCGGTCGTTCAGGCCCGGAGCTCATACATCTCTCCCATCTCCCGTTGCTCTCTTGCGCGGAAGTTTCTGTGCTCCAATGCCGCTTCTGGCAGCCACCCTAGTAACTGTGGATTGTGTACAGCAGCGAGACGATTCCCAGCACGCCGCCAACTCCCAGACCCTTCAGCACGGCCTTCATATCGTCGGTCGGCAGGAAGATGATGTCGTTGGCCTGCAGCACCGGGTCGGGAGCGCGGCCGTCGCGCACCTTCTTCATATCGACGTTGACCACCTTGCGCTCGGTTCCAACGGTGCGAATCAGGCGCAGATCGGCATATTTGCCCTCAAAGTTGATCCCTCCGCTGAGCGCTGCCACCTGCAACAGCGTAAGCGGCGCGGCCTGGTCCAGCGGCACCGCGCCCTGGTGCGAGAACGCGCCCAGCACATACACCACGCTGGCGCGCGAGATCTGGATGATGTCATGCGGATGGATGGGTAAGCTCGCCGTCGAACTGGCCGCCAGGTCCGTCCCCAGATCCACCACGATCGGCTCCGCCATTCCAGGCCGCACGATCTTCACCGTATGGCTCGCTGTCGCCGGCAACCCGCCCGCAATCAATAGCACTTCCCGCAGGCTCCTCTCCGTGGAGACTGCCACAGTGGCGTGGACTTCCCCGGTGACGATCACCGAGCCGTTCACCGTGTCCAGCACCTGGATCGTAACCTCCGGATTTTTATAAAACTCGCCCGCCTGCAATCGTTCCGCGATCAGCATTTGCGCGGCCCGCACCGTCAGGCCCTCCAGCGGGACGCTGCCGATGAAGGGCAGCTTCACGCTCCCGTCCGAGCCCAGGCGCGCCGTCTGTGAGTACTCCTGCATGAATACATGCACCGAGATCAGGTCTCCCGGGCCTAAATGAAAATCCTCCCCCGGATAGAGCATCGACTGGTTGGCGTATGGCGTCGCCGGCGAGGTCGCAGCCTGCGCCGCCGTTGCGCCCGGCAACGGTCCCGAATCCTGCGCCCCCGCCTGCGCCAACGCCAGTCCAGTTGCCGCGCTCCCGCAGAACGAGATCAGGACCGCCGCAAACACTCCGGTCGCGAAGTTCCCAGTCATCGTTTGTCCTTCCCTTCCGCGCCCGCCTCACCCGCCGTAGACGGCTGCGTCTCCCAACTGTCACCGTCGACATTCCCATACGAGTACCCAAGATATCCGTAGTACCCGTAATAGTCGGGAGAGTTCACGTCCACGGCGTTCAGCACCAACCCGGCCACCGGTGCGCCCGTGCGGGCCAGAACATCGCGCGCCCGCCGCATCACATTTTTGCTCTCTTTGCCGTGCCGTACCACCAGAACCACAGCGTCCACCATATGTCCTATGACCACTGCGTCGGTCACTGACAGCACCGGCGGAGAATCGATCACAACGTGTGTGTACATCTTCCCCAGCCTCTCCATCAGCGCCACCATCGCATCGGAACTCAGCATCTCGGTTGGGAAAGGTGGCACCGGACCGCTGGGCAGTATGTCCAGGTTGGGTGCTTCGGGAACATGCTGCAGGGTTTCCTCCAGCGTCGACGTGCCCGTCAGAATCGTCGTCAGTCCCAGCTTTCCGGTCAGCCCGAACCGGTGGTGAATGTTGGATCGGCGCAGGTCGGCATCCACCAACAGAACGCGGACGTTGCCCTGCGCCAGAATGCACGCCAGGTTGCTCGCCATCGTGGTCTTGCCCTCCGAGGGCATCGCGCTGGTAAACAGAATGAACTTCGGCGGCTGTCCCGCAGTGGACAGCATGAGCGAGGTCCGCAGTGTCCGGAACGCCTCGGTAAACTGCGACTTCGGCTGGGTCAGCACATTGATATTGCGCTGCGCCGTGGACATCAGGGCCATCTGCTCCACGCTCGCCCGCTTGGCCTGCGGAATGATAGCCAGCGATGGCATGTTCATCACCGACTCGATCTCGTGGATGTTGTGCAGCCCAGTATCCAGGCCATCCATTATGAACGCGATCACGATGCCGCCGAGCAGAAACATTACCGTTGTCGACACGATAATCGACGACGGGGGCCGCATCGTAGGGCTTACTGGCGGCAACGCCTGGTCCACCACGTCCACTTCCAGGGCTTCCAGTCCGGCCTGCACCTCGGCGGTGCGCAGGCGCGATTCCAGTCCGTCATACAGCGTGCGGTTCTGTTCATACTCGCGCTGCAGGATCGTTAACTGAACCAGGTCGTCGCCCTGCTGGTATGCTTCGGCCTTTTTCGCGTCCAGCTCCTGCTCGGTCTTGTCTTCGGCCGCCTTGGCCGCCAGGTAGGTCTCCTTGGCCTGTAGCTCCATCCGGTTCTGCTCTGTGTCAATCTCCTTGGTCAGCTCGCCGATCTGCGCCTGCAAGGCCTTCACCTGCGGATGGTTTGGCCCAAGCCCCAGCGGGGACTGCACCGTCAACTGCTGGTAGCTTGCCTTTGCTGACGCCAATTGTGCGCGCAGTGAATTGAGCTCGCCAGGGGCGGTGCCGGGCGTTGTCTCGATCGAGCCTTCGATCGTATTCGGGTCCATGCCCGCCACCATCCGGTAGCGCGATTCGGCGTTGATGCGTGTAATCTTCGCCGCTCCCTCTGCCCCGACCAACCCTTCCAGCGAAGACTGCAACTGGTTATGTGTCGAATCGTACCCCAGCGTCCCCATCTTCCGCTGCAAATCCATGATCTGTTTCTGCGTCTGCTCGACCTCGGTCTTCAGTTCCTCCAACTGCCCGGAGAGCCACTGCGAAACCCGCCGCGTCGATTCCACAGGAGTCTGGTAACTGCGCTGGATGTAGTCGAAGATTACCTTGTTGACGATGTCCGCCGACAGCTTCGGGCTCAGGCTGGAATACTCGATGTCGATCATCTCCGTTCGCGGCTCCAGAGACACCTGAAGACCGCCCTGTAGCTCGCCCACCACGCTGGCCCGCACGTTCGGGTCGTCCAGCGAGCGATGCGAGCCCGGAGGTACGCCGGAAAAGTCCGAGTTGTTCGCCAGGTTCATCTCGCGCGCCACGGTCGCCAGCAGCGCGTCGCTCTTTAGAATCGCAACTTCGGTGTTGATCTTGGTCTCCGAGTCGTCACCGTAACCGGATCCCGCGTCCAGCTTGTATTCGTTTGACGCCCCATTGTGCACCTGGATGGTGCCCGTCGCCGCAAACAGCTTGGGCTGGGTATACGCCTTGTACGCCCCATCGCTCACCCCCAGAACCACTGCGACGATCAGCAGCCAACGCCGCTTGCGTAGTGTCGCCAGCGCCTCGGTCAACGATGTGTCGGCGATTTCAAACCCCAGACCGGGCTGCTGCAGATCAGGCTCGCCCACGGGGGGTGTGTACGATGTCTTCCGGGGATCCATTCTTGCAAGTCTACTCGACCCGCCGCATTTCAAAAACACAAATCGTGCCTTCAGTACTCTCTCGGATTGCTCCGGCTTGGGACTGGTCTTCAGACCGGCCTGCCAAGAATTTCCGCTTCTGCCGGAAATCCACTAGACTGCAAGCATTGCACTGCGCAGGAAGCAGCTGCCGGAGACCATGAGCAAAACTATTCAAATCGCGGTCGTTGGCTCGGGTTACGTCGGCCTGGTCGCGGCCGTCTGCTTCGCCGAGATAGGCCACAGCGTGGTCTGCGTCGATAACGACGAGCGAAAAGTCGCCGCCCTCCAGTCCGGCGACACCCTCATCCACGAGAGATACCTCCCCGAACTCCTCGAACGCTACCGCAACACCAAAATCCGCTTCACCACCGACCTCAGCGAAGCCACGCGAGCCTCCGACGCCATCTTCATCGCCGTCGGAACGCCCCAGTCCGAGAACGGCGACGCAGACCTCTCCTACGTCGAATCCGTCGCCTGCGAGATCGCCCGCTCGCTCTCCAGCTACAAGGTCATCGTCGAAAAATCCACTGTCCCGGTCTACACCAACGAGTGGATATGCCGCACCTTTGAGCGCAACGGTGTCGCCCGCAGCCTCTTCGACGTCGCCTCCAACCCCGAGTTCCTGCGCGAGGGCTCCGCCGTCGCAGACTTCCTCCACCCCGACCGCATCGTCCTCGGCGCCGACTCCGAAGCCGCCGCTGCCCTGCTCACCCGCATCTACGCCCCGCTAACCTCCGGCGCCTACTACGCGCAGCCGGACGCCATTCCCGGCCGCTGCTCCGCCCTCGCACCTCCACCCCTGCTGCTCACCTCCGCCAAGTCGGCGGAGATCGTCAAGCACGCATCCAATGCATTCCTCGCACTCAAGATCTCCTTCATCAACGCCGTCAGCAACCTCTGTGAGGCCACCGGAGCAAACATCGAGCAGGTAGCCCGCGGAATCGGCCTCGACAGCCGCATCGGCCCCCGCTTCCTCCGTCCCGGCATCGGCTACGGAGGCTCATGTTTCCCCAAGGACGTCGCCGCATTCCGCTCCGTCGCCGACCAGCTCGGCATTGACTTCAACCTTCTCACCGAGGTGGAGAAGATCAACGCCGAGCAGAAGAAGCGCTTCCTCGCCAAGGTCCGCACCGCACTCTGGACCCTCCGTGGCAAACGCATCGCCGTCCTCGGCCTCGCCTTCAAGGGTGAGACCGACGACATCCGCGAATCCCCCGCCATCGACCTGATCGAAATGCTGCTCGCCGAGGGTTGCTCCATCGCCGCCTACGACCCCGCTGCCATCGAGCGCGCCCAGGTCGAACTTCCCGCCGGCCCTCAGCTTCAGTACGCCCAAGACGCCTACGCCGCAGCCGCGGACGCCGACGCCTTGCTCGTCCTTACCGACTGGCGCGAGTTCGCCGCACTCGACCTGGAACGCCTCTTCACCGCCATGCGCTACCCCATCGTCGTCGATGGCCGCAACCTCTTCGACCCCAAAATCATGCAGCAACACGGATTCACATACATCAGCATCGGACGGCCCCCCGTCTATCCCGCCCGCGACCTCGAACTCGCCACCTCTGCCGCCAAATGAAGAAAATCCTCGTCACCGGAGCCGCTGGATTCCTCGGCTCCCACCTCACCGACGCCCTCCTCGCCCAGTCCGTCGCCAACTCCGTCCTCGGAGTAGACAACCTCTCCACCGGCAGCCTCGACAACCTCGCCCACCTCACCTCGGAGCCCCGCTTCACATTCCTGAATCAAGACATCTGCACACCCTTCGACCCCGGCCCCGTCGACTTCATCTTCAACTTCGCCTCGCCCGCCTCGCCCGTAGACTACGCGCGCCTCGGCCCGGAAACCCTACTCGTCGGCTCCGCCGGAACCATCAACACCCTCAACCTCGCGCGCAAATATAACGCCGGCTTCCTGCACGCCTCCACATCTGAGTGCTACGGCGATCCCGAGGTTCACCCTCAGGTCGAATCCTACTGGGGCCGCGTCAACCCCATCGGCCCGCGCTCGGTCTACGACGAGGCTAAGCGCTTCTCCGAGGCCGCCGTCGCCGCATGGCATCGCTACTACGCCGTCGACACCCGCCTCGTCCGCATCTTCAACACCTACGGCCCGCGCCTGCAGGCCAACGACGGCCGCGTCATCTCCAACTTCATGCTCCAGGCCCTCAGCGGCCAACCCCTCACCGTCTACGGCGACGGCCTGCAGACCCGCAGCTTCTGCTACGTCTCCGACCTCATCGACGGCATCCTTCGCCTCGCCGACTCCAACGAACACACCCCCGTCAACCTCGGCAACCCCACCGAGTTCACCATGCTCCAGTGTGCCCGCGAGGTCCTCGCCGTCACCGGCTCAAAGTCCGCAATCGTCCACCAGCCCCTGCCTCAGGACGACCCAGCCCGCCGCTGCCCAGACATCAGCAAAGCCCGCGCCCTGCTCCTATGGCAGCCCAAAGTCCCCCTCCGCGAAGGCCTCCAGAAATCCCTCGCCTACTTCCAGTCCTGCCTCCCCGCCAAACCGAAGTGACGCTTTACGCGCACATCGCATCCAGCTTCAGAGGTTCCACGTCCCGCTCAATCATCTTCTGCAGCTCCAGCCTCGCCTTGGAGAGGTCGTGCGCTGCCTGCAGGTTCAGCCAGAACTCCGCCGAGGTTCCGAAGAACCGCGCCAGCCGCAGCGCCGTGTCGGTGGAAATCCCGCGCCGCCCATGCAGAATCTCCCCCACGCGCGTCGCCGGCATCCGTGTCCGCATCGCCAGATGGTTCGCGCTGATCCCCATCGGCACCAGAAAATCCTCGCTCAGCACCACCCCTGGATGTGTGGTGATACCCTCAATATTCCACCCTGATACCGGTCTCCGAATCGTCATGATAGGTCTTTCCTTTCCTTGCCGTTCCTAGCTCTCTAGGGATAGTCCACAATCTCTACGTCATGCGCACCGTCTCCCTTCCAGACAAAACATATGCGCCACTGATCGTTAATTCGTATGCTATGTTGACCTCTTCGGCTTCCCCGTAGCGACTCTAATCGATTGCCCGGTGGGGCCCGAAGATCATCCAGTCTGGCGGCGGCCTCCATCTGGTCCAGCTTTCGCAGTGCAATCGACAGCATGAATCCCCAACGTCTGCTCTTCCTGGTAAGAAACAAGCTGTGCGTCTTCTCGCACTGGAACGACTGGATCATGGATCGAGCATATAACGCGAGACGTAAAACGTCAAACGTGATAGTTCGTTTCTCTACGGCCCCTTCGTCTTCAGCTTCGGGAAGAACGTGACCTGCACCGAGACCGTGTTGTCGCTCTGCGCTCCCGCCATGTAGATCGGCGCCTTCCACCCCTCGTGCTGGAACCACCCATCCACCTCAACCTGCGGCCCAATCCGTTTCACCACATCCACCCGGAACTGGTTCTGCGTCGTCCCGCCCGGCCCGTATGTATTGGTCGCCGCGTTGTATATGCCCGGGATAAAGTCCTTCGCCGCCTTCTTGTTCAGATATTCCACCTGCACCCACTCGTTGCCCGACAGGTGCCATGTTAGCCACGCCTGTCCGCCCTTGGCCTCGCGTCCGATCCAGTCGCCCAGGATGTTTCCCTTGTTGGTGTAGCCTTGCTTCTGCACCGCGTACTCGATGTATTCGTTGCCTCCTCCCAGACACACCAGCGTCGAGCAGTCGGTCGACACTCCCTCCACCCGCAGGTCCAACCGCTTCAATCCCGGAAACTGTGCCAGATAGATTCCCGGCCGGTACGCCGCGCGCCGCGGAGCAGACACCGGCGTCAGATCGTCATGCACCTCCGAGTCTGTATACAGCGTCAGGGTCTTGCGCGCGAACGGAAGCCGGTAGCTGAAGTGGAACGCCGAAAACCGCGCTCCCGGATCGTCCCGCGAACCCTTCTCCTCGCCGCTCGTATCGTTGGTGTCGAAAAATCCCTTCAGAAACGTCCGGACCGTCACCGGCTCGTGTCCCTTGCCGCCGAAGATCACTGTCCGCTGGAAGCCGAACTGGAAGTTCGCCGTCGGCTGGAAGCTGAACATGTCCGAGTGTACCCAGTCGTCGTTGGGATCGGTGTGTCCCTTCAGGCTCCCGTAGAAAAAATCGTACCGCACTGGCCCAAGGTACTTCGACAGATATTTGACGTACAGCGGCTCGACCCGGTTGATGCGGAACGAGTAGATGTTCTCCGCGTTGTTCGACCACGGCATCGCGCTGCCCATCCCCGGTCCAAGCCAGGCGTCCGACTTGCCCCCAGAGATCTCATGCCCCAGGATATGGTACGAAAGCGTTGCCTCCACCAGCCGGAACGGATTTTGCTCCGCAATCGGCCCGCTGGGAACCGTCGCCTCCGGTTCGTTGGGCGGCGCAAACTCAATCTCATCCATCAGAGAGATCTGCTGCGCCAGAGCCTGCGTGTAGCCCGCCGCGCTGGGAGCATGTTGGTACTCCCCGCGCACGTATAGCGAGAACGGCCCCTGCTCGTTCAGAGTCGAGAATCCCGTGACGTTGTTGAATCCCGTCTCGTGTGGCCGCCCGTAGTCGTTGAAAAATGTCTGCCCCACATGGAAGCTGTCCACCAGGATCGGCCCCGAAATCCCCATCATCCGCGTGTAGACCGATTGCACCCCATACACCGTCCCGCGTTCCGTCTTCCCCGGCACGCCCTCGTCCGTCAACTCCGTCAGCAGCGCCGATAGGATCTCCTGCGCCTGCTCGTCGTTGCTCGCGACAATCGCGCCCTCCGACGCCTCGAGCATATGCAGCGCGCTGCGCCGCGTATACGGCCGCATCGCGAGGTACGCAGTATCCACATAGCCCAGCGAGTAGAGCCGCAGCATCGCCGGATACACCCAACTGTCTACCGGAATATACGCGCTGCCATTGGGGTCTTTCGTTGGACGCGTGTCAATCGTTCCGTATGCGGGCAGAGCCGTGTAGGGAACCTGCGCCGTCGGCTGCCCAGGCATCACCGCCGGCGCGGGTGCCGTCTGCGGAGTTGGCGCGGCCTGCGGATTCGTCATCGGATGCTGCGCGTAGCCCGGCATCGACTCGATCTTCTCCTGCCCCTCCGCCGCCGGAACAGGCGCTGCCGCCGGATTTGTCTGTGGATTCGCCGTCTGCGGACTTGCCGCTTGCGCCGCTGTTGTCTGCGCCGCCGCGGCAATCACCATGCCCAGACCAAATCCCGCAACGCCCACAATCAATCGACAGAAGACTCTCCGCACACGCACCTCGGAACTTCGCTGCATTGTCCTCTCAGTGTAACTGCGTGACAGCCGTTGCAGAACGATTTCTACCTTGCCAGCCGCTTTGCGAAGCTCTTCGCCGCGCGATCCATCCACGCCCTGCTCGCCACGCCGCGCTGCAGCATGGTCTGCTCCAGCCCCGCAATCGCGTCTTGGGTCACTCGCACCTTGCCCGCCGACCCAACCAGAACGAACGGCACGCACTCCATCAGCGCCGCTCCTCCGCCGATGCGCGCGTGCCCAATCGACTCCTGCGCCACGCGATAGATCGCCACCGCATCGTCCGCGTCCACCACAATCGCCGGAACGCCGCATCCGTGCGCCAGCGAGTTCACTCCGCTAGCCCTTGCCGCCCCGCGCGCCTTCCCTCCTCGCGCCCCAGCCGAAAGCACCACAAAGACCACCGGCAGCTCCTGCTCTGACGCAAACCGCAGCACCTTCTTCCACAGCCCCGCCGAAGCCTCATCCACCAGCGCGTAGACCACAACCACGCCAACCTGCCGCGCCGCTGCATCCGCCTCAGCCTTGTCCTTTGCAGTTGATTGCATCTCAATCCTCGCCAGCGCCGCAGCCGCCTTCAAAGCCGCCGCCGCGCCCAGCGCCGTCCATATCCGTTCCGCGGCATCCGCCGTTCCCGGAAGCCGCCCCGCCGCTCCGCACTCCGCACTCTTGCCGCGAACGCCCGTCCCACTCTTGCGTGATCGCCGGGAAGCATCAGCCGTCCCCGCTCGCAGAACTTCGCCCAGCTCCGTCCCGCGCAAATAATCCACCACCCCACCCGCCAGAGCATCGCTCACCAGATCGCCCGGCCCAAGATCCACCACCGCGCTAACCAGTGCAGCCTCCGTCCCGTGTGTCAGTCCGCGCCTTGCCGCCGGCAGCGCCTGCGCCAGCGCCCTTGCCTGCGTTATTGCCCGATAGATCTGCCGCAGCCTCTCATTCGGAATCAGCGGATTTTCGTTTGCGGCCCCTGTGTCCGTCTGCTTCGCCATCACGCCCGCGCCGGGTCCTTGGCCTCGCTGTCGATCCCCAACTCCACCAGCGCAGCCTGCGCCTTCTTCCCCTTGATCTTGCCCTCGCGCGCCAGCCGCGAGATCGCCGCTCCCGCAATCGACTCGGCGTTCACCTCGAAGTGCCGCCGCAGGTGCGCGCGGTTGTCGCTGCGTCCGAACCCATCGGTTCCCAGCGTCACCAGCCTGCATCGTCCCTCACTCTGCAACCACGGAGCCAGAACGTCTGGAAGCGACTTCATATAATCGCTCGCCGCAACGATCGGTCCCTTCGCTCCCGCCAGCGCCGTCTCGATATATGTCTTCCGCTCCGCCTCGGCCGGATGCAGCCGGTTCCAGCGCTCGGTCGCAATCGCCTCCCTCCGCAGCTCCGTGTAGCTGGTCACGCTCCACACGTCCGCCGCAATCTGGAACTTCTCCGCCAGTATCTCCTGCGCCCGCAGCACCTCGTTCAGTATCGGCCCACTCCCGAACAACTGCACCGTCGCCTCGCCATTGGTAGCAGTCCGGAACTTGTAAATCCCCTTCAGAATCCCCTCCGCAGCACCCTCCGGCATCGGCGGCATTGCGTAGTCCTCGTTGTACATCGTGATGTAGTAGAAGCACTCGTCGCCCTTCTCGTACATCCGCCGTATGCCCTCCTGCACCACCACCACCATCTCGTACATGAACGCCGGATCGTAGCTCACGCAGGTCGGAATCGTGCTTGCCAGCACGTGGCTGTGCCCATCCTGGTGCTGCAACCCTTCGCCCAGCATGGTCGTCCGCCCCGCCGTTCCGCCCATCATGAATCCCCGTCCGCGCGCGTCCGCAAACGCCCACGCCAGGTCCCCGGTCCTCTGGAATCCGAACATCGAGTAGTACATGTAGAACGGGATCATCGGCATCTTGTAGGTTGAGTAGGCCTGCCCCGCCGCCGTGAACGAAGCCATCGCGCCCGCCTCCGTTATCCCTTCCTCCAGAATCTGTCCATCCAGCTCCTCGCGGTAGAACAGCAGCATCTCCTTGTCGTGCGGCGTATATCGCTGCCCCTCCGGCGCGTAGATTCCCACCTGCCGGAACACCGACTCCATGCCAAACGTCCGTCCCTCGTCCGGAACAATCGGCACCACTCGCTGCCCGATCTCTGCATTCTTCAGCAGGTGCCGCAGCACAGAGATGAATCCCATCGTCGTCGACACGGCGCGTCCATTGGACCCTGCTGTCCACTCGCTGAAATAATCCAGTCCCGGCGCCTTGAAGCCCGGCGCGGGCAGCGACCGCGTCGGCATCACTCCGCCCAGCGTGCGTCTCCGCTCCTGCATGTACACCATCTCCGGCGACTCCTGCGGCGGACGGTACGGCGTCGCCGCCAGCGCCTGCTCCTCCGGAATTGGGATGTTGAACCGCTTCACAAACGCTGCCAGCCCCTCGTCCGTCAGCTTCTTCTCCGAGTGGGTCGCATTGCGAGACTCCGCTGCCGCCATCCCGAACCCCTTTACCGTCATCGCCAGCACCACCGTCGGCGCCCCCCGGTGTTCCATCGCACGCTTGTACGCGTTGTACACCTTAACCGGATCGTGTCCGCCCCTGTGCAGGTTCGTCAGTTGCTCGTCCGAGTAGTCCTGCACCATCTCCGCCAGCTCGGGGTACTTGCCGAAGAAGTGCTGCCGGATATAAGCTCCGCCCTTCGCCTTGTAGGTCTGGAAGTCGCCATCCACGCACTCTTCCATACGCTTCAGCAGCAGCCCATTCACGTCGCGCGCAAACAGCGGGTCCCAATCCCCGCCCCACAGCACCTTGATCACGTTCCACCCAGCGCCGGTAAACACGCCCTCCAACTCGTCCACGATCCGCTTGTTCCCGCGCACCGGTCCGTCGAGTCTTTGCAAATTGCAGTTGATGACGAAGATCAGATTGTCCAGCTTCTCCCGCGCGCCCAGCGAAATCGCGCCCAGCGACTCCACCTCGTCCGTCTCGCCGTCGCCCACAAACGCCCATATCTTGCGCGGCGTCCGCTCGATCAGCCCGCGGTTCTCCAGATACCGCATGAACCGCGCCTGATAGATCGCATTGATTGGCCCAATCCCCATCGATACCGTGGGGAAGTTCCAGAACTCCGGCATTAGCCACGGGTGCGGATAGCTCGAAAGCCCCGGCGTTCCCCGCAGCTCATGGCGATAGTTCTTCAGGTGGTCGTCCGTCAGCCGTCCCTCCAGGTACGCCCGTGCATACACCCCCGGCGACGCGTGTCCCTGAAAATAAATGAAGTCCCCCGGCAGCTCGTTTCCCTCTTCGCCCGTGTACTTCGCGTGGAAGAAGTGGCTGTAACCCACCTCCAGCAGTGTCGCAAGCGACGCGTAAGTCGAAATGTGTCCGCCGATCCCCGGGTCCTTCTTATTCTGCCCATGCACCATGGCCATGGCGTTCCACCGGATCAGCGATTTGATCCGCCGCTCAATGTCCATGTCGCCGGGGTAGGGAAGCTCCTCCTCGGTCGAAATCGTATTGCGGTAGCGCGTCGACAGCCTATATGGCAGCACCACCCCGGTCTCGCGCCCCCGCAACCGCAGTGCCTCCAGCAGCTCCACTGCCTTCGCCCGTCCGCCTGCCACCACCTGGTCGAACGCCTCGACCCACTCCGCAACCTCGGCGGAAAAATCCCCCTTCACGCCAACGTCTTCATTCTTCATCGTCATCCCTGTGCCCAACTCTCTCTCACGATTCTAAGTCTATAGTCTTCGATGCTGCGCAAATCTCCCGCGATGCAATGCCCAACTCCACAGCGCAGGATCAGACGAAGCATTTCGCCGTTGCTCCTGTTCTTCGGAGGGAGCGTGGGGCTTCAGCCCCACGAAATAAGGCCAATCAAATTGAGGGGCTTTAGCCCCGGGCCTTTTCCCGGGTGCCCCATCTTCGCGACGGCTTCATCGTCGCTAAGGTGGGGTGGCAGGACGCAAACCCATCAGCTCAGCGGATAAAACGCCAACTCAGGCATCGGAAAGTCCTTGCGGTTGTCCGTCACCAGCCGAAGCCCATGCTCCAGCGCCGTCGCCGCAATCATCATGTCGGTCAGCGTCAGTGTCCTGCCCTTGCGAGCCCACTCGTTCTTCAACTCCCCCGCCCGCACTGCGATTGACATGGAGATCGGATAGCATGGAACCCCCGCCAGAAGACCCTGCGTTCTCATCTCTTCTCCCGGCCGCATTCCGGCGTAGACCTCAGCCACGCACAACGCGGATGTAGTCAGCCGGTGCCCCATCTCGACCAGCTCTTCCAGTAAGGTCAAGCGGTCCTTGCGCCGCCGCAGAACATCCACCAGCACCGTGGTATCGAGTAGAAGAATCAATCTCTGCCCCGGTCCAGCTTGGCCTCAAGTCCTCTGTCGCTCTCCTGCCGCAGACTCCGCACCCACGCCGCCGTCCCGTCCTTCAACTCAGCATGGTCCTCGTCCTTCCACGCAGGCTCGTCGTTGCGCAGAAAGGCCAGCAGCTTCCGCTTGTTCAACTCCGCCCGCGCCGTCTCCGCCAGGAACGCGCTCCGCCCGCGAGGCCCCACCGCCGAATCAATCTCTGCGATCAGCTCCGTCGGTAGTACAACGTGTGCTCTCTGTGTGCCCATAATTTGTCCCATAGCCAGTGTGACATGCTAGTGGCCCCTTGTCCACCCACCCACGACCCAAGTTGTCACTCGGTAACATCGCCGCACGTCGTCATTCTGGCGCAGTCCCACCATGCCGTCATTCTGGCGCAGCCAGAATCTCCGCATTTGTTCTTGCCATTGCCTGTTCTTCACCAACAACCAACAACAAACAACCAGCAATCATTTTCCTGTCAAGACCCTCGTACCTCAAAATCCACCCTAAACAACAGTAAACAATAGCTAAAAAACATTAAAATAGTTGGCATAGCAGTTTCACCCAAACCTCTATAATAAAGATAGGGAGATATACGCAAATTTCAGACAGGGGGGAATTGGTACGCAGATCACACTGCAAGTGAAACTTCACCTATACATCAGTAAACTGATCATTTTATAGATACTACAAAATAAACGCTTTGGAATGAATGTCTTATCGGGCCTATCTAGACCGGTCCAGATCGAGATCAAGATCTAAGTAGCCTTTTTTGAATATCTTAGATATTTTCGGGGGGGGTATACCCCCCCACCGAAAACCGCCAATTCTACTTCACCGAACCCATCCCAACCCGCCACCGGAGGCCGCACCAATTTGAAGATTCTGCTCATCGACACCTGTGGCGCATCCGGCAGCATCGCCCTGGCCGGCGCAGCCCCCTCGCCCGCCGCCCTGTCCCTCCCCGGCCGCTCCGCCGCCGAGCGCCTCGTCCCAGCCATTCAATCGCTGGTGGCCGGCCTCGGCCTCAGCCTTGCAGAGCTGGACGCCGTAGCCGTCGTCCACGGCCCCGGCTCCTTCACCGGAGAGCGCGTCGGCCTCAGCGCCGCCAAGGGCCTCTGCCACGCCCTCGACCTCCCGCTGGTAGCCATCTCCCGCCTCGCCGTCCTCGCCAGCCTCGCCCAGCCGCCCGCCGGGGTACCCCATCCATCGCAGTCTCATCGCGATCCGGGGTCCCTGACAGCTTCGCTGGCGGGGTGGGGTGGGTGGGTTGTCCACGCCCTTCTCGACGCCGGCCGCGGCGAGTTCTACTCCGGCCTCTACGCCAACGGCCTCTGCCTTCGCGAATCCCTTCAGCCCCGCGACCAGCTCCTCGCCGAAGCCGGCAGGGAACCGCAGCAGCTCTTTGTCGTCTGCGAGCCCGCCGTCGCCCAATCCATCGCCGAGCTTGCCCCGCAGCTCGTCGCCGAACCCACCGCCGCCTCCGCCCTGCCTCTCGCCCTCGCCCGCATCCTTCAGCGCGCCTTCGACGACCCCGCAACCATCGACGCCAACTACCTGCGCCGCACCGACGCCGAGATCTTTGCCAAATCCATCGCCGCAGCCGCTCCGCCGCTCTCCGCAACCCAGCCCGGAACGCCCGCCCGCCCGCCAGCCCGGAACGCCCGCCAGCCCGCCAGCCCGATGACATCTCCGCCCGTCCATCTGCGCCCCGCCATCGCCTCGGACCTCGAAGCAATCCTCACGCTGGAGCGCGCCACCGACCTCGCGCCCCACTGGCCGCCCTCGGTCTATGCAGCCATTTTAGAATCCGCCATTCCGCAGCGATGCCTCTTCGTAGCGGAGAAAGACAATTCGCTCGCTGGCTTCGCAGTAGGCCTGCTGCATCCCGC
The DNA here is from genome assembly GCA_963828115.1 of uncultured Acidobacteriaceae bacterium. Classification (GTDB taxonomy): domain Bacteria; phylum Acidobacteriota; class Terriglobia; order Terriglobales; family Acidobacteriaceae; genus Edaphobacter. The sequence continues at coordinate 76,234 of CAWHDN010000012.1, forward strand.
CGCATCTGAACGCATCGCCGAACTGGAGAGCGTCGTCGTCTCCGCTAGCGCCCGTCGCGCCGGCATTGGCCGCGCCCTCTGCCGCGCCGTCTTCGACTGGTCCCGTTCTCAGGGTGCCACCGAACTCATCCTCGAGGTCCGCGCCAGTAGCTCCGCCGCCATCGCCCTCTACGCTGGCCTCGGGTTCACCCTCGCCGCCCGCCGCCCGCGCTACTACCGCGACCCCAACGACGACGCGCTCCTCATGCGCCTCCTACTGGAGCGCGAGAAAGGAGAACAGCCAAACTGGCCAACTGCCGAATCATCCCGCGATTGCGCCGCGGCCACTGTGCCGGTAAACTAAGCAGGGTCGGAGAGGTGGCGGAGCCCGGTTGAACGCACCTGACTCGAAATCAGACATAGTCGCAAGGCTATCGGGAGTTCGAATCTCCCCCTCTCCGCCATCGACTTTATTTTCAAGCCTCATTGCCATCCTGCGCGCGCGCAGTTCTCATCTCAATTCTCAATGAGCGCTGCTGGCGTGGTGAGGCCGCTTCATCAGGAAGACCAGCGGAATCACCAGCAGAAACAAGGCTCCCATGATGCGAAACACGTCCACATAGCTCAGCAACGCGGCCTGCTGTTGCATCGTGCGATAGATCAGCGCTCCAGCCCTGTGCCTCGCCGTTATGTGGTCGGTGCCGCTTTGCTGGAGAAAGCCGGTAATCTGGTCCATCGCTTGCCGGCTCATCTGGTTCGTGGCCGTAATGTGAGAGGCTAGAATGGATTGATGAAACTGGGAGCGCCGTGTGATCCAGGTGGTCACAAATGAGATCCCCATGCTGGATCCGATGTTGCGCGACACGCTGTACAGGCTGGTGGCATAGCCTGTCTCCTGCGTCGGAATGGAGGCCATGGTCAGGGTGGTCAGGGGCACAAACAGCAGTCCCATAGCGGCCCCTTGCAGGATCTGGATCCAGAAGATGTCCCAGGTGCCGGATTGCAACGTCATATGTGCGAAGCCGAAGAACGACAGGCCGGCGATGCCAAATCCGAAGGCCAGCATCCGTCGCCCGTCCCAGCCCCGGCCCAGCAGATAGCCGACCAGCGGCATGCAGAGAGCTGTTCCAATGCCCCGCGGACTGGTCCAGAGGCCCGCCGTGGCTGCCGTCCATCCCAGCAGGGTCTGCATGAACAGCGGCAGCAGGATCAGGCCTCCATAGAGCACAAAGCCCAGTACGGCTGCTAGTCCGATGCCGGTGGCAAAGGAACGAAACCGCAGCAAATTGAAGTGGACGATGGGGTCCTTGACGGTAAGCTCGCGAATGATGAACGCAACCAGGAAGACCGCAGCCATTACGGCCAGCACGCGGATCATCTCGGAGCTAAACCAGTCTTTTTCCTGCCCCTTGTCCAGCATGATCTGCAACGCGCCCATGCCCAGCGCCAGCATGCCCAGTCCCCATATGTCGGCGCGCAGCTTCCCGCGTCGGATGTAGTGGGGATCGTGAATGAACAGATAGATCAGGATCAGGCTGAGAATGCCGACCGGAACATTGATGTAGAAGACCCAGCGCCAGGAGTACGAGTCGGTGATCCAGCCGCCGATGGTGGGGCCCAGGATGGGCGCGGCCACGATCCCCATTCCCCAGAAGGCCATCGCCTTGCCGCGCTCGCGCCCCGGGAACTCTTCCAGCAGGACCGCCTGCGACAGTGGCTGCAAGCCGCCTCCCGTCGTCCCTTGCAGCACCCGAAAGAAGATCAGCATCGGCAGGTTCGGCGCCAGTCCGCACAAGATACTGGACACGGTGAACCCAGTCACCACCGTCATCAACAGCCGCTTGCGCCCCATGTAGTTGGCCAGCCATCCGGTGACCGGAAGGATGATGGCGTTGGCCACAATATAGGACGTCAGCACCCAGGTCGCCTCTTCGACCGTCGAGGAAAGAGATCCAGCGATATGGGGCAGGCTGACGTTGACAACCGAGGTGTCCAGCACCTCCAGCACGGCGCTGGACATCACCGCAATGGCAACGATCCAGCGCTGGACCTTTGGCCCCGCCGGGGATGCTGAGGTGTCGGAAGGCATGGAGGAGTTCAAATGGGAAGCAGACGGCGTCGCTGGCCTCGATGAGCCTGTGCCAGAGGCAGTATTTCGGCTTGAAACGGACATCTCTGTCTCCGCGCGCCAGGTTTCCAAGGTTCAATGCCCATAATAACCGCACCCGCGCCTGTTCTGAACTGTGCGGGGCGCATCGGGGATGGTCAACCAATGTGTTGTTCGTCACTGTATATCCGCACCCAATTGCGCATAGCATGGTCTGGTGCGGTGCGCTGAATGACCGGGTGCCGTATGGTTGTCCTGCTCAGCGGAGTAGCCCTATGAGCGCAAAGCGTAATGCGAGTCGACGGGATTTCCTGAAGCAGTGTTTCACTGGCGCTGCGGTTCTGCGCGCCAGCGGCTCGATGGGACTGCTCGCATCAGCGCAACAAGCGGCGTCCGCGAAGTCCAGGGTTGTCATCGCTCGCGACGACCTGCTGCGCGGCACGGGATCGACGGTGGATTCGCGCCGGATGCTGGGCCTGCTGGACCGCGCCATGCAGACGCTCTGCGACCGGGACCATGCGGTCGAAGCGTGGAGCAAACTGGTTCGCCCCGGCGAGACGGTGGGACTGAAGGTGAATGCGCTTGGTGGACGCGGACTCTCCAGCAATCTTCAACTCATCGAAGCCATCTGCGAGCGGCTACAGGAGGCCGGAATCAAGGCCGGCGACATCGTGGTCTGGGACCGCGAGACGGACGAGATGGAACGCGCCGGCTTCCGCATCGCGATGGGCGGAAACGGCGTTCAATGCTTCGGCACCGATCGCCTGGATTATGAGCAGGAGCTGGTTACGCATGGCAGTGTCGGGAGCCGATTGTCCAGAATCCTCACGCAACGCTGCAATGTTCTAATCAATCTTCCCGTGCTGAAAGACCATGACGGCGCGGGCGCGACCATCGCGCTGAAGAACATGTATGGCGTCATTCACAACCCGAACAAGTACCACCCCAACGGCTGCGATCCGTACATCGCGGACCTGAATATGCTGCCCGAGATACGGACCAGGATGCGGCTGACCATCTGCGACGCGACCACGGCGCAGTACGAGGGCGGCCCGGCGTACAAGCCGGAGTACAGTTGGAGGCACAATGCGCTGATCGTCTCGCAGGACCCTGTGGCTCTGGACTACACCGGCTGGCAGATCATCGAGCGCAAACGGGCCGAAAAAGGGTTGAAGACACTGGAAGCCGAGGGCCGCGCGCCGCACTACATCGCGACTGCTGCCGATGCCGGGCATCAATTGGGCACAAACGATCCCGGCAGAATCACGGTTGCCGAGGTGTAGGCGGACGTGGGATTGGGGGTTCAACGTGGACCACGAACTGGATGCGCAAGGCAACGTAAACCGCCGTTCCTTCCTGATGTGCGCGCTGGCGTCGGGAGCGGCGCTGGGTGTTGGAGAATTCCCCGCTCCCCTGGCCGCACAGCCGTTGTTGGGCGGCGCGCAGAAGCAGGACGATGCGCAGTTCACCGTCGAAGCGAAGTTCTACCAGAAGCTCGACAATAAAAAGATCAAGTGTAAGCTGTGTCCCCGCGAATGCACGGTGGGCGACCGCGAGCGCGGCTACTGCGGCGTGCGCGAGAACCGCGGTGGAACCTATTACTCGCTGGTGCACTCACGGGTCTGCGCCGCGCACGTCGATCCCATAGAGAAGAAGCCGCTCTTCCACTATCTGCCCGGAACGGTCGCTTTCTCCCTGGCCACGGCTGGCTGCAACGTCAACTGCAAATTCTGCCAGAACTGGGACATCTCGCAGTCGCGCCCGGAGCAGGTTCCCGCCGAGTTCACTCCCCCCAAACGGGTTGCCGAGTTGGCGAAGCAGTATGGTTGTCCCACGATTGCCTATACCTACAGTGAGCCGGTGGTCTTCAGCGAGTTCCTGATGGACGCCGCCGATGCCGGGCACAACGCAGGCATTCGCAGCATTGTCGTGTCGAATGGCTACATGCAGCAGGAGTCGCTGAAGGCGGCGTACGGAAAGATGGACGCGGTCAAGATCGACCTGAAGTCCTTCAGCGAGTCGTATTACAGGGATGTAGTGACCGGTCAGTTGAAGCCGGTGCTGGATTCACTGGTCACGCTGCGCAAGATGGACAAGTGGACGGAGATCGTCTACCTGGTGGTGCCGACTCTCAATGACGACGACGCCGGATTCATAGGCCTGGCGCGCTGGATCAAGACAAACCTGGGCCTGGACGTTCCGCTGCACTTCACCCAGTTCCATCCGGAGTACCTGCTGAAGAACCTGCCCATCACCCCGGTGCCGACCCTGGAGCGGGCCAAGGCGATTGCCGACGCCGAGGGGCTGCACTATGTGTATATAGGCAATGTGCCGGGTCATCCCGCGCAGAACACCTACTGCCCGAAGTGCCGCAAGATGCTGGTGGAGCGCATCGGGTTCACGGCCAGCCAGAACCTGATCCGCAAGGACAGTTGCCCATTCTGTCAGCACCCGATTCCGGGCGTCTGGCACACTTGAGGGCGCAGAAGAGGTCTAGTAGATGAACATCATGAGGTTTCGCAATATGTGTTGGCTTAGAACATCACTCGTCGCTCTACTGGCAGTTGTGCCATTACAGCAGGCTTCCGCCGCCAGTCCGCAGAAGGTCCGGCAGGCCGGAGTCGCCGGCGGCTTCTATCCGGCCGACCCAAAGGTGCTCTCGGCGATGATCGACGACCTGCTTGCGCACGCAACTCCGCCGCCGATCCAAGACCCCATCCTCGCCGTGGTTGCGCCGCACGCCGGCTATCAGTTCTCCGGCCCTGTGGCCGCCTACACCTACGCGGAGTTGAAGGGGCGCAAATTCTCCCGTGTCGTCGTGATTGCGCCGACGCACTACGTGGGCTTCGACTTCACTTCCATCTATGACGGCGACGCCTACGCGACGCCGCTGGGGACAGTTCAGGTTGACAAAGCCTTTGCCAGACAGTTGGTCAAGCTGAGCCCAACCATGCAACTCTCCGGCATGGGGCACGATATTACGTCAGCCGGTGCCGAACATTCTATTGAGGTGCAGTTGCCGTGGCTGCAACGGGTGCTGGGTGAGTTCGAACTCGTGCCCATTGTCATGGGCGACCAGAGCTACGATAGCAGTCGCGCTCTGGGCGTGGCCCTGGCCAAGCTGATCCAGGACAAAAAGACAGTTGGCAGCACTCTGATCCTCGCCAGCTCCGATCTCTCGCACTTCCACACCTACGACGAAGCCGAGACGATGGACCACAAAACGCTGGGCGCGCTTGCGGCGTGGGACTACTACAGCATGTCGCGCAACTTCTTCGACACGAAGATATGGGAGGCCTGCGGCGGCGCGCCCATCGTGGCCGCGATGATTGCTGCCGAGCGAATGGGGGCCAATCAGGCCCAGGTGCTCAAGTACGCCAACTCCGGCGACACCTCGGGCGACCGCTCACGCGTGGTCGGATACAGCGCGGACGTCTTCGTGAAGGCTCCCACTGGAAAGGCAGTGGAAACGCCATTCTCACTCAGCGACCGCGACAAGAATGAACTGCTCGCTCTGGCCCGCAAGTCGGTCGAGCAGGCGGTCGAGCAGAGGAAGCAGTATGAGCCGGGCGCAACCGCAAGCGAGGCGCTGAACCAGGACCGCGGCGCATTCGTGACCCTGACCGAAGCGGGAGTGCTGCGCGGGTGCATCGGTTATACCTCCGCGACTAAGCCTCTCTACCTGACTGTGCGCGACACGGCCACGCTGGCCGCCCTGCGCGACCCCCGCTTCCCTCCGGTTTCGGCTTCAGAGTTGCCGCTGCTCGAATATGAGATCTCCGTGCTCTCGCCCCTGCGGCGCGTCATGGACATTCAACAGATCCAGATTGGCCGGGATGGCCTGCTGATGAAGAATGGCGATCACGAGGGTCTTTTTCTTCCCCAGGTTCCAGTGGAACAAAAGTGGGGCCTGCAGAAGTATCTGCAAGAGCTTTGCGTGGAGAAGGCAAACATGCCATCCAACTGCTGGCAGGATCCGAACACAGACATCTTCCGGTTTACCGCGGTGGTATTCGGCGAACCCAAGCCTTAACCGCTCACGTGCAAGACCTCTTCGCCTCCAGATATTCGCGCGTGGCAAGCAGCGCCGCCACCAGATTGATCGCTGCGCAGAGCCATGCGGTCTTCCAGAATCCAAACACCGGGATGAGGTAACTGCTCACCACGAGTGCGCCCACGCATCCGCCCAGCAAATCGACGGCATAGAGCATGCCCAGCCTGGACTGGCCACTGCGGCGATGAAGGTAGATCTCCGTTACGGTTGGGAATTGATATCCCCCCAACATTCCTGAAAGCGCAGCCAGGGCAGGGAAGACGATCTGCGCCGCCAGCCATGTTGTTGCAACTCCCGAAATCTTTGCCAGCATGGCGACCACAAAGATCAGCGCAGGCGCGGAGAGAGCGAGCAGGAACTGGGTCGATGCCATGATGCGGTAAGGTGGACGATCGCTGACAACTTTGCGGCGGATTCCCAACCAACTGCCAAAGGCAATTCCTGCCATGCATAGGCCAATTAGAATCGCGAGCTGGTAGTAGACGTAACCATAGATGGACTGGAAGGCCAGCAGCAGAACGATCTGTAGCGTGATCAGTGTAAAGCCGGTTGTAGCCGCGCAATAAGCTGAAGCAGACCGGGCGCGCTTTTCGCGAGTGCCCACCGACGCCAGAACAATTGCCATAAGCAACAAGGGAACAAGGATCGCAGCCATGACTCTCATAAAACCGATGCGCGCCGCGGTTCGCAACCAGTTGGAATGGCCCTCCTTGAACTGCGTGCTCCACAGCACAACGTCGAAGTAGTAGGCAATCGGCTCGAAATCGCGATTGACCGGCGTCGAACTCAGCGGCCGCAGTTGTTCGCCGACCTGCGCCATGCGGTCCGGCATCATGCGGAATGGGATGAGGTATTCCCGGACATACTGCGTCCTCAGGTTCCGCTCCTGTAGCCTTGCGATCAAAGTCTGGGGACTTTCCGTCAGAACCCCGGGCTGCGTAGCTGCGAAGAAATGGATGGTTTCACCGGGAATGGCGACAACGTGCGGGAAGACCTCCTCCAGCGTGCGCCGAATGCAGCGCAGGAACTCCGCAAGGTCGGGACTGATCGTCTCCTCCGACGACCGCAGTTGCAAGGCGAGCAATCCACCCGGCGCAAGGTGTTCGCGAGCGGAACGAAAGAACTCGGCCGTGTAGAAGCGGTTGATCTGCGCGGTCTGCGGGTCGGGCACGTTGACCAGAATCACGTCGAACCGGTCACCAGTCGTCCTCAGATAGTACCGGCCATCTGCATAGTGCATGTGTACGAGCTGGTCCGAGAAAACAGGCGCGGACTGCGCCGGGAAGAACTGGCGCGCCATGTCGATCAGCGCGGGGTCCAGCTCAACATAGTCGATGCGCTCGACCGTGGGATGCTTCAGCGCCTCGGCGATGCTTCCGTTCACTCCGCCGCCGATCATCAGAATGCGTCGTGGCGCCGGACTCTCCAGCAGCGCATAGTCCACCGCCTCTTCGGCTGCATTCTGGTCCGGTGAGTTGGCCAGAAGCACGCCGTTTTGATAGATGCTGCGAAGATTGCCAGTCCCGGTCACCGTCAGGTTGCCGTAGATGGAGTCGCGCGAAGCCACCAGATGGAATCCCTGCCATAGGCGCGCCTGTGCTCTTTTGTCCAACGACGGTGCAACAAACACAAGCAGAGGAATCGCACAGAACACCGCTGTCAGCATCAATACAACAAACTGCTTGCGACTCGCCCGAAGCAACAGCACCGTTGCCATGCACAGGTTCAGGATTGTCACGATGGTTGCAATCTGGAAGGAATCAAAAAAACGCAGCAACACCGTGCTGGCCACAATCCCACCCAGCCCGGAGCCAGCGGCCTCCAGCAAGTAGGCCGAACTGGTCGCGACGCGAGCGGATACGGCGCACTCCGTTTCGACCATTCGGGCCGCAGCCACGAAAAGCGCCCCCGAGACAAAGCAAAACAGGCTCAGGCATGCCAGGGATGCAAGGGCCATCGGCAGCGGTCCAACCAGCTCGCCCGGCACTGTCTGAAAGATGGATTTGGAGGCGCGCAACGCCCATATCGTCGGCATCAGGCTGGCGGCGAGTAGGCACTCGAGCCCGGCGACCGCGCGTCGTGCGTTGCCTTCGCCCAGTGCAAGGACGCTGCTCAGGCCGCTGCCGGCAGCAGTCCAGAATAGCCAGGTGGCTAACAGGATCCCCAGCGAAATCTCGTTGCCGTTGAAGACGACGATGAGCTCCCGCATGAGAACGATCTGGCCGATGACCGCGCTGAACCCTATGAGCGTCAGGGCCGCTCGTACGGAGGACGCCAGTGATTTTTCCTGCGCCATGGGGATGGACTGCATCGGTGCTGCCACCAGAAATTAGAATTCAGCAGCCGTTGAATAGCAAAGACGCCAATGCAAGTCGCTGAGCATTTTCACAGTAGGTGCAGAGAGGGGCAAAAGAAGATTGCGTAGTTTTCTCTCAAAGAAAACTACATAGCACGAGCTTTCCGACACCACAGGTACTGTGAAAATGCTCTAACCCAGCGGAAGAACACCGCAGTCTGCCACGGCATTACGGGTTTCGCGTTGCGACGAAGGTGACGTCGCCCAGCAAGCCCGACTCCGGTGGCGTCTGTGGGCCAAAGCCAAATCCGCCCCCACCGCCTCCGCCACCGCCAACAGCGCGTGGAGTGGCTCCAGCGAAAGTTCCGGGAGCAGCTCCAGCGGCGGTGCCGACAGCGCCGCGCGGCACCGCGCCCGCGGCAGAACCAACTGGAGCGGGAGCGCCGAGAGGAGTCAGCACCCGCTTCTCCGGCGGCAGCAGGCGATCGCCAATCTGCCGGTTGGTCCACTCGTTGGTCACCGCGATCTCCAGCCGATTAGCGCCCGGCTTCAGCGCGGCGGTCACATCGACGCGGTATGGAGGGGCCCACGCCAGCCCTGCTGACTTGCCGTTCACCTTGACCTCGGCGATATCGCGAACTTTGCCGAGATCAATCCAGATGTGCTGCCCCGGACGAAACCACGACGCCGGAGCCTGCACCGTCCTGGTATAAGTCGCGGTACCCGAAAAGTACTTCACGTCAGCATTCGTGTCCTCAGTCCACGACGTGAGCGTCGGCATCTGCACGCTTTCCGGTGCGCCCCAGTTCGCCGGAAAAGTGAGCGTCCACGGGCCGCTGAGCGTGGAGAGCTTCGTCTCAACAGCGGCGGACGCACTGCGCGCAGCAGCAGGCGCTGCGTTGCGAAAGACAACAAATACAGATTCGCGCTCCGTGAGATCAAGCGGCACAACTGTGAAGCCGGACTCAGTCGCATACAAGGCAGGCTGAATGCCCGGCTGGCGATTTCCGGTGCGTTGGTCGATGCGGGCAACTGTGGTGTACCCGGCTGTATCGCCCAGTTTGTTGCCTGTCATTGCACCGTCCATTGGCCGCCAGATCTGCACGTCCTTTCCGCTCACGCGGAAGCGTGCGTCGAGATGCACTGGCACGTCGGCCTGGTTCGCAACAAAATAAATTTCAGCGTCAGGAGTGTGGCGATGCACCCAGACCGGCGGATTGTCCAGCGATCCGCTCGATGCAAAGTCGGGTGCGCTCTTGAGCCGCGTAAGCACCTCGTCCAGCGTCAGGCCCCAGTACGTCATGCCCTTGCCAAATGCGTGCTGGTTCAGGGTGACGCCGTCCATATCGCCCCAAAGATCAGTCGCAAGATCGCGCACCTGCGCATCCGCGTCGGGATAGTGCAGCAGGCTGGGTGAACTGGTTGGACGCGCGCCAACGATGGTCGCTCCCGCCGCAACAAGCTCGTGCAGTTTATGCGCGACCTCCGGCGTCATCTGTGTGGTTGGCGGCAGTACCAGCACGCGGTAGCTCATGCCGTCGGGCATTTCGCTGCTGCCCTCGATGTGAACGCTGCCGTCCGCTGCCACGCTGGTGCGGTGCAGCAGCACATCAGTATTGATGACGTCGTAGTCATACCCCGCGGGCGGCGCTGGCTGCAGACCATCGCCCCAGAAGGGCATCGTCGACGGCGCGCCTTCGGGCAGCAGGTAGGCAAGGTCGGCAACCGGGCTCCCCTGTTGCAGCATGTACGAGACGCGCGCCACATAGGTCATGAACGGCTTCGCCAACTCAGCCCAGGTAATGTTGCGATTGATGTGTGTGCCGACCATTGTATTGCCCGGTTTGGTGTCCAGCGGCTGCTCCGCGGACGTATGGAAGACGATGCGGTTGACGCCCTGTGCGAACCAGTAGTCCGCGATCTTCTTCAGTGTGTAGGGCGCTTCGTATCCTCCGCCGGTAAAGGTCTCCGTGGCGACCAGGGGCTTGCCGTACACATGCGCGGCCGATGCAGCCCCATGCACATCCACGTAGTACATCGACTCCGGATGCATCTTCCCTACCCAGAACTCTGCCATCGGAATGTCGATGTGGCTCTTGTTCAGCAGCGTGTCTTCGGGGATTTCGAGCGCAACGCCCGAAGCTTCGGAGTACGCCTTCATGCCCAGCTTGTGCAACTCGCTGTCCATCGTGCCGTAAAAGTCGTCTGCGTACAAGTCGGCGAGGGTGCGGCGAAAGTCCCAGAGGAAGCGGTCGCTCGCGTCGGCACTCTCCACTACGCGTCCGGCCAGCACTGGCAGATACGGCGTCGGGTCGTACCCGCGCCGCGTCTTGAACTCCGCGATCATCTGGTCGGTCCAGTTCTGCATTCCCGCCTCCCAACTGTCCATGGTCATGTACTGGACGGTCGAGCCGATCAGGTCGCCAAGGTGCTGCTGCATCGGGTTCATGTAGCCCGCGAAGTACTGCTGCACATACTTTGAACTGAGCTTGTCCACCTCCAACCCGCTGCCCGCCGGCACAGAGGGACGGTTCCGCGCGCCGGTCAGTGAGTAGCCCATGCGCAGAATGGTCCAGCGGCCCTCGGGCACATCCCAGTGCAGCGTGCCGTCCTTGTCCATCTTGCCGGTCAGGTCGACGATGTCGCCGCGCGAGATCTCCGCCGCAGCAGGAGCGTCCGGCGTAGGGACAACGTCGTACACATCCATCAGACTGCCGGACGCGTCCTTGTCCTCCCAGCGATTGACGCGCGCGTCGGAGTAGAAGATTGCCTCGCTGATGACATAGCTCGGAGGCCCAGCTGCCAAGCCCCCGCGTGTTGGCGCCGCCGTATCGTCCTCGCCATGGATGACCTCTGCCGGCGACAGACCTCTGCGGTCGAACTCAATCCGGAAGAACTTGGCCGTCACCGCCGGAAACGCGAATGTCCGGATCTGCGCTCCGTGATATCCCTGCGGCCCCGGAGTCGCCAGAATCTCCCGCCACGCTGCGCCGTCATCGCTCGCCAGTATCTTCCCGACCGGGATTACCCCCCGGCTCCCCAGCGACAAAGCCCGCGCCGTAAACGGCTGCGCAAACTCATACTGCAGCCACGCCGGCCCGCCATCCTTCGGCGGAGCAATCGTCACCGTCGTCTGCAGGCTGTCATCCAGCAGCGCCTTGCCATCGATCGGCCCGCCGCTTGTCGTCACCTTCGGGTGCAGCGATGCCATTGGCGTTTCATCCGCAGGCGTGCGGTACGCAATCACCGCGCTGTCCGCATAAAAAGGCGGATCGGTGGCCGTTCCACCCGCGCCCGAGTCCCGCACCGCTCCCTCATTCGACGGTGGCTGCGCCAGCTTGCCCGCGAAGCTCTTTCCACCCACCACATCCGTCTCGCTCCACACCAGCTTCTTCATCGCCATCTGCTGCGTCACCCACGGCCCGCCCGCCTCGCTCCATCCCGCGCAACTGAAGATAGACATCTCCATGCCAAACTGCTTGGCAAGTTCGGCCGAGTGGCGCACAGCGTGGTACCACTCCTCCGTGCCGAAGTTGATCTTCGGTTCAACCACCTGGCCATTTCCCGACGCGACATCGACCAGTTGAAAGCCGCCGATGCCCACCCGATTCATCCACTCGATGTCCTTGGTGATGCCGCTCTCGGTGACGTTGCCGTTGGTCCAGTGCCACCAGGTGCGCGGCTTGGCGGAGTCAGGCGGCGCCACGAAGCCCTGCGCCAGAGGGTCCTGCGCCAGAGCGACCTTCGCCGGAGCAGCTTTCGCCACAGAGTTGGGAGCGCTCTGCGCAAAGCCCACACTCGCGGCTGCAAGCGCCGCTGCCGCCGCCATCCTCAACAGAATTGCCTTACGCACATGCGTCATAGGTTCCTCTCAGGAGTTCTCCGCAGCAGGCAGCGTGTTGCCCTGTCGCAACGGGCAAAGGGTGCGGCCTACGGCTCCGGATGAAATTGCGCCTTCAAAAACTGCACATAGATGTCCCAGTCCGTCGGCACCATGCCGTGCGGGCCCTCGTGCATGTAGTAGTTAAGGCCGTTGCTGAGGATGGGAGTCTTCGCTGCGGGCCAAACATCGGTGCCCAGGTCCTGCTTGCCCAGCAGCTTGTAGACCGGCCCGGCTGCGACCGCCGCAAGGAACTCACCCTTGGGATCGGACCAGGTATCGGTGCTCCCGGTCTGCAGCAGCAGCGGACGCGGTGCGATCAGCGCCACCAGCAGGTTTGCGTCCATCGGCGCGGTGTCGGGAAAGCCCCCGTACTTGGCGTAGTTCGCCGCAAACTGGTACGGATAGCGCGTCGGCGCCATCAGGTGCGCTATGGTCTCGCCGTAGTCCCTGCGGCTCAGTGCCGCGCCTCCCTCGCCGGAGCAGCTTGCAATCACCGCCGCGAAGCGCTGGTCGTGAGCGCCAGCCCACATCACGGTCTTGGCCAGCCGCGACACCCCGTGGATGGCCACGCGTTTTGCATCGATGCCCTTGTCCGTCTCGAAGTAGTCCTCGACCCGGCTTATGCCCCACGCCCATGCTGAGATCGAGCCCCACGCGTCCGGCGCGCGGTCGTCCTCGCCTGTCTGTCCTGCCTTCATATACTTCGCTCGAATCCCCTCCCCAAACCCAGTCAGCGTATCCGGATCAAGCTCCGCGTAATTGAACGTCGCCACGCCGATCCCCGCGTCCAGGAACGCCTGCGCGTTGATGCGCCCGAACCCACGCCCCGGCGTCACCGGCGGCGGATCGACCAGCTTGTTCGTCTTCAGATCGCGCACCTTCGCCGGTACAATCCCCGAATCGTCCACCGTATTCTGGATCGCGCCAAAGCTGATACTCAGGAACATCGGCACCGGCTTCTTCGCCGCCGCCGGCAGATACACAAGTAGATGAATCTCCGGCCACGCAGGGTCTTTCGACAGGTGGATCGTCACCTGCTTCCGGACCGCCTTCCCGCCCAGCGCCGGCGTTCCTTTGTCAGTCACTTCGAAGCTCTCGTCGGCGGGCCGGCCCGGCGCGGCACCATACTGCTGCGTCTCGAACAGAGCGAGGATCTCTGGCCGCCGGTTTTCCGTCCAGGTCTTCGCGTTGCGCACCGGCTTGCCATCGTTCAGCTTCAGCGGATCGGGCAGCGTATACGTCCCAACCTTCGATTCGTCGTAGTTCACCGGAATACCAGCGATGACGGTTGCGGCAGGCCTTGCTGCGGGGACTGCCGCAGGTGTTGGCGCGGGCGTTGCCGGAGGCGCTTGCGCATGCGCTGCGAGCGCTAAAACCGCAAGCAGGCACGCGGACGTTGCATTTTTGAATGACATGGCGAAGTACTCCTGAAGAGCGGAAGGCGATCTGCTTCATTCATGAATCAGATCGCCAAGCAAACCCTAGATTTGTGCTGTGGAAGTTGTCAAGGTAATCCGCGGCGGGTGCGGACTAGATTGACTTCGCGCCTGCGCGCTCCTGGAATGCAGCCGAAACAGAACATCCTCATGCATTGCTTTCATGGCGTGCAGTCGAGGTATGGAACTGCGTAAAATTGGCACTGCGAACAATTACCGGCCTACTGTGTTTTGGTGTTCGCAAAGTTGCGACAGGAGTGAAAACGATGAAGATACTGCTGGCTCTGGCTTGTGCGCTTGTTCTCTGCACGCAGTGCGCTCGCGCGCAGAATGTCATTGCCGGGGCGGATGTCTCGTACCTGCGCCAGATGGAGGGCCGCGGCGTGGTCTTCAAGGATGCGGGCGTGTCCGAGCCCGGCCTGCAGATTCTGAAGAACCACGGGTACACCTGGGTCCGGCTGCGCGTGATGGTCAATCCAATCGCTTTGCCCAATAATCTCGACTACACCATCGCATCGGCGAAGGACGCGAAGGCGCGTGGCTTCAAGCTGCTGCTGGACTTCCACTACTCGGACGATTGGGCCGACCCTGGTCATCAGATCGTGCCGCGCGCCTGGGCTGCGATGTCGCACGCCCAACTCCAGCAGGCAGTCTTCGCGTACACGCGCGACACCATTGCGGCGATGCGCAAACAGCATGTGATGCCAGACATGGTGCAGGTGGGCAACGAGGTGACCAACGGCATGATGTGGCCGGATGGAAGGTTGCCGGCCCAGTGGCAGAACTTTGCGGACCTGCTGCTGGCCGGGATTCACGGCGTTGATAAGGGGAGCGGCTGGCACAGGCGGCCGAAGATCATGATCCACATCGACAAGGGTGGGAACCAGGAGGCCACCAAGTTGTTCCTCGACCACCTGGCGCAATATCGCGTGCCGTACGACGTGGTCGGCCAGTCATACTATCCGTGGTGGCAGGGCAGCCTCGACGAGCTGAAGAGCAATCTGGCGTTTGTGTGGAACACATATCACAAGAGCGTTGTGCTGGCCGAGACGGCATACGACTGGAGGTCGGGCGAGGACTTCAAGGGCAAGCAAGTGCCGTTTCCGCAGACGCCTGATGGGCAGCGCGACTTCCTTGCCGCGCTCGACCGCGTAGTTCGAGAGACCCCGGGCGGCAAGGTGCGAGGCATCTTCTGGTGGGAGCCGATGGCTGGAGGCTCGATTGCCAAGCGCGCGCTCTTCGATGACCAGCACAACGCGCTGCCCACGATCCATGTCTTTGATGCGCCGTTGCGATGAGGAACAAAGCCTTCACAGGTGACAGAGACTGCGGAATGGCGCTTCTCTGGCGAACGCAATTGTGCTTGTTGTACCATTGCACACGTCTAGGAGATGCATTGCGAAGCTCGCTCGTCGAACGGTTATGCATCACGGCATTCTCGGCGGCAGCCGGGGCCATCCTTCCCAAGCATCCGCCAACAATCCGGCCCCGGATTTCCTCTCGATATCCGGTAATCCTTGCAATCATTCCATCCAACTTCCGAAGAGCTCCACCCTTATCTTTTTTCCCCGGAGAAACGCCCCGATGCGCCCTTCCAAGCTCGTTCTCGCTTCATCTGTCCTGCTCCTAAGCGCAACCCTGCTCTGCGGCCAGAAGCTCTCCGCTCAAAACTCGCCAGCGTCGCCTTCGTCCACAGTCCCTAGCCTCAGGGTCAACGCCCGCGAAGTGGTCGTCGATGTCAACGTCACCGACGCAAAGGGCAATCCCGTCCACGGCCTCACCCAGGACAACTTCACCGTCCTCGAGGATGGCAGGCCGATGGTCCCCCGCAGTTTTCGAGAGCACCGCTCCGACCAGAAGCCGGCAGAGTCTCCGGCCGCGGCCAGGCCATCTCTTCCGCCAAACACATTCACCAACGCCACTGCGCCAGAGCCAGAGACTGCCCGCCCTCTCAACATCCTGATGATCGATTCGCTCGACACGCCCATCGCGACCCAGTCCATCGTGCAGAAGCGCATGGTTGACTTCGCGGACAAGGCGCCTGCCGGAACGCGCGTCGCCGTGTTCAGCTTGTCGCCAACCGGGAAACTGTCCTTGGTCCAGGGATTCACCACGGACCAGCAACTACTGAAGAATGCCATCAAGAGCAAGAAGCTCAACCTGGGAGTTCCGTCCCTCGAGGACAGCGGCCAGGATATAAATATTGACATCTCAGAGGACATGTTCCAGGGCCAGGCGGCGCCCAAGCAATCCGCCATGGTAGCGCAACCGAAGGCGACTGCATTCAATCAAGATGTGGAGTGCCAACACGCAGCCGAACGCGGTCAGTACACTCTCTCCGCCATGGCGGAGATCTCACGCTACGTCTCCGGCATGCCCGGACGAAAGAACCTCCTCTGGTACTCGGGTGGATTCCCAGACAGAATGAGGGACAAGCAGGGCTCAGTCTGCTACGACTTCCGCGAAGACCTCAGCGTTGCCGAAGGCCTGCTCGGGAACTCGCATGTTGTCGTCTATCCGGTCGATTCCCGCGCGCTGGATCTTCTTGCGAAGAACGCGCCCGACAGCCGGATTGTTAGGACGCAAGCGACGGAGCACCTGGTGATGGAAGGCGTCGCCGAGTCCACCGGCGGCAAGACCTTCTTCAACACCAACGACCTTGCCGGAGCAGCCCAGCAGGCCATCGATACCGGGGCCAACTACTACACCATCATCTACGCCCCCACCAACCAGACCATGGACACACGCCGCCGCTCCATCACCGTCAAAGTCGACCAGCCGGACCTCAATCTCCTCTATAGACACGGCTACCACGCACTGCCCCCGAATACCACCCTCAGCGGAAAGCCTGTCGATAAAGCCACCCCCCTCCAGACTGCCATGATGCGCGGTGCTCTGCAACCCACGGAGATTCTCTTCCACGTCACCGTCGCTTTGGCCCCCGCCACCGATGCCACGCTTCCGCCAGGCAGCAATCCCGACCCTAAGGCGATGAAGCCGCCTTACCGTCACCTCACCCTCAACTACCTCATCGACATCAATGGGATTCAGTTCGACCTGTCGGATGACGGCAACTATCATGGCCAGTTCGAGTACGCCGTCAACGTCTATGACACGGACGACGGCAAACTGGTCAACTCCGGCACCATGGCGGCCAAGCCCGCTCTGGCTGACGACGCCTACGAATCCATGCTGGAAGGTGGTGCCAAACTCCGTCAGGAGATCGCCGTGCCCGCCAAGGGAGAGTACATCCTGCGCATCGGCGTCCACGACCTCGCCACCGGCCATCTGGGCGTCATGGAGGTTCCCGTCTCCGCCATCACACCGCAGGCCGCTCCCAAATAGCCTCCTGAATCACGGCCAGAAAATCGCTCGCTACAATTATCCGAGCGCGTCGCCCGGTCCGCTCCTCGCAGGCTCGACTTGTCCTCGTCACTCCACCACCAGCGTAACTGGCATGGAGTGAGACAGTGTGCCTGCGCTCACTGTCACGGTTACCGAATAACTCTCCATTTGCTGGGAGAAGAAAACGCTGGGAGAACCGCAACCGCTCAGTCCTGCCATGGCTGCCACGCTCGCAACCAGCAACAGCAGCACGAAAGCCGCGCGTCTCAGCCGCTTGCTTGCGCGGCGCATCCGGCCCGCGAAGGGAAGGATCAGAAGCGCCAGCGAGAACGGCGCCAGCCGCGTAGCCAGATTGCCGCCTGCCGCGCCATTCGGCTGTGTCTGTGCCAGGCTCTGCGACAACTGGATGGTCAACTGCGAATTGCTCGTCAGCGGTGTGTTAGCGGGCAGAGTCCATGTCCATGGATTGTTCGATGACAGGACCCACGCCGCCGGGGTTAGGCTTGCCGTTGTTGTAGTGGGAAGGCCGCTCACAGTCAGCGTCACTGCCACCGGGAAGGTCGTGCCGCTGCTGGGTGCGATGGCCAGCGAATAGATCGCGTTGCCGCCCGCTGTCACGGTCTGCGACGTGCCACCGGCAGATGGGTCGCTCAAGCTGATGTCCATGACGCATTGCGTCAGCACGGCGCTGGTCGCTGCGACAAAGTTCGTTCCCCCGCTGTACACGGCGCTGATCGAGTGTGTTCCCACAGTCAGCAACGAAGTGGTCAGCGTTGCAACCCCTCCAGATAGCGTGCCCGGGCCGAGCGGCGTCGTGCCATCCAGGAAGCTCACCGTGCCTGTGGGGATGCCTGCCGGCGAGGATACCGTGGCCGTCAGCGTGACCGCATTCTGCGCCAGCACCGTGCTTGCGCCGCTCGCAATCGCGATTGCAGACGGCGCCGGATTGACCACGATGCTCTGCGTCACCTGCGTTGCTGCTGCGTAGGTGCCGTTGCCAGCCTGGTTCGCGGCAACCACCACCGACCCTGCGCCATTGATGATCAGCGTGCTCCCCGTGATGGAGCCTGGTCCGGAGAGGACGCTAAATGTAACCGGATTCCCCGAAGCCCCGCCCGTCGCCGTCAGCGTAATGGGTACACATCCATATGTCATGGTTGACGACGCTGTGAAGCTGATCGTCTGTGTAGTCGCGTTCACCGTCAACTGCACGGTGCTGGTCGCCGTCGAGTAGTCGTTGCTGTCGGTTGGGGTCAGCGTGACAGACAAGGTCTGCGAACCGATTCCCAGAACCACGCCCGCAGCTGGTGTGTAGACGAATGTCCCAGCGGCCGTCGAGCTGGCGTTGAGTTGCGCCGCGCTCAGCGCTGTTCCGTATGGGATCGCCGCCGGTGTCGCCCAGATGATTGCGGGCGTAGCCTTGTTCACCGTCAACTGCACGGTGCTGGTTGCCGTCGAGTAGTCGCTGCTGTCGGTTGGTGTAAAAGTTACCGTGAGTGTCTGCGAGCCAACCGTCAGACCAGTTCCAGCCGGTGGGCTGTAGGCGAACGTCCCCGCAGCCGTCGAACTGGCGTCAAGCTGCGCCGCGCTCAGCGGCGTCCCATAAAAAATCGCCGCCGGTGCCAGCCATGTAATCACCGGCGCAGCCCTGCTGATCACCAGCGTGTTACTGCTGTTGCCCTGATAGTTTGTGTCGCTGATTGTTCCCACAACGGTATAGTTGCCAACCGCTGTGGGTGCGGTTGAGCTTCCGTTGTAGGTAAAGTTCACCGTCAAGCCGCTCGGCACGGTCGTGGCCGTCGCTGCCAGAGGAGACCCTGTGTATATCTGTGACAAGCTGCCCAACGTGACAGTTGCCGCAGCCTTGTTCACCGTCAACTGCACCGTCGCCGTAGCCGTCGAGTAGTCGTTGCTGTCGGTTGGCGTAAACGTCACCGAAAGGGTCTGCAAACCCGCCGTCGGCACAGCTCCCGCTGCCGGGGTGTAGACATAGGTCCCCGCAACCACCGAGCTGGCGTTGAGTTGGGTTGCGCTCAGCGCCGTTCCATATGTGATCGCCGCCGGTATCGCCCAGATGATTGCGGGCGTAGCCTTGTTCACCGTCAACTGCACCGTCGCCGTAGCCGTCGAGTAGTCGCTGCTGTCGGTTGGTGTAAATGTTACCGACAGGGTCTGCAAACCCGCCGTCGGCACAGCTCCCGCCGCCGGGGTGTAGACGAAAGTTCCCGCAACCACCGAACTGGCGTCAAGCTGCGCCGCGCTCAGTGCCGTCCCATAGGGAATCGCCGCCGGGGCCGCCCATGCAATCACCGGCGCAGCCGCGTTCACCGTCAACTGCACCGTCGCCGTCGCCGTCGAGTAGTCGCTGCTGTCAGTCGGTGTAAACGTCACCGACAGGGTCTGCGGACCCGCCGTCAGCACAGCTCCCACTGCCGGTGTGTAGACATAGGTCCCCGCGACCACCGAGTTGGCGTCAAGCTGCGCCGCGCTCAGCGCCGTCCCATAGGGAATCGCCGCCGGGGCCACCCATGTAACCACCGGCGCAGCCTTGCTGATCACCAGCGTGTTACTGCTGCTTCCCTGATAGTTTGTGTCGCTGATCGTTTCCACAACAGCATAGTTGCCCGCCGCCGTCGGTGCGGCGGAGCTGCCGTTATAGGTAATGTTCACCGTCAAGCCGCTCGGCACGGTTGTGGCCGTCGCTGCCAGAGGAGACCCTGTGTATATCTGTGACAGGCTGCCCAACGTGACAGTTGCCGCAGCCTTGTTCACCGTCAGCGTTACCGTCGCCGTCACTGTCGAGTAGTCGCTGCTGTCGGTTGGTGTAAACGTCACCGATAGGGTCTGCAAACCCGCCGTCGGCACGGCTCCCGCCGCCGGGGTGTAGACATAGGTCCCCGCGACCGTCGAGCCAGCGTCAAGTTGCGCCGCGCTCAGTGCCGTCCCATAAGTGATTGCCGCCGGTGTCGCCCATGTAACCACCGGCGCAGCCTCGTTCACCGTCAACTGCACGGTGCTGGTCGCCGTCGAGTAGTCGCTGCTGTCGGTTGGCGTAAACGTCACCGAAAGGGTCTGCAAACCCGCCGTCGGCACAGCTCCCGCCGCCGGTGTATAGACGTATGTCCCACCGACCGTCGAGCCGGCGTTGAGTTGAGCCGCGCTCAGTGCCGTTCCATATGTGATCGCCGCCGGGGCCGCCCATGTAACCACCGGCGCAGCCTTGTTCACAGTCAACTGCACGGTGCTGGTCGCCGTCGAGTAGTCGTGCTGTCGGTTGGTGTAAACGTCACCGAAAGTGTCTGCGAACCCGCCGTCAGCACGGCTCCTACTGCCGGTGTGTAGACATAGGTCCCCGCAACCACCGAGCTGGCGTCAAGCTGCGCCGCGCTCAGCGCCGTCCCATAACTGATTGCCGCCGGTGTCGCCAAGGTAATCGCTGGCGTGGCCTTGTTCACCGTCAGCGTTACTGTTGCCGTCGCTGTCGAGTAGTCGCTGCTGTCGGTCGGCGTAAAGGTCACCGACAGTGTCTGCGAACCCGCCGTCAGCACAGCTCCCGCCGCCGGTGAATAAACGTAGGTTCCAGCCACCGTCGAGCTGGCATCAAGTTGAGCCGCGCTCAGCGTCGTTCCATATGTGATCGCCGCCGGTGTCGCCCAGGGTATCGCCGGCGCAGCCTTGTTCACCGTCAACTGCACAGTGCTGGTCGCTGTCGAGTAGTCGGTGCTGTCGGTTGGTGTAAACGTCACCGAAAGGGTCTGCAAACCCGCCGTCAGCACAGCTCCCGCCGCCGGGGTGTAGACGAAAGTCCCCGCCACCGTAGAACTGGCGTCAAGCTGCGCCGCGCTCAGCGCCGTTCCATAGGGAATCGCCGCCGGGGTCGCCCATGGTATCGCCGGGGTGGCCATATTCACCGTCAACTGCACCGTCGCCGTCGCCGTCGAGTAGTCGGTGCTGTCGGTTGGCGTAAATGTAACCGAAAGGGTTTGCAAACCCGCCGTCAGCACAGCTCCCGCCGCCGGTGTATAGACGAAAGTTCCAGCCACCGTCGAGCTGGCGTCAAGTTGCGCCGCGCTCAGCGCCGTTCCATAGGGAATCGCCGCCGGTGTCGTCCAGGGTATCGCCGGGGTGGCCTTGTTCACCGTCAGCGTTACCGTCGCCGTCGCTGTCGAGTAGTCGGTGCTGTCAGTCGGTGTAAAGGTTACCGAAAGGGTTTGCAAGCCTGCCGTCAGCACAGCTCCTGCTGCCGGTGTATAGACGAAAGTCCCCGCCACCGTCGAGCCAGCGTCAAGTTGCACCGCGCTGAGTGCCGTCCCATAGGGAATCGCCACCGGAGTAGCCCATGTAACCACCGGCGCAGCCTTGTTCACCGTCAACTGCACCGTCGCCGTAGCCGTCGAGTAGTCGGTGCTGTCAGCCGGGGTAAACGTCACCGACAGTGTCTGCAAACCCGCTGTCAGCACAGCTCCCGCTGCCGGTGTATAGACGAAAGTCCCCGCCACCGTCGAGCTGGCGTCAAGTTGCGCCGCGCTGAGTGCCGTCCCATAGGGAATCGCCACCGGAGTAGCCCATGTAACCACCGGAGCAACCTTGTTCACAGTCAACTGCACGGTGCTGGTCGCCGTCGAGTAGTCGGTGCTGTCAGTCGGTGTAAAGGTCACCGACAGTGTCTGCAAACCCGCCGTCAGCACAACTCCAGCCGCCGGGGTATAAACGTAGGTTCCAGCCACCGTCGTGTTGGCGTTGAGTTGCGTTGCGCTCAGTGCCGTCCCATAACTGATTGCCGTCGGTGCCGCCCATACAACCACCGGAGCAGCCTCGTTCACCGTCAACTGCACGGTGCTGGTCGCCGTCGAGTAGTCGGTGCTGTCGGTTGGTGTAAATGTCACCGAAAGTGTTTGCAAACCCGCCGTCGGCACAGCTCCCGCTGCCGGTGTATAGACGAAAGTCCCCGCGACCGTCGAGCTGGCGTCAAGCTGCGCCGCGCTCAGTGCCGTTCCATATGTGATCTCCGCCGGGGCCGCCCATGGTACCACCGGCGCAGCCTTGTTCACAGTCAACTGCACGGTGCTGGTCGCCGTCGAGTAGTCGCTGCTGTCGGTTGGTGTAAACGTCACCGACAGTGTCTGCGAACCCGCCGTCAGCACAGCTCCCGCCGCCGGTGAATAAACGTAGGTTCCAGCCACCGTCGAGCTGGCATCAAGTTGAGCCGCGCTCAGCGTCGTTCCATATGTGATCGCCGCTGGTGTCGCCCAGCTAATCGCCGGCGTTGCCTTGTTCACCGTCAACTGCACCGTCGCCGTCGCCGTCGAGTAGTCGGTGCTGTCGGTTGGTGTAAATGTTACCGAAAGGGTCTGCAAGCCTGCCGTCAGCACAGCTCCCGCTGCCGGTGTATAGACGAAAGTCCCCGCCACCGTCGAGCCAGCGTCAAGCTGCGCCGCGCTCAGCGCCGTTCCATAGGGAATCGCCACCGGAGTAGCCCATGTAACCACCGGAGCAGCCTTGTTCACCGTCAACTGTACCGTCGCCGTAGCCGTCGTGTAGTCGCTGCTGTCGGTTGGCGTAAATGTTACCGAAAGGGTCTGCAAGCCTGCCGTCAGCACAGCTCCTGCTGCCGGGGTGTAGACGAAAGTCCCCGCGACCGTCGAGCTGGCGTCAAGCTGCGCCGCGCTCAGTGCCGTTCCATATGTGATCGCCGCTGGTGTCGCCCAGGGTATCGCCGGCGCAGCCGCGTTCACCGTCAACTGCACCGTCGCCGTCGCCGTCGAGTAGTCGGTGCTGTCGGTTGGCGTAAATGTTACCGAAAGGGTCTGCAAACCTGCCATCGGCACAGCTCCCGCTGCCGGGGTGTAGACGAAAGTCCCCGCCACCGTCGAGCCAGCGTCAAGTTGCACCGCGCTGAGTGCCGTCCCATAGGGAATCGCCACCGGGGTCGCCCATGTGACCACCGGCGCAGCCTTGTTCACCGTCAACTGCACCGTCGCCGTCGCCGTCGTGTAGTCGCTGCTGTCGGTTGGTGTAAATGTTACCGAAAGGGTCTGCAAGCCCGCCGTCGGCACAGCTCCCGCTGCCGGTGTATAGACGAAAGTCCCCGCCACCGTCGAGCTGGCGTCAAGTTGCGTTGCGCTCAGTGCCGTCCCATAGGGAATCGCCGCCGGAGTCGCCCAGCTAATCGCCGGTGTTGCCTTGTTCACCGTCAACTGCACGGTGCTGGTCGCCGTCAAGTAGTCGCTGCTGTCGGTTGGTGTAAACGTCACCGATAGGGTTTGCAAACCCGCCGTCAGCACAGCTCCCGCCGCCGGGGTATAAACGTAGGTTCCAGCCACCGTCGTGTTGGCGTTGAGTTGCGTTGCGCTCAGTGCCGTCCCATATGTGATGGCCGCCGGTGTCGCCCATGTAATCCCCGGTGCGCCCTTGTTCACCACAAGTGTGATGTACACCGTTGCCGGCATGTAGTCGGTGCTGTCGGTGGGCGTCAGCGTGACCGACAGGGTCTGTGGCCCGACGCCGAGCACCGCTCCCGCTGCCGGGTTGTAGACGAACGTTCCGGCCACCGCCGAGCTGGCGTCAAGCTGTGTGGCGCTCAGCGCCGTTCCATAGGGAATCGCCGCTGGCGTCGCCCAGGGTATCGCCGGCGTTGCCTGGCTGATCACAAGCGTGCTGCTGCTGCTGCCCTGGTAGTTTTCGTCGCTGATAGTTCCCACAACGGTATAGCTGCCAACCGCTGTCGGCGCGGTGGAGCTGCCGTTGTAGGTGAAATTCACCGTCAAGCCACTGGGCGAGGTGGTGGCCGTCGCTGCCAGAGGAGACCCGGTGTAGATCTGCAACAGGTTGCCCAGCGTGGGCGTCACCGTAACCATGCCGACCGTCAGTGTATGAGTGCTGTCGCTACTGGTGGCAAAGCCGCCACCCGTGTTGTACACGGCCTGAATGGAGTACCCGCCCGCCGATGTTCCGCCCGGCAGTGTATAGGTCACACTGGCGGCACCGCTGCTCACCGTGCCGCTGGTCACCGGCGACCCGATCGGGGTGCTGCTTTGCATCACCGTGAAGGTCACCGTGCCCGCATTCACCGCTCCATAACTGCTCGTAACCGTCGCCGACAGGGTCACGCTCTGTTGACTTACGAGATACACCGCCGACGCATCGGACGCAACGGTCGTCGTGGGCTTCAGGGTCACGTCGAACGGGCTGCTGGTGGATGAGATGGCAGTCGTTGAATTCAGCGATAGATTGGCCGCTAACGTGTCGCCGGTTCCTGGCGCGTCGACGTCCAGCGGCGAGTAAGTGGCCACGCCGCTGGACGTGTTGGCCGATCCGCCACTCAGGTCGAGACTCGTAATATCGTTGCCGCCGCTGTCCTTCAGAGTCAGCGGAATCGTTACAGACGAAGCAAACGGGCTGCCGCTCTCATCGAACTCAACGGTAGGGGCCGGCGAGATGGGCGTTAGGATTAGCGTCGTCGACGGTTGCTGAACGAAGCTCAGAGAATAGTCGGTCTGCACCGCGCCGGAGTCCTGGCAGGATGTGACGTTGTAGCTAACTGGCCACGGCATTCCGCGCTGGTCGGTTCCCGTGCCCGTGGGAACGATCGCGCAGATCGCCACGCTGCCCGGCAACGGTATCATGGTCTGCGTCGGGCCGCCGTAGTTGCCCAGCGCGGCCAGATTGGCGGCCACACCCAGCACGTTGCCGCCAGTGCCATTTGCTGGGCATGAGCCTCCGGAGACACTGCAATCCCCGTTTACGTTTCCTGTCGCGATGCTGTTGCTCATCGGAAAGCTGGAAACAGGCCCTGCAATGCCGCCCGTGCTGTTCGTTGAACTGTTCCCGGAAATTGTGCTGCTGCTTACTGCAAGCGGTCCGCCCACGGTGGCGTCGATTGCGCCGCCGCCGGTTGTCCCGGCGTTGCCAAAGAATGTGCTGCCGCTCACCGTCACGCTTCCGCCGGACTCGACACAGATGCCGCCGCCGATGGTCGCGGAGTTGCCGTTGAAGGTGCTTCCGCTCACCGTCAGCGTGCCGCTGCTGTCGATGCCTCCACCATCGATCGCGGAGTTGCCGTTGAAGGTGCTTTGGTTCACCGTCAGCGTGCCGTTGTTGCTGATGCCGCCGCCGTTGCCGCCAGACGTCCCATCCTCAATGGTCAGGTTGTTGAGAATCGCCACCGTGCTGCCGCTCAGCGTGAAGACCGTGCTCGCGGAGGCCCCATTCACCGTTACCAGGTTGGTCAGCGTAACGCCGCTGCCCGAGGTTGCCCCAGTGAGTATCGTGTTGGTTGGGATCGATAACGGCCCATCGGCGCCCAGCGTGATGGTGTTGGCCGCCGCCGTATTGCTGGCGGAAAACACCGTCGGGTCGAAGAGAATGTTGCCGCCGACGCCCGCGGCCGCAAGCAAGGCATCGCGCAGCGTACATGGGCCGCTACCTCTGCCGGACGGATTTGCCGGGCAGTTGGAGGCAACGGGCGCCGAAATGTCGTCCTGGTTCGTATTCACCACGAATGTCGGCACCGCCTCGAAGTCAGCCGTCACCGTCTCCGCCGAGTTCATGGTCACGCTGGTACTGGCGTTGCTCGTACTGGCAATGGCTGCATTTGACTCCCAGCCCTCGAAGATGTATCCGGGGTTGGCCGTCGCGGAGATGGCGATCACAAGCGTCGGGGCGTAGGTCCCGCCCGAGGCTGGAGTCACAGTGCCCTCCGACGGGTTGTTGGTGCCCGTCGTCAGCACATACCCCGTGTGGTACACCGTCAGTGGTCTTGTACCCGTCACCGTGGGGTAGTCTCCCGTGCATGTGACGCCCAGCGTGTACGACCCCACATCAAGCACTGTCGAGTTGTATACGATTCCGCCGGTGGGCGTTGAGGTGTAGCTGCACAGATTTGTCGCCGGCAGGCCGCCGTAGGTGGTCGTTGCGTTCAGTAAGCCGCTCAACGATGTGCCCTGGATGATCGCGTAGGTTGGCGTCCACACCAGCCCCGTGTTTAATAGTCCCAGTAATGGGATCGCTGTCGACTGGCTGGGCGTGTAGATCGCATCCCCAGCGTAACTGGCCAGAACATTATGCGATGGCGGCGTCGAGAACGAAACCGGTGCCGTGGCGCTTTCAGTCCAGAGTGCGTGCAGCACCGTGACCGTGCCATCGTCGAAGTTGGCCACAGCCAGGTCGGGGTTTCCATCGCCATTGAAGTCGCCCACCGCAACCGAAGTCGGATTGACTCCAACCGGGACTGGGGTCGTCGTAGCGGGCGCGAAGTTCCCCGTTCCATCACCCTTCAGGATCGTGACGGTGTTGTCATTGAAGTTGACCACCGTCAGGTCGAGAGATCCATCGCCGTTGAAGTCGCCCACCGCAACAGAACGCGGATTAACTCCAACTGTAACTGGGGACGTCGCGGCGGAGGAGAAGCTCCCCGTCCCATCGCCCAGCAGGATCGACACTGTGCCCGGCGAGTTGTTGCAAAGTGGGTCGTTCCCGCAACTGTTGGCCACGGCCAAGTCGAGAACCCCATCGCCGTTGAAGTCGCCCACCGCAACAGAGTACGGACTGTATCCAACGGGAAGTGTCGTAGCGGGTGTGAAGTTCCCCGTTCCATCGCCCAGCAGGATCGACACCGTGCCGGGTGCGGAACAAAGTGAGTCGGTCCCGCAACTGTTAACCACCGCCAGGTCGAACTTTCCGTTGCCCAGAAAGTCGCCCACCACGACAGAAAGCGGGCTAACTCCAACGGCCACGGTGGGAGTCGCCGCGGGCGAGAACTTCCCCGTCCCATCGTTCACCAGGATTGACACGGTGTTGTCGCCGGAGTTGGCCACAGCCAGGTCCAGGACCCCATCGCCAGTGAAGTCACCCACCGCTATCGAGTACGGGCCCCTTCCAACTGTAACGATGGGCGTCGGGGCAGGATGGAAGAACCCTGTTCCATCGCCCAGCAGGATCGACACCGTGCCATCGCCGAAGTTGGCCACCGCCAGGTCGAGGTTCCCATCGCTGTTGAAGTCGCCCACCGCTATGGAAAATGGATTGGAGGTCGTCCCGCTTCCTACCGACACCATCGAGCCTGAAAATGTTGTGAAGTTTCCTGCTCCATCGCCCAGCAGGATCGATACCGTGCCGGAGTAGCTGTTGGTCACGGCCAGGTCGAGGTTCCCATCGCCGTTGAAGTCGCCTACCGCTACGGAAGTTGCTCCGCCTACACCCGGCGCAGTCGAGAAGGCTGCGAACCCGTAGCCTTTGCTCGCTGGATCAAGAGTCTGCGTGTTCAGCACCGCATTGCCGTTCGACGCGTCCAGAAACGACACCATGCCGGTCGGTAGCACCGTCGTCAGCGCGGTGACCATTCCCGTCAGCATGTAGTTCCCCGCCACCCCCGTCGAGCTGATCGCCGTCGTCGTCGGTAGCTGCGATGTTCCGCTCACCGTCACCGCCTGATACGAGCTGACGCTGATGGCCAGCCCGGACGATCCCGTATAGATTGCGCTGATCTCATGCAGGCCCATGCCCAGGTGTACGCCGGGGCCCACGCTGGAGAGAGCCAACTGCCCAGAGCCGCTGCCATTCAGCGGCGTCTTTCCCAGAACACTCCCTCCCGGCGATGCCAGATTGTCGCGGAACTCCACGCTTCCCGCCGTCACCGGATGGCCCCCCGACAGCACCGTAGCCGTCAGTGTCTCGCTCGCCCCAACCGTGATTGCGCCACTCGATACGCTCAGGCTGGTCGCCGTTTGTCCCGCCGCCGCGCAGCACAAGGTGATTCCAACCAGAAGCGCCAATACCGGCAGACGCATCAGCGCAATAATCGAGTGGATCAACCGCACGAATTTCCGCCAGATGGAGGCGGAACTCTCACCAGGATGCTGCGTCGTCGAATCTATGGCTGGGGCCTCTTCCTGCATATGCAACTGGTCGCCTCACTCCGCATTCGGTCCCGTACTCGCTTCCATGTCGGCTCCGCAACTGCGCTGTTGCCGGTGCCTTCAGGCTCCGTTGCGCGCCGCGCGGTTGCACCGGCAGACCGTCTGCTTCAGCCGCAAGTCTACAGTCGCTTGCACCCGTTCCCTGTGCCACTTTTGTTGCACTATTCAGTCAATTTGGGGGATACAGCGCGCCGCAAAATCACGCGCTTCGTCGTCTGCTGAAAGCCACTTAGCCGTCATGCAGCGGGGTCTTCTGAGAGACTCAGTTCCGTCCGTCCCGCCGCGCTTTATTCCGCGTCCGCTGCGCCCTTGAAGTGCTCCCGGATCCGTGCCGCCGTCGCCGCGCTCACCACCGACGTCAGCGCGTCGGGCCCAGCCTGCCCGATGGCGCGCACGCTGCCGAAGTGTTCCAGCAGCCGCTGCCGCGTGCGCGGGCCAACCCCCGCAATTGTGTCCAGCTCGCTGTCGCTGTCGCGCATCTCGCGCCGCTTGCGGTGGTAGGTCACCGCGAAGCGGTGGCTCTCGTCGCGGATCATCTGCACCAGGTGCAGCACAGGCGAGCGCCGGTCCAGCACGATCGGCTCTTGCTCCTGCCCATGCACGTACAGCACCTCTTCGCGCTTTGCAATCGACGCCAGCGCCGGTTCGCCCGGCACTCCCGGCTGTATCCCGATCTCCGCCAGCGCCGCAACCGCCGCATGGAGCTGCCCCACTCCCCCGTCGATCAAAATCAGCGACGGCATGCACTTCGTGCCGTTCTCGTTTTGCTGGTCCAATAATCGTTTGTAGCGCCGCCCCACCACCTCGCGCATCGACGCAAAGTCGTCCACCCCCGTCACCGTCTTCACCTGGAACTTGCGGTACTCCGACTTCTTCATTGCGCCGTCCTCCCACACCACCATCGACGCCACCGTCTCCGTCCCCTGGATGTGCGAGATGTCGAAGCACTCGATCCGCCGCGGCAGCTTCTCCAGCGTCAGCGCATCCTGCAACGCCGCCTGGATCGCCTTGATGCTCGGCTGTAGCACGCGGAATCGCTGGTCGTACGACTGCTTCGCATTCAGGCACACCAGGTCCACCAGCGAGCGTTTCTCTCCCCGTTGCGGCGTCAGTATCTCAATCCGGTGTCCCGTCCGCTCCGTCAGCAGCTCGCCCAGCACCGCGCGGTCCGCAAAGTCCACAGGCACCAGAACCGTGCGCGGCACATAAGCGTTGCCCAGGTAGATCTGCTTCAGCAGGGAACTGAAGAACCCCGCCGCGCTGAACTCAGCCGCCGCCTCGCTCGCATCCGGCTTCTGCTCCTCATCCGTTTCGTCGCCCGGCGTCTCCTCCAGCAGCTCCGGCAGCTCCTCCCAGAACATCTCCCGCCGGTCAACGATCTTGCCCCCGCGCATGTGGAACAGGTTCACCGCCAGCATCCCGTTCTCGTAGTGGAAGCCGAAGACGTCGGCGTCCTCGTCGTCCGCCGTGGCCACGCGCTGCTTCTCCTGCATCTGGTGTACGGTGACGATCTGGTCGCGCAGCCGCGCCGCGGCCTCGTACAGTTCAGCCTCCGCGGCCTCCTCCATGCGACGCGTCAACTCGGCCTCCAGCTCGCCCGCCTTGCCGTTGAGAAACATCTGCACGTCGCGGATCGCCTGCTTGTAAGCCTCCGGCGTAGTCAGTCCCTCCACGCACGGCCCCAGGCAGCGCTTGATGTAGTACTGCAAACAGGCGCGCGGGTGATATCGAGACAGGTCCACCGAGCAGCTTGGAATCAGAAAACTCCGATGGATCAGCTCCACTAGCCGGTACGCCAGGCTGCTGGGAAAGTACGGCCCAAAGTACGCCGAGCCGTCCCGCCGCAGCCGCCGCGTCACAAAGACCTTCGGAAATCGGTCCTTCATTGTCAACTGAATATACGGATAAGTCTTGTCGTCGCGCAGCAGGATGTTGTATCGCGGCTGCCGCTGCTTGATCAGGCTGTCTTCCAGCGCCAGCGCCTCGCGCTCGTTGCCCACCGTGATGTACTCAATGTCCACCGCCTCGCGCATCAGCGAGCCGGTCTTCGCATTTGCCTGGCTCGACTCCAGAAAGTACGATCGAACCCGCGCGCGCAGGTTCTTCGCCTTGCCCACGTAGATCACGGTGCCCTCGGCGTTCTTGTACAGGTAGCAGCCGGGCAGCGCGGGTATTGTGCGGATTTTTTCGTGCAGGTCCATTGAAGTTCCGCGGCGCAGAGAGATGCGCTACGTCGAGTTTAGTCGCCAGCCACTCAACCCTCACCACGTCGTCGTTCTGCCGCAGCCGCCGCGAAAGCCGTCATTCTGCCGCATCCCTCCCCGCACGTCGTCGTTCTGGCGCAGCCAGAATCTCCGTATTTGCGCTTGCTGTTGCCTGTTCTCGCCCTTGACCTTGATCGAGAGTTGCCGTTATTTCGCCTTATGTTCTATATTTATTCGTCCCCTCCCCCCTCCCCCCTCCCAGGGGTATCTTGCGTGGAACTTGTTTTGTATCAACAGGACGGCGGAATCAAGCGCCGCCAAAGTGGTCATTTCAGCTACTTTACATCTAAAATATCTATTATGAATCGTTTACGGCGTATCGAGGGAGCTGTGAGCGTGGGCCCGCGAAGTTCGTTGAATTCGATCCATAGGTTAATTGTAGCAAGCGGAGCATAACTAGTATGCCAACTTTTTAAAGGATTTATGTGGTTTGGTTGGAGTGGTTTAGGTGGAATTTGGGGGTTCGAGGGGCTTGACAACATGGATTTGCTGGAGTTTTTGCGGGGTGGGGTGCGAAAAAAAGACCCGGGGCTGAATCTCCTTGATTCGATTTGGCTTATTCAGGTGGCTGAACAGGCTGCGGAAAAAGGGTTGTTTGGCGCTACGAGCAAAAGTCCCGGGGCTAAAGCCCCTTGAATCCATTGGCTTTATTCAGGGGGCTGAAGCCCCCTGCTCCCTCCGAAAGACAAAAAAGGGGTTTTTCCGCAGCCTGTGAAGCCCCCTGCTCCCTCCGGAGAACAGACAACGGCAAGGGCGAGAACTGACAACGGCAAGGGCGAGAACAGACAACGGCAAGGGCGAGAACAGGCAAGGGCAAGGGCGAATACGGAGATTCTGGCTGCGCCAGAATGACGACGTGTGGGGCTGCGGCAGAATGACGACGTGTGGGGCTGCGCCAGAATGACGACGTGTGGGGCTGCGCCAGAATGACGACGTGTGGGGCTGCGCCAGAATGACGACGTGTGGGGCTGCGCCAGAATGACGACCCGGGCTACAGCGAAGATTAAATGAAATGGGCGCGCCTATGTAAGGCGCGCCCATTAAATGGTTTGAATATCGGCTATTTTGCAGCCGAGTTGGCCACAATCTGCGAGAACGAAGCCGCTTCAAGGCTCGCTCCGCCCACCAGCGCTCCGTCGATGTCTTCCAGAGCGCAAAGGATGGCCGTGTTGTCCGGCTTCACAGAGCCGCCGTACAGAATGCGCGTGCTTGCGGCAAGCTCCGCCGAGAGCGACTTGGCGATCTGCGCGCGGATGATCTTGTGAGCCTCGTCGGCAATCTCCGGAGTCGCCGTCTTTCCCGTTCCGATGGCCCAAACCGGCTCATACGCGACCACCAGCGTCTTGGCCGTCGCGGGATCGATTCCGGCCAGCGCGCCTGCGGTCTGCCGCTCCAGCACCGCGGCGGTCTCGCCCGCCTCGCGCTCGGCCAGCAGTTCGCCCACGCAGACGATGGGAATCAGCCCATGCGCCAGCGCGGACTTCAGCTTCAGGTTCACCGTTTCGTCCGTCTCGTTGAAGTACTGCCGGCGTTCGCTGTGGCCGATCAGCACATGGGTGACGCCCAGTGCCTTGAGCTGCAACGGCGATGTCTCGCCGGTGTACGCGCCCGAGTCCTTCCAGTGCATGTTCTGCCCTGCAATGGCAACCGGTGTATTGCGCGCCGCATCGACAACAGCAGGCAGCAGCGCGGGTGAGGGACAGAGAACGATCTCTGCGTGGCTATAGGTGGCGACGAGGGGGATGAAGGCGCGAACGAAGTTAACTGCCTCGATGGGCGTCTTGAACATCTTCCAATTGGCTGCGATCAATGGTTTGCGTGTGACATTAGGCATGGAACAAGTATTTCATCCGCGGGCCATCCGTGGGAAGTGCGGCAGGTTTCTGTTGCAAGCGCACGGCTTCAGGCGCGTCAAGACTCCATGCTAGTCTTGAGCGAAACGAAGTAAGTCACTTCGATAGCGGTGAAAAGAGCGATGACGGCACCGGAAACGAATCGTGCGGTAGAGGGGCCGGCCGGAACAGGCCATCCAGCGGGCGGTAGCTCTGCGGGGACAAAGCCTCCGACGGGTAAGTCTGTAATTCCCGCAAAGATTTTTGCAAAGGCGAAGGAACACAACATCCGTGTCTCGCCCGCGGTACTGGATGCGGCCACGAAGGACGGTGACGAACTGCTGCGTTCCCTGCACACGGCTTCTGAAGGCCTGACGCAGTCGGAGGCAGAGGCGAGAGCGAGCAGCGTGGGCCCGAATGAAGTGGCGCAGGAGCGTTCGCGCGGCTGGTTCATCCGCCTCCTTATCATTCTGCGCAACCCGCTGGTCATATTGTTGGCGGTTCTCTCGTCAATCTCCTACGCCACGGGCGACATGCGCGCCGGCACCGTGATGGCCTGCATGGTGCTGCTCAGCGTGACGCTGCGGTTCGTACAGGAAGCGCGCGCGGACGCGGCCGCGGCAAAGCTCAAGGCCATGATCCACGTGACCGCGACGGTTCTTCGCGATGGCAGCGCGCGGGAGATTCCGCTGCGGGATCTTGTGCCGGGAGATGTGGTCAACCTCTCCGCTGGAGACATGATTCCCGGCGACGTGCGCCTCCTCGCCACCAAGGACCTCTTCGTCAGCCAGGGAGCGCTGACCGGCGAGTCGATGCCGGTCGAGAAGTTTCACGATCCCGAGCCGCAGGTCTCGAACTCGCCGTCCGATCTGAAGAATATCTGCTTCCTGGGGACGAGCGTACAGAGCGGCACGGCGACCGCGGTGGTGGTGGTGACGGGAGTCAACACGTATTTGGGCAGCATGGCTGGCTCGATCACGGAGGAAGAACCGCCGACCAGCTTCGACCGCGGGCTGAGTCGCTTCACCTGGCTGATGATCCAGTTGATGGCGGTGATGGTGCCGCTGGTATTTCTCATCAACGGGTTCACCAAGCACGATTGGAAGAGCGCCTTCTTCTTTGCGATGGCGGTGGCTGTGGGCCTCACGCCGGAGATGCTCCCCATGATCGTTTCGGTGTGCTTGGCCAAGGGCGCGATCGCGATGAGCCGCAAGAAGGTGATCGTCAAGCGGCTGAACGCGATTCAGAACTTCGGCGGAATGGATGTGCTCTGCACCGACAAGACCGGAACGCTCACCGAAGACCGCGTGGTGCTGCAGCGGCACTGCAACGTGGCGGGACGAGAGACCGACGAGGTGTTGCTCGATGGCTATCTCATCAGCCACTTCCAGACTGGCCTGAAGAACCTGCTGGACACGGCGATTCTGAATAGCTCGGACTTTCATCAGCAGGAACTGATCGAGAAGTTCAAGAAGCTGGACGAGATTCCCTTTGACTTCACTCGGCGCATGATGTCGGTGATGGTGGAAGATCCGGACGGCCACGCCATCCTGCTGACCAAAGGCGCGCCAGAGGAGATCTTCCAACAGTGCTCGCAGTTCGAACTGGATGGCAAGCTGTCGCCGATGGAACCTTCGTTGATCCAGGGACTGAAGGCGGAGTACGCAAGCCTCAGCGGCGACGGGTTCCGCGTTCTTGCCGTCGCAAAAAAGGACCTCGATGGAAAGAAGTCCTGCTCCAAGGAGGACGAGCACGATCTGGTACTGAAGGGCTATGTTGCATTTCTCGACCCGCCCAAGCCAAGTGCAGCGACCGCAATCAACTCGCTGCACAGCCATGGCGTGGACGTAAAGATTCTCACCGGCGACAACGACCTCATCAGCCGCAAGGTCTGCGGCGACGTGGGGCTCACGCCCGATCCCATGCTGCTGGGCGACGCGGTGGAGAAGATGACGGACGCCGAGCTGGCGGAGGCGGCGGAGAAGACAACGCTCTTCGCGCGCCTCTCGCCGGCCCACAAGCAGCGGATTGTGCGTGCGCTACAGGGCAAGGGGCACGTCGTCGGGTTTATGGGAGACGGCATCAACGACGCGCCCGCGCTGCACGCCGCCGACATCGGCATCTCGGTGGACACGGCGGTGGACATCGCCAAGGAGTCGGCGGACCTGATCCTGCTGGAGAAAGATCTCAATGTGCTGGAAGGAGGCGTGATCGAGGGGCGAAAGGTCTTCGCCAACATCATCAAGTACATTCGCATGGGGGCCAGCTCCAACTTCGGAAATATGTTCAGCGTTCTGGGGGCGAGCGCATTTCTGCCGTTCATCCCAATGGCGCCGATTCAGATTCTGACCAACAACATGCTCTACGACATCTCGCAGGTGCCGATTCCCACCGACGCGGTGGACGACGAGTTGGTGGCGAAGCCGCGGCCCTGGAACATCGCGGAGATCCGGCGGTTCATTCTGTTCGTCGGACCGATCAGCTCGATCTTCGACTACACCACCTTCTTCGTCATGCTGCACATCTTCAAGTGCTGGCACCCATCCAACGCTCCGCTGTTTCAGACAGGCTGGTTTGTCGAGTCGCTGATGACGCAGACGCTCATCATCCACGTCATTCGCACCAACAAGATTCCGTTCCTGCAGAGCCGCGCAAGCTGGTCGCTGATGCTGACGACGGCGGGCATCATGGCCTTCGGAGCATGGTTACCGTTCTCTCCGCTGGCCTCATCGCTGGGCTTGGTCCACCTGCCTGGGCTCTACTGGCCGATTCTGCTGCCGACGCTGCTTGCCTACGCGGGCCTAACGCAGACCGTGAAGGTCTGGTTGCTGTGGAAGAAGTGGATCTAAGTCGGCGTGTGTTGCGGTAGCAGCAGAACTGCTCACCGCGCAGCGAGGCGGAACGGCAGCGGCGGCCCGAGGTGTGGATGTGGCGGCACTGGAAGCGTTGGCGCGGGTTCTGAGGTCGGAACCGGGTTGGCCGGTGCGGATTCGGTTGCGTTCGCCATTGCGGCCCCCCCTAGGGTGGATAGCGTAAAATATTCAAAAGATGCGAGTTAAGCACGCGCTAAGCGCGTGAGGCGTAGTAAAGGCGAAGATTCGGCGGGTTGCGGTTGCTTCGGACATGCGGAATCTCCTTTTGTGTGCGAAAAAATACTAAAGTCTTCAAAGCATGTTAAGTCTGGACTTTTTTGTTTAGGTCTGGACTAAGTCTGGACTTCGTGGCGGCGGACTGCGGAAGACGTTGATTGCCGCTTCTGGCAGAAGGTCCGAGGGCTTTACAGGCTGCGGAAAACTTTATATTCATTTGTTCTGTCTGAGGGACTGTTTCTCCACCGCGAATTAATTTATGACAGAGGGATGCGAGGAACAGATCAGCAACAGTCGACGATGTACAGTTATGTGACGTTGGAGCAGCGAATTCCGGCGGATCATCCGGCGCGGCAGATTCGTGTGTTGGTGGATCGCGCGTTGGCGCGCATGGACGCCGAGTTCGACCTGCTTTATGCGACGACGGGCCGTCCGTCGATCGCGCCCGAGCGGCTGCTGCGCGCGACGCTTTTGATGGTTCTCTACTCGATCCGCAGCGAGCGGCAGTTGATCGAGCAGATCGGCTACAACCTTCTGTTTCGCTGGTTCGTTGGCCTGGAGATGGACGACGCGCTGTGGGACGCGACGGTGTTCCCCAAGAACCGCGAGCGGCTGATTGCGGGCGCGGTGAGCCAGCAGTTGTTGGAGGCAGTGCTGGTCGAAGCGCGCGAGCAGAACCTTCTCAGCGAGGAGCACTTCACCGTCGATGGCACACTGATTCAGGCTTGGGCGGCGGCTCGCAGCTTCCACGATAGATCCGATCCGCCCGCTGCTGGCGCTGGTTCCGGACATAAGGGCGAGGTGCTGTTGCGCGATAAAGTCGAGTCGAAGACCGACCCCGAGGCACGCCTGTTCAAGAAGGCCACGGCGGATAAATCGGTGCCGAGTTATCAAGGCCACGCGCTGACGGAGAACCGCAACGGCCTGGTGGTGGCGGCCGAGGCCACGCAGTCGGGCACGCTGGCCGAGCGCACGGCGGCCGAGCGATGCTGGATCGCGTCGCACCAAACGCCGCGCAAACACAGGCGATCACGCTGGGTGCCGACACGCAGTATCAGGACGCGAAGTTCGTCGAGGAGCTGCGCCGGCGCAAGGTTGCGCCGCACGTCAGCGAGTACACCGCGGGTGCCTGCCTGGGCAAGAACAGCTTGACCGAGGCCGAGCGCGCCGACCCGCGTCGCCCGATCAGCCAGCGCAAACGCAAGCTGATCGAGCGCGTCTTCGGCTGGAGCAAGCTGGACCGCCCGCTGCGTCAGATCAAACTGCGCGGACTGGCGCGCGTCGACTGGTTCTACCGCTTGACGGTGACGGCCTACAATCGGATGCGCATGAGGAGGCTGATCCCGATTCAATCGCTGGCCAACTAGGGACGAAGTGTGCCGGAAGGCCGGTAAAACGGCCTCCAGAGGCCGCAAAACGACAGAATCCCAGGAGAAAACAGCCCCAATCGACGAAAAAATCGCTTCGCAAAACTCAACACACCCAAAATACCGAGTTTTTCCGCAGCCTGTAAAGCCCCTTTATCGTGTGGCTGCCTGAGAGGGCCAAGCCTGAAGACCTGGCGTACCTAGAAGCAACGGCGAGGGCGGAGAACAAACAACAGCAAAGGCGAAATGCGGGGATTCTTCGCTGCGCTCAGAATGACAGATCATTGGGGCTGCGCTGCGGAATGACAAACAGGGGGCGGAGCTTTGTGGGAGAAAGGTGCGGACGGCTGGGGCGGGCGGGGTTCATCGGGGTTCTTCGCGCTTGAACGACGCGCTCAGAATGACAGCAAGAACAAACAACCGCAGGTCCTTCGACTGTGTTTCTCACGATGAGGCCGTGAGCCACTCCGCGCAGGATGACAGAGCTTTTGGTGGCTCGGACAAAGAACAGGCAATGACGAAGAACAGACAACAACAAGGGCAAAGACTAATACAGAGATTCTGGCTGCGCCAGAATAACGGCTCGTGAGGTTTTTGGCGGGGAAACCCACCCATCGCGATAGTGCCGCGATGGATGGGGCGTGCTGCGACTCTTGGGCTGGAACGAAAAACCCCACATCTCAGGAGCGAGATGTGGGGCAGATGGCTGGTTGGATTTGATCCGCGACGCTAGAGCGTTTTGGCTGCCGGGGTTGGCGGAGCGGCCGGTGGAACCGCGGCCACCGGGGTCGCGGTTGGCAGCGGGGCGGCTGCCGGGGTTACGCGCAGGGCCATGCGCGGGAAGGTGAACGTGCCTCCCGCATCGTCGATGACGTTGACCTGGCAGACGTAGGTCCCGGTCTTGAGGCCGGTGAGCGGGACGTCGAACTGGAAGGCGACGGCATCTCGCTCCGGGATGTTGATGGAGGTTGCCTCGACCAGCGGGGTCTCGTAGACCTTGACGCCGCCGAGGAGGAACTCGATGCTGGTGAGGACGCGGACGGGGGCGGCTTCCTTCTTGGTGAGGCCGGGATTGGCGGCCTGCGTTGCAGCCTGTGTGGCGGAGGTGGTGGCGGTGTCCTTGTCCTTGGTGGGGCTGTAGACCTCGTAGAGGAAGAAGAGATGCTGGTCCTGGCGGAAGACGTGGGAGACGTTTGGCACCCACTCCTGGCCGTCGCGCACCAGCGGATCGAGGTTCTTCTTGATGGTGTTTGGCGTGCGCTGGCTGCTCATAACGACCGAGCTGAGCTTAAGCGGGGTCTTCTTCATGTCCGGGACCTGGATGTCGGTCTCGAAGCTGCCCATGTTTCCGGACTGGTTCTCCCGCACGACGAACTTGATGTGGTACTTGCCTGGTGCGAGCGTCCAGCCGGTGGAGTACTGAATGTTTTTCTTGATCAGCATCTGGTTCGCATCGACGTCGAGCTTTACCTGTGTGTTGGGCGGCAACTGTCCGACGACGATGTTTTGAGCGTTCCTGACCGTTGCACGGATGTCGATGGTGGCCTTGTCCTTGTCCTTGACCTGCACGGCGTTGATCTGCGAGCCGGGGATGACGAGCGAGACAGGGATGAAGAACTTGCCGTCCTCGAGACGGAAGTAGAGGGCCTGGAGATAGATTGCGACATCGGTGGCTGGAACATCGCTGCGCATCTGCTCTGTGAGTGCCATCTCCCGGTCCTCGGTCTTGGCGTGCTGGAAGTCGGCTGGGGCATAGTAGCCGGGGCGGTACTCGAGACTGGCCTCGGGATGGCCCTTCAGCGAAATGGAAAGGTGGCGATATGTGCCATCGCGCGCGACGTTGGTGGCGCGGTAACCGATGATGTAGTAGGCCTCTGTGTCGTGCTGCACCTGCTGGAAGGCAGGCGCGAAGTCGTTGGAGTCGACGAAGAGCTTGCCGCCAGTGTCGCTGGCGAGGGTGCCGAGGGTCTCCTGCGAGCTGAAGTTGGAGTTCAACTGGCCTTGCATGGAAGCGCCGCTGTAAGCTCCGGTGCCGCGGCGGCTGCCCTGCGAGGCGTCGCCGACGGCGTTGAGGGCCTGCAGGCCGCGGCTGTCCACGGCATACATTGCAGTGTCTGCCTTGACGCACTCGTTGGTGGCGGCGCGGATGCTTGCCTGGTTTTCGATGCCCTGGCGGGTGAGGCCGCCGGAGAAGTACAACATGCTCTTCTTCTGCTCGACCTTCTCGATGGACTTGCAGATGGTGCGGATGGCGTAGAGCTGGCGGTCTGTGTTGAGTGCGTTGAACTCGCTGTCGTCGGCGGTGAAGCTGGAGGAGTCGTCGGTGGAGTCTGTGGTGTCTCCGCCCTCGCTGCCGGCGTCGTAGCCAGTGCCCTCGCTGCCATCGTACTTGCTGACGGCTTTGATGAGGGCGGCCTTGTCGTTGGTAAAGTCCTGGTCCATGCTGAGGCTGGCGACGAGGCTGACGGATGCCGCGAGATCGGCCGGGGCCATCTTGTTATTGATGTAATCCTTGGCCGCGTCGACGGCGCGTGTGATGTCTTCGGGTTGCATGCTGCTGAGGTCGAAGAACATGACGATGAGACGGTGGTCCTTCAACTCGTCGGGCGCGGCGGCGAAGTCGTTGTTGACCAGGTCGGCGATGGTCTTCTTCTTGGTGGTTGTGACGCCGGAGACGGTGGTGGTCTCAGCGAGGGTAACGGCCGAGTCGATGTTCTGGTAGTCGAAGGTGGTGATCTGCTGCGGCTTCTTGTCTTCGGAGACGGTGAAGTCGGACTCCTTGAGACCCTTGATCAGCTCCCCTGTCTTTTTATTGCGCACCACGACGTTTGTCAGCACGCGATTGACGTATGCGACGAGCGGCTTGGATTTTACGTTAGAGACCGGCTGCTGCGCCATGGCCGAGATCGGCACACCTGCCGGCGAAACCACCATTCCTGCCACCAAAACCGCCGCCATCACTCGTTGCATTGCCGTCTCCTTCACTGCTATCTCACAATTAATAATTAACAACTCACAAATGTATTTAGAACCTGAAGAAAGCCGAGTATGAGAGCGATCTCATTGCTCCCGCTCCATTGACCTGACCAAAACTGGATGAGTTGATCTGGGTGTTGACGCCGGAGTACCGCACTGTGTTCAAGGCATTGTTGGCGTTGATGCGGGCCTCAAAGCTGCGTGTTCCGCCGAAGCTGACGGTGCGCGAGAGCGATCCGCTGAGGGAGACGGTTCCGGGCATCTGGATGGAGTTGCGCGTGGCGTTGCCGTAGGTGCCAGGGTTGGGAGCGGCAAATGCGGCTGTATTGAACCAAGCGACTCGCGTTTTCGCGCCACTGATGGACTGGCCGGGAACGCGGTTGGGTCGGAGCGAGTTGCCCGATCCGGCGGCGATCTCCTGTGTGGTCCCGGAATACTGCGGCGTGGCGTAGTTTCCTGAGGCGAAGGTGTAGTTGCCGGAGATGGAGTATCCGTCGAGGACCTTTGACAGCACTCCGCCCTTGTTGAGGAAGGCGCGGTTGGGGCCGAAGGGCGGCTCGATGATGAAGTTGCCGCTGAGAGATTGACGCCGGTCGAAGCTGGAGTTGCTCTCCTCGGCGCCGAGGTCCTGGTCGTCCTGCGCGATGGAGTTTCCGCTGCCGCCGACCGAGCTGGCGTCGTCGATGGAGTGCGAGTAAGTGTAAGTGGCGCCAAGGGAGATGCCCTTGTGCATGCGCTCGCGCAGGTTGACGGCGAGCGCGTTCGATCGCTGGTAGCCGAGCGAGTCCTCGTAACGGAATTGGCCGGAAGAGGAGTTGAGGATGCCATCCGCGTTGCGGTTGGGCGAGCGTACGATGTCCTGGTTGGTGGCGTATGCGCCGGTGTAGTCGATGTTGAGCACGGTGCCCTGAGGAAGGCTGCGCTGGATGCCGAGGTTATAGACCTGGACCATGCCGAGGCGGTAGTTGGGGTTGACGCCGAAGTTGCTCTGCGTGGTCTGGGTGGAGCAGTTGAAGCCGGTGGAGTTCTGATACGTCGTGTTCCAGGACATGTTCGCCATGGTGCATGTGGTCGGACTGTTTGGAGTGCTCAGGGTGTTCGTCTCTGTGATGGCGAAGGGCTGCTGGAACGACATACTGGACGCAAAGCGCGAGTACTGACCGGTGTTGTAGTTGATGCCGTAGCTGGAGCGGACAACCATCTGCTTGGTCCACTTGAACTTCGGCGACCAGGCTATGGCTATGCGCGGGGAGAACATGGACCTGTCAGGCTTGACCAGCGATGCCGGAGTGCCGACGGAGGCGCATCCGGCGGATGCGGTGGCGCAGACATTGGCGATCTGCAGGCCGGTGCCGCTTCCGGTGAGATTCAGGTTGACCAGATGGTTGTTCTCCTCCGAGTAGGGCGAGAAGTACTCCCATCGCAGGCCGTAGGCGATGGTGAGGTTGGAGCGGGCGCGCCAGTCGTCCTGCGCGTACCAGTCCCATGAGTTGCCGCGGAGGTAGATCTTGCTGAGGCCGGCGGTGATGGAGGTCTGCTGCGGCTGTCCGATGAGCAGGTCGGCGACGGCTGAGCCTGAAGCTGCATACTCCTTGCACTGTTGCGCATCGGTCACCGGATTGCAGGTCTGCAAGGCCGGTTGCTCGGTGGCGAAGCCGGAGAAGGTGAAGGAGCCAAGCACACCGCCGGTGCCGATGGAGTCGTTTTGAATGCGATGGAAGTCGAGGCCGAAGCGCATGTTGTGCTTCTTGTGGCTCCAACTGACGAAGTCCGAGAAGGAGATGGTCTGGTTGATGGAGTTGCTGGGAGTGGTATCGCCTAGTCCAGACACGCCGGTCGATCCGCTCGTGTTGATCGACGGGATGCCGTAGTAGAAGGGGTTGCTGTATATGGTTGAGTTGCCAACCTTGATCCCGGCAGTAAGTGCTGGGTTCGTTGAACCATTGGTGAAGTAGTTCGAAGTGAGATTGTGCGAACGGCTCCAACTCAGCGAGGCGGTGCTATTGATGCGTCCATAGCCGACGGTGTAGGAGCTGGAGAGACTGTAGTTGTTGCCTACTGTTGAACCGCCAAGCATGGGCGAGAAGTTCTGGCTGGCGCTGGCCGAATGTCCGTAGGCAAAGCTTTCGGCGATGCTCTGACGAAGCGTTGGTGGAGCGTTGCGGTTCTGTGCTCTAGTGCCGGAGGCGCCACCAGTATTGCCGCCGCCACCACCGCCACCGCGTCCGCCGCCGCCACCTCCGCGCCCGCCACGCACCGGCGCGGAGCCGAAGCTGCGGTTGTAGCGCGAGGTTATCTGCGAGGAGTGCGAGGAGCCGGGAAAGTTTGCCTGGAAGTTGTCATACAAGGAGTTGGGCGTGATGTTGGGAAGCGGGTAGTAGTTCATCATAGCCAGCGCCGCGGAGCTGAGCTCGGTCTGCGGAATGCAGGCTGTTGGGTTGGCATCGACTGCATGCAAGTTTGGATTGCAGTTGGTGTTGCCGTAGGGCAGTCCAGTATTTGGATCATAGACTGTGCCGACCAGTGGCTGGGCCTGAAATGCAGGGGTAAGGTCGCCTAACCGCTGAGCTGCCGTGGGCACGATGATCTGCCTGGTTGAAGGCGAGGTATTGCGCGTTTCGGTGACGCTGAGGAAGACCATCTGCTTTGTGTTGGCCTTGAGCAGACCTGTGATGTAGGGCGTGCCGGTGACGCTGGCAGTGAGCGTGTTGCGATCCGATGGAGGATTTGCGATGGAAGTTCCGGTGAACGAACGGGGCGTAGCATTGAGCGCGCTGTCCGCGCCGCTGTATGTGAATGTGCCATGCCACGCGTTGGGGTTCTGGCCGCGGAATCCGCCGAAGCCGCCGCCGAAGCCACCGCCGCCGGCAAATCCACCACC
The DNA here is from genome assembly GCA_963828115.1 of uncultured Acidobacteriaceae bacterium. Lineage (GTDB taxonomy): Bacteria > Acidobacteriota > Terriglobia > Terriglobales > Acidobacteriaceae > Edaphobacter. The sequence continues at coordinate 118,659 of CAWHDN010000012.1, forward strand.
GCCGCCACGTCCTCCGCCACCGCCAAATCCGCCTCCGCCACCGCCGCCACCACCAAATCCACCACCACCGCCGCCGGGGCCACCGCCGCCGGGTCCGCCGCCACCTGGGCCGCCTGGGCCAGCTGCGAACGTGCCGGTCTGCATCACGGTGTTCAGCGAGCTTGCGATGTCGCCATTGGTGAATCCGTTGCGCTGCATGTCCCCAATGCGGTTCTGCAGGTCATCCTGACTGAAGGTTGCCAGCCCGTTGATCTGGCCCTGCTGCCCGGTCACGGCGATGGATTCATTTGTCGATGCCGTTGAATCGTCGCTGGCGACCGCACCGAGCGATGGAAGTTGCGTGTCGGTGCTCGTCTGGGTGGTGCTTGCGTCTGTCTGGTCTGTTTCATCACTGCCCTGGACTGCCAACGCCTGCGTGCCGCGACCGACTCTGGCGACCGCGCCTGGGGTGGCGCCGCCAGCGGTCCGGGCCGGAGTCGCTGCGGCGGCGGTTGTGGCTCTGACCGCGGGAACGCCGGCTGCGGTTGTGGCCGCCTGCACGGGCTCCGGGGTGACGCGCGAAGCGAGGTCCACCTTGAACTCCGCTGTTTGCGTGGGCAGGCCGCCGTTCTGGCTGGAGGCGTTTACCACGACCTCCTGCGTGACGGAGGCAAAGCCGGCGAGGTCGGTTTTGACGACATAGCGGCCGTTGCGGGGGACGGCCATCTGGAATGCGCCGTCGATGCCTGTGGTGGTTGCGTATTTTTTGCCGGTCAGTGTGTTGGTTGCTGTGACCGCGACACCGGGCAGGGGAACTCCGCTGACCTTAACAGTGCCCTGGATGGTTCCGCCCTGGGGCTCGGCGGCGACAACTGGCGCAACTGCCGGAACAGCAGGCGCAGCCGCGGGAGTTTGCGCAGGGGAAGCGGCCGGGGCCTGCGCAATTGGTGCCTGCGGAGCCGGTGTAGCCGGGGCCTGCGCCGCCGGAGCAGTTGTGGCCTGGGTAGCCGCGGGCTGGGCCGCCTGCGCCAGAGCTGTCGCGCCAAAATCACCGGTGCCGGCCAGAATCGCCACACCAACTGCCACCACCGCAAACCGCCTCATCGCATTTACTCGCTGCACAAAACACGCTCCCATGACAGAACTAAAACTGATAAGAACCTGACGGCAAAGCATTGGCAATCAACATCAACACTGGAGTCTTTCCCTGCCTGGCGAAACCGAATCCAGTGAATTGCCAGGACAAATCAATCCTCTTGTTTGGACGCCCAACACTTTGAGCGCCGATCACTCCGTTGGCGCACCGGGCAGCGGAGCGGTGATTGGCGTCATCGGCGAGCCAGGACCTGCTGCCGGCGGTGGTTGCCCCTGCGGCGGACGGTTTCGTGCCGCGCCCGCTGCGAACGGTTCGGAGACACCCATCTTCAACACGGTGAATGCACCATTTTTCAGAGTGCCCGTGGCCATCACTGAATCCCCCACTTTAATGTCGGCCAGGGTGATGCTGTCCGGAGCAGGCGGTGCAGCCTGTGCTCCGCCGCCCTGCCTGCCGCCGCCCATTCCACGGCCGCCGCCAAAACCACCCCCCCCGCCCATTCCACCGCCGGCCAATGCTCCGGCCGCGGTCACATCCGCCATAACTCCGCGGTTGCCGCGCTGGAAGGAGGTGCCGTCATCGAGCGCGATCACCTGGGATACTTTGTCGGAGCGCAGGACGGTAAGCTTGAGATTGTCTGCATCGATGGCGGCGACTGTCCCGATGATGTAAGTTTTGCCCATGTTTTCCATGGCTTTGGCGAGCATTGCCGCGTCGATGTCGTTCACCATCATGGCCTGGACGGTCTTTTTTGCGGCGTCCACAGCACCCATGGCAGTGACGTTGTCGCCGGGCTTCACATCGCTCAACTTGATTGGCTGACCGGCCTTCATGATGCGGGCGGTTGCCGTGACGGTGATGTCGTAGGAATCACCCGTGGCAGTCTTGATGGTCAATTTATCGGATGTCGCCGCGGTGACTGTGCCCTGAACCGGCTGGCCCATCTGGCCACCGCCAAAACCACCGCGTCCACCCTGGCCACCCGCCTGGCCGCCCATCTGGCCGCCACCACCACCGCCGCCCCTCTGGGCCTGCAACCGCAACCCTGAAGTCAGCAGGAAACACGCCGCCAGAACCACGCCCGTACGGAATAAATTTCTCATCGCCCGTCCCTTTGCTCCATCTCAAGTTTATCTGGAACTATTGATACAGACGGGGAGAAATGCTGAAAGGACGCGATCTTCCGCGAATAATTTAGCAGCGTGTCCCAGGGCCGGCTGTACGGTCGAGGATTTCGAGTTGCGGTGGTTTGAGGATTGCGGGTTGCGGCTTGTTGGATTGCCGTCTGCGGTCGTGCCGTCCATTGCGCGGCTCAACCAGAGCAGAGGGTGGAAGCCTTGCCGGCATCCGGCAGCCCCCCGCCGCAGAACCGGCGAATGCGCGGGCCAAGCCGTGCGAACGAGGCGGCGCGGTATAGACGATGCGGAGCCAATCGCATTGCCTCTCAAAGGTAACCGGTGTCATCGCCCGCGAGTAACCTGTTCCTGGCGCGCTGAAACATAATGGTTTGATTACCATTATTTGCTTTCAACAGGGGCTGCTGGCCTCTTATATTGTGGGTATGGGATTGAGTCATTCCCGATTGCCTGTTATGGCGGCTTGTGAGTCTGAATCGATTTGGAGAACATCAAATAGGAAGATGACCCAACTAAAAGCAGTTTGAGTTAATATAACGTTTCGAGCACTGATTGCTTCACTTGTTGTAGTACGGTCCCCCAGGAGTTTCACCATGCGATTAAAGACAGCCGTAGTTTTCCTGACCCTCTCCCTCGTCTGCATGATCTCCCGCGTCAGCTATGCGGACTCCCTTACGCTGACCGGCGTGGGCGGCGCAAGCACCGACGGCGTCTACATAGATCCCTACATTTTCACGGTGACAGGCCCGGGCGGCAGCAACACGCTGGTCGATATGTCCTGCCTGAATGTTAATCGCCCCACCTCGATAGGGCAGTCCTGGAATGTGAACGTCACCAAGGTCTCGACCGTCACTCCTACCAGCTCCATCGTCATCGATGGTGAGTCAGGGTACAACATTATTGCCGACGCGTATCTTTATAATAAGTACGCAGGCGCCATTGGCAACAGCACACTGACCTCCGAAATCCAGTTTGCCATCTGGGACATCATGGATCCGACCGACACCAGTACCATGAGCGGTTATGACACAGTTGCCCAGGGTCTGGTCACCGCGGCCAACGCTGCAGCGCGCCTATCCAACCCGAATATGAGCCAGTACGCGAATGACTATTTGTTCACCCCCAGCGGCACCTATACCAGCGGCGAGCCGCAGGAGTTCATGACCGATCCAGCTCCATCCGCACTCACCCCTGAGCCAACCAGCCTGATTCTGCTGGGTACCGGGCTGATGGGCACGGTCGGCCTGATGCGCCGCCGCAAGCTCGCGACAGCTTAGCCGCAACCGCGGGCAGGGAACCGGGATTCGAAGGAACGGTATTATCAATGGACCCGCGCCGACAACTCGACGCGGGCCCGCTGTTTGTGATGCAGAAAAAGGGAAGGGGTGGGTCGCGGCGGACAACTGTTGTGTCGAAGTTGCAACTTTCCGCCCCGTTTCTCATCTAAATAAGCAGGATCGTATCTGGCTTGAGATGTTGCGGGCGGATGAGCGATGAGAGCTTTCTCAAAAGAGGAGCGTGGTTGTGGCACGAAAAACAGACGACGCAGGTGGAAGGTAACACGGGTAATCGCCCGCGAGTAATCTTTTCAAGGGGACTCGCAGCAAAATGGTTTGATTACCATTAATTGCTTTGAAAGCAGCAGGAGATTGACTATATTTATGCAAGGTGATTGAGGCATTCCTGTTTGCTGGTTAAGACTGATCGCAAGTTTGGCGCGAAACGGCACGGTGTTTGAACAGAGATGCACGTGGACGCCAGTTTGAACAAAAAAGTTTTGAGATTGACCATGTAGTGCTGCCTTGTTGTAATGCGATTCCCAGGAGTTGTGCCATGCGATTGAAAACAGCTGTAGTCGCGCTGGTTTTTTCCCTTGTCTTCATAGTTTCCCATGCGAGCTATGCTGACACTCTCACGTTTCAGTCCGGCTCAACGGATCCTGCGCCGATCGGCTACTACGGGTATGGCACTTTTAATGATCAGGGTCAGCAAATCAATCAGGATCAGTACGTCTACCCGTTTTACTTCACCTATACCGGCCCGGGCGGCACGAACCCGCTCGTTGGACTGTCGTGCATGAATTATGATCGCGACATAGACTGGGGGCAGTCCTGGAATGTGACCCCCCTCCTCGTGTCGGGCGTCACTCCTACCGAGTCCATCGACAACGGGGCCTTCACCGGCGCGCAGGTTCTCGATGACGCATATCTCTTTAACGAGTACGCCGGAGCCGCGGGCGACGACCTGCTGCTCTCTGAGATTCAGTATGCGATCTGGAGCATCATGGATCCCACGGATATCTTTCCTACGAGTTACCAATCCGATTTTTTGGGCGGATACGACGCAACTTCCCAGCTTCTGGCCCAGCAGGCCATCGCCAATGCTTCCTCCGAGCCCTCCGGCTACTACGGGAATGACGTTGCGTTCGTTCCTAGCGACAGCTACCCCAACGGGGGCGAGCCCCAGATCCTTATGGCCAATCCGATCCCTCCCGCAGTCGCCCCTGAGCCCACCAGCCTGGTTCTGCTGGGGACCGGCTTGCTGGGCACGGTCGCCTTCATGCGACGCAAGCATGGAAAGGCTTAGCAGCAACTTCTGAAGGGGACTGCGATTCAAAGGAACGTATTTCACCATGGCCCGCGCCGACAACTCGACGCGGGCCCGCTGTTTGTGATGCAGAAGATCGGAGGACTGCGGCGCATGGAGCCTGCTTGCCGCCCTCCGGCGCATCCCATTGTGCGAGGATGAGGAATGACCTTCGAGGCGAGTGGGACAGGGATTGTGGCAGGAATAACGCGGCGAGCGGCGGAGCGGCTGCGGGCGGGGAGCCTATGGGTGTACCGGTCAGACGTGGAGCGGGTACAGCCGGCGGAGCTGGCGGGTGGTGCGCTGGTAACGGTGGTGGATGGGCGGGGGATACCGCTGGGGACTGCGCTGTATAGCGATGCTTCGGAGATTGCGCTGCGGATGGTGTCGCGGCAGGCGGAAGTGGGGCGGGCGGAGTATCTGGGCGAGGTGAGGGAGCGGGTGAGGTCGGCGATCCGGCTGCGGGAGCGAGTGGCCGCTGAGGCGTTCTCGGGGGAAGAGACGAACGCTTGCAGGCTGGTCTTTTCGGAGGCGGACGAGTTGCCGGGGATCGTGATGGACCGCTATGGCTCGCTGGTGGTGGCGCAGTTGCTGACGCAGGGAACGGCGCAGGACGACGTGCGCGGTGTGCTGGCCGAGGTGCTGGCGGAGCAGGTCTGGGTGACGACAGTGGTGGAGCGGCCGGACGCGCGGGTGCGGGAGCTGGAGCGGCTGGCTGCTGCGCCGGAGGGGCCGCTATTCGTGCGGAAGAGATGCAAGGCGGCGTTGCAGACGGTGTTTACGATCAATGGGCTGCGCTTCCACTATGACGCGGGCGCGGGGCAGAAGACCGGGGCGTTTCTGGACCAGCGGCTGAACTATGCGGCTGCGGCGAAGTGGGCGCGTGGTCGCGCTCTCGACGTGTGTACCTATCAGGGAGGGTTTGCGCTGCATCTGGCGCGGGTGTGCGAGCGGGTGACGGGAGTGGATGCGAGCCGCGCGGCGTTGGAGGTTGCGGACCGGAATCTGGCCCTGAATACGGGGCTGACCGCACGAGTGAATTGGATTGAGGCGGATGCATTTGAACTG
>CAWHDN010000013.1:0-20515 GCA_963828115.1 uncultured Acidobacteriaceae bacterium
CGTGGCGGCATCGGGTAGGGTTTCGCAGGTCGCGAATCCTTCGCCAATCAATGCCAACACGCTGTCCGTGAACGCCTGGCCCGAGAGGCTGGTTCCGGCCGCGCGAAACGTGACCGGGCGGCGATGCCGCGCCCCACATGCAGCAGGGCCTGAATCTCTGCTGGTTTTCGACCACCGCAACGACCTCGGGAACCATGCGGTAGAAGCTGGCATCCGTGCCATACGCAAGGCGGCGCAGAGGGTCGGTGATGACCTGGGTCCGCGCAAGTCCAGAAAGGGCTTGGATCAGCGAAATCACGGTTTCCCTCTCCTCAATCAGGCCGCGCAGGCGTTTGGACGCAGGACTATGCCAGTATCGTCGTCGCTCACCTGTTCCATCCAATCGGCACTCTTGCCGTCCAGTACCTCCACAATCGCGATATGAGTCATCGCGGTGGTCGGCGCAGCGCCGTGCCAGTGCTTCTCACCAGGAGGGGACCAGATCACATCTCCCGGATGGATTTCTTAATCGGGCCGCCCCATCGCTGTACCCGCCGCAACCAGCCGTAACGATCAGAGTCTGACCTAGCGGATGCGTATGCCATGCCGTTCGAGCGCAGGGCTCGAACGTAACGCTGGCGCCGAGAACTCGTGCCGGCGCGGGCGCACTGAACAACGGGTCAACCCGCACGGTGCCAGTGAAGTAATCTGCGGGGCCCTTTGCTGAAGGCTGTGAGCCAATTCGCTTGATCTGCATTTTTTTGATTCCTTCCCTGATATCTTACGATCTGGCCGTACAATTCCCTGAACCACTCGGAGCAGGGTGTTTCTTGTTACGAATTGGCTGCCCGATGGCCTACTGCCGTTCGCTCAGTTCTGTGGGACGGCTGGCACCTCTGGAGCGACGGGTGCGGTGCGTGGGCGGAATTCGCGGACGGTGCGGACGGCGGCTTCGGTGGGGAGCTGGTCTTTGCAGAGTTCGAGAACCTCGATGGTTTGCAGTCCGGTCTGCGCGGCCTCGTTGGTGGACATGCGCGGATCTTCCTCGACCGGCTTCAGCGAGTCCGCGCCGGTGACCATGTGGACGTTGGCGAGGCCGGCACCCTGCGAGAGCATCAGGGCAATGGCTTTTTTTGCGAAGGCGACGTTGCCGGTTTTGGCGTAGGCGTAGGCTGCTAGGCGTGCGCCGCTCTGGCCGGGCGGCACGTATTGGGCGTCGGCGCCCTCGTTGTGCGTGGTCTGGTCCTTGTCCCAGACCTCGGGCGGGCGCGATGCCGAGGCGGCACAGCTCGAGCCACGCGGCTTCGAAGTCCTTGCGACCGAGCAGCGGGACGAGCTCGAACATGACCTCGCCGCCGCCCTGGATGGTGGCAAGGTTGTAGTTGGCGGGCACAAGGGCGTGCGTCTGCGGGTTGCGGATTGGGGTGAGCTTGCCGGTGGCGGGGTCGAATCCGACGGTGGCGGCCAGAGCCTTCGAGTTGGCCTCGGGCTTGCCGGTCTCCAGTCCATACGGCATGGCAAGGATGGAATCAACCCCTGCGAGAATCAAGTTGTGCCAGTGCTTATCGCCGGTGCGTTCCCACTCGGCCATCCAGTTGCCGGCGAGGGCGAACCAGTCCGGCCCGATGCGGAGGCGGATGGGCGGCTCGCCGGGGCCGCGCGGCTCGGCTTCGCGCATGGGATCGAAGTTGGCGACGGATTGGCCGGCGAATTCGGCGGACTCGCGGATGATGTCGCCGGTGCGCTCGTCGGTGGTGAGGTAGTAGAAGGGACGCCAGTGCGCGGCCTGGCTGATGCGGGCTTCCTTGGCGCCGTCGCCCCACTTGACGACGTTATGGCGGGAGCCGAGTCCGCGCATGGGACCGAGGTGGTAGGTGTCGGTCTCGCTGGTGTTGCGCGCGTGGGCTTCGGCGAGACGGAAGAGGTCCGCGCGCCCGCTGCGGAGGTAGCTGTACCAGAGCCAGAGCGGTGCGCCAAGCTCGGTGTTGTCCCACGCATGGCCTCCCCAGTCGTAGTGCCAGACATGACGCGCAGGGGAGTAGGAGTGGATGAAGTCGCCGAACTGCCAGAAGCCGTACCAGGCGCGGTCGTCGACCTGGCGCTGGTAGTAGGCGAGCACGGAGTCGAGGCCGTCCTCGATGGACTTCTTGAAGGCGGTGGAGCGGTCGGGCAGGCTCCAGACGCCGAAGACTCCGGTGGAGTGGATGTACTCCGGCGTGGCGGCGAGCAGCGGAAGTTGCGCGCCGGAGGCTGCCATGGCTACGGTGTCGGGCTTGGCGGGAAAGGCGGCGGAGGCGAAGAGAGTGAGCTCGCTGGTTCGGGCGACACCGTAGGCAGTCGAGAGGCCGGGCTGCGCGTCTTCGTAAGCGGCGTCGAGTCCGTGGCCGTGGGTGTCGTAGAAGCGCATGTCCATCTCGGGTGCGTCGGGCGACCAGAGCCAGGCGACGAGCTTCGCAGTGGGGCTGGCGGCTTGCTGGACTTCGAGCGCGGCAGGGAAAGACTGCCAGAAGTTCTTGATGCTGACGGCGAGGCCACCGCCGAGGTCGCCGGCGTATGCGAGGCCGGGGGCGCGCGTGCCGGAGTTGGAGTAGACCCAGGTGCTCTCGGGGCCGGTGCGCTTGACGATGGTGAATCCGTCGGGATTGGGCTGGATGAGCTTGAAGTCGTTCCAGATGGCGTTCTTCGAGAAGGCGGCAAAGGGCGTGAAGGGCTGGCCCGATTCCTGCGCGACGCTGCCTCCGCCGGGTTGCAGCGGTTCAGACCAGAGGCCGCCGTCGGGACCTGCAAAGCGGACGGTGCGGTTCATGGGCTGGTCGCGCATGGGGACGTCGATCTGGAGGCCGAGGCCGCGGACGAAGTCCTTCTCCTGGTCGCCATCGAAGACGATGGTGTGGACGATGCGAATGGATGTCTGCCCCCTGAAGAAATAGAGGCGCACGGTGAAGGGGAGCCATTCGCGCTTCGACACGGTACCGCGGTGCATGCCTTCGATCCTGACCACGGCGCGGACTGGACCTTGTTGTTCCACGGTGACGCGCTTGATCTCGCTGAGAAATTTCTCGCGTGTGGGCGAGTCCTCAGGATTGCTGGCTGGCCCTTTTTGCAGGATGCAAACCAGTTGGCTCGCTCCAGCGATCACCTTGCCGCCGAGGGTGATGGAGTCGATGAGGTTGGGACCGGTGAGTGGGATGGAGCATTGCAGTGCTCCGGTTTCGACGCCAGTATGAACCAGGACCGACTTGCCGGTGTTCTCGACGGTGAGAGCCCCGATCCAGCCGGGGGCATCCGTCCAACTAGGCGACAACGTGATGGGTCCCGTCAGCCCTGCGGGCACCACAGTGGCGAAGCCGCTCCACTTGAGCGAGCCGTCGGGCCAGTAGGCCATGGGCCAGCTTTGCAGCGGCAGATGGCCGTTGCCGGAGAGCGCAAAGGGGGTGTTGGGGCGGACGGCGCCCTGCGCCCAGGGCACTCCCCAACTGATGCCGGTTGACAGAGTCGGCTCGTTGCCAAGCAGGGAAAGGGAGACGCTACCCGGGGCGAATCGCGCAGGCGCGAGCGATGCCTGAGCAGGGGCCTCAGCGGCGAAGAGGCTGCCCCGTGCGAGCGTGGAGGCGGAGACGGCGGCGCCGGCGAGTGCGGCATCCTTCAAAAATTCCCGGCGAGTTGTCTGGTTCACGGAGGATCTCCCTGCGGAAGCCACGATGTTTGAACTGGCTTTCTATTGATCGTCCATTATCAGCTTATGGGGAAGGGCTGTGAAGCGATGAGCGTATTCGTGGGCCGGGTTCTCGGCCACAAGACGCCACGCATGACTCAACATTATGCGGCGCACCTGTCGCCGGGAACCATGGCCGCTGCGGTGAACAAATTTGAATAGAGTATTTACCGGCGCACTGCCCAGACCGGTGTAGACCGGCATTGCTACGGTTGGGGGCTGCGTACCTGCGCATTAGTCCCCGTAGCGTCCCCGTTTTTGATGGCAGCCTCGAACTAGCTTCTAAGCTATTGATTCTTTGGTGTCCCCAACGGGACTCGAACCCGTGTTACCGCCGTGAAAGGGCGATGTCCTAACCGCTGAACGATGGGGACCAGAGCAGGATTCCAGCTAGAATCGCGCTCCAACCCAACCTCAACGCTACCAACATCGAGGACGCGAGTCAAAGCAGTCGCGGCCGGTGGAGGGAGGCAGTTTGCGGAGGAAGCGCGGGGGACGATAGTCCAGGAAATCCACGGCGTGGTTGCGCGTAGGATGTTTCGAGGGGACAGACCGAAGATATACCCCGATCTTTCACCCCATCGAGCAGACTCGCTGGCTGGGGCTTCCGAATTTTCTGAAACCGCAAAGGCGCTCGCATCATGAATTCTTCCGCAGCTGACCGCAATGAATCTGGCCGTAACGAAGTGGGCCGCATCGAAGTGATCGTCGGGCCGATGTTCTCCGGCAAGAGCGAAGAGCTGATTCGCCGCCTGAAGCGTGCCCGCATCGCGCGGCAGCGGGTGGCCTGCTTCAAGCCGGACATCGATCTGCGCTATCACCGCACGGCGATTGCGTCGCACAGCGCGCAGACGCATGAGGCAATGACGGTGCCCAACGTGGCTCGGTTGCGCGAGGCGATCTACGGGCAACTGCCCGAGGTTGAGGTGATCGGCATCGACGAGGCGCAGTTCTTCGATGCCGCGATTGTGCATCTGGTGGGCGAGCTGGTGCACATGGGCAAGCGCATTCTGATCGCCGGGCTGGACACGACGTTTACGGGCGAGCCGTTTGGACCGATTCCGGCGCTGATGGCGATCTCCGACGAGGTGACCAAGCTCTCTGCGGTGTGCATCGTCTGCGGCGCTCCGGCCATCCACACGCAGCGGCTGGGGGCGAGCCGCGAACTGGTGGTGGTGGGCGCGGCGGGAGTGTACGAGGCACGCTGCCGCAACTGCTTCCGCCCCTACCTGAACGCGCCGGAGAACGAGCAGATGGAGCTGCCCGACGCAAGTTGAACTGGCTTAGTTTGCGGCCGCTGTGTCTTCTGAAATCCATCAAACATTGCTGATGGGTATGGCAGATTGCATCTTTATCGCGATAATTACATCGTGATACGATATATTAATGATGCGAAGCAAACAGCAGCCCATCCGCCAGACCAATCTGATGCAAGCTCTCGCGGAGTTCCGATTTCACCTTCGCAGCTTTCTGCAGTTCAGCGAACAGGTTGCCAAGAAGCAACGTCTACACCCTCGCCAGCACCAGCTTTTGTTGCAGATCGCGGGCATATCCGAGGGGCATTCGGCCACAATCAACTATCTTGCCGAGCGACTTGGGCTGCACCAGAACAGCGCCGTCGAACTGGCCAACCGGTCGGTTGCCGAAGGCCTGGTGCGGCGCGACGCAGACCCGTGCGACCGCCGTCGCGTGATTCTTACTGTCAGCCAAAAGGGGATGCGCGTGCTGGACGCGTTGTCGCAGAGTCATGCACGCGAGTTGGACGAGTATGGGCCACGGCTCATTCGCACGCTAAATCACATCAAGTCCATGCGTAGCAAGAAGGAACTCGTCCCAGCGACTGGGTGTTCACAGTCCGCACGCAAGTCGGCGCGGCCGCAGTCCAGGAGTGTTGGTTGAACTCACACTCCTCGATACTGCGCGATTTCACGGTGGACCGGAGGGTATGGTTGCTGTCGGCGGTGGCCATCGCGATTGGCGCATGCGGCGCTGTGCTGGCGGTGGTTTTGTTGAAGGCAATCACACTGGCCACCAATGTTTTTTACTACCACCGGCTAAGCCTGGCATCCGTCTCTCGGCAGGCAGTCCGCTGGGCTTGTGGATGCTGCTTGTTCCTGTGGTTGGCGGCGTAATTGTGGGCCTGATGGCGCGCTTCGGCAGCGACAAAATTCGCGGCCACGGGATACCTGAAGCGATCGAGGCGATCCTGCTGAACGGCGCGAAGGTACAGCCCAGCATTGCATTACTGAAGCCAATCTCAGCGGCGATTGCGATCGGCTCGGGCGGCCCGTTCGGCGCGGAAGGGCCGATCATCATGACCGGCGGCGCATTCGGTTCGCTGGTTGCGCAATGGATGCACCTGACGGACGCCGAACGCACAACACTGCTGGTGGCAGGCGCAGCATCCGGCATGTCGGCCACGTTCGCAGCTCCGCTTGCATCCATCCTGTTGGCCGTAGAGTTGCTGCTCTTCGAGTGGAGACCGCGCAGCCTTATTCCGGTTGCCTTCGCCAGCATCACGGCAGAGATTGTGCGCGTCCGCTTGCTCGGTCCCGGCCCTCTGTTTGCGATGTCCAACATGCCATTGAGCAGACCCTTCCAGTCGCATGCGGGGCGCTTCTGTTGGGGCTTTTTGTGGGCTTTGCAGCGGCCGGGCTCAGCAGGATGATGTACGGCTTTGAAGATATGTTTGAGCGGCTGCCCGTTCACTGGATGTGGTGGCCGGCCATAGGCGGCATCGGCATTGCAGTTGGCGGACTGTTTTTTCCGCGAGGCCTTGGCGTGGGATACGACAATATCGCCGAGTTGTTGCGCGGCGATGCTCCGCTTGGCCTGCTGGTTGGACTGGTGATTGCGAAGTCGCTGATGTGGGCGTTCTCGCTGGGATCGGGAACGTCAGGCGGTGTGCTGGCACCGCTGTTGATGATCGGAGGAGCAATGGGGGAACTGGCCGCCCATGTTATGCACGCAACCGCGCCGGAGCAGGCGTTGTGGGCCGCCGAGGGCATGGGAGCCATGCTCTCGGGCTCGCTCGGGGTGCCGCTGACGGCGATCCTGTTTTGCGTGGAGATCACGCATTGCCTGTCCGCGCTACTTCCAGTGATGATTGGCTGCGTGGCCGCTCATGCGGTGACGTCGTTGCTGATGCCGCGATCGATTCTGACTGAGAAACTGAGCCGCCGTGGTACCCACCTTACGCGGGAGTACGGCACCGATCCGCTGGAGACGGTAAGTCTGATGGAAGTGATGACGGATCTAGTCCGGCATAGCGCTGCTGAAACAGCGCCAGAGGAGGAACTGCCCGAGGTCTACGCCTTCTCCGATGAGACCTCCCGTGCCGCCGCGGAAAAGATGGCGATTGCGGGCATCGATACGCTGCTGGTGGTGGATCGTTCCAGCAACAGAGTCTGCGGGAGAGTGACGCTGCTTGACCTGCTGCTCGGCCGCCGCAAGCTGGCCAAGCGCGAACAGGAGCGATTGCGAATATTCGCGCCGGGACGCTGACGAATTTGAAGTAGCTGCGCGATGCTTGACTGCATCGAAGCCGGGCCACGTGTCTCAGGAGGAATTGCCATGCGAATGATTCGTCTGGGTCCTTGCAGTCTCCGTCTCCGCCTTCTACCTTATTGCATTCACCCACTACGACGGATTCGTCCGTGCCCAGACCCAGGCTGCGAGCCATGCCGCGACAAGCTGAAGACTTGGTTGTTCCCATCAAGACATCGACGGGCAGGACGCCGGGCAACGCAGCGTTCAAGGAGAGCAAGGACGGCAAGCAGTTCACGATCACGGTGAAGCTGAAGAACATTCCCTTTGGCGAGCACGCCGTCCACATCCACCAGAACCCGGTGTGCGACGCGCCCGACTTCAAGACTGCTGGCGGGCACTTCAATCCCGACGGCAAGCAGCACGGCATGATGAACCCGATGGGCCACCACAACGGCGACCTGCCGCAGAACATCTCCATCGGCGAGAAGCATACGGGCGAGATCACCTACAAGGTAGACTACCTGACGCTGGAGCCGGGCGCGCCGACGTCGGTGCTGGGGCGGTCGATCATGGTGCATGAGAAGGCCGACGACATGATGACCGATCCGACGGGAAACGCGGGCAACCGGATTGCATGCGGAGTGATTCCGGCAGCGGCGATGTAATGGCGAGAAACGCCGTAAGGCAAGCAGTTTAAATACGGCGCGTATATCAATGGATTGCGCGCGAGACGCAAAATGTGATCACCGACGCAACCTTTCCCGGGCAGTTTGCCTGCACCCCTGCGCCGCCAGATTGTCGACGAACAAGGCCCTTGAGATAACCCACAGTAACCACTACTGTTTATTATTTAGTTATTTATATCTTTCGATTGGACTAACTATCACTCTCTGCATATGATTGAAATTACAAGCGGTTAATGATTCCGCGCTGCCAGAGCAGATCGACAAAAAGCACCTGCCCCACTGCTTCCCCTCCCAGCTCACAATCTCAATCCAATCAAATACCACGCGGGAGTGTATCCCGTGGCGCAATCGGAATGGAGAAAAAACGATGCGAAGTAAAAAATGGAATGGAGTCTTGTTGCTTCTGCTGGCGCTGCTCTTTGGCGCTCGCACCCTCGTTGCGCAGAACGGATACCAGTATTTTACGGTCTATGGCACCGGGGGCGACTCGGGAGTTGTATGGGTGGAGCTACTAGATAACGCCACGCCCGCTAACGGCTACTACGCAACTTACAACTATGGCCCAAGCGACACTCCCCTGACAGCCGCCACTGCCCTTGCCCAAAATCTCTATGCCAGTTATGGGCAGTACGGCGTGCTCAATAGCGGACATCTGGGCACCACCATCTATGTACAGTTATCGGCATCCACCATCAAAAAAATAGGGAATGGCTATTTCAGCTACATAGGCGAGGCCAGTCAGAGTCCAATCCAGACTCTGTATATCGTCGATGATGGCTTCCTTTCCCCTGTCTCTTCAGCCACACCCGACCCACCTCCCGTTGTCCCATCCACTATGCCAACCATCACCTATAACTCCGATGGCTCTGTCACCATCGGGGATAACAGTGTAACCTTGAACGGCCCTGAGCCGGGTAATGGCAACCCAGCCCTGCCCACACAAGGATTAGCCTTTTGTTACATTGATCCATCTACCGGACAAATTATGGTACTAACTCAGGCGGAAGCGATACCCATACTTTCAAATGCTCTCACGACTTCATCTGTCTATGGTGATTCCATTACAGACGTGCTCCTTTCGTGGGGAATAGTAGCTGTACAATCCACAACAGTCACAGTCCCTACTCCCCCGTCAGATATGCCAAATGACCCGTCAGGCTCAACAGGTGCTGGGAACCTTAGAATTACCCATCAGAACGATGACGGCTCCACCACTACGACTACCGTGAATGAAGATGGCAGCATTACAGTAACAACAACTCCACCTCCCCCATCTTCCAGCGGCAGCGGTGGCGGCACTCAGCCTATATGCACCCCCTTCCACTTCTAAGAAGGGATTCTGGGGTGATGGTGCTGCCCAGTATGGTGCCAGTCACCAAAGCAGTTTGTGTAACAACAACCAGATTTTACAGGAGCAGAGAACATGAGATTTCATCGAATCGTTGCAGCCGCTGTTTTTCTTCTCTCGGCAATCTCGGTTTCGGCGCAGAACACGGCTTCGCCGACGCCAGCCGCAGTTCAGCCATCGAATAACTGGGTTGATTCGTCCACTGGCCACCGCGTCTTCAAGCTGACCTCGGAGAACGAGTCGAACAGTCTCTACTTCTACGAGAACGCCTTTACGCCGGACGGGCAGGAGATGATCTACTCGGCGCACAACACCGCGATCACCGATAAGTGGGTGCAGAACATCTATGTTGTGAACCTGACAACGCTCAAGAGCCGTCTATTGATCTCAAGTCCAGTCGGCAGTCTTGTTGTGGCGCGCAAGTCGCCCATCGTCTACTTCACCCGGCCTGACGATACAACCTTGTACGCAATCGGCGTGGACAGCGGAGTCATCTCGAAGGTTGCCACCCTGCCGAAAGGTGCGAGCATCTCCTCGCTGAATACCGATGACACGGTGATTGCGGGGGCCTATGACGAAGTTGAAGCGCCCAAGCATTCCAGCGACTATGACCAGCAAATCAAAGATGGCAAAGACGTAACAGAGGCATACAGCGCTGCCAAAGCAAAATCCATGGATGAGCGCCTGACCGACCATGTGCCCATGTCGTTATACACACTCAACCTGCAAACCGGAGAGGTCAAGTCGATTTTGCATTCAACCGATTGGATCAGCCATGTTCAGTTTTCGCCAACCGATCCCACCCTGCTGATGTACTGCCACGAAGGGCTATGGAACAAGGTGGATCGCATCTGGACCATCCGTGCCAATGGTTCCGAAAACACGCTCATCCACAAACGCACGGTCAACAACGAGATCGCCGGGCATGAGTTTTGGGACCCGGACGGCGTGACCATCTGGTACGACCTCCAGATTCCGCGTGGGCAGAACTTCTATCTGGCCAGCTACAACACCGAGACCAAGGCGCGCAAATGGTACAGCGTCGAGCGCGATGCGTGGTCGATCCACTACAACGTGGCAGCGGGTGACAAGCTCTTCTGCGGCGATGGAGCGGACTATGCCCAGGTCGCTCATTCCAAGGATGGCAAGTGGATTGAGCTGTTCACTCCGCGCGAGAGTCCGGTTCCAACCGAGGTAGATCAGACCGACCTGGTGCAGTCGGGCTTCATGGTTTCGACCCACCTGGTCAATCTGTCCAAGCAGATTTACCTGAATGAGCCGAACGTGCGCTTTTCGCCGGACAAGAAGCTGGTGATCTTCACCTCGAACATGACGGGGCCAAGCTACATCTACGCGGTCGAGGTTGCCAAGGCCAAAGTTACTCCGCCTGCGACAGGTGTTCAGTAGCGCGGGAAATTTCCTAGGTAGTGTTGTGAAAGAAGCGATCGAGCGAATGAGGCTTCCGACCCTGGCTTATCGAGTGTGATGTCTACGCTCGATAAGCCGGGACTGAAGCTGGAGCCGCGCAAGGCTCCGGTGGAGCAGTTGGTGGTCGATAGCGCGGAGAAGATGCCAACGGAGAACTAGAAGCTGGTTGCTGGTTGTTGGTTGCTGGTTGCTGGTTGCTGGTTGTTCGTTGGAGCTATGAGAACAACCGGCAACCGCACCTGGAACCAACCCTCTCGCCCATGCGTATAGCTGTGCATGGGCGTTCTGCGGATGGCAAACCCGAGCGCGAGCATCTTTCCCCGTCCAATGCGGGCTGAGCGGCGCGCGGGCCTTGCAGGCGGTACACTTCTGCCATTGGCCGAAGCCACTCCGCTGCACTCTCCGCAGCGCTCTCCACGGAACACTCCACGGCCAGGGACCGAGGCACGCTTGATTCGCACGCCGGAACAGGAAGCCGCGCAGGAGGCACTTGGCAGGCTGGTGCGGCGGTGCGTGGCGGGCGATCCCGAGGCATGGCAGGAGCTGGTGGTCGCGCAGCACAGGCGGGTCTATGCGATCTGCTACCGGTTTACCGGGTCGGGGACGGACGCCGAGGACCTGACGCAGGAGGTCTTCCTGAAGCTGTACCGCAATCTGGCCAGCTTCGACGTGGAGCGGGGCAGCTTTCAGACGTGGATCACGACGCTGGCGCGGAATTTGCTGGTGGACCACTTCCGAAGGACGCGGCTGGAGCGGGCTTCGGACTCGCTGGACGCGAGTTTTTCGGGCGACGACGATGGCGCGACGCTGGGCGACCGGCTGGCCGACCCGCATCCCTCGCCGGAGTCGCACGCGGCGGGGATGGAGTTGCGGGTAAGGATTCAGCAGGCGCTGGCGCAACTGTCGCCGGAGCTGCGCGAGGCGGTGATCCTGCGCGACCTGGAAGATATGGACTACAAGGAGATTGCGCAGGTGCTGCGCATCCCCGAAGGCACGGTGAAGAGCCGAATCAGCCGGGGACGAGGGGAACTTGCAAGGCTTTTGCATCGTATAGAAGGGCAGGTGGTTTAAGTGGCAGACGCGAGACAGTTCGGAAGCCCGAAGGATTTGCGGTTCGGGGATAAGAGCGCCGGCAAGCAGGCGGGCAACGGCGGGCAGTGCGCCGAGTGCGAGGCCCGGCTGGCCGACGCGCTCGATGGGGCGTTGACCGTGGAGGAGCAGAAGCTCTTCGCAGAGCATACGGCCGAGTGCGGGGCGTGCAGCCAGATGTTGGCCGACGCGCGGCGCGGCGCGGCATGGATGGAGATGCTGCACACACCACGGCCAGAGCCTCCGGCGGAACTGCTGGAACGGATTCTGGCCGAGACCAGCGGAACCGAAGGTTATGCAGGCCGGGTGGTTTACGAGCAGGCAGGCGCAACGCTGGGCCGTTCACAGAACTTCGGCGGCGTGGCGCCGGGCTACGGCGTGTCCGCAGCGGCGGCGAGCTACGGCAATGTGCTTCCCTTCCGCAGGCGCTTGGCCTCCACAATGCGGCGAAGCTCGTTCGGGCAGATTGTGTTTCAGCCGCGCTTTGCCATGACCGCCGCGATGGCTTTCTTCTCCATCGCGCTGACCATGAACCTGACCGGCGTGCGCCTGCTGGACCTGAGGGCAAGCGACCTGCGGCCAAGCAGCCTGAAGCGCGACTATCATGACGCGAACGCACGCGTGGTGCGGTATTACGAAGGGCTGCGTGTGGTCTACGAGCTGGAGTCGAGGGTGCATGATTTTGAAGGCGCAGCCGACAACGACCTTCCCGCGGGAAGCCAGAGCGTGCCATCGAACTCCGGCCAGCCCGCCGTGCAAGCGCCATCCGTGCAGCCGGGTTCGGGGGGCCAGAAGGCCGCTCCTCCGGCTGACGAAACGCAGCCCGAGCGCAAGAGGCCCGCCGCCAACCCCGGCACCAGCCGCCGCGAAGACCTGAACCCAAGCCGCCGCCTGGTCGCCGCAAGTCGATCCGGCAGAGGCTTTGCCAACCCGATTCACGCACACACAGAAAGGGGCATGGCATGAACTGCGCAAACCATCCCGATCATGAAAATGCGGCCTTTTGCCAGCACTGCGGCAAGCCAGTCTGCAGCGAATGCGTCCGCAACGTGGGAAGCTCCATCTTCTGCGAACCCTGCCTGGCGGCGCGCGTGGGGGCGACTGCTCCACCGGTCGGCTTTCCGTACCCCGGCTATCCTCAACCTGGTGTTCCGCCCGCCCCCCCCCCATCGGCGCTGGCGAGCCCAGCCCCGGCCTCGCCGCGCTGCTGGGATTTATTCCCGGCGTGGGCGCGATGTACAACGGACAGTACGCCAAGGGAATTGTGCACCTGATGGTCTTTGCTGTGCTGGTGTCGCTGGCCGACGACGTCAACGGGATCTTTGGCCTCTTTATCGCGGGCTGGATCTGCTACATGGTGATCGAGGCGCACCACACTGCGTGCGCGCGCCGCGATGGGACTCCGCTGCCCAATCCGTTTGGGTTGAATGATCTCTCGGAGCGGCTGGGCTTCGGCAAGGCGTGGCCCGGCAGCGCGCCGAACGCGGCTGTGTATCCAGCCGCGACGGGCCCCGATCCCGCGGCGCAACCCACGGGCGGTGCAGCGGCAGGCACGCCGCCGCCGCAGGAACCTTACGCGCCTCCATATGCTTCGCCTGTGAATCCCTACGCGCCAGGCTTTATTCCTCCACCTGCCACGTCCTACGCGCCGCCGTACAGCTATCCTTATGTTCCGCCCGATCCTCCGGTTATACCCGTGCCTCCCTATACCGATGTCAACGTTCCCTACTATCGTCGCTTCCCTTCCGCGGCGATCTGGCTGATCGTGTCTCGGCCTGATCTTTCTGGTGGGCGACAATGGCTTCTTCCACTTCTTTCACCGTCCTGTCTTCTGGCCGATTTTTCTGATCGGCGTCGGGGTATGGATCTTCGTGCATAAGATGATCTGCACCGGCCATGGGCTGGAGAACGACGGCAGCGCGTACTACCAGTGGCGCTTCGGGCGCGCCATCCAGAACTCGATCTGGGTGATTCTGACCGGCGTGATCTGGCTGCTGGATGTTCTCGGCATCCTCTCCTGGGGCCGCAGTTGGCCTCTCTATGTGATTGCGGCCGGGGTGATGCTGCTGTTCAAGCGCACCCTGTTCGATGGATATACGCGCATCTTCAAACGCAACATGTTTGGCGGTGACACGCCCGGCGGATATGGTCCAGGCACCCCCAACACCCCGCCACCCCCGTCACCCCCGTCCCCCATCGCCAGCTCAGCTATTGTTCCGGCCCACGAAGACCATCCCGACAACAATCCGGAAGGAAGGTAAATCATGGCGAGCTATCCTCCTCCACCTACTCCTCCACCACCTCCACCTCCCGGCTACGATCCGCGAGCGCAGCGGCGGTTCTACCGCGACCAGTTGCGCGCGCAGGTGCGCGCGCAGCGTGACGCGGCCCGCGCACAGAGCTACCAGATTCGCGCCCAGATGCGGGGAATGCGCCGCGGCTCTGTTCTCAGCCCCATCCTGCTGATCGCCATCGGCGTCGTCTTTCTGCTGATTCAGACCGGACGTCTGGATCACCAGCTTTTCTGGGGCTTGTACGGACATTGGTGGCCTCTGCTGCTGGTGGCGGCCGGCGTGGTGTTGCTGGCCGAGTGGGCCTTCGACCAGGTCCACATGCGCGATCCCCAGCGTCCGCCCTACCGCCGCTCCGCCGGCTTTGGCGTCTTCCTCATGCTGTTCTTCCTGGTGCTTGCCGGCGTCATCGGACATCACATCACGTCCGGAGAGCGATGGGACAACGGAGGCTGGCACTTCGATCAGGACTCGTTTGACGAACTCTTGGGCGACAGGCACGAGAGCGACCAGACGCTGGACCTCGCCTTCCCCGCCGGCGGCTCGCTTGCCGTGATGAACCCGCGCGGCGACGTAACGATCGATGGCACCAGCGACGACGGACGGATCCACGTCTCCGAGCACAAGCAGGTGTACGCGCGCACGGACCCCGAAGCCGACAGCAAGGCGCAACAGCTAAGTCCTGCCGTCGCCAGCGAAGGCGCAGCGGTCTCCATCAACATTGCCGCGCTGGATGGCGCGCGCGCCGACCTGGTGCTCACGGTACCTGCGGCAGCGGCAATCCGCGTCACTGCCAACCGCGGCGATATCCACGTCGCCTCCATCAAAGCGCCCGTCGCCGCCACGGCGAACCGGGGAGACATTGAACTCTCCGCGATCACCGGGCCGGCCACGGCGCATATCAACAGCGGAGGTTCTTCCATCTCCGCGCACAGCATGGGATCTGGCATTGCCATTGAGGGGCACGCGCAGGATGTCACGCTCTCCGAGATCGCCGGCGCCGTCTCCATCACCGGCGAGTTCTTCGGCACCACCCACCTGGAGCACATCAATGGAACAATCCACTTCCACACCAGCCGCACCGATTTTCAGGTCGCCCGGCTGGACGGCGAAGCGGAGATCACCCCACGCTCCGACCTCTCCGCAGACCAGGCTGTGGGGCCGCTTGTGCTGACCACCAGCAACCGCAACATCAGCCTCGACCGCATCAGCGGCGCCGTCGCCGTCACCGATCGCAATGGGACGATCGACCTGACGGCCGCGCCTCCGCTGGGGCCCATCGACATGGAAGACCGCAACGGCTCGGTAAAGCTGATTCTGCCCGAGCACGCAGGCTTCTCCGTCCAGGCCAATACCACCAATGGGGAGATCTATACGGACTTCCCGCTTCCCACCTCCGGCAGCGAAAGCCACAAGAACATCAGCGGATCGGTGGGCGCGGGCGGCCCGATGGTCCACATCACAACCACCAATGGCGACCTCTCCATCGACAAGGGAACGGTCGCGCCGCTGCCTCCGCTGCCGCCTCCTCCACCCAAACTAACCATCACTCCAACCCCGTCTCCGCACGCGCCGCACACCGGCAGAGGCAAAGGTGCGGCTCCGCCCGCGCCGTAAAGGGCTGCGGAAGAGTTCGATTGTTGCGCGCCAGAATTCTCTAATGCGCGGGTTGGAAGATGGCGAGGAACTCCGCGACGGCGCCGATGGACTGCGGAGTGACCGGGGTCTGGTTATGAACGACTCCGGGAAGGCTGACGAATTTTTTCTGCGTGGAGGAACTGGCGGCGAAGACCTCGCGGCCCTGACTGATGGGGACCAGAGTGTCTGCCTCGCCGTGCAGCATGAGCAGGGGGGCCGTGGAGCGGGCTACGTTGCCGACCTCGTTGAAGGCCTCGATGGAGTCGGGCGCTGGGATGAGAACGGCGGCCATCTCGGCTGAGAGGCCGTGGGCGTGGGTGTAGACGGGGAACTCCTCGGTGGCGCTGGCGATGGTTCCGGCAAGGATGATGCCGGAGACCTTGCGCTGGGAGGCGACGTAGCTGGCCATCGCGGTGCCCAGCGAGAAACCGTAGACGATGATGGGACGGCCCGGGCGTGCAGCGGAGACTGCGTCGTAGATGCGCAGGGCATCCTGGCGGAAGGTCATGACGTCGGGTGAGCCGGAGGAAAAGCCGATGCCGCGGTAGTCGTAGACCCAGAGGTCGCCGCCGAGAGCGGAGATGGAGCGGTAGAGCGAGTCGGAGCGATCGACCGTCATTCCGTTTCCGTTGAAGAAGAGAATGACCGGAGCGTTGGGGGCGGAGGAGGTGTACTCCCAGCCGCGCAGGGTGGCACCGGGGAGGGGGATGCTGTTGATGGCGCGCGTTGCGCTGCCGGTCCAGTCGGCCAGGGGCGCAGAAGGGGGCGGTTGGGGAATGAGGAGGTTGGCGGGGATAAGGCGTAGGTTCGACTGGGCAAAGCTGTAGCTGGAGAACAGCAGGAGGAGGGCGGCTAAAAATCTGCGCATGGAACAAGGTTAGTGGCAGCCGAGGCGCGGCGCAAGCGGGGCTGTCTGGATGCAACGGCAAAAGCTAGTGGGAGATACGGTGGTGGGACGGGGGTAAGGCGGTCTGGCTCCAGGTTTGAGGGCCTCCCCAGGCGCGGGTTGCGGTGAGGTCGATGTGGATGGGGACAGCTTCGGGGGCTGGCTTCTGGGGCTGAGACGCACTGACGGAGGCGGGGGTGGGTGGAAGGAGCTGCCGGAGGCCGTTACCAAGCTGAGGGATGGCGTCGCCGAGGGCGAGCAGGCGGTCGAGCAGGACGGAGCCGGCGAGGTGAAGGGTATAGCCGGAGGCGTCGAGGTGGCCTTCCAGGGTCGCGGGCTGCTTGCCACCGAGCGGCAGGGAGATGGGGAGGAGGTCGAAGCTGGTTGCGCTGGCTGAGGGCGCGGGCGGATTTGGGCCGCGGTGGCGCGGGAAATGGGCGGCGGGAGGAGGTGTGGATTGGAGCAGAATATCGCCCAGCGGAATGGATCGATGGTTCAGTGGGTCAATCTCCAGGGACTCGTTGGAGAACTCGAGTTCGCCGGTGAGAGCTGGCTGGACCGGAAGTGTTGCTGTTGACTCTCGCCCATTCCTCAAAGAACGCGGAATGGATGGGGCACCAGCTCTCTTTGCGTCTTGCTGGAGTTGGTTCGGCTGGTTCCAGGCCAGGTTTCCGGCGAGGGTTCCGGGGCCGGTGAATCCGGTGGGCGGATGGGGGGTGGCTATGCTGAGCCAGTCGAGGAGGGTTTCGGCGGGAATGGCCGGGAGTGTGAGCGCGGCGGAGGCGGAGCTGGGCTGGAGGACGTCGGGGAGGTTGGCGGTGAGGATGAGAGTGCTGGAGTTGGAGGAAGTGGATGGGGGCCAGTGGCACTCGATATTGGAGAAGGTGTGGAAAAAATTCAGTGCGGTGGCGTGGCAGCCTGCCTCGATGGAGAGCAGGCGGGGGGGTACGAAGTCTGCGCGACGGGCGTTGCTGAGTTGGATGTCGGTTTCGACGGTGTTCTGGCCGAGGGTTCCGAGGAGGTTGAAGGTGAGGGAGAGCACGCCGCGCAGACCGGCGTCGTGCGCGGCGAGCAGGCGGCTGAGACCACCGAGCTGGACGTCCTGCCAGGAGCCGTGCAGGTCGATGGGGAGGTTTGCCAGCGAGGCGGCGGAGGTGCTGGCTGCGCCTGCGTCCGGTGCGCCGAGAGTGGCTTCGACGCGCAGGGTGCCGGTGTCGGCGGGGCTGGTGTCGGTCCGTACGGGATGAGCTTCCAGGCGGAGGCGCCATTGGTGCGGCTGGGGCAGCCAGAGGGCGAAGTCGGCCTCGGTCAGCGAGAAGGGGGTCTTCTCTTGGTCGAGTTTGAGGTTCAGGCGCGCGCCGCTGGCCTCGATGTAGGGAAAACGGGGCGCGGCTCCGGCGTATTTTTGCGCGGTGGGCGCGGCCTGATTGCGTGAGGCTTGAAGGAGAAGTTCCTCGATGTTCCATTGGCCGTTGGCGGAGCGGACGAGGTTGACGCTGGGGTCGGTGAGGGCGATGCGGGAGAACTCGACGTGCTGGCTCCAGAGTGAGCGGAGGCGGAGGTTGGCGCGTACCTGGCTGGCACGCAGGATCGGCTCGGAACCGAAGCCAGGGTCCTCGTCGACAACAAAGTTTTGCAGCGTGAAACCGGGGATGGGAAGCAGGTTGAGGGTGATGTTGTCGAAGTGGACCGGGCGGCCGAGCGAGGCACTGATATTGCGCGCGACGCGGCGTTGCAGACGGCTGACGTTGATGTAAGGAGGCAGAAGCGCGAGCAGCAAAAGCACGAGGACGGCAACCGCGATGGCGACGATGCGGCGGCGGCGATGGGAGGTGCCGGGCTGCGCTGCTGTCTGTGATTCACTCATTTCCTGACCCGTGCCCCTGGACCCGTTCCTGTTTGCTGGATCGCTGCGCGGAGAATGGGAATGAATTGCGTGGTGTCCACAAGACCTTCCGCGCCGCATACAACCTGGTAATTATTACGCGATACCACGACGATGGTTGGCGTGTGCGTGACGTTGAGGCGCAGGCCGAGATCGAAATCGGCCTGCACCTTGGCTGCCAGCGCGCCGGTGGGGTCGATGACGAAGGGCATCTTCTGCCCATGTTGCTGAAGCCAACGCTGGGCGAACCTGTGAAGATCGTCCTTGTTCGAGATCGCCGCTTGTGCGGAAAACACGGCGCTGCGGAAATCGTCGGCGAGCTTCGGGCTGATCTTCTCCTCGATGTAACGCGCGTAGACTGCTCCCTCGAAGGTCCAGATGTGCGCCGGGATGGGAAAGTCATGGCGCAGCAGCGGAACATGGAACTGCCCGGCGACCTGACTCTCCAGCGGATGGGCGCGAGCGCAGGCGGGACATCCCAGGTCCTCGAAGACGATGATTGCGACCTTGCTGCCTGCGGGCGGGCGCAGGATGGTGGTGTCGCGGAAGTCGTCGTGCGTAGGCGCGCCGAGGAACTGGGCATGCAGCGCGGAGGTGGGGAGGGCGATTCCGACTACAAAAACGCGATGAGTGAACAACCTGCGCATCGAATGGGGGCTCCCGGTGCAATGGGTTGGAGTTTTACGAATCACGATCAACTTATAGCAGTCGCAAGGGAGTGCACTTGCGCGGGTTGCCGGCCAGAGCATTTTCACAGTAGGTGTAGAGCGGGGCGAACGAAGCCTGAATGGTTTTCTCTCAAAGAAAACCACACCGTACGAGCTTTCCGACACCCAGGTACTGTGAAAATACTCTAGCGGACGATGTGGAAGGTTCGGCCCCAGCGCGTCTCGGAGAAGAAGTGGGTGATGATGTGGCCCATGAAGGAGACGCTCGGAGAAGGCGGTCTTGTCGATCTGGTCGGCGGGGGTCAGGAACGACCAGTAGACGAACATGGGCCGGCCGACGATGTTCTCGCGCGGGATGAATCCCCAGAAGCGGCCGTCGAGGGACCGGGTGCGGTTGTCGCCCATGGCGAAGACGGTGCCGGGCGGGACGACCAGGTCGCCATCGACAACGTGGTTGGGCAGATCGATGGCCCACAGCGAGGCGTTATTCTGGCTGGCCGCCTGCTCGATGCCATCCATGTCCGCGGGGAAGTCGTCGCGATAGGGGGTGTAGGCGTCCTCGAAATCGCCGTCGTCGCGGGGCATTGCGGCGTAAGGCTCGTTCTGGGCAACACCATTGAGATATACGATGCCGTCGCGCAGATGGATGCGGTCACCGGGAAGGCCGATGCAGCGCTTGACCAGATAGAGGTCGGGGGTCTCGGGGTGGGGCTTGAGGAAGACAATGACGTCGCCGCGGCGGACGTCGCGATGGTGGACGAAGGGAGCCCAGTGCGATGGAGGCGCCAGTGAGATGCGGTCGACCAGGACGTGGTCGCCGATCAGCAGCGTCTTCTCCATGGAGGCGGAGGGGATCTCAAAGTTCTGAAAGATGAAGGTCATGACGAAGAGACCGAGGGCGAGGACAAAGCATATGGAGGCGAGCGACTCAAGCGCGGTCTCGCGGTCCTCCATCTCGGGCTCGGGGGTGGTTGCGGGGATGGTCTTTTCGTCGGGGGTGGTGGCTGGTATGTCGTTCAAGATTCGGTCTCCGCTCTCGGCGTGGGGTGCAAGGGATAGTGTATCGCTGAATGCGGGTTGGGGTGGCTTCTAGATAGGCTCGCCCTTGCAAAGTCATGGGTTGTTGCTACCGCGGTGAGGCTCCGGATGGACGCACGGTTGACCGCGCGGTTCGCCGGCTTGCATCAAACACCCAAGTACGGTATTGTTAATTGGCACGAGAGATACTGCTTCGCACCTCGGCATGATTGGGTGGTTCGGTCTGGATAGTTGAGAGACCTCGATCTGCCTGCTAAGGGACGACGGAGCGCAGTCCAAGCGTTTGACCGGCTACAGGCCTGGAAACACAGGGCCGACCGGATTCCAAACCCAAGCCACTGCATATGAATGGAAGTTCAGGGGCAAGTGTGCCTG
>CAWHDN010000014.1:0-303541 GCA_963828115.1 uncultured Acidobacteriaceae bacterium
CGCCGGCGCGCACGCAGGGCTTTGGGGAGATGGCACGCAGGGAATCGTTGACCTGATAGCTGTCGGGCAGATAGACGATTTTTTCCGAGTAATAGCGACGGTCAGCTTCGGGAATCAGGGTATGGTCGGCAATCAGATAGTCCATGTAGCTTGCGCTCATGGTGCCGGGATAGCCGATGTAGCTGACCTGAATGGGAGCGGCGCGCTGGGCAAAGATGCCGGCGCGATTGTCTTCGGTGAAACCCTTGAAGTCCACAGCAATATCCACTTCGAGTTTGCGGCTGAGTTCGGCGTGCCTCCCGGTCCGTCAAGGAGCGGAGGTCGAAGAACTGGTCCATAGCCGAGGAGGTGCGCTGGCTCATCTGATCGGTCCTGCTGGGGCCAAAGGAGAACCCCAGGATTTCAAACCTGCTGGGTCATGCCTCTCAAATAACTCGGCCATCAGATAGGTGGTTGCGTGGTTGTAATAATCCGCAGAAAAATATCCGATGCGCATCCTGTCTCGGCGGGGCCGGCGGGAATCGACCCGGCGGTTGAACGCTCCGGAACATTGTTGCGGACGTAGATCTGGGCCGCCTGCTGTTGCAACGCTGGAGAATTGCTAATGGCCAGGATGGTGAATGGGAGCGCCGCAGTCATCCCACGGCCGATAGAGCTTCCAACTGCCGGCACCCTGTTCAATATTCTCCCAATCGCCGAGGACCCTCTCGGCGTGCATCTGCATTCCGCGCACATATTCATGGTCCGGCTTGATGAGGACGGCCTTGTCAAAGCTGTGCAGCGCTGCCCGGAACTGCTTGAGGGCCAGGAGAGCATTGCCGCGGTTGTTATATGCTTCCACGTGGTCCGGCTTGAGGAGGATGGCCTTGTCATAACTCTCGATGGCGGCCTCGTGCTGCAGCATGGTATGCAGCATGCTGCCTCGATTGCTGTATGCTTCCGCACTTCGCGGATTGAGAAGGATGGCCTTGTCGTAGCTCTCGATGGCGGCCTGGTACTGCTGCAGCGCATGGAGAGCATTGCCGCGGTTGTAGTATGCGGCCGCAAACCTGGGATTGAGTAGGATGGCCTTTTCATAACTCTCGATAGCGGCGTGATACTGCTGAAGAACATACAGGATATTGCCACGGTTGTAACAGGCCTCCGCGTAGTCCGGCTTGAGAAGGATGGCCTTGTCATAGCTCTCGATGGCCGCCTGGTACTGCTGTAGAGCATTCTGTGCACTGCCGCGGTTATGGCAGGCCTCCGCGTAGTCCGGCTTGAGGAGGATGGCCTTGTCGTAGCTCTGGATCGCCGCCTGGTACTGCTGAGCAAGATAGAGTTCATTGCCACGGTCAAAGTAGAAGGTTGCATTCTCCGGGGTTTTCTGAACTGCTGTGTCGCTCCGTTCAAGTGCGGTCGCACCTTGTGTGACCCGACACGAAAGCACCTCATTCCACGAGTCGGCGATTTTGTTCCAATCGAATGTCGACCGGGCCCATTCGCGCATAGGCCCTCGCTCCGACTCGCTGGGCGGATTCAAGAGCAACTTCACTGTTTCGCGGACAAACTCTGCTTTTTGTTCGGGGTCTGTGATCTCGAAATGGAACTGGTCCGGTTGCGCCCAGCCGAAGGTCGGCTTATTGGAGTGGATGAATATCCCTCCGTGTTGCGATTTCTCTCCCATGGCGGCGAAATCGGTGGTGACCGGGATTGCTCCCGCGGCCATGGCCTTGGAGAGCGAGATACAGTCGATCTCAGCGAACTCCGCAGGATAGGCGAAGATGTTTGCCTCGCGGTAGAGCTGGGCAATCTCGCCGTGGCTTAATCTGCCCCGCTCCTCGACGCCAAGTTCCTTCATGCGTTCCTGCATCCTAATTTTCCATTGCAACAACTGTGCGTTCGATGAATAGAAGGAATCCCACACTCCCCAGCCATAGGCCCACTGCGCTTTGACGTCTGGCACCTGTTTCCTGATCTGCTCGAAACAATCCAGGAATGCCTCAATGCTGCGGTCTGCCGACGAGGTGTTGATGAGCAATAGCGGATCACGGTTGCCAATGTCCTCAAACAGTTCTCGCGTCGATGCCATTGGGGATGATGACGAACTTCTCGTCGGGGATATTGGGAAACAGGGAGCGGTGGAAGCTGGATTTGACGAATATCCTGTGGATTCTCTGAAGTCTTTCCGGGGTGAACTCGCCCTCGGGCGCTACATCATGCAGATCCACGATCACCTTGTCTGAATTGATCGGATAGGACGTGAACTGTGGATAGCGCCATATCACCGTGACATTCTGCTTGTCGCGGTGGTTCCACATCCAATAGGGCTTCCATGAGATGCCGTCGAAGTCCTCTTCCCGCGCACCGCAATAGGCATAGACAGTGACGTTCCATCCGCGCTGGTGCAGGAGCCTGGAGAGCCAGATGACGGCCTCCTCCGATCCTCCGATGCCTTTAGTCCTGGCCGTACGGGGATTCCATATCTCGTCTGTCGGCAGGCAAAAGAAGACGAGGTCTTTGCCGCTCGATCCGGTCTTGACGAAGTTCGTGTTGCGCAGGCCGGATACAGCCGGATGGGAATGAAGGACGAGCGGCAATGCGTCAAGCGCGGCCTTCAGCACCGACTTATCTTTAATCTTTGCGATCTGCGCGACCTGTATTTCGACAGAATCGAAGACGCCGGTTTTCTTGCAGGATTCATACTCCGGCTGGAGGCGCATGGCCTTCTCATAGTTCTGCAGGGCCGCCTGATACAGCATGAGAGACTGAAGAGTATTGGCGCGGTTGCTGATGGCCTCTTCATAATCCGGCTTGAGGAGGATGGCTTTGTCGTAGCTCTCAATGGCCGCCTGGAATTGCTGAAGCATATGCAACACGCTTCCGCGGTTATGGTGGGCTTCCGCAAAATCCGGCTTGAGGAGGATGGCCTTATCATAGCTCTCCACGGCCGCCGGGCACTGCTGAAGGACATACAGAGCATTGCCACGGCTGTAGTAGGCCTCTGCATCGTCTGGATTGGCCTGAATTGCGCGGTCGAACAGACGAAGCGCTTTGGCAAAATGTTCCGCTTGAAACGCAATGCCCCCCAGAAGATGAAGCGCGCCCGAATGGATGGGAGAGTGTTTCAGTATCTGTCGGCAGAGGGCTTCCGCCTGGGGCAGTTTCCCGGCCTGGTGGTGGGCCGTGGCTTGCTGGAACAGAAGATCCACCGAGGAAGGATCGAGACTTGCCGGCTTCCTGGAGATTGGTTGCTTGCCCTGGCGGCGAAAAGCATTCTTGCGTCCGGTCTTCATGCGTTCCTAACCTCGAAATAATTTACAGACCAGCGCAAGGGGTCAAGGGTATTGCTTCGACTTCTCAGGCTGCGATGGAGGGTTGCGGCGGGCAGTGTAGTTCCCCACGATCATCTTACCCTTGGCTGCGCAGGCCCGGCGATCATGGAACGACGGACTCGGCGGCGGTAGCCTGTACTGCGGCGAAGAGGCGGAGGAGGTTGGCGCCGAGGAGTTTGCGGAGGTCGGCGGGGGAGTGGCCGCGGGCGAGGAGGGCGGCGGTGACTTTGGGCAGATCGGCGGCGGAGTTGATGCCCTCGGGGAGGGCGCAGATGCCGTCGAAGTCGGTGCCGATGCCGACGTGGTCGATGCCTGCGACCGAGATGATGTGGTCGAAGTGGGCGATGAGCGAAGAGAGCGGCGGACGCGGGAGACGCGCGGCGAATTCGCGGTCGAGGCGGTTGGCAATGTAATACGGGACGGGAGTGCCTTTGGCGGCGTACTCGGCGGCGAGGGACTTGTGGGCGGCGAGGAGAGCGGGCTTCTGTGCGGCCCAGGCCTTGCGGTAGGACTCGTCGATGAAGGCGGGGTAGAAGTTGACCATGCAGAGACCGCCGTTGGCGGCGAGGGCGCGGAGCTGGTCGTCGGTGAGGTTGCGCGGAGAGTGGGTGAGGGCGCGGGCGGAGGAGTGCGAGACGAGGACGGGAGCGCGGGTGACGGCGAGGACGTCGTCGAAGGTGCGGTCGGAGACGTGGGAGAGATCGACCATCATTCCGAGGCGGTTCATCTCTGCGATGACTTCGCGGCCGAAGGGGGTGAGACCGGCTGGGGCTTTGGCGCGGAGATCGCCGGAGGATTCAGCCCAGTCGTTGGAGTTGGCCCAGGAGAGGGTCATGTAGCGGACACCGAGGGCGTGGTAGAGGCGGAGGAGAGCGAGGGAGTTCTCGATGGCGTGGCCGCCCTCGATGCCGAGGAGGATGGCGAATTTGTTGGCGGCGCGGGCGGCGAGGATTTCTTTGGGTGAGGTGCAGAGGGTAAGTTCCGTGGGATGGCGGCGGACCTGCTCGCGGACGGCGTCTAGGAGGGTGAGGGTGCGGAGGGCGTAGCGCGCTCCGGGGCACTGCGCGGGATCGGGCCAGAGAGCGAAGAACTCGGCGGCGAGATTGCCGCGGCGGGCGGTGGCGAGATTGAGATGGCCGGCGGGCTGGTCCGCGATGGCAAGCGGCGAGGTGAAGTCCCATGATTCGTCTACGAAGCGCTGCGGGGTGTCTGCGTGGGCGTCGATGACGAGGGCGGAGGCGTGGACGGCGGCGGGGTCGAGCGGGATGGGGGGATTTGGCATGGTGCTGCTCTGTGGCTAGTGTAATGCGTTGGAGGTATTGGGGGACTGTGCGATAACGGCACGAATAGAAAACGGCGGGAGGTATTTGGGAGAAAGGTTCGAGCAGTTGTGGTGCGACAAGCTCTCTCGGGGTTCATCGCGCTCGAACGACGCGCTCAGAATGACAGCAAAAACGGGCAGCGGCAACCTGTGCGTGGGCAACCTGCGAGGCGTGGACGGGGTCTTATGGGGTGAGGTGAACTATGGCACAGGGACTGGATTTGGGGAAGATGGCGGCGCGGCCGTCGGAAGAGGCGGTTGAGACGGCGGGCGAGGACTCGATCAAGGACTTCAAGAGCGACGAGAAGAAGATGGATGCGGTGGCGATGCGCGGGGCCAAGCGCGCGGAGAACCGGATTGTGGCGAATGAGGAGAAGATTCCGGGGAGCACGATCTTTACGAAGTAAGCGATCAAGAGGCGAGAATAGACGCGGCCCTGCTCCGGTGAGTGGGGCCGTGTTGCGTGCATCGGTTCAGAGGGTGAAGAGGTCTTTGAGCTGCTGGAGCATGGCTTCGCGGCTGGTGACGGAGATGGATTCGGCGAGAGGGAGCAGTTTGGGGCAGGCCTCGACGCAGTTCTGGGCGAAGCCGCACTCCTGGATGCCGCCTTCGCCGGCGAGGGCGCGGAGACGGTCGGCCTTGAGGACGGAGCCGGCGGGGTCCATGTTGAAGAGGCGGGCCTGCGCGATGGTGGCTGCGCCGACGAAGTTGGTTTCTTCGTTGAACTGGGGGCAGACCTCCATGCAGATGGTGCAGGAGATGCAGTTGGAGAGCGGGTAACGGGCCTCCTGCGTCTGGGGGAACTGGCGCGGGCCGGGGCCGAGGTCGTAGGTGCCGTCGATGGGGACCCAGGCCTTGACGACTTTGAGGTTCTCGAAGAGGACGGCGCGGTCGACGGCGAGGTCGCGGACGACGGGGAACTTGGAGAGCGGGGCGAGGCGGATGGGCTGGCCGGGATGCTCTTTTTGCAGCGTGTCGACCAGAGTGGAGCAGGCCATGCGGGCGCGGCCGTTGATCAACATGGCGCAGGAGCCGCAGATCTCTTCGAGGCAGTTGGAGTCGTAGGTGATGGGGGTGGTGGGCGCGCCGTCGGCGGTGATGGGGTTGAGCGCGATCTCGCCGAGAACAGAGGTGATGTTCATGTTGGGGCGATAGGGGATGGCGAAGCGCTCGGTGCGCGCGGCGGCGTCCGGGGTGGACTGGCGGAGGATCTCTACGTGGATGGTGCTTGGCATTGCGGTTGCCCTCAATCTTTTTGCAGACCGAAGCAAAATGCGGGGATTCTTCGCTTCGCTCAGAATGACAATCGGTTTGGGTGGTGCTCTTGCGGCACGACTGAAGCCGTGCCCTTCCGTTCTTGCCTCAGCGTGCGAGTGAGGCTGTTTGGTTAGGCCGTCGCGTCGTAGTGGCGAGGGCGGGGTGGGATGAGGCTGGTGTCGACCTCGGCGTAGGAGAAGGCGGGGGCGTTGGTGGTGGCGTCGTACTTGGCCATGGTGGTTTTGAGGAATTGGGCGTCGTTGCGCTCGGGGAAGTCGGGTTTGTAGTGAGCGCCGCGAGACTCGTCGCGGAGGCGCGCGCCCTGCACGATGACGCGGGCGAGGTGGAGCATGTTCTGTAGCTGACGGGCGAAGGCGAAGCTGGTGTTGGCCCACTGCGTCTTGTCGGAGAGGTTGACGTTGCGGTAGCGGTCGAGGAGTTCTACGATTTTGGCGTCGGCCTCTGCGAGACCTGCGTTGTAGCGGATGATGGTGGCGTGCTTGGTCATGGTGTCGCCCAGCTCGCGCCACAGCTTGAAGGGATTTTCGGTGCCGGGGTTGGAGAGCAGGGCGGCGTTCTTCTCTTTTTGACGTTGAAGCTCGGCGGCGTGGCCTCCGTCGCCGGGCGCGGCGGGGAGGCTCTTGGCGTAGGAGAGGGCGTTGGGGCCGGAGATGAATCCGCCGTTGATGCAGGAGAGGAGGGAGTTTGCGCCGAGGCGGTTGGCCCCGTGGATGGAGAAGTCGGCCTCGCCGGCGGCGAAGATGCCGGGGATGTTGGTGTGCTGGTTGAAGTCCACCCAGAGACCGCCCATGGTGTAGTGCATGCCGGGGAAGATCTTCATGGGGACGTCGCGCGGATCGTCGCCGACGAACTTCTCGTAGATTTCGAGTATGCCTTCGAGCTTGCGGTTGAGGGTCTCGCGGTCGATGTGGGTGAGGTCGAGGTAGACCATGGGCTGTCCGTCCAGGCCAAGGCCGAGTTCGTAGACGACGCGGTGGATGGCGCGGGTGGCGATGTCGCGGGGGACGAGGTTGCCGTACTTGGGGTACCACTCCTCCAGGAAGTAGAAGCGGTCGGCCTCGGGGATGGAGCGGGCGACGCGCTTGTCGAGCTTGTCGCGGGGAACCCAGACGCGGCCGCCTTCGCCACGGGCGGACTCGGACATGAGGCGGAGCTTGTCGTCGCCGGGGATGCAGGTGGGATGGACCTGAATGAACTCGCCGTTGGCGTAGACCGCTCCCTGCTGGTAGAGGGCGGACTGTGCGGAGCCGGTGCAGACGACGGAGTTGGTGGACTTGCCGAAGATGGCTCCGATGCCGCCGGTGCAGATAATAATCGCGTCCGCGGGGAAGGTTCGCGTCTCCATGGAGCGGAGGTCGAGGGCGCAGATGCCGCGGCAGACGCCGTTGGCGTCGAGGACGGCGGAGAGGAACTCCCAGCCTTCGTACTTCGTGACTTTGCCTTCAGCCTCGTGGCGGCGGACCTGCTCGTCGAGTGCGTAGAGGAGCTGCTGGCCGGTGGTTGCTCCGGCAAAGGCGGTGCGCTGGTAGAGCGTGCCACCGAAGCGGCGGAAGTCGAGCAGGCCCTCGTGGGTGCGGTTGAAGGGGACGCCCATGCGGTCGAGCAGGTCGATGATGGCGGGGGCGCGGGCGGTCATGTCGCGGACGGGGGTCTGGTCGGCGAGGAAGTCGCCGCCGTAGACGGTGTCGTCGAAGTGCTTGTAGACGGTGTCTCCCTCGCCCTTGAGGTCCTTGGCGGCGTTGATGCCACCCTGCGCGCAGACGGAGTGCGAACGCTTGACCGGCACGATGGAGAAGAGGTCGACGGTGCCGCCGGCTTCGGCGATCTTGATGACGGCGGAGAGACCGGCGAGGCCTCCTCCGATGACGATGATGCGGGGTGATGCTGCCATGAGTTCTTCCTAATCTAGTTCAACTGCTGTGGACGGTTTCGATTCATCCGTTGAGTTCTTTGATAGGGCTCCAGTTGTTCAGGTAATCTCCGAAATCCCGCTCGTCATTCTTATATTGTCCTTGCGCAATGAGAGTCATATCCGTCTTTCCAAGACCGCGGGTTGTCCAGCACTTTTTCTTTTCTGTGACAGAGATATATACATGACAACTGTTCACCTTTTTTGGATAAAGGGTATCTAGCCGTCTCAACAGCTCTTCGGGCGGGATAATTATGAAGTCGAAGTCACCGCTCTCGAACCCACGAAGAACGAAGATCCAGTACTCAGCTTCAGACTGTACTATCTTTTGTCGATTAAGCGTCCACCAACCGGAGGCCCGAATCTCCTTCTTTACCCAGACATCTTTCAGCTCGAATGTATAATCCTTAGAGTATTTGACTTGAAGCGAGAGTGTCTTCTTGTTGTTCTTATCAGTGACCAAAATGTCGATGCCGCTGTCTTTTGTCGGAACCCAGACCCTCACGTTCTTATATGCGTTCTCGATGTGTTCTCCCACGACGATCTCGCCAGCGTGAAGGTTGAAAAGCGTTCTCATTTGATGGCCCCCTGCGTTGTTAATTCGTATCTCCGGGGCTAAAGCCCCAATTCTTATGAAGTGCATGTCAGTGGGCTGAAGCCCACTGCTCCCTCCGTAACTACTGAGTGCTCGGTTGCGATGGATTGGTAGAGTTGGTGACGGGAGCGGGTTGGGTGATGGCGGGGGGTGAGGTAGGGGCGAAGGCGTCGTCGGGGGCGTTGGCGAACTTGGGGTTGCCGACGAAGGCGTAGATGCTGGCGAGGCCGAGGATGCAGAGGGCGGTGCCGAAGACGGCGCAGAGCTGGCCGAAGCGGTGGCGTGCGCGCGTGCCGGGGGTGATGCCCCACTTGGCGGCGAAGAGCCAGATGCCGTAGGAGAAGTGCCAGCAGGTGGCGATCATGGCGACGATGTAGAGGGCGAGCATCCAGGGATTATGCAGTTCGTGCTGGACCTTGGCGAAGGCCGCGCCGGGATGCTCCGGCAGCATGACGCCGGAGAAGCGCTGACGCCAGACGTGCTGGATGATGTAGGCGAAGGCGATGAGGCCGGTGATGCGCTGGGTGAGATATCCCCAGTTGCCGGCCCAGGGGTAGATGTTGACGGTGGCGCGGCCACGCAGGGCGATCTCCAGGCCGTAGATGGCGTGGAAGGCGAGTGGGATGAAGATGAAGGCCCACTCGAGCACGCGGACCTGAGGCAGCGAGTTGAGCAGGCGCACCTGATGTCCGTAGGCCGCCGGACCGCCGAGGGCTTCGATGTTGGAGAGGATGTGCTCGATGAGGAACGCGCCGATGGGGACGAGGCCGGAGAGGGAGTGCAGCTTGCGCCAGAGGAAGGAGTGGCCAGTGTCTGGGCGGAGAGGCTGAACTTTCTTGATTCCGCGCACGGCGGCGTGCGATGGGGCGGGCGGTGCGGATGTTGCCATGGGTACTGCTCCTGTGAATGGCTACCGTTTGGGATGCCGATCGAGCCGCTGTGGATTCGCGCTCGGAGATTGACGGTGGCAAGTGATTATTTCGCGTGGAGGGGGAAGCGTCAACCTGCGAAGGCAGCGAGTTAGCAAGTCAGCGAGTTAGCGAGTCAGCGAAAGACGACTAGCTGGTTGCTAAGCTGCTGAGCAGTGCGGTGAGGGCGCGGCCACGGTGGTTGAGGGCGAGGCGGTCGGCGGGAGGAAGTTCGGACATGGTGCGGTTGAGGTGGGGAAGGAAGAAGAGGGGATCGTAGCCGAAGCCGCCGGTTCCGCGCGGTGCGGTGAGGATGAGGCCCTCGACCGTGCCGTCGGCGGTGAGAAGGACTTCGCCATTGCGGGCGAGGGCGAGAGAGCAGCGGTAACTGGCCTGGCGGCGGGACGCGGGAATGTTGGCGAGGGAGTGGAGGAGGGCGGCGTTGTTGCGATTGTCGGGTGTGTCGGATGCGGCGGGGATGGCGAGGTCGGCGGCGAAGCGGGCGCTGCGGACGCCGGGGGCGTTGTCGAGGGCGGCGACTTCGAGGCCGGAGTCGTCGGCGAGGACAAGGAGGTTGGGGGTGCGGAGGGAGTAGTAGATGGCCTTGAGGCGGGCGTTGGCCTCGAAGGTGGGTTCGTCCTCGGGCGGGGCGGGGATGGTATTGAGGCCGGGGAGGGGTTCGATGCGGATGGAGGGCGAGGACGCTGCGGCGCGGGCGAAGTCGCGGAGCTTGCCGGGATTCGTGGTGGCGGCGTAAAGGAGCATGGGTTCAGAGTAGCAAGTTAGCGAGTCAGCAAGTCAGCAAGTTAGCAAGTCAGCGAGAGCTGTGGCTGACTCTCGAACTATTCATGATGACAACAGGAGTGGGTGGGCGGTGGGGGTGGCTCCGGCTCTGAATGGCAACAGGAATGAGTGGGCGCTGGCGCAGGTTCTGCGTGGCAGCAGGAGTGCGTGGGCGCGGCGGGCTCAGGTTCGGAGTGGCAGCAGGAGTGGGGAGCGGCGGTGGGGTTGGCGGGGGCGTTGCTCATCTCTCGCAACATGGCGGGACCGCCGGTGCGGAGGAAGCGGAGAAGGAGGAGCGCGCTGAGGGCGAGGAAGATGAGATTGAGGACGGAGGTGTAGTTCCAGGTGATGGCGGCGTGCATGATGGCTAGCTGATGGTGGGCGGGGATGAGGTGAAGGGCGGAGAAGAGGGCTTCGACGATGAGAGCGGCGCCGGCCATGGCGATGTAGAAGGTGACAGCGAGCAGGGCGGCGACCTTGAGGCCGTAGTACTTGCGGTAGATGTTGAGGATGGGGAGGATCAGGAGGTCTGCGAAGAGGAAGCTGATGATACCGCCGAAGCTGATGCCCCCGTTCCAGAGGACGGCGGCGAGAGGGACGTTGCCGACGGAGCAGACGAAGGAGAGAACAGCGACCAGAGGGCCAATGAGCGGGCCCCAGATGCGGGTGAGGACGGGGTGGCCCGAGAGGAAGAAGGCCTGCCAGAAGCTGGATGGGACGAAGGCGGCGAGGACGCCGGAGATGAGTAGGCCGAGGGCGACGTCGGGGATGAGCCCGTACCAGTCCATCCAGTAGTAGTGGCTGGTGGCCGTCATGCCTTGGCGGGAGGATATTTTTTGCAGGAAGGTGCCCTCGTGGAGGCTCATATCCATTGCGGCGTGGCCTTCCATGCGACCTGCGAGGCCGCGATTGGCGTGGGCGCGGGCGGCTTCGATGATGCGCGGGCGTAGGGTGGCTCGGAGAAGGACGACGAGGAGGGCGATCATGATGGGCCCGCCGACGAATTCGGCAGCCATGAACTGCCAGCCGAGGAGGACGCAGAGCAGAACGCTGAGTTCGACGACGAGATTGGTGGAGGCGAACTGGAAGGCCATGGCGGCGATGAAGTCGGCCCCCTTGCGGAAGAGGGTGCGGGCGAGAGCCGTGGCGGCGTAGGAGCAGGAGGAGGATGCGGCTCCGAGGGCGGTGGCCTTGAGGATGGTCTTTGGCGAGGAGTCTGGCAGGAGACGGGAGAGCTGGGCCTTGGAGACGACGGCTTCGACGATGGAGGAGAGAAGGAAGCCGAGCGAGAGCGCCCAGAGGATCTGCCAAGCCATGATGCCGGTCATACGAAGAGCTTCGAGGGAATGATGCAGCATGGGAGGCTCCTTTGTGGGGATTTTGGGTGGAGGGCCTGAGTTAAGTATAGAGGGTAGCGCGGAATAGTTTTGCGCTCAGGATGAAGAGCGCAGTGATGAGAAGACAAAAAAGAAGGCCGGGAGCAATGAGCGCTCCCGGCCTGCTTTCGATTCAGAGGTTACGGTTATGGTCTGGGCGCGGCTGGCGCGGTGGCTGGTGCGGGTGCGGCAGCCGGTGTTGGTGCGGCGGCTGGCGCAGGCGCGGCGGCCGGAGTTGGTGCAGTGGCTGGTGCGGGTGGAGTTGCCGGCTTGGGTGCGGCGACTGGAGGCGCAGGAGGCTTAGGCGAGGGGTCCTTGTCGCTCTGGCTGACGAGTTCGACGTCGAAGATGAGCATGGACTTTGGTGGGATGTTTGCGTGAGCGCTGGGTCCGTAGGCGAGTTGCCAGGGAATGAAGAGGCGGCGCTTGCCGCCGACCTTCATGCCGTCGAGGCCGGTGTCCATTCCGGGAACGACCTGGCGCTGACCTTGCGGGCCTTGTGGACCTTGCTGGAAGGAGAGGGGGGCGTGGTCTGGGTGGTCGAAGGAGGAGTCAAACTTGGTGCCATCGACGAGGTAGCCGGTGTATTGGATGGTGTACCACTTGCGCGGGACGAGGAGAGCACCGCTGCCGACTTTGGTGTCGATGTAGCTGAGCGTGATGGAGACGGGCAACGGAATGCCGACGGCATCGCGCAGGCCGGGGTCCTCCATGGGAGAGATGTCGGAGAGTTTAGCAGGAGGATTTGTGGTGATGGTGTAGAGCGGCTTGGCGCAGGAGAGGCCGGCGGGAAGCGCGGGAATTTTGGGGGAGAGAGTGGGCAGCTTGACGCAGCCGCGCGCGGGCTGCGTTGCGGCGGCGGCCGGCGTGCTGGTTGCGGTCTTCTTCGCGGCGGAAGAGGCGGCCGGGTTGGCGGTCTGTGCTGCGATCGGAAGCGCAGCGATGGCTAGGGCGAGGACGGAGAGGGGAAAGATGGTTTTCATATCACTTCCTAATTTACATAATTTAAACAATATGTGGGGTTAGGTGGGGGTGCGGAGGATGAGGTAGGAGCCGATAATGGCGAAGAGGAGATCGGGGGACCAGGCGGCGAGCAGAGGAGGGAGGGTATTGATGTCTCCCAGGGAGCTGAAGATTCCGGCGACGATCCAGTAGGAGATGGCGACTGCGATGGCGGTGGCGATGCCGACAAGGCTTCCGCGCTTGCTCATGAAGAGGGCGAAGGGGACGGCGAGAATGGCCATGATGAGGGTGATGACTGGGTCTGCGATCTTGCGTTCAAGCTGGACGCGGAGACGAATGGTGTCGAAGCCGGACTGGCTGAGGTCAGCGATGTAGGCGGTGAGCTCGCCGTAGGTCATCTCCTGCGACTGTTTCTCTTCCTTGATGAAGTAACTGGGTTGCTCGTGGATATCGGGGAAGCTGGCGAGGGTGAAGGTCTGATAGGAGGCGATGGTCTGCCTGGCGAAGGTGCGTTGCCAGCCGTTGTTGAAGAGCCATTGGTTGGCGGTGGAATCCCAGCGGACGCTCTTGGCAAAGATACGTCGCTGGAGGGTGAAGGACTGGGGATCGAACTCGAAGACGGTAAGGCTGGCGAAGAGGTCGCGGTCTGGGTCGAAGGCCTGGTAGTAGAAGATCCGGGCGGGTGAGCCGGCTGCACTGGACTGGCCGGAGATGAACTGACGGCCGGGGAGGAGGAAGGTCTGTGCGGGCTTACCTTTGATCTCGGCGCGGAGCGCCTCCTGGCGGCGGTTTGCATCGGGGAGATAGGACTCGTTGAAGGCGAAAAGGGCGGCGGAGAGGATGGCGGCGAGAACGACGACGGGAGCGACGACGCGGTAAAGGCTGATGCCGGTGGCCTTCATGGCTGTGAGCTCGGAGCTGCGGTTGAGCGCGCTGAAGGTGATGAGGACGGCAAGCAGCGAGCAGAGCGGAGTGACGGTGGAGACGATGTAGGGGATGAGGTTGAGGAGATAGTCGCCGACAGTGAGGAGCGCGGTGTGATTGCGGACGATGTCGCCAATGAGTTCGAAGAAGGTGAAGACGATGAAGAGCAGGGCAAATGTGCCGAGGGAGAGGATGAAGTTGGTGGCGTAGGCGCGCATGACGTACTCGTCGAGCAGGAGAGGGAAGTTGGTGTTGAAGAGGCTTCTCAATCGCTGGACGAGAGTTGGGTGGGGATGGAGCACGTGCGCGTGGGTGGGAAGGATGGAGTTGGGCGCGTCGTCGTTGGATGCGTGGATGGATGCGATGTGTGCGGTGGCTGCGCTGACGGCTGGGCGGGACTTGGAACGGGTGAGGCGCGCTAGGGATGAACTGATGCGCGAGGGGGCGATGTGGGAGAGCACTTTGCCGAGGGATGCGGCGATGGAGGTGAAGAAGTTGAGGAGAAATCCTGTTCCGGCGAGTTGTTGCAAGAGGAGAATGCCGAAGGCGGTGAAGATAAGGTTGGCGGCCCAGACACCGAGGACGGGGGAGAGATGGCCGGACTTGGCAAATGCGACGCCAATGTTGGAGATGAGATAGTAGGCGAAGACGAGGAGCAGTGTGAGGACAACGCCAATGCTCTTGCCACCGCGCCGGGACGAAAGGCCGAGTGGGACGCCGATGAGCATGAGGACGATGCAGGCGAAGGGATAGGAGAAACGGAGGTTGAGTTCGATGCGGGCGGCGCGGGCGTCGGCGGAGCTGAGGGATTGCGGGTTGGGGCCGGCGGAGTGGATGCGTTGCAGAAGTTCATGGAGCGAGAGCGCGTGCAGGGGAGTGTCTGAGCGCGAGACGTGGGTGTCATCCTGGGAGTTGAACTGGAGGGGCAGGTCGGTGGAGGCGAAGGTGGAGATGTCGTACTGGTCTGGATTGGTGGGGGAGATCTGGTGCTGGCCTCCGTCGAGCAGGTGGAGGCGGAGGTCTTGCGAGCTGGCGTTTCCAGGGTTGAATACGAGAGCCTGGTCGGCGGTGGTGACGTTGGGATTTGCAGGCTGGGTGAGATCGGCGAGGAAGATGTGGTGCCAGGCGGCGGTTCCGCCAGAGGGAATGTCCTGGACGTAGAGGACGTAGTTCTTGAAGTCTTCGTAGAAGACGCGGGGCTGAACCTCGAAGGAGGCTTGCGAGGTTTTGAGATGGTCTTCCAGCTTGAGCAGGTTGGTGGCGGCGCGCGGTGCGAAGTAGAGAGCGTTGAGCAGGCCGAGGTCGAGCGCGATGAATGCGAGGATGGAGACGATCCAGACGATCCTGATGGCGCCGATGCCGCAGGCGCGCATGGCGGTGACTTCGCTGTCCGCGGCGAGGCGGGAGAGGCCGAGCAGGATTCCCGCGAGGACCGCGGTGGGCAGGGTGACGGTGAGGGTGTTGGGCAGAGTGTAGGCGAAGATGCGCAGGACGTCGGTGAGGGAGGCGGAGTCGCGGACGACCAGCTCGAGAATCTTGGGCAGGTCGCGCATGAAGAGCACGAAGGTGAAGAGGACCGCGCCAAGGAGAGCGTAGGAGACGACTTCGCGAAGGATGTATCTGGTGAGCAGGCGCATACGGTGCTGGAAATAAGTGTATAGCGCGGCGGGAGTTTAGAAGTGGAAGCGGAAGCGGAGTTCGGCATAGATCTGGCGGGGGTCGTTGAAGTGGAAGCCGCCGAAGGTGAGGGAGTTGTCCAGCAGGACGCGGCGGTTGGCTACGTTGGTGGCTGTGATGGAGGTAGAGATGCGTTCGGTGATGGATTTGCCGAAGGCGAGGTCGAAGGTGGTGTTGTATGGGAGATACTGGTTGGGATAGGGCGTGGATGGATCGGGCGCGCCGTTGTGGAAGCCGGAGCCGAAGTAGTAGTTGGCGGAGGCGTAGGCGTGCGCTGGGAGCGAGGCGATGAAGCCGATGTTGAGGGTGTCGCGCTGGTCGTGATCGAGTGGTGAGTAACCGGGCGCGACATAGCAGGGATCGGTTGGAAGGGCCGACGCACCGTAGCAGATAAGGCCGCCGGTGATGGCCCCAATCTGTTCGCCGATCTGATTGGAGTAGGCAAGGTGGGCCTGGCCGAAGTGGGCGATGCGCGGCGAGCGGAGGGTCAACTCCCAGGCGCGGACGAGCGCTCCCTGATCCGTGATAGGGAAGAAGATGCTGGACTCGCCGATGTTGGAGTGGTCGAGGAAGTTGTTGGCTCGGGTTTTGAAGTTGACGACGTCAAGCAGCCAGCCCTTTGCGGGACCAGGCAAGGGGATTTGCAAGCCGAACTGATGCTCCT
Organism: uncultured Acidobacteriaceae bacterium; assembly: GCA_963828115.1. Lineage (GTDB taxonomy): Bacteria > Acidobacteriota > Terriglobia > Terriglobales > Acidobacteriaceae > Edaphobacter. Next base: position 15,713 of record CAWHDN010000014.1, read on the forward strand.
CGTCGCGCTCGCCATGCAGCGACGCAAAGCTGGCCCCGTTGTTCAAGGCGTAGGATTCGACGGCGCAGTTGGTGGGAGTGGTCGATGCCGAGGTGCTTGTGCCGCACTGCACCGTGAGTAGCGGCGGAGGCTGGTAGAAGCGTCCGTAGAAGGCGCGAAAGACCCAATCGATGCGCGGCACGCGCAGGGCAACGCCGAAGCGCGGGTCGACTTCGTTCCCGGTGAAGGAGCTTTGCAGGTGCGCCAGACGCAGGCCCGCGATGAGCGTGAGCCAGTCGGTGGGCTTGAAGTTGTCTGAGACGTACTCTTCGAGCAGGCCGGCAGATGCGGAGGCGGGGTTGGAGAAGTTGGTGAAGCTTTGATCGTTGAAGATGGCGGCGAAGAGGTCGCTGTCGTGCTGGCCGAAGGAGTAGAGGCCGGCTTGCAGAGTGTTGCGCGCGAGGGTGGTGGTGATGGCCGCCTGCGCGCCTGCGTAGTTGGATGCGCGGTTGTAGGTGGTGGCGACGGGAACGTCGTTGGGGTTGGATGCATAGTCGGCCTTGTTGTAGTGAACGAAGGGCGAGATTTGTAGCACGGTGGTAGGGCTGAATGTGTGCAGGTACGAGAGAGCCTCGGCGATGTCGGTCTCGTGCTGGTTGTCCCAGGTTCGGCTGGTGCCGTAGGGCGGATTCAACTGCTTGGCCTCGAAGTCGGTGGTGCTGGGGTCAAGGGGAATCTGGAAGTAGTCGGCGCGCTCGAGCGAAAAGAGGCGGAGTTGATCCTTCGCGGTGCGGTTGACGATCAGCGAGGCAAAGGCCCCGTAGCCGTTGTCGGCGTCGTGATAGACCGCGGCGATGGGCGGGGCGAGGCCGTAGTCGCTGCGGTTGGCGTTGAGGCTGACGTAGTAGGCGGACTTCTGGTTGTGGTCGCCGAGGCTGAGCTGGTCGTTGGACTGGAGGAAGTTGCCGGCGGAGAGGACGAGCTCGGCCTGACGGTCACGCTCGAAGCCGGTGCGTGGGACGACGTTGAAGACGCCGTAGGTGCGGTCGCCAACGTCGGCGGTGTAGCTGCCGCGCTGGACTTCGAGATAGTCGATGTCTTTGGGGTCGATCTGTGCGGCGAGATTGGATGCGATGTTGGTGTTGGGGATCTCGACGCCGTCGATGAGCCATTCGACTTGATGGCCTCCGCGCATGTGCAGCATGTCGTGACTCATGTAGGCGCCGGGGACGTAGTCGGTGATGATGGCCATGCTGTTGGTGCGGTCTGCGCCGGGAGTTTGGGCGATGTCGGTGCGGGAGAGGAGCGTGGTGGGTGTGACGGTGTCGACGCTGGCGGTTTGCGTCTCGGCGGTGACGTTGACGGACTGCGAGACGCTGGCGATCTGGAGTTGGAAGTGGAGGATGGGTGTGGTGTCTGAGTGGAGGGTAAGGGACTGCTGGAGGGTTGCAAAGCCAGGGTGAGTGACGGTGACGGTGTAGTCGCCGAGGGGGATGTTGGGCAGGGTGAACACGCCTTCGGAGTTGGTGTCGGTGGAGAGCGTGAAGGCGGAGCGCGCGGCGGCGAGCGTGATGTGCGCGGCGGGAAGCGGGCGATGCTGCGGATCGTGGACGACGCCCTGAAGCTGGGAGAAGACGGTGGCGCGCGCGATGAAGACGGAGAGCAGGCAGAGTCCGAGCACGAGAGAGAGTTTTTGGAGAGAAGAACGCATGAGGCTCCGTGGTCACGAGGTCGTGACGAGACAGGGGGCGCGCATCGCTGAGCGACGAGGCCGAGCTGGAATGAGTCATTGAGACAGGTTGCGGGCGCTTAGGCGAGGCGCGCGGGAGGGCCGCGGGTGCAGTTCGATGTGATGGAGAGGGTGCAGATGCGTAGCAGAGTTGGCGCGGGCGGCGAGGGATCGCGTTGGATTTCGATCGAGAGCGGCGGCAGCGCGGCGAAGTACGCGGTGACGATGCGGACGGGCGTGGCCGCTGCTGGATAGAGCGGGCAGGGCGGAGATGTCAGTACAGGGCCGCTGGAGGCTGCGAGCATCGCCATCATCTCCATCGTCATAGTGCAGTGGTGCTTGCCGTGGCGGCGGCAGCAGGCTGGCAATGAGGATTCAGGGCCTGCGGATGCGGCGAAGAGATGCAGAACGAGCGGCGATAGGAAGACGAGCATCAACGTGGCGGCGACGAGTCTGCGCAGCGGGCGAGGTTCGCGGGTTGATGGCGAAGTTTCGGGCATCTAACAAGTAGAGTGCGTTCAGTGGGTGTGGGATGCAATTTTGGTCGAAGGCACATAGATCGGGCCTTCAGCCCTCTTCGATTTTTCTATATCTGCACCTATAGCTACGCCATAGGCTGGTATAGAGCGCGCCTTCGGCGCTTCAACTTGTTCGTCGGGGGCTAGTGCGTGGCGGAGTGGTGGATGGGCGGGGTGGGAGCGGGGTCGACGGGGCAGTCTCCCTCTTCGCCTTCGGTGCAGCAGCAGCGGAGGACGCCGCAGACGACCGCGAGGCCAAGACCTGCGAGGACGAAGAAGCCGACGTTGGTGAGGCGGCCGATGAAGTACGGGAAGAGGAAGATGACGACTCCGGCGTAGATGAGGACGGTGAAGATGCTGCGCAGTGTGCACTTCGACATGGAGTGCCTCCTTGCCGGGGAAGACGGCGAGGCCTGGGAGCCTCTTGGGGCGAATGGTACTCCGCAGAGGATGGGTTGGGCTAGAGGAGATATAAAGCTTCGGGTTAAGCGTCGCGGTATGGGGCACCCACTTCGCTCCCGGCGGTAACCCACCCTTCGCTAGAAAAGCGAAGAACGGGGCACCCGGCGGGTTGCGCTACAATCTCAGGCAATTATGAATGCGCGAATTATTGTTCGGTTGCTGGCAGTCAGTTGCGTTTGCATGGGCATGGGCAGGGCGCAAACGCCGGCTCCGGAAGCGAAGTTCGCGATTGAGGTCCCCGGCATCAATGGGGTGCCACCGAGCTATGTACCAGTCGGCGCTGGTTCCAGCCAGGTGCTTTACGAAGGGTACCTGCATCGGTTGGCAAACGCCGGGCCGGGGATTCGCAAGCCCTCGGCGATCAAGTTGGAATACAAGGCGGACGGCGACCTGGTGACGATCGCCGCGAGCGCGTACTACGGTGAAATTGACCTGAAAGCTAGGCCGATTTCGGTGGAGACACTGGAGAGTGAGGCCCTGGGCAGCTACTCCGGAAAACTGAACGATTCGGTTACGATCTCCGCGATGGAGCAGGCGGGTCTGGAACCGGTGACGCTCAGGATCGTATCGGCGCAGTCCGACAACCCATATCATCCGCCGACGCGGAGCAATGCGCCTTCGCTGCGGATCGATTATTCCCCTGAGAACCGGAGCATTGGCTTAGTGACAGTGCACAACCTGTCGAACAAGGCTGTGATGGCGGTGCATCTGGGCAGCCTGAAAGATGGAGACATCTGGAACATGGGCGAGGTGAGAGGCGTGCGCGATGAGTTGATTGCGCCGGGCGCAAGCTACCAGATGAGGGTTTACATCGGACCTCGCGGGAGGTTGGTCAACGGAAGATATGTGGAGAAGCCGCTGCCAGAGTACATGACTCTGGGGGCAGTACTGTTTGCCGATGGCAGCTACGAAGGCGATAGGACGCTGGCCGCAGGCATGGTCGCCCATCAGATAGGCAGAGAGACGCAACAGCAACGCATCCTGAGCCTGACTGAACCGATCCTTGCGCAACCTGAGTTGGACGACACTGCCAAGGCCGAGCGCATCCGCGCCGCGGCCAAGCAACTCCCTGTGGATCCCGATGCAAAGATGATCGACAGCCTCCGCGCGCAGTTTCCCAAACTGTCCGATAGCGGAGTGGCCAAGTCCCAGACCGAGCTCAGCAGCGGAATGAAGAATGAGAAGGAGACGTTCGATTCCTGCATAAAGAATTTTGATCCCACCAGCAGCCCGGAGGAACCGAATATGTCACTTGAGCACTGGCTGGATGTGTCTTATGCAAAGTAACGGTCGAGATTTGTGTTTCAGCTATGGGCCGTGAGCTGGAAGTGTGATGTTGTTGTGAGAACGGTACGGGCGGTTGCGGCGGTGCGATACGAACCGCTCAGACTCCGCTCAGGATGATAGTAAAAACAGACAAAAGCGGAATACGGAGATTCTGGCTGCGCCAGAATGACGACTCTCAGGTGGCTGCGCCAGAATGACGAGCAAGAACAGGCAACGGCGAGAGTTCTGTGGGAGAAAGGGGCGGAGGGTTGCGGCGGTGCGCGCTTCGTCGGGGTCCTTCGACTGCGCAGTTCGCAAAGAACGCGAACTGCTCCGCTTAGGATGACGGTTCTAGAGTGGTGGCACGCGATTTGCGGCGGGGCCTCCCACTCATCGCGAACCGGCTGCGATGAGTGGGGGAGCCGGAACAACTATCGAACTGCTGGCGGGGGAGTTGCGGTTGGGGGTTTTGAGTTCTCGTCCAGCTCGAGGCGGAGGTAGTCCCACACGACGCCGCTTTGCAGGTCGCCGGCGGGGACGGTGAAGGTCATCTCATTGACTCCGGGCTTGAGCAGGGCGGCGTCGAACTTCAGCGTGCGCTGCTGCCAGAGGCCCTTGTCGGTGTTGTAGCGGATGGCATTGGTGCCGATCAGCCGGGCGTTGTCCGGGTTGCTGCCGTCGCCGATGGCTCCGGCACTTTGCCCGTTGACCGCAACGGCAAGTCCGCCGCGGAGTCCATCGACACCAGCCAGCGCCACTCGCAAGGCAGCGAGACCTTGCACTGGCTTGGGCAGGTTGAACTTTATGGTCCAGACCGTGGCCCGGCCACTGCCGTAAACCTCCCAGGGGCCGCGCTGATTGGTTTGCGGATATTGGGTGAGGGACTCGGCTTTGACCCAGCCAAAACGCTGGTTGGCGGGGTCCCTGGCATCGGGGTTCACGAAAGACAAGTTGGTTGCGTGGGGCACCTCCTCGAAGAACCAGTCCTTGTGCCAATCGCTCTTGCCGACCGTGTAGGTGAGGTCATTGGGGAACAACAGGGCGTAGCGCATGTTCCAGCCCCAGAGCCAGTAGTTGGAGCCGTCGCCCTTGAAGAACTCGTCGGCAGCTCGGTCTGGGTAGCCGATCTCCCAGAGTTGCTTGCCGAAGCGGACGGGCTTCCAGACCAGCTTGCCCAAGTCCACTGTTTTGCCGGGTTCGACGGTGATATTGGCCTGGGCAAAGTCGCCCAGCACACCATCGGCGGTGGCATGGAGCGTGTATGTGCCGGGACGGACCTTGGTGATGGTGAACTTGCCGTCCTCGGTTCCATCGTTGAAGAACTGGTAATACTTGGCTTCATGAATCCAACTGCCGGCATCGGGATTTGGGGTGAAGTTGCCGAACCCGCCGAAACCACCCGGCCTGGCTCCCGGTCCGGTTCCTGGTGCTGATGCTCCGGGTCCGCCCGCTGGCCTGGTTCCGGGTGTTGCTGCGGGTGCTGCGCCTGGTGCTGCTGCGAATCCTGCCGGTGGACCTGGCCGCGCGAGGCGGGCCATGGTCGCCGGGTCGGCGTCCGGATGGGTGAGGCCGACGGTGAGGTGAGGCAGCCTGGTCGAAGAACCCTTGGGCGCAAGCGGGTCGTTGAGCACGATCTGCCCGGTGACGGTACCGCGCTGGGCCAGCGGCGTGTAATCGACGCCATTCACCCAGCCGTAGGGCCACTTCGTATTTTCCTTCTTCCACTGACCGAGCGCGTCCTGCCACAAGGCATTCGCGTTACCGGTCCAACTGGCTGGCACGGTCGGGTTGCCCGCCGTTGCAGCAAGGGTGTCGAGTTCAGCCTGAGTGGTGGCTTTGGGCTTGTCCAGCGAGTTGACGTAAACAAAGATGGGGCCGATGACCTTGGACCATTCCTCGCCGGCGGCAATCTGTGCGCGCGTGCCGTCGTAGTGGCCGCTGTGCCAGTAGTCGAGGATGATCGGCTCGGGATTGCCGTTGTCGCCGAAGTGAGCGTCGAGGTCGATGCGGGTAGGGCCACCGCTAAGGTACTCGATGGTTGGGTTAATGAACCACGCGCCAATATGGTACTTCGTGCTGGACCAGCCGTAGGCCTTGGTCTTGTACTGCATGCCGGAGTAGCTGTATTTGTGCTCGACGGAGTTCTTGTAGACGCCCTTGCTCATGATGCGCTGCTCTTTGGCGTGGACGACGACCCCGGTGCCCCAGTCCGTGGGTGCGGCCTCGAGCATGTTGCGATCCTTGTCCACGGTGATCCAGTCGAATGCCTGGTTGAGACGGGTGATGTAGCGGTCCTCCGCGCCTACACCGGCGGCAGGGTAGGAGGCGGGATGAGAGAGGATGGAGTAGACGTAGATGCCACTGTCTCCGCGGCCCAGTGAATAGCGAAGCTCGATGTCGCAGAGCGTGCCGCCGCCGGGAGCGCCGGGCGTCATCATGTGCGTGCCGCCGGAGATGCCTTTAATCGAGACCTCGGCACGCACGCCCCCGTTGGTTGCCGGGTCGATGGAGATGGAGTTGGTGACCTGGGGCGCGCCCTGCGGAGTGTGTTCCCATGTGCCACCGCTGGCGGCCATGATCTGGACGCCATGATAGAGGAGCGATGGCATTGAGCCGCTGTCCTTGGTGATGGTGGCTTTGACAATCCCGTTGTCGAGCGTCCAGGAGCGGCCGTTATCGGTAACCGTTACTGCGGCGCTGGATTTTGGCGTGTTAGCAGCCGGGGCAGCCTGAGCAGCGCGCAACGACGGCACGAACAACGAGAGGGATGCAAACGCAAGAAGCCAGGACAGGCGGGCAAAGCGAAACGATTTCATGGCAGACTCCGAGTAGGTGACTAGAGGTTGAGACGTATTGTTCGTGGACAAAGACGCAATCATTGGGCGCAGCGGGTTTTAGCGCCAAGTGTGGGTAGCGCTCAGGGGATGGGGAGGAAACGATAGCCGATGCCACGGACGGTGGTGAGGTGGACGGGGTTGGCGGGGTCGTCCTCGATGTAGCGGCGGAGGCGGACGATGAAGTTGTCGATGGCGCGGGTGTCGGTGTCTTCGCGGACACGCCAGACCTCTTCGAGGATCTGCTTGCGGGAGACGATCTGGCCGGCGCGGTCTGTGAGGTAGCGGAGGAGGTCGGCCTCCATGACGGTGAGGTGGGTGGTGCGGTGCGGAGCGATGAGCTCGAGGGCGTCGAAGCGGATGGTGCGGAGGTTGAAGGTGTAGGTGTCGGCGGGGGATGGAGAGAAAGAAGAAGCAGATCCCTCCGCTGCGCTACTGGATGACAACAAGGGCTCGACGAGGGTGGTTGAGGCGGCGGGCGGGGCGGATTGCCACTGGGTGCGTCGGAGGAGGGATTTGATGCGGACGAGGAGGATGTTGAGGTCGAAGGGCTTGGGGAGGTAGTCGTCGGCACCGGCTTCGAGGCCGGCGAGGATGTCTTCGGGGCGGGAGCGGGCGGTGAGCATGAGGATGGGGGTGTAGCACTGGGCGTCGCGCAGGGTGCGGGCGATGGCGAAGCCGTCGGCGCCGGGCAACATGCAGTCGAGGACGATGGCGGCGATCTTTTCCGGCGGGGCGAGGAGGTAGGCGAGGGCGGCGTCGCCGTCGGACTCGAGGTGAGTGCGGTATCCCTCGGCGGCGAGGTTGAAGAGCAGGCCCTGGGCGAGATGCGCTTCGTCTTCGATGAGGGCGATGAGGGGTGATGGGTCTCTCATAGGGACGATTCTAATGCGCAACGGGATCGGCGAGGGGGAGGGTGAGGGTGATGGTGGCGCCGAGGTTGGGGCCGGGGCTGGCAGCGGAGATACTGCCGCCGTGCTGGCGGGCGATGGCGCGGACGAGGAAGAGGCCGAGGCCGGTTCCGCGGATGCGCGCGGCGTTGCGGCCGGGGACGCGGTAGAAGCGCTTGAAGATGCGTTTGAGCTGGTCGGTGGGAAGGCCGACGCCAGTGTCGGTGACGGTGAGGGCGACGTTGCTGTATTCGACGATGGAGAGCGAGCAGCGGACTTCGACGGAGTCGGGAGAGTACTTGACGGCGTTTTCGAGGAGATTGAGGACTGCGGTGCGGAGGTCCTCGGAGACGGCGCGGACGTGGAGGCGGACGTTGCCGGGGACGGGGGCGAGCTGGATGGCTTCGGGCGGAAGGTGGTGGCGCAGAAGGGTGATGTCGATGCAGTCGGAGACGAGGGGGGTGAGTTCGATGAGGGTGCGGTCCTGGGGGCGGCGGGCGCCGAGTTCGCCGGCCTTGAGGACCTGCTCGACGGTGGCTAGGAGACGGTCGGAGTCGGCCAGCATGATTTGGTAGAACTGCTGCTGTTGTTCCTCGGGGACGGCGTGGCGCTGGAGGGTTTCGAGGTAGAGGCGGATGCTGGCGATGGGGGTCTTGAGCTCGTGGGTGACGGCGTTGAGGAAGGAGTCCTGGCGCTCGTTGCGGCGGACTTCGCGGACCAGGAAGACGGTGTTGAGGACGACTCCGGCGGTGAGCAGGCCGAAGAGAATGAGGCCAAGGACTACCAGGGCAAGGCGGCGCTCGTTGAGGATGATCCAGGCGATGTTGAAGACGACGAGGCCGACAACTACGAGCACACCGAGGGTGATGGCAAGTGCGATGGCTCCGCGGCGTCGGTTGATGTTCATGGTGTGGAGATGAGTATATCGGGAGTTGCAGGTTGTGAGTTGCAGGTTGTAGGTTGACTGCTGGTATGTTGTGTTGGGACAGGAGTGGAGGCGATATGGAGCGACGCGAATTGTTGATGGGGATGGGAGCGGTGGCGATGATGGGAGCCGGCGTGGGAGGCGAGTTGGCGGCGCAGGCGGCGGGCGGCGGAGTTGCGGATGAGACGGTGTATGAGCTGAGGATCTACCACCTGAACGAGGGCAAGGAGGCGGGGATACTGGAGCGGTTCCGGACACGGGAGACGAAGATCTTCGCGCGTGTGGGGATGCATGGGGTGGGGTATTGGGTGCCGACCGACGATCCGCTGGCGGGACGGACGCTGATCTATATGCTGCGACACAAGAGCCGTGCGGCGGCGACCGAGAGCTGGGCAAAGTTCAAGGCGGATGCGGAGTGGGTGGCGCTGCAGGCGGAGACGGAGAAGGACGGGGCGTTTGTGAAACTGCATGAGTCGACGTTTATGCGGCTGACGGATTTCTCGCCGAAGGTGTGAGGGGCGGTTCTCGGCGCGGCGCGACGTGGTGAGTTTTTATCTGCGCCAGGGGTTGGGCGGGTAGTAGTAGTAGGCGACTGGGACGGGAACGACTCGGTAGCAGGGGCAGGAGACGAGCGCCCAGACGAGCATTATGAACCAGCCGATGACCGTCCATCCAAAGAAGAGATTGAGCAGGAGGATAAGCGCGATGCCGTGGCCGCGATTCGCCGCGACGATGGTTGGCAGGAAGTAGAGAAGGGCGAGAAGGGCAACGAAGATCATGGGCAACCTCGTCGGGGTCCGGCTTGGTTCTGAGTGTACTACGCAGAGGCGGGCGGGAAGTTCCGCGGCGGGTGATATTCTCGGGCGATGAGAGATGAGCTGGATACCGAGGGGCAATGGCAGCGGCTGGTCGAATTGTATCGCGCGATGTCGGACGAGGAGCTGTTGGCGTTGGCGGAGCGGCCGGGCGATCTGACGGAGATTGCGCAAGGCGTGCTGCGCAGCGAGATGGGGAGCCGGAGGTTGCAGGTGGAGGCGGCGGAGGGATTCGGTGTTGAGGCGGAGCGTTTAGCCGGGGCTGGGGCCTATCTTGGCACGGAGTTTTATACGGGTGCGCAGCGTGAGCCGGAGATGCGGCCGGAGCCTGTGGCGAAGGGGTTGGCGAAGGGGATGGTGGTGCTGGCGACGTTCCACGATGCGATTGCGGCGGGGGAGGCTAGCGATTTCTGGAGGCGGAGGGGATGGAGATCGAGGTGCGGGACGTGGCGAAGGAGCAGGGCGGGGGCGGCTCGTTCTATGGCGGGCCTCCGGTGGCTCTGCAGGTGATTGTGCAGCAGCGCGATCTGCGGCGGGCGATGGCGATTCTGCGGGAGAAGATGGGGCTGTTTCCGGGACAGGAGGTTGAGGTCGCGGATGAGGCGATCGACGATGGGACGACGACTGTGCTGGGGGCGTTTGGGCACCGCAGCGACGCGGAGGATGTGGCGCGGGTGCTGGAGGAGGCGGGAATCTGGAACCGCATTGCGGCCAATTCGGAGGGGAGGGTGGAGGACGAGGACTGCGTACTCGCTGGAGGTGAAAGAGGTGGATTTGGTGCGGGCGGGCGAGGTGGTGGAGCGGGGGATGGGGCTGCCGGAGGGGTGAGAGACACGATCAGTCAGGTTGCTTTGTGCTGCTTGTTGTGGATGCGCGGCAGCAATGCGCTGCCGTATGTACAAGCTCGTGAATGAACGTGGTGGCGATACAATTGCGGTGTTCCTTCGCCGCGCATGACGGAATGACAAGCAAGAACAAGCAATGAGACGAAATGCGGGGATTCCTTCTCCAGCTGCGCTCAGAGATGATGGAAGCAAAACGTGTGCGTGCCCTCGGCGCGATGACGCGAGCTACTTCTGGATTCGCCAGAATGACTCGATCAGCGTCTTTGGATTTGAAACCGTTCGAGCGGAGCTAGAGGACGCCGGCGGGTTTGGGGTTGGCGGGGTCGTAGCGGGCGGTCTGGACCTTTGTGGCGAGGCCGAGCTTGGCGAGGAGCCAGATGCCGTAGTAGTTGGGGTCGAACTCGTACCAGGCGAGGCCGTGGCGGGCGCTGACGGGGTGGGCGTGGTGGTTGTTGTGCCATCCCTCGCCGCCGGTGAGCAGGGCGACCCACCAGGAGTTGCGCGAGTCGTCGTGGGTGTCGAAGCGGCGGGAGCCGAAGATGTGGGTGGCGGAGTTGACCAGCCAGGTGGCATGCAGGCCGATGGTGACGCGCAGGAAGGTTCCCCAGAGAAGCATGGAGACTGCTCCGTAGAGGGCGTGGCCTGTGGGCGCGAGAGCTGCGCCGATAATGATCTGCGCGATGCCGGTGAAGACGAGCGGGAGCCAGTGGAAGCGGGAGAGCCAGACGTGACCGCGGTCGCGGGTGAGGTCTGGGGCGTAGCGGCCGAGGAGGGCGGTCTCGGAGTGGAGGGCGCGGCCGGAGATGATCCAACCGGCGTGCGACCACCAGGCGCCGTCGCGCGGAGTGTGCGGGTCGCCCTCGTGGTCGGAGTTCTGATGGTGGACGCGGTGGGTGGCGACCCAGAAGATGGGGCCACCCTCGAGGGCCATGGTGCCGCAGGCGGTGATGAAGTATTCGAGCCAGCGAGGAACTCGGTATCCGCGATGCGTGAGCAGGCGGTGGTAGGCCATGCCGATGCCGACGTTGATGGCGAAGAAGTACATGATGGCGAAGGCGGCGAGGTTCTTCCAGGAGAAGCAGAAGAGGGCGGCGATGGCCCCGGCGTGGAAGAGAACCATGACGATGGCGGTGATCCAGTTGATGCGGCCCTGCTGGTAAGTGCGGCCCATGCGCAGGTCCTGCTTGATCTGGCGGGCGACGTCGCTGCGGTGGGCGGCGGTGAGGTTCTCGTGGGCGATGGGCGCGGAGACATGGAGGGCGCGAGCGGGCGTTTGCGTGCGCGGCTTGGCGGCGGGTGCTTCGGGGATGAGGAGGGTTGGGGACATTGTGCTGGATTGACCTCTGAAGTTGCCGTACTTGCTGTTAGATTCGACGCTAGCAGGGCGCGGTTCGTGCGGGGTGTAAGAGTTTTGTAATGGAAGCGCAAGAGGGATTTGTTAGGGTGAGTGGATGAGAGATTCGAGGGCCAGAAGTATGCGTGGATGCGTTTTGTGGAGTGGGGCGCGGGTTGGGTTGGTTGGGATTTTGCTGGTTGTTTCAGGCGCGGCAACATGTGTGTTGGCGCAGGGGACGGGCTTGGTTGTGGACCTGCCGTCGAGCAAGCAGATTGTGGGGGCGGCGCCGGGGAATCCGCAGAGGGTGAACTCGGAGCCGGTGTCGATGGCGGTGTCGCCGGACGGGCGGTATGTGGTGACGGTGAACGCGGGGTATGGGACGTTCGAGTCGAAGTACGAGCAGTCGCTGGCGGTGATGGATACGAAGACGGGAGTTGTGACGGATTTTCCTGACGAGCGGACGGCGGCGACGGGCAAGCAGACGCTGTACTCGGGGCTGGCGTTCAGCGGAGATGGAAGACATTTTTGTACGCGAGCATGGCATCGCTGACGGACCCGACGGGGAGTGCGACAGGGGATGTGGGGAATGGGATTGCGGTGTATGGGTTCGATGCGGGGAAGATTACGCCGGAGAGGATGATTCCGATTGGGCTGCAGAAGCTGGCAGGGGACGCGGAGGACGAAGCTGATTGGCGGGGTGGATGGGGCGATGGGAGTGCCGTATCCGGCGGCGATTGCGGTGGTATGGAACCCGGGCCGTCCTGATGGATGGCGACTGAGAGCATGTTGGTGGCGGATAATCTATCCGATGATGTGCTTCTCGATTATGCGGCGACAGGTCAAGGTGGTGAAGCGGTTTGATCTGTCGGAGAGCGATGCCGTGCCGAGTACGTATCCGGTGGCGGTGGCGGTGTCGAAGGACGGGGCGCGCGGCGTTTGTGGCGCTGTGGAATGCGAGCGAGGTGGTGGAGCTGGATCTGAAGAATGGGACGGTGGGGCGGAGGCTGGCGCTGCTGAAACCGAGCGATCCGGTGAAGCCGGGGACGCATCCCTGCGCGCTTGAGATCAGCCCGGATGGGAAGACACTGTATGTAGCGCTGGCGAACAGGGACGCGGTGGCGGCGATCGATATCAATAAGGACGCGTTCCGAGTTGAAGGGGTACTTCGATACGCGGCTGCCGGGGCAGAGCTATTTTGGGGCGGAGCCGGTGGCGCTGGCGCTGAGCGCGGACGGCGGACGGTTGTATGTGGCGAATATGGGGTCGGATGCGGTGGCGGTGATCGACACGCGGAAGCTGACGGAGAAGGCGGCGAAGCAGGGGATGGTGGAGCCGGTGGGGTTTATCCCGACGGAGTGGATGCCGATGTCGCTGGCGATCAGCAAGGAACAGGGAACAGGGAACAGGGAAAAACTTTATATTGCGACGGACAAGGGGCGGGGAACGGGGCCGAATGACTTTGCGCAGCGGCAGGTTGGAGGGTCGGCTTCGAGTCCGAAGACGAAGCGGGATTTCAGTTATATTGCGACGCTGCTGTATGGGTCGCTGGCGGCGGTCGATGTGGGTATGGTGGATTTGAAAGCGGCGACGGCGGAGGCGATGCAGTCGAACCGGATGCGGGCGGCGGAAGAGAGGATCGAGTTTGCGGGGAATGGAAGTGCAAAAGCAGATCCCTCCGCTACGCTACGGGATGACAACCAAATAGTCGGGGATGACAAACAAGGGGCGTGGCGGGATGACAAACAATGGGCGGGACCGATCCGGCATGTGATCTACATCATCAAGGAGAACAGAACGTACGACCAGTTGTTCGGCGACCTGAAGCGGAATGGGAGGCCGGTGGGGAATGGCGATGCGGATTTGGCGATGTATGGCGCGGCGGTGACGCCAAACCAGCATGAGCTGGCGTTGCAGTTCGGCGTGCTGGACAACTTTTTCGACTCGGGCGAGGTGTCGGGCGACGGGCATGTGTGGTCGAACGCGGCGATCGGGACGGACTACCTGGAGAAGACGTGGCAACAGGAGTATCGCAACGGACAGCGGACGTACGACTACGAGGGGATGGTGGCGAACGGCTACCCGCTGCTGCAGAAGATTGCGGATGTGAATGAGCCGAAGAGCGGATATATGTGGGGCAATGCAGAGGCGCACGGCAGAACACACTACAACTTCGGCGAGTACATCTCGTCGACGTTCTGTGAAGCGAAGAAGAGCGGGAACCCGCAGGAAGGGCCGCTGCTGGAGGGGACAAAGTGCGCGCGGGAGGCGATCCAGCCGGGGGAGGAGATTCCGGTGGAGTGGGGGGGCGGAGTGAGTAAGTGGCCGTGGGCGATCCCGCTGCTGGCGGCGAATGTGGCGACCAAATCAGAGCTGGTGGGACACTTTGCGGTGGAGGCTCCGGACTTCAATCTGAGGATTCCGGACCAGATAAGGGCGGAGGTCTTTCTGCGCCACTTCGCGGGATGGGTACGGGAGCGCGCGGCGGGTAAGGACACGATGCCGAACTACATTACGCTGCGGCTGCCGGATGATCATACGGCGGGGACGGCGGCGGGCGGGCCGACGCCGCGGGCTTCGGTGGCGGACAACGATCTGGCGATTGGGCGGGTGGTGGATGCGGTGTCGCACTCTTCGTACTGGGACGACACGGCGTTTTTTATTCTGGAGGACGATGCACAGAATGGGGCGGACCACGTGGACGCGCATCGCAGCATGGCGCTGGTGGTGAGCAAGTACTCGCCGCATGCGACCGATGGCGGTGCGTTCGTGGACAGCAATTTTTACACGACGGTGAGCGTGGTGCGGACGATGGAGACACTGCTGGGGCTGCCGCCGATGAACAACAACGATGCGTTGGCTCCATTGATGAGGTCGATGTTTACCGGGCCGGGCGATCAGAGGCCGTTTGCGGCGGACTATGCGAACCGCGAGAATGGGTTGATCTACACTGCGAATGCGGCCACGGCGGTGGGAGCACAGGAGTCGGCGAAGATGGACTTCAGCCACGCAGACCGGGCGCCCACGCAGAAGCTGAATGTAATCTTGTGGCGGGACGCGATGGGCGATCGGGCGGTTCCGGCGCAATTGACACAGAAGCAGAAGAAGGCGAAGAAGGACGAGGACGACGACTGAGGCGATGGATGGAGAGTAAGGGGTTGGAGAGTGATGGGCTGAGGCCGTTTCGGCTGGTACCGTGGTTCAGCCCGCGGCCGTGGGGAAGGCTCGACCTGCGGCTGTGGTACAGCGAGACTGGGACGACGGAGCCGGTGGGCGAGGCGTGGCTTACCGGGCCGCAGTGCGTGGTGGAGACGGGAGAGTTTGCGGGGCGAACGCTGGCACAGGTGACGGCGGAGGCGGGGGATGCAATTCTGGGTGAGGGTGGCGGGGCGGAGTTTCCTCTGCTGGTGAAGTTGCTGTTTCCCAATGAGAAGCTATCGGTGCAGGTGCATCCGGACGATGCGATGGCATGGTCGATGGGGGAGCCGCGGGGCAAGACGGAGTGCTGGTATGTTCTGGAGGCAAAGACGGGAGCGACGATTGCGCTGGGACTGCGCGAGGGAGTGACGGTGGAGGCGGTAAGGGCGGCGATTGGTGCAGGAGCGCTGGAGGAGCTGCTGGAGTGGGTACCGGTGGAGGCGGGGGAGATGGTGTTTGTGGACGCGGGGACGGTGCATTCAATCGGGCCGGGGGTGGTGTTGTTGGAGACGCAGCAGACCAGCGATGCGACGTTCCGGCTATATGACTATGGGCGAGGGCGGGAGTTGCATCTGGAGCAGGGGCTGCGCGCGCTGAAGACGCGGACTGCGGCGGGCAAGGTGAAGCCACGGGCGATGGGTGGATTTACGCGACTGATTGAGCAGAAGTATTTTGTGGTGGACCGGTATGACGTGGCGGCGGGGGACGAGGTGATTGTGCCAGTGGAGGGAGCGGGGTGTCTGGTGGGGCTTTCGGGTGCGGCTGTGGTGATTGGGGGCGAGGAGGGAGAAGTCGAGCTATTGCCGGGGCGTGCGGTGGTGGTTCCGGTGGAGTGTCGAGGGGTGGTTGTGGAGACAGGCGTGGGGGCGAGCTTTGTAAATTGCTGGGCACCGTGAATGCGGCTGTTTATTCATCCGAAAGACAACTACAGAGATTCTGACCCTTCGACAAGCTCAGGGTCAGAATGACGCGCATTGGCGGATGCGGGTAGGATGGAGCGCGGAGTTTGAAGGGGGAGGGATGATGCGGCGTAGTGGATTTGTGTTGGTGTGTGCGATTGCGATTTTAATGAGTGGAGTGGTGGCGTTGGGGCAGGCTCCAGCGGTGCAGCAGACGGTCGCGGCTGCGGCGAACGGCCCGGCACCGATGTTGCTGTGGCCGAAGGGAGCGCCGGGAGCGTTGGGCGTGGCGGATGAGGACAAGCCGTCGATCACGGTGTATCTGCCGGCGGCGAACCCGACGAAG
Source organism: uncultured Acidobacteriaceae bacterium (assembly GCA_963828115.1). Taxonomy (GTDB): domain Bacteria; phylum Acidobacteriota; class Terriglobia; order Terriglobales; family Acidobacteriaceae; genus Edaphobacter. The sequence goes on from CAWHDN010000014.1 coordinate 31,752, forward strand.
ACCGCGGTAGTGATTGCGCCGGGAGGTGGCTATCAACACCTGTCGATGGTGCGCGAGGGGTCGGATGTGGCGGCGTGGCTGAACGCGCATGGGATAGCGGCGATCCAACTGCGGTACAGGATTGGGCCGAAGTATCACAATCCGATTGAGCTGGATGATGCGCAGCGGGCGATCCGGATGGTGCGGGCGCATGCTGCGGAGTATGGAATTGCAGCGGACCACATCGGGATGTGGGGATTTTCGGCGGGTGGACACCTGACGGCGACCGCGGGGACGCACTTCGATGCGGGGAACGCGGCGGCGGTGGATGCGATCGAGCGGGAGAGCAGCAGGCCGGACTTTCTGATCCTGGCTTATCCGGTGATTACGATGGAGGCTCCGTATGTGCATACGGGATCGAGGATGTATCTGTTGGGCGATGCGCCGGCACAGGCGGATGTGGATGCGATGTCGGCGGAGCTGCATGTGACCGCGCAGACGCCGCCGACATTTCTGTTTTCGACGACCGACGACCGAACGGTACCGATCATGAACAGTGTCATGTTCTATGAGGCGCTGGTGAAGGCTGGTGTGCCGGTGGAGATGCACGTGTTCCAGCATGGGGGACATGGGTCGGGGCTGGCTCCGGCGAACCCGCAGTTAAGCCCATGGACGGAGATGCTGATCAAGTGGATGCGGGAGCGGGGGTACGCGGCGGCGCAGTAGGTGCAGTGATGGCGGCGTCAATTTTGGGTTAATCATTTTCGCGCTACCTTGATCGCTAAGCGATCAAGGTAGCGCGAGGCATTTAAGGGGACGTCTATCGGCACGGCTGAAGCCGTGCCCTTCCGACGCAGATTATCGGAAGGGCTCTACTGGTGAAGCGAGAGGAGGTAGTTGCCGTATCCGATGATGAGGATGGAGCCGACGAGGAGGGCGAGGCCGGCGGTGACCAGAGCTTTGGTGCGAGCGCTGGTTCCCTTCCACTCCTTGAGCAGGAGTCCCCATAGGGTGGCAAAGATGATGATGGAGGCCATGAGGAGGGTCCACGAGGAGAAGTCGTAGATGCCCATCTTGGTTTTGGCCATGGAATTGAAGAAGAACTGGAAGTACCAGATGATGCCTGCAAGGGCAGCGAAGAGGTAGTTGGCGACCAGGGTGTGGGGGGCGATGCGGTCATAGGTGGAGGCGTCAAGGGGGTCGAAGTCGACCAGGGTGTCGCCCGCGGTGGGAGCGGCGCGCATGGGGTTGACTCCGGGCTCTCCGCCGAACTGGCGGAAGGAGCTGTTCTTGAAGATGAGGATGGCGGACCAGACGACGTTGGTGAGGAAGCCTCCCCAGAGGATGACGATGAGGACGGGGAGGTTCTGCCAGATGTCGAGGCGGCCGGCGGCGAGCAGATGGGGCTTTGTAATGGCGGCGATGGGAGCCCCCGCGTCTAGGCCGAAGGCGAAGAAGGCGCTCATGAGGCCAGCCAGGATGGCGATTACAATACCTTTGCCGAAGGAGAAGTTCTGCTCGCCGGACTCGATCATCGTTTCCGGGTCGATCTCTTTTTCCTTGGAGAGGCCGGCTGCGCCGTTGACCGCGACCGCGATGAAGCAGATGAGGTCTCCGAAGAGGGTGACCTGGCCGGAGTGGGTGTGGGCGATGGCGAGAATCTGGCCGTGGTATATGGGCGGAACGAGGGTCCCGAAGACCATGCAGAGGCCGAGAGCGATGGAGTATCCTAGGGCGAAGCCGAGGTATCGGATGGCCAGGCCGAAGGTGAGTCCTCCGACGCCCCAGAGCGCGCCGAAGAGGATGACGAGGCCGATGTTGTGGGGGTTGGCGTGCCATGCCTCTGCGAGGATTGCCCCGAGGTGAGGAACGAAGAGGAGGGCCATCACGGCAGGGGCGATGATCCAGGCGGCGAAGCCCTGGATGACCCAGTAGACCTCCCAGGACCAGCGCTTGATCTGGCGGAATGGGATGAAGTTGGTGGCGGAGGCGAAGCCCCCGATCAGGTTGTATATGACGCCGAGAAAGAGATTGGATCCCACGTGGCCTCGCTGGTGCGGAAATTAAATCCGGTGAAGGACGAGAACGGAAGGCGCAACCATCTTATCCCGCCCGGATTCTGTTGTGGAAATAAAGCTCGCGTTAGAAGCCCAGGGTGCGGATGACGTTACGGATGGAGTCGGCGCTGGAGCGCAGACCGGCCTCTTCTTCCGCATTCATGGGTACGGGCAGCAGGCGCTCCACGCCCTTGTGTCCGACGACCGAGGGAACCGAGATGCAGACGTCGCTGATGCCTCGGTAGTCGGTGAGCAGTGAGCTGACGGGGAGCACACGCTTCTCGTTCCAGAGAAGTGCTTCGAGGATGGTGGAACCAGCGAGGCCGATGGCGTAGTTGGTGGCACCCTTGCCCTGAATGATCATCTCGGCGGAGTTGCGCACGCCGTGCAGTATCTTCTTCTCGTCGTCGGCGGTGAGCGGACCGTGTCCGGGCATCTCCCAGCTTTGCACGGGCACGCCTCCGATGTTGGCGGTGGACCAGAGGGGGATCTCGGTGTCGCCGTGTTCGGCGACAATGTAGCCGTGAACGCTCTGCACGGCGACGCCGCAGTGCTGGGCGATCATGTAGCGGAAGCGGGCGCTATCGAGGACTGTGCCGCTGCCGAAGACGCGGTGGATGGGTAGGCCGCTGACCTTGAGGGCGACGTAGGTGAGGACGTCGACCGGGTTGGTGACCATGAGGATAGTGGCGTCGGGAGCGACCTTGAGCAGATTAGGAACCAGGGTGCGGCACATCTCCGCGTTGATTCCTGCCAGCTCGATGCGCGACTGGCCGGGCTTCTGGCGCGCGCCGGCGGAGATGACGATGACGTCGCAGTCCGCCATGACGTTGATGTCGTCGGAGCCGTCGATCGTGGCCATGGGGACGAACTGCACGCCATGGTTGAGGTCGAGGACCTCGGCATCGACTCTGGACTTCGCTACGTCGTACAGGCTGATGTGCTTGCCTATTCCTTTAACCAGACATGCGTAGGCGATGGTCGCCCCGACGCTGCCCGCGCCAACAATGCCAATCTTTCCCTGCCACTTGCCCATTTCAGTCCTGACCTCCATCAAACAAAGTAACATAAAGCGGTTGATTTCGCGTTTCCTCGATCGCGATGCGATCAAGGGAACGCGGGTCTTCTAGAGGAGCACGTTTACGGCACGGGTATACCCGTGCCCTTCCGATTATCCGCACTGTCGGAGGTGTCTTCCCAAACCGAGCTGCGACCGGATGGGGTCGGGTTGGCGGATGTGTTTGCGCAGGGAGTATATTTCCATCATTGCTGTACCAAGGGGGTAGGTCATGAGTAAGGGAAGTTCAGGCTCCGGCGCAGGCGCGACGGAGCGAGTGTTTGCGGCGTTGGATGGTTTCCGGATCGAGGTCCCGTCGTGGGGCTTCGCCAACACCGGGACGCGATTCGGCAAGTTTTCGCAGGCTGGCGCGGCGACGTCGCTGGAGGAGAAGTTCGAGGATGCGGGCCAGGTGAACAAGCTGACCGGGGCCAGCCCTTCGGTGGCGCTGCATGTGCTGTGGGACCTGCCCAACGGCAAGGGCGACGTTCCGGAGTTGAAGCGGCTGGAGAAGAAGTACGGCGTGAAGTCGGGGGCGGTGAACCCGAACCTGTTCCAGGCGCAGGAGTACAAGTACGGGTCGATTGCCAACCCGAGCGCGGAGATTCGCAAGCACGCGGTGGCGCACCTGCTGGATTCGGTGGAGATCGGGAAGGCCCTGGGGAACAAGGACGTGTCGATCTGGCTGGCCGATGGATCGAACTATCCTGGGACGCAGTCGATGCACAAGCGGATCGAGTGGCTGGAGGAGGCGCTGGCCAAGACACACGCGGCGCTGGGCCCGAAGCAGCGGATGCTGGTGGAGTACAAGCCGTTTGAGCCGGCGTTCTATCACACCGACATCGCGGACTGGGGCATGGCGCTGACGCTGGCGCGCAAGGCCGGGCCGAAGGCCAAGGTGCTGGTGGATACAGGACACCATCTGCCGGGCTGCAACATTGAACAGATTGTGACCTGGCTGCTGCACCTGAACGCTCTGGGCGGCTTCCACTTCAACGACCGGAAGTTTGCCGACGACGATCTGACGCTGGGATCGATCGACCCGTATCAACTCTTCCGCATCTTCCACGAGATTCTGTCCAGCAATTCTCCTGCAGTGAAGGGGATTGCGTACATGATCGACCAGAGCCACAACCTGAAGGGCAAGATGGAGGCGATGGTGCAGTCCGTGGTGACGGCGCAGGAGCTGTTTGCCAAGGCCGCGCTGGTGGACCAGGAGAAGCTGGCCGCTGCGCAGCAGTCTTGCAGTCTGGTGGAGGCCGAGGAGCTATTCCGCGGTGCCTTCTGGACCGACGTGCGGCCGATGCTGAAGGAGTGGCGCGAGGCGCACAAGCTCCCCAGCGAGCCGCTGAAAGCGCTGAAGACGGGCGGATACATGGAGAAGATCAACAAGGAGCGCGGAGCCAAGAACGCGAACAGCGGTTCAAGCTACGCATAGACGAACAAGAAAAGGAATGGACGGGGCCTGGCTGCGAGGAATTGCAGTCCGGCCCCGTTCTTTGTGTGTGGTGCGTGGGCAGGAGTGATGGCACGCACAAGCGGGGAGGCGCGGGGGTTGGTATTCTTGTGGTCTATATGGCGAAACCGATTGTTCTGACGATTCTTGATGGCTGGGGATACCGGGCCGAGACCAATGGAAATGCGATTGCACTGGCGCGCAAGCCCGTGTACGACGGACTGCTGCGCGACTTTCCCAGCACGCTGATTCATGCCAGCGACCACTTTGTGGGACTGCCGGACGGGCAGATGGGTAACTCCGAGGTGGGGCATTTGAACCTGGGTGCGGGACGGATTGTGCGCATGGATATGACGCGCATCGACCTGGCGATTCTGGATGGAAGCCTGATGCTGAATCCGGTGCTGCTGGCCGCGGTGAGCCATGCGCAGGACCACAACGGCGCGGTCCACTTCATCGGGTTGCTGTCGGATGGCGGCGTGCATTCGCATTCGCGGCACCTGTATGGGTTGCTGAAGCTGATGGCGCAGAAGAAGCTGAAGCGCGTTTATGTTCATGCGTTCATGGACGGGCGCGACACCTCTCCGACCGGCGGCGCGGGCTACATTGAAGATTTGCAGCGGGAGTTCCGCGAGATTGGCGTGGGGCAGCTGGCCAGTGTGAGTGGGCGCTACTTCGCGATGGACCGCGACCTGCGCTGGGAGAAGGAGCACCAGGCCTTCGACGCGATGGTGACCGGGCATCCTTCGGGCGGAGAGTACGCAGACCCCGTGGCGCGCGTGAAGGATCTATACAACACCGGGATCACCGACGAGTTTATTCCGCCGTTTACCGTGGTGGATGCGGCGGGAGCACGCCGTGGGTCCGATTCGCGACAACGATGTGGTGATCAACTTCAACTATCGGGCGGACCGCGCAAGGCAGATTACGCGGGTGCTGGCGCGGAACTCCGGGTTGACGGCGAACGGCGGGATCGATCTGCCAAAGGCGGCGGAGCTGGAAGCGGAGATTCCGAAGGCGAGCGGTGCCGGCGAATCTGTTTTACGTCTGCATGACGCAGTACGACAAGAAGTACACGCTGCCGGTGGTGATTCCGGCGGAGTCGATGGACAACCTGCTGGCGAATCTGATGGCGAATGCGAACCTGCGGAATCTGCGCGTGGCGGAGACGGAGAAGTACGCGCATGTGACGTACTTCTTCAACGGCGGGATTGAGAAGCCGTTTGGCGGTGAAGACCGCATCGTGGTGCCGTCGAAGAAGGTGGCGACGTACGACCTGGCGCCGGAGATGTCTGCGGCGGGGATTGCGGATGTGGTGATCAAGGCGGTGGCGGATACGGCGTTCGACGTGATCATCATGAACTTTGCCAACGCGGACATGGTGGGCCATTCGGGCAAGATTCCGCCGACGATCCGCGCGGTCGAGGTGATCGACGAGCAGTTGGGACGCGTCTACAAGGCGGTGAAGCAGAGAGGCGGATGCGCTGCTGGTGACGGCGGACCACGGAAATGCGGAGATGATGATAGACCCGGTGACGGGCGGGCCGCAGACCGCGCATACGACCAATCCGGTGCCGTTCATTCTGGTGACGGACGCGCCGAAGGGGACGATTGGACTGCGGCCGGATGGGAGTCTGCGGGATATAAGTCCGACGATGCTTGGGCTGCTGCATCTGGGAAAGCCGAAGGATATGACGGGGAACGATCTGCGGATTTCGGTTACGAGCTAAGAAGTATTACAGCGCAAACGAAATGCGGCGATTCTTCGCTGCGCTCAGAATGACAATATTTTGGCTAGCGAAAATCTCTTGGATCAGAAGTCGCGGCGGCCTTCTAGGGCGCGGGTCATGGTGACTTCGTCGGCGTACTCGATGTCGGAGCCGGCGGGGACTCCGGTGGCGATGCGGGTGATGTGGAGCGTGGGCGCGATGCGGCGGATCTCGGCGGCGAGGTAGGCGGCGGTGGCTTCGCCCTCGGTGGTGGGCGAGGTGGCCAGGATGACTTCGCGGATGGTTCGGTCGGGGGATTGATCGCGCAAACCTTCTGAACTGATCTCTTCTGTGCGCAATGCTTCGGAGTTACTTTCTTCTTCGCTCAAACTTTCAGAGTCGATGGATTCTTCTTCGCACGAAAGTGCGGGGACGATTTCATCTGCGCTGGATGCGGCGGACGTGAGGCGGGCGAGGAGGCTGGCAATGCGGAGCTGCTCCGGGCCTACGCCGCCGATGGGCGAGAGCGTGCCGTGAAGGACATGGTAGACGCCGTTGTAGCTGCGGGTCTTTTCGATGGTGGCGATGTTGGTGGGCTCCTCGATGACGCAGACGAGGTGCTGGTCGCGGGTGGGGCTGGTGCAGTAGAGGCAGGGATCGACGTCGGTGATGTTGTTGCAGATGGAGCAGAGGTGGAGGCGGGCGCGCAGGACGAGGATGGAATCGGCGAGGGCGCGGGCGTCTTCGTCGGTGCCGCGCAGAAGGTGAAACGCCAGGCGCTGGGCGGATTTGGTGCCGATGCCGGGGAGCTTGCGCAGCTCGTCGATGAGGCGGGCGATGGGGTCGGCGAAGCGGTTCATGGTGCGGGCTACTCCAGACTTATTCCAGGCTTATTCCAAACTTAGAGCATTTTTGCCAATGGTGTAGAGTGTTGCACCTCGGACAAAATGCGGGGATTCTTCGCTGCGCTCAGAATGACAATTCATTTACCTCTACTCCAATTGTGAATGTACTTTATTCCAGACCGGGGAGGTTGAGGCCGCTCATCAGGCTGGAGACGGAGGACTTGATGGCCTCGTCGGCGCGGCGGCCGGCCTCGTTGATGGCGGCGGCGATGAGGTCTTCGAGGAGTTCGATGTCGCCGGTGGTGGCGCCGAGGGCGGTGGGCTCGATCTTGAGGCGGAGGACTTCCTTTTTGCCGTTCATGCGGACGGAGACCATGCCGCCGCCGGATTCGGCCTCGACGATGGTTGCGGCGAGCTTCTGCTCCATCTGGGCCTGCATCTCGCGGGCTTGGGACATCATTTCTTTCATCTTGCCGAGGTCGGGGAAGGTCATAGGGTGAGGTTCCTCAAACAGAAAGTGCAAATACAGAGATTCTGGCTTCGCCAGAATGACGAACAAAAGAGAGAGGAGGTTAGTCGGGCTCGCGGAGGTCGATGACGGTTTGGAGTTCGGCGGCGAAGAGCTTTTGGGCTTGCTGGACCATTGGATGCTCGAGGGCTTTGGCCTGGACCGAGCCGGTGCGGGCAGGGCGGGGCTTCTTTGCGGCGACGGGTGGGGCGGCGGCGGGGAGAAGGGTGAGCTTGAGGATTCCGGCGTCGCGCAGGGCTGCGCGGGCGATCCGTTCGGCGTCGGGGTTGATGACGACCGGGAGCATGGTTTTCGATAGCTCGGTCTGGACGCGGGCTTCGTTGTTGGCGAGGGTCCATGCAGCGTCGGCGAGGGCTTCGGCGGCGGAGGTTTGAGCGGCGGTGGCGAGGGCTTCTACGACGGCGTGCTGGGCCATGGAGGCGGCGTCGGAGTTGAGGGCGGGGGAACCGGCTGCGGGGTTTGCGGCTGCGTGTGGAGTGAAGGGGGACGCGAGCGCGGCGGTGGTCTCGAAGATGGGGGTGGGGAGCGCGACATCGGGCTGCCGCTCGATGCGGTCTTCGACGCGGGAGGGTGCGGTGAGCGGCATGGATTCGGGAAGAAGCACTGGCGCGGGCATCGGGATGGGGAGGGATTCGATGGAGGGGCGTGCAGCGACGGCGTTGGCTCCGCGGGTCTCGGGGATTGCGTGCGGCGAGACGGCGGAGATGGGGATGGGTGCGGACATCTCTGGTCGGCGGCGGGAGTTGTCCTGTTGGAAGGGAGAGAAGGCGGGGCGCGTGGGAGTGGCGGCGGGTTTGGTGGATTGCATCCCACCCATGCCGGGATGAGACCCCGTCATGGATGGGGCACCCGACTTTGTGGCGGGGAGCTGGCTGAGGGCCTCTTCGATGGGCAGGAGGCGGCGGAGATGGACGAGCTTGAGCAAGCCGAGCTCGAAGTGGAAGCGCTGTTCTTGTCTATACCCAAGTTCGTCGAAGGTGCGGAGCATGACCTGGAGGAAGCGGCTGAGTTCCTCTTCACTGAAGAGGGCGGCGGTTCGAGCGGCGCGACGCTGCTCGTCGGGAGAGATTTGCAGGAGCTCGTTGCCGACGCCTTCGGCGGATTCGCCGTCGACGCTGAGGCCGGCGATCTTGGCGATGAGGGCGTTGCGCAGGTAGCGGACACACTGGCGGGCGAGCTGGGCGGCGGAGTTGCCAGCGTCGAGGAGCTGGTTGGCGGCGAGCATCACTTCGGCGGAGTTGTTGGCGTTGACGGCATCGAGGATACGCTCGAAGACGGCGTTGGGGACGGTTCCCATCAGCTCGCGGATTTGGGCGGCGTCGAGGCGGGTGTGGCCGGCGGTTCCATCGGCTGAGGGCTCGATGGGCGCGCTGGCGATGGCCTGGTCCATGATGGAGAGGGCGTCGCGCATGGAGCCGTCGCCGGCCTCGGCGAGCAGGGCTAGAGCGGATTCATCGGCGATGACTTCTTCGGCGGCGGCGATGGAGCGGAGTTGGCCGAGGATGTCGAGGAGCTTGACGGCGTGGAAGCTGAAGTGCTGGCAGCGCGAGCGGACGGTCTGGGGAATGTCCTCGGGCTGGGTGGTGGCCATCATGAAGACGATGTGGTCGGGCGGCTCTTCGAGGGTCTTGAGGAGGGCGTTGAAGGCGGCGTCGGTGATCTGGTGGGCCTCGTCGAGGATGTAGATCTTGTAACGGTCGCGGGAGGGCGCGTAGCGGGCTGCGTCGCGCAGTTCGCGAATCTCGTCGATGCCACGGTTGGTGGCGGCGTCAATCTCGATGACATCGACGGCGTTGCCGGCGCGGATCTCGGTGCAGGATTCGCAGGTCTCGCATGGCTCGGCGGTGGGGCGCGCCGAGCTGCCGATGGGGTTGCGGCAGTTGAGGGACATGGCGAGGATGCGTGCGATGGTGGTCTTGCCGATGCCGCGATGGCCGCTGAAGATGTATCCGTGGGCGATGCGGTTCTGCAGGAGCGCGTTGGTGAGCGTGACGGTGACGTGGTCCTGGCCGACGACGTCGGCGAAGCGCTGAGGGCGGTATTTGCGGGCTAGAACCTGGTAGGCCATCGTGTCTGTGGCTATTCTACTGCCCGAAAGGAGCTATTTGTAATTCGGCTGTGAGCTATAAGCGATGAGCTATTAGCCATGAGCTATGAATAGTGAGCGGGAGTTGTGCGGAAGAGGGGTGGTAAGCGATATTTGTGCGATTCAGGCGGTATTTGCGCAAGCTGCCGATGTGTTGTTGCGCTTGGTGTGGTGACGGCTGTAATTTGGCTGGTATGAATTCCAGACAATTTTTCTTCCCCGTGCTGCTGATGGCGGCGAGCGTGTGTGCGCAGACCGCGTCCAAGCCGATTGAACCGAATGGGCGGGCGCGGGCGGCCAATGCGTTGACCGTCTACGCGGCGTTACGGACCGACCTGCCTGGGGCCGATGGCGTTACAGTGAAGGATTTCACACTGCAGCGCGAGGGCGGGAAGTTCACCTTCGAGCAGGGCGATTTTTATTTCTATGCGCCGGTGGAGGGACGGGTGACGGGCGCGGTGTTTGTGGGGACGGGGCGGTTCGACCTGACGGCGCAGGGGGCGGACGAGAAGCGCTCTCTGAAGCTGCTGACAAAGAGCGACTCGATGACGCAGGAGTTCACGACGCTGGTGCTGCGATTTACGGATGGAACGGCGGAGGAGATCCGCAAGGCTTCGGCGGGTGCTGCTGGCGCGCCGGACAAGCGTGTGCGCAATGCGGCCGAGGACTTTGCGAAGGAGTATCGCAAGAACATGAGCGACAACGTGGACCTGCGCATTCTGGCCGATGTGATCGGCAATGGAGGGCAGGGACAGTATTTTCTGGCATCGTTGCGCATGGGGAACGTGCTGACAGGGAAGAACCTGCTGTTTCTGGTCGATCCGGAGGGGACGGCCCATGCCAAGCCCGACCAGGTGGAGCTGACGACGTGGAGCGACGTGGAGCTGCAGACGTGGGTGGCGTATACGATGCAGCACGCGGAGGAGAAGAACAACGGACGGCGGGTGCAGGTGACCGACGAGCGTCTGGATGTGACGATCGGCCGCGACGGCGAGATGAAGAACACGGCGGAGACGACGATGAAGGTGCTGCGCGACGGGGTGCGGGTGGTGCGGCTGAATATATATCCGTCGCTGTGGGTCTCTGGAGTGTACAGCGAGAGCGGCGCGCCTCTGGACTTTGTGCGGGAGGGCGAGGAAAGAGACAGAGAGTTTGCGGTGGTCCTGCCGAAGACGGCGAAGGCGGGCGATACGGTGCGTCTGCTGACCCGGTACGGCGGGCATAACGCGCTGCGCGCCGATGGCAACGAGACGTACTACCTGATGCCGGGAGCGCGCGATAGCTGGTACCCGTCGGGTGAGGGTGAGCTGGGCGACTTTGCCAACTTCCACATGGTCTTTCATATTCCGCAGAATTTGCAGATTGTGGCCACCGGCAAGCAGGTGATGCGAACGCCGGAAGAGGGCGGAATGGTGAAGGATGTGTGGGAGACGAACGCTCCGATTCCGGTGGCGGGTTTCAACCTGGGGAACTTCAAGACGCAGGGGGACAAGACGCCGGACGGGTTCGGCGTGGATGCGTACGCCGATGTGGGCCTGCCGGACCAGTTCAACAGCCTGAAGGATTCGGATATGCTGGGCGGACTGTCTGCGGTGCAGGCGCTGAAGGGCGAGGTTTCGCAGGGAAAGATTGCCATCCAGATCTACTCGGACTACTTCGGCAAGCTGCCGTACGACCATGTGGCACTGACCGAGCAGACGGCGTGCAACTACGGGCAGAGCTGGCCGATGCTGGTGTATCTGCCGATCTGCGGTTTATGGGACAAGACGGTGCAGGAGCAGTTGGGGCTGCTGAACTACGACGCGAGCTACTGGCGAGAGGTGACACCGCACGAGGTGTCGCACCAGTGGTGGGGAAACCTGGTCGGGTTCAGCAGCTATCGCGACCAGTGGATGAGCGAGGGGTTCGCGAATTTTTCGGTGGGGGTTTTTCTGCGGCACACGTCGCCCAAGATGGACGACTACCGGGCCTTCTGGAAGGAGCAGCAGAAGAACCTGCTGCAGAAAAACAAGGAGGGGGTTCGTCCGATCGACGCGGGTGCGCTGACCATGGGCACGCGGGTATCGAATGAGAAGAACGGGAACGTGTACCAGTTGCTGATCTACAGCAAGGGAGCGTACGTACTGCACATGCTGGAGATGCAGTACTGGACGACCCACGACCAGGAGACGACGTTCAAGGACGCGATGCAGCAGTTTGTGACGGAATACTCCGGCAAGGCGGCGACGACCGAGGACTGGAAGGCGTCGATGGAAAAGACGATGCCGAAGTGGCTGGACCTGCGGCACGACGGCAAGCTGGACTGGTTCTTCGACGAGTATGTCTACGGGACCGAGCTGCCACACTATACGATCGGATCGGATTTCACGATAGATGCCGATGGCGTCACCTTCGTACACCTGAAGTTGTCGCAGAGCAACGTGTCGAAGAACTTCGTGATGCGGATTCCGCTGTACCTCCAGTTGAAGAATGGACAGACCGCCGCCGTGCTGAACGTGGTGATCCACGGAAGCGATACGATCGACCAGGTCATCAAGCTGGGCAAACTACCATCGCCGGCCAAGACGATGCTGCTGAACTACAACGCGGATGTGTTGAGCGACAACTAGGGAGAGTCTCAGGGGTTTGCAGCAGCGTTGCGGCGGGCGATGCGGGCACGGCGCTTGAGTTCGAGGGGGCTGAACATGGTGGCACGGCAGTTGGAGGCGGCGCAGAAGCAGGGCGCCTCGTCTTCGTCGGAGTCATGGAGGTTGTACTCGTAGGTGAGCTCCTCGCCGGTGGCGATGTCGAGGATGGCGGCGATGAAGATGCGTCCGTCGGCGTCCTGCGTGGTCTCGCAGTTTGGGTTGCAACTGTGGTTGATGAACATGGCCATGCCGAAGCCGTCGATGACGGTGTTGTGGCCGCAGTGGAATAGGTAGGTGACGGGGCGGCCCTCGTAACGGACGTCGGCGACGGACTTGGACATGCGCTGGCCATCGTACTCGCAGACGCGGGTTCCCTTTTTGATTGGGCGCAAGGTAAAACAGCCGGCTGCGTGGATGGAGGAGGAACGAACGATGAGTCCGGGAGACAACATGCTGAGCTGACTATACCAAACGCGCGAGGCAGTTCCTCTCGAAGGAGTTGGGTATTGCATGAAGCGTTAGTGATTTGCTGGATGGTCCCCCCCCTGTGGTAATAGCGTAAAGTATTCAAAAAAAGCATGTTAAGTCTGGACTTGATATGGACTTGGTCTGGAACAGGTCTGGACTCAGTCTGGACTTGGTGGCGACGGTTTAGAGCCACGGGTCAGTGGTAAGGGATCAGATAAATACGAAGGCCCGGTGGGCTCGGTTGCTCCGATTATGTCGTGCCTCCTCGGTGTTACATGGGGGGGTACCCCCCCCCCAAAAAAAGTCCTATGATATTCAAAATACGATAGTTAGATCTAGACCAGGTCTGGTTCAGGACTGCATGATCATCATTCCAGGTGCTTTAGATCTTTCGATCACTGGAATCAATCACTTGAAGCCAGGGAACAGGGAACAGTTAAAAGCGAAGACCCGGCGGTTGGCCGGGTCTGTTTGGTTTTGCTTACTGATTTAATTATACGGGATGGAGCATAACTACCATGCCAAGTATTTTTCGGAGGTAAGTGGTTGATGGTGTGTTGGTTATGGGAAATTTTTGGCGTCGAGGGGCTTGACACGCGAATTTGCTGGGGTTTTTGAGGGTCATGGAGCGAAAAATATTCCGAGGCTAAATCCCCTTGATTCGATTGGCCTTATTCAGGGGGATGAATCCCACTGCTCCCTCCGAAAGACAAAAGCGGGAGTTTTTCCGCTCTCCCAGGTGCCCAAATGCGAGGCACCTGGGGCACCCGGCAGAAAGATTTTTCGGATCATGCGATTGTCCTGATCGAAGGGGTTGGGCGAAGACGCTTGGGCAGGGCGGATCGTCTAAACTGGAGGGAAAGGGGATCGAGATGCGGAGATACTTCTGGATGGCAGTGGCAGGTGGTGCGTGGGCGGCGTGGGCGGCAGTTGCCTGCGGCGCGCAGAGTACGCCTGCGGCTGCGACTGCTCCCACGGCCTCGCCTGCGGCTACTCCCGCGCACTCGCCGGCGGCTGCTCTCGTGCCTTGTTCGGTGGCGCCGCAGCCTGTACCGTGCGGCACGACGCCGGCGGTCTCGGGAAAGCAGAGCGCGACGGAACAGTTTCCGTTCCCCGACGAGGCGAGTGGGAGCGGAACTTCGCTTACGCCGTACGCGACTCCGGCGAAGCTCAGCGGCGTTTCGCAGACGGCTGACGCTCCCGGTGCGGCTTCGGGCACAACGCCCAGTGCGGCTTCGGGCACAACGCCCGGTGCGGCTTCTGGCGCTGCGCCGGCAGGGAAGAAGGGATTGGACGGCGACTTTCCATTTCCCGGTGAGGAGGGGAAGGACGCTGCCGTGAGCGGTACTCGGGATGCGAGCGGCGGTTCGGATGCGAACAGCTCGAACTCATCGAGCAGCAGTTCCAGCTCTGGCGACGATGCGGCCGATCCAGCGGGGCCGGCGGACGCGGCGGGAGCTCCAGCCGCGGCGGGGCTGATGGACAAGGGCAGCGAAGGCACTCCGGGCAGACACCTGCTGCACCGGGTGAATCCCGTGGGGACGAAGCTACAGACGGCAGACGAGCGCGAGGCGGAGGACCTGAGCGTGGCCAAGTTCTACACCGATACGGGCGACCTGCAAGGGGCGTATCTGCGCAGCCAGGATGCGGTGAAGACGGCACCCGACGATCCGGACGCGCACTTTGCGCTGGCCACGGCGGCGCTGAGGTTGAAGAAGCCGGACGAGGCGATTGCGGAGTACAACGCGTGTCTGAAGCTCGATCCGACGGACAAAGAGGCCAAGGAGGCGCGCAAAGCGCTGTCGAGTTTGAAGCAGCCGGGTCTCAAGTAAGGCGGCGGCGCACGAGGGCAATCTTCGCGGGGGCTGGTTTGTCTGCGGGCCTGAGCGGTGGCGTTTGGCCGGGAACGATGGATGGTGACGGCTGGTCGTCGTCGAGGTCGAGGTCTTCTTCGACACGCAGGTACTTGCGCATGGTGCGCAGGGGCTCCTCGGAGAGGGCGAGTTCGCTCAGGTGATAGCGCCAGGCGTCTGGGCGGGTGCTGCGCCGTGTGTATGCCTTGCGGGAGACGGTGGCGATGGTGCCGTCGGTCTTGCGCCGGGTGAAGGTCTGATTGGGCACCTGGAAGGTCATTTGTTCGCCAGCCTTCCAGAAGCTGGAGGCGAACTCGTGGGAGAAGAGGAGGGCGTAGTATCGCCTCTCGGTGCAGAGGGTTTCGACTGACAGCTGGGTGGACTCCCACGGCAAGTCGAGCTTGGTGGTGTACCACTTGCGAAAGTCGAAGCCGTTGGACCGGGCCTGGCCGACGAGCAGATGAAGCAGTTCAAAGCGGGTCATAAGGGGACTGATTTCTGTGCGGAAGGCGATGCCTTACCGATACGAAAGAATGCGCCAAAGAACACATTGGAAATCTGTATAAATTATCCTGCTTGATTGCGACTTTGTCGTGGCTGGAGCATCATATTGGTATCCCCCCAGCAGCACGGACGCACTGGGGATTGCAACATCTTGCAACATTGAATGTGGCGGAAGCCGCCATTGGAACACCTACCTAGCCAGGTCTCAGCATTTTCAGGAGATTGCTGGCTATGGCTATTTCTTGTCCAAAGTGTCGTGAACGAAGCATTCGGAAGTCGCAGCGCCGACTGTTCGACTTCTTGTTGCGCAGCATTGGCATGGTGCCTTTGCGCTGCAACATCTGCTTTCATCGCTTCTTCCGGTTTCGCAGAAGTCTCCGTGTCTGATCCGCTCCTGTCATGCATCTCTTTGCCGAGCGATGTCACCGTTTGCGGTGTGGCGGTTGTGCGGGCGTGCGCCAGGCATCGGGCGGGTGCTGCGGCGGGTGTAGGCCTTGCGGGTGACGGTGGCGATGGTTCCATGCGCCGGGTGAAGGTACCTGGACGGCGATGCGTTCGCCGATCTTCATTGCGAATTCTTCGCGGTGAGTGCATCATATTCGTACACTCGCCAGGCTGCACCGCGGCCTTGGGGATTGTAAGTCTTGCAGCTCTGAAATGCGGCGGAAGCCGCCTTGGAAGACCTACTTAGCCGGGCCATAGGTTTTCAGGAGATTGCCAGCTATGGCTGTTAAATGCCCGAAGTGCCATGAACGCGACATCCGGAGGTCGCATCATCGACTGTTTGATTTTTTGTTGCGCAGCATCGGCATGGTGCCCTTGCGCTGCAACATCTGCGAACATCGCTTCTTCCGGTTTCGCAAAAGCATCCGCGCCTGATTCGTTTCCGGGGATCATCTGTTTGCAGCAACCTGGTTTCCGTCTGGGTGCGGCGGTGGGGCAGGATGCCGTTCGGCCGGACTGCGGCCCGCTGGCGATGCCAGGAAGTCTTCCCGTATCCTGACGAGTCCAAGTTCCAGGGCACAGTACTTCAAGGTACAGTCTATGGAGTGGGGTTTGCGTGTTGAGCAGGCCGCATGACGGGGAGTAGAAATCGTTGCGAGCAGTGGATCCGATGCGTTCCGTTGATTCATCGTTTGTGTCAGGCGTCCTGCACGGGCGCACAATTAGCAGCTTTGTTTTGGGCAGTGTGCATGCTGGGTTGGCTTGCGTGGTTGCGCTGGCGCTGATGTTGTTTGCCGGTGCCGTTCCCACAGGTGGCGCTTTCATCGTGCGCGCCTCCGCACAGCAGAGGAACGATGCGATTCAGCACTCCGATCCATTGAACTTCGATCCCGTGGTGAGGGAAGCGTACGAGCATTTTTATATTCTCGACTTCGATGGTGCGCTGAGCCGGTCGGGCGCGTTGCTGAAGGCGCATCCGCAGGAGCCTATGGCTTACGGGTACGAGTTGATGTTTACCGTCTTCCGCGAGCTTTATCATCAGGACCTGCTGGATACGACGTACTATGCACACGATAATTTTCTTACGTCGAAGCGGAATGTTCCGGTACCCGATGCCACTCGGCAGCGCATTGAATGGCTGACCAACACCGGCATACGGCTTGCCGACGACCGCATCAAGGTGAATGCGAGCGACAAGAATGCGTACTTTGCGCGCGGATACATACGCGGGATGCACGCGGCGTTCATTACGCTGGTGGACCACAGCTATGTGGCGGCGGCGCGGCAGGGATATGCTTCGCGGGGCGACTCGGAACAGGTGTTGAAGATCGATCCCGAGTACACGGACGCGAAGATGGCGGTGGGGATACAGAAGTTCGCCGTGGCCAGCCTGCCGCGCTGGGTGCGCATTCTGGTGGGGGTGATGGGGGTGGGAGGAAACAAAGAGCAGGGGCTGGCGCTGCTGCGCGAATGCGCGGAGCACGGGGTGGTGACGAAGGTGGAATCGCGCACAGCGCTGTCGCTGTTTCTGCGTCACGACGCGCGTTACCCGGAGGCGCTTGCGGTGCAGCATGGACTGGCGGCGCAGTATCCGCACAACTACCTCTTTCGCCTGGAAGAGGCGAACCTGACCAAGGACGAGGGCAATGGGCCGGGAGCGATCGCGCTGTACAAGGTGGTACTGGCGGATGCGGCGAAGCCCGGATACTACGTGGATCCGCGGGTGCAGATGGCGTGGTTCGGGCTGGCGGACACACAGCGTGGGCAGAACGACATTGTCGACGCGGCGGAGAACTACCTGAAGGCGGCCGAGCAGCCGAATTGCAGCGACTGGCTGCGCAAACGCGCGCAGTTGAACGCCGGCGAGATGTACGACCTGCTGCACCAACGGGCGCGGGCGGTGGGGTTTTATCAGATGGCGTCGTCTGGCGGAGGAGACCAGTCGCAGGCGGAGGCGGCGCGGCGGTTGATGAAGACGCCGTATGCGGGCAAGTAGGGGAGGACGCAATTCTGCGGAACCTGGCAGCAGATGCGTGCGTATAGAAGTCCACGGATGTGGCAAAATAAGAGACTCCCGGAGGCGTTCGATGTATTGCTCTCATTGCGGAAGACAGGTGGAAGCGGGGGCGCGGTTCTGTCCCGCGTGCGGTGCGGTTGTAGCGCCGGTGATTGTGGGCGCTCCGATCTTCGGGCAGCTTGTGCGGCCACGCTATCCGCGCGTCTTCGGCGGAGTCTGCTCGGGCCTCGCGCTGCACTACGGGTGGGACATTACCACGGTGCGGCTGCTGTGGGTGCTGTGCGTACTGTTTGCCGGGACTGGAATTCTGGCGTACATCATTGCGTGGATCGTGATTCCCGAAGCGCCGTACACGCTGCCTGAACGCAGCACGGGGAGCGGGGTTTGAGCGCTCGGAACCGAAAGACTACAGGCAACGGAGCGGCGGCGCGGGAGGCGGTTGCGGCGAGGCCGTTTCACTACCGTGGGCGATTGCTGTGTTGCGATGGGGTGTCGCTGGAGGATCTGGCGACGGAGTACGGAACGCCGTTGTACGTCTACTCGGCGGAGCAGATTCGCTATCGGTTCGGGCTGTTTCAGGCGGCATTCGCGGGACGTGAGGCGACGGTTTGTTATGCGGTGAAGGCGAACTCTTCGCTGGCGATCCTGCGGATGCTGGCGGAGCTGGGCGCGGGGTTTGACATTGTCAGCGGCGGCGAGCTGGAGCGGGTCCGGCGGGCGAGCGGACAGAAGAACAAGGCTGCGCTGGGGCGGGTGGTGTTTTCCGGCGCGGGCAAGCAGGAGTGGGAGATCGACTCGGCGCTGAAGGCGGGGATTCTGCTGTTCAATGTGGAGTCGGAGGCGGAGTTGGAGTTGCTGGCCGCGCGGGCGGAGGCGCTGGGCGTGAGGGCGCGGTTTGCGCTGCGGGTGAACCCGGATGTATTTGCCGAGACGCATCCGTATATCTCGACTGGGCTGGGAAGTCATAAGTTTGGGGTTGAGATTGGCAAGGCGCGGGCGATCTATCGCAGAGCGGCGCGGTCGATGTGGTTGGATGCGGCGGGGGTGAGCGTTCACATCGGGTCGCAGATTCGCGCGGTCGCGCCGTTTCGGGCGGCGCTGGAACGGGTGGCGGGGCTGGTGGGCGAACTGCGCGAGGACGGGCACAATATCCGGTATGTGGATGCGGGGGGCGGGTTGGGGATCGACTATAACGACTCGCCGACGGAGCCGAAGTTCGATGCGGCGCGCAAGGTGAGGGAGTATGCGGCGGCGCTGGGGAAGGCTGCGGCGGAGCTGGGCGCGGTGCATCTGCTGGTGGAGCCGGGACGGTTTGTGGCGGCGCAGGCGGGCGGGCTGCTGACGCGCGTCGTTGTCGTGAAGAAGAATGGGGCGAAGACGTTTGTGATTGTGGACGCTGCGATGAACGACCTGATCCGGCCGGCGCTGTACCAGGCGCACCACGAGATTCTGCCGGTGGCGAAGGGGCGCGGCGCGAGCGTGAAGGTGGATGTGGTGGGGCCGGTGTGCGAGTCGGGAGACTTCTTTGCGCACGACCGCGCGATGACGAAGGTGAAGGCTGGCGATCTGGTGCTGGTGCTGGACGCGGGTGCGTACGGGATGAGTGAGGCGTCGAACTACAACACACGCGGGCGGGCGGCAGAGGTGCTGGTGGAGGGGAACGAGGCACGGCTGATCCGGCGGCGGGAGACGCTGCGGGATTTGATGGCGGCTGAGATTCTGTAAGGCAATCCGGATGGGTGGAACGACAACGATTCCAGGTCTCAACATCAAGGCCCGAGGTGTGGATGTGACGGCAGAGGAAGCGCTTGATGGTAGTCTCGGTGGGTTCGGCGGTTGCGATTGTGTCGGTCATACGGTTCCTCTCCTGTGGGGGGGGTGCCCCCCCTGAAATTCATAAGATATTCAAAATACGATAGTTAGATCTGGACTCGATCTGGATCGAGTCTGTATCCGATCTGGACTTGGTTGCGGAAGAGGGTTGCCGCTTCTGGCAGAAGGCCCTGGGCTAAAGCCCCTTGATTCGATTGGCCTTATTCAGGGGGATGAATCCCCCTGCTCCCTCCGAAAGACATCCCCCTGCTCCCTCCGAAAGACATCCCCCTGCTCCCTCCGAAAGAACAGGCAACGGCAAAGGCGAATACGGAGATTCTGGCTGCGCCAGAATGACGACTCGTGGGTACGCGTCCGACCCATCGCGATACTGCCGCGATGGATGGGGCACCCGGCTGCACACTGCTTCCGTTGCCACTGATCGCTGAGTCTAATTTATGGGCGGGCTTCGGCGGCGAGGAGCTTCTGTTTGCGCTGGAGGCCCCAGCGGTAGCCGGCGAGGCTGCCGTCCTGGGCGATGGCGCGGTGGCATGGGATGGCGAGAGCAACGGGGTTGGCGGCACAGGCGGCGGCGACGGCGCGGGCGGCGGTGGGCGAACCGAGCGAGCGGGCGAGAGCGGAGTAGCTGCGCGTCTGGCCGCGGGGAACCTGCTGGAGGGCTCGCCAGACACGCTGCTGGAAGGCTGTGGCGCGGACGTCGAGGGGGAAGGTGGCGGCCAGGGGGTGTTCGGTGGTCTGGCTGAGGACGAAGGCGAGAGCTTCGGCGAGCCATCCGGTGTTTCCCTTGGCGGGGACGAGCTGGGCTTTATTGAAGCGCTGGCGGAGGTCTGCGAGGAGTTCGGCGTCGTCGCGGCCGAAGGCGATGGCGCAGATTCCGGCATCGGTGGCGGCGGCAAGCATCCGGCCCAACGGGCTGGGGGCGGTGGAGTAGCGGATGAGGAGGCCGGCACCGCCTGCGCGGAGAGTGCGGGGAGTCATGCCGAGAGTGTCGTGGCTGGACTCGTAGAGGCGGCTGGAGGAGCCGAAGCCGGAATCGTAGATGGCGTCGGTGATGCGCGTGGGTGCGGGCTGAGGTTTGCTGGCGCGGGCGGCGGGCTTGTTGAGCGGCTTCGGTAAAGACGCGACGGGAGGCCTGGCGGGGCGGAGGGAATCTTTGAAGTGGGCGACGCGCTGGGCGCGGGCGAACTCGCCGGGGCTGACGCCGAGGACGCGGCGGAATCCGCGCAGGAGGGTGAGGCGGCCAACGCCGAGGAGGCGTGCGAGGTCGGCGAGGCGGGTGCGCTCAGTGGCGTGGGCGGTGAGGTAGTCCGCGGCACGGGCGATGAGGGCGGCCTGGGGGTCGGGGCGCGGCGTGGCGAGGCCGGGCTGGCAACGCTTGCAGGCGCGGAATCCGGCGAGTTCGGCTGCGGCGGCGGTGGGGAAGAAGCGGACGTTGTGGCGCGCGGGGCGGCGGCTGGGACAGCTTGGGCGGCAGTAGACTTTGGTGGACTGGACGGCGTAGACGAACTGGCCGTCGGCGCTGGAGTCGCGCGCGAGGACCTGTTGCCATTGGCGACCGGGAAAGAGACTGGGCGTGGCGTGGGGTGGAGCGGCTTCGATGGATGGGCGAGGATGAGACATTTCGGCTGCTCTCCTGTTGCGGAGTGTCTGTTGCGATCGGCTAGTGCTATCTTCTCGCATTGCGAGGGAGCGTGACACTCCGCAATGTTCAGAGAAGTATCGGGCTGGGTGCGGGCTTGAAGGATTGCGGTGACTGTCCGTTGATACTATAGGTCGAACGGAAAAAGGGGAGAGGATGAACGACCGAGCCACAGGACGCGCGCATTTCCAGGAGCGGGCCGCGGAGCGCGAGTCGAGTGCGGAGCGGAGCGCGGAGGCACGGGGGGAGCGGCGGTTCTGGCTCTGGACGGCGGTGGGGCTGGGAGCGATTGCGTTTGGCAAAGGGATTCGCGAGCCGAACGCGTGGTCGTACACGCAGGCACAACTGGACTATAGCGCAGGGTTCATGCGCAGGGGACTGTTCGGGACCGTACTGGGCCATTGGTTGGGGCTGAACCAGTATGCACACTTCGCGGTGGTTTCGACGGTGCTGCTGCTGTTGCTGTATGGCGCGTTGGCGCTGCTGGCTCGCAGCTCGAAGCTGGCGGAGCGGACTCCACCGGGGGAGCTGCTTGCGGTGTATGCGTCGAGCTACAGCGTGAGCTATCTGGCGAGTCTGAACGGGTATCTGGACATTCCGCTGGCACTGCTGTGCATTGGGCCACTGTTCGTTCGCCGGACGGGCTGGCGGCTGGCGGCGGCGGCAGTGGCGACAGTTGTGGGGATCCTGATCCATGAGCAGTTTTTCTTTGCGTTTGTGCCCGTGCTGGTGGCGAGCGTTGCATTTGGGGCGGCCACGGGGAAGACGGCGAGCGAGCGGAAGCTGGCGTGGACAGGAGCGGTGCTGCTGGCGGTGCTGGGAGTGGGAATGACGTGGACGATGGGGCGTCATGGGGCGATTTCGGAGGCACAGACGGCGCAGTTGGCGCAGACGATTGCGCGCACGGCGGACCGTCCGCTGAATGCGGAGGTACTGAAGGTGCTTCCCCGCACCTCTCGAGAGAACCTGGAGATCATGAAGTCGGTGTGGTCGCGGCCGACATTCATCCCGGCGCAGATTGAGAGCCTACTGATGTTCTTGCCGACGGCAGGAGTGCTCTCGTGGGCGGCGCTGCTGCTGCTGCGGCGATGGATGCCTGGGAAGCATCGCTGGCTGTATGCGGGGGTTGTATTGGCGACGCTGGCGCCGCTGCTGCTGAACATGGTGGGATGGGACAAGAACCGCTGGAACGAGTTGCTGTGCCTGAACGCATTTCTACTGCTGTTGGTGGTTTCGAGGCAGATGGGGGGCGAGGCGGTGCGTCTTCCGTTGCGGCTGCGGCGTGCGTGCATTCTGGCGATGTTTCTGAACATGGCCACTGGTGGGGGGCTGATGGACAATCTTCACATCCGGCCGTTCCCGTTCCTGCGCAGTCCGGATGCGGCGGTTGCCGCCCCAGTCGTTACTCATCCGTAGGCGAGGGGGCTATTGCCGCCTGAGTGTGTCATCGGGATTCAAGGTTGAAACCGCTGGGCGGGCTGGTTCCTTGGCGACATCGGGCTCAAGATAGTTCGCCGTTCCGGGCCGAGGACTGCGGTGGCGAAGAACGGTGCGACAAAGGTGGCAAACAGGGCGCAAAAGATGATTGCTTCCACTCCGAAGGTGAGGAAAGCAATCGCGCCTGAGAGCATGCCTTCAGGCGCGGTGTGGCTCAACATCGCCAGGACCAGGAGGCCCCAGGGACTGGTTCGGATGTCTCCGATGAGCGAGTCGAGGACCACGAACAGCAGGAGCCAGATAAGTGGGGCAGCGATGAGGACGCCAACCCATTTTGCCCAGTGATATGCCTCTCCGGTGGCGCTGAAGGAGATGCCGGTGGACGTGTCCCCCTCGTCCAGAGGCTGGCCGTTGATCTCGTGCATATAGTTGTTGCCGAGGATCAATGGCGGCTTGTTGGGCCAAATGAAGTGGGGAATTGCGTTGAGAAAGGTGGCTTTGATGGGCCACAGGCCAAAGACATGGCCGTGATCGGTGATATTGATGAGGCTGTCGTCGACGGAGATGAATTGCAGGCGGCCCCAGAATCCCTGGGGCGTGTTGTAGTATCCGGGGTTGTCGCCAACCGTGGAATCCAGGTACTTTTGCCGGGTCTGGTTGGGGTGTTCTAGGAGGCGGACTGTGAGAGCAAATTTCTCAGAGGTGGTATTGGCTTCACCCCTGAAATTGCGTCCGTAGTCGGCATAAGGGGTCAGGTAATGAAAGATGATGAAGAGGGCAAAGATACATGATCCCATCTGAAGGGAAGTAAGCCTGTATCGCAGCGCGCAAACGGGGAGGACCCAGCAGATGAGAGGCAGCAGCATCCCCGACTTGGAGAAGCTAAACAATCCCAAAAAAATGAACACAAAAACGATGGAGAAAGCGACGGGCAGGTTGACGCTGCGCCTGCCGTGGGTATGGCGGATCTCGTACATGACACCGATGATGATTCCCAGCGGGATCAGATAGTTGATTTGGGTGAAGGCTCTGTTTATAGTGGCCCCTTCATCGCCCAGCAAGGCAATGATGAACACGCCCGCGATGCCGAAGACGATACATCCGATTGAGGCGCGATACATTCCGGACTCCTTCAGCAGGTTCTGCATGAGGCCGGACTTGCGCGAGAGGCGACGGCTGAGGAGAACAGCGACGAACATGGCAGCGATGCTGCCGAGGTAGGCCGCAATGTCTGTTTGCGGGACGAGGAGATTGGATTGCGCGGGTTCTCCGAGGTAGGCCTTATAGCAGAGGCCGACGATGACGACCAGAAGGGAATAGAAGAAGACGTATGCACCGGAGCTGCGGGTGAGTCCCCCGGCGGCGTTGAAGGCAAAGGCGGCGATGAGAATGAAGGCGACGCATCCGGCGCTGAAGTAGAAGGGTGTCCCCTGATACATCTGTATCGCGAAGAGCGCTCCGGCAAAGATGGCGACGCGGTTGAGGGGGACGCGTTCTGGGAAGGGGATGCGCACGGGTGGCCCCAGTGTAGCAGGGGAGGGATGAGCGGATCGGTCCTGGGCTGGCGCGAAATTGAGTCAGTTATTGCACTGATGCGGGAAAACGCACCGACACCACATCTCTGCCAGCTACAGTCCCTATGGACTTCACCTTGACATGCTCAGCGGCAAAGGCCTGTTCAATCCAGTTACGGCCCCCCTGACTGACTGCGAATATGTGTTCTCCTGGCTGGGTGGCGAGACTTTCATAGGGCAGGATGGTGTAGGGCGTAAACGACTTCAGATGGAGCACAGTCACTGAACCCATGTCGGTATGATTCCAGCGTAACTCCTGATCCCTTGAGTAGACGAGCGCCATGTACTGGCGCATATCGCCATCGGGGCCGTAGAGGGACGCAAAACCGAAGAGATCAATATCCTGGGTATAGAGCAACTTGCTTGGACTAGCCAGGATTGCGGCCTTTACCTGCGGCGAGAGGATGAGAGACGCCAGAGCGTCCTGGCGTGCTCTGGGTGCTGCTCTAACGCCTGTAATGCTGTTGCAGGCAAACGTGGCAAACAGCAGGAGCAGAGCAATGCGGCCAATTGTATTGTTGCGGAGAAGCGGCGCGAGAGCGATCGCCAGGAGCGCTGCGATCCCGATGATTGAGCCGAGAACATAGCGCGGTTCCATCGTGTGGGTTACGAAACGGCCCAGAAGGAAACCGAAGAAAGGCAGCGCGGCAAGCGTGATGAGAAATACGAATTCAGCATTCGGCAGGTTAATCGTCTTGCCGCGGAACTGGAGGAAACAACTGTAGAGAACCAGGGCCACGAGCAAAGCCAAAGCAATGGCCAGAAGGTGATCGATACTTGTGCTGAATGCGCCATGGTACAGCAGAATGAAGTTATAACTATGCGAGATTACCTGACGAGGAACTGGTGCAGCCTGATAGTTGGCGCGGAACTGGGAGGCCCCCTTCAAAAAAGGCAGAAGGAAGACGGCTCCCGCCATGCCCGCGCCGATTGCCAGAAGCACGGGACGATCCACTTGCCGGCTTTGGCCTGCGCGAACCAGTTCGGCAGCGCCGAGAGGCACCAGAAGCAGAACGCCGTAGTAGTGTGTGTTGATTGCGAGGGCGATGGCCAGAGCCAGGACGACGAGCGCCCAGGCTCGATGGGATTGACGACGAACCGCCGTCTGCCAACTGAGCATCGCAAGGCCGAAGAGCCCAAGCAGCAATCCGTAGGGGCGGACCTGCATGCTGAAGCCAAAGACGACGGTAAACATTGGAAATGCGAGAGCGAAGACCGCGGCCCTATCCGATGCGACACGACGGACAAAATAAAAGATGCAACCCTGCATCAGCAGAAAGCCGAGAAGAGAGGGCAGCCTTAGTGCAATCGGGCTTACGCCGAAGAGGTGAATCACAAGGAACATGAGTCCGTGGTAGAAGAACGGATCAATGGCAAGCGGCAAGGAGCTTTGAATATGGAAGAGTTGATGGAGATTAGCGACGTTATCTGCCCACATTTCGAGACGATCATCCCCATAAACGAGAGAGTAATTCGAGGCGAGGAGTGAAACCGCCGCTGTCAGGATGAAGAAGGCAATCGCCGAGAGCGGCATTCCCACGATGCGAAACCGGCGATGGCTCTGCGCCTCTAAATCATCAGGAATTAGCGATGCGCCCATAAGTTTCGCGGTTCATCCGGAGTGGAATGATTGTCGAACCAAGTCTAACAGCCTGAGGTGCGAGGACCGATTGGGAAGGCCACCCCTGGGGTCCAAACAGGCGCGACACCGGAGTTGAGACAGGAGTTGTTGAAGGTTGCGGAGGCATGGCGCACACTTGGCGCGTGCCGCGGCAGGTTTCAGGCTGGCAGAAATCGGGGAGGGCAGGGAGTGGGCGGGGCGGGTTCCGGCGAAGCGAAGGGGCTATTTCTTTTGATTTAGAGGCTGGAATCGCTTATGGTTGGAGCGGCTGGGTTTGGGCGAAGAGCATGGCGCGTGAGGGCGGAGTGACGGCATTCGGCGAGGAGTTGCGGCGGGCGCGGGAAGAGCGGGGAGTGAGCGTGGAAGCCATCTGCGACGCGACCAAGGTGTCGGCCAGATATATACGCGCCCTGGAGGCGGGCGCGCTGGGGGAGCTGCCGGGGGGCGTCTTCCGGCGGGGGTTTGTGCGCAGCTATCTGGGCGCGCTGGGACTGGAGGAAGGCTCCTGGATGCGGCGATTCGAGGAGAGTTGCCGGTCGAGCGGGGTGAGCGAGGCGGCGGAGGGGGAGTGGGCGACATTTGCGGAAAACGTGAAGAACAGCCGGATTGTGCCGCGCCGCCGCATGGGCTTGAGGTGGGTTTGGGTGGGGGGAATGCTGGTGGCCCTGGCCCTGGCGGGGTGGTGCGGATGGAGGTTGGCGACCCACCGGGGGCTGCTTCCGGCGATACCGATTTCGAGGGTTTTGAAGTCTTCTGTTGACAATGCCCCCTCCAGGTAATTTACTGTTTCCTCGATTGAAATTGTCTGTTCGCTCGCGCTGAGAAAGATTTTGCCATTGCGCGTTGCATTTACGGTAGGACCGTTCTTCGGGGTTTGTGTGTACCGAGGGCCGGCGAACTGAAAGGTTAACGCAGATTTAAACGCCGGCAAAGCCCGTAGGATGTAAGGTAAGTAGGATATTCAGGAGATGAAGATGACGCTGTCTAGACGCTGGGTTCGCGGTGCTGTGTGGGTTGTACTGTTGATGGTGGGTTCGGTTCTGGCCCGTGCGCAAGAGGTCTCGGGGAGCATCAGCGGGACAGTCGTGGATGCGACGGGGGCCAGTGTGAGCGGTGCCGTCGTGACCCTGACGAACACCGACCGTGCGTATGTGGAGCGGAGCCTGAAGACCGACAAGGTTGGGTACTACACGGCGAGTTCGCTTCCACTGGGGAATTACTCTGTGACCGTTGCGATGAAGGGGTTCAAGACGGCCAGCGTCTCCGGGCTCGTCCTGCACGCCAACGATGCACTGAAGGTCGATGAGAAGCTGGCGGTGGGAAGCGCCACGGAGACGGTGTCGGTTGTGGCCAACCAGACGGCCTTGAATCTGGAAAACGGCATGAGCGAGGGGCTGGTGTCTGGCACGCAGGTGCGCGAACTGGTTCTGAACAACCGGAACTATGAGCAGTTGCTGACCCTGCAGCCTGGCGTGGCCTACGGCAGCGCGACCAACGACCAGCTCTATATCGGCGCATCGCTTCCCTCGGGGACATCGGCCCAGGTGGCGTATTCGATCAACGGGTCCCGTCCGACGGCGAACAACTGGACGATTGACGGCGCGGACAATGTGGACCGTGGCGCGAACCTGACGCTGCTGGCGTATCCCAGCGTGGATGCCATCTCGGAGTTTGTAACCCTGCGCGGCACCTATGAGGCGGAGTATGGGCGCAGCGCCAGCGGTCAGATCAATGTGGTGACGAAATCGGGCACCAACGACTTCCACGGCGGAGCGTACGAGTTCTTCCGCAACGACTTTTTCAACGCGGACAATTACTTCAACAAGCTGACGACCATCACCCCGACTCCTGCACTGCGCTATAACGACTTCGGCTTCAGCGTGGGCGGACCGGTGGCGATTCCGCATTACTACAACGGCCGGGACAAGACGTTCTTCTTCTACTCTCAGGAGTTCCGTCGGGTGGTGCAGTACGCGAGCCTGACGGCGTATGTGCCGACGGCGGATGAACGGAAGGGCATCTTCACGAACTCATGGATTGGCTCGTGGCACCTCTCAAACCCAGGCGCCGGTGGCTGTTTGCTCGGGTCCCAACACGGGAGCATGCACGGCCTATGCCACGAGTTTCGCAGGCACCACTGGGATTGTTTCGGCGACGTCGCAGGCGTACATCACGGACATCTTCAACAACGTCCCGCTGCCGCCCAGCGCGGCTGACGTCGCGGCTGGACTGGACGCACATACTCTGGTCAACAATGTTCGCAACGTCTTCAACGACACGCAGGAGTTTGCGCGCGTCGACCATGCGCTGAATGCGAAGACCAACGTGTTCTACCGGTATCTGCATGACAGCCTGCCCACGACCGAAGGCGCGGGGCTCTTTATCGGCGACAACATGCCTGGGGTATCGACGACATCGACCAAGTCACCGGGGACGCAGCATCTGGGGCACATGACGGTTATGGTGCATCCGACGCTGCTGGTCGATATGGGCTACGCGTACAGCTCCGGCGCCGTGGTCAGCACTCCGATCGGTCTGGTGGCAAGCGCCAACTCTCCCGACATCAACCCCGCGCTTCCGTACCCTTCAACGGTTGGAGTAGTGCCATCCATCTCATTTTCGGGAAATTTGCCGAACATCGCGAGCAACGGCATCTATAACGACCACAATGTGAACCACAACGGATTTGGCAATATCACGAAGAACGTGGGGCAGCACACCCTGAAGTTCGGCCTGACATACAACCATTACCAGAAGCTGGAGGGCGCCACCAGCACCAACAACCAGGGCAGTTACACCTTTACCGCCGCGGTGGCACCGAACGCGGCCCAGATAGCTGCTGCTGGCGCGACGGCCGCGCCCAGCTCGTTCGATTCGCAGTGGGCGAACTTCATGATCGGCAATGCGGGAGGGGGCTTCTCGCAGGCGAGCCAGGCGACGGTTGCAAACATCAATCAGAACCTGATCGAACTGTATGGACAGGACGACTGGAGAGCATCGCGGCGGTTGACGGTGAACCTGGGCGTGCGCTACAGCTACTTTGGCCAGCCCTACGACGTGGGCAATGAGCTGAGCAACTTCAACCCAGCGCGCTACGTGCCATTCAACGCGGAGACGATCGCCAGCAACGGCAACCTGTGCACGATGAGCGGACAGACGACGCCCTCGTATTCGTATACCACGACCGGTGTTGCGGTTACCTACACTCTGGCCAACTGCCCCAACGTGAATGGGTTGAACCCCTACCAGCCGAATACAGCTGCGGACCCATTGGATGGCCTTATTCTCGGCGACCCGGACTTCATCAAGTCCGAGAACGCCGTGGGCGCACTGAACTTCCCGTTCGCGGAGCCATCGGGAGCGCCCGCGATCGAGACGCATGGTTCACCGTTCGGTCTGGAAGTGGGCCAGGCGGAGAAGCATGACTGGGCACCCCGGCTCGGGTTTGCCTATGACGTCTTCGGGAACGGCAAATCGGTGGTGCGAGGCGGCTTCGGGATAGCGTACGACAGTTCGTCCGTTCACCAGTACGAGATGGAGGTGTTCAACAATCCTCCGTATGTGAGTACCGGTCTCTATACGACAGCGGTGTTGAGTCAGAATTACTTCTCATCGGGCAGCGCGAGCGCATCGATAAGCTATGTTCCGCCTTCGCTGTACGCTTCTCCAATAATCTACAAGACGCCTTACGTTCAGCAGTTCTCGGTGGATGCGCAGCAGGCGATCAGTCCTACGATGACGGTGGACCTGGGCTACTTTGGGGACCACGGGACGCATCTACAGGGCGCGGTCGACGTCAACGAGGTCCGGCCGGGCGCGTTCACCCAGACGAGCATCGGTTACAACCAGGTCGCTGGTTGCAACGGGTTCACCAGCCAAGCATGCGAGGCGCCGTTGAACCAGATTCGTCCGTACCACGGCTATACCGCGATCAACACAATGCTGAACATCTTCAATTCAAACTACAACTCACTGCAGGCGAAGGTGACCAAGAAGTTCAGCGGCAAGAGCCTGATCGATGTGAACTATACATGGAGCCGCGGCTTGACCGACGCGCAAAACGACTCTGCCACGGCGGCGCAGAACACCTACAATCTGGCGGCTGAGTACGGGCCCAGCGCCTACAACCGCAGCCAGATTCTCACGGTCGACGCAGTGTGGGAGCTTCCCTGGATGAAAGAGCAGACGGACCTGATGGGCCGCATCGTTGGCGGATGGGAACTGTCTGGCATCTATGCCCTCAACAGCGGACTTCCGCTGACAGCCACCATGTCTGCCAGCGCCAGCACGCCAATCAACTACGGCGGACTGACCAGCACCTACAACGGAAATCTCAACGGCGGCGTGCCGACCGACGCAGCTGGACTGGGAATCCTTGGGCCGAGTTTGGCGAGTCTTCGTCCGAACCAGGTTCTTGACCCGGGCAACGGCTACGGTCAGGTGGCCCTGAAGACCAGACTGCACTGGTTCAACCAGACGGCCTTCGTGGCACCCTCTGCCAGCAGCTTCCAGGTGGGCAATGAGCGGCGCAACGCGATGGTTGGACCTGGATTCAACCGGCTGGATGTGGGTATCTTCCGCAACTTCAAGCTGGTCCACGGAGTCGTCTTCACGCTACGCGGCGAGGGCTTCAATGTGCTGAACCATACAAACTGGGGGTCGGTGGGAACATCGGCGACCAGCAGCACGTTTGGGCAGATCACTGCGACGCGCGATCCGCGCATCCTGCAGGTTGCCGGCAAGATCAACTTCTAACCCAAAGCAACAGAACGGCGCCTGCCCTCAACGGCAGGCGCCGTATTTATTTAAGCGGAGCGAGGAGGGCCAATTCGATTCGTCCGGCGATTGGGGCGAGTGCCGGACTGGCGCAGACGCCAACCGGCTGCCATCCAATGCAGGAATTCGCGGTTGGAGGGCTGGTTCTCGCCGAAGAGCTTTGAAGTTTTGCAGCGACCGGGGTGCGAGGGTAAACTTGTAGGGTTGCAGGAAAATCTGAACTTGATGCGATGGAGGTATTGTTTTGGCGAAGCGCGACCGATTTTTGTTTACCAGTGAATCCGTGACCGAGGGACATCCGGACAAGATAGCCGACCAGATCTCGGATGCGATTCTGGATGCGTGTCTGGCAGAGGACCCGTACAGCCGGGTGGCCTGCGAGACGCTGACCTGCACTGGACTGGTGGTGATTGCGGGCGAGATCACGACCAGCGCGTATGTTGACTTCCAGAGCGTGGTGCGCGGGACGGTTGCGTCGATTGGCTATGACAATGCGCTGTATGGGTTCGATTCAAACACGTGCGCGGTGATCTCGACGATCAACAAGCAGTCGCCGGACATTGCGCAGGGCGTGGACACGGGCGGCGCGGGCGACCAGGGAATGATGTTCGGCTATGCGACCAACGAGACACCGGAGCTGATGCCGGCACCGATCTCTCTGGCGCACAAGCTGACGAAGCGGCTCAGCGAGGTGCGCAAGAGCGGGTTGATGTCTTACCTGCGGCCCGATGGCAAGAGCCAGGTGACGGTGGAGTACGACGCGAACCAGAGGCCGGTTCGGGTGGACGCGGTGGTGATCTCGACCCAGCACGCGGACAACGTGGGCAACGAGGAGCTGCGCGCCGACATCCTGAAGCATGTGATCCAGGCGGTGATTCCGGCGAACCTGCTGGATGCTGGCACCAAGTACCACATCAATCCGACGGGTCGTTTTGTGATTGGCGGGCCGATGGGCGACACAGGGCTGACCGGGCGGAAGATCATCGTCGATACGTACGGCGGCATGGGACGGCATGGCGGCGGAGCGTTCAGCGGCAAGGACCCAACCAAGGTGGACCGCTCGGCGGCGTACATGGCGCGCTATGTGGCGAAGAACATCGTTGCGGCGGGGCTGGCGGATCGCTGCGAGGTGCAACTGGCGTACGCGATCGGCGTGGCCGAGCCGGTGAGCGTGCTGGTGGACACCTTCGGCACAGGCACGGTGGATGAAGACAAGCTGGAGGCTCTGGTGCGGGCGAACTTCGCGCTGACGCCGAAGGGCATTATCGAGAGCCTGAACCTGCGGCGGCCGATCTACAAGGCGACCGCGGCGTATGGGCACTTCGGGCGCGAGGGCAAGGATTTTACCTGGGAGGCGACGGACAAAGCCGCCGCGCTGAAGGCCGGTGCGGCAGAGGCCGTCTCAGCCAAGTAGAACGTTTCAGGGATTAATCGACGGGCGGACTCTTTCGAGTCCGCCCGTTTATTTTGGTGGACAATTGCTGGGGGGGTAAACTGCTTGGGACTTCCAGAGGAGAGATTCATGCGTTCGGGCCTAGTGGTTGTGGTGTGTCTTGTGGTCTTGCTTGCAGGTTGCGGCGGTTCTTCCAACACTACTACCACGCCTACAATTCAGGCTCCGGTGGCGAGCGCGGGTGGGCCTTATACGGGGACGGCGGGGACGGCGGTGAGCTTTAGTGGGGCGGGTTCGAGCGATCCGCAGGGGCAGACGCTGACTTATGCGTGGAACTTTGGGGATAGCGGAACGGGGACAGGAGTGAGTCCGAGCCACACTTATGCGGCGGCTGGGACTTATACCGTTTCGCTTACGGTGACGAACACAAGCAGCCTGACCGGGACGGCGACGAGCAAGGCGACCATCGCAGTGGCTCCGCTGTCGGATGTGGCGCTGACTGGGCTGGTGTATGGCGGGCAGACGCCGATTGCGGGCGCGCACGTTTATCTGTTTGCGGCGAACACGACAGGGTATGGGGGCGCAGAACTTGCGGCGTCGAGCAGCAATGCGTCGGTGTCGCTGCTGAGTGCGGCGGAGACGGGGACTTCGGATTCGTTGGGCGCGTATGTAGCGACCGGAGCGAATGGCGGATTCAGCCTGACGGGGGATTACACCTGCACCAGCGGACAGCAGCTCTATCTGTATGCGCTGGGCGGGGGGAATGCTGCGGCGGGGCTGTTGGCGGCGATTGGGAGCTGCCCCGCGAGTGGAAGTTCCGCGATCACGGTCACTGTGAATGAGGTTTCGACGATTGCCGCGGCTTATTCCTTTGCGGGATTTGCCACGGATGCGACGCATGTATCGAGTTCGGGGACGGCGCTGGCGCAGGTAGGGATCGCGAATGCGTTTGCCAACGCGGCGAACCTGGTGAGTCTGTTGAATGGCACCGCGCTGGCAACGACTCCGGCGGGCAATGGGACGGTGCCGCAGACCGAGATCAATACGTTGGCGAATATTCTGGCGAGCTGTGTGAATACGGCCCCTTCGTGCAGCACGCTGTTGGCGACTGCGACTGCAGATGGGACTACTACCGGGACGAAGCCAACGGATACGGCGACCGCGGCGATCAACATTGCGCACAACCCGGGAGCGAATGTCGCGACGCTGTACGGACTGGCGAATGCGGTCTTTACTCCCAAGCTCAGCGCGCAGCCGAATGACTTCACGGTGGCATTGAACTTCACCGGGGGCGGACTGGCATTTCCATTTGGCATCGCGATTGATGGATACGGGAATGCATGGGTAACAAATCAAAATGGATACCTGGGCGTTACGAAGTTGTCCCCACAGGGGGCAGCCCTCTCACCGTTAACTGGCTATCGTGGCGGGGGGCTGGATACTCCTTTTCAGATTGCGATTGACGGTTCGGGCAATGCGTGGGTTACGAGTGCGATGGCAAACAACCTAAGCGAGTTTTCGAGTTTGGGGACTTCGCTCTCTCCCTCTGGCGGATATACCGGCGGCGGGTTATATGAAACGGGTTCGATCGCAATCGATGGCTTGGGAGACGTGTGGGTCGCGGGTAGCAACTATGCGGTTGCCAAGGTATCTAGCTCCGGTACACCGATCTCTCCCTCGATCGGCTATACGGGGGGTGGGCTGAATGGTTGGGCGAGCATGGCGATCGATGGGCTGGGGAATGTCTGGGTAAGTGGTGCCAGCTTGGCTGAGTTCTCTGCTTTGGGTGCGGCGATTTCTCCTTCCATCGGTTTTACTGGCGGCGGTTTGTCTCATCCGTACGCAATGGCGATCGACGCTTTGGGCAACGTATGGATGTCGAATGACACTCTTTATGGTGTAGGCGATGTTGCAAAGCTCTCCAACACTGGTTCAGCCATCTCTCCATCGACCGGTTATACCGGTGGAGGCTTGGGCTATGAGCCAACTGGGATAGCAATCGACGGCTCTGGCAATGTATGGGTTGCGAATATTGCCAACAGCCTGAGTGAGTTCACAAATGCCGGTGTGCCGTTGAGCCCGACGAATGGGTTTACTGGCGGGGGGTCTGAGTACGGTGGGGCTGCTCGCAATCGACGGATCGGGGAATGTCTGGGCCACAAACCAGGGGTTTAGCAGCTACAGCGTTACGGAGTTTATTGGTGCGGCAGCGCCGGTGGTGACTCCGCTGGCGGCGGGAGTGAAGAACAATACGCTGGGGACGCGGCCTTAGGGGAGCGGGAGAGGCGGGTACGGAGGGCGAGGCAAGGGCAACGGCAGGAGCAACGGCAACGACGCGGGTGCGTTGGGAGAACGGTTCGGGCGGTTGTGGCTAGGCGAGATGTGTCGGGGTTCTTCGACTGCGTGGCTCACGATGAGACCGTGAGCCACTCCGCTCAGAATGACAGCGCTATTTGTGGGTGCGAAAGAGAACAGGCAACGGCAAGGGCGAAATGCGGGGGTCCCACCACTGCGCGCTGTGCGCTCCGGTCGGGATGACGGAGTGGGTGGGTGGTGCGGGAGTGAACAGGCAACGGCAGGGGCGAAATGCGGGGGTCCCTCCACTTCGCGCTGTGCGCTCCGGTCGGGATGACGGGGTGTTTGGGTGGGGTGGAAGAGAACAGGCAACGGCAAGGGCGAAATGCGGGGGTCCCACCACTGCGCGCTGTGCGCTCCGGTCGGGATGACGGAGTGGGTGGGTGGTGCGGGAGTGAACAGGCAACGGCAGGGGCGAAATGCGGGGGTCCCTCCACTTCGCGCTGTGCGCTCCGGTCGGGATGACGGGGTGTTTGGGTGGGGTGGAAGAGAACAGGCAACGGCAGGGGCGTAATGCGGGGGTCCCTCCACTTCGCGCTGTGCGCTCCGGTCGGGATGACGGAGTGGGTGGGTGGTGCGGAAGAGAATAGGCAACGGCAAGAGCAAAGGCAAAGGCCAATACGGGGATTCTGGCTACGCCAGAATGACGACGCGGGGAGGGTGATGCGGTATGGTGGATGGATGGGCGTTGGAACGGGGATGCGGCGGCAACTGCCACCTTGGGCGATGGGGCTGGCGATTGCGCCGCTGGGGTTCTACTACGGGTTTGTGTCGACTGCGCTGCCGATCCTGCTGCGTGCGCGGGGCGTGTCGGTGGGCGAGATTGCGTGGGTATCGGCGGTGGGATTCTCGCCGACGTTCTGGGCGTTTCTGCTGTGCCCCATCCTTGATGTGAGGTTCAGCAAGCGGGCGTATGCGCTGACGTTCGCGGCAGTGGCTGCGGTGTGCCTTGGGGTTTCGACGATGCTGACGGGGAACCTGGTGGCGTTTACCGCGGTGGTGACGGCGGGGTGCGCGGCGATCGTGATGTTCGGCAATACGCACGGCGGATGGATGCCGGACGTGATCGAGGACAAACACTACTCGCAGGTGGGCGGGTCGAGCAACGTGGCCAACCTGGGCGCGGCGGGGCTGTTTGCGACGCTGGTAGTGGTGCTGGTGCGGACGCTGTCCGCGCCGGTGGCGGCGGGATTGCTGGGGCTTACCGTGATGGCTCCGACCGTGCTGCTGTTCTTTATTCCGCTGCCGGCGAAGAAGAGGCGGGGCGCGCGGGAGACGTTCAGCCACTTCTTCGGCGACCTGTACCGCGTGTGCCGGCGGCCGGGCTGCGTGCTGGGGCTGATCTGCTTCGTATCGCCGACGGCGTGCTTTGCGCTGACCAATTTATTTTCGGGCGTGGGTTCGGACTTTCATACGCCAGAACGGTGGGTGACGGCGCTGAATGGGACGGGGATGGCGGTTGCCTGCTCACTGGGTTGCCTGGCGGGGATGTGGATTTGCGGACGGTTTCAAGGCGAACGGTGTACGTGGTGAGCGGGTTCGGCGGGGCGGCGGCGGCGCTGGGTCTGATCCGCGCGCCGCATACGCTGCTGTTCTTTGCCGTTGGCGTTCTGGTGTACGACTTCTTTACCGGGATCAACTACACGGCGTTTACGTCGCTGGAGTACGAGATTGTGGGGTCAGGGAATCCGCTGGCTTCGACCCAGTTTGCGCTGCTGTCGGCGAGCGCGAACCTTCCGATCAGCTACATGACGGCGGTGGATGGGCACTTCCACACGACGCATGGGCTGGGCGGGATGCTGGCCGTGGATGCGCTGTCGAGCATCGTGGTGGGGACGGTGCTGCTGGTGGTCTTCCACAGGATGGGACATCTGGGGAAGAGGGCGGAGATGGCGGTTGCGGGGTGACTAAGATGGCGGGCTGAGGCGGCCGGCGCGTTGACTCGGAATAGGGTGGTGGGATATTCTGGAAGCTCGCGCAGTCCCGTTTCTGCACGATAGCGGTAGGGTATGCCCGGAGATGGGCGTGGTTTGCCGCGTGGATGCAGCAGGATGGGACTACCGTGGTGGATGTTCCGGGAGCAGCTTGCAAGAGCAGATTCCCTGAACGCACTCACAACCACAGGCAATGCTTGCATAGGCAATGCGCGACTTCCAGGCGGTGAAGGGATATCCGCGTATGCGCAGGGAGCTGTTATTTGGCTCAGGGCTGTAGTTTGGCTCAGGGCTGTAGCATGGCTCCGATCTGCGTTACGCTGTGCCGTTTACGCTGGAGCAATGAAGATTGGCGTTCCGCCGCGAGGTTTGGCGGAGTGCATGGAAGTATAACGCAGGACGCAGTCATCCTCTTCCGTACGACGCCGGACTGGCCGGGCACTCTAAAACCAGAGAGCACGGCAACAGGGAAGACGGCAGAACCAGGGAGTAACACGGCACAATGAATAACACGACAACGATACCGAGCGGCAAAGATATCCAGCGCAAGTGGTTTGTGCTGGACGCCGCGGGCAAGACGCTGGGCCGGCTTTCGACGCAGGCTGCGTCGATATTGGCTGGGAAGAACAATGTGCTGTATACGCCGTACATCGATGTGGGCGACCACGTGATTGTGGTGAACTGCGAGAAGATCGTGCTGACCGGGCTGAAGGCGAACAAGAAGCTGTATCGCCGATACACGGGATTTCCCGGCGGGCTGCGGGAAGAGTCGTTCATCAAGCTGCTGGCACGGCGGCCAGAGGCGATCGTGGAGCAGTCGATCAAGGGGATGCTGCCGAAGTCGAAGATGGGCCGGCAGATGGCGACCAAGCTGAAGGTGTACAAGGGGCCGCACCATCCTCACCTGGCACAGCAGCCGATCGCGCTCGAAGGCAAGGCATAGAGATTCGTTTTCCGCGCATGGCGTGAGCCTGCGCACGGCCAGAGGCCGAACCAGCAAGTTCTAAGGAGCAACATGGCAGATCTGATTCAGTACTACGGAACGGGACGGCGCAAGTCGTCGATTGCGCGCGTGTTTCTGCGTCCCGGCAGCGGCAAGTTCACGGTGAACAAGAAGGAATGCGATGTGTACTTTGTGACCCCGCAGCAGCGGGCCGCGGCACGGCGATCGCTGGGCATTGCCGACATTGGCGAGACGTTCGACGTGATTACCACGGTCCGCGGCGGCGGCGTGATGGGACAGGCCGACGCTGTGAAGCTGGGCATTGCGCGCGCACTGATGGTGTTCAACCCGGAGCTGCGCAAGACGCTGAAGGCCGAGGGTCTGGTGACCCGCGACTCGCGCGGCAAGGAACGCAAGAAGTACGGGCAGAAGGGCGCAAGAGCACGGTTCCAGTTCTCGAAACGCTAGTTGCTGGTTGTTGGTTGCTAGTTGTTGGTTGAAAGATGAGAGCATCAACCCCGGACTGGAGACGGTCCGGGGCACGGAGTTCAATCTCCCGCACGCGGGATAAATCCAGGCACCAGGGCTGATTTTTTCAGAACAGACTGCTGGCTGCCTTCACTAAGGAGCTAACTTGGCAAATATCACGATGAAGGAACTGCTGGAAGCTGGAGTTCACTTCGGGCATCAGACGAAGCGGTGGAACCCGAAGATGAAGGAGTACATCTTCGGCGAGCGCAATGGGATTTACATTATTGATTTGCAGAAGACGCTGAAGCTGTTCAAAGAGGCGTCGAAGTTCATCACGGAGCTGACCAGCACGGGCAAGCTGGTGCTGTTTGTGGGGACCAAGCGGCAGGCGCAGGACGCGGTGGCCGAAGAGGCGAAGCGCTGCGGAATGCCGTACATCAACTCGCGCTGGCTGGGCGGGTTGCTGACGAACTGGGTAACAGTGCAGAAGTCTGTGAAGCGGCTGCAGGAGCTGGACGACATGTCGACCGACGGGCGCTATGAGCTGCTGACCAAGAAAGAGGTCATCAAGCTGGAGCGCGAACGCAAGCACCTGTCGGTGAACCTGTCGGGCATCAAGACGATGAAGCGGCTGCCGGACGCTCTGTTTGTGGTGGACTCGAACAACGAGGCCATCGCCGTGGCGGAGGCGCGGAAGCTGGGGATTCCGGTGGTTGCGGTGGTGGACACAAACTGCGATCCGACGCTGGTGGACTATGTGATTCCGGGCAATGACGATGCGCTGAGGGCGATCCGGCTGTTTACGTCGAAGATTGCGGACTCGGCCGCCGAGGGCGTGCAACTGGTTTCGGAGAAGGCGTTCGAGACTGAGATTGCGGACGTGCAACAGGTTGAGGTTGCGCCGGAGCTGGTTGGCGAAGAGGGCGAAGAGGTTGTGGATGAGACGATCGCTGAAGTACACGAGTCGGCAGGCGTGGCGGCGGATTCGGTCGAAGACGTAGTGGACGACGAGAACGTCGATCTGAATGCGGTGCTGGGCGGAAACGTTCGCAAGGCGCCTTCGGCTGCCACCGAGCCAGAGGCGGAGACGGAGCCGGAGCACATCGCGACCGGCGCGTAGGACTTCATCTTCTCAAGACGAGAGCGTGGAGACCGGCGAGAATCCGCTCCACGCTCTTGCTGCGTGAGGAGCTGAACGCGAGGCTGGATATATTTACGGGAATTGTTGGACCAGGAGAAGAAGAGGACAATGACGACTGAAGCAACTGTGAAGATCGATGCGAAGCAGGTGAAGGAACTGCGCGAGAAGTCTGGCGCGCCGATGGGCGACTGCCTGAAGGCGCTGCAGGAGGCCAAGGGCGAGATGGAGGCTGCGTTCGTGGTGCTGCGCAAGCGCGGCATGGCGACAGCGGCCAAGAAGGCCAGCCGGACGACCAACGAAGGCGCGGTGGGAACGTACATCCACGCGGGCGGAAAGATCGGCGTGCTGGTGGAGCTGGACTGCGAGTCGGACTTTGTGGCGCGCACGGACGACTTCCAGGAGCTGCTGCGCGACGTGGCAATGCACATTGCGGCTGCCGACCCGAGATTTGTGGGGCGGGATGAGGTGACTGCGGCGGACATCGAGCGCGAGAAGGACGTATACCGCGCGCAGGCCGCGGCGACTGGCAAACCGGAGGCGGTGATCGAGAAGATTCTGGAGGGCAAGCTGGCGAAGTTCTACGAGGAGTTCTGCCTGCTGGACCAGCCGTTCATCAAGGACCAGACACAGACGATCGCGCAGATTGTGGCGACGAAGGTGGCGAAGCTGGGCGAGAACATCACGGTTCGGCGGTTCGCGCGGTTCAAGGTTGGCGCTGCGGAGTGGACCGTGGCGCAGACCAAGGCGGCAGAGGCGCAACAGGCGTAAGATTCCCGGAGAATTGAGCAAAATGTTGGGCCCGGGCGAACCAGTCCGGGCCCAACCTGTTTCCATACGCAATTTGAGTTAGGATTTGCGCGTAAGGCGGTGCGTGGGTTACTGTTGGCGCATCTGAGAAAGAGGCACACCGAATTGGTGTGTTCGGCAAAGGAGAACGAGCAAAGGCAAATACAGAGATTCTGGCCTTCGACTACGCTCAGGCCAGAATGACGAACGAAAGAGTCGAGGAGGATGCATGGAACTGGGAATGGTTGGGCTGGGACGGATGGGGGCGAGCATGGTGCGGCGGCTGGCGCAGGCAAGGCACCGGTGCGTGGTGTATGACATGTCGGCGGAGGCCGTGGCGGCGGTGGCGAAGGCGACGGGCGCGGTTGGGACGGGATCGCTGGCGGAGTTTGTGAAGAAGCTGGCGAGGCCGCGCGCGGTGTGGCTGATGATTCCGGCGGGGATCGTGGATGAGACGCTGAAGAAGCTGGTGCCGCTGCTGGAGACGGACGACGTCATCATCGATGGCGGGAACTCGTATTATCACGACGACGTTCGGCGGGCCGCTGAACTGAAGGCGAAGGGCATTCACTATGTGGACACGGGGACGAGCGGCGGAGTGTGGGGCGCGGACCGCGGGTACTGCCTGATGATCGGCGGCGAGAAAGATGTGGTGGCGCGGCTGGACCCGATCTTCCGCAGCCTGTCTCCGGGGATGGGCGGGATTGCGCAGACGCCGGGACGCGAGAAGCTGCACGGGACGGCTGACCAGGGCTATCTGCACTGCGGACCGAGCGGCGCGGGACACTTTGTGAAGATGGTGCACAACGGGATCGAGTACGGGATGATGGCGGCGTACGCGGAGGGGTTGAACATTCTGCGCCACGCCAACGCGGGCACTCAGACGCACGCGCTGGATGCGGAGACGACTCCGATGCGCAATCCTGAGTTCTATCAGTATGAGCTGAACCTGCCGGATGTGGCCGAGGTATGGCGGCGAGGGAGCGTGATCTCGTCGTGGCTGCTGGACCTGGCGGCGCAGGCGCTGATCGATAGCCCGGACCTGGCGAAGTTTGCCGGGCATGTGTCGGACTCCGGCGAGGGACGGTGGACGATCCGCGCGGCGATCGACGAGGCAGTGCCGGTGCCGGTGCTGAGCGCGGCCCTGTATGAGCGATTCAGCTCGCGGGGCGAGGACGACTTCGCGGACAAGATGCTGTCGGCGCTGCGCTACCAGTTCGGCGGGCATCTGGAAAAGACCGGCGACGATAAGGAGAAGGGTTGATGGCTGAAGCGCGTTCGGATGCGCTGGTGGTCTTCGGAGTGACGGGCGATCTGGCGCATAAGCAGATATTTCCCGGCGCTGTATGCGATGGAGAAACGAGGAGAATTGAAGGCGGAGGTGATCGGCGTGGCGTTTCCGAAGTGGAGCTTGGAACGTCTGCGGCGGCGCGTGGCTGACAGCATCCGTCATGCGGCGGGCGGGGAACCGAAGAACAACGGCGACCGGCACGCTCTGGATTCGTTGCTGGCGCGGATTAAATATGTGAGCGGGGACTACACCGAGCCGGCGACGTTTGCGGCGATCAAGCAGGCGCTGAATGGAGCGCGGCGGCCGGCACACTATCTGGCGATTCCGCCGGCGCTGTTTGCGACGGTGATTCGCGGGCTGGGCGCTGCTGGGCTGGCGCGGGACGCGCGCGTGATTGTGGAGAAGCCGTTCGGGCGCGACCTGGCGTCGGCGCGCG
Source organism: uncultured Acidobacteriaceae bacterium (assembly GCA_963828115.1). Taxonomy (GTDB): domain Bacteria; phylum Acidobacteriota; class Terriglobia; order Terriglobales; family Acidobacteriaceae; genus Edaphobacter. The sequence continues at coordinate 73,013 of CAWHDN010000014.1, forward strand.
AGCTGAACCGCGTGGCGCACGCGGCGTTTGCGGAGGACTCGATCTTCCGCATCGACCACTTCCTGGGCAAGGAGGCGATCATGAACATTTTGTACTACCGGTTCGCCAACTCCTTCCTGGAGCCGATCTGGAACCGCAATTACGTGGCGAGCGTGCAGATCACGATGGCGGAGAACTTCGGTGTGAAGAAGCGCGGCGCGTTTTACGAGACTGCGGGCTGCCTGCGCGACGTGATTGAGAACCACCTGTTCCAGATTGTGGCGCTGCTTGCGATGGAGGCGCCGTCGACGCGGGACTATGGCGCGGTGCAGGCGGAGAAGGCCAAGGTCTTCGAGGCGATGCGACCGCTGAAGCCGGAGGACCTGGTGCGCGGACAGTACGCGGGCTATCGCAGGGAGGCTGACGTGGCGCGCGACTCGGATGTGGAGACGTTCTGCGCGCTGCGGCTGTTTATCGATTCGTGGCGATGGGCAGGCGTGCCGTGGTTTCTGCGCTCCGGCAAGTGCATGGCGACGACGGCGACGGAGATCCTGGTGGAGCTGAAGCCGGCCCCGCAACGGCTGTTTGCCGACTCGATGCCGAAGAAGGGACGGGCGAACTATCTGCGGTTCCGGCTGTCGCCGGACGCGGCGATCGCGCTGGCGACCCGGGTGAAGACTCCGGGCAAAGAGTTCGTAGGAGCAGCAGCAGGAGCTTTTTCTGTGCGAGGAACTGGCCGGGCAGGAGATGCCCTACGAGCGGCTGCTGGGCGACGCCATGCGCGGCAATGGAGCGCTGTTTACGCGGCAGGACGCGGTGGAGGCGGCATGGGCGGTGGTCGATCCGGTGCTGAAGAGGCACGATCCCGTGCGCACTCTACAAACGCGGCAGTTGGGGGCCGAAGGCAGCCGACGCGCTGCTTGCGCCGGGCGGAAGCTGGCACAATCCGGGTGCGGATGAGTGCGGATGCTGAGAACGATTGAGTGAGGAAGTAGCGCTCTAACCCGCGGCGACCAGGCGACCGGCGCGGCTGACGATGGAGAGGCGCTCAGTGCTGAGGATGCTCTTGGCCTGCGACTTTGCGTGGTTTGCCCAGGGGCCGACGGGATCCAGGCGGACGTAGGTGAGCCAGTGGCGCAGCGAGCGGCGGCGATGGCCCTGGCGCTCGTAGGCGAGGGCGAGGTTGTAATGCGCGTCGGCGTACTGGGGGACGAGCGCGATGGCGCGCTGGTAGGCGGCAATGGCGTCGTTGAGGCGCTTCATCTCGTCGAGGACATTGCCGAGATCGAAGAAGGCGAGGGCGTAGTCGGGGTCGGATTCGGTGGCGCGGCGGTAGAGCTGCTCGGCGAGGGTGAACTCGCGCAGGTTGTAGTGGATGGTGCCGAGGTTGATGGCGGCGGCGGCGTAGGCCGGGCGCATGGCGAGTATCTGGCGATAGAGTTCGGCGGCCTGTGAGATTGTGGCGGGAACCTCTTCGAGACGCACCGCGCGCTGAAAGATCTCCTGTACATCGGGTTCGGGGACGTGGGCCGCGGAGCCTACGATGCTGAGCTGGCGCCTGGCTCCGGCCTCGAAGTCAAAGGCGAGCTGGCGGGTGACGGGATCGACCAGCGCACCGTTGTGGCGGAAGCTGAGCCGCGCGCCGTGGCCGACGGCGCTGGCTTCGGTGAACGGGTTGCCCATGCCGGCGGCGCGGCGCATGGCTTCGACCGACTCGCGGATGCTCTTGGCGGAGATGCGCGTGGCACGCAGGGCGCGCAGGGTGCGCAACTGCGAGAGGTCTTCGAAGGAGTATTGTTCGTTGGCGGGAATCAGTCCGGCCTGCTCCCACGCGGTCAACTGGCGCGCTCGCAGGTGCAGGATTCGAAGGACGTCTTGACGGCTGTATCGGGTCACGTGTTGGTCTCGACAGGAACCGTTCCCATGCATCTGTTGCGAGTATGCGGTGTGGGCGCGTTACTCGCAAGGGGGTTCACGGGAAGTTCATCAAATACTCGTGGATATCGTGTACCAAACGAGGTTCCCCCTGCAATGATCTGTGGATATCGATGTCTGGGGAAGAGACGAGCAAGTGCAAGTACGAGATACGGAGATTCTGGCTACGCCAGAATGACGACTTCAGAGGGCTGCGCCAGAATGACGATCTTTTTGTGTAGGGTAAACGGCGCTGAATTAAGTGCTTGACAAAACATGGTTTGCAGTGCAAACTGGTTTGCGTAGATGGAAGGGGCCCAGGAATGCAGGAGCATGACGAAGTAACCAAGATGAATCAGATTGAAAGTCTAATGAAACGGCCGGTTCTCTATAACAACATTGATGGCGTAGGCGAGCTTGGTATGGGTTTCATGCTTCTCGGATTTGCGCTGTTGAGCTGGCTACAGGCCAACTCGCCGCGAAATGCCATCTGGCACCGGATGGACGTGTGCGCCGTGTGGGTTGGGCTAATGCTCCTGGGCATCCACTACGGAAGCAAGGCGATCAAGACGCACATCACCTATCCGCGCACCGGCTTCGTCGAGTACCGAAAGCAGAAGGCCAGGGGGTGGTTGGCATTCGTGTGGGGCGGTGTCACGGCGCTGGTCGCAGCGGGGCTCGCCTTCGCCGCACGCTCACACTGGAATATCGACGGTTCGCACTGGGGCATTTACGACGCCTGTCGCTCTCATGGGGTTAGTTTTTGTATTGTTCTACATGTTGCATATCGCCAGAGCGGTGCCTTGGAAGTGGGCTGTGGCTTCGGCCATGGTGATCTGCTCCGTTGTGATTGCCATGCTTCCAGCGGGCGTGGTCGGAGAAGTAGGGGGGAGCACATCAGCCGTCGCCACGCTTTCCGAAAGAAGCTTCGGAGCATGGCTGCTTTTCATCACGATGTACGGCGCGATTTTTCTGATTTCGGGTGGCATTAGCTTCTGGCTCTACCTGCGTCATACGCAGCCGGCGGCGGAGACGGCAGAATGAACCTGAAGACGCGCAGGATTGCGGAGCTTGACCGCGTGATTCACGAGCCGGGCCGGCTGATGATCGTGGCGCTGCTCTCTGCCGTAGAGCAGGCGGACTTCCTCTATCTACAGCACGAGACGGAGATGAACAAGGGAACGCTGTCCAGCCATCTCTCGCGGCTGGAGGAGGCGGGATACATTGAGGTGGTGAAGACCTATCGGGGGAAGATTCCGCAGACGCTGCTGAGTTTGACCGCGGAGGGGCGGCAGGCGTTTGCGCAGTACCGGCGGAGGATGAAAGAGGCGCTGTAAAAAATTTTCGCTATTGGATGTAGACCGTGCTCGGCGATACAAAATGCGGGGATTCTTCGCTGCGCTCAGAATGACAACTTTCAGAGGTGGCGAATGCATCAGGGTGCGAGATTAGCCTTTGTAGAACTCGCTGCGCTTGCGGCTGTAGAGGATGTAGATGACGAGGCCGATGGCGAGCCAGATGAAGAAGCGCAGCCAGGTTTTGGCGGGGAGGCCGGCCATCAGGAGAATGCAGAAGAAGACGCTGAGAATGGGGATCAGCGGGCCGAAGGGGACGCGGAAGCCGCGATGGCGCTGCGGGTCCTTGTAGCGCAGGACAACGACTCCGGCGGAGACAAGGACGAAGGCGAAGAGGGTGCCGATGTTCGACATCTCGGCGAAGGTGCCTACGTCGAAGAGGCCGGAGGGGATGGCGACCAGGAAACCGGCGACCCAGGTGGCGAAGGCGGGCGTGCGGAAGCGCGGATGGACGCGGCTGAAGACGTCGGGCAGGAGGCGGTCGCGCGACATGGAGAACCAGACACGCGCCTGGCCGAGTTGAAAGACCAATATTGACGAGACCATTCCGACCAGCGCGCCGAGCAGCACGGCGAGGTGGACGAAGTGCAGGCGATATCCTCCCGGTAGCAGAGAGACGCGGCGGAGGGCGTTGACGACGGGTGCGCCATCGCCCGCGACCGAGCGCCAGGGGACGATTCCGGTGAGGACTACGGCGACGCCGACGTAGAGGATGGTGCAGACGATGAGCGTGGCGAGGATGCCGATGGGGACGTCGCGGCGCGGGTTCTTGCACTCCTCGCTTGCTGTGGAGACGGAGTCGAACCCGATGTAGGTGAAGAAGATGATGGAGCCGCCGGCGAGGACTCCGGTCCATCCGTTAGGCGAGAAGGGGTGGTAGTTCGAGGGATGGATGAAGCTGGCGCCGAAGCCGATGAAGAGCAGGATGGCTGCGATCTTGATCAGCACCATGATGTTGTTGGTGCGGGCGGATTCGCGGATGCCGCGGACGAGAACGACGGTAAGAAGAAGGACGACGAGGAAGGCGGGAATGTCGAAGCCGGCGTGCCATCCGGGAGCGTAGATAGTGTTGCCGGCGAGATCCTGCAGGCCGAGCGGGAGGTAGGCGGGCGAGAGCCACTTGGGCGAGAGATGGAGGCCGAGCCAGTCGAGCAGATCGACGATGTGTGCGGCGAAGCCTACGCTGACGCTCATGTTGGAGAAGGCGTACTCCAGGATGAGGTCCCAGCCGATGATCCATGCGACGAGCTCGCCCATGGTGGCGTAGGTGTAGGTGTAGGCGGAACCGGCGATGGGGATCATGCTGGCCAGCTCGGCGTAGCAGAGGCCGGTGAGCGCGCAGACGATGGCGACCAGGACGAGCGAGAGCGCGATGGCTGGGCCCGCGCCGGGGCGGCCCGCAACGGCGCCGCTGCTGTGGTGCAGGAGGCCGAGGATGAGGTCGACGACAGGCGAGTCCGCCCACTTGGCCAGCGCTGCGGGATTGCCGCCGATGGCGACGCCGATGACGGTGAAGATGCCCGAGCCGATGACGGCACCGATGCCGAGCGCGGTGAGGGAGACCGGGCCGAGCGATTTGCGCAGGGCACGGTCGGGCCGCTGGGAATCGGCGATCAGTTTGTCGATAGATTTGGTAGCGAAGATTTGCCTGGTCAGAGGCGAACTCCTGAATAGAGCGTGGCCGGTAGAGCAGATGCATCTTGAGATGAGGTGACGACGCTGCGCATTGTGTGTCTGGCTCCCACCCATTCCGCAACGTGCGCGGAATGGATGGGGCACCCGGCGAAGAGCGCACAGTTGAGCCCCATCCAATCCGCAAAGTGCGTGGAATGGATGGGGCACACGAGTCTCAGAGTTGCGAAGAAGCGTTAGCGCTTGGTCTTGCCGCGTGCTGCCTTCTTGACCTTGGCCTTGTTCTCTCCGCGCGCGCCGGTGCGTGGACCCTTGGGCGGAGCGGCCTTGCGTGCTGCGCGCTTGATCTTCTTGCGCTCGACTTTATCGGTGATGCTGGATGTATCTGCCATGAGTGATGTGTGCTTTCCTGAAGATAGGTTCGGGGCGATGAACTCCAGACGATGTGGCTAGAGAGCTTCGAGCTGGGCGAACTTTTCGACCAGCTTTTTAACGCCGTGCTGTTGAAATTGTACTGTAATCCTGGCGTCATCCCCATCTCCCTCGCGACGAAAGACGGTGCCGACGCCGTATTTGGGGTGGCGGACGCGCGATCCCTGGCGCAGGCCGGTCTTTCCGGTGGGGGCGGGAGGGTCAATTTTGGGGCGCATGAAGTTCTGGCCAGCAGGAATTTTTTGGCCGCGGGCGGCGAAGAAGCTGGCGATGTTGTCGATGGAGCTGCCGGTGGCGGCGGGCCGCGCGATGGGACGCGAACCGGGAGCGATGCGCGTGGTGGAGAACTTGCTGGCTGTGGCGCGTGGGCTTGTGCTGCCTGAGACTGTCTGGTCTTCGTCTTCGTAGCTGTAGTGGCGATCGCCTGCCTCGTCGCCGGAGTGGTTGTGGTGGCCGAAGCGGCTGCGTTGCGGGTAGGGCGTGGAGTAGACGGAGCCGGAGAACTGCGAGGAGGAGAACTGAGGCTGCGCGGCAGGACTGCCGAGGTCTTCGATGAGGCGCGCGGGGACCTCTTCAAGAAAGCGCGAAGGGATGCTGGCGTCGGGCATCTCGGAGCCGTAGCGGCGGCGGTAGCGTGCGCGCGTGAGGACGAGCGTGTCCATGGCGCGGGTCATGCCGACGTAGCAGAGGCGGCGTTCCTCTTCGAGGCCGGTGGGATCGAGCAGCGAGCGCGAGTTGGGAAAGAGGCCTTCTTCGAGGCCGGAGAGAAAGACGAGAGGGAACTCGAGGCCCTTGGCGGCGTGCAGGGTCATCAGGGTGACGCGGGCGTCGGAGCTGTAGGCGTCGGTGTCGGAGACGAGAGCGGCGTGGTCGAGGAAGTCGGAGAGCGATTCGCCGCGCTCCTCGGCGTCCTGCGCGGCGTTGGCGAGTTCGCGGAGGTTCTCGATGCGGGAGAAGGACTCTGGCGTGGCCTCGTCTTCGAGGGCGCGGATGTAGCCGCTGCGGTCGTTGAGGAACTTGATGAGTTCGGGGAGGGTTGCGGGGTCGCCGGGAGCGCGAAAGGGTTCGCGGATGGCGGGCGAGGCTTCGCCATGGCTGTCCATAATGATTTCGGCGGCGCGGTCGGGAGTTGTGTTTGCTGAGCGCTTCAGTACAACTGGCGCGAAGGGATTGTATGCGGCGGAGTGGATTTCGTTCGCGGAGTCGATTGCGTGCGGGGCGTCGGAGCCGGTGGAGTTTTCTGCGGCGATGGTGGAAAACTCTTCGGTGGGGCTGGAGTCGAAGCCGAAGTTGAAGCTGGTGTCTGGGGGGGCTTCAGGGACGGTTGCTTCATCTGTAATTGGTTCAGTTGCAGATTCTTCGGGGTTGAAGTTTGTGACTGTGCCGGAGGCAGAAAATGCGGGGGTCCCTCCACTCCGCTGCGCTCCGGTCGGGATGACGGCTTCAGAGAGATCGTCCGCAGGTACATATTCTGAGGTGGGATTGTCTTCTGGGGCGAGGTCGGCGGCGAGTTTGGAGGCGAAGTTGGGGCCGAGCATGGCACGGGCGTCCTCGATGAGGCGGCGGAATTTGGCGAGGGCCTGAAGCGCGCGCGCGGGCAGGAGCTGGTCTTGGGTGGCACGATGGATGGCGTCCCAGGTGCTGATTCCCGTGGTGAGCGCGATGCGTTCGAGGGTCTCCATTGTGGTTTTGCCGATGCCGCGCGGGGGCGAGTTGACCACGCGGGCGAGGGCGATGGAGTCGTGCGGGTTGAGGACGAGCTTCATGTAGCTGAGGATGTCTTTAACTTCGGCGCGGTCGTAGAAGGAGAATCCGCCGACCATGTGGTATTGAATTTGATAGCGGCGCAGGGCCTCTTCGACCAGTCGCGACTGCGCGTTGGTGCGATACAAGACGGCGCATCGGGGCGGAGCGTCGGAATCGCTGGGGCTGGAGGTGGCCTCGCGGAGGTACTGCTGGATGCGGTCGGCGATGAAGAGGGCTTCGTTTTCGCCGTCTGGGGCCTCATAGAAGCCGATCATGGAGCCGCCCTCGCGCGTGGTGAAGAGCGTCTTGCCCTTGCGCTGGGTGTTGTTGGCGACGACGGCGGACGCGCCTTCGAGGATGATCTGCGTGGAGCGATAGTTCTGTTCGAGGCGGATGGTGCGGACGTTGGGGAAGTCCTTCTCGAACTCGAGAATATTTTTGATGTCGGCCCCGCGCCAACTGTAGATGGACTGGTCCTCGTCGCCGACGACGCATACGTTGCGCGCGGGACCGGCGAGGAGCTTCATCAACTCGTACTGCGGGCGGTTGGTGTCCTGGTATTCGTCGATGAGGATGTATTTGTAACGGCGGTTGTAACGCTCGCGCACCTCGGGGACGGCCTTGAGCAGGCGCACGGCTTCGAGCAGGAGGTCGTCGAAGTCCAGCGCGTTGGCCTTCAGTAATTCCTTGCGATAGATCTCGAAGATGTGCGCGATCTTCTCTTCCAACGGGTTGGTGGAGGCGAGGAAGTACTCCTGCGGGTCGATCATGTGGCTTTTGGCCCAGGAGATTTTACCGAGGGCGACGGAGGGCTTCAGCTGTTTGTTATCGATGCCGAGGCGCTTGAGGGCGGTTTTGACGACGGCCTGCTGGTCGACTTCGTCGTAGATGGCGAAGTTTCGAGTGAGGCCGGAGCTGGCACCGCCGCTGGCGGACGGTGTGCGCAGGGCTTCGATGTCGCGGCGCAGGACGCGCACGCAGAAACTGTGGAAGGTGGAGAGCAGAGGCTTGGCGAGCGAACTGGAGCCGAGGAGTTTGTCGACGCGCTCGGACATCTCCGTGGCGGCCTTGTTGGTGAAGGTGACGGCGAGGATTTGGTCGGCTGGAACGTTTTTCTCTTCAATTAGATAGGCGATGCGGTGGGTGATAACGCGCGTCTTGCCGGAGCCTGCACCGGCGAGCAGGAGGATGGGGCCATCGACGGCCTGGATGCCTTCCTGCTGCTGCGGGTTCATGTGGTCGAGAAGGCGGGACACGGCGGGACTCCAGTCTCTATGTTAATTGCGATGGCGGTGGATAGCGAATTTGGGACGCTGGGACAATTTTTTGCGATTATATGGAACAGAAGCGGAGAGGGACGCGTAGAGTTGAGTGCGGCGAGATTTCCATGAAACGTGGTTGGGAATCCGGCCACCAACTTGAAATACGAGGTCACACAATGCAGAGGATCACACGCACTATCGCTAGTTCGATCGCTGTTCTTCTTGTTGCAGGAACCATGGTTCCGGTTACCGCCAACGCCTGGCCGTTGGGCAAAAAAGCTAATTCGAACGCAGCCGCGACGCAGACACAAGAGACGCGCATCAGCGTCCAGGTCCACAACAAGAGCAAGCAGAACCAGAGCCTGAAGGTGGAAGGTCAGGTCTACATCGTGCCGGCGCACCAGACGCTGACCATCAAGGCCCCGCTGGGCACGGCCGTCTACGCCGACAGCGTATGCAAAGGACATGCTAAGGGCGACCAACTGTTCTCGTTCACGAAAGAGATGAAGGACGCAACGTTCTCCATTGACTGAACCAATTTCTCTCGACTGAACTGACGGCGCTCGGGGTGGGATAATCATAGATATGCCACCCCTGAGCGCTGTTTCTGCGAATGCCGTCTCTGCGATTAATAATGTTGCTGTATTTTGCGCGTCGGCCGATGGGGCCGATCCTGTGTACCGCGCTGCTGCCGATGAGCTTGGTCGAAAGCTGGCCGAGCGCGGGATTGGCGTGGTGTATGGCGGGGCGAAGGTGGGACTGATGCTGGCGGTCGCCGAGGGCGCGCTGGCTGCGGGCGGACGCGTGGTGGGCGTGATTCCGACCGTGCTGGTGGACCTGGAAGTGGCGCACGAGGGGCTGACCGAGCTGCATGTGGTCGATACCATGCACACACGCAAGGCGACGATCGGCGCGCGGGCGGATGCGTTTATTGCGTTGCCGGGCGGCTTCGGGACCTTTGAGGAGATGTTCGAGGCGCTGGCGTGGCAGACGCTGAAGCTGCACTCGAAGCCCGTTCTGCTGCTGAATACGAATGGATTTTACGACACGCTGCTGAAGTTTCTGGACGAGTGCGTGGAGCAGGGAATGCTGACCCAGGAGAAACGGGAGATTGTGCTGGTGGCGCGGACTGTGGATGAGGCGCTAGGGATGCTGGGGATTGTTTAGCCTTCGCGCGGGGGATTGCAGAGGGGGCACTGGCAGACGCTGCGCAGGTAGGTCCAGGAGTAGATGCCAGACTGGTGGCCGTCGTTCCATTTGAAGCTGAGGGCGTAGCGGCCGACGGGAGTGACCTCGTCGGGGCGCGGCGGGGCCTGATAGAGGGCGAGCGGATCGTGCGGCTTCGGCTTGGGCTCGCCCGTGGCGCGGCCGTTGGTCTCGCGCTCGGCGTTGCATGTGGCGCAGGGACAGGCGTCGCGCAGCCAGCGGAAGTTCCAGGAGCTCTGGTGGCCGTCGCGCCAGTCGATCTCGACGCCGGTGCCTTCGGATTTTTTGACGCGGACCTTGAGCGGCGTGACGGCGTCGACGGAGAGGCCTTCGCCTTGATGGGCGGCGGCCTGCGCGGAGTCGCGCAAGACCTCTTCGGCGGAGACGAATCGGATTCCTTCGTGGCTCATGAATGGAGTTCCTCGGTTGGGTGACGGTCGAATTGCAGCTTGAGAAGAACGATGCTCATGGATAGAAACAGATTGGCTGCGTTGCACGCGATGATGGGCCTGGAGCCAGTGCAGAGGCCGTAGAGCAGCCAGAAGAAGACGCCGAGGGCGAACATCAGGAAGGTGGGTAGCGAGATGTCGCGGGCCGAGCGCAGGCGAATGACGCGCACCAGTTGCGGGACGTAGGCCGCGGTGGTGAGCAGGGCTGCGGCGTAGCCCAGGTCGTCGATGCGCGCGCTGTTAAGGTGGGTGAGGGCGGATTGCAGGATGAGGCTCATTACGGACTCCAAACAAAACTTTGTGCGAATTGAAACACTTCTTAGGAAGGTCTGCAGAAAAAGTATGCGGCCATGGTACAGCCGATGACGACGACGATGGCGCGCAGGACTTCGGAGTTCATGCGGCGGGCGTACTGCGCTCCAGTGTACCCGCCGATGGCTGCGGCGACCATGGAGACCAGGCAGTAGTGCCAGACGATGGCCCCGCCGCAGATGAAGGTGACCACTGCACAGAAGTTGGCGAGACATGCGCCGAGGACCTTCAGTGAATTGACGGCGTTCATCTCCTCCACGCCGAAGAGGGAAAGCACGCTCATGGCGAGGAAGCCTGCGCCTGCGCCAAAGTACCCGATGTAGAAGTTGACGACGAGGAGCGCGAAAAATAGCGGAAGCATGGCCGGAGTGCGTGCGGCGTGCGGAGTGTCGGAACGGCGGCGCAGCCAGCGCGAGATCGGGCTGCTGATCCAGAAGAGCAACGACGCGGCGAGCAGCATCCACGGGACGATGTGCATGAAGGTGCGCGGGCGCGTGTGCAGCAGGACGACGGCGCCGCCGATGCCGCCGAGGATGGCGGCGGAGACGACAACGGACAGAAGGTCGCGGCGGAGATCGGTGCGCAAGGCCCAGATGGAGGTGAGCTGGCCCGGCCAGAGCGCGACGGTGTTGGTGGCGTTGGCCTGGATGGGCGGGACGCCGATGGCGATCATCGCGGGAAATGAGATGAAGGAGCCTCCGGCGGCCATCGCGTTCATCCCGCCTGCGATCAACGAGGCCGTGACCAGCCAGAGGTAGGGTAAGTGCGCGCTGAGGCTGGGAATCATGCTCTGTTCATTGTAGCGACTCAGCGCGACAGCGGTCGGCGAGTCAGCGAGTCAGCGGTGGACGGCATCCGGGGGGTGGCGGCGATGAGCTGGCGGGTGTAGGGGTTGAGCGGGGAGTCGCAGACCTGGATGCAGTCGCCCAGCTCGACCAGGCGGCCGCGCTGCATGACGGCGACGCGGTCGCACAGGTAGCGCACCAGAGGCATGGAGTGCGAGATGAAGAGATAGGTGAGGCCGAGCGTGCGTTGCAGGTCGCGCAGCAGGTTGACGATCTGCGCGCCGACCGAGACGTCGAGCGCGCTGACCGGCTCGTCGAGGACGAGGAGGCGCGGGCGCAGGGCAAGGGCGCGTGCGATGTTGATGCGCTGGCGCTGGCCGCCGGAGAACTCGTGCGGGTAGCGCGCGAGGGCTGACGTGTCGAGGCCGACGGAGCGGAGGAGTTCCGCGAGGCGCGCGGGCAGGCCTTCGGGCGGCGGTTCGCGGTGGATGATGAAGGGCTCGGCGAGGATCTGGCTGACGGTCATGCGCGGATTGAGCGCGGCGTAGGGGTCCTGGAAGACGATCTGCATGCGGCGGCGGAGGGTGCGCATGGCGGCGGAGGAGGCGGGCGGAAGCGGCTGGCCTTCGAAGAGGACAACGCCGGCGGTGGGCTCGATGAGGCGCAGAAGGATGCGGGCGACAGTGGTCTTGCCGCAGCCGGATTCGCCGACCAGTCCGAGAGTTTCGCCGGGCTGGATGGCGAAGGAGACGCCGTCAACGACGCGGGTGACGCCGTTGTGGCGGGCGTACTCCTTGACGAGGCCGCGCGCCTCGACGAGCGGGAGCGGCGGCGCTGACTCGCTGGGTTGTGCGGTGGCGGCGGCGCAGGGAGTCATAGGCAAAATGGTAGCATTCCTATGGTGCTCGCGCAGCGATTTGCGGACGCGGCTACATTATTCAGTTCAGAGAGGTGCAGCGATGCCGGATGCAACCAGCCTTGCGGGAAAGACCGTACTTATCACCGGAGCCAGCTCGGGGATCGGGTGGGCGACGGCGCTTGCGTTCGCGGCGAAGGGCGCGAACATGGTGTTGACGGCACGGCGCGAAGAGCGGCTGCGCGAGCTGTGCGAGAAGATCAAGCAGACCGGCGGCACGGCTGTGTTTATCGCGGGCGACGCAAGCGACGAAGCGACGGCAGAGGACTGCGTGGCGCTGGCGGTGAGCGAGTTCGGACGGCTGGACATCCTGATCAACAACGCCGGGGCAGGGAACTACAAGAACCTGGTGGAGACCAGCGTGGAGGAGTACGAAGCGCTGATGGACTCCAACATGAAGAGCAGCTTCCTGTTCGCGCGGGCCGCCGCGCCGGGGATGATTGAGCAGAAGAGCGGGGAGATTCTGTTCATCTCGTCGGTGGCGGGGTTGCAGGGCTGCGCGGGCGAGTCGGTGTACAGCGCCAGCAAGTTCGCGCAGATCGGCTTTGCGCAGTCGCTGGACGCCGAGCTGCGCAAGCACAACATCAAGGTGGGAACGATCTGTCCGGGCGGCGTGAAGACGGAGTTCGCCGTGGGCCACGGGCGCACCGAGGAGGGCGTGAAGGACTCGCTACATGATGGAGCCGTGCGAGGTCGCGGACACGATTGTCTTCGCCTGCTCGCAGCCGCCCAACGCGCGCATCCTGCAGATGACCGTGCGGCACATGGGCGGCGCGGCGAAGTAGGCAGTGCAATCGCATGAGCTAGTTTCCGTTTGTTCGTCGTCTGTTCGTATTTTGTTCTCTCCCCTCCCCCCCTCCCCCTCCCTGGGGTATTCTGGGTGTAAATGAAATGAAATCAGACGGTTGCATGGGGTGATGGTCGCCAAAGTAGTCATTTCTGACAGGTTACTGCTAGAGTATTGGAAACATTCGGGTTAGGGTGAAAATTGGGTTTTGGCGGGTTGAACTTGTAAAGCATTCATTCTATTCTGCTTTCTGATAATGCGTTGATTCGCAATGGTTTGCGGTGGTTCGTTAAATGCGAAGGCCCGGCTAATCGGCCGGGTCTGTTTGTTTCCTACTGCTTTAATTATACGCGGTGGAGGGAAACTACTATGCCAACTATTTTTCGGATTTATGTGGTTTAGTTGGTGTGAGTTAGGGGGATTTTGGGGCGTTGAGGGGCTTGACACGCGATTTTGCTGAGGTTTTTGGCAAAAGAAAAATGCAGCGGCGGGTTGGGGCTGGAACCCACATCTCAAAAGCGAGATGTGGGGCACCCGCTTCATTGGTTGATTTCAGACCTGATCCACCCGCCGGTGATGGAATCTGACCCCACCCATGCGCGGTGAGACTGCGCATGAATGGGGCACCCAAGATGGATTGTGGCTGGGCCACCCGCCAAAGAACGCGCATGAATGGGGCACCCGGCGGATGTAATGCGAAGAAGTTTCGTCGAAGAGCTAATGTTGAGCCTGACAATTCGAGGTCTTCGTGCAGGTGGACGATTGCGTTGCCTGACTCCATGTCTGCTCACGGATGTCAAACGGAACCGGGAGGACCTGGCATGAAGACGACTTTTCTCCACTTTGACCCTGCTTGCCGCGCTTGTTTGCGTACCCACATCTCGCGCGCAGGATTCTCGCCCTATGCCTACCACAGCTCACGCCCAGAAGCTTCGCTTCTTCATGAAACTGATTCCTCCGCGCACGACCTTCCCTGGCGACATCACTCCCGCGGAGGCAAAGCTGATGCAGCAGCACGAGGAGTACTGGAGGGCCCAATTCGCGACGGGGAGTGTGTTGATCATTGGGCCGGTGCTCGATCCGAAGGGTGCGTTCGGCATTGCGGTGCTGGAAACCGCGACAGAAGAAGAGGCACGCACACTCGCGATGAACGACCCCTCGGTCAAGGCAGGGCTCAATAAGGTTGAGATTTCGCCGATGCGTGTCTTCCTGATGAAGAAGTAAGGGTGCGGCGGCCTAGATGTCGAGGTTTTTGACGTCGAGGGCGTTCTCTTCGATGAAGCGGCGGCGGGATTCGACGTCCTCGCCCATGAGGGTGGTGAAGATCTCCTCGCAGGCGGTGATGTCTTCGAGGCGAACCTGGAGTAGCGTCCGGCGGTCGGGGTCCATCGTGGTCTCCCAGAGCTGCGTGGAGGTCATCTCGCCGAGGCCTTTGTAGCGCTGGACCTGGTACTCTTTTTTGCCCTGCTCGATGACGTACTCGAAGACCTCGCGGGCGGTCTGCTTCTCGACCGGGTCGTGCGAGACATGGCCACCGCGCTTGGCGGGCTTGGCCTCGACGATGGTGGCGGGAACGGCTGCGGCGGCGGCTTCGGCGAGGCCGTCGATGCTGGTGGCTTTGGCATCGGCTTCGGAATCGGCTTCCTCGGAATCTTCTTCGGCCTCGGCCTCGGCCTTCGCGGACTTCTGCGCGTACTCGATGTAGAAGGGCGGCTGGAGCTGGTCTTTGAGTTGGGCGTGCTTGGCCAGCATCTGGCGGCTCTCGACGGTGGTGGCGAGCGTCCAGTCGATCTTGCGGACGGTTCCCTGCGAGTCTGTGAAGGTGACGGAGTAGAGGTTGTGTTCCTCGTCGAAGAGGAGATCGCTGACATCGCGGAAGTGGAAGGGCTTGATGAGGTCCTTGAGGCGGCGCTGCATCTCCTTGAGCTTTGCGGGCGACTCGAAGTCGACGCGGCGGGCGGAGTCCTTGCCCTCCTGGGCGAAGATCTGGGCGAAGGCCTCGGTGACGGAGCGGTTGCGCAGGCGCTTCTCCACCTTGTCGAAGTAGCCGAGGTAGTCGTTGAGGCGCGAGATGAATTTGGTGAGGGCCTCGCCTTCGATGCGCGCACCGCCGTCGCCGTAACGCAGGACCATTCCTTCGGAGGCGCGCTCGACCATGACCTTGACGTACTCTCGCTCGTCCTTGATGTACTCCTCTTTGCGGCCCTTCTTGATCTTGAAGAGCGGGGGCTGCGCGATGTAGACGTGGCCGCGCCGGATGAGGTCGGTCATGTGGCGGAAGAAGAAGGTGAGCAGCAGGGTGCGGATGTGCGCGCCGTCGACGTCGGCATCGGTCATCAGGATGAGCTTGCCGTAACGCAGCTTGGTGACGTCGAAGTCGTCCTTTCCGATGCCGCAGCCGAGCGCGGTGATCATGGCGCGAATCTCTTCGTGGCCGAGCATCTTGTCGTAGCGTGCCTTCTCGACGTTGAGGATCTTGCCTCGCAGCGGCAGGATGGCCTGGAAGCGGCGGTCGCGGCCCTGCTTGGCGGTGCCGCCGGCGGATTCTCCCTCGACGAGGTAGAGTTCGCAACGGTCTGGCTGGCGCTCGGAGCAGTCCGCGAGCTTGCCGGGCAGGCCGCCGCCATCCAGCGCTCCCTTGCGGCGGGTGAGGTCGCGGGCCTTGCGCGCGGCCTCGCGGGCGCGCGATGCGTCGATGGCCTTGTTGATGATCTTCTTGGCGACCTGCGGGTTCTGCTCGAGGAACGCGCCGAGGCGCTCGTTGACGAAGGCCTGCACTGTGCCTGCGATGTCTGAGTTGAGCTTGCCCTTGGTCTGGCCCTCGAACTGCGGCTGCGAGAGCTTGACCGAGATGACGACGACCAGGCCCTCGCGCACATCGTCTCCGGAGAGGTTTTCCTTGACGTCCTTGAAGAGGCCGAGCGACTGTCCGATGGCGTTGATGGTGCGGGTGAGGGCGGTCTTGAAGCCGGAGAGGTGCGTGCCGCCGTCCACCGTGTTGATGTTGTTGGCGAAGGTGAAGACGGTCTCGGAGTAGGCGTCGTTGTACTGCAGGCCGATCTCCATGGCGACGCCGTCGCGCTCGGCCTCCATGTAGATGGGCTTGTCGTGGAGGACCTGCTTGCCGCGGTTGAGGTGCTTGATGAACTCGGCGATGCCGCCGGAGTACTTGAAGAGCTGCTGTTTGGATTCGCCGGTCTTGGGGTCCGTGACGCGCTCGTCGGTGAGGGTGATTTCGAGGCCCTTGTTGAGGAAGGCGAGTTCGCGCAGGCGCTGGGCGAGGGTGTCGTAGTTGAACTCGGTGACGGTGAAGATGGACTTGTCGGGCAGGAAGTGGACCTTGGTGCCGAGCTGCTTGGAGGGGCTCATGCGGCGCAGCTTGCTGATGGGCGCTCCCTTGGCGTAGTCCTGCTCCCATGCGAAGCCGTCGCGCCAGATTTCGACGTCGAACTCCTCGGAGAGGGCGTTGACGCAACTGACGCCGACGCCGTGCAGACCGCCGGAGACCTTGTAGTTGGAGGCGTCGAACTTGCCGCCGGCGTGGAGCTTGGTGAGGACGACCTGTACGGCTGGCATCCTTTCGCCGTTGGTGATCATGTCGTCGACCGGGATGCCGCGGCCGTTATCGACTACGGTGATGGAGTTGTCGACGTGAATGGTGGTGTCGATGCGCGTGGCGTATCCGCCGAGGGCCTCATCGACCGAGTTGTCGACGACCTCGTAGACCAGGTGGTGGAGGCCCATCTCCCCGGTGGAGCCGATGTACATGGCGGGACGCAGACGGACGGCGGCGAGGCCTTCGAGGACGGTGATGTTTTCGGCGGAGTAGCCGTTATGCTCGTGCTCGGGTTGCGGCGCAGAAGACGGGGTTGCGGGGGCGGTTTTTGCGTCCTGATTTTGAACTGACAGTACAGGCTCAGGGCTGATTACGGTCGATGCCATTCACACTCCATGCGGCGATGCGGCGGCCGCAAAAAACAGGGACTAGAAACGTGGGCTGGAAGCTGGCCCGAAGAGTTCAGGAAAGGCGCGCCAAATCAGTGTTTTCAGCAAAATACCGCCTTCTGTTTACTAATTGATTATAGCACGTTTATGAGGGTGAAATTGGGAGCGGATTTCGGTGCAAAAGAGGGCTTAAACAGGCTGAAAACAAGGGGTGTTGCCGGAGGGTGGAAGAGATGACCTCGGTGGGTGTCGCGCTTCGATCAAAATGCGGAGATTCCGGGCTTCCGCTTCGCTCGGGTTCAGTCAGGAGGATGGCTCCGGGCTGGAACGCCAGGAGTGCCGGATGAGGAGCCAACCGGCCGGGTAGACGGCCAGAGCTAGCAGGATCGTCAACCACAAGTTGT
Source organism: uncultured Acidobacteriaceae bacterium (assembly GCA_963828115.1). GTDB lineage: Bacteria > Acidobacteriota > Terriglobia > Terriglobales > Acidobacteriaceae > Edaphobacter. The sequence continues at coordinate 90,137 of CAWHDN010000014.1, forward strand.
TCTGCAGCAGCATCCAGGAGAGCGAGAGGTGCATTGCGAGGAAGAGCAGGGCGGCTGGGGTGGAGGCGAGAGATGCCCGTGCCGCGCCCATCAGAAGGGGAATTGCAACCAGGAAGAGCGGCCAACTGTAGAAGTACAGGCGCAGGAACGATTCGCCGAGCAACGGGGTGAGAAGGAACGAGGCGACGCCGTAGAGGACGCAAAAGCGCAGGAAGATCGCATTGCGGCCCAGCCGGCTGGCTGGCTCGATGCGCACCCGGCGCAATTGGAAGAGGAGCAATGGGAGGAGCCCGAAGCTGGCCAGAGCGGCGGCGATGGCACGCAGTGGATAGCTGAAGCCGGCGGCGCAGAGACCGACTGCGTGCAGCGGCCCCAGATGCAGCGGCATCTGCCACCGGGGCACTTCACATGCTTGGTAGACGTTGGCCCAGGGATTCAGGCCCAGCACGTTCTTGAGGAAGTTCCAGGGCATCTTCGCCGCCATGTAGAAGATGGGCGAGATGTGCTCATGGTTGGGCTGCGCGTCCAGCGTGAGGCGATGGACGATCAAGATTCCAGCAACGGTTGCGAGGACTGACGCGGCGGCCTCTCGGAGGCGGAGACGGCGCCCGCCAGCGATGAGGAAGCATACGAGGGTGAACAGCGTTGACTCGCGCGCGACCATCAGGGGAAGCATCATGAGTGCGGCGAAGATCATGTGCCCGCGCCACAGCAGAAGAAGAAAACAGCATATCAACGCCGCGTAGAGAAGATCGGGCAGCAGCAGGTCCTCGAGCTGCTGGGGCCAGAAGAACAGACCGGCGATTGCGGGGAGCATCCATCGCGGCGCGCCGGAGCGGACGAGAAGATAGAGGACCGTTCCCAGGAAGACAGCGAAGCACAGGGCCCCTTCAAGGAAGAAGCTAAGGTCGATCGAGAGATGAAACAGATGCGCAAAAGCCTGAACGATAAGAATGCCGAGTTGCCGGGAGGCGAACGGCAACATGATGAGGTCCTTGCGATGGTTCGCCATGGCCAGATACTGGGCTGCATCCGACTCCTGGAATACAGAGCGGAGCTTCCACGTAATGGCGGCGGAGAGCAGCGTAACGACTGCGAATGCGGACCAGACGGCACGGTTGCGCTGGCGGTTGTTCCAGAGACGCATCGTGTGGATCAGGTCTGCCATGAACGCCTTGTGCGGTTACGCAAAAACCACGATTAGTCTAACGGACGGCGAGTTGACCGTAGTTGGAGGCGGTCCATGAGGTCGCGGTGATGGTATCGATGGGAGCGGTGCTGCCGCTCTCGTCCGGGGTGAAGACGTCGATGGCCAGTAGGTTCGTCGTGGGAGCCTGGGTGAAGACGTAGAGGTTGTCGAGGGCATCGACCGCCAGTCCTGAGAGCGTATAGGCGGCGACGGAGGTCAGCACGCGAGTGGGGGCGGCATTGCCTGAGGCGCCGGGCGCGAATTCCAGGACCAGAGAGGAGGCGCTCGGCTCGTTGAACGAGGATACGTAGAGGTTTCCGACCGAGTCGACGGCCACGCCCAAGGGGATGCCAATACTGGTATTGTTCCCGCCGAGGGTGCTGGAGGGTGCGGCGTTGCCGGTTGCCGTGGAGGAGAAGACCAGGATGTTGCCGCCATCCGTGGTGGCCGTATAGATTTGATTGGCCACATAGATGTTCTGCGCTGCGTCCACGGCGATTGAACTGGGAGAGTTGAGCAGGGTGAGGCTGCCGGAGATGAGGCGGACGGGAGTCGAGTTACCAGTGGCGTTTGCGGCGAAGACACAGATAGAGTTTCCGGTGAGCGCATAGACGTCCCCCTCTGCATCGACTGCAATGGAGGTTAGCGGCGCGGTGAGGCTGGGGCTGGTAATCGTGCGCGCGGGTGTGGCGGAGCCAGTGGCTGTTGGCGCATAGACCTGGATCTCGTAGAGCATGGGCGGAGCAGTGACGACACTGGCGGAGACGTAGAGATTGCCCGCGGTGTCGACGGCCAGCGCCTGGAAGGAGGTCTGCATGGGGACGGCGATGGTGTTGGCTGGAGAGACGAGCGACTGCCCGTTCTGGCCGTTAAACAGCGGCAGCTCGATCACGCTGCTGCCCGCCACGCCGCTGTTCTGCACTGCATAGAGGGTGAAGGATGGACCTGTCTGCTGGGTTTGGCCGCAACCGATGGCCAGCAGGAGCAGGGAGACTGCAGCGACGGGAAGAAAGCGATTGAGGGGCACGGGGTTCTCCTCGAGACTGGGTTCAATTGGATATGTGTCGAGCTTGATGTAACGGCGGACGGATTCTTCCATTACCTTACGCTGCGGCGAAATGGACTGCAATTAATTATCCTTTGGATGCTCTTGAAAGTACATGGGATGCGTAACCCATCGGAGAGATGGGCGCGGATGGGCGCGGAGGGTGTGTCGCGGCGCCGCGGGCGGGCGAAGAGCTATCATTCCGGCTGGGAATCGGCTACACTTGGAGGGTTGTCCAGAAATGCCAAGGAAACATAATGCCAAAGTTGAAGACCCATACGGGCGCTGCGAAGCGCTTCACCAAGACTGCTTCGGGCAAGTTCAAGCGCGGGCAGTCGAAGACGCGCCACATCCTGACCTCGAAGGCCACCAAGACCAAGCGCCACCTCGGCCAGTCGGTCCTGATCTCGAAGGCGGACACGCCGAAGATCGCACGGATGCTTCCCTACGCCTGAGGTTGAGGAGGGAGCGCCGGAGTTTTTCAAGTCGAGCCGCTGCGGAGTACGGATTCGGGGCCGGATGTTAGAGGCCACGGAGACGGAAACCAAAGGCAAAGGGCCAGATGGATGCGTTACGGCCCCTGGGTTTTACGAAGTGAAACCCACCGAGATTTGAAGTTGCATAGCGCGTGAAGAGGAACCCTTTCCTCCAGCCGCTTAACTGTAGTACGCAAAAGGAGAACCAAGATGCCCCGTGTAAAACGGAGTACAAAACGCAGCGACCGGCGCAAAAAGATTCTGAAGCGCGCGAGTGGCTACTTCCTCACTAAATCCAAGCTGTACCAGGCGGCGCAAGAGGCCGTGGAGCGCAGCCTGAAGTTTGCCTACACCGGGCGCAAGCAGAAGAAGCGGCAGTATCGCGCTCTGTGGATTGTACGCATCAACGCGGCGTGCCACGCCAACGAGATCAGCTACTCGACGTTCATCAACGGGCTGAAGCTGGCGGGCAATGCTCTGGACCGCAAGATACTGGCGGAGATTGCGGTGCATGACGCGGCGGGCTTTACCACACTGGCAGGCACGGCGAAGGCCGCGCTGGAGAGCGCGAAGGCCGCACGGGAGAAGGGTAAGAAGTAGGTTCAGAGTTGTAGGATTCGACAAGAGACACAGCCCTTCGGGGCTGTGTTTTTTTTGCGCTGTGGGCTAGAGCAATATCAACATTGGTTTATCCAACGCTGGAAAACAGACAAGAGCAAAAGCGAAATGCGGGGGTCCCTCCACTGCGGCGGCAAAGTACGCCGCCTCCGGTCGGGATGACGGTTTCATATTATCTCCGGCGGGATGACGGCGAATGGATTGGGTACATCAATTCTGGTTCTGCTCTATTGTGCGCCGCGGCGGAGGAGGATGGTCTTGATGGTCTCGAACATGATGAGCAGATCGAGGCCGAGGGACATGTGCTTGATGTAGTAGAGGTCGTACTCCAGCTTCTCCTTGGTTTCTTCGAGGGTTGCGCCGTAACCGTAGCGGACCTGGGCCCATCCGGTGAGCCCGGGGCGGATGAGGGTGCGGAGGTAGTAGAAGGGGAGCTCCTCGGTGAGCCATGCGACAAACTCGGGACGCTCCGGGCGCGGGCCGACAAAGCCCATATCTCCTCGCAGGACGTTCCAGAGCTGGGGGAGCTCGTCGATGCGCGTCTTGCGCAGAACCATGCCGACGGTGGTTACGCGGGGGTCGTCCTTGGTGGCCCACTTTGCGCCTTCGTCCTCGGCGTCGGTGAACATGGTGCGGAACTTGACTACGTTGAAGATGCGACCTCCCATGCCGACCCTGGGCTGGCGGAAGAAGAGGGGGCCACGGGAAGAGAGCTTGACAGCGAGGGCGACGAAGGGGAAAAAGGGCAAGAAGAGAAGAAGTCCGAGTGCGGCGGCGGTGAGGCTGACCAACTGGCGGGTGAACTGCTGCGAGGGCAGGATGCGGAAGCCTTCGCTGTAGAGGAAGTCGGAGGGGCGCAGGCCACTGAGCTGGATCTTACCGTAGAGTCTCTCGCGGAATGTGCTGTCCTGTTCGATGGCGATGCCACGGAAGCGGAGCATGAGGAGTTCCTGGACGGGGAGTTCTCCGCGCTGGTGTTCCATGGCGACGATGATGCGGTGGACGGAAGGTATGACCTTGGCGATGTGTTCGAGGGCGGCGACCCAGACCTGCCTCCTCTCGGAGGGTTCCACAATCAAGAGATCGTCCCAGGCGACGACCTCCATGCCAATGTCGGGGCGGGAGCGGATGATGTCGACGATGGAGCGGGCGTAGTCACCGGCACCGAGGACGTAGACGCGCTCGCGGAAGAACTTTTGAGCGCCGATCCACTCGTAGACCCTGCGCATCAGGATGAGGGAGGGTGCGAGCAGAACGAAGCCGAGGGTATAGACGAAGGGGCCGATGGCGAATTCGGGATCGAAGAAGAGGCAGGCGGAGACAAGGAAGCAGTCAAACCCGATCAGCAGGAGGATTCGGAAGTAGATTTGCAGACGTCCGGAGACGATTTTAGGCTCGTAGAGATCGAAGTAGTAGGAGAGAACGAGTGTGACGAGAGTGATGACGGCGATCTTGAGAGTGCCGTGTTCATACTGGAGGACAATGGCGGTGTCCCCGGAGCCGAGCATGAGGCAGGCGGCAGCCAGAAAGCAGCCGCTGACGACGCATGCCTCGCAGAGCAGGAGGAGGAGAGTTCGCGTGGGGTAGTAGACGTTCAAGAAACGGATCATTGCCTGTGAGCCTGGTTACTCTTCGATCTTGTCGTATTGGTCGTAGCCATAATAACCCGAAGCCGCGGGCTGGTTCTCAACGGCGTTGAGGACAAAGCCGAGGACATTGGAGGCTTTGAGTTCGGCGAGGGCGCGCTGGGCGGACTCGAATTTGGTGCGGCCGCCGCGGGCGATGAGCAGGACTCCATCACAGGCGCGCGCGAGGTTGACGCCGTCGGATACCAGGTTGACGGGGGAAGAATCGACGACGATCCAGTGGAAGTGTGGCGCTGCTTCGGCGATGAGACGTCCGAAGCGTTGATTGCCGGAGAGGTCGCCTGCCTTATCGCTGGCAAGGCCACCTGGGATGAAGACCAGCGAGGCGAGGCCCGGGGGCAAGGGAGCGCCGGTTTCGCTGGGATTGGAGCGCTGCATAACATCAGTGAGGGTGGCTTTTCCGGCGAGATATTCGGTGAGGCCTGGGCCCTCCGGGGCACCGAGCAGATTGTGCAGAGTGGATCGGCGCATGTCTCCGTCGATGAGCAGGATTCGTCTGCCCTTGTGGCGGGCGAAAGTAATGGCGAGGTTGATGGCGACGAAGCTCTTGCCCTCCTGCGGCAGAGCGCTGGAGATGAGGATGGACTTGAGGGTGTTGAGGTCGCGAAACGCCTGCATGCGTGAGCGCAGGCTGCGGAACTGTTCGACCGCGGCGCCGCGCTGTTCCAGTGCGGGGAGCTGATGCAGGGAGGGGTTCCAGGTGACCTGGCGGATGTTGGCGAGATCGAACGCAGAGTCGGCCGTTGGCTCATTTGCGATTGGCGCTGCGATTGGTGCGGCGGCGGGAATGGGGATTGCAATGACGGGCGCGGCGGGAATTAGCGCGGCGGCAATGGGAATCGTCGAGACGACCGCAGGAATTGGCTCTGGTGGAACTGGTGCGGCGGGAATGGGATTGGCTGCGGGGAGTTGCCCGGGGGGTTGTGCTGGGGGGGCGGGCTCAGCGGCGGCGCGGTTGGCAGCGTCCAACTCCGCCCGGCGCATTGCCTCGTAGATATTGCTCATCTCTCCTCACCTCCTTCTTCGCGTTGTGGATGCTTCAGCGCTGGGATCGCTGAACCTGTGGGTGAGCCGGTGTGCGTGGAGGAGGCCATGAATGGCTGTGGGTCGAGGTTGAGGTCTCTCACCACAGCAAGGATGAGGGGGGCGGGGATCTGGTGGAGTTGTTCGACGTAGGCCATGATGAGGGCCTGTTCGCAGATGAGGTTGATGATGCGTGGGATTCCGCGGCTTGCGCGGAAGATGGCGGCGACGGCGTCGTCGAGGAAGATGCGGTCGGAGGAGCCTGCGACGAGCAGGCGCTGGGCGATGTAGGTGGAGGTTTCTGTGGCGTCGATGGCGTGGATTCGCGCCCAGAGGGCGATGCGCTGGCGCAGTTGGCGGAGATTGGGGGCGGTAAGATTCTCTTCCAGTTCGGGCTGGCCGGAGAGGATGATCTGGACCAGCTTGCGTGTGGGGGTTTCGAGGTTGGTGAGGAGGCGAATCTCTTCAAGCTGATCCCAGGTGAGGTTCTGCGCCTCGTCGATGACGATGACCGAGGTCTCGCCGCTGCGGAAGCGCTCGATAAGCCAGCGGTTGAGCTGGATGAGCATTCCGCTCTTGGTGCGGGTCTGGGGGACGATGCCGAAGTCGGCGAGGATGAACTCGAGGAAGTCGAGGATGTCGAGGCGCGGGTTGAAGACGAAGGAGGTGAAGACGCGGCCCGTATCAAAGGAGGCGAGAGCTGAGCGGAGCAGTGTGGTTTTACCGGTACCGACCTCACCGGTGAGGACGATAAACCCTTTGTGCGCACTGATGCCGTACTCGAGGGTGGCGAGGGCCTCGCGGGTTTGCGGCATCCTCACCAGGAAGCGCGGATCCGGGCTGTCGGCAAATGGCGTGCTGTGGAGATGGAAGAAGCTCTTATACATGGCTCTCCGGGGCATTCGCGAGCGTGGCAACCTTGGAGGGTTTGCGTCTGAAGAGCCGCTTCAGGCGGGCGAACTTGCCGGGCTTGCGGTCTGCCACCTCGCCCGACCATGCGATGACGGCCAGAGTGGGCAGTTTGGTGAAGGCCCAGATGTCGCGATCGCTGCGCAGTGCTGTGTCGCGGTATTCGAGCAGAGCGCTGAGGAGCAGGCCGAGGAAGAGGCCAGCGGCAAGACCTCCGGAGGCGAAGATCCTGCGCTTGGGATAGGTGGGGTTATCCGGCAGATTGGCTGCATCCAGCACGCTGAATGTCTCTCCTTCCTGGCGGTTTTGCAGGTCGGTGGCCATCTGGGCCTGGTTCAGCTTGGTCAGATCGCTATCGTACTGGGCTTGCGATATCTGGGTGTCGCGGGTCAATTGCTCGTACTCCTCTTCGACCTGCGGAGTGGACTGGATGCGCGCCTGGTAGTCGTGGATCTGCTTGTTGATCTGCGCCTGTTCGGCGCGCTTGGCCTGGATTCCGATGTCGGCGGCGCGGATGCGGGCGCGCAGATCCTGGACGGCCGCTGAGTCGTTGCGGCCCGCGGCGGTGCTGGAAGCCGCGGACGATGGGGTGGCGGGCGTCTGCGCCATCTTGTGCCGCAGGTCGGCGATCTTGCGGTTGATGGCGATGACGTCAGGGTCTTGCGCGGTGTAGTGGGAGGTGAGAATGGCCTGCTGCCCCAGCAGATCCTGCAACAGCTTCTCGTCGGTCTGCGGGGAGGCTACGCCGGGAGAGGAGGTGGACTGCTGGGCGAGCATCGTCTCCATGTAGGACTTGTCCTGCTCCATGCGGCTGAGGGCCTGGGTGGCGGCCTCGAGCTGGCTGTTCAGGCTGCTCAGAATGTTGACGTTGTTGGATTCATCCTCGGGCCGCATCCCGAAGTACTTGCGCTCGAAGTCGGCCTTCTTTGCGTCCTGGTCGTCTAGGGTGCGCTTGGCGTTGTTCAGTTGCTCCTTGAGGAAGTCGGTGGTGCCCCCACTGAAGTCCTGCTGGGAGCGCAGGTTGGCCGAGATGAACAGCGATGTGATCTCGGCGCAGACCTGCTGTGCTGTGTGCGCGTCGCTGGCGGTAAAGGCGATGGTAAATCCGGGAACTCCATTGGAGTGGGCGAAGCCGGTTGGCATGGCCTGGATCTCGATGTTCTTGCGCGCCAGAACGATGCGATCGTCCATGGTAAAGCGCTGGTCGGCGTACAGGTTGAACTTCTCCACGATGGGTTGGATGCTGGACCGGCTCTCGATCTGCTGGTCGATGGATGCGAGGCGACTGTTGATGTCCTCGGAGACGACGGACTTGACCAGATCGTTGGATATCTTCTGCTGGTCGATCTGGATGCCGGCCTGCGAGACGTACTGCGGAGGGATGTACAGGGTGGCGACGACAGCGAGGACCGGCAGAATGAACGTGGGGATGGCGATGAGCCACCAGCGGCGCTTGAGGATTGCCAGATAATCTTCGACGTTCAGTGCGCGATGGCCAAGCATAAGTTCTCCTTACGAGTGTCCGCCAAGACGGACCGCGGAGGGCGAGAAAGTGATCCCGAAGCCGGCAATATTTGAGAGGCCGCTGAAGAGATCGACCGCGGCGGCCGTTCCCTGGTTGGACTGATTCTGCAACGTGTAGCTGGCGTACGCGGAGAGAGAACGGGCCAGGGCACGCGAGACCTGCACGCCGGCGATGGTGGTGTGGAAGGTAAAGGGAAGGCTGGCGGCCGAGGGCAGGTTAGCGGTCTGGGTGTAGGCCGAGGTGAGGGCGCAGAACCAGACGCGGTCGAAGGTGCGGCCGGTGGAGAAGGTGACGGAGTTGGAGATTGCGCCACCAACGACGCCGAAGCCGCTGTTGGAACTGCGCGAATAGGCAATCGTTGCGTGGGAAAACTTGCCAGCGTAGGAGGCCGAGAGGTTGGCGAAGAGGCTGAGAGTGGGCGTGAGGCCTGGGCTGTCGATGCTGGTCCACTGCGGGCCGGCGGCCAGGCTCATGCCGAACTTGCGGGTGAACTGATGGGAGTATTGCAGGCTGGCAGTCTGACCGGAGAAGCTGGGCTGACGGATGCCATAGCTGGCGCCGGAGTATGTGTTGCGCGAGTAGGCGAAGTTCCCTGCGAAGCTGTTGCGCGAGTCGATGGTATGACTGAGGCTGGCGCTGACGGAGTAGCCGTCCGTGTTCAGGCCTGGGGAACTGGGGACGGTGGAGCTGACGGAGTTGCTGAGAAAGCGCGTGAGGGAGTATGAGCCGGAGGCGTTGAACGAGGTCTTGCCGGTGATCTGGCGTCCGAGGCTGAGGGAGCTCGAGTTGGCGACGCGGGTGGAATAGCCTGTGAGCACTCCCTGGCCGGGGATTGCACCAGGCTGCACGGGGCTGAGGCCGAGATCGCCCACGCCAGCCACGCCGGAGAGTCCGGCGGAGGCGGTTTGCGGCAGATAACAGACCGAATCGGAGAGCATGAAGTTCCAGCGCCCCGCATTGACAACCTGAGAGAAGGCGAGGTTGAGGAAGTTGTACGACTGGCTGGAGGTGCTCCAAGAACGCCCGCCGGAGAAGACCATGCTGAAGGGAGCGCGCGGGCTGCTGGAGATGAAGGCGAGATCGCCGTTGAGGTTGGAGTTGTAGTTCGTGCCGGAGCTGCCGAAGTAGTTGTTGGAGATGCTCTCCGATGAGCTGAGTGCGTATTGCAGCGTGCCCGCGGAGCTGGGCAGACTGAAGCCGGTGGAGATGGGCGAGGCCACCGCGGCAGGAAGAGCCTGAGCCCCGGAAGTGGGGGGAATCGCCAGCAATGGCAGAAGAAGAAGCAGGGCGACGGATTGGGTGGTGAGCGGAGGCGTCTTCATTATTGGATCACGATCGTGTCGCCGGGGGCGAGCGTGATGCCCTGCATGTCGCCCTTCTTCAAGGCTTTGGTGTAGTCAAAGGGAATATTTTGCTGTTTGCCGGGATCCCCGCGCAGGATGTAGATGTGCTTCTTGTTGGCGTAGGGGGTGAGTCCGCCGGCGGTGGCGATGGCCTGCAGGATGGTCATGCCGGGAGTGATGTTGACCCAGCCGACGTGCGCGATCTCGCCGATCATACAAACGCGCTTGCTGTTGACGGCGAGCACGCTGACGTTGACCGTTGCCGGATCGATGATGAACTGCTTGAGGCGCGTTGTAATGTCCGCGGAGAGCTGCGGCGGAGTAAACCCGGAGGCCTGAATATCACCGATCATCGGCAGCGTGATCTTCCCATCCGGGCGCACGGGGACGTTGGCGGCGGAGTAGTTGGGATTGTCCCACACCGTCACCGAGAGGACGTCATCCGCGCCAATGATGTAGGTGGGGGCGACGTTGGCGGGGTGCGCGGTGGGAGCAGCGGCAGTGGGACGCGGTGTGGAGGTCGAGGTGGCGGGGTGGTTGATGGCGGGAGCGGCGGCTGGTTTGGCGGCGGGCGCAGGCCTGGCGGGCGTCTGCTGGGCGAGGCCGGCGACGAGAGCCGGAAGGAGAGTGATCGAAAGGAGCGTGCAGCGGAGAGAAGTCATGGTATTTGCCGATTTGTATGTGTTGTGGATGCAACTGTCCGGAACCTGTTTCGCGACCCGTTTCGAGTTACAAAGGTCGCACACCTGGCGCATTCTGGCGCACACCCAACCCATCCCGCGGAACGGAACATTCATGGAATACCGCCTGTTTGGGCCGCTTCGAGCCCACGGGCTCTTGTTGAAGGGCCAAGAGCCACGAAACACATCCATGCCGATTTTACACTCCCGTGGCGCGCCATTTTGCGGTCTTGCACACTTGTGTACCCCGAAAGACGTAGACCACGAAGGTACCTTTTGCGTGCGATAATCCGATGGGTCTTAGAATTGCGAAGAAATGCGAATTGAGAACTGCAAATTGCTTCGGTGAGCACGCGTGAAGTCGAATACGATTGACACGACGCCTGGGACTTTCCTGCCGCCTGCACTCTCCAGGAGCGGGCCAGCGCTGCTGGTTGTGGCGCTGCTGGCGGTGCTGTACCACGGCATTGCGGTGAAGATGGTGGCGGACTGGTACGATCTGCCTGACTTTTCGCATGGATTTCTGATTCCATTTTTTGCGGCATATCTGCTGTGGGACAAGCGGCGCGAGCTTCAGGGCACGGCGATTGCGCCGAGCTGGGCGGGCGTGTGGCTGGTTGTGCTGGGGCTGTTTGTGCTGTTGCTGGGCGTCTTCGGCGCGGACCTGTTCCTGCAGCGGACCTCGTTTGTGCTGCTGGCGGCTGGGCTGGTGTGGACGCTGCTGGGCCGCGCCATGCTGGGCCGGGTGAAGTTTGTTTTGTTTGTGCTTCTGCTGGCGATCCCTCTGCCGACGATCCTGTTCAACCAGATCACGTTTCCGTTGCAGATTCTTGCTTCGCGGCTGGCCAGTGCGCTGCTTCCACTGGCCGGGGTTCCAGTTCTGCGCGAGGGCAATGTGATCCAGTTGCCGGCCATGCAGTTGGAGGTTGCCGAGGCTTGCAGCGGCATCCGATCGCTGATGAGCCTGTTCACGGTGGCGGTGATCTACGGTTATTTTCTGGAGCGCAAGACGTGGCGGAGGGCGGTGCTGGCGCTGGCCAGCGTTCCCATTGCAGTGGCAGCGAATGGGGCGCGCATCTTCGGCACCGGGCTGTGTGTGCAGTACTGGGACCCGGAGAAGGCGATGGGGTTCTTCCATGAGTTCTCCGGCTGGCTGATGTTCGTGATCTCGCTGGGGTGTCTCTATCTGGTGCACCGAGCGATGGAACTGGTGGCGAAGAAAGGCAGGCAAGCTGCATGAGGAGCGCGCGGCTCTGGTCTTCTCGGTTCTGGGTGGTGGCGCTGCTGATGGCGTCAGCGGCGCTGCTGCTGCATCTGCGCGGAGATGTGGACTGGGTCCCGCCGAGCAGGCCGCTGAACGAGTTTCCGATGACGGTTGGGACGCGAACGGCGACCGAGATCGTGATGCCTGAGGATGTATTGCAGACTCTGGGCAAGGGGGAGTTCCTGAACCGGGTGTACCATCCTCAGCCTGCGGTCGAGGGCAGCGCTCCGCCGGAGAACGCAGGCATAGACGACCGGGCGTCGATCGGGCTCTTTATCGGCTACTTCCCCACGCAGCGGGCGGGGCAGTCGATCCACTCGCCGCAGAACTGCCTGCCCGGCGCGGGATGGAACTTTGAGTCGTCGTGGATTACGTCGTTGACCAACGACGCGGGCAAAAAATACCAGGTGAAGGAGTTTCTGATTTCAAATGGGAGTTCGACGCAGGAGGTCCTGTACTGGTACCAGATGCATGGGCACGTGATTGCGGGCGACTATGCGGCGAAGCTGGTTACGCTGGCCGACTCGATCCGCTACGGGCGCACGGATGCTGCGCTGGTCCGCATTATCACTCCCGTGGAGCCGGGAGAGGACAGGCTGCAGGCGCGTGCGCGCGTGATGAAGTTTGCCGAGCAGATTGCGCCGCTGCTTCCGGCATATGTTCCCGAGTGAGCAAGATGAGGCCCCCTTGCCGGACGAGAGGGTTTGCAGGCGACGGCATGGAAGAGAGAGATTAAAGGGAACGGCAAGAGGAGATGAGGATTTCGCCAATGTTCAAACTACGCAAAGTGCAGGTTGCCAGAATCTCAGCGGCTGTGTTATCGCTCGTGCTGATTTTCACCGCCGGATGCAGCCGCGACCCGAATGTTCGCAAGCAGAAGTATCTGGAGAGTGGAAAGCGATATGAGGCGAGCGGCAAGTACAAAGAGGCCGCGCTACAGTTTCTCAATGCACTGAAGGTGGACAAGAACTTTGGCGATGCGCACTACGAGATGGCCAAGACTTATATGAAGATGAACAACCCGATGCTGGCCTACTCGGAGCTGATGAAGACGGTGCAAGTGAGCCCCTCGAACCTGCTGGCACGTATCGATCTGGGGAACCTGCTTCTGGATGGACGCGCCACCGATCGGGCGGAAGAGCAGGCCAACGCGGTGTTGGCGATCAACCCGAACGACGCGGATGCGTACGCTCTATTGGCCGGAGTGGCTCAGCGAAGGGGCAACAACGCGGATGCCCTGAAGCAGATCCAGCGGGCCCTGCAACTGGATCCCAACCGGGCGAACTTCCATACGGCGGCGGCGCTGTTGCTGACGGCCGACCCGACGAATGAGGCTTCGGCCGAAGAGGAGCTGGGCAAGGCGGCATCGCTGGACGCCAAGGACGCGACTCCGCATCTTGTAATGGCGGCGCTGATGGATAAGAAGGGCGATCTGCAAGGCGCGGAGCAGCAGTACATGGCGGCAATCGGGATTGCGCCGGGCAACGTGCAGGGGCGTGCCGCACTGGCCGGGCTCTACCTCCGCGAGGGCAGCAAGGACAAGGCAGAGCAGACACTGCATCAGGCGGTGGTCGATCTTCCCGAGAACGAGGAGGCCTCTACGCTGCTGCGGGACTACTACGCGAAGACGCAGCAGTTGGACCGCGCCGAGGCTGCGTTTGCGGACCTGACCTCGAAGTATCCCAAGAGCTTCGCGATCAAGATCACCTACGCACGCATTCTGTTCGACAGGAAGGACTATGCCAAGGCGGCGTCGGTGGCCTCGGAATTGACCAAGAACTATGCAGGCAATCCTCAGGTGCTGATTCTAAATGCGCTGTTGCTGGTGAACACGGGCAAGACCGACGACGCAATCACGCTGCTGAAGAAGGCGGCGAAGGACAATCCGAACGACATGCGGACAGAACTGCTGCTGGCACAGGTGGCGGAAGGCAAGGGCGACCTGGCGACCTCCGAGGCGAGCCTGAACGCGGTAGCGAAGCTCAATCCGGGGAATCTGGAGGCCGCAAGCGGGCTGGCGCAGATCGCGGTGCTGCGCAACGACGCAGGCATGCTCTCCGAGGTGGCGGACAAGACGATCCAACAGCACCCAAACTATCTTGCGGCTTATCTGTGGCGTGGGACCGCAGAGGCCGGCCGGAAGGAGTACGACAAGGCGGCGGCAGACTTCCAGACGGTGTTGAAGGCGAGTCCTGACAACGCACCTGCGTACCTGGAACTGGGCCAGATTCTTATAGCCCAGGGGCATGTACCCGAGGGCGAGGCGATGCTGCAGAAGGCGCTGGACAAGGACCCGAACTCGGACCGGGCGCTGGGAATGCTGGTGTCCTACGACCTGCGGCAGAAGCAGCCGGCGAAGGCTCTGGCGCGGGCCGAGGCGCAGATTGCAAAGCAGCCGGGGAATGGCAGCTTATATACGGTGCTTGCCGCCGTTCAATTGCAGATCAAGGACTTCAAAGGCGCACTGGAAAGCTCGCAGAAGGCGATGCAGTTGAATCCCGGAAGCGTCGACGCGGTCGAGATCTATACGCGGGCTGAGATTGCTCTGAAAGACATCGATCCTGCGATTGCAAGCTGGCAGGGTTGGGTCAGTTCGCACCCGAACGACGCCCATGCGTGGGAGATGCAGGGATCGTTGCAGGAGGCGAAGGGCGATGTCTCGACGGCGATGGCGGAGTACAAGAAGGCACTCCAGATTGATCCGAGCAACCCGGTTGCGTCCAACAACCTGGCGTACCTGATGGTGGAGAACGGGCAGAATGTGGATGTGGCGCTGACGTTGGCGCAGACGGCGCGCCGTGCCATGCCGGACTCGCCGCAGACGGCCGACACGCTGGCCTGGGTCTACTACTACAAGGAAAACTACTATGCGGCGCGGGACCTGCTGGAAGGAGCGCTGCGGACAACACCGGACAACGCTTCGATGCATCTCCACCTGGGAATGACCTACAGCAAGATGCACGACAATGCCAACGCCGTACTGCATCTGAAGAAGGCCGCGGCGCTTGCGCCCAACAGCAAGACGTCGAGGGATGCAAACGATGAGCTGTCGAAGCTGGGGTAAGGACGGCGCGGCACTCCTGAGTCAGAGCGTCGAGGCGGCTTTCTTCTCTTTTTCGGCGAGGTACCAGGCGACCGTTTTTTGCAGTCCCTCGTGGAAGTGCGCCTTGGGCTGGTAGCCCAGTTCCTTGCTGGCTCGGCTGATGTCTGCCAGGGAGTGCTTGATGTCACCCGCGCGTGCGGGGCCGTAGAACGGCGCAGCGGTGAAGCCCAACTGTTCTGCGATCGCGCTGTAGACCTCGTTGAGTGTGTGGCTCCTACCGGTGCCGATGTTGAAGACGCGTCCGGTGGCGACCGAACTGGGCGCGAGGCATGCGAGCAGGTTGGCGCTGACCGCGTTGTCGACGAAGTTGAAGTCGCGGCTGGTGAGGCCGTCGCCGAAGATGGTGGGCGTTTGGCCAGCCATCATCATGGTGGTGAACTTGGCGATGACGCCGGAGTAGGGCGAGTCGGCGGCCTGGCGCGGGCCGAAGATGTTGAAGTATCGCAGGCAGATTCCTTCCAGGCCGTAGGAGCGGTAGAAGGCCTGGACGTAGTACTCGCAGGCGAGCTTCTGCACGGCATAGGGCGAGAGCGGCAGCGGGGACATGTCTTCCTGCTTGGGCTGGGTGGGCTGGTCTCCGTAGGCCGAGGAGGAGGCCGCGTAGACGATGCGCCGGACCTTGGCGTCGCGCGCGGCGAGCAGCAGATTCAGCGTGCCGTTAATGTTGGACTGGTGCGAGGTGAGCGGATCGTTTACGGAGCGGGGGACACTGGCGAGCGCTGCCTGGTGGAGGATAAAGTCGATGCCTTCGCAGGCGGAGCGCATGGCGGCGGCGTCCTGAAGGTCGAGTTGCTGAAAGACGATCGGTCGCGAATGCCGGCGAGGTTGTCGAGGCTGCCGGTGCAGAGGTTGTCGATGCCGCGCACGTCGTGTCCCTGCTCGACCAGCGTGTGGGCCAGGGTCGAGCCGATAAAGCCTGCGATTCCGGTAATCAAGTAACGGGCCATGGATTCTCCGCTTTGAGTGTATCGCTGTGCCGGTTAAGGAAAATACTATGGAAGCATCGATTTGGGTTGTAATCAGAAGGGAAGGGTAAGTGGAGTGCAAAGCAACGCCGTTGTCCCGGGACAAGACGTGCAGCGCCAGATCGCTCGCATACAACGGGGATTTCGCTGGGCCATTGCAGCGTTTGCGCTGCTGAACTGCTGGACCTGCCGGTCCATCATGAACCCCGACGGCGTGTCGTATCAGGACATGGGCGACCATACTGGCGCGGAAATTGGCACGATGCACTGAACTCCTATTGGTCGCCGCTCTATGGCTGGATGACGGACTGATCTTCCGCGTTGCGCGGCCGGCGATGGCCTGGCAGTATCCGGTGGTGCATCTGCTGAACTTCGCCATCCTCCTGGCAGCTTTGTTCTGCTTTGAGTTTTTCTGGCGCGAGTTGCTGGCATGGAGAGAGGACAAATCCAGGGGTGGGGAATCCGGGCCGTTTGTGTGGGCGCTGGGGTACCTGTTGTTCGCCTATGTGCATTTTGTCTTCCACCCATTGGAGCTGGTGACGCCGGACCTGGCGGTGGCCGCACTCGTCTACCTGGCTTAGGGTGGATGCTGCGGTTTGCCGCTGGACGGATGAGCGCGGCCTATGCCGGGTTGCTGGGTGTCGTGTTGGGGGTTGGATACCTGGCCAAGGCGGCCATGTTTCCCTTCGCTGTGGTGGTGCTGGCAACCATGTTCGCGGTCGCGTGCAGGCGGCGCGCAGGCAAGTGGCTTGTGGCGACTGCGCTTCTCGGTTTCCTGGCGATTTCTATTCCGTTCATTGCGGCGCTCAGTTGGAACGCCCATCGCTTCACGTTGGGAGATTCGGGGAAGTTGAACGTAGCATGGCTCGTGAATGGAGCAATGCCGGCGGACGATCATTCGCAGAGCTCCATCTCGCCAGTGGGTCCGCTGCGCCGGACCCGGAAGCTTCTTGGCTGGCCAGCTGTATATGAGTTCTCTACGCCTGTCGCCGGGACCTTTCCGGTCTGGTATGACCCGGCCTACTGGTGCGCGGGCATTGATACTCACCTGCACCCGGCTCGCATGATCGCCACATTTGCCAAAAATATGGTCCATTATGCCGGGGACATGTTGGTGGATACAGGTTTCCTGACGGCTGTGCTGCTACTCCTGTTCTTGCTCAGCGACCAGGTCCGGGAGGCGTGGAGGAGGCTCATGGGATTCTGGCCGGTCCTCGTGCCGGCGGTTGCGGTAATTCTGATGTATGCGATGGTGGTATTGGAGACGCGATATTTTAGCGGGGTAACCGCGGTAGTGTGGGGGGCGGTGGCGGCCTCGACCGGCATTGCAAGAGAAGAGTGGAGAACGAAAGTGTTCCGTGCGGCCTGCCTGGCGCTGGGCGGGTGGGTGGTTTGCACGGCGCTGTGGACGCTGAGTTCGGGCCACGCCAAGAATGGGCAGTCGGCCAGGCAGATTGCGGTGGCCGAACGGCTACACGTCGATGGGAATGAAGCCCGGCGACCGCGTAGCTCTGATCGGCAATGGATTTCATGAGGCTATCGTGGGCTCGGCTGGAAAGGGTCAAAATTGTCGCCGAGGTGCCGGAAGAGATCGCGAAGGACGACTCGGCGGCTGCCTTCTGGAGTTCAGGCCCGCTGGGCGAACAGAGGGTGCTCGACCTCCTGAAGGGCGCCGGAGCGATGGCAGCGATCGCCGATGCGCCGCCGCTGGTGTTGCCGCCGGGATGGGTCCGCGTGGGCAACACGGGACACGCTGTTTATTACTTCCGTGCGTTCTAGTTCCTCCGTCCGATAACTGATTTTGGACGCGCAGCATGTGGGAAGCACAAAGTCGATGGGCTGAATGCGATAATCGGGAGCATGTCGAATCCCAGTCAAGCGAAGTCCAGCCAGGGAAAGTCCAGCAAAGCTAAGTCCATCCAGATGAACCCGGCAAGCTCAATCTGCCGGGGATTGCACAGGAACGTCTTGCACGCCTGGAGGCGCGCACCGCGCGGATTGGCGTGATCGGACTGGGGTACGTTGGGCTGCCGCTGTCGCTGCTGCTCGCGGAGGCGGGATTTAAAGTGACAGGTTTCGACATCGATGAAAAAAAAGTGGACGACCTGGAAGCTGGACGATCGTACATTATTCGCATTGAGGCTAAGGAGATCAAGGGCGCGCGGAAGAAGGGTTTTAGCGCGACGACGGAGTTTGCGCGCCTGTCGGACCAGGACGCGATTATTATGTGCGTCCCCACGCCGCTGACGGAGCACCACGCGCCGGACCTGAGCTTTGTGGAGAACACGGCGAAGTCGGTGGCCCCGTGGATTCGCGAGGGGCAGTTGGTGGTGCTGGAGAGCACGACCTATCCGGGGACGACCGAGGAGCTGCTGATTCCCTTGCTGGAGGCGGGCAACACGCAGGGACTGAAGGCGCAGGCAAAGGGCGCGGCGGCCGAACGCGGCGTCTTCTATGTGGCTTTCTCGCCGGAGCGCGAGGACCCGGGCAACGTGACGGTGGCGCGGCGCGACATTCCCAAGGTGGTGGGCGGGCACGAGGCAATTGCGACCGAGCTTGCCGCGACGTTGTATGGGGGGATCTTTACGCGGGCTGTGCGGGTGTCGTCAACGCGCGTGGCGGAGATGACCAAGCTGCTGGAGAACATCTATCGCTGCGTGAACATCGCGCTGGTCAATGAGCTGAAGATTCTGTCGCTGCGCATGGGGGTGGACATCTGGGAGGTGATCGACGCGGCTGCGACCAAGCCGTTCGGGTTCCAGCCGTTCTATCCGGGGCCGGGGCTCGGCGGGCACTGCATCCCCATCGACCCGTTCTACCTGAGCTGGAAGGCGCGGGAGTATGACTTCAACACGCGTTTCATCGAGCTTGCGGGCGAGGTGAACGAGGCGATGCCCGCGCATGTGGCACAGTCTGTCGCACAGGCGCTGAACACACAGAAGAAGGCGATGAACGGGGCGCGGATACTGATGCTGGGCATGGCGTACAAGAAGGACATCGACGACCTGAGGGAATCGCCTTCGCTGACGGTGATTGAGCTGCTGCGGGCCGAGGGCGCGGAGGTGCTGTACAACGACCCGTACATCCCAACGGTAGGCCGCGGACGGCACTACAACCTGAATATGAGGTCCACGCCGCTCCGGAATCTGGAGCAGTACGACTGCGTGCTGATTATGACCGACCACACGGACTACGACTATGCGGCGATCGTGAAAGAGTCGAAGCTGGTTGTAGACACACGCAATGCGACCAAAGGGATCGCATCGGAAAAGATCGTTCGCTGCTAGCTCGTCGCAGCCAAGCGGCGTAGGCTGGATGAGGTCATTTCCGGGCTGCGCAGGCTGGAGGGTTTGAATGGTTGATGTAAAGACGATCAACGACGCGTTTCTGCAGGTGTGTGGGCGCGGCGAGAAGAGACTCTGGCTGTGGTTCGATGCGGCGGTGGACGCAGAGACCGAGGCGGCGTGGAAGCCGATTACTTCGGTGGAGGCGTATGGGCGGGTGCGCGCGCTGGCGGCGCGTCTGGCGGCTTGGGGAGTGGGCAAGGGCGACCGCGTGGCCCTGCTGAGCGAGAACCGCTGGGAGTGGCCGGTGACGGACTTCGCCGTGCTGGCTCTGGGGGCCGTGGATGTTCCGTTGTATACCACGCTGACCGCCGAGCAGGTGGGGTACATGCTGCGCGACTGCGGCGCAAAGGTTGTGGTGGTCTCTTCGTGGGAGCAGGCGGAGAAGGTGCATGCGGCAGGCGAGCTGCCCGCGCTGGAGCGGATTGTGGTGATGGATGCAGATCCTCCCACCCATCGCGATGAAACTGCGATGGATGGGGCACCCAGTGTCGTGGGATTTGCGGAGTTGCTGGCCGGCGCGGAGGCAATGCAGGCGCGCGATGCGCAGTTCGACGCGCAGGCACGGCTGGTGCAGCCGGACGATCTGGCGACGATCATATACACATCGGGCACCACTGGCGAGCCCAAGGGCGTGATGCTGACGCATGGCAACCTGGCGAACAACCTCTGCTATTCGTCGCGCGAGTTTGATTTCAGCGAGAAGGACAGTTGCATCTCGTTTCTTCCGCTCTCGCATGTGACGGCGCGTCACCTGGACTATGTGCTGATGCTGAGGGACGTGACGTTGGCCCATTGTCCGCACTTCAACCAGATTACAGTTGCGATGAAGCAGGTGAGGCCGACGACTCTGGTGGCCGTGCCGCGGGTGTACGAGAAGATTCGCCAGGGAGTGGAGGGTAAGTCGCATGGGGTGAAGAAGCGGATTTTGAACTGGGCGCTGGGGGTAGGGCAGAAGTGCCGATCAGCGACACTTGCGGGGGCCAAACCCCGTAATTCAGACCGCTATCACGCGGCCAAATATCTTGGCTTTCTCATACTCGCAGCCAGCTTATTTTTCCCTAGAGCAGTTACTCAGCAGGGCCGCAATCTATTTGGTCTGTTCTATCTGCTGCTGGTGGCCTATTTTCTGTTCTTATTCTTCATCAGCCTCAAATCCCGTTGGTGGCTCGCCGACAAGCTCGTCTTCTCGAAGATTCGCGCGGCGTTTGGCGGGCGGGTGTGGCTGTTTGTCTCCGGTGGCGCGCCGCTGGGGATGGACACGGCGGGGTGGTTCGCGGATGTTGGCATTCGCATTCTGGAGGGCTATGGGCTGACCGAGACATCGCCGCTGATTGCGCTGGATACGCCGAAGCGGCATCGCATCGGAACGGTGGGGCGGGTGCTGGAGAGCGTCGAGGCGCGCTTCGCGCCGGATGGCGAGCTGGAGGTGCGCGGGCCTTCGGTCTTCCATGGCTACTGGCAGAAGCCGGCAGAGACGGCGGAGGTCTTCACCGAGGATGGGTGGTTCCGCACCGGAGACATCGGGAAGATCGATGGGGAGGGGTTCCTGACGATCACCGACCGCAAGAAGGAGTTGCTGAAGACCAGCGGCGGAAAGCTGATTGCTCCGCAGCCGATCGAGGGCAAGCTGAAGGCGCATCTGCTGGTGGGCAACGCCGCGCTGGTGGGCGACAAGCACAAGTTCGCGTGCGTGCTGATCTCGCCCAACTTCGCCATTCTGGAGAGCTGGGCGCGGGTGAAGGGAGTGGAGTATCCGGCGGGCGACCGCAAGGCGCTGGTCGCAGTGCCGCAGGTGGTGGCGCGCTATCAGCGCATTGTGAACGATGTGAATGCCACGCTGGCGCCGTTCGAGACGATCAAGCGGCTGGCTGTGGTGGCCGATGAGTGGACCGTCGAAGGGGATGAACTGACTCCCAGCATGAAGCTGAAACGGCGCGTGGTGGAGAAGCAGTACGCGGCGGAGATTGCGGCGTTCTACAAGGACGAGGCGACCGCAACGCGCTAAAATGAGGCAGCGAGGTGCCTATGGACTGGACAGGGTGCGAGTTGGTCGAAGTGATACCGGGGAAGGTGTCGGGGGTTCCTCTTGTTGTGGGGACGCGGATTCCGGCGGACTTGGTGCTGGACTACGTTGACTCCGGTTCACCGCTGGAGGAGATTGTGGAGGATTACCCTTCGCTGTCGATGGCGACGGTAAGGACGCTAGCTTCTTTCGCGCAGTCGCGGCGGCTGCGCGCCGTCTCATGAGGGTTCTACTGGATGAGAATCTGCCGCACCAGTTGCGTGCGAATCTACCCGGCCACGATGTCAGCACGGTGCGTTATCTGGGCTGGAACGGACTGAAGAACAGGGAACTGGTGCGTGCGGCTGAGAGCGCCGGTTTTGAAGTCTTTCTTACAAGCGATCAAAACTTGAGCTACCAGCAGAACCTGCGGGATCGATCCATTGGGATGGTGACGCTGACCGCACAGAAGTGGTCTGTTCTCAGCATGAACCTTGAAAAGATACTTGCTGCTGTTGATCGAACGAAGCCGGGATCGTTTCAGGTGGTGGAGTGCGGAGAGTTTCGCCGGACGTAATCAGTATCAGTCCAGCAGGCGGCGGGTGATGGGGGCGTAGGCGTCGATGCGGCGGTCGCGCAGGAAGGGCCAGTGCTGGCGGGTGGTTTCGACCAGCGCAGGGTCGAGGGTTGCGGTGACAATCTCTTCCTGGTTGTGGGAGGCCTGGGCGAGGATGCGGCCGAAGGGATCGGCGATGAAGCTGCCGCCCCAGAACTCGATGCCGCTGGCTGAGGTGTGGTCGCCGGGGCCAGGGATCGAGATTCCCTCGGGGGCTAAAGCCCCGGTCTTATTGGGTGCCGATGCGGACGGGCTGAAGCCCGTCCCTTTCAAAACGGACGACTCTCCCAATGCAGCCTTTTCTTTCAAAGCATCGGATTCTTTCAAAGCATTCGATTTGTTTAGAACTTTTGGTGAGTCGAGGATCACGTCGCCGTGCTCGTGGCCGACGCGGTTGACGGCGCAGACGAAGACCCCGTTGGCGATGGCGTGCGCGCGCTGGATGGTCTTCCACGCGGAGTATTGGGCTGCGCCGAACTCGGATTTTTCGCTGGGGTGCCAGCCGATGGCGGTGGGGATGAAGATCGACTGCGCACCCGCGAGCGCGGTGAGGCGCGCGGCCTCCGGGAACCACTGGTCCCAGCAGATGAGCGCTCCAACCGGGCCGTGGCTGGTGGGGATGGCGCGGAAGCCCATGTCGCCGGGCGCAAAGTAGAACTTCTCGTAGAAGAGCGGGTCGTCCGGGATGTGCATCTTGCGATAGATGCCACTGATGTTGTCAGGCTCGGCGGATTCGTGGTCCAGCACGGCGACGGTGTTGTGATAGAGGCCGGGGGCGCGGCGCTCGAACAGGCTGGCGATCAGCGTGATCCTGGCTTCTCGTACGACTGAGGAAAGACGTGCGGTCGAAGGGCCGGGGATCGGCTCGGCGAGGGCGAAGAGGGCGTGGTCCTCGCGCTGGCAGAAGTACTGGGAGCGGAAGAGCTCTGGCAGGCAGACGATCTGCGCCCCGTCGCGCGCGGCCTGGCGGACGAGGTCTGCGGCGTGGTCGAGGTTCTCCTCGATGGAGGGCGCGCAGGCCATCTGGATGAGTGCGACGCGAACGGGATCAGCGGGCATGGCTTCCTTACTTACGCCAATTGGGTCGTGAGGTTCGTCTGTTTTGCGAAGCGGAGTATGTCTTTGTCGCGAGTCATAAGAGTTAAACCCTGAATGCGTGCAGTTGCAACAAGAATACGATCGGAGGGGTCCTTGTTGAGTGAATCGGGCAGTTGTACGGACTCGATGGCGATCTGAGGCGATAAAGCCGCGAGCTGAATCCCCGGCAGTTCAAATGCTCTCTGAACCCAACGCTCAACGCCAAAAGGAAGATCGAGACGTCCTTTGCGGACCAGAAGTGCAATCTCCCAGATGGAGATGACCGAGACATAAGCTGAGCCGGTTCGGCGTGCGCTCTCGATGGAGTGAACCGCCGCCGGTTTCAGGCTCGGCGCGCCGTTGATATAACGGACCCAGACGTGGGTGTCGAGCAGCAGGGGAGACGGTTCATTCATTGCCTGCATCCCACTCTTCGCCTGTCGGGCCGACAATATCGCCCAGCTCGCGGACGCTGCCACGCATCCATCCGTACCCGGACTGCGGTCCGGCTTCCGCGATTGGAACGATTCTTGCGATGGGTACGCCGCGCCGCAACAGGGTGACCTCTTCCCGGTTCTGTTCGACATCCTTTAGCAGCGCGGACAGATTCGCCTTGGCAGCGGCAACCGAGGCGCTCCGATGGGAAGAGATTGAACGCTGGATCTCGATCTTCTTTGCCGCGAGCTTGACGGGGCTGGTCGGAAGGGATTTCGGAAGCGTCGCCATGTGGTCATCTCCAAATGACTATTATAGCGGGTATGTATTGCGCGTGCAACGAAAATGGGACACTGCAAATGGATGGGATCAGCGAGCTTGATTCTGCGCCAATCCTGAATGAAATTCCGATGCAGCACGCTGATTAGTTGCGCAGTGGCTTCATGATCTGCTCGATGGCGGCGCGCTGGCTACCTGTGGGCGGAAGCTGTGGCAGGCGCGGCCGGCCGCCGAAGTAGCCGTTTAGGTCACAAGCGAATTTTAGACTGCCGGGGCCTTCTTCGGCGAGGCGGGCGGCTTCGACCAGGCGAGTCTGCTTCTCCTCGGCCAGCGTTTGGTCGTCATCCTTCCATGCGGCAAGGACCTCGTAGCTGGCCTGCGGGGCGGCGGCGGCGAAGGCGGGCGCGGCTCCGACGACGCCCGCGCGAAGGGCTTCGAGGATTGATTGCGTGTTGCTGGCGAGGATCTGGAAGCCGGCGGATTTTGTGCGTGTGCGGAGCAGTGGCGTTGGCTGCGCATCGGCTATAGCGGACGCATCCGCGTACGGCTTTGCGAGGAGCGAATCCGCGGAGACGAACGATGTGGACGCATGTGTGGCCGCAGCTTTCATACGCGCGGTGACGGCGACGGAAGACTGGCGTGACCGTGACTTCTCGCTTGATGGCGGGGGCGCGGCAAAGGATGGCTTCGATCTCGGCGGGGCTGCCCGCGGCGTCCAGCAGGCCGATAATACGCGGGTGAGCGGCGAGCTCGACCGCCGCGTCGATAGGAATGCGGCGTGCGTTGCCGCTGAATAGGACGACAGGCAGTGGGGAGCGGTCGGCGATGGTCTGGAAGTAGAGGAGGAGCTCGCGGTGGCTGGCTGCTGTCGCGTCCGGGCTTGCGGTAGCGAGGATCGAGGGAACGCCGATGAGGACGGCGTCGTAGTGCAGCTCGGCGGCTGATGCTGGCGAGGGCGAGGGTGGCGTGGACGCTGTCGCGGGAGACTCCGGCGATGAGGACTTTCTCGGGCGCGGCGGAGTCGGATGCGACGCGCAGGACATCGCGCGGTCTCATCGTCGGTGAGCAGCGTCGGCTCGCCCTGCGGGCCGAGGACGATCAACCCGGCAGCGGAAGACTTTGAATAACGCACGACGTTGGCGGCCAGCTTGGGCAGGTTGAGGCGGCCATCCGGGTGGAAGGGGGTGGTCAGCGGGATGTGGAGGCCTTCGAGCAGCATGGTGTTTAGGTTCGAGGTTCGAGGTTCAAGGTGCGAGGAAGAAGGACTAGGGGCTTGGAGCGACGGAGGCTGGGTAGTAGACGGGCCAGCGCTCGCGAACGCTGTGGGCGAGCAGGGCTGGGGTGGGGTCGATGGGGAAGGCGCGGCGGGCGATGGCCAGCATTGCTGCGTCGTGGATGGAGTTGCCGAAGACGGCGTCGGGCGCATGGATGCCGACGCGGGCGAGCGATGCGACCTTGGCCTCGTCGGTGGGGACATCGAGCAGGGTATGGGTGACGAGGCCAGCTTCGGAATCGATGGCGACGCGGGCGGCGAGGATGCGGTCCGGGGGAATCTCGAAGCGGCGCATGCCCTCCTCGATGACCCAGTTGCAGGTGGAGCTGACGGCCCATATCTCTGTGCCGCGCGCCTGCAGGTCGCGGACCAGGGTGAGCATCTCTGGGAAGAGGTTTGGCTCGATGCGCGTGGCGAAGAACTCGGCGGCGGCGGAGCGCATCTCGCTCTCGCGCAGGCCCTGGTAGATCTGCACCATCTCGCCGCAGATGGCCAACTCCGAGACTTCGCCGCGCAGATAGGCGCGATAGCGGTCGTCCAGCCAGTCGATGGCCTTGCGCGAGAGCAGGCCGCCATCGACGGTCCAGCGCATGAAGCCGGTCCCGGCGTCGCCCGACCAGAGGGTCCCGTCGCAGTCGAAGACGGCGACCTCCGGCGCAAGCGCGTGAACGGCGGCGTGGAATTCGGCGGTGGTAAGAAGTTGTGGCTTTGCGGCGGGGCTCACTTGAGGGGCTGCTCTTCTGCACGTCTCGATGCGCGCGATCATTGGAATTATCTCCAATTCTACATTGCAATCCTGACAAATATTGCGGTTCCCGAATTGGTGTATGCCATCGTCGAACGACAAAAGCAGATTCCTCCGCTACGCTGCGGAATGACAAGCGATGCTGATCTACACCAATTCGGGAACCGCTCTAAATGGGAGGCTGCGCGGAGACGATGGGAATTCCGGGGGGTGGGGTGAAGATGAAGTCGGAGGCGGGCAGCGGAATGTCTTCTTCGAGGCTGGTGAAGGTGAACTCGGTGGTGGCGCCGTCGGTCTCTTCCAGCTTCAGGCGCGCGATGGCGCCGGTGGAAGCGACGATGAGGGTGAGCAGATGGACGCGCTGGGCCATGTTTTTCGGCACGCCTGTGATGCGAAAGTTCGCGCCGTCGGGCGCGGTGGCGATCTGGTCGAGTTCCTTGCTGAGCTGAGTGTGGCCGAGCAGAAGGCGCAGGGGGGAACGCAGGTCGTCGAGTTGCTTGGCCGGCGCGCGAGAGATCTGCGCATCGCCGGGGGTGTAGAACCAGGCGAAGCGGCCGTCCAGGACGAAGAGCTTGCCGGGCGGCGCGTCGTAGCTCCAGCGCATGAGGCCGGGTTTTTTGAGGGTGAGGGTTCCGCTCTCGGTGCGGTCCATGCCCATGCCGGTGTAGCGCTCGGTGTAGCGCGCGCGCAGGGTGCGCAGGTGGTTGTAGTGGTCGTCCACGCGGCGGATGAGGGTGGAATCCTGGGCATGGGCTTGCGGGATGCACGAGAGCGCGAGCAGCAGTGGGAGTACAAGCGAGATGCGGGGATTCTTCCCCTTCGGCAAGCTCAGGGTCAGAATGACAGACTCAACAATCACTGGAGGGACTGGGTGCATGTGGTGCCACCGGCGGGATCGACCTTGACGATGTTGTTCTCGTCGGAGCAGTAGCCGTTGTCGCCCGTCTTGCCGATGACCTGAGGAACGCCGGTGACCTCGTAGGAGTTGTAAACGTCCTGGTTGTTGATGGTGACCTTGGAGCCGCAGGTGATGGCAAAGGTGTAGCCGGACTTCTGTCCCGTCGCTGCAAGCACGGGATCGAGGACCTGGGCGGAGGTGGCGGAGGGCGCGCCGGACTTGGGATCGCCGCCAAGCGAGGCAAGCGGGCAGGCATATCCGTTGTACGACGAGTTGTACATCGTCTCGGCCTGGCCGATGGTGCGTATAGTCTGCGCGGCGGAGGTCTCGTCGGCGTGCTTCTTCAGCTTGATCATATTCGGCACGGCGAGCGCCATCAGGATCAGCATGATGGACATGACGATGAGCAACTCGATGAGGGTGAAGCCGAGTTCGTGGTTCGAGGTTCGAGAAGCCAGGTTCGAGGTGCGAGGTGCGAGTGTGATCTTCATGTTTCCTCTGCAACGAGATGTGCGTTTCGATCTCGATTGAAACTGTAGCAGGGTGCGGCTCAACATGCGAGAGATTCGCGCGAGACGGTGAATGGGCCGAGGTTGCCGAGGACAGTGAGCGCGATCGCCTCGGGGCGGAAGAGCTGGCGGGCCAGCGACAGGATGTCGGCGGCGGTGACGGCTTCGACCGCGGAGACGATCTCGTCGACCGAGAAGAAGCGCTTGAAGTACATCTCCTGCCGCGCCAGGTTCGACATGCGGCTGGACGACGACTCCAGGCCGAGCACAATGTTGCTCTTGAGCTGGTCTTTGGCGCGCTTCAACTCTGCCTCCGGTACGGCGTCTTCTTTCAGACGGCGCAGCTCGGCAAGAGTAAGCCGCAAGACCTCGGCGATTTTAGCGGCGGAGGTGCCGGCGTAGATGCTCAGTGAGCCGGTGTCGCGGAAGGGGCTGGTCTCGGCGTAGATGGAGTAGGCCAGGCCACGGTCCTCGCGGATGGTCTGGAAGAGGCGCGAACTCATGCCGCCGCCCAGCATCGAGTTCAGCAGGTAGATGGCATAGCGGTCGGACGAATCGATGGGCGGGGCGGGAACGCCGAGGCAGAGCTGCACCTGCTCCAGCGACTTCTTGCGCTTCAGCGTAATGTTGGCGAAGGTGGCGGGTGCGGGGAGCTTGGCGAGTGGAGTTCCACTGCTGGCGGCGAGGCCCTCGAATCGCTCTGCGACCTGTGCCACAAAGCGGTCGTGATCCAGGTTCCCGGCGGCGGAGAAGACCATGTTGCGCGGGGTGAACCGGCTGTTGTAGAAGTCGAAGACCGCCGGCTGGGTGAAGCTGGAGACGCTCTTGACCGTGCCCAGGGTAGGGCGTCCGAGGCCGTTGCCCTTCCAGAATTTTTGCGTGAAGGTCTCGTGGACGAGATAGTCGGGGCTGTCCTCGTCCATCTTGATCTCCTCCAGAATCACGCCCTGCTCGCGATCGATGTCTTCGGGCGTGAAGGTGGGATGGAGAACCAGATCGGCGAGAAGTTCAAGTGCCGGTGCAATATTCTCGTCCAGAACTTTGATACTGAAACAGATATTTTCCTTGCTTGTGAATGCGTCCAGGTTTCCGCCGATGGAGTCCACCTCGCGGGCAAACTGCTGGGCGTTGCGCGTGGTGGTTCCCTTGAAGACCATGTGCTCCACGAAGTGGGAGATGCCGTTCAGCTCCAACGGCTCATCGCGCGAGCCGGATGCGATCCACACGCCCATGGAGACCGAGCGGACGTGGGGAATGCTCTCGGTCAGCACCAGCAGGCCATTGGGCAGTACAGTGCGGCGGATGTTGCGGGTGGGGGATTCGCGTTGCGGCGGCTGGGGTGAGAATTGCGGACATGCGGCTCCTTGCTGCTTTATTGTGCCACAGTGGATTGGATGTAGCGCGGGCGCGCATGGATGGAGGGGCGGGTAAACTGGGAGATAGCGATGGCAAAGGATTCAATCACGATCGATGCGGGACAGGCCGCGGAGTCGAAGGCGCTCTTTGGGATGACACCGGAAGATCTGCGCGCGGTGGTGGAGGCGTTGGGGCAGCGGAAGTATCGCGCCGTGCAGTTGGGCGAGGCACTCTACAAGCAGCGCGTGCAGTCGCTCGATGAGGTTACGACGCTGCCTGTGGATGCTTCGCGAGCGGCTCGCCGCAGAGGGCTACGCGGTGGGGTTGCCTCAGATCGCGCAGGCGGCGCGCTCCGTTGACGGCACCGAGCGCTATCTGATGCGCATGGCCGACGGCGAGACGGTCGAAACAGTGTGGATGCCCGATGGCGACGGCGGCGAGCAGCGGCGACGGCAGCGAGGCCGCAGTCGAGGAAGAGGAAGGTCGATCTCCGGCGACAACCCAGGTGCCAAAAGCGAGGCACCTGGGGCACCGGTTTGGGCTAGCGAAGCGGACAGCTACAAGCGCGCCACCATCTGCATCTCCAGCCAGGTGGGCTGCGCGGTGAACTGCCAGTTCTGCCTGACGGCGCGGCTGGGGATGCGGCGCAACCTGACGGCGGGCGAGATCGCCGGGCAGGTGGCCGCGGTGCTCAACCGCCAGCGCGTGCGCATCGGCAGCGGGCGCGGCGTCGAGATGCCGTCGCGGATCAACCTGGTGTTCATGGGGATGGGCGAGCCGTTCCTGAACTACGACGCCTTCATGCAGAGCGTCCATCTGCTGCGCGCGATGGGGATTCCCGAGTCGCGCATGACGGTCTCCACCAGCGGCATCGAGCCCGCCATCCGGCGCTTCGCCGACGGAACCCGTCCGGCCCAAGCTGGCGCTCAGCCTCAACGCATCGAACGACGACGTGCGCGAGCGGATCATGCCGGTGACGCGCAAGTGGAATATCGCCGCGCTGCTGGATGCGTTGCGCGCCATCCCGCTGGGCAAGCGCGAGTACGTCACATTCGAGTACGTCCTGCTGGGCGGACTCAACGACCAGCCGCAGCACGCGCGCGAGGTGCTGAAGTTATTGGCCGGAATGAAGGCCAAGGTGAACCTGATCGTCTGGAACCCCGGCCCCGGCATCGACTTCCGCGAGCCTGCGCCCGCCGATGTTGCCGTCTTCCATCGCATGTTGATCGACGGCGGCATTCCCACCTTCACCCGCAAGCCGCGCGGCCGCGACATCTACGCCGCCTGCGGCCAGCTCAAGCGCACCGTGGATGCGCCCGCGCCGCTGGTTGAGCTGAGATAGCGTCGACTATTCGGTTGCAGCCGAAGTTTCGGCCATGCTCTTCTTTTTCGATTCGCGCCGTTCGCGCCTTAGTTCGTCAACAAGCCCATCAACGTCGTCTGGAGTGTAGTGAGTGGAAGGACTTTTCCGCCGAATCGCTTCAAGTTCCTTTTCCATCGATTGGAGTTTGTAGAGGCGGAAGGCCTCGCGGAAGAGTTCGCTGATGTTGCGGCTCTCCTCGCGGGCGGTCTGCTCGACCTGGCGCGCGAGAGCGTCGGGGAAGCTGATGGTGAAGACGCGGGAGCTTCTGGTACGAGTGGTTGGCATGGGATTAGTATGACATATTCATACATTGTCGTACAGCATCCTTCAAAGAAGAACGCCCGCCCTAGTTCTCTGTGGGCATTGCCGCGTGATCGACCACAAGAACCTCGACCGGGGCCTTTGCCGGTTGCAGCTTGAGTCCAAGCTGCTCCTGCACGGCGGTGTAGATGGAGGGCGGGGCGTTGTCGTCTGTTGATACGGGTGCGCCGTCGGGCGTCCATTGCAGCGTGAGGTCGTAGTTGCCGTCGAGTCCGGTCTTGTCGATGACCGGCCGATGGAGCTGATCGGTGAGGACCTTTGCCAGCGATGCGATTGGCATACAGTTTGCGGTGATCTTGCTGCTCTTCCCGTTGCTGGAAGTACCCAGGTTGCCGTTGGCGCGGCTGGTTTGATCTGCCGAGGGCTTGAACTTTGGCCCGCCTTTGGCGACGACGAGTTCGTAGACCGGGCCCAGCCGGGTCTCCATGTGCGTCTTCAGTTGGAATCGCTCTGTCAGCAGGGGAAGGAGCATCAAGCGTCCCTGCTTCTCGGATAGCTTTTTGAGCGCGTCGAGATCGGGCTCGACGATCTTTGCATCGATGTCGAAGCGCTTGGAGTCGAGCTGAGACGGGATGCCCACGATGGAGTCTTCGTTGATGTCATAGGTGTATTGCAAAAGCATTTTAAGCGAGTAGATTTCGGGCGAAGAAGCGGTCGCCAGGCGCGCCGATATGACGTCCCTGGGCTGCCGGGGTCGCTTGGCTTGATCGTCATCACGTCGTAGGCAGGCGAAGCTGCCTGGGCATCACGGTCGCGGGTGTGCTGGCGGTTTGCGCGGAAGAGATCGAGATTGCACAGATGCTGATGAGAGAGGGGATGAGAAAGTTGTTCATGCGCATGGAAGGCCCTTTGAATTCTGCAAGAATACTACCGTAATGCGGAAGGGAGTGATTCTGTGCGCAATCCGGCTGAATTCAGTTCCACGGGTTCGGGCACTCGCGCAGAGGGTTTTCTTGCGAATCGGAGCGTCGTATCATAAGGGAAAATGTTGTGGGTGGGGAAATGTCATTACCAATCAAAGTCTGTGTAGTGTGTGAAGAGGAGTTCGAACTGAGGCCGGACAAGCCGGGATTTGCCAACCGCTGCCCGAAGTGCAGCGCGCCTGAAGAGGATGAGCCGACGAGCAATAAGCGCATGGACGCCGACGAACTGAAGAGCGTGCGCGAGGCCAACGCGGCCCGGAGGCAGGCGATCAAGGACCTGCTCTATAGCAGGAAGTAGCGGCGCGAACTCACATCTCAAAATCGAGATTTGGGGCGCCCGATGAATGTTGCAGTTCGGAGAGATGAGTGTGAGCGAGAGAGTTGAACGGATCGATGCGCACCACCACCTTTGGCGCTACTCGGCTGCGGAGTATGGCTGGATCGATGAGGAGATGGCCGCGCTGCGCCGCGATTTTCTTCCCTCCGATCTGAAGGCCGCGATGGCCTCGGCGGGCATCGACGGCACACTTGCCGTGCAGGCGCGGCAGTCGCTGGATGAGACGCGCTGGCTGCTCGACCTGGCCGACGCGACCGATGCGATTCGCGGCGTCATCGGCTGGGCACCGATTGCGGGCGAGGAGTTTCCCGGCGTGATGGAGGAGTTCGACGGGCGCGCCAAGCTCAAGGGTCTGCGCCACGTCATCCAGGACGAGCCGGACGAGCACTACATCCTGCGCGAGGACTTCAACGCCGGAATCCGCACCATGGTGGACGAGCGGACTGGTCTACGAGATTCTGATCTTCGAGCGCCACCTGGAGGACGCCATCTACTTTGTGGACGAGCATCCGCGGCAGCCGTTTGTGCTGGACCACATCGCCAAGCCGCCGATTGCCGCGGGCCAGCTTGAGCCATGGGCCGCGCGGATGCGCGAGCTGGGACGGCGCGAGAACGTCTGGTGCAAGCTCTCCGGCATGGTGACGGAGGCGGACTGGCGGGCGGACCCGGCCCGTGCCAGTTCGCTTGCGACGCTCAAGCCGTATCTCGATGTTGCCGTCGAGGCGTTTGGCCCAAAGCGGTTGATGGCGGGGTCGGACTGGCCGGTCTGCCTGCTGGCCACCGGCTACGCGCAGTGGTTCGATCTGCTGCGCAGCTACTTCGCCAGCTTCAGCGACACGGAGCGCGCCGCCGTCTTCGGCGGAACTGCGATCGAAGTCTATGGTCTGTAGGTTCGAGGTACGAGGTTCGAGTTGGCACTCCGAAGTGGGTGGGGAGTTCTTCGAGTTTTAGAATGATGCTATGGCGAAGAAGCTGAAGACGCTGCGATGTCCGACGTGCAGGACGATTGTACTGGCTGGGAGCGAGGACTTTCCCTTCTGCTCGAACCGCTGCCGCGTGATCGACCTGGGCAAGTGGGCGAGCGGCGGGTACGTCATCAGCTCGCCGGCCTTCAATCAAGAGACAGGCGACCCTGAGCTGATCGATGAGCTGGAAGGGCTGCGCGACCGCGGGCACTCCGATTCGTCCGGCGGCAGCGGGGGCGTGCAGTGATGGCGCATGGGAAGGGAATCGCCGGGCAGGAGCGCGCGCGGCTGGGCCGCGAGAAAAAGACGCGCTGGGCGTGGGTCCTCGGGACGTGGTTCGGCGCGGGGCGAATGCGGCCGGGGCCGGGGACGTACGGCTCGGTGGCCGCGGTGCTGCTGTGGTACTTCGCGGCGCATCTGTTTCATCCGGGATGGCTGGCGCTGGCGATAGCAACTGCGTTGGCCGCGCTGCTCGTGACGCTGATCGGCATTCCCGCCTCGACGATTGTGGCCCGCGAGTCGGGCCGCGAGGACCCGGGCTTTGTGGTGATCGACGAGGTCGCCGGGCAGTGGATCGCGCTGATCGCAATCCGTCCGGACTGGCAGCACGCGGCGCTGGCGTTGGTGTTGTTCCGGCTCTTCGACATATGGAAGCCGTGGCCGATCCGCCGGCTGGAGGCGTTGCCCGAGGGCACCGGAATCATGATGGACGATGTGGCGGCAGGAGCGCTGGCGCTGGCCGTGGGATTGCTGTTGTCCCGATGGGTATAGTTTGCGCTGGGGCGTGAGCCGGGCTAGGCTGGGGTTGAGATGAGTCCTTTATTGCGTGGTGCTGGAACCCGTAGCCCGAAGACCGATGCGCCGCATCTGGAGTCGCTGAGCCCGCCGGCGGCGATGACGGGCGGCGAGGTGGAGTTGCGCGGCTCGGGGCTGCTGGGCGCTGTGCTGCCGCGCGTGACGGTGGACGATGCCGAGGCGGTGCTGTCGCTGAGCAGGCCGGTGCGCGCGGTGATTCAAATCCCCGAGGGGACAACCTCGGGCGCGGTGGTATTGGTGCGCGACGGCAGAGCGAGCAATGCGCTGCAACTTCGCGTCGCTGTGCCCATGGCGGCCGAGCTGCATCCCGTGGCAAATCCGGCGGTGGATGCGGAGGGGAACGTCTATGCGACCTTCTCCGGCGAGCGTGGGCAGAGCGTGCCGGTTTCGATCTACTCCATTGCGCGCGACTTCGAGATGCGGCCGTTTGTGCGCGGAATCCTGAACGCCACCGGGCTGGCCTTCGACGCCGACGGCACTCTCTATGCCAGCTCGCGCGCCGAGGGGACGGTCTATCGCATCTCGCCCGCGGGCGCGGTGACCACCTACGCCGAGGGAATGGGTATCGCCACTGGCATTGCATTCGACCGCGACGGAAATCTATACGTCGGCGACCGCTCGGGAACCATCTTCAAGGTGGGGCCGGAGAAGGGACGCACGGGCGGGACGCTGGCAAGCGGAGGGCAGGCCAGCGCGGAACAGACCGGCGGGGAACTGGGCGACCGCGAGATCTTCGTCTACGCCACGCTGGAGCCCAGCATGGCGGCCTACCACCTGGCCTTCAACGACGAGGGCACGCTCTTTGTCACCGGGCCAACCACATCCAGCAACCAGGCCATCTACGCCATCGACCGCGATGGGCGCACCACGGTCTTCTATCAGGGGCTGGGACGCGCGCAGGGCATGGCATTCGACGTGGACGGCAACCTCTACGTCGCCGCGTCGCTGCACGGGCAGCGCGGGATTGTGCGCATCACGCCGCAGCGCGAGGCGTCGCTCGCCGTCTCCGGCAACAACCTTGTCGGGCTGGCGTTTCTGGACGATGGCTGCGCCGCGCTCGCCACCCGCGACGCGCTCTACCATGTTGCCCTGGACATTGAGGGACGACGGCTGGTGTAGATTGGCTGTTATGCTTTTTTTGGCCCACATCGCGGTATCGAGATGTGACGCGCCCGCATTCTTGGATGAAATAAGTGATTGCTGAGATTATTGCCGCCGGGTCGGAGATGTTGACGCCCTTCCGGCAGGACACCAACTCGCTCTACCTGACGGCGCAGCTCAATGAGCTGGGCGTCTCCGTGGCGTTCAAGACCATCGTCGGCGACAACCTGGAAGACCTGACTGGCGCGGCGCGGGTTGCGCTGGAGCGCGCGGACATTGTGATCTTCTCCGGCGGCCTCGGCCCCACCAGGACGACCGCACGCGCGAGGCGGTGGCTGCGGCGCTCGGCGTGGGACTGCGGCGCGATGCGCAGATTGTGACTGCAATGTACAAGCGCTTCGCCGAGCGGCGCATGTCGATGCCGGAGAACAACGCGCGCCAGGCAGACGTGATCGAGGGCGCGGAGGTGATGCCAAACCCCAACGGCAGCGCGCCGGGGCAGTACATCGACACGGTGGTCGGCCGTCACCGCAAGATCGTGGTCCTGCTGCCCGGCCCGCCCAAAGAGCTGGAGCCGATGTACCAGGCCGAGTGCAGGCCGCGGCTGGCGGCCACACTGCCCGAGCGGCACATGGCGCGGCGCATGTTGCGCATGGCGCTCACGCGGGAGTCGGAGGTGGATATGCGGACCGCGCCCATCTACACAACATTCAAGGACGTGGAGACGACGATTCTGGCAGGGGCGGCGGAGATTCAACTGCACTTCGTCTGCTCCAAGCCGTCCGAGGCCGAGGCGCAGGCGCGCGTGGACGAGCTGGCGGAGAAGATCGAGCAGGAGATGGGCGAGGAGGTTTTTTCTTCGCACGGCGAGTCGCTGGAAGAGGTGGTGCTGCTGATGCTGGGCCTGCGCCACATGACGCTGGCGGCGGCGGAGAGCTGCACCGGCGGCCTGCTGGCCCAGCGGCTGACCGCGGTCGCGGGCAGCTCGCGCTACTTTCTGGGCGGGGCGGTGGTCTACGCGGACCGGCTGAAGACGATCTTTGCCGATGTTCCCGAGGAACTTGTGCGCACCGAGGGGCCGGTGAGCGAGCCGGTGGCGCGCGCCATGGCCGAGGGAATTCGCCGTCGGACGGGTGCGTCGGTGGGTGTGGGGATTACGGGCATCGCGGGGCCGGGGCCGGGCGCGCCGGGGCCGGACGCCGGGAAGCCCATCGGGTTGGTGTATATCGCGATCTCCTACGCCGGCCTCAGCGGAGGGACATCGGTGACGGAGCTGAATATCTCCGGCGACCGCGAGCGCGTCCGCTGGTTCGCCAGCCAGCACGCGCTGCAGCTGGTGCGGCAGAGCCTGATGGAGCGGACGTAAGTCATGCGCCCGCGCTGTGCACGTGCATTCTTCCGTGGCTTGATAGACTCTTGATGGAGAAAGAATGAGTTGGACCACGCGTTGACGATGAATCCATGGGTTGTCTCCATTTCGATTGCTTACCTGCTGGGGTCGATCCCCTTTGGCTATCTGCTGGTGCGCCTCTTCCGCAACGAAGACGTGCGCGAGCAGGGAAGCGGCAACATCGGAGCTACTAATGTTGCGCGTTCGGGCGGAACGAAGCTGGGCGTGGTGACGCTTCTGCTCGATATTGGCAAGGCGGTTGCTGCAGTGGTGATTGCGAAGCATCTGGCTCACGGCTTTACGCCGTCCGGCGTGTACGACGTGGCCGTTGCGGCTGCGGTGGCGGCTGTTGTGGGGCATGTATATCCGGTGTGGCTGGGATTCCGCGGAGGCAAGGGCGTGGCCAGTGCGCTGGGCGTCTTTCTGGTGCTCACCTTGCCGGCGACGGTGGCGATATTGCTGGTGTTTGTGGTGGTCTTTGCACTGACGCGGTATGTCTCGCTGGCGTCGATCGTGGGGTTGGCGACGTTTCCGCTCTTCGGCTTCTACTTCGTAGCCCAGCACACGCCGATGGTGATGTTTGGATTTCTGTTTATTCCGCTATTGATTATTTTGAAGCACCATGGGAACATCCGTCGGTTGATGAATGGCACGGAGAGCCGCTTCAGAGTTGGCTCTGGATCGGGAGAGGCAGAGGCATGAGCCGGATTGCGGTATTGGGTGCGGGCGCGTGGGGAACGGCACTGGCCATCTCGCTGGCGCGCCGTGGCGGGCACTCGGTTGCACTCTGGTCGTTCCTGCCGGAGCTGGCTTCGGAGATGAAGGAGACGGGGGTCAACACTCTCTTCCTGCCCGGCTACGTTGTGCCGGCGGACGTGCTGGTGACGGCGGACCTGGCGGAGGCGGTGAAGGCGGCGGAGATTGTGCTGTGCGTGACTCCGTCGGAGCATCTGCGCGGCGTTGTGGGGCAGATTGCGCCGCATCTGACATCGAACCAGATTGTGGTGAGCGCCGCCAAGGGGCTGGAGCAGTCGAGCCTGCTGCGCATGTCGCAGGTGATTGCGTCGGTGACCGCGAACCCATTTGGAGTGCTGAGCGGGCCATCGTTTGCCGCCGAGGTCGCCGCCGGGATGCCCACGGCGATTGTTGCGGCCGGAACGCCGGCGGTCTCGCAGGCGATCCAGCGGGCGTTCAGCTCGCCCACCCTGCGGATCTATACCAACGAGGACGTGACCGGCGTGGAGTTGGGCGGCGCGCTGAAGAATGTGATCGCGCTGGCCGCTGGCGTGGTCCATGGGCTGGACCTGGGGTATAACCCGGCGGCGGCGCTCATCACGCGCGGCATCGCGGAGATCACGCGGCTGGCGGTGGCCTGTGGCGGACGCAGGCAGACACTGGCGGGCTTGTCGGGGATGGGAGACCTGGTGCTCACCTGCACGGGATCGCTCTCGCGCAACCGCATGGTGGGCATCGAGCTGGGCAAGGGACGGAAGCTGGCCGAGATTCTCGAGGGGATGAACGGAAAGGTTGCAGAGGGTGTGTTGAGTACTGCGGCGGCGCTGGGGCTGGCGGCGCGCTACGGTGTGGAGATGCCCATCACCGAGCAGATGGACGCGATCCTGCACCGCGGCAAGAGTCCGAAAGTGGCGATCCACGAGTTGATGACGCGTCCGGGCAAGGACGAGTAGCTGCGGAACTAGAGCCGTTCTCTCATCGGTGTACCCCAAATTCGTTTGTCATTCTGAGCGAAGCGAAGAATCCCCGCATTTTGTTCGCAGCGCGACACTCTACACCATTAGCAAAACCGTTCTAACTCTTGGCTTCCATCTCGTCCAGCTCGGCGAAGACGTCGGCGAGCGGGATGCGAATCCCGGTTCCGGCGACGGTGAGTTCAGTGGGGACAGGTTGCATCGCGCCGTTGGGGAGCGTCTCGTAGGCGCGACGGCGTTGCGGATCGACCACCCACACGGCCTGGACACCCATGGAGAGGTAATCTTCAACGCGCTCCTGGATGTCGCTCATGCGGTCTTCGCGGGAGAGGATTTCGATGCAGAGCAGGGGCGGCGTGACGACGATGGGCTCCATCGGCGTGGAGCGGCGGACGACGCAGACATCGGGGATGCGGTAGTTGGTGGCGGAGGTCTGCACGCGCTGCTCGGTGAGTACGCGTATATTCCAGTCGAGCGATTTCATCTTGAAGAGAAACGCGAAGAAGACTTGTACGCTGGCGTGGGGCTGCTCGCCCATGGTGTGCTCCTTGGTTTCGCCGTCGATCCAATCACGGTCGGGGCGGTAGGTGGTGTTGAGATACTCTTCGCGCGAAACGTAGACGGGGGCGGACGTGGCCATGGTGACACCTCGCTCAAGACCATGCTAATCCAACGGTATCGGCTAAACTAGACCTCACATGGCATTTTCTCTCTTTGGCAAGCGCGGGTCTGACTCTGAAACATCAGAGGAACGCAAGAATTTCGACGCGAATGGGGATGCGCCTCGAGTCGAGGAGAAACGCGGCTTCTTCGATCGCATGAGGCAGGCAGTAACGCGCACGCGCGACTCGTTTTCCGAGTCGATCGGCTCGGTGCTGGCGCTGGCGCGCGAGGTGGACGAGACATCGCTGGCCGAGCTGGAGACGGTGCTGCTTGCCGCCGACATCGGCTCCGCCACCGCGCGCGAGATTATCGAAAATCTGCGTCAGCGTGGCCTGCGCCAGGGAGGGCTGGATCGAGTTGGGGGCGGCGACGAGCTGAAGCGGCTGCTGAAGCTCGAGCTGAAGGCGGTGCTCGACGAAGTTGCGACAGAAGATGTGGTTCCCGCGACCGCGCCCGAAGTTGTGATGATGGTCGGCGTCAACGGCACCGGCAAGACGACCACCACCGGCAAGCTGGCCGCGTACTACGCCGCGCAGGGCCGCTCGGTGATGATGTGCGCGGCGGACACGTTTCGCGCCGCGGCCATCGAGCAGCTTGAGGTGTGGGCCGCGCGGTCGGATGTGCCGATCATCAAGACGAAGACGGGTGGTGACCCATCGGCTGCGCTCTACGACGCGTGTACGGCGGCCAGGGCGCGCGGAACCGGCGTTCTCATCGTCGATACAGCGGGGCGCCTGCACACCAAGACCGACCTGATGAAGGAGCTGGACAAGATGCGCCGCACCGCCGGGCGGCTTGTCCCCGGCGCGCCGCACCAGACGCTGCTTGTGATGGACGCGACCACCGGCCAGAACGGCCTGCAGCAGGCACGGCTCTTCACCGAGGCAGCGCGCGTCACCGGAATTGTGCTGACGAAACTCGACGGCACGGCCAAGGGCGGCATCGTGCTGGCGATTGCCACCGAGCTTGGCCTGCCGGTGAAGTTCGTCGGCGTCGGCGAGAAGATGGAAGACCTGCTGCCCTTTGACAGCGCCGCGTTCGTGGATTCAATGATGAAGTAAGACAAGTGGTAAGTGTTCAGCGTGGGAGACTCAATGGAATCGCGCGAACAGATCGACGAAAACTTCATGCGGCGCGCGCTGGAACTGGCGCGCGCGACTGCGTCGCTCGCCTCGCCGAATCCGCAGGTGGGCTGCGTCATTGTTAGCGACGGCGAGATCGTCGGCGAGGGCGCGCACATCTACGATGAGCGAGACCACGCGGAGATTGTTGCGCTCCGGCGGGCGCGCGACCGAGTGGCCGATCTCTCCGTAACGACCGCGTACGTCACTCTGGAGCCGTGCAGCCATCACGGTCGCACCGGTCCATGCGCCGACGCGCTGATTGCAGCAGGAGTCGGTCGCGTGGTGGTTGCGACGGTCGATCCCAATCCACAGGTGAGCGGGCGCGGAATCGCGCGTCTGTGTGCCGCTGGGATCGACGTGACGGTCGGAGTCTTGCAGCCGGAGGCGCGCGCCATCAACGACGCCTTCGCGCGATTCATCCAGACGGGCCGTCCGCTGGTGACGCTGAAGGCCGCGCTCTCCGCGGATGGAATGCTCGCGCCGCCGGCCTCCGCGCGAACCGCTCGGCAGCCGCACTGGCTCACCGGCCCGCAGTCGCGCGCCGAGGTGCAACGCATGCGCCACGCCGCGGATGCAGTATTGACCGGCATCGGCACTGTCCTTGCCGACGATCCGCTGCTCACCGACCGCAGCGGTTTGCCTCGTCGCCGACCGCTGCTGCGCGTGGTTCTGGACTCGCGCCTGCGCACGCCGCTCGATTCGCAGCTTGTGCGCTCTGCGCACGACGACCTGCTGATCTTCTGCGACGCGAACGCTGAGCCGGACCACGCTGCCGCGCTTGAATCCGCGGGCGTTGCCATCGAGCGCATCGCGCAGCAGGGCGGGCGGCCCGATCTCCACGCAGTCCTCGCGGCCCTCTCAGCGCGCCAAATTATCTCCGTCCTGCTGGAGTGCGGCTCCGAGTTGAACGGCGCCTTTCTCGCGCAGAATCTGGTGGACAAAGTTGTGCTCTTCCATGCGCCGACTGCGCTGGGCGACGGTGCAATTCCATTCGCCGCTGGACTCGCATCGCCGTTTCTGCTGGAACAATCGCTAGAGAAAAAGTCGCGCACAAACTTCGGCCCGGACATATGCGTGGCGGGTACTCTGCGCGATCCGTGGGCCTCGGTTTCTGATTGACGAGGTTACTGGCGCGAACTGTGCTAATGCGATCCGCCGCGCTCGCTCTTGGAGATCGTCATCAGGTGCTCTTGCGCGTTGAACGCCGGGCCAAGTTGCGGCGCGCGTGTGTAGCTGCCATTGGGTTGCAGCAGCCGCGCCTTGGTGTTGTCGGCCAGATACGCCGCCAGGATTTCGTTGCGCAGGCGCGCCGCGAGTGCGGGATCGTCCACTGGGAAGACGGCCTCGGAACGCTCAACCAGGTTGCGCGGCATCCAGTCCGCGCTGCCGCAGAAGACCTCCGGCTGGCCGCCGTTGCTGAACCAGAAGATGCGGCTGTGCTCCAGAAATCTTCCCACAATCGACCGCACGCGAATTCGCTCGCTCAGTCCCTCGACGCCGGGGCGCAGCGAACACATGCCGCGCACAATCAGGTCGATCTCCACACCCGCCCTCGACGCCTCGTACAGCGCCTCGATGGTTGCGCGGTCCAGCAGTGCATTCATCTTGGCGACAATGGCGGCGGGACGGCCAGCCTTCGCGTGCGCCGTCTCGCGCGCAATCAGTTGCAGAATGGCTGGGCGCCAGCGTCAGCGGGGCCACCAGCAGCGGAGCGTAGCTCTCGGCGTCGGACTCGGCCGTCAGGTAGCGGAAGACGGATTGGATGGCGGAGGTTATCTCCGGCCGCGCCGTCAGCAGGCTGATGTCGGTATACTGCCGCGCGGTCACGGAGTTGTAATTTCCCGTACCCAGATGCGCGTAGCGACGGATCGCGCCGTCCGGATCGCGGCGAACCATCAGGGCCAGCTTGCAGTGCGTCTTCAGGCCCAGGATGCCCAGGAAGACGCCCACGCCGGCGTCCTCCATCTCGTGCGCCCAACGGATGTTCGATGCCTCGTCGAAGCGCGCCATCAGCTCGATGACCACCGTCACCTCCTTCGACTGCGCCGCCTCGGTCAGGGCCTTGAACAGCGGCGAGTCGGCGCTGGTGCGGTAGAGCGTCTGCTTCATGCTGACGACGGCGGGGTCCCAGGCCGCCGACTCGATGAACTTCTCCACCGTGGCGTAGGAGTCGAACGGGTGGTGCAGCAGGATGTCGCGCGTGCGCAGCTCGTCGAACAGGTTCGCCGACTTGGGTGCCAGGTGGTAGTGGCGGCCATGGAAGTCGGGGTACTTCAGGCCGGGCCGCGCGACCAGGCCGGGAAGAGTCATCAGCCGCGCAAGGTTCACCGGCGCATCGGTGCGGAAGACCTGCCAGGGGTCCAGCTCGAAGTTGGTGCGCAGCCGTTCCACAATCTCCGGCGAGGCGGCGGACTCGATCTCCATGCGCACTG
Source organism: uncultured Acidobacteriaceae bacterium (assembly GCA_963828115.1). Lineage (GTDB taxonomy): Bacteria > Acidobacteriota > Terriglobia > Terriglobales > Acidobacteriaceae > Edaphobacter. The sequence continues at coordinate 131,604 of CAWHDN010000014.1, forward strand.
CGTCGCCTTTGCGCCGGTTGTACAACTCCTCGCGGACGCTCTCCAGCACGGAGCGCGACTCCTCCTCCTGCAGGTAGAGGTTGCTGTTGCGCGTCACGCGAAAGGCCACGCGCGACAGCACCCGGTAGCCGCGGAACATGCGCTCCACCTGCGATTCGATCAGCTTGTGCAGCAGGATGAACTCGTAGCATCCCTCTTTGCCGGGAAGCGCAACCATGCGCGGCAGCGCGCGCGGCACCGTCACCACGCCCAGCGCGGCCCATTGCTTGGGCAAGGTCTTTGCCCTGCGCTTGGAGCGCAACAGAAGCGCGATGCACAGCGCCTTGTTCAGCACGCGCGGGAAGGGATGCGATGGGTCGATGGTCACCGGAGTCAGCAGCGGATCGACCTCGGTCTCGTAGAAATTCAACGCATAGGCGCGCGCGTGCTTGTCCAGTTGTTTCCAGTCCAGGATGCGGATCTTCTCGGCGGCCAGCGCTGGGCGCAGCATATGGTTCCAGCAGGCGTACTGCGCGTCGACAAACTCGTGCAGCACTACGCTCAGCCGGTCCAGCCGCTGCTGGAGCGTCAGTCCGCCCTCGTCCGCGCGCTGTGGCTGGTCGAAGCCGTCCTCGATGCGCTGCAACAGGCTGGCCACGCGGATCTCCACGAACTCGTCCAGATTGTTGGCCGTAATGGCAAGAAACTTCACCCGCTCCAGCAACGGATTGGTGGCGTCCTCGGCCTCTTCCAGAACACGCTGGTTGAAGAGCATCCAGCTCTCGTCGCGGTCGAAGAAGCGCTCCTCCGGCGCGGACGCGACAGCCTTCCTCGCAGACGATTTAGCCGCCCTCTTCACGGGCGATTTCTGTGCGGCGGCCTTTTTTGCGGCCGATTCACGCTCGGAGGGATTCAGCGCGGAGGGCTCGCCTGCAACCGTCTTGCCGGCACGGCCGGACTTCGTCGCTGCTTCGCGCGTGGCTGGCTCGCTGGCACGGCGGGACTTCGCGGTGGGTGGTTTCTTCTCAGACATATACGGCACTATGAGACTACCGCACCATCAAGAAGAAGAAAATGAACGGCGCATCAATTCCTGGGTGCCGGGTGCTCCTCAGCCTGCCCTGTGCCTGTCCTGAGTCCGCCCTGTGCCTGTCGAAGGAGCCTGCGTTGCGGTTGCTATCCGCGCCGGAACAACCAATGCGTCATCCCGACCGGAGCGTAGCGCAGTGGAGGGCCCCCCGCATTTCGCCTTTGCCTGTTCTTGCTGTCATCGCTGAGCGCGTCTTTCGAGCGCGAAGGATCCCGACGAACCCCAACCCGCCTCAACCCTCCACCCCTTTCTCCCACAAAACTCCCGCACTCGTCCTTGTTCTCTTCCACACCACCCATACACCCCGTCATTCCGACCGGAGGCAAAGCCGCAGTGGGGGCAATGCGCGGAACCCAAAAGCACGGTTTTCCGAAGCAATACAGAAAAAGTGCAAATACAGAGTCAATACTGATGGTAGTCGGCTAGAATACTTGCATGCTGATCTCCCGGTTGGTTCTAAAAAACTGGCGAAATTTTCAATCCATTGATGTTGCCCTTTCGGATCGGGTATTCATTGTGGGAGCCAATGCTTCTGGAAAGTCAAACTTTCTGGAAGCATTGCGATTTCTGCGAGATATTGCGCGTCCCAATGGCGGTGGTCTTCAAAGCAGCCTAGAACACAAAGGCGGATTATCGAAGGTCCGTTGCCTTTCAGCGCGAAGAAACTCGGATGTGGAGATTGACATCTACCTTTCTGAGGACGGCGAAAGCACTGCATGGCATTACTCTATTTGCCTGACTCAGCAAGCGAGAGGTCATCACCTTCCTATCGTCAAGCACGAGCGCGTCTGGCGTGGCGATAACGATAAATTGGTGCTTGATCGACCTGACGAAAAGGATAAGGGCGATAGCGTTCGATTGACTCAAACGTATCTGGAGCAGATCAGCGCCAACTCAGAGTTCCGCGAAATAGCAAAATTCCTCGAGTCGATTCGCTACTTGCATCTCGTTCCGCAGTTGTTGCGTAATCCGGAAGGTCAAATCTCAACAGTAGACGACCCATTTGGGCGTGGCTTTCTGGAGACGATTGCACGGACATCGGAGAAGACCCGAAGGGCTCGCCTTCGAAAGATCGAGAAAGCCCTAAGGATTGCCGTGCCACAGATGAAAGACCTCACCGATATAAAAGATGAAGCGGGGGTTCCTCATCTCGAAGTTTTGTGCTCGCACTGGCGACCCAATGCTGGCCGCCAAAGGGAGGATCAGTTTTCCGATGGAACACTTCGCCTGATTGGTCTCTTCTGGTCTCTTCTCGACGGCAATTCTCCGCTATTACTGGAAGAACCGGAGTTGTCTCTGAACTCGGCAATCGTGAAACGACTTCCACCCATCTTTAACCAGCTACAAAAAAAGAAGGGCCGTAGCAGGCAGATATTCGTAACGACTCATTCTTGGGAGTTACTCTCGGATCAGGGAATTGGGGATGAAGAGGTGATACTTCTTACTCCTTCGCCGGAAGGAACCAGCGCTCAGGTATTGTCTGGCCGCGAAGACGTTCGCGCGTTGCTGGATGGTGGACTCAGCATCGCAGACGCTGCGTTACCGCTGACTGCTCCTGAATATCTGGAGCAACTAAGTTTAGAATTAGCATGAGACCTATTCCAATCAACATTGCAGTTGAAGACCTGCTCAGCGAAGCCGTGGCTAAACGTCTGCTCGCTGATTCTGGGAGGAGTTTTTCGATAGGTGTTGTTTACAATCACGGCGGAAATGGATACTTGAGAAAAACTGTTCGCGGTTGGAATAACGCGGCAAAAGGCACTCCATTTTTTCTCCTGACCGATTTGGATGCCGATGCGTGCGCGTCGGCTCTGATGGCTTCGTGGCTTCCAAATTCAATTCATCCCAATCTCATCTTCCGGGTAGCAGTGCGGGAGGTCGAATCGTGGCTATTGGCCGACAGAACAAATTTTTCCAACTTCCTCGGTATAGCAAAAGCCAAACTTCCTGAATGGCCAGACGAGTTACCAGATCCGAAAGCCACACTGGTTGGATTGGCGTCCAAATCGTCGCGCAACCAAATCAAAGCACGCATCGTTCCTAGACCCAAATCCACGGCAAAGCAGGGACGCGATTACAACGGGTGCTTATGCGAATTTGTCAGCAAGATATGGAAGCCGAACGAAGCGGAGTTAAACTCGCCTAGTCTCTACCGCTGTCGGCAGAAATTAACAGAGTTTCAACCTTCTTGGAGCAGGTCGGCAGGCGGCCCAGCTTAGAACCGCCTCCAAGCCGGGTTCCACACATCTCGCTTCTGGGATGTGGGTTCCATCCCCAACCCGCCGCCGCAATTTTCTTTCCTCAAAAACCCCAGCAAATCCGCATGTCAAGCCCCTCGACACCCCAAAAATCCCCATAACTCACATCCCACCAACCACTTCCCCCAGAAAAATAGTTGGCATAGTAGTTATGCTCCGCTTGCTACAATTAACATATGGATCGAATTCATCGAACCCCGCGAGCCTGCCCTATCCGCGCCGTCAGCACATCGTAAACGATTCATTACAGATATGTTAGCTGTAAAGTAGCTGCAATGACTACCTTGGCGACACTGGCTTCCGCCAGACGATTGATACCAAACAAATTCCACGCAAGATACCCCGGGGAGGGGGGAGGGGGGAGGGGGAGAACAAACAGCAACCAAACGGCGAACAATTATCATCTTCCCTGCGACTCGCAAAGCTCCAACGCAACATCTCAACCGCGTCATTTATGATCGAAGCCGATGAATTCCAACATTCAATCCCTGCTCGTCTCAGGTGCCAAGCTCACGGACGCTGCTCTCGAACGCCTGTTGCCATCGCCCGAGACGCTGCCCCATTCGATCCATCGCGCCATGCGCCACAGCGTCTTCGCCGGCGGAAACGTCTGCGTCCCATCCTCTGCATGGAGGCCGCGCGCATGGTTGTGGAAACCGGCGAACTGCCTGCGGGCGTCGACTCGCTCGGAGCAGCGCTGGAGATGCTGCACACCTACTCGCTGATCCACGACGACCTGCCCGCGCTGGACAACGACGACCTGCGCCGCGGCCATCCCACCTGTCACGTCGCATTCGGCGAGGCCATCGCGATCCTGGCCGGTGACGCGCTACAGACGCTCGCCTTCCAGACCATCGCCCAGCTTCCTGCGCCCGCCGATGCCGTAGTGCAGATCCTGCGCGAGGTCTCGGTTGCGGTCGGCACCGGCATCGGCAGCACTGACGAATCCGGGATTGCGCACCGGGCGCACTTCCACCGGGAATGATCGGCGGCCAGGTGGTCGACATCGAGTCGGAGGGCGTCACGCCGACCGCCGAACTGGTCTCAACCATCCACCGCTCCAAGACCGGAGCACTGCTCACCACCAGCATCGTCAGCGGCGGACTCTACGGACTCGCCACTATGCCGGGTGCCTTGCATGGCGATTCCGAGATGTCGGGTCTTGATCGTCGCTCGTCTTCGCACCTTCGGAGAAAAGATCGGCCTCGCCTTCCAGATTGTCGATGACATCCTCGACATGACGCAGTCCTCCGAGGAGTTGGGCAAGACCGCCGGCAAGGATGCCGCCAGCATCAAGGCCACCTGGCCCGCCGTCTACGGCCTCGAGCAGTCGCGCCGCGACGCCGACCGGCTTATCGCCGACGCGTTCGCAGCGGTCGAACCTTTTGGGTCCGCCGCCGATCCGCTGAAGTCGCTGGCGCAGTATCTCACCACGCGCACGCACTAGGGATCATTCGAATTGTGGTTCGTTGTTTCCCCAGCGGCGAATGACGCGTCGCATTCGACGCACGAACGACCGCGGGCCACGAGGCGAAAGCCCCGGGCCTGCAGGCAGTCATATCAAAGCAGGTACGGTCTATCGGAGATTGAAGAGAAATGGCGGGGACGACGGGGCTCGAACCCGCGACCTCTGCCGTGACAGGGCAGCGCTCTAACCAACTGAGCTACGTCCCCAGGTTGTTTTGCAACAACTTGAGCAAATGTCACATAGAACGGGCGGATTTGCGGAGGGAGTTGCTCTGGACAGAGCCGCTCTTGAATTGCTAATTCACCTGGTTCTACCTTGCCGCTGCTGTGGACCCGGTTCTGGAACTATGTGGAGACCATAGAGAGAACGAAGCCACTCACTCAACGACAAGAAAGAGTCTATCAGATGAGGCGGGATTTTGTTGTGCCAAGCATTGCTCGAATTCATGGGCGACCGATGTCCGATGGCAAGCGGCCGATGGCCGGTAGCAGACGATGCGCAGGCCATGAGATTTATGCCATGCGAGCTTGACCGCGCGCCACGTGCTTGGTATCTTTAGAATGTTCCGCGTGAATCGGGAGCCCGTAGTCGCGCAGATTGCATGTTTTGTAGATTGCGCGGAGGCGGCTGGTGTGTTGGGCAGACTGGGTTAGGGCCACTACGGGACTTTCCCCATTTTGCGGTACACTGGACAGGTAGTACATCCGCGGGTCTATGCATGGGAATCATGGCATAGACCAGTACCACCGCGGCGCAACATCCTCGCAATCGTACCTGCGACACCCTCCACCCGGCGATTTGGGAGCAAAGTGGATGGGCTATGCGGGAACGGAACAGCGATACGGAGTCAACTCCATCTTCCGGTAAGGGCTGCTAGTAGAGGGCGGGAAGCAAGGGACGCTAGGCCACCGTCGACTGTTGTTCGTCTGATTTGAGTGTTACAGACGGGAAGCCAGGGACAATCTTCGCGCGAGGCACGTCAGTGTCCTCACTTATTTGTGCGTATGACGCATGAATACGCGAAAGGGGCTCCTTCCTCTTCGTCTGCACGAGTTTGGATTTGCAGCAACGGCTCCAGGCCAGAGTGTCTTGAGTCGCAATACAAGGAGTTCGAGTGCCTACGTTCCATCAGCTCGTCAAGCAGGGCCGCACGCCCACCCGTTATAAGACCGCCAGCCCTGCGTTGCAGGGTTCGCCGCAGCGCCGTGGCGTCTGCACCCGCGTCTATACCCAGACCCCCAAGAAGCCGAACTCGGCTTTGCGCAAGGTAGCGCGCGTTCGCCTGACCAACGGGATCGAAGTGACGACCTACATCCCGGGCATTGGACATAACCTGCAGGAGCACTCGATCGTGCTGATCCGCGGCGGTCGCGTGAAGGACCTGCCGGGCGTCCGCTACCACGTGGTTCGCGGGTCGCTGGATTCGGTAGGCGTGTCGGACCGCAAACAGAGCCGGTCGAAGTACGGGGCGAAGAGGCCCAAGGCCGCTGCGGGCAAGTAAGGCAGCGAGTCAGCCAGTTAGCGAGTCAGTACAGGCTCAGCGCGTGAGATATCACCGGGCTGAGGGAAGAAGAGAAGAGAGAGAAGATGCCGAGAAAAGGTTATATTGCGAAGCGTGAAGTTGCTCCCGACCCAGTCTATGGTTCGACATTGGTCACAAAGTTTGTCAACTCCATGATGTGGGGCGGCAAGAAGTCGACCGCGCAGGGGATTTTCTACTCTGCGATGACGAACCTTGAGCAGAAGGGCGGCGACGAGGCCCTGAAGCTGTTCAAGAAGGCGATCGAAAACTGCAAGCCGCTGCTGGAAGTCAAGAGCCGGCGCGTTGGCGGTGCGAACTATCAGGTGCCGATCGAGGTTCTGCCGGAGCGGCGCACCTCGCTGGCGATTCGCTGGATCGTCACTTATGGCAGAGCGCGCGGCGAGAAGGGCATGGTGGAGAAGCTGACCGCCGAGTTGCTTGATGCCGCGAATGGCCGCGGCGCGGCGATGAAGAAGAAAGAAGACGTACACCGTATGGCCGAGGCCAACAAGGCATTCGCGCACTACCGCTGGTAAGACAGGGAACAGGGGATCGGGACAGCAAACCTGACCTGCTTGAAACGAGTTTGAATGACACGCAAGGTGAGCCTTGCAGAGTGAGAGATTGATACTGTGGCACGCAATATACCTCTGAATCGTTGCCGGAACATCGGAATCATGGCGCACATCGACGCCGGAAAGACGACGACGACCGAGCGCATCCTGTTCTATACGGGCATTACGCACCGTATCGGCGAGGTGCATGAGGGAACTGCGACCATGGACTGGATGGAGCAGGAGCAGGAGCGCGGCATTACGATCACCTCCGCCGCGACGACCTGCACATGGCTGGACCATCGCATCAATATCATCGACACACCCGGCCACGTGGACTTCACCGCCGAGGTGGAGCGCAGCCTACGCGTGCTGGACGGCGCGGTGGCATGCTTCGACGCGGTCGCCGGCGTGCAGCCGCAGTCGGAGACGGTGTGGCGCCAGGCCGACAAGTACAAGGTGCCGCGTATCTGTTTCATCAACAAGATGGACAAGGCGGGCGCGGATTCGGTTTACGCGACTTCGACGATTGTGGAACGTCTGGGAGCGCGCGCTGTGCCGATCAATATTCAGATTGGCGCGGAGGCAGGCTTTCTGGGAGTCGTAGATCTGGTCACGATGAAGGCCATCTTCTGGCATGACGAGACGATGGGCGCGGAGTACTCGGTTGAAGAGATTCCCCTCGATCTGGTGGAGACTGCGAAGATCGCGCGTCACGCTCTGATCGAAGCTGTTGCCGACTCGGATGACGTGATTCTGAATCTCTTCCTTGAAGGCCATGAGCCGACAGAGGCGCAGCTAAAGGCAGGCATTCGCAAGGCCACCATCGCGATGAACATCTTTCCGGTTCTGTGCGGCTCGGCATTCAAGAACAAGGGCGTGCAGACACTGCTGGATGCGGTGGTCGACTACCTGCCCAGCCCACTCGACATTCCCCCCATGATTGGCCACGATCCGGAAAACATGGCGGTGGAAATTGTGCGCAAGCCGGACGATGCAGAGCCACTCTCCGCGCTCGGTTTCAAGATTATGACCGACCCGTTCGTCGGACAATTGACCTTCATCCGCGTTTACTCGGGCACGCTCAAGACCGGGGACTCGGTGTTGAACCCGCGTACGCGCAAGACCGAGCGTATTGGGCGACTGCTGAAGATGCACGCCAACAAGCGAGAAGAGATCACCGAGATTCTGGCGGGCGACATCTGTGCAGCCGTTGGACTTAAGAACCTGATCACCGGCGATACAATCTGTTCGGATCGTTACCCGGTGGTGCTGGAGACCATTGACTTTCCCAAGCCCGTCATTGAGGTTGCGGTTGAGCCGAAGACCAAGGCGGACCAGGAGAAGATGGGCCTGGCGCTGGGCAAACTGGCGCAGGAAGATCCGACCTTCAACGTACGTACCGACATCGACTCCGGCCAGACAATTATTGCGGGCATGGGCGAGCTGCACCTTGAGATCATCGTCGATCGGATGATGCGCGAGTACAAGGTTGAGGCCAACGTCGGCAAACCGCAGGTGAACTATCGCGAGACAATCCGCGCCAAGTCCGAGGCGGAGGGCAAGTACATTCGCCAGACGGGCGGCTCAGGCAACTACGGACACTGCAAGATCCGCATCTCGCCTAACGAGTCGGGCAAGGGATACGAATTTTCCAACGACATCAAGGGCGGCACGATTCCCAAGGAGTACATCAAGCCCATCGACCAGGGCATCCAGGAAGCGATGCAGGGCGGCGTGCTTGCCGGGTATGAGATGGTCGATGTCAAGGTGTCGCTCTACGACGGCAGCTACCACGAAGTGGACTCGAACGAGATGGCCTTCAAGATCGCCGGTTCGATCGCGTTCAAGGAGGCCGCGCGCAAGGCCAAGCCGGTGCTGCTTGAGCCGGTGATGGCGGTCGAGGTCATCGTTCCCGAGGACTACATGGGCGCGATCATCGGCGATCTGAGCTCGCGTCGCGGACGGATCGAAGGCATGGAGATGGTGGGCAATACACAGGCCATCCGGGCCACGGTGCCTCTGTCGACGATGTTCGGGTACGCGACCCACATGCGCGGAGCAACCCAGGGACGGGCCAACTATTCGATGCAGTTCAAGCAGTACGAAGAGGCGCCACGGTCGGTATCGGAAGAGATTATTGCGAAGGTGCAGGGCAAGGACGTTAAGGACAAGTAGACGAGAAATGGACTCGCGCTGGCCTGCATGACCGGCGCACAGGATTGGCAGACAACGAAGTAGAACAAACACGGAGAGAGTCATGGGCAAGGAAAAGTTTGACCGGTCGAAGCCACATGTAAACGTAGGGACGATCGGGCACATCGATCACGGCAAGACGACGCTGACGGCGGCGATCACGAAGGTGTTGTCGAAGAACAACCCGAAGAACTCGTTCCGCTCGTTCGACTCGATCGACAACGCACCGGAAGAGCGCGAGCGCGGCATCACGATCGCGACCGCGCATGTGGAGTACGAGACCAAGAACCGGCATTATGCGCACGTGGATTGCCCGGGCCACGCCGACTACATCAAGAACATGATCACCGGGGCGGCGCAGATGGACGGCGCGATTCTGGTGGTGGCGGCGACCGACGGGCCGATGCCGCAGACCAAGGAGCACGTGCTGCTGGCGCGCCAGGTTGGGGTGCCGTACATCATCGTGTTCCTGAACAAGTGCGACGCGGTGGAGGACGAGGAGCTGATCGAGCTGGTGGAGATGGAGGTGCGCGAACTTCTGTCGAAGTACGACTATCCGGGCGACGAGACACCGATCATTCGCGGCTCCGCGCTGGGCGCGTTGAACGGCGAGGAGAAGTGGGAGGCCAAGATCGACGAGCTGATGGAGGCGGTGGACAAGTATATTCCGCAGCCTACGCGCTCGCTCGACCTGCCGTTCCTGATGCCGATCGAGGACATCTTCTCGATCTCGGGCCGCGGCACGGTGGTGACGGGGCGCATCGAGCGAGGCAAGATCAAGGTGGGCGAGCCGTGCTCGATCGTGGGCTTCCGCGAGACGCAGCAGACAGTATGCACCGGGGTCGAGATGTTCAAGAAGCAGCTCGATGAGGGTCTGGCTGGCGACAACGCGGGGATTCTGCTGCGCGGCATTGCCAAGGAAGATGTGGAGCGCGGAATGGTTCTGGCCAAGCCGGGATCGATCACTCCGCACACCAACTTCAAGGGCAGCGTGTATGTGCTGAGCAAGGAAGAGGGCGGGCGGCACACTCCGTTCTTCAACGGCTACCGGCCGCAGTTCTACTTCCGCACGACCGATGTGACCGGATCGGCGAAGCTGCCGGAGGGCACCGAGATGGTGATGCCGGGCGACAACGTGGAGCTGGAGATCGACCTGCACACTCCGGTGGCCATGGAGAAGGGCCTGCGATTCGCCATCCGCGAGGGCGGACGAACCGTCGGCGCCGGTACGATTTCGGAGATCATTAAGTAAAAGGGCACAGAAGACTAACGAGGGCTGCTGTGCGGTCGAGAGGTTGATCGGCGGCAGCCACTCCAAACGATCTTTGAGTAACAAGAAAAGAGAACCTAGATGGCTGGACAGAGAATCAGGATCCGTTTGAAGGCTTACGATTACCGCGTTCTGGACACGTCGACGGGCGAGATCGTCGAGACGGCCAAGCGCACCGGAGCGCAGGTTGCGGGCCCGATTCCGCTGCCCACGATGAAGAACAAATACTGTGTGCTGCGTTCGCCCCACGTCGACAAGAAGTCGCGCGAGTCGTTCGAGATCCGCACCCACAAGCGGCTGATCGACATTCTGGAGCCGACCCAGCAGACAGTGGACGCGCTCATGAAGCTCGATCTGCCCGCCGGGGTCGATGTTGAGATAAAGACGGTACAAAAGTAGCAAGTCAGCAGGTTAGCGAGTTAGCAGGTCAGCAAGGCGGCAGATGCTGATTCGATTCAGAACCACCGGCAGTGCTGAAGCTAGATGCTTGGCATGATGAGGAAAGGAAAAGACGATGGCTGTTACAGGAATACTAGGCAAGAAAGTCGGCATGACCCAGCTCTTTGACGAGCGCGGCGACGTACACCCGGTCACGGTGCTGAAGGCCGGTCCATGCGTCATCACGCAGCTCAAGACCTTGTCCAAAGACGGCTACGACGCCGCGCAGATCGGCTATGTTGATTTCATCAAGGCCTCGAAGGTGAACAAGCCCATGACGGGCCACTTTGCCAAGTCGAATGTGCCTCCCGTACGCATGATGAAGGAGGTCTCGGTCGAGGTTGCCAAGGAAGGCGATGACGCTGAGGTCAAGGCGGGCGACCGCATTATGGTTGACATTTTTTCCGACGATAAGTTTGTAGACGTCATTGGCACATCGAAGGGACGCGGGTTCGCCGGCGTGGTCCGCCGTCATCACTTTGGGGGTGGTCCGAAGGCGCACGGACATATGTTCCAGGTGCAGGGATCGATCGGCGCATCGTCCTATCCTTCGCGCGTCTTTCCCGGCCAGCGCATGCCCGGACATATGGGCCACGCGCAGATAACGGTTCGCAACCTGCGCATTCGCGGCATAGATGTTGAAGACAACCTGTTGATGGTCGAGGGCGCGGTGCCAGGCCCACGCGATGGATATGTTCTGATCTCAAAGGCAAAGGCCCCGCCGCGGGAGCGTCGTGGGTTTGCCGGTGGCACAACGCTAGATCCGTTGAAGGCTTCGAAGAAGGCTTCGCCGAAGAAAAAGTAGCAAGTCGGCTAGTCAGCAAGTTAGCGAGTCAGTAAGTCAGCGAAGTACGGCAGCAAACTCTGCGCGGGGAATGGATCCGGGTTACGCAGACAAACAAAGTCAGGGACCGCCGCAACGATGGCGGGCATGAAGAGAGAAGAGCGATGGCAAAGATCAATGTAGTCAATCTCGCGGGAAAGAAGGTTGGGGAGTTCGAACTCCTCGACGAAGTATTTTCGGGCGAGATCAACGACACGCTGCTGTGGGAGTCGGTGAAGCACTACCGCGCCGCGCTGCGCCAGGGCACGGCGTCCACCAAGACGCGCGGGCTTGTTTCGGGTGCCGGACGCAAGTTATGGAAGCAGAAGGGAACCGGTCGCGCACGCATTGCGTCGATTCGGAGCCCGCTGTGGCGCTCGGGCGGCACAGTTCACGGACCGAAGCCGCGCAGCTACGAGTACGCCTTTCCGCAGAAGAAGCTGATGGGCGCGTTGCGCTCGGCGATTGCGGCCAAGATAGCGGACGGGAAGTTGACGGTGGTTGATTCGTTCGAGGTTCCCGAGGCTAAGACAAAGCTCTTCCGCACCGCGATCGACAAGCTCGAGGCCGGAAAGACAACGTTGCTGGTTGAGTCCAGTCAGCAGCTTGGCGAGAAGCTCTATCTGGGATCACGGAATCTTGCGGGGGTCGAGCTAGTGCTCAGTTCCGAGGTACATCCTTACGATCTGTTGCGCTACGAACATGCGATCTTCTCCAGGGATGCTATTGAAGCGCTTCAGCAGACGCTGAAGAAGTTTGTATCGAAACGCAGCAAAGCCGCAGCAGAAGACAATCAAGCTGCTGCCGAGAAGGAGGTTGCGTAAATGCCAACCCTCTATACAGTGATTCGCCGCCCCCTGATTACCGAGAAGGGGATGGGCGTGAAAGAGACCCAGAATACGCTGGTTTTCGAGGTTGATATGAAGGCCAGCAAGACCGAGGTCAAACAGGCCGTCGAGACGCTCTTCAAGGTCAAGGTGAGCGGCGTTCGGACTTCCACGGTGGAAGGAAAAGAACGCCGCCGCGGAAAGTTCACCGGCTATCGCCCCGACTGGAAGAAGGCCTATGTCCGCTTGAAGGATGGACAGAAGATGCCGGAGTATCTCAACAGCATGTAAGCGCAGTTGGTAGTGGTGAGTTGTTATTTGTGAGTTGAATGCAGATGCGACGAGTAAGTCGCGAAGATCCGAAAGAGAACTAGCTAACAGCCTGAAGCTAGTAGCTAGGAGCCAAGAAAAATGCCGATCAAATCATTTCGACCGATTACCCCGACACTACGCTTCCAGACGAAGCTGGTGAACGACGACCTGACGACGGACAAGCCGCACAAGCCGCTGCTCTCTGTCAAGCAGCGCACTGGCGGACGCAACAGCACGGGTCGCATGACCATCCGCCACCAGGGCGGAGGCCACAAGCAGAAGCTGCGTCTGATTGACTTCAAGCGCGAAAAATACGGCATCCCGGCCACGGTGGCTACGATTGAATATGATCCGAACCGCAGCTCGCGCATTGCGCTGGTTCACTATGCGGACGGCGAGAAGCGCTATATCATCCAGCCGATCGGATTGAAAGTCGGGCAGTCAATCATGAGCGGTCCGGACGCCGATATTCTCGTTGGCAATGCGCTTCCGCTCAAGAATATTCCTCTCGGAACGATTGTGCATAATATCGAGCTTCGCCCTGGCAAGGGCGCGCAGATGGCACGCTCGGCCGGTGCGCAAGTCAACCTGATTGCGAAGGAAGGCGACTACGCGCTGCTCAAGCTGCCCTCGGGCGAGACGCGCAAGGTACTGGTGGAGTGCATGGCGACGATTGGCCAGGTGGGCAATACGGACCACGAGAACGTCTCCATCGGCAAGGCCGGACGCAACCGCTGGAAGGGTATCAATCCTGCCAATCGCGGCGTCACGATGAACCCAGTCGACCACCCACACGGCGGAGGTGAAGGCAAGACCTCCGGCGGGCGTCACCCGGTCACACCATGGGGCCAGCCAACGCGCGGATATAAAACGCGTAACAACAAGCGAACTGATGTATATATTGTTAGTCGTCGCAGCAAATAGACGAAAGTGGCAATCTGAACTTTGTAGCTAAAGAATTGTTCGTCAGGAAGCAGCGCAACACCAAGTCTCGAATCCAAGAGATTCGTCGTATACAGCACGGTAACCTAGTAGAAATTCGGAGTTATCAACATGGCACGTTCAGCAAAGAAGGGCCCGTTTATCGACGCACATCTTCAGTCGAAGATTACTGTAATGAACCAGACCAACGACAAAAAGGTAGTGCGCACATGGTCGCGCCGCTCGACGATCTTTCCCGACATGGTCGGTCACACCATTGCCGTGCATAATGGGCGCAAATTTATTCCAGTGTATGTGACGGAGAATATGGTTGGTCACAAGCTGGGAGAGTTCTCCGCGACGCGCACGTTCAAGGGCCACTCGGCGCGTGCAGCCGAGACCACCGCAAAACCGAAGTAGTCCGCGGCGTTTGTTGTAGCTAGCAATGGGCTATTCGCAGAAGAAATGCGTATCAGTTAGTTCGAAGGATCAAAGCTATGTCGAAGATTGCAGTACAAAAAGTTCGAGAGTTCCGCGCAGAAGCCAAGTTTCAGCGCAGCAGCCCGCAGAAGACGAAGCTGGTTCTCGACACCATTAAGGGCATGCGCGTGGAGCAAGCGCTCAACACTGTTCACTTCTCCACCAAGAGGATGGGGCCGGTCGTCGAGAAGGTGTTGCGCTCGGCCATTCAAAACGCGACCTACGCCTCACAGGAGCAGGGTCTCGATATTGACGTCGATAACCTGTATGTTCGCACTGCAGTGGCGAATGATGGACCGCGCATGAAACGCATCCGGCCCGCCCCAATGGGGCGAGCGTTTCGTTACCAGCGCAGGCTCACGCACATTATTGTGACGGTTGCGGAGAAGAAGCCGGCAACGGAAGCTGTGGCGATTGCGCCTAAGCCCGAAGCGACGGAGATGACGTCGGCCAAGCCAGTGGCCAAGAAACCAGCAGCGAAGAAAGCTCCGGCGAAGAAGGCTGCAGCAAAGAAGGCTGCAACAAAGAAAGTTGCAACAAAGAAGGAAGCAAAGTAACAAAGGCTGGGAATTGGGTAGTGCCGGGATACTTCCGGTAAACGCAGGTTTTGCATCAGGCTCCGCCGGCTCAACCGGGTTGGGGCGAAGTAAAGGAAGCTATGGGACAGAAGGTCCATCCATATGGGTTTCGCCTCGGTGTCAACAAGCCGTGGAAGTCACGATGGTTCACTGAGCGCGGCTACGACAAGCTGCTGGTTGAAGACGTCAAGCTGAAGGCTGAATTGCGCGAGAAGCTGAAGGCCGCCGGAGTCAGTTCGGTGGAAGTTGAGCGCCCGGGCAACAAGCTGCGTCTCATAATTCGCACCGCGCGTCCGGGCATCATCATCGGCCGCAAGGGGGCGGAAATTGATAAGCTGAAGGCTGACATCCAGAAACGGAGCTCGCGCGAGGTTTTCATCGACATACTGGAGGTCAACAAGCCTGAGCTTGATGCACAGTTGGTCGCCGAGAACATCGCTCTGCAACTGGAGAAACGGGTTAGCTTCCGCCGTGCGATGCGGAAGTCGGTTGATTCGGCGTTGCGCTTTGGCTGCAAGGGCATCAAGGTCCGCGTGTCGGGCCGGCTGAACGGAAATGAGATTGCACGCTCTGAGTGGTATCTACAGGGGCGTCTACCGCTGCACACCCTGCGCGCCGACATTGACTATGGATTTGCGGAAGCGCATACGACGTACGGCATTATTGGGGTCAAGACCTGGGTCTATCGTGGCGATATCTACGAGCAGAAGAAGCGCCGCGATCAGGGAACGACGACCGGAGTGTTCTAGAAACAGTTGTGAATTGTCAGTTAGACCGGTCGAATTTGCAGATCCGCTTTGCAAGTAGATATGAGTTAGAGGGTTTTTATTATGTTATTGCCAAAGAAGGTCAAGTTTCGTAAGCAGCAACGCGGTCGCATGTGTGGCAAGGCGTGGCGCGGGTCGGATCTCTCATTCGGCGACTTCGGTCTGAAGGTGCAGGAGTGCGGCTATATCACAGACCGTCAGATTGAGGCCAGCCGCATCGCGATGACGCGGTTTATCAAACGCGGGGGCAAGGTGTGGCTGCGTATTTTCCCTGACAAGCCGATTACCAAGAAACCCGCCGAGACTCGTATGGGCAAGGGCAAGGGAGCTCCCGACCACTGGGTCGCGGTCGTTCGCCCGGGCAAGATTTTGTTTGAGATGGAGGGCGTCTCGCCCGAACTGGCGAAGGAAGCCATGCGTCTGGCAGCTCACAAGTTGCCACTGAAGACTATTTTTATCCAGCGCCACAGCGTTAAGGCAACCGTGGCCGTCAAGTAGCGGTTTAGGCGAAGAACCAGGCCGGCCAAAGAATTAACGACGAAAGAAGAAAAAATGGAACTCGAAAAGATCCGCAACCTTAGCGACGAAGAGTTACCCGCACAGCAGACCAAGTCTGCCGAGCAGCTCTTTCGTATTCGCTTCCAGAAGAGCCTTGGCAACAATGAAGGCATCAAGAAGCTGCGCACACTCAAGCTCGACATTGCCCGCATCCAGACCGTGACCCGCGAGCGCGCTCTGGCCTCCGCGAAGACAGCATCGCCGGTCGCCGTTCGAACGGCCCCGGCGGCGAGCACACGCACCGCCCGCAAGAAAGCGAAGAAGGACTAACAATGGCAGACACAACAAACGCAGCAGTTCCAGAAGTGCAGGTCTCTCGCCGCAACGAGAAGGTCGGCATGGTTGTCTCGACCAAGATGCAGAAGACGATTGTGGTCGAGATCGAGATGCGCAAGGCGCACCCCAAATACAAGCGCGTGATGAAGTCGAACAAGAAATTTTACGCGCATGACGAGTTGAACTCGGCGCGAGTTGGGGATGTGGTGCGCATTCGCGAGGCGCGGCCACTGTCGAAGCTGAAGCGCTGGTCGCTTGAGGAGATTGTGCGGCGCTCGTCTCTCTCGCAGCTTGACGAGAAGAACCCTGTAGTGGAAGCGAAGTAGTTTGGATCTGGCGTGGGGCCTATTGTCCCACGATTCAGAAGAGAGCTTCAAGGGGGGCCATAGCCCCGGGTCTCTAGGCTTAGGAGGACGAATATGTCAGTTCAGATGAGAACGATGCTCGATGTTGCCGACAACTCCGGCGCACGCAAGTTGCAGGTAATTCTTCCGCTCGGTGGCGGCTTGGGCAAGAAGGCGGGCCTTGGCGATATAGTGACGGCTGCTGTAAAGGAGGCGTCGCCCGACGGCACGATCAAGAAGGGCAAGGTGGTGAAGGCGGTCATTGTGCGCACGCGCAAGGAGTATCGACGGCGCGACGGCACCTACATCCGCTTCGACCAGAACGCCGCCGTGGTGATCGGCGATACCAACGAGCCGGTGGGCACGCGCGTCTTCGGCCCGGTGGCACGGGAGCTGCGCGAGAAGAAGTTTCTCAAGATTGTTTCGCTCGCGCCTGAAGTGATTTAGAAGAGTTGCAAGTGGTCAGTTCTCAGTGCGGATGTGGAGTGCTGAGGTGGAATGAATTAAAAGCGGATTCCGACTCCGGAACGATAGTCGAGGATAAGAGAGTGTATGGCAGGGATTAAGATCAAGCGAAACGACACCGTTGAAGTGATCGCAGGCAAAGACAAGGGAAAGCGGGGCCGCGTGCTGCGCATCCTGGCGGACAAAGACCGACTTCTGGTTGAGCACGTCATGATGATCAAGAAGCACGTAAAGCCGAACCCGCAGAGGAACATCAAGGGCGGAATCGCCGAGCAGGAGTCTTCCATCCACATTTCAAATGTGATGCTGGTTGATGGCGAGGGCAATAAGACCCGGGTCGGGAAGAGAGTTGAAGACGACCAGAGAGTTCGCTTCTCAAAGGTAAGCGGGAACGCGATTCCCGAGAAGAAGAAGTAAAGAGTAATTAGAAAGTTGATTATTGCTTTGTTGGAAAACCAGGTTCACCCCACGAATCGGTACACGGGCCGCGAGGTCCACTCCGGAAACCGTGGAGAAAGCGGAGTCGATCATGGCGGCACGATTTAGAGATAAGTACCTGAGCGAGATCAGTCCAGCGATTGCCAAGGAGCTTGGCATCACCAACCCGATGGCGATTCCAAGACTGGAGAAGATCGTTATCAATATGGGGCTGGGCGAGGCCACGCAGAACGTGAAGATCATGGATCCGTTGGTGGCCGACCTGGCATCTATCTCCGGGCAGAAGCCGGTCATCACCAAGGCGAAGAAGTCGATCGCGGCCTTCAAGGTGCGCGAAGGGATGCCGATCGGCGCGATGGTCACGCTACGCGGCGACAAGATGTATGAGTTTCTCGACCGGCTGATCTCGATTGCGCTGCCGCGCGTGCGCGATTTCCGTGGCGTCTCGTCGAAGAGCTTCGATGGCCGCGGCAACTACACGCTTGGCCTGCGCGACCAACTCATCTTCGCTGAGATTGACTATGCGAAGGTGGACAAGCTGAAGGGCATGAACGTCACCATCGTCACGACCGCGGTCGACGACAACGGCGCACGCGCCCTGCTGAAGGGCTTCGGCATGCCATTCCGGGTTGGAGCATAACTAGCCGAACCGCACGGCCGTAACAGAATTTGCAGTCTGATTTGGAACCAGGATAGAGAGTAAACACTATGGCAACTACCGCTAAGCGCGTCAAGGACGCAAAGAAGCCGAAGTTCAAATCCCGTCAGCACAACCGCTGCCAGCTGTGCGGCCGTCCCCGCGCCTACCTGCGAAAGTTCGGGATCTGCCGACTCTGCTTCCGGTCGCTTGCGCTCAAGGGAGAGATCCCCGGCGTCGTCAAGTCAAGTTGGTAAGCGTAGCGGTGCGTCAACCTGTATACTTAATAGGTTGTCGTCACCGTCTCACCCTTCCAGAGACCTCATCCGACAAGGATGCTGAAGTCTGGGAGCAGTTGGTTTTACAGATGCAGCGCATAGCTCCATCGAATGGTTACAGCAACATTCCCGCTGGTTCTCGCTGTGAGACACACGGTTGAGCGAACGGGGAATGAAGGAGAATGAATGAACCTGACAGATCCAGTAGCTGACTTTCTGACGCGTATCCGCAACTCTATCCGCGCGCGCCACCAGAAGCTCGACGTACCCGCCTCCAAGCTCAAGAGCGAGATAGCCCGCATTCTGAAGGAGGAGGGCTATATTGCCAATTACAAGCCGACCGAAGAGGACGGCATGAAGGTGTTGCGCGTGTATCTCAAGTACGGTCCCAACAATGAGGCTGTCATTCGCGACCTACAGCGCGTCTCGCGTCCCGGATGCCGCGTGTATCTTGGCCGCGACGAGATTCGCCGCGTGCAGGGCGGACTCGGTATATCTATCATGACCACGCCAAAGGGCGTGATGACCGGGCGACAGGCGCGCCGCGAGGGCGTTGGCGGCGAGATTCTCTGCGAGGTCTGGTGACGCTGGCCGCGTCGGACGGACGCGTTTCGCTCCGTTCATTGCGGTATTGAACGAGTTACTCCGGCGTGGTTTGTTATCGCCGTCATGAAGTTTAGAACGATGGGCGCATGCCCAGGCTGCAGTGGAACTCAATAGCTTTCCGTTGAGCGACTCGCAAGCCACAAAGGATCTCGAATGTCCCGTATCGGAAAAAAGCCAATCCCCATGCCAGCCGGCGTCAAGTACACGGTCAGTACAGATGGCAACACGGTGCTTGTGGAGGGCCCCAAGGGCAAGGTCACCGCCATGCTCCCCGGCGGCATTACCCTGGTGCAGAAGGATGGCAACTTGATTGCCGAACGACAGAACGACAAGCAGGCCGCGTTTCATGGACTTGCGCGCGCGCTGGTCTCCAATGCTGTTGTTGGAGTCACCACGGGATGGAGCAAGGAACTCGACATTGTTGGCATCGGGTACCGCGCCGAACTGAAGGGAAAGAATACAGTTGTTTTTACCCTTGGCTTTTCGCACCAGATTGAGTTCCCGCTGCCCACTGGGATCGAGGTTGTTATCGATCCCAAGCAGACTCACCTCACAATCTCCGGTATTGATCGCCAGAAAGTGGGCCAGGTAGCCGCCGACATGCGTTCCCTGCGCAAGCCTGATCCATACAAGAACAAGGGCGTTCGCTACTCTGGAGAAAGACTGAAGAAGAAGGTCGGCAAAACCGGAGCGAAGTAAGTAAAACAGTACTAATTTGTAAGGGAACTTACAACTCAGTACTTACAACCTATAACTTTTGTTATTCCGAACGTCACCGGCACTCTGGCGACGCCACTAGGAAGGAAAGCAAGACTATGCTGAAACCCCGCGAACGCAATGTCATCCGCCAGCGCGTACACACCCGCATCCGGGAGAAGATGTCCGGCACTGCCGAACGACCGCGCCTCAACGTTTACCGCTCGCTGAACCACATCTACACGCAATTGATCGACGACCTTAATGGCGTCACCCTGGTTTCGGCGTCCTCGTTTGGCAAGAAGACAGAGGAGAAGCACTACAGCGGCAACATTGCGGCAGCTAAGTTAGTTGGCAAGCTGATCGCCGAGCGAGCGCAGGAGAAGGGGATCAAGAAAGTGGTCTTTGATCGCGGCGGATATCTCTACCACGGTCGCGTGAAGGCGCTTGCCGAAGCAGCCCGCGAGGCCGGTCTCGAGTTCTAAGCTTCCAGTTTCAGGTTCTGTGGCGCTCCAACGGGCAGCCAGAAAGAGGTACGGCAGATGGCAATGATGAAGAAAAAGTTTGACGCGAACCGGCTCAATCTGAAGGACGAGGTGGTTTCGATCAATCGCGTCACCAAGGTGGTCAAGGGCGGCAAGAATATGTCGTTTGCCGCGCTGGTCGTGGTTGGCGACCCAGGCGAAGGCGTCGTCGGGTATGGTTCAGGCAAGGCCAAGGAGGTTCCCCAGGCCATCCGCAAGGGGATCGAGGCGGCCAAAAAAAACCTGGTCAAGATCAACCTGACCCAGACCACGATTCCGCACCAGGTGTTGGGCCGCTACGGTGCCGGGTCGGTGATGCTGAAACCAGCGCCTGAAGGCACGGGCATTATCGCCGGCAAGACCGTGCGAGCCGTGATGACCTCGGCTAGGCGTGCAGAATGTACTGACCAAGTCGCTCGGATCGGCCAACCCGCACAACGTTATCAAGGCGACATTTGATGCACTGATTCAGCTTCGCAATAAGGCCGAAGTCGCCGCACTGCGCGGCAAGACTGTAGAGGAGCTCTAGCCATGGCCAAACCTGCAATTATCGCAAAGATCAAGCTGCAATACTTCCGCTCGCAGATATGCACGCCGACCAAGCAGAGGCTGGTTATCAAGGGGCTCGGATTCACAAGGCTTAACCAGATTGTCGAGCGCGAAGATACGCCGTCGGTCCGTGGCATGGTGGCGAAGGTGCCCCATTTGGTTCGCTTCGTCGAATAACCAATTATTTAGTAGTTATTTATTTATTCGCAATAAATAACCGCTAACTAACAAGTGATTTATTAAATGCGAGTCGGTGGGCCATTGACCTGCCGGCGTTATAGCGAGGAAACAGGATAATGGCAATCCGCAATCTCTCCAATCTGCGCGCCCCCAAGAAGGCGAATGAAAATAAGAAGCGAGTCGGACGCGGTATGGGTTCGGGCATGGGAAAGACATCCACCCGCGGGCACAAGGGACAAGGCTCGCGCTCCGGCTCGTCGCTGATGCGCGGCTTCGAGGGCGGTCAGATGCCGCTTCACCGCCGTCTGCCCAAACGTGGCTTCAGCAACGTCTTCCGCGTGGAGTATACAGTGCTTGGCCTGGACCGCGTCGCCGAGATTCTGGCGACCGCTCCGGGCACCGAGTTCACCCTCGACAAGATCGTCTCGCTTGGCCTGTTGCGCAAGAAGGGTGGCCTAATCAAGGTGCTCAACAACGGCGAGTTGAGCGGCCCGGTTACCATTCACGCGCACAAGTTTTCGAAAACCGCGCAGCAAGCCATCGAGAAGGCCGGCGGCAAGGCAGTTCTGATCGGCTAGCAACTCCGCCGAGTGCATCTGCCCGGCGCCTTCAACCAGGATAGGGGTTTACCCTAAGGAAGCGCGGCCCGCGACGGCTCGCTTCTGGCAACAGTGAAGAGGTTTTGATGTTAGAGAAATTCGCCAACATCTTTCGTATTCCCGATCTCCGCAAGCGTGTTCTCTTCACGCTTGGTCTGCTGGCGGTCTATCGTCTGGGGGCGTTCATCCCGACGCCCGGCATCAACGCGGACGCACTTGCGCAGTACTTTAACATGAACTCCGGTTCGCTGCTGGGGCTTGGCGATCTGTTTACCGGCGGCAATCTTCGCCGTCTTACGATCTTCGCGTTGGGCATCATGCCTTACATCACGGCGTCGATCATCTTTCAACTGCTCACTGTGATCTATGAGCCGCTGGCCAAGCTGCAGAAAGAAGGCGAACTTGGCCGCCGCAAGATTACGCAGTGGACCCGTTACGTCACTGTTCTGCTGGGAGTTATTCAGTCCTTCGCGATCGCCCTGACGCTGACCAGTTCCTCCGTGTCGATGGTAACCATTTCGCGTGGCGCATTCATTCCGATGTGCGTTATTACGCTAACGGCCGGCACTGCCTTTATTATGTGGCTGGGTGAGCAGATCACCGAGCGCGGCATTGGAAACGGCATGTCGCTGCTGATCTTTACCGGAATCGTCGTTGGCCTGCCGCGCGGCATTATGGACATATACACAAAGGCGCGCGACGAAACCTGGGGCCCGTTGACCCCCATTGTTATCGTCCTCCTCGTTGCTGCGATGATTGCAGTTGTCGCGTTCATTGTCTTTGTGGAACGCTCCGAGCGCCGCATTCCGGTGCAGTATGCCAAGCGCATCGTCGGACGCAAGATGATGGGCGGTCAGTCCACCCACCTTCCTCTGCGAGTCAACTCCGGCGGAGTGATGCCTGTCATCTTCGCCAGTTCAATTCTTTCCGCGCCACTGCTGTTCTCAGGAATGAGTATCTTTGGTAGCGGGCCGCTCCGGGAGACACACTTTCTTGGCCCTATCCTTCAGGCCATGCAGCCGGGCGAACCGTGGTATGAGATCCTATATATTGCCGCGATCGTCTTTTTCGCCTACTTTTACATCTCCATCGTCTTCCGGCCCGATGACATCGCCGATAACATGCGCAAGTACGGCGGATTTATTCCAGGGATTCGTCCCGGGCGCCGCACCTCTGACTTCATCAACGACGTGCTCACCCGCATCACGCTGGTCGGCGCGCTCTATCTGATCATCATCTCCATCATCCCGACCATCCTTATTAGTGGAATCCACTTTAACCACCTGTGGCTGATCGGCTCCTTCTTCGATCGTCTGCCGCCCGTATTTACCAACGGGTTCGGCTTCAACTTCTATTTTGGCGGCACCAGCCTGCTGATCGTTGTCGGCGTAGCCATGGACACCGTGCAGCAGGTGGAATCGCAACTCATCATGCGTCATTACGACGGCTTCTCTCCCAAGAGCGGCCGCATTCGTGGACGACGCAGCTGGTAGGACGGGCCCATTGACAAACAATTCCGCATCGCATTCGACGGCCCTGGCAGGGAATGACTTTCTGCCAGGGCCGGTCCTTCTGTTAGGCGCACCAGGCGTTGGCAAAGGAACGCAGGCACAACTTCTGGTCACCAAGTACGGTATTCCGCAGATATCCACCGGCGACCTGCTGCGCGGCAACATCGCCCGAGGCACCGAGCTGGGGCGCAAGGCGAAAGAGATCATGAGCGCTGGACTGCTGGTGGACGACGAGACCGTCAACCAGATGGTCCTGCATCGGCTACAGGAAAAGGACACCCATAGCGGGTACATTCTGGATGGCTATCCGCGCACGCTCGATCAAGCGAAATTCCTTGATCGAACGATTGCCGATCCCATCTTTCTGCCGCGGCTTCCTGTCATCGCCGTCAGCATTGTGGTCTCCTACGATCAGTTGCTCAAGCGCATCACAGGACGAAAAACCTGTCCGGCGTGCAAGCACATCTACAATGCGTATTCGAACCCGCCGAAGGTCGAGGGAGTTTGCGACCTCGATGGCTCCGAACTGACGCAACGCGGGGACGACACCGAGTCAGTCTTTGTCGAACGCATGAAGACCTTTGACGCGCAGACCGCTCCGGTGGTGACACACTACCGCGATCTGGGGCGCTTTGAAGAGGCCGACGGCGACCAAAGCGTGGAGGCTGTCAACGCCGCTGTTGAACAGGTCATCGTCAAGCTGCGCCGTGCTTCTCGCTGACGACTGGCAACAACCATTATGGCAATACTTATTAAAACCGCCGCCGAGATAGAAAAGATGCGCCGCTCCGGCGTGGCTCTGCACCAAGTACATGAAGCCGTCCGACCGTTTGTTGTGCCCGGCGCGAGCACTATGGATCTAGAGAAGGTTGCAGCAGCCAAGATGGATGAGCTGCACGCCATCTCCGCGTTCAAGGGTTACCACGGCTTTCCCGCCGTACTTTGCGCCTCGATCAACGACGAAGTTGTCCACGGTATTCCTTCGGCCACACGCATCCTCGCCGAGGGCGATATTGTATCGATCGACTGCGGTGTTATTGTGGATGGCTTCTGCTCCGACTCTGCCGTTACCTATGCTGTTGGCACACCGAGTTCCGCCACCCAAAAACTGCTCGATGTCACCCAGGAAGCGCTGGAACAGGCGATTCAGCAGGCGCGGGTTGGAGGCCGACTCGGCGACATCTCCGCTACAGTGCAGGAGATATGCGAGGCCGAGGGTTACGGCGTGGTACGCGAATTTGTCGGCCACGGCATTGGCAAATCCATGCACGAAGACCCGCAGGTTCCCAACTACGGTACGCGCGGCAAAGGGCCTCGGCTGAAGGCCGGCATGGTGCTGGCCATAGAGCCGATGATCAACGCCGGTGGGGCTGGGGTGAAGGTGCTGCCCGACGGGTGGACCACGCTTACCGTGGACGGCAGCATCAGCGCGCACTTCGAGCATACGGTTGCGATTACAAAAGATGGGCCTCGCGTGCTAACCCGTTAGGATTCCGGCCCCATTTCGGGGTATACTTAAAATGCTGTGTGCGCAGGCACATGGTAACAGAGTGTTTGGGCCGTGTACGAGGCCTGCCCGCCTGTCGAAGGAGAGCGTTTGTCGAAGGAAGATGCAATTGAAGTGATGGCGGTGGTGGTTGAGACGCTGCCCAATGCGCTGTTCAAGGTCGAGCTTGAAAACAAGCATCAGGCCCTCGCTCACGTCTCCGGACGCATGCGCAAGAACTTCATCCGTATCCTCCCCGGCGACCGCGTTGCGATTGAGCTCAGTCCGTACGATCTCAACCGGGGCCGCATCGTCTATCGCTACAAGTAGACGAAACCAGCTACTAGCTTTTAGCTCGTAGCAACTAGCTGAAACAAAGAGTCAAAGCTGCGCTGGCCTGCCAGTGGATCAAACCATCGGTTCAAAGCCAACGGTTGCTATTCAGGAGTTTTATGAAGGTACGTGCGTCCGTCAAGAAAATATGCGATAAGTGCAAAGTCATTAACCGCCGCGGCGTAGTTCGCGTTATCTGCGAAAACGCCAAGCACAAACAGCGTCAAGGTTAGTTTTACTTACCACCTAGTACCGATGCCATAGCACTGTAGTACCCGGCCCCGCCAGGCTAGTTAGCCGAAGTCAAGGCTTGCGTTGAACCCGGTGGAGATGACCGCAAACCGACAACCCCGCTTCCGTGGCCACATCAATGCCACAAGCACAGACGAAAAGGAACCCCATGGCACGTATTGCTGGAGTCGATGTCCCTAATCAAAAACAGGTGCGCATCGGACTCACACACATTTTTGGCATTGGCGACTCGCGCGCGGCAAAGATACTTGCCGAGGCGAACGTCGATCCCTACGCAAAGGTCGGCGCTCTCGACGAGGAAGCACTGAACCGCATCCGCCACGTCATTGAGACTCAGGGCAATATCGAAGGAGATCTGCGCAAGGACGTTTCGCTCAACATCAAGCGCCTGATCGAGATCCAGTCCTACCGTGGACTCCGGCACCGCCGTTCGCTGCCCGTTCGTGGCCAGCGCACCCACACTAACGCCCGCACCCGCAAAGGACCCCGTAAGGGCACGGTTGCCGCCAAGAAGAAAGCGACGAAATAACCCATGGCGAAGACACAGAACAAGGCAGGCGGCGCCAAGACCGCAGGCAAGAACAAGAAGTTCAAGAAGCGGGAACGGAAGAATGTTCCATTCGGGCTTGTCTTTATTCAGGCGAGCTTCAACAATACGATCGTTACCATTACGGACCAGGCGGGCAACACGCTCAGCTGGAAGTCGTCCGGCTCACTCGGTTTTCGCGGCTCACGCAAGGGAACACCGTTTGCGGCGCAGCAGGCTGCGGTCGGTGCAGCCAATGCGGCGCGCGATCACGGACTGCGCTCGGTGGATGTGCGCGTCTCGGGGCCAGGCTCCGGGCGCGAGTCCGCGATCCGCGCGCTGGCTTCGGCTGGCGTCGAGGTTCGCTCGATCCGCGACATTACGCCGATGCCGCACAACGGCTGCCGTCCGCCGAAGCGCCGCAGAGTCTGATCAATGAAGTGGTAAGTGGACAGGGATAAGTGGCAAGAAAACGCCACTTATTTCTTAGCACTTTCCATTTACAACTTATTCAACCCGGATCGGGACGAAGCGCGACAAGCGCGTAAACCGATCGTCACCTGAAGTAAAGGAGCAATCAATAATGGCACGTTATACAGGACCCGTCTGCCGCCTCTGCCGCCGCGACGCAACCAAGTTGTTTCTCAAGGGCGCGAAATGCTTTTCCGACAAGTGCGCGATTGAAAAGCGCAACTTTCCTCCCGGCCAGCACGGCCAGTCGCGCAAGGTGAAGAAGGTGGTGGGCTACGGCCTGCAACTGCGCGAGAAGCAGAAGGCAAAGCGCATCTACTTCACGCTGGAGACGCAGTTCCGCGCCTACTACCAGAAGGCTGCGAACAAGACCGGCGTCACCGGCGAGCTGCTGTTGCAGCAGTTGGAGACGCGTCTGGACAACGTCTGCTACCGGTTGGGCTTTGCAATGAGCCGCCGCCAGGCCCGGCAGATCGTCCGCCACGGACACATCCAGGTGAATGGCCGCAAGGTCAACATCCCGTCGTTCCAGTGCAAGGTGGGCGACGAGATCCAGATTCGCGAAGGCTCGAAGAAGCTTGTCATTCTCGAAGAGTCGGGGAACTTCGCCAGCGGCCAGCGCGCCGTGCAGTGGCTCGACATCAACCGCGAAAATCTGTCGGGCAGGCTGATCGCGCTGCCTACCCGCGAGGACGTCAACCTGCCAGTCAACGAGCAGCTTATTGTTGAACTGTATTCCAAGTAATGCAGCCATCGGCCGTTAGCGCTTAGCCTGTAGATGTGAGCTAACGGCCATGAACCAAAGGCTGTCGTTACATCACACAACCTAGCCCGCAACCGAACCAACCCGCCTTCGCAAAATGCATCGCGAATGAGCCGGATAAAGGAGAAACACCCATGCTTTGGAGAGGCTTCCAGAAACCCAAGCGTCTTGCCGTTGACACCGAAACACTCACCGAGAAGTACGGGAAGTTCTCCGCGCAGCCATTTGAGCGCGGCTTCGGCACCACGATTGGCAATGCGCTGCGGCGGACTCTGCTCTCGTCGATCGAGGGCGCAGCTGTCACCGCCGTACATATCGAGGGTGTGCTGCACGAGTTTCAGTCCATCAGCGGCGTGGTCGAGGACGCGACCGACATCATCCTGAACCTGAAGCAGATCCCCTTCAAACTGGCGGGCGAAGGCCCGAAGGCCCTGTATCTGCGCGCAGACGCAGCCGGCATCATTACCTCCGGTATGATCGAAGCCGACGGCGACGTCGAGATTCTCGATAAGGACGTGTACATCTGCACCGTCAGCGACGGGGGCAAGATTGACATGGAGATGCGCCTGAAGCGCGGGCGCGGATACATCTCCGCGGACAAGAACTTCGATGCCGATCTCGGTCTCGGATTCATTCCGGTCGACAGCGTGCACTCGCCCGTGCGCAAGGTGAACTATCTGGTGGAGGCGGCGCGACTCGGGCAGATCACCGACTATGACAAGCTAACGGTCGAAATCTGGACGAACGGCACAATCTTCCCCGCAGATGCACTCGGACTCTCGGCCAAGCTGCTGAAGGACCACATGAGCATCTTCATCAACTTCGAGGAGGAGATGGAGGCTGGCCACGAACTGCTCGATGGGCCTGCGCTGCACAACGAGAACCTGAACCGTTCGGTTGAGGAGCTTGAACTCTCGGTGCGCAGCTACAACTGCCTGAAGAACGCGAACATTGCCACCATCGGCGAGCTGATCCAGAAGACCGAAGCCGAGATGCTGAAGACCAAAAACTTCGGACGCAAGAGCCTGAACGAGATCAAGGAGATTCTTGCGCAGATGGGGCTTTCACTGGGCATGAAGATTGACGAGCAGGGCAATCCTCAGCCTGGGCCGACATCCGTGTTACCGGCTGCGACACTCGCGGCCAGCTTCGGCGACTTCGACGATGACGAGGAAGACGATGACGACGAGGACCTCGATTTGGCCGGCGAGCCAGAGAACTTCTAAGTCTGATTTGGGAGCAGGATTCAAGCGGCGGATCATGAATCCTGTTCCCAGCAGACTTTCAGTTTGCGGCCATTGAGTGGAATGGTCAGCGGTTTGTGGCAAACGCGGGTGTTGTTTGTCAGTTGTTCTCCATATGTTCGCTACCTGTTCTCCCCACCCCCTGCCATCCCCCCTTGGAGGTGGATGGGTGCGTAAGTGGTTTGTTATGTGGTGGCCCGAGGGATAATACTCATAATGAACATCTTGGGGGCAAGAGGTTTGGAATCAATCGGTTACGCTGGATGTGGTTGGCCAAAATATTGATTGCGTTGACGTTGCGGCTAAAAGATTCAGGACATAAGGGTTAGAGCTGATTTCCTGTAGGTGCAGCTGCGCAACAAAGGCAACGACAGAGATTCTGAGCTTCGCTCAGAATGACGAACAAACCAAGACCAATACGGAGATTCTGGCGGTGCCAGAATGACGGGCTAAAACAAACAAAGGCAACGACAGAGATTCTGGCTGTGCCAGAATGACGACCCATGTTGGTTGCGGGTAAAAGATTGATTCGGTGCGGCTTATTCAGTTGAGAAAGAACGGTGCGAGCGGGCGGCGGAGGTCTGTTTCCGCGCGATGGAAGCTGCCCCTCGATGGATTTGATCCATATATTAATTGTAGCAAGCGGGGCATAACTACTATGCCAACTTTTTAAATGAATTATGTGGTTTGGTTGGTGTGGTTTAGGGGAATTTTGGGGCGTCGAGGGGCTTGACACGCGATTTTTCTGGGGTTTTTGAGGGGTGCGGCGCGAAGTTTTTTTGCTTCGGCTATGAGATGTGAGCTATGGGCGGGAGTTTTTGGGGGAAAGGGGTGGGCGGTTGAGGTGATGCAGAGTGCGTCTGGGTTCTTCGCGCTCGAAAGACGCGCTCAGAATGACAGCAAGAACAGACAACCGCAGGTCCTCCGGCTTCGCTCAGGAGGACAGTTTTCTGGGTGGTTCGGACAGAGAACAGGCAACGGCGAAATGGGGAGATTCTTCGCTGCGCTCAGAATGACAAACGAATAAAGGGGCTTTACAGGCTGCGGAAAAACTCGGTATTTTGGGTGTGTTGAGTTTTGCGAAGCGATTTTTTCGTCGATTGGGGCTGTTTTCTCCTGGGATTCTGTCGTTTTGCGGCCTCTGGAGGCCGTTTTACCGGCCTTCCGGCACACTTCGTCCCTAGTTGGCCAGCGATTGAATCGGGATCAGCCTCCTCATGCGCATCCGATTGTAGGCCGTCACCGTCAAGCGGTAGAACCAGTCGACGCGCGCCAGTCCGCGCAGTTTGATCTGACGCAGCGGGCGGTCCAGCTTGCTCCAGCCGAAGACGCGCTCGATCAGCTTGCGTTTGCGCTGGCTGATCGGGCGACGCGGGTCGGCGCGCTCGGCCTCGGTCAAGCTGTTCTTGCCCAGGCAGGCACCCGCGGTGTACTCGCTGACGTGCGGCGCAACCTTGCGCCGGCGCAGCTCCTCGACGAACTTCGCGTCCTGATACTGCGTGTCGGCACCCAGCGTGATCGCCTGTGTTTGCGCGGCGTTTGGTGCGACGCGATCCAGCATCGCTCGGCCGCCGTGCGCTCGGCCAGCGTGCCCGACTGCGTGGCCTCGGCCGCCACCACCAGGCCGTTGCGGTTCTCCGTCAGCGCGTGGCCTTGATAACTCGGCACCGATTTATCCGCCGTGGCCTTCTTGAACAGGCGTGCCTCGGGGTCGGTCTTCGACTCGACTTTATCGCGCAACAGCACCTCGCCCTTATGTCCGGAACCAGCGCCAGCAGCGGGCGGATCGGATCTATCGTGGAAGCTGCGAGCCGCCGCCCAAGCCTGAATCAGTGTGCCATCGACGGTGAAGTGCTCCTCGCTGAGAAGGTTCTGCTCGCGCGCTTCGACCAGCACTGCCTCCAACAACTGCTGGCTCACCGCGCCCGCAATCAGCCGCTCGCGGTTCTTGGGGAACACCGTCGCGTCCCACAGCGCGTCGTCCATCTCCAGGCCAACGAACCAGCGAAACAGAAGGTTGTAGCCGATCTGCTCGATCAACTGCCGCTCGCTGCGGATCGAGTAGAGAACCATCAAAAGCGTCGCGCGCAGCAGCCGCTCGGGCGCGATCGACGGACGGCCCGTCGTCGCATAAAGCAGGTCGAACTCGGCGTCCATGCGCGCCAACGCGCGATCCACCAACACACGAATCTGCCGCGCCGGATGATCCGCCGGAATTCGCTGCTCCAACGTCACATAACTGTACATCGTCGACTGTTGCTGATCTGTTCCTCGCATCCCTCTGTCATAAATTAATTCGCGGTGGAGAAACAGTCCCTCAGACAGAACAAATGAATATATATTAGTTTGTTTGTCGCTCCGTTGCGCTGGTCTCTACTATGCTACAGTAGGACTCGTCGACTTAGACGAAGCTAGATAGCGGGTAGAGGTTTGGGAGGATTATTGCAAGACGAAACTTATGTAGCATTGCTTAGGTGGTATTGTAGCTGAATAAGAGGAGTACTTGATGTAGGATTAAAGAGATGATGATGTTCTTCTGATTGGTGATCTGACACATGGCGAGGAAATAGAGGGTCAGTGGTAAGTGAGTGTATTGAAAGATGGTTCTAGCGGTGATGGATATCTCGTATTGGTAATGATCGCAGAGATAGCGCGCTTGCTGGATCGACTAGGTATCGACTCCAGCACACTGTGGACAGGTCTAGTCTGGTCGCGAACGTAGTGCTGCAAGATACTCGATACAGGTTTCTTCGTTGTTGAAATGTAGTTTTAGTTTTAATAAAGTTAGTGTATAATTTTTGTTTATGTAAATAAATATTATATATAGGGATAAATATAATATAAAGTTTTCCGCAGCCTGTGAAGCCCTCGGGTGTTTGTGTGGGACTGCTCCCTGGGGCTGCGCCCCAGGCTGGTATATAGCGCGCCTTCGGCGCTTTCGAGCAACGGCAAAGGCAGAAGCAGATTCCTTCGCTACGCTGCGGAATGACAAACAAGAGGGCTGCGGAATGACGGCAGGAACAGGCAACGGCGAGGACAAAGGCGAAATGCGGGGGGCCCTCCACTGCGGCGGCAAAGTACGCCGCCTCCGGACGGGATGACGGTGGGGGAGTGCGGAGGAGAACAGGCAACGGCAAAGGCAAAGGCCAATACGGAGATTCTGGCTGCGCCAGAATGACGATGCGTAGAGGGCTGCGCCAGAATGACGATGCGTAGAGGTCTGCGCCAGAATGACGATGCGTAGAGGGCTGCGCCAGAATGACGGCCCTTTGGGGGAGGATGGGTCAGGCGAAGGAGAAGCCGCTGCGGGCCAGAGGGAGGGTGCGTATGCGCTTGCCGGTGGCGGCAAAGACGGCGTTGACGATGGCGGGCAGGACGGGCGGGAGGGCCGGTTCGCCGAGGCCGGTGGGGCCGTTCTCCGAGAGATGCCAGAAGATCTCGATCTGCGGGCGTCTGGCGCAGGCGGAGGAGCGGGTGCTGGGGGTAGTTGGTCTGCTGGATGCGGCCGGCGGCGAGGGTGATCTCCTGCTGCATCTGGCTCATGCCCTCCAGAATGGAGCCTTCGACCTGAGCGGCGGCGCCGGAGGGGTTCATGATCTGGCTGCCTACGTCACCGGCGGCCCAGATGTGGTGGACGGTGATGCGGCTGGCGGAGTCGACGGAGACTTCGGCGACCTCTGCGAAGTAGCCGGCGTGGCAGTAGTGTGCGGCGATGCCGAATCCGTGGCCGGGAGCGGGCTTGCGCGCGGCCCAGTTGGACTTTTCGGCGACAAGCTGGAGGACAGCCTTGAGGCGGGCGGGATTGAGCGAGTCTGAAATGCGGCGGCCGTTGGCTGCGGCAGGCATGGGGACAGGCGTGGCTGCGAGCAGCTCCAAGCGGAGGTCGAGGGGGTCGCGGTTGGCGGCGGTGGCCAGCTCGTCGAGGAAGGATTCGATGACAAAGCCGTAGGCGTTGTGGCCGGGTGCGCGGAGTGCTCCGGTGCGCAGCAGGAGCGGCTGGGCGGAGGTGTAGAGGGCGTAGGCGGGGACGCGGCCGGAGGGGAACTCGGTGGCGTCGATTCCGGCGGCGGAGACCAGGCGCGCGCCATCGCCGTAGGTTGCCATGTGCTGCCGCCATGCGACGATATGGCCCTGGGCGTCGAGGCCGGCCCGGAGGGAGTGCGAGCCTCCGGGGCGGTAGTCGTCGTGGGCAATGTCGTCCTCGCGGGACCAGAGGAGCTTGACGGGGACGTTGATCTGCTTGGCGAGCCAGGCGGCTTCGACGAGGTAGTCGTTCTTCAGGCGGCGGCCAAAGCCTCCGCCGATGCGGCAGAGGTGGACTGTGATGTCGGAGGGCTGGATGTTGAGCGCGCGGGCGGCCTGGGAGCGGCCATCGCCGGGCGACTGGCTGGTGGTCCAGAGTTCGAGCTTGCCGTCTTTGAAGGAGGCAGTCGTGCCCATCGGCTCCAGCGTCCCATGCGCGAGGAAGGGGTAGAAGTAGGTGGCCTCGACGACCTTGGCGGCGGAGGCGAGGGCGGAGTCCACGTCCCCGTAGCTGCGCAGCGTATCGGCGGGAGGAGATTTGAGGAGATCCGGCGGCGCTGGCGGCGAAGGTTTCGCTGCTCTGGGTGGCGCCGGGGCCGAAGTCCCACTCGACCTTGAGGGCGCGGCGGGCGGACTGGGCCTGCCACCAGGTGTCTGCGACGATGGCGATGCCGGGCTCGATTCCGGCGGAGACGATGGCTACCCCGGGCTCGGTGGTGGTGTCGATTGAGCCCGCGATGGGGGCGGGCGCGAGAATGAGTGCGTGGCGGACGCCGGGGAGCTTCTTGATGGAGTCGAGGTTGGCGGACTTTACCTTGCCGCCGTAGACGGGAGACTTCTCGATGACGGCGTGAAGCATTCCGGGGACGGTGACATCGATGCCGAAGAGCGGCTTGCCGGTGACGATGGCGTGGTTATCGACGTTGGGCTGAGGCTTGCCGAGGATGCGGAAGTCCCTGGGGTCTTTCAGTTTGACGGAGGCGAGGGCGGGCGGAGTGAGGAGGGCGGCGTCGGAGGCCAGCTCGCCGTAGCCGAGGGAGCGGTTGGAAGCGGCGTGGAGGACGCGACCGGGCGCGGTGGTGCACTCGGATGCGGGGACGGCCCAGCGCGTGGCGGCGGCGGTAGACGAGCATCTGGCGGCAGGCGGCCCCGACGCGGCGCAGCGGGAGGTAGTTGGACTGGGTTCCGGTGCTGCCGCCGGAGGATTGATTGCCGTAGAGGGATTCGTCGAGGTCGGCCTGCTGAACGCGGACGGTGGACCAATCGGCGTCGAGCTCCTCGGCGATCATCATGGGGAGCATGGTCTTGACACCCTGGCCGATCTCGGGGGCCCGGGCCATGAGGGTGATGGTGCCGTCGGGGGCGATGTGGATGAAGGCGCGGGGGGAGAGATCGGCGCGTGGCGGGCCTTGCTGCGCGAGTGCGAGGGGCGAGTCGAAGAGGCCGAGGGCAAGGCCGCCACCGGTGAGGGCGGTGATATGGAGGAAGCTGCGGCGAGAGAGAGGCTTGGGATCGAGATGCATGGGGAGGGCCTCCTACTTCTTCTGAGGTGCGGCGGTGGGTGCGGCGGCGCTGGCGGCCTGGTGGATGGCCTGGCGGATGCGTGGGTAGGTGCCGCAACGGCAGAGGTTGTTGCTCATGGCAGCGTCGATCTGAGCGTCGGTGGGATGCGGCGTGTGGGAGAGCAGAGCGGCGGCGGCGAGGATCTGGCCGGACTGGCAGTAGCCGCACTGCGGGACGTCAAGCTGCTCCCACGCGGCCTGAACGGGATGGGTGCCGTCGGGGGAGAGGCCCTCGATGGTGGTGATGGACGCTCCAACGACGGCGCTGATGGGGGTCATGCAGGAGCGGGTGGCGCGGCCATCGACGAGGACGGTGCAGGCCCCGCAGACGCCGATGCCACAGCCGTACTTGGCACCCTTGAGGTCGAGGGTGTCGCGCAAGGCCCAGAGGAGAGGCGTGTCTGGCGGGAGATCGACGGAGGTGAGGACGTTGTTGATCCTGAGCTTCAGAGGCATGGGGCATACCCTTTTTACGCGCTGGAGGATTCTAGTCAGGCGGAACGCAATTGGAACTAATTTTAGATGCAATTGGGGAGAGATGTGATGCGAGGCACGTTATGAATCGCTCAGCGCCAGGATGGATTTGTCTGAGGCGGCGTCAAGACACGAAGAACAGCGGCTTTGAGAGGAGGCAGGTCGTGCTTTACCGTATCCCAGACGATTTTGTCTTCGATTCGCTGGTATTCATGGCGCAGAAAGTTTCCCATCCCGCGGATGCCCTTCCAGTCCGGTCCGGGACATAGGGTTTCTGCTTCCTCGCCGCGGCGGATGGCGGCTTCAGTGATGATCTGCAACTGGCGCTCGACGGCTGATTGTGTCTTGAGATCCACGCGGTAATCCTCGAAGTCCATGCCTTTGAGAAACAGGCCGATGTGGTCGATGCTCTCGATGATGTCGCGCAGATGGGATTGGGTGTCTCTAAAAGGCAAGGACGGCCTCACGAAGGGCGCGGGTGCGGACTGGCTCTCTCATCCAATTGGCGGAAGAGAGATCGACTTTGGTTCCGAGGAGATCGGCGAGGCGGCTCTCGATGCCTCCAACCGTGACCAGAGTGATGCGCCTGGAGAGGTCGAAGTCTGCGAGCAGATCGACGTCGGAGTGAGCGGTTGCTTCGCCGCGCGCGACCGATCCGAAGAGACGCAGATGGACGAGACCGGCGGACTTCAACTCCGGGGCGTGGGTGCGCAGGATCGCCAGGATGCGTTCTCTATCCATGAGTGAACTTTGACATACTTGAGCGGGTTCGGCAATCCCTGATCTACAAAGAAGCAATGGGCGAGGGGAGGGAGTTGCTACAATCTGAGATTGAGCATAGATCGTTTGAGCCGAGAGAGATAAGGGACCGATGCTGCGATTTTCAACTGCGGGAGAGAGCCACGGGGAGGCGCTGGTGGCGCTGGTGAGCGGACTGCCCGCGGGCGTGCCGGTGGACCAGGCGCTGCTGGACCGCGAGATGTGGCGGCGGCAGAAGGGCTATGGACGCGGCGGGAGAATGCGGATCGAGCAGGACCACGCACACATCCTGAGCGGGGTGCGGCATGGGAAGACGATCGGGTCGCCGGTGGCGATGACGATTGCCAATGCAGACTGGAAGAACTGGGAGGAGATTCTGCCGGTGGAGGCGGGCGATGCGGCGAAGCACAAGGCCGTGGCGAGCCCAAGGCCGGGGCACGCGGACCTGGCGGGGAGTTTGAAGTACGACTTTGCGGATGCGCGCTATGTTCTGGAGCGGTCCAGCGCGCGGGAGACGGCGGCGCGGGTGGCGTGCGGGGCGATGGCGAAGATGCTGCTGTGGGCGCTGAATGTATCGGTGGCGAGCCATGTGGTGCGCGTGGGGAAAGCCGAGCTGCGGACGCGCGGCGACTTGGGAGGAGATTGTCGCGCTACAGGCGAAGGACGAGGTGCTGCTGAACTGCGTGGATGCGGAGGATGAGGCGCGGATGAAGGCCGAGGTGGATGCGGCGCTGAAGACGGGCGATACGATTGGCGGCGTCTTTGAGGTGGTGGTGCATGGGCTGCCGCCGGGCGTGGGGACGCATGTGAACTGGGACGAGCGGCTGGATGGGCTGCTGGCACAGGCGGTGATGAGCTTGCAGGCGGTGAAAGCCGTGGAGATTGGGCGCGGAGTGACGGCGGCGGAGTCGCTGGGAAGCGTGGTGCATGACGAGATTGGATACGCTGGCGCGGGCGATGGGAAGGACGGGGACTTCACAAAGTTCTCGCGCGAGCAGAACAATGCGGGCGGGATCGAGGGGGGGATTTCGAATGGCGAAGATGTGGTGGTGCGGGGCTATCTGAAGCCCATCTCGACGCTTCGGCGGCCGCTCGGCTCGGTGAGTTTTGCGACGCGCGAGCCGGTGAAGGCATCGTATGAACGGAGCGACGTTTGCGTGGTTCCGGCGGCGGGCGTGGCGGCGGAGGCGATGGTTGCGCTGACCGTGGCGCGGCTGGCGATGGAGAAATTTGGCGGAGATTCGCTGGGCGAGATGCAGCGGAACTATAAGGGATATTGCGAGCAGATTCGGGCGTATTGAAGACGGTTGTTGGTTGCTGGTTGCTGGTTGCTGGTAAAAGCAAGGGCAAAGGCAGAGACGAAATACGGAGATTCTGGCTGCGCCAGAATGACGAGCTAAAGCTGGAATGACGAGCTAAAGCTGGAATGACGGACTGAAGCTGGAATGACTGACTGAAGCTGGAATGACGGACTGAAGCTGGAATGACGAGCTAAAGCTGGAATGACGAGCTGAAGCTGGAATGACGGACTGAGTCAGGGAAGACGATGGCGACAACGGCAACGATGATGGCAGCAAAAGATGCGTTGAAGATTCACGAGATCGTGTTGTATCCGGACCCGGTGCTGGCGAAGATGTGCGAGCCGGTGACAGTCTTCGACGCGGCTCTGCGGCGGCTGGTGGCGGAGATGTTCGAGAGCATGTATGTGGGACAGGGGATTGGGCTGGCTGCGCCGCAGATTGCCATCACAAAGCGGCTCACGGTGATCGACGTCAGCTTCAAGAAGGACCCCAAGGACAAGCTGGTGCTGATCAATCCCGAGATTGTGGAGACCAGGGGCAGGCAGGTGGAGGAAGAGGGATGCCTGAGCCTGCCGGACATCCGCGAGAAGGTGAAGCGGGCGGCGTGGGTGAAGGTGAAGGCGCAGAACGAGCACGGCGAGTGGTTCGAGGTGGAGGGCGAGGAGCTGCTGGCACGCGCGATGCTGCACGAGATCGACCACCTGAACGGGGTGCTGTTCATCGACCTCATCAGCCGGCTGAAGCGCGAACTGGTGCTGCGCAAGATTCGCAAGATGCAGAAGAATGGCGAGTGGACGGCACTTTGAGCCGTTCTCGACCGGTACTTCATACCGTATTGGACCGCATCGCGGCGGATTCGCGCGACGGTGAGAGAAACGTCGTTCGCCACGGGATTGCTCGATGAGCGATCATGTTGATGTGGTGATTCGATGAGATTGGTTTTCTGTGGGACGCCTGAGTTTGCGGTGGGTACGCTGGAGTCGGTGATTGCGGCGGGGCATGAGGTTGCGCTGGCGGTGACGCAGCCGGACCGCGCGGCGGGGCGCGGAATGGAGATGCAGGCTCCGGCGGTGAAGCGGGCGGCTGCGGCGCATGGGATTGCGGTGGTGCAGCCGGAGAAGATTAAAAACAATGCGGAGTTTCGCGCGCGGCTGGAGGAGGCGCGGCCGGATGCGATTGTGGTGGTGGCATACGGACGGATCATTCCGCAGTGGATGCTGGAGCTGCCGCGGCTGGGGAACATCAATTTGCATGGGTCGCTGCTGCCAAAGTATCGTGGGGCCGCTCCGGTGCAGTGGGCGGTGGCCAACGGCGACCGGGTGACGGGCGTGACGACGATGCGGCTCGACGAGGGACTAGATACCGGCGAGGTGCTGTTGGCGCGGGAGGTGGCGATTGCGCCCGAGGAGACGGCGGTTGATGTATTTCGTTCGCTGGCAGCGGTTGGCGCGGAGTTGATGGTGGAGACACTGGCGGGCTTGGCGGAGGGAACGTTAATTGGACGGAAGCAGGATGAGGCGCAGGCGACGCTGGCTCCGATCCTGACGCGGGAGGATGGGGCGATTGATTTTTCGCGGACGGCGCGGCAGATCTATGACCGCTGGAGAGGATTTGAGCCGTGGCCGGGAGCGCATACGCGGCTGCGAGGGAAAAAACTGATTGTGCATCGGATGCATGTGGGCGCGGAGGATGGGATAGAGGCTGGAGTGTTGCGCGTGGCGAGGGACGAGATGGCGGTGGGGTGCGGCAGCGGCAGCTCCGTGGTCTTCGACGAGGTGCAGATGGAAGGCAAGCGGCGGATGAGCGCGGCGGAGTTTCTGCGGGGGTTTCAGATCCGCAGCGGCGAGAGGCTTGGGGATTGAATTGCCGGACTGGTAGTGGCGCGTGGATCAGTTTTATTGTTTCAGCTATGGGATATGGGCTATGAGGTATGAGGTTTGAGAATCGAGATGGCTGGTGCGGTGAGGCGGCGGCCACGGTCGGCGGGGCCGACGGCTTCGGCGGCTGAGGCGATAGCGAAGATTGCACCGGCGCGGGCTGCGGCGTTTGAGATTCTGATGCTGGTGGGCGCGGGCAAAGGGCACAGCGATGAGCTGCTGCACTCGGCGCGGACGGATGAATTGACGCCGGAGGACAGGAATCTGGCGACCGCGCTGGTGATGGGCGTGCTGCGCTGGGAGATTGCGCTGGACGCGCGCCTGGCGAAGCTGCTGTCGCGGCCCGAGCAGAGGCTGGCGGAGCCGGTGGCGGTGGCGTTGCGGATGGGTGCATTTCAGTTGCTGCACATGGACCGGATTCCGGCGCACGCGGTGCTGAATGAGAGCGTGGAGATGTGCCGCGCGGCGGGGCAGCCCCATGCGGCGGGGATGGTGAATGCTGTGCTGCGCAAGCTGGCGGCAGCTAAACCCACATCTCAAAATCGAGATGTGGGGCACCCAGTTCGTGAGTCGACGGCGGCGTTCGCGGAGCGGCTGGGGCATCCGCTGTGGCTGGTGGAGCGCTGGGCGGCGGAGTATGGGAGCGAGGCCGCGTTGGCGATCTGCGAGTACGACCAGCGCGAGCCGGTTGCAGGATTGCTGTTTGCCGAGGCAAAAGGCGGTGTGGCGCCCAGAGAAGCGGTGCCGCAGATGGACGATGGATCGCGGCTGGTGGCGGAGCTTGCAGCGGCTGCGATGCCGATTGCGGCGGGGCGCGCGGCGCGCGTGTGGGACTGCTGCGCCGCTCCAGGGGGAAAGACGCTGATGCTGGCGCTGCGGCTGAATCCACATCTCAAAGATGAGACGCTCACCCCAGCGAGCAAGCTCGCCGGGGACCCCGAGACGCAGGGCACCAGCGGCGCGGAGATTCTGGCTACGGACGTGAGCGCGAAGCGAATGGCGTTGATGGTGGCGCGGCTACGGCGTTATGCGTATGCCGAGCGCGTGCAGTGCGCTGTGGCGGACGCATCGGCTGTAGCCGTGAAAGACGAGCGCGATGCAAAGTTCGATCTGATTCTGTGCGATGTGCCGTGCAGCGGGACGGGGACGCTGGCGCGCAATCCTGAGATACGGCATCGGCTGCGCGTGGAGGACCTGGCGCGGCAGGCGGCGCGACAGAGAGCGATTTTGCGCGGGGCGATTGCGCGGCTGGCAGCGGGTGGGCGGCTGGTGTACTCCACCTGCTCGCTGGAGCCGGAGGAGAATGAGCAGGTGGTGGAGGCGGTGGCGAAAGATGCTGGAGTGCGGCGGATTCCGGTGGAGACGCTGATGGCAAAGCTGGCGGAGACCGGGGATCTGAAGCAGGATGCGGCAGATGGGCTGATTGGCGCGGCGGTGAGGGATGGCGCACTGCGCACTCTGCCTGGGGTCCATGGGTGCGACGGATTTTTTGCGGTGGTGCTGGAGCGGGGACAGCAGACATAGGAAACCCACCCTTCGCAAAGTACGCGAAGGATGGGGCACCCATATTCATTTGTATTGGGCTTATTTTTTCTTCTTCTGTGCCGGAATGAAGTCTTGCATGACGGCCCTGCGCAGCAGGTCTGGCGGAAGCGGTCCCTGGGCCAGGAGGAAGTCGTGGAATTGTTTGGCGTCGAACTTCGGCCCCAGCGCCGCCTCGGTGTCCTTGCGCAGCTGGAGCATCTGGGTGTACCCATAAAAGCCGCTATAGGCCTGCCCGGGCGAGCTGAAGATTAAGTTCTCCATCTCTTCCCTGGCGAACGCAGGGCTTAGCACCACATCGTTCTGCAGCACCTTGGCCGCATCGTCCGGAGTAATCTTGCCTGACTGCAGTCCGGAGTTGAGAAACACAAGCGCCGCACGCAGCAGCCTCAGTTGCAAGGTGATGAGTTGTCCCTCGGCTGGCTCGTAGGGTTGAATGATCCACTCCGAGTAGAGTCCCCAGGCCTCAATGTTGGTGGAGTTGGATGCATACAGTTCGCGCGCCAGACTCACCCCATGGTGCTGCATCGAATTGAACAGCAGCTCCTGACCGGGGCGCGCCACATGCGCGGTCATGGGCCATGCGACCGCGTCGTAGGTAAAGTCGTCGAACTTGTCCGGCGAGCCTTCGGGTGCCGTAGGGATATTGAGCGGCAGCACAGACTCTCCCTTTTGCCCGGTGTTGGGGGCAGGCTGCTGCGCCGTTCCGTCCGCTGCGACAAGGCTGAGGGTGACTGAGTGATCGGGCAGCGTCACCAGATTCTTAGCGACGACGATCTCTTCGATTGCCTTGAGCCGCGCCTGGTAGAACGGCAGGATGGCATCGCCGGCGAGTTGTGTCTTCTTCAACTGGCGAATCACATCGCGGTAGTTGGAGGAGGCCCATCCGTGCTGTCTGGCGACCTCGACGGCAAGCGGAGCCATCTCTGCCTGGATCCCGGTGAAAGATGCCTGGGCCTGGGTTGCAAGTTGAGATGGGGGAAGATCGACGCCAGTATTTTCGAGGCTGAAGGCATATTCCTCGGGCGTCATATGGAGGTTGATCCCGGCCCTGGGCATTACTGTCGCGCGGGCCCAGGTATCGTAGCCGGCCAGCTCCTGCTGCAGCTTGTCGAAAGGCTCCTCCCATCCGGTGAGCTTGTACTTGACGAACAACGTTCTCATGCCGTCGATGTAGTTTTTATTGCGGGCTAGTTCAGACTCCATCTCATTCGCTGAGGGATAGACCATGGCGGGGTTGGCCATCTGCTCCATCGTTCGCTGTTTGAGGACATCGGTGAATGGCTTGAATCCCGGTTCCACGCCGGCGTACTTGCGCAGGCGAATCACGGCCGCAGCCCTGCGCCCGGCCGGAACCTTGTCGTCCAACAAAGTGCTCAGCCCGGTATAGACCGCCTGGCTGGCGTCGATGAACTGGACGTTGTGTGCGAAAAGGTAATCGTCCTCCCGGAATTGCAGATTGAAGGCCTTCTGGAGGATCTCCAGGTCCTCGCGTACATCACGATCCTTCTCCTTCGCCTCGATCTTCTTCAGGTTTGCGAGAATGATCTGGAGTTCCTTGCGCTGAGCGATCTCGTCGGCGCGCGTTGCATCCGTTATCGAGGAATCGTACTTCACCAGCCCCTCTTGCGAGGCCCTCTCGGGCGAGTGCTTCATCTGCACATCGAGGAGCATCTGGGTGTACTGGTTGCTGCGGACAATCCATGCCGGTTGAGCCGCGGCGGCGGGAGCGGAAGGATTTGCAGCAGAAGCAGAGGAAGATGTGGCGGCAGCAGGGGCGGCAGGAATTGCAGCAGCAGGAGTCTGCGCTCGAGTGGAATAGTTCGCGGCCATGAGGCCAGTGGCGAGAATCATCAACGAAACGGCGGTGCGGTGCATCGGCAGATCTCCAGAGACGGGAATACAACCAGCATACGGCCTAACGGTATTTCGATGTCGTCTAAAACACCTGGGGCAGGGTTGCATCACGACCTCAGCGGCTAAAGCCGAGTGCCAATGCAGCACTTATGGCACGGGTAAACCCGTGCCCTTAAGCAAAACAGGGGTTTCATAGCTTCGCGATTGGCGGAGAAGCATGTTGATACCCCTTGCGCCCCTGTATTCTAGAGAAGATGCTCTCTCGCACCATGCAGGAACGATTTTACGAACCAACTATGACCACATCGCCTACATTTCTCGAACTCTTGAAGCAACGCGTGCTGGTCTACGACGGCGCGATGGGCACGTCGATCCAGAACTACGCGCTTACTGTCGAAGGCGACTTCGCGGGGAAGGAGAACTGTTCGGAGATCCTGGTG
This sequence comes from uncultured Acidobacteriaceae bacterium, assembly GCA_963828115.1. Taxonomy (GTDB): domain Bacteria; phylum Acidobacteriota; class Terriglobia; order Terriglobales; family Acidobacteriaceae; genus Edaphobacter. The sequence continues at coordinate 173,658 of CAWHDN010000014.1, forward strand.
GTCACGCGGCCCGATGTGATTGGGGAGATCCATGCGAGCTACCTTGAGGCCGGGGCGGACGTGATCGAGACGGATTCGTTTGGCGCGACGTCGCTGGTGCTGTCGGAGTTCGGCATTGCGCATCGCGCGCGGGAGCTGAACATAGCGGCGGCGCGGCTGGCGAAGAGCGTTGCGGCGAAGTACTCGACCGAAGAGAAGCCGCGGTTTGTGGCGGGATCGATGGGGCCGACGACCAAGCTGCCCTCGCTGGGGCACATCGGGTACGACGCGATGCTGGCGAGCTATGTGGAGCAGGCGGAGGCGCTGATCGAGGGCGGCGTGGACGTACTGCTGGTGGAGACGTGCCAGGACATTTTGCAGGTGAAGATTGCGGTTGCCGCCTGCTACGACGCGATGAGAAATACCGGCGTGGCGCTGCCGCTGCAGGTGCAGATCACGATGGAGGCGACCGGGACGATGCTGCTGGGCACGGAGATCGGCGCTGCGCTGGCGGTGATCGAGTGCTTCCGGCCGGAAGTGGTTGGGATGAACTGCGCCACCGGGCCGGCGGAGATGAACGACGCGGTGCGGTTCCTGTGCCAGAACGCGACGATGGCGGTGAGCGTGCTGCCGAATGCCGGGCTGCCGCAGAACGTGGGCGGGCGGGCCGTTTACAAGCTGACGCCGGCGGAGTTTGCCGAGCACCATCGGCGGTTTGTGAGCGAGTACGGCGTAAACATTATTGGCGGATGTTGCGGGACAACGCCTGCGCACATCAAGGCGGCGGCGGAGGCTGTGGCCGGGCTGAGGCCTCTGGAGCGCGCGAACAAGCCGCAGTCGGTGGCGGCGAGCGCGTTCTCGGTGGTGCCGCTGGAGGTGGATGGGCAGCCGGCGATTATTGCGGAGGAGATGAACGCCACGACGCGCGTTGCGCATTTTAAAGACATGGTGCGCGCGGCGGACTACGACGGCATCTTTACGATGGCGAAGCGGCTGGTGAACGAGGGGTCGCAACTGCTGGACATCTGCTGCGCGGTGGTGGGCGAGGACGAGGTTGCGTACATGAACGGCGTGATCGAGAAGGTGGCGACGCGCGTGCCCGCGCCGATCCTGATCGATTCGACCGAGGCGAATGTGATTGAGGAGGCGCTGAAGCGGATTCCCGGCAAGCCGATCATCAACTCCATTAATCTGGAGGATGGCGAGAAGCGGACTTCGCAGGTGCTGCCGATGGCAAGACGTTACGGTGCTGCGGTGATTGCGCTGACGATCGACGAGGACGGCATGGCGCTGACTGCGGAGAAGAAGGTCGCCATAGCGCATCGCATTCACAGGCTGGCGACGGAGAAGTATGGGCTGCGCTCGCAGGACCTGATCTTCGACGCGCTGACGCTGCCGATCTCGACCGGACAGGAGGACTATCGGACGGCGGGGATGGAGACTCTGGAGGCGGTGCGGCGGATCAAGCTGGAGTTGCCGGAGTGCAGGACGACGCTTGGCGTTTCGAACATCAGCTTCGGGCTGAACGCTTACGCGCGGCGGGTGCTGAACTCGGTTTTTCTGGCCGAGGCGGTTGCGCGAGGGCTGGATACGGCGATTGTGAACTACAGCAAAATCTATCCGCTGTTCAAGATTCCCGAGGCGGAGGTGGAGTTGGCACGCAACCTGATCTTCCGCAATGTGCAGACGGAGCAGGACCCGTTGCAGGTCTACATGCAGTACTTCACGGGGCTGACGAAGAGCGCGGGCGCAGAGGAAGAGACGGCGGCTTCGACCGACGATATGACGGACGAGGAGAAGCTGAAGCACCTGATTGTCAATGGAGAACGCGGGCTGGGACAGGGCGAGAGGAAGCAGTCGCTGGAGGAGATACTCGAGTCTGCGCTTGCGCGATACACGCCGCTGGAGCTGATCAACACGGTGCTGCTGGAGGGGATGAAGACGGTTGGCGAGCTGTTTGGCGCGCGCAAGATGCAACTGCCTTCGGTGCTGGATTCGGCGGCGACGATGAAGGCAGCGGTGGCGTATCTGGAGCCGAAGATGGAGAAGTCCGAGAGCAACCAGCGGGGGACGATTGTGCTGGCGACGGTGAAGGGCGACGTACACGACATCGGCAAGAACCTGGTGGATATTATTTTGTCCAACAACGGGTACAAGGTGGTGAACCTCGGGATCAAGCAGCCCTCCGGTAGCGATCATGGAGGCCGCTAGACAGCACAACGCGGACGCGATTGGGCTGTCGGGGCTGCTGGTGAAATCGACGCTGGAGATGAAGTACGTGATCCAGGACCTGCAACTGATCCAGTCGCAGATTCCGGTGATCTGCGGCGGCGCGGCGCTGACGCGGAAGTATGTGGAGGACGATCTGCGCAAGGAGTACAGCTCGGCGGTGTTCTACGCGGAGGACGCATTTGCGGGGCTGCATGTGATGAGCGATCTGACGGACGAGGATGCGAGCGTGCGCGAGAAGCGGCTTAGCGAAGGGGCTACACGGCGCGAGTTCAACCGGCCGGGCGCGGCGGAGCGGTTGGCGTCGCTGGCAGCCGGCGACGACCGAGCGATCAAGCGTGGTGAAGGATGTGGACGAGATTCCCGTGCCGCCGTTCTTATGGCGTGCGCACGCGGCGCGACTTCGACCTGAATGAGCTGTACAAGTACATCAACGAGACGGCGCTGTTCAAGAACCAGTGGCAACTGAAGACGGCTTCGGCCACCGACTATGTGCGGCTGGTGGAGGAGAAGTTTCGGCCCATTCTGAAGGAGCTGGAGCAGGAGGTGATTGCGAACGGATGGTTCGATCCGAAGGTGGTCTATGGGTACTATCCGGCGCAGAGCGAGGGCAACGAGGTGATTGTCTACGATCCGGACGCGCAGGGCACGGAGCTGCTGCGGATTGATTTTCCGCGGCAGCGGGAGGGACGGCTGCTGTCGATTGCGGACTTCTTCTCGCCAAAATCATCCGGGCGAATGGATGTGATTGGCTTCTCGGTGGTGACGATTGGAAGCAGAGCAAGCGAGGCGACGCAGAAGCTCTTCGAGGGCGGGGACTTCACGAAATATCTCTACCTGCATGGGCTCTCGGTGGAGACGGCCGAGGCGCTGGCGGAGTATATGCACGTTGTGATGCGCAGGGAGCTGGGTATCGACGGTGAGGACGCTCCGGAAGTACGCGACCTGTTCCACCAGAAGTACCGCGGATCGCGCTACTCGTTCGGCTACCCGGCGTGCCCTAATCTGGAGGACCAGGCGAAGATTTTTGCGCTGCTGAAGCCGGAGGAGAAGATCAACGTGCGGCTGACCGAGGGGTACCACATTGAACCGGAGCAGAGCACGAACGCGCTGGTGGTGCATCATCCGCAGGCGAAGTACTTTGTGGTGTAACGGCGGTTTGTCTGAATGCGAATTCCCGATCCGAAGGACAAATACGGGGTTTCTTCGCTCCGCTCAGAATGACAATTCTTCTGTGTTATCTATCGTGAATAATTCTTAGAGCTTGGTGAGGTAGTCGATGATCTCGGGGCTGGTCCAGTCCTGGGCGGAGACGAACTTGCGGCGGAGAATGCCGCGCGAGTCGATGATGTAGGTTTCGGGAATCTTGATGGTGCCGTAGAGGCGAGGGATGCGGGCGGCGGGGTCGCGCAGGGTGAGCAGGTCGACGTGGTAGTCGAGGAGGAATTGCCGGTAGACGGCGGGGTCTTCGTCCTGGCTGATGGCGAGGACGGTGACCTGCGGGAGGCGGCGCTGGAGAGCTACGAGGCTGGGCATCTCCACCACGCAGGGCGCGCACCAGGTGGCCCAGAAGTGGAGGACGACGATGTGGCCGCGGAGGCGGGCGAGGTCGATGTTCTGCGTGCCGTCGGAGAGGGTGAACTGGGGGGCGGGGGAGCCGATGCGCGCGGGGTGGTCGCCGCGGTCGCAGGCGGTGAGGGAGAGCGCGCAGAGGGCGAGAAGAAGAACTGCGGATCGAAGAGTCGGTCTGGCTTTGCGCACGCAAGGCTCCTGCTTTCTATAATACGAATCTGTGAGCGATGCGGGCGAAGGGTCGGGGAAGAGCGGGGTGGTTGCGGCGTCCGCGGAGACGCGGTTGCGGCTGTCGGTGGTGGTGCCGGCGCGCAACGAGGCGGCGGTGCTGGGGGAGTGCCTGCGGTCGCTGGTGGCGCAGTCGGAGGTGGGGTTTGCGCTGGGGGTGGAGTGGGAGCTGATCGTCGTCGATGACGATTCGACGGATGGGACACGGGAGATTGCGCGGGCAGCCGCGGCTGGGCGCGAGGGAGTGGTGGTAATCGAGGCTCCCAAGCTGGACCAGAGCGATCGGGGCTGGTTTACCGGAAAGACGAACGCGTGCTGGGCGGGGGCGCAGCGGGCGCGCGGGTCGTGGTTGCTGTTTACCGATGCGGACACGGTGCATGAGCCGGGCGACCTGGGGCGGGCGCTGCATGAGGCGAAGAAATATGGAGCGGCTCTGCTGAGTTACTCGCCGCGGCAGATTGTGGAGGGCTTCTGGCAGCGGGCAGTGATGCCGCTGGTGTTTTCGGAGCTGGCAAGCGCCTATCCTCCGAAGCGGGTGAGCGATCCAGCGAGCCGGTTGGCGGCGGCGAATGGGCAGTTTCTGCTGGTGGAACGCGAGGCTTACTTCGCCGTGGGGGGGCATCGCGTGGTGGGGCAGGAGATTCTGGAGGACGTGGCTCTGGCGCGCAAGATCAAGCGGGCGCGGCACGGGATTCGTTTCCGCTACGCGCCGGACGCGCTGGCGGCGAGGATGTATCGCACGCTGCCGGAGATGGTGGAGGGCTGGACGAAGAACCTGGCGCTGCTGTTCCCGAGCGCGCTGCTGCTGGCCGGGATGCAGCTGCTGCAGTTCATGCTGTTTTTCGGCCTGCCGGCGCTGGCGTGGTGGATGCCGCTGCTGGTGATATGGCAGCGCTGGGCGATCCTGTTGGTGTGGATGCGGACCACGTGGGGGTTCTATGGGCGGGTGGCTCGGTCTAACTTTCCGGCGGGAGACGTGGCGATCTCGATTCTGGGGGTCCCGATGTTCTGCTGGCTGTTGTTGCGCAGTCATTTCCATCATCGGGTTACCAGGTCGGTTGACTGGAAGGGGCGGAGATACAAGGTTGGGCGATAGACTTCGTGGATCGGATTTGCGACGCATCGAAGCGGTTGCTGCTACATCTAAATGAATGACTGAGATGAGTGAGGCACGATGATTCTTCTGACACGGAAGGCTGAGTTTTCTTCGGCGCACTACTACTGGAACGAGGCGTGGACGCAGACCGAGAACGAGCGCGTCTTTGGACGGTGCGCGAACAAGAACGGGCATGGGCACAATTACACGCTGGAGGTGACAGTGGCCGGCGAGGTCGATCCGGTGTCGGGATTTGTGGTTGACCTGAAGGATCTGAAGGAGATTCTGGAGCGCGAGGTGGTGAGCGTCTATGACCATCGGCATCTGAATCTGGAGGTGCCGGAGTTCGCGGCGGAAACGGGGCGCGTGCCGACGACGGAGAACATTGCGATTGCGATCTGGCGGCGGCTGGAGGGAAAGATTCCTGGCGCGAAGCTGCACCGAGTGCGCGTGTATGAGATGGCCGATCTGTTTGCGGACTACTACGGGGAGCGTTGATGGCGGCTGGCGAGGCTTGCGAAGTCCGACGAAGCGCGGGGCCGAAGGCGTATATGTCGCGGCGGTACCGGCTGAGTGCGTCGCACCGGCTGCACACTGAGGCGTACGGCGCGGAGCAGAACCGCGCGGTCTATGGGAAGTGCAACAACCCGCATGGGCATGGGCACAACTACGGAGTGGAGGTGACAGCGGGCGGGCCGGTGGATGCGGAGACGGGGATGGTCTGCGACCTGGGCGAGCTGGATGCGTTTGCAAGGACGCAACTGATCGAGCGATTCGACGGGATGAATCTGAATACGCTGGATGAGTTTCGCGAACTTGTGCCGACAACGGAGAACTTTACGCGTGTGGTTCACCGGATATTTCAGGGATTTCGCGGGGCGCGGGTTGTGCGGGTGAGGATTGAAGAGACGGGGAACAATTCGTTCGAGATTGGCGATGAGTATGGGAGAGGTTGAAACGATATGAGTGCACGGAAAGGTATGAAGTTGAAGAAGGCGGCGGTTATGAAAACGGGAACAGCGGTGGAGCTGACGACGCAGGAGCTTTATCGGGAGCTGCTGTCGCGGTTGGTGGAGGATGCGACGCGGGATGGGTTGGCGGAGACGCCGGAGCGCGTGGAGAAGGCAATGGCGTTCCTGACGCAGGGATACGCTATGGACGTCCGAACGGTGCTGAACGGGGCGCTGTTCGAGGTGGAGTACGACGAGATGGTGATGGTGCGGGACGTCGAGTTCTATTCGATGTGCGAGCACCACCTGCTGCCGTTTTTCGGCAAGGTGCACGTGGCGTATGTGCCCAGCGGACGCGTGATCGGGCTGTCCAAGATTCCGCGGCTGGTGGAGATGTTTTCGCGGCGGTTGCAGGTACAGGAGCGGCTGACGACGCAGATTGCGGACGCGATTGCGGAGGCGATTGCGCCGCAGGGCGTGGGCGTGATCGTGGAGGCGCAGCACCTTTGCATGATGATGCGCGGCGTGGAGAAGCAGCACTCGGCGACGGTGACCTCGGCGATGCGCGGCGTGTTCAAGACGCAGACGCAGACGCGGAATGAGTTTCTGTCGCTGGTGCGGGGTGGCGGCGGGGCCGAGATATAAGCGCATTGGCCCAAGACCACGTAGTCTTGTAGAGATGAATGGATTGCTGGTAGTGGACAAGCCTGCGGGGATGACCTCGCACGATGTGGTGGATGTTGTGCGGCGGGCGACGGGCGAGCGCTCGGTGGGGCACCTGGGAACGCTGGACCCGATGGCGACCGGAGTGCTGCCCCTGCTGCTGGGCAAGTACACGCGGCTGGCCCAGTTCTTCGGCACGGCGGAGAAGGCGTACGAGGGGACGATCCGGTTTGGATTTGCGACGGACACCTTCGACGCGGAGGGAACGGCGGCGGGCGAGGTTCGAGCTTTGGGGAAGACGCTGGAAGAATTGCGCGGGCTGGCGGCGCGATTCCACGGCGAGATGGAGCAGATGCCGCCGGTCTTCTCTGCGAAGAAGATTGGCGGAGTTCCGGCGCACAAGCTGGCGCGCGCAGGCAAGCCGGTGGAGATGAAGCTGGCGCGGATTGTGATCCATCGGTTTGAGCTGCTGTCGCTGGACGGCGAGCTGGCGCGGTTCGAGATGGAGGTCTCGGCGGGCGGATATGTGCGCTCGGTAGCGCATGAGCTGGGTGCGCTGGCGGGCTGCGGAGCGCATCTGGCGACGCTGCGGCGGACCGGGGCCGGGGTGTTTACGCTGGCGCAGGCGATTGGGCTGGACGAGCTGAAGGTGCTGGCGGGCCGGCCGGAGGAGATTGAGCGGCGGATGCCGCATCCGCGGACGCTGCTGCCGGAGATGCCTTCGGTGACGGTGGATGAGCAGGTGGCGGGACGGCTGCGCAATGGAATGCAGGTGAACCTGCCGGAGTACTCGGGCGCGGCGCTGGTGAAGGTGTTTACCGGCCCGGCGGAGCTGCTGGCGATTGCCAAGCGGATTGCGGGGACGCTGATGCAGCCGATTGTGGTGCTGGGGTAGGACGGCCGAGAGCTGGCTTTGTTGCGATTGCCGTCGGTCATGAGGTTTCACTCCTGTGGGGGGGGATACACCCCTTAAAAGCCCTAAGATATTCAAAAAAGGAAAGTTAGATCTAGACCTGGTCTGGACCGAGCTTTCAAGATCTTCATTCCAGATGGTTTAGATCTTTCTATCTCTGGAATCAGTCACTTGAGGATGGTGGTGCGTGGTAAGTGGTGCATTAAATGCAAAGGCCCGGCGATTGGCCGGGTCTGTTTGGTTTTGCTTACTGATTTAATTATACGGGATGGAGGGAAACTAGTATGCCAACTATTAAAAAGAAATATGTTGTTTGGTTGGTATGGGTTAGGGGGAATTTTGGGCTTCGAGGGGCTTGACAGGGGGATTTACTGGGGTTTTTGCGGGGGTTGAATCCCACTCGGCACCCGGTTCTCCCAGGTGCCCAAAAGCGAGGCACCTGGGGCACCCGCACCCGGCACCCGGTTCTCCCAGGTGCCCAAAAGCGAGGCACCTGGGGCACCCGCACCCGGCACATGGCTCTCCCAGGTGCCCAAAAGCGAGGCACCTGGGGCACCCGGCACCTGGGGCACCCGGCGCTCCGATCGGGATGACGGTGGTGTGGGGCGCTCTGGTCGGGATGACGGTGGTGTGGGGCGCTCTGGTCGGGATGACGGTGGTTGGGTTGTTCGGGGCTACTTTTTGAGGAGGGGGAGGAGGAGGGGGAGGAGGTTGCGGGCGACGATCCGGTTGCCGGCGGCGGTGGCGTGGGTGCGGTCGGACTGCATCATTCCGGGGACGCCGTAGACGTCCTTGAGGAGGAAGGGAAGCATGGGGACGCGGTATTTTTTCGCGAGGATGGTGTAGGTCTGGTTGAACTGGCGGATGTAGTCGGGGCCGTAGTCTGGCGGGAGGGTGATGCCGGCGAGGGCGACGCGAGCGCCGGAGTGTTGCAGGGTGGCGACGATATGGTCGAGGTTGGCGCGGGTGTCTGCGATAGGCAGGCCGCGCAGGCCGTCGTTGCCGCCGAACTCGACGAGGACGACGGCGGGGTGCAGGGCGAGAATGCCGGGGAGACGCTGGAGAGCGTCCTTGGTGGTGTTGCCGCTGATGCCCTGGTTGTCGACGCGGTAGTGGATGTGGCGCTGGTCGAGGGCTGATTGCAGGTAGTCGGGGAAGCTCTCGCCGGGGCCGGTGCCAGCCCCGGCGGTGAGCGAGTCGCCGAAACAGACGAGGAGGGGGCGACGGTCCGCGGGGGCGGCTTTGGGCGCGGCTTTGGACTGCGCGGGGGTGGAGAAAGGGAGCAGGAGGTACGCAAAGAGCAAGACAGGGTAAACTTTCCGCATTGATCCAACGTATCAAAGATACGAGTGCATGAGGGGATGCGAGTGCATGAGGGAATGCCTGCGTACTGTCGATGCGACGCAGAGGGAGTTTGGCCGTGAGTGAAGGCGCAGGCAGAGGGCAGTGGATGATCGCGGTGGAGGGGTTGCGGAAGTCGATCCGCAACGGGGCGCGTACGGTGGAGATCCTGCGCGGGCTGGACTTCAATGTGCCGAAGGGCGAGTTTGTGGCCGATCATGGGGGCTTCGGGGAGTGGGAAGTCTACGCTGCTGGGGCTGCTGGCGGGGCTGGATACGCCGAGCGCGGGCGAGGTTCGGCTGAATGGCGTGGCGATCAGCTACCTGCCGGAGGACCGGCTGGCTCAGGTGCGGGGGAAGGCGGTGGGGTTCGTCTTCCAGTCGTACCAATTGATTCCGACGCTGACCGCGCTGGAGAATGTGCTGCTTTCGTACGAGCTGAATGCGGAGGGCGATGGGCTGGCGCGGGCGCGGCAACTGATGGCGAGCGTTGGGTTGGGCGACCGGATGGACCACTATCCGGTGCAGCTCTCGGGCGGCGAACAGCAACGCGTGGCGCTGGCACGGGCGTTCGTGATGCAGCCGCCGATTGTGCTGGCGGACGAGCCGACGGGGAACCTGGACACGACCAACGGCGCGCTTGTGCTGAAGTTGCTGCTGGAGCTGAACCGCAAGGAGGGGACGACGCTGGTGCTGGTGACGCACGATGCGACTCTGGCTGAGTGTGCAGACCGCAGGATCGTGTTGCGCGATGGGGCGATTATTTCGGATGACGGAAACATTGGTCGAACCGAGGCCGGAGCGGCAGACTCCTTTTGGGTTCCGGGTGGGCGTCTAGATGGCGAACGGGTTGGCATGGGGAACGGCGGCGAAGATTGCGGCGCGGGAGATGCGGCACACGCGCGGGAAGTTTCTATTTGTAATTCTTTCGGTTGCAATTGGAGTGGCGGCGCTGACCGGGGTGCGGGGATTTTCGGCGTCGTTCCGCGCGACGCTGCTGGACCGCGCGCGGTCGATCATGGCGGCGGACCTTGCGGCGAAGACGAATGAGCAGCCGACGCCGAATGAGCTGAAGAGCCTGGAGGAGATTCGCGCGGGCGGCGTGCAGATGACGACGGTGACGGAGATGATGTCGATGGCGGCGTCACCGAGCGCGATGAATCCGCTGCTGGTGTCGCTGAAGGCAGTCGATCCGGCGCTGTATCCGTTCTACGGGGAGATAACGCTGGCGCCGGCGATGAGCCTAAAGACGGCGCTGGGGCCGGGATCGGTTGCGGTGGGCGACGATCTGCTGCTGCGGACCGGGCTGCATGTGGGCGACGACGTGCGAGTGGGCGGCGAGACATTTCGCATTGCGGCGACGGTGGTGGATGAGCCGGACCGGCTGTCGGGGAACTTCGAAGCGGGGCCGCGGGTGCTGATCTCGCGAGCGGCGTTGGATGCGACCGGGCTGCTGGGGCCGGGGAACCATGCGACCGAGCGAGTGCTGTTCAAGCTGCCTCCGCCGAGCGATGGCAGGCCGGTGTCGGATGCGGCGGTTGCGGCGCTGAAGACGAATGTCGCGGCTCTGCTGCCGGAGGCGCAGGTGACGGACTATCGCGAGACCAACCCGTCGTTGACGGAAGGGCTGGATCGAGCGACGAGCCTGCTGTCTCTGATGAGCCTGGTGGCGCTGGTGCTGGGCGCGGTGGGCGTGGCGATGGCGATGCGCGCGCACCTACAGCAGCGGCTGGATACGATTGCGATCATGAAGTCGCTGGGGGCGCGCAGCGGGCAGATCATGAAGATCTACCTGCTACAGACGCTGCTGCTGGGGCTTGCCGGGGGACTGCTGGGCGTGCTGATGGGGGTTGCGGTGCAGCTTGCGTTCCCGCTGGTGCTGGGCAAGCTGATTAACGTGCCGACGGATCTGCACTTGCAGCCGAGGGCGATCCTTGTGGGGTTGGGCGCGGGCTTGCTGACGACGCTGCTGTTTACGCTGCCGCCGCTGCTGGACATTCGCGGGGTGAGGCCGAGTTTAATCCTGCGGCGCGATACGGAGTCGGAGACTGGCGACGACGGCAAGACGAGCTTTTTGCGGCGCGTGCTGGCGCGGCTGCCGTGGGTTGCGCTGGCGCTGGCGGTGACGGTGGTGAGCGTTGTTGTAGTTAGCAGGCACTGGCCGGGGCATTCGCTGGAGCTGCTGCTGGAGGGGATATGCCTGTTTGCGGCGGCGGGGTTCGGGCCGGCGATCTGGAACTGGACACGCAGGAAACCGATGCAGGCGGGGTCATTTCTGCTGATAATTGGTGGAATTGCTGTGATTGCGACGACGCTGTCGGACTCTGCCGAGGTGGGGCGGGTCTTTTCGGTGTGGCTGGCGATTGTGCTGCTGGTGTTGCTGGCGGCGTCGGCGGCGGTGCTTTGGGGGCTAAAGTTCTTTCTGAACCGCACGCGGCTGCACCTGCCGTCTGCGCTGCGCCATGGGCTGGCAAACCTGTACCGCCCGGGCAATCCGTCGGCGGCTCTGCTGGCGGCGCTGGGCATGGGCGTGATGCAGATTATGACGGTGTATCTGGTGCAGCGGGCGGTGGTGAATGAGCTGCATATCACGTCTGCGCCGAACCTGCCCAATGTGTTTCTGGTGGACATTGCGAACACGGAGATCGATGGGATTCGCACGGTGCTGAAGGCACAGCCGGGAGTGACGACCCAGCCGGAGTTGGTGCCGATGGTGGCCGCGCGAGTTGAGACGATCGATGGCGTGACGCAGGCCGAGGCGAGAGCGAAGGCGGATGAAGAGAGGGCGCAAGCACAGGCGCAGGGGACGCCGAGAAACTCGCGGCGGCGACGGATGCCGCGCGGGGTCAACCTGACCTGGGCCGAGGAGGTCCCGGTGGGGACGAAGGTGGTGTCGGGCGAATGGTGGAAGGCGGGCGAACGCAGGCCGCAACTTGCGATCTCGCAGCAGCAGGCGGATTGGCTGGGGATGAAGCTGGGATCGACGATTGTGTTTGCGGTCGAGGACACGAAGATTGCGGCGACCGTGGTGGCGTTGACCAAAGACGATGGACAGCACCTCTTCGGACGGGCGCAGTTCACGCTGCCGAAGACGGCGCTGGACGGGCTGCCGGTGGTGTGGTCGGGCGGAGTGCATGCGGACCCGGCAAAGGTGGGCGAGCTGCAGCGCGCTCTCTATGTGGCGTATCCCACGGTGACGGTAATCAACGTGGCGCAGGCGCTGGAGACAGTGCGCGCGGTGGTGATCCAAATTACATATGTGATCCAGTTCCTGGCGGCGTTCTCGATCTTCGCGGGGGTGGTGATTCTGGCGTCGTCGATTGCTGGGACAAAGTACCGGCGGACGCGCGAGGTGGTGGTGCTGAAGACGCTGGGCGCGACGCGGGGGCGAATTGCGACGATCTTTTCGATTGAGTTTGCGGTGCTGGGGCTGGTGGCGGGCGTGGTGGGGATCGGGTTTGCCAACCTGATTGTGAGGACGCTGCTACTCCAGATGAATGTGGCGTACAAGGCACAGTTGCTGCTGAACTTCAGCGCACTGGCGGGAGTGGCGGCGCTGACGGTGGCGACGGGCTGGATGGCGAGCCACCGGATTCTGGAGAAGAAGCCGCTGGAGGTGCTGCGCGAGGAGTAGCGAGAGCCGTTCTGGGGTGGTTGATGAGGGATTCGATGCGGATAAGACAAATACGGAGATTCCGGCTGCGCCAGAATGACGGCAGTGAATTGGTTTGAGTATCATTCTCCATGCTGAATGCAAGGGTGGTTTGTGTGTGCGGCTCTCATTGGTGGCAATCATGATTCGGGTTAAAGAGCGAGGTTGTGCGATGGACGTTGGGCGGAAGACGGGATTGCTCGCCATGGCGGCGGGCTTTTGTTTATTGGGGACGGTTCAGAGTGGCGCATGGGCGCAGCAGGCAGCTTCGCCGCAGACACCGCCAACGGTTTTGCCGCAGGCTGCTGCGTCAACTACGCCGGCGGCTGCGCAGCAGTTTCCGTCGCAGTTGACGGACACTCCGGTGGCCCCGCCCAACACGGAGGCTATGCGCCTGGCGGGGATTGCGAAGGACAACTCGCGCGGGTTCGGCTCTTCGCCGGACGATGGCGGGCCGCTGGCCAGGGACCTGTCGCCGGCGATTACACCCGAGGCGGTGGGAGCGGCGATGCGCAAGGTGGCGGACTCGGAGCTTGCCGGGTCGCAGCAGTACTTCACGGTGGTGGACCGCGCACGCAACATGGATGGGCGGATATGGACCTGGAGCGTGCTGTACGCGGGGTATATGGCGGCGGCGGACGCGCTGAACGAGGCGAGATACCGCGACGCGATGGAGCAGGTGGGCAAGAGCTACAACTGGGGACTGCGGACGACGCAGATGCCGAGCGGCGACGACCAGAGCATCGCGCAGATGTACCTGGAGCTATATCTGAAGGACAAGAGGCCGGAGCAGATTGCGACGATTCAGGCGGCGCTGGACGGAATTCTGGCCGCACCGCGCCCGGAGATGGGAACACAGCGGAGGATTACATGGTGGTGGTGCGATGCGCTGTTCATGGGACCGCCGGTGTGGTCGCGGATGTATGCGGCGACCGGCGACAGGAAGTACATTGCGTATCTGGATGAGGAGTGGGCCAAGACATCGCAGTTGCTGTACGACCCGCAGGCGCACCTCTATTCGCGTGACGCGACGTACATCCCAAAGACCGAGAAGAACGGGCAGAAGATGTTCTGGTCGCGCGGCGAGGGCTGGGTGATGGGCGGGCTGGCGCGGACACTGGAGTATCTGCCGAAGGACGATCCGGCGCGCGCGAAGTATGAGACGCAGTTGAAGGAGATGGCGGCGGCACTGGCCAAGATACAAGGGCCGGATGGACTGTGGCGCGCGGGGCTGCTGGACCCGGCAGACTACGACCAGCCGGAGATATCGGGGTCGGGGTTGATTACGTTTGGCATGGCGTGGGGGATCAACAACGGGATTCTGGACCGCGCGGTGTATGGGCCGGTGGTGACGAAGGCGTGGGCGGGAATGCTACAGCACATCTATGCGGACGGACGGCTGGGCGACATTCAGCAGACTGGCGCGGAGCCGGCGGCGTTCAAGGCCTCGGCAAGTTACAACTACGGTGTCGGCGGATTTTTGATGGCAGGCAGCGAGATGCTGAAGATGGCGCTGGCAGGGCAGACGGCTTCGCCGCAGAGGAACGGCGGGGGGAGTGCGCCGCCGGACGCAGCAGGGCGGCGCCAGGGAGCGATTACAGGCGGGATTACGCGGAAGTTTGGCAGCGTGCCGGACGATCCGGGACCGCTGGCGACGGACCTTTCGCCGAAGTTGAAGCCGAAGGCGGTGGCGGCGGCGATGAGGAAGGTGGCGGACTGGCAGCTCGCGCAGTCGCAGGAGTACTTCGCGGTCTTCGACCGGACACGCCAGCTCGATGGGCGGATATGGACGTGGGGCGCGCTGTACAGCGGACTGATGGCTGCGTCGGAGTCGCTGGGCGATCCCAAGTACAGCGGCGTGATGCGGGATATGGGCAAGACGTACAACTGGGAGTTGAGCAAAACGGAGGTGGACGCGAACCAGCACAGCCTGGCGCAGACCTATCTGGAGCTGTATCTGATGGACAAGAAGCCCGAGGAGCTGGCTCCGACGCAGGCCATCTTCGACGGGATACTGGCGAAGCCGCGGGTGGAACTGGGGACGGGGCGAAGGATCGAGTGGTGGTGGTGCGACGCTCTGTTCATGGCGCCGCCGGCGTGGGCCCGGCTGTACGCGGCGACCGGAGACAAGAAGTACATCGTATATCTGGACGAGGAGTGGGCGAAGACATCGCAGCAGTTGTATGACACGCAGGCGCACTTGTACGCGCGGGACGCGAGCTTCATACCGAAGACGGAGAAGAATGGGCAGAAAATATTCTGGTCGCGCGGCGAGGGATGGGTGATGGCGGGGCTGGCACGGACGCTGGAGTACCTGCCAAAGGACGATCCGGCGCGCTCGATGTACGAGACGCAACTGAAGGAGATGGCCGCCGCGGTGGCGAATATCCAGGGGCCGGACGGGCTGTGGCGGTCGGGAATGCTGGACCCGGCGGCGTACGACCAGCCGGAGATTTCTGGGTCGGCGCTGATGACGTTCGGCATTGCGTGGGGGATCAATAACGGGCTGCTCGACCGCAAGGTATATACGCCGGTGGTGACGAAGGCATGGGCTGGAATGCTCGCAGCACATCTACGCGGACGGGCGGCTGGGCGACATCCAGCAGACCGGATCGGCACCGGACCTGTTCAAGCCATCGTCGAGCTTCAACTACGGGGTTGGGGGATATTTGCTGGCTGGGAGCGAGGTTTACAAGATGGCAGGGGGCAAGCCGGGGAAGAAGTAGTTGCTGATTGCCGGTTGCGGAGACGGCCTATGGTTCATGCGGCGCAATGTGTGTTGGCGGGCTTGTCTGTTGGAGTGCTTGCGCTCGGAGCTTGCCGCGGGCCTGCGCGGACGACGCTGACGATTTCGGTTGCGGCGAGCCTGACGGAGACGATCGGCGAGATTGAGGCGCAGTACCGGCAGACCCACGCGAGCGTCGATTTTCGCAATAACTTTGGCGGATCGGGCGTGCTGGCGCGGGAGATCGAGCAGGGCGCGCCGGTGGACGTGTTTCTATCGGCGGCGGCCGGGCCGATGGACGAGTTGCAAGCGAAGGGGCTGATCGATGCGGGGACGCGGCACGATCTGCTGAGCAACAAGTTGGTGCTGATTGCGCCGCGGGACTCGAGGTTGCAGGGATTTGCGGGGCTAGCGGATGCGAGCGTGCGGCAGATTGCGCTGGGCGATCCGGGAAGCGTTCCGGCAGGGCAGTACGGCGAGGAGACGCTGATGGCGCTGAAGCTCTACGAGCGGGTGAAGGGGAAGATTGTGCTGGCGAAGGACGTGCGCCAGGTGCTGACGTATGTGGAGACGGGCAACGCCGACGCAGGGTTGGTGTACGCGACGGACGGGCAGAACGACGCGCGGGTGCGAGTCGTCGAGACGGCAGCCGAGGAGACGCATGAGCCGATCGTCTATCCGGTGGCTGTGGTGGGAGCGGGGCGTGAGAGTGGGGCTGCGCAGCAGTTTGTCGAGTACCTGCGGAGTCCGGCGGCGGCGGCGATCTTCGGGAAGCATGGATTTACCATGTCTTCATGGTGAGATTGCCGATGGACGCGTCGCCGCTGATCCTTTCGGTTGCGACGACGTGCGCGGCCACGGTGGCGACTTTTTTCCTGGGGCTGCTGGCGGCGTGGTGGATGTACCGGGCGCAGGCGCAGGACGGGTCGCGCATATGGGGATGGGGTTGGCGGACCTTCAGCTTGAGGGGATGGATTGACGGGCTGTTGACGCTTCCGCTGGTGTTGCCGCCTACGGTGGTGGGTTTTTTCCTGCTGCTTGTGTTTGGACGGCGCAGTTTGCTGGGTGCTGCGCTGGAACGGGTTGGGATCACGATTGTGTTTTCGTGGCCAGCAACGGTGATTGCGGCGACGGTGGTTGCGTTCCCGCTGATGTACCGGACGGCGCTGGGCGCGTTCGAGCAGGTAAATCCTACGCTGTTGCAGGCTGCGCGGACGCTGGGCGCGTCGGAGTGGAGAGTGTTTCGGCGGGTGTTGTTTCCTCTGGCGGGGCCGGGAGTGGTGGCAGGAACGGTGCTGGCGTTTGCGCGCGCGATGGGCGAGTTTGGCGCGACGCTGATGCTGGCGGGGAACATTCCCGGACGCACGCAGACGATGCCGATTGCAATCTTTTCGGCGGTGGAGGACGGCGAACCGCGGCTGGCAGCGGTGTGGGTTGCACTGATTGTGGCGATCTCGCTGGGGATGATCCGGCTGCTGAACCGGGAGAGCAAGGCGGTGCGCAAGCGGGTGCGAGCGGAGGTTGGGCCGACGTCGCAGGCCGAGGGTGGGGCGCTTCCTGTGGTGCCTCGAGTGGTCGGACTGCGGGACGAGGAGGGCGAGACTTCTTCCGCGCTGGAGGTTGACCTGGAGAAGCGGCTGGAGCGGTTCACGCTGAAGGTGCGGCTGGACGCGGGGCTGGTTTCGGGGAGGGGCGCGGTGGGGATTCTGGGTGCGTCGGGTGCGGGAAAGACGATGACGCTGCGTCTGATTGCGGGCGCGGCGGAGCCGGATGGCGGGCGGATTGTGCTGAATGGGCGGGTGCTGTTCGACAGCGAGACGAAAGAGAATGTGCGCCCGGCTCGGCGACGGATCGGGATTGTGTTTCAGGACTACGCTCTGTTTCCGCATATGACGGTGGAGGAGAATGTGGGCTTCGGGTTGAGTGGGCTGGGAGTAGAGGAACGGCGACGCGTGGTGGCGCGGCATCTGGAACGGATGCACATTGCGGAGCTGGCGGAGCGCATGCCGGGAGAGATTTCGGGTGGGCAGAGGCAACGAGTGGCGATCGCGCGGTGCATGGCGATTGAGCCGGATGCGCTGCTGCTGGATGAGCCGTTCGCGGCGCTGGACCCGCACCTGCGGAGGCAGACCGAGGAGCAGTTGCGCGAGACGCTGGCGGAGTACAAGGGAGCGGTGCTGTTTGTGACGCACGACATGGAAGAGGCGTTCCGGTTCTGCAGTGAGCTGGTGGTGCTGGACGGCGGGCGGGTGATTGCGAGCGGGCCGAAGCAGGAACTCTTTGAGCGGCCGCGTACGGTGGCAGCGGCGCGATTGACGGGATGCAAGAACATTGTGGCGGCGCGGAGGGTTGGCGTGGAGCGGATCGCGGTGGATGCGTGGGGATGCGAGCTACGGACGGATTGTGCTGTTCCCAAAGGATTGACCCACGTTGGCGTGCGCTCGCACCAGATTGCGATTGTGGGAGACGCAGACAATGCGCCAGGCGCGGCGGGCGAGAATACATTTCCATGCTGGCTGGTGGGCACCAGCGAGGCGCCGCACGAGATGACGCTCTATCTGCGGTTGCACGCGCCAGCACAGGGAGATGAGCCAGCGCATTTGCAGGTGGATTTAGGTAAAGATGCGTGGCGGGTGCTGATGGAGCGACCGCAGCCGTGGCAAATAAAATTGGACCCGGCGCGGCTGCTGCTGCTTGAGGGATAAGGGGTTGGGGGTAGAGTAGAGGGAGATGGAGAACGTCAGCTTGCGAGCGTCGAAAGAAACCGAGTCCAGCGTGCGCCATGAAGCGATTGAGCCGGCGTCGGCGCGCACTCATGCGGCGCTGATGGGCATCTATGAGATATCGAAGATGCTGACGCGGCCGGCGCGGCTGGAGACGGCGCTCTCCGGCGTGGTGAACCTGCTGCATAGCTTTATGGACATGAGCGGCGGACTGATCGCCCTGCTGGACGAAGAGGACCGGACGACGACCGTGGTGGGCGCGGGATGGAACGAGGCCGAGGCCAGAGAGCAGTTTGAACGGCTGCCGGAGCAGGCGGTGGGGCAGATTGTGGTCTCCGGGATGCCGCTGGTGGTGCGCGATGTGGCGCGAAGCCCGCTGTTCGCCCAGTGGAGTGAACTGAAGGCCGAGGATGCGGCGGTGGTGCGGTCGTTTGTGGGCGTGCCGATCAAGGGCGAGAGCCGCACGATCGGGACGATCACGATTGAGCGGGTGGGGAGCCAGTCATCGCCCGGAACGCTGGACGAAGATGTGCGCTACTTGACGATGATTGCCAACCTGGTGGGGCAGACGGTGGCGCTGCAGACCATGGTGGAACGCGACCGCGAGCGTTTGATGGAAGAACGCAACCGGCTGGAGCAGGAACTGGAAGAGAAGAACGCGGCAAAGCATGAGGGGATTTCGTGGATCATTGGAAAGAGCGCAGCGATCCGCGAGGTGACGGAGAAGGTGCAACTGGTGGCGCGATGCAACCTGCCGGTGCTGTTGTGCGGCGAATCAGGGACGGGAAAGGAGCTGTTTGCGCGGGCGGTCCATGAGTACTCTCCGCGCAAGGAGATGCCGTATATCCGGTTGAACTGCGCGGCACTGTCGGAGTCGGTGCTGGAGTCGGAGCTGTTTGGGCACGACAAGGGCGCATTCACCGGGGCAATCGGAATGCGCAAGGGGCGCTTCGAGATGGCGGACGGCGGCACGCTGTTTCTGGATGAGATTGGGGAGATCTCGACCACCTTCCAGGCCAAGCTGCTGCGCGTGCTGCAGGAGGGGGAGTTCGAGCGCGTGGGCGGAAACCACACCATCAAGGTGGATGTGCGGCTGGTGACGGCGACCAACCGGAACCTGGAAGCGGCGGTGATTGCCGGCGACTTCCGCTCGGACCTTTACTATCGCATCAGCGTGGTGCCCATCTTTCTGCCGGCGTTGCGCGAGCGGCGGGAGGACATACCGCTGCTGGCGCGCGAGTTTGTGAAGCGCTTCAACAAGGAGCATGGGGTCAGCCTGAGCATCTCGCCGCGCGCCATGGAGGTGCTGACGGCGTGCGAGTTTCCCGGCAACGTGCGCGAGCTGGAGAGCTGCGTGCGGCGCACAGCGGCGCTGACCAAGAACCCCGTGTTGCAGGCGGAGGACTTCGAGCTGAGCAGCAAGAGCAGTTCGGCGGCGATGAACAAGTCGATGAGCAGGTCGCGGGCCGCGAGCGAAGGCAGCAGGTCTCATCCAGTGGCGGAGTTGACTGAGGCAGAGCGTGCGGCCGCTGTTCCGGGCAATGGGGAGCAGGACGAAGGGACATCCGGAGAGGGTGCAAGCGAAGGCGACTTCAGCGAGCGCGAGCGGTTGGTGGATGCCATGGAGCGGGCCGGATGGGTGCAGGCAAAAGCGGCCCGGCTGCTTGGCCTGACACCACGGCAGATGGGCTATGCGTTGCGCAAGCAGGGCATCGAGATCAAGCGGTTCTGACCGGTGTCGCGTGTGGCAGCTATGCCTCTGCGCGCGGGAAAATGGGCTATTGAAGGATGAATTCAAGTTTGATTATTTGCCGTCATCAGGATGACTTCACGCGTCTCTATAACATCGACGCCTTCGAGGCTAAGTGCGGTGTGGGTGTCGTCGAATTTGAGCCTGGAACGATCAGTGATGTAAATGGGCGCATCTTCACGCAGCGGCAGAACCTTCAGCAGCAGACCGTCCTGATATATGGAGGGGCCGTAGCGGCGCAGGCCGATTTCAAAGGGCCGTCCGTTGTAGAAATCGTCGTCGAGCAATTTGCCGCCGAGGTAGGCGCGGATGACGTCACCGGTGTAGCGCACGCGCAGACGGAGGTCGCGGCAGGCGGCAACGCCGGCGGGAAGCTTCACCCGCCAAACGGCCGCCTGGGCGAAATCCGCATCCTCTGGCTGCATCGCCATTCCCTGCTTGCGAGTGGGGACTGATGGGGCAATCGGAATCGTACGGGCCGGGCCCGCGGGCTGCACTGGTTCAACGATGGCCTGTAATGACGCAACTGGCGCGAGTCTCGGCGAGAAGCGGCGGAACAGACCGTCGTCCTTCGCAGGCACATTGCTGTGGCCATCCGTGAGGCTCGCCGGGGCGGGGAAGATGGCGACGGAACAGACGTCCGGATTGCGCGGGCTTTCCGTGCGCAGGCGCAGGGTGGAACCATCGAGCAGTAAATTCGCGTGGGTCAGGAAGAGGCGTTCCTGCCCATGCCACTCGCCTTTCCATAGGTCCAGCGACGTTGCCTCGTCGAGCAGAATGACGACGTGCTTTTTCCCGTCTTTTCCGTGCAGCCGGATGGCCGCGCCCTGACCGGGCTGGACATTGCGCACATGAATCCGCGAGTTCTCTGTGGAGATTATTCCAGTTGAAGAATCGACCGTGACGGATGCAGCGTCGAAGACAAACTCCGCGGGGATCGCGGCGGTTTGTTTGAATACGGTGTATCGCGTATTCCGATCATCGAGCTGAGTGATCGGTTGGGCGGAGGCAGAGATTAGCTTTACTCCGCCAATATCCAGGTTGAGCGGCCAGAAGAAGCGGGTGTTGTAGGGAACTGTGACCGGCGCGGATGGCACCGTGATGTCACCGCTGGCGAGCTTGATTTGGAACTGGACATTCTCCCGGTTCGGCTGCGGAGCCAGATGCTGATAATGGCTCACGAAGAGGTAACCGCTGTCGCCATCGGAGCGCGCGGCCCAGTTGAGTGAACCTCGCGCGGTGGGCATTAGTGGCGTCATTCCGGAAAGCCCGGGTCCGAAGTCTTTCAGAAACAAGCCGAGGAGACGCAACCAGTGGTAATGCTCGCGTTCCTGACCGTATTCGCCGATGGGGGCCTGGAAGTCGTAATTTTTGACCGGCAGATCGTTCCAGTATCCGGTGGCCTGCGTTTCGTTGAGGTAGGTTAATTTGCCTTGGGGATTCTGGCCGCCGTGGTACATGTAGAAGCCCAGAAGATTGACGCCGGAACCGAGTCTGGCCAGCGCCAGGGATTCGGTATCCTCCGGGACCATGAAGACGCGCCGGTGATAACTCGACATCATGCCGGCACCGAGTTCGCATGTGAAGGCGGGATACACACTCGCGCCTGGCGGAGCCGTATTGGTTGCAGCCGAAGCGCCGCCGAGGGCACCCATCTCCGCCGCACTGGCGCGCCGCGACCCGGAGAAACGGAGAACGCCCCCATAACCGCCTCCGGCCAGCGAGCGATCCCAAAAGCCGTCCACATAGGAACCCGAGAATGGCGCAATCTCGCCATATGGGGCAGCGCCGCCCGAGCCCCAACCAGTGCAGGTATAGAGCGGCAGATCCATGCCGGCGGCGCGAGCGATTTGTTTCAGCGACATCAGGTGCTGCGTAGGCCCGCTGTATTCATTTTCCAGTTGGATAGCGATGATGGGGCCGCCATCCTTCCACAAAAGTCCCTGTGTTTGCTGGCTGATTTGCCCGTAAAGCTTTGTTACATAACTAAGATAGCCAGGATTGTCTCGGCGCAATTCAAAGACCTTGTCGTCGCCCATATTTTGCAGCCAGTTGGGGAAGCCGCCATTTCGCACTTCGCCATGACACCACGGGCCAATCCGCATGAGCACGTTCAGACCAACATCGCGGCATGTCTCGATGAATTTTCGCAGGTTGCGCTGGCCGGTCCAATCCCATGTGCCCTCGACCTCCTCATGGTGAATCCAAAAAATGTAGGTTGCCACGAGGCTGACTCCGCCAGCCTTCATTTTGAGCAGCTCGTCACGCCATTCCGATTCCGGGTATCGCGAAAAATGAAATTCACCCGAGATGAGCAGCCAAGGCTTGCGGTCGCGCAGCAAACTGCGATTGTCCAACGTAAGGGTGTGGCCGCCGGGCGCGGTGGCCGTGCCCATATGAAAGCCTGCCGTCTGGGCAACAGGGGGGCGAGCCGAAGCGTCTAGGGTAAGCAGATCGGCGGCGGGCAGCGTATGGACCGGCGTTGATGCGGTTGAAGCGGCGGGCGGAGTGGCACCGGCGGCGAAGGATGGCAAAATCGGCAGACTCGCGGCGGCTCCAGTGACCAGCGCGGATTCTTTGATGAAATGGCGACGGGACAAGGGATTTTTCATAGGATGCAATCGAGGGTAAGAACTTTCTTCGGAGTTTTACTGCTTAGGTTTCTATTGTCGGCGCGGTGGTCATCGAGCTGCAAACTCCATGGCTTGGTTGCGTAGATACCTTTGCTGTTGCCCTTGACGGCTTGAGAGCGGCGGCGGAAAACAGGGCAATGGCACGACGCCGGGCGAGATTCACTTTAGCGCTATCTCCGTTTTCAAAGGTGACCCACTCTAATTGTTTATGGGGCACTTGACAAGCCGTCCCGCGGAGTTCCATCTCTATTACTACGGTTCAATTGTGTCCATGCGCTGGGTGCTTTTGTTTCCAAGTGCTCTCGCTTCTGCCGCCCTGTTCAGCATCCAAACGCCGCGGTCCCAATCCGCGCAAAGTCTCTGCATGGGATGGAACTGGCGGTGCCATTTGACCAGGAAGTCTACGGGCCTGCCGGGCCGTGTGATTATAGTGGTAACTATGCGGATCAGGATGAAGGACATCGCTGCGGATCTCGGTGTGTCCTTGATGACAGTGTCGAAGGGGCTCCGCAACGAGCCCGATATTGGAGAGGCAACCCGCCGGCGCATCCAGAAACGGGCCAAGGAGCTGAACTATCTACCGAATGTGAATGCCCGGAGCCTGGTCACAGGGCACAGCTTTCTGGTGGGTTTAATTGTGCCCGATCTCCTGCATCCTTTCTTTGCGGATGTCGCACGGGGTCTATCCATGACATTGCGCAGGCAAGGCTATTTCCTGATTGTGACCTCCTCGGAAGAAGACCCTGAACTCGAAGGAAAGGAGATCGACCAGCTTCTGGGCCGGCGACTCGACGCACTGGTCATCGCATCGGTTTGCACAAATGGCAAAGCCTATAAGCGCATTGAAGCCAGCGGAACTCCGTACATTTTTATCGATCGCAGGCTCCCTCGTGATCTGGCGGCGGCTTTGTCGGCTGCGACGATACGCAAATTGGCCTGCTCGCAACCGAACATCTGATCGAAATGGGCTGCAAGCGAATTGCCCACATTCGCGGCCCGAAGAACAGCGCGGGAAATGGCCGGCTGAGAGGCTACAAAAAGGCGCTCGCAAAGCACAAGATAACCATCCGGGAAGAATACGTGGTTAACGGAGAGATGGTGGATGTCGATGGGCGGCGCAGTGGCGCGGCCGCAGCGGCTTCTCTGCTCAATCTCAAACGAAGGCCGGATGCGATCTTCTGCTTCAATGACCCCCTCGCCGTAGGAGCATCGTGGATGCTGCTCGACAAGGGCCTCAGAATTCCCGAAGATGTTGCGCTTATCGGCTGCGGCAACATCCACTATGACCCGTTTCTGCGCGTGCCTCTGTCCAGCATCGATCAACATAGTTATCAACAAGGTGAACGTGCTGCGCTTCTGGCTCTTGACCTGATCAAATCGCAGGACAGGGAACCGGTGCGCCAGATTCTGTTTGAGCCCACCGTTGTAATCCGTGCATCCTCGCGACGCTGACAGGAGATGTCAGGCAGATCCGAGCGGTGGCAGTGGCCCAGGATTGTTCAGCGTGGAGTACTTCGCGAGCAGCTTGACTCGCTGTAGCGCTAAAGGTTACATTGGCCCATCTGAGGTCCAATGAATAGCTTGTGGCGGAATATCGCAGTCTTGCTGCGATCGTTTGTGATGCTAGGCACGATTCTTGCGGCTGGCCCGGCTTGGCCGGCTACTGTGGTACCCGAGAACCCGGTGTGGCCGAGGCCGACGATTGTTCCAGTGCCGGAGTTGACAGCGGGCGTGGCGCAGACGGTCACCGTGCTGCATACCTGGAAGGCGATCTCCAATCCGCAAAGCGAGTTCTGGTCTGACTCCGCAGACCTTTCCTCCTGGCACGATCTGACCACCGGCACACGTCGCGGAGGCGGCGGATTTGGCGGCGGCGGGGCCGACAAGTCAGCCTACCGAACGACTTTGGATATTCCCGCGGATTACGCGGGACACCGCGTTCTGCTGCGCTTCGACGGCGTCTCGAATGCAGCGAAGATATGGGTCAATGGAAGGTTTGTCCGCGACCACTGGGGATCGTTTATGCCGTTCACCTGCGACATCACCGACTTTGTCCAGCCGGGCAAACCGGCGAGCCTGGTGATCGGTGTTGACGATAGCAAAGTCGGACTGGCACAGTATGTTCGCGCCGGTGGATTGCAACGCGATGTGAAGTTCTTTGCCGAGCCACTGAATTACATCACACGATTTCATCTCTCGACGGATTTCGACTCCCAGTATCGCGACGCAACCATGAAGGTATGGCTGCGCATGGACTTTCATGGCGCTGAGAGTGCCCGTGTGCAGCTGTCGCTCAAGGACGCGCAGGGCCAAAGCGCGGAGATCAACCCGAGCGTCGTCGAGCTGTCATCGGCAACGCCCGAGACGATCACCAGCGTGCCAGTCGCCAAGCCGATCAAGTGGGACGCCGAACATCCGAATCTGTACACGCTTGAAGTCAGTGTGGTTGGCGCAGATGGCGCGGTGTTGCAGAAGCTCTCACGGAAGTTTGGTTTTGTGAAGATCGAGCGCGCGGGGCGCAGGGTGCTCGTGAATGGACGCGAGGTGAAGCTGCGCGGCCTGTGGGGCGGCAACAGCATCCAGGACATGGTCGGCAACAACATCAATCACACGCGCCAGAAATGGGTGACCGAGGAGATGCTCGACGATGCCGACCGGCTTGGCGTCTACATCACGGACGAAAACCCGGTGGACTTCGCAAAGAACCCGGTTGCCAGCGATCCGCAATTTCTTCCCCAATACATGAGCTTCATGGCAGACCTGATCGAGCGAGACCGCGACCATCCATCGGTGATCCTGTGGGGCCTGGACAACGAATCCGAGTACGGTTCGAACGTCGATGCAACCTTCAAGTACGTCCGCGCCGAAGACCCGCAGCGCATGTCGCAATTCAGTTGGGGGAGTAGCATTCCGGTTGATCGCGAGCTGCCCTACGACGTTTACAGCTTTCACTATCCGCCGTTCAACGGCGACCTTGCGTCGTACGGCAACTCGGCCTTCAACTCACATTCGCGGGTGCTTGACCGCAACCCCGAGCCTGAGGTCCCCGTGATCGCCGATGAATATGCCCATCTGCCGATCTATGATCCCGACGAGTGGCGGCGCGACCCGAACGTTCATAACTTCTGGGGCGAGAGCATCAAGATTTACTGGGAGAAGATCTTTGCCACCGAGGGCGCACTGGGCGGCGACATTTTCGGGCTGCCGGGCGGGAGCAGCTCGCTGCCGCCGGAGTATTGGCTGATCAAGGAAGCCTATTCGCCCGTGCGCGTGGAGAACCAGACACTTAAGAATCCCGGCGCGGGCAAGCCGCTCAACATTGCAGTGAAGAACTGGTTCGATCACACCAATCTGAGCGAGCTGAAGGTCGATTGGTCAGTCGGCAAGAGTTCGGGTGATATGGCCGGTCCGGCGGTCGGGCCTCATTCGAACGGGGTGCTGAAGATTCCCGCGCGCAACTGGCGCAACGGCGATGTGGTGAACCTCAAATTCCAACGCGCCGATGGTCTGGTCGTGCAGGAGAGTGCACTACCCGTTTCACCCATTCTTCCGGAGCTGCCAATTGCGAATGGATCTGCGCCGCTGATTACAAAAAATGCGAGCGCGATCACTGTCACAGGAAAGGACTTTCTACTGGTGTTCAGCAGCCAGACCGGGCTGATTACCAGCGGAGTCTATCAGGGCACCGAGATCATCAAGAGCGGCCCCTACCTGCATATTCTCGCCACGGACAGGGGGAAATCCGTTGTGAATCTTCCCGAGTGGTCGCTGAAGCAGATCACTCCATCGCGCGAGGGCAGAGAGGCGGTCGTTCACATCTCCGGAAACTACGGACCCGCGCAAGTGGAGTTCGAGTTGCGCATCGATGGGGCAGGCATGATCACGACAAAGTATAAGCTGGTCGCGTTTCCCTTCACTCCGCCGGAACCGCATCCTACTCCGTGGAATGATTCGCACTTTGGCGGCTTCTCGGAGGTCGGAATCTCCTTCGTTCTGGCCGATGGCATTGACCGGCTTGCGTGGGACCGCAAGGCGCTCTGGTCGGCCTATCCCGCGGACCATATTGGACGGAGCGTTGGACTCGCTCAATTGACGCCATCAAATAGCTCCTGGGCGCAGAGCAGTGGCAACGGCGGACGCGGTGGCCCCGGCGGCGTGGCGACGGCTTCCTCGGTGACGAGCGCATCGAATGATTTTCGCGCCATGAAGGAAAACATCTATTCGGCAGTGGCGCTGAAGGCAAGGACCGATCTGGGCCTGCAGGCGGTCTCCGATGCCCGCGATGCCGTCAGAATGGATACAACCAATAACGCAAACGGCGGCGGCATCAGCATGATCGTCAATAACGAGTGGAACTATCCGCAACTCGGCAACAGCAACTATATGAAGCCGCCGATCAAGGTCGGAGAAGGCTACTCCAATACCGTCCGGGTACGGTTTGTCCACAACAGCGTCGCCATAGAGCCGCCTTCGCTTCTAAAATGAACGGAAAACATATGATCGCAAGACGAGATGGTTTTGTACTCCCGGTATTCCTCAGCCTGGTTCTTCTCGCATCTGGAGCACAGACCCCGAGTGCGCCTACAACGCCCAGTGTCCCGGCAGGCGGCCAAACCCCACCCGCCAGCGGCTATCGGCGCACGATGCAGGACTCCGACGAGATCGTCAAACTGGCGACAATACACGCGCAGGACGTCGACATTTTTCCCGACGTGAAGACGCAAACCTACACCATGATCGCCTCCGGCGGCGGCGGCGTGCGCGCGTGGACCAGTAAGAACCTGATCGACTGGCAGGGGCCGAAGACCATCTTCCGTACACCGCCCGACATCTGGGGCGACATCCGCACAGCCGGCATCTGGGCGCCGGAGATGCACGAATACAAGGGTAAATACTATCTATTCCTGACCTTCAGCTCAAACCATCTTCTCGATGAGCAGTGGCACGACTGGCGTCCGCGAGTCACGCGCGGCTCGCAGATTCTATGGAGCGATTCGCCGACTGGCCCCTTTCTGCCATTTGCCAATCACTCCACCACGCCCACCGACATGATGACCCTCGACGGCACCTTCTGGGTGGAGGACGGCGTGCCCTACATGGTCTTCTGCAACGAATGGGTGCAGGTCTCCGACGGCACCGTCGAAGCCATGCCGCTCAAGGACGATCTCTCCGATGCCGCAGGGCCGCCCAAGCGGATGTTCCGCGGCAGCGACGCCAAGTGGAGTGAGCTGATCGAGGCTGGCGGACACGTCACCGATGGGCCGTATGTTTGGAAGGGCAAGACCGGCAAGCTCTACGTGATCTGGTCGAGCCGAGGCCACGACCAGACCTACAAACTGGGCATCGCCATCTCCGACTCCGGCAAACTGGCCGGCCCCTGGCGCCAGCAGGATAAGCCAATCTTCAAGGACAACGGCGGTCACGGAATGATCTTTACCACCTTCGACGGCAAGCTGATGCTGATCCTGCACGCGCCCGATGGCCACGGCCCACAGCCGCATATCTTTGAGATCGAAGACACCGGCGAGACGTTACGGATCGTCAAAGAGTTGACTGGAGCGAAACCCGAGTAACCGTGTTCACGGGAAGAGTATTTAGAGCAACAACAACATTGCTGACCCGTCGAGCGAAAACAAATACAGGGATCCTTCGACTACGCCTCTCGCGATACTGCCGCGAGAGGATACGCTCAGGATAACGGCGTTGCGAGTGGGTATACCGATACTGGTTGTGGTCCAGGCAAAGTCAAATATTGACGCGTATTCTCGTACTGGAACACCTGGATCGATACCGGGTGGCCGGACGCGCCAATTGGCAATGCATTGAAAAGAATGGTCGGGGCGAGAGGATTCGAACCTCCGACCCCCTGGTCCCGAACCAGGTGCGCTACCAGACTGCGCTACGCCCCGAACGTGTTGCCAAGAGCCACTCGCATTGCCAAGTGCCAGAAGCCGTGGCTGAGTGGATGCCGGTGTGTGGGAGGCAATCCGCGGGCCATGGGAGGCGCGCTGGAGTGCAGTACCGACTACAGCAGTTTAGCAGAGATTCGATGTGGCGTGTGCGGCATTGCCGCGACACATGGGCGGCGGCGTTGCCGCTTGGGATGGGAGGAAGATATACTGAGAGAGATGATGAATCTCCGCCAGAATTGCGCGTCTTGTTGCCGAACGACCTCGGGCGACCGCTGTCGACGCTAGTGGATTCATGTCTGTTGCTTCCCGGTACATCTCAGCTATCTGTTTCCCATACTCCTTAGCTATTAATTCCCATCACAACTAAGCTTTTGATTCTTTGCGATTGCGGTGCGCATCTGTATCTGTAGGGTGCGACGAACAGACGCCTGGAGAACACTCCTCGATGACGATGCAGGCAGTAGCGGAAGACAAGACCAACGAGATTCATGCGGCGCGGCTGAACCACTTGCAGGCGCTGGAGGCGGAGAGCATCTCGATCCTGCGCGAGGCGGTGGCGGAGTTTGCCCGGCCGGTGATGCTTTATTCGATCGGCAAGGACTCGTCGGTGATGCTGCGGCTGGCGCAGAAGGCGTTTTATCCCGGGAAGATTCCGTTTCCTTTGCTGCATGTGGATACGAGCTACAAGTTTCCGGAGATGATCAAATTTCGCGATGAGTACACGCGCGAGATAGGTGCGAAGCTGATTGTGCATCGCAACGAGAAGGCGATTGCGGAGGGCGCGAGTCCGTACAAGCTGGGAACGCAGAACTGTTGCGGGCTGCTGAAGACACGCAGTCTGCTGGATGCGCTGGAAGAGGGCGGATTCGACGCGGCTTTCGGTGGGGCGCGGAGAGATGAAGAGAAGAGCCGCGCAAAGGAGCGGGTTTATTCCTTCCGCGACGGCGCGGGGCAGTGGGACCCGAAGAGCCAGCGGCCCGAGCTGTGGAGTCTGTATAACTCGCGGCTGCGCAAGGGCGAGAGCATCCGCGTGTTTCCGCTGTCGAACTGGACGGAGCTGGATGTGTGGCTCTATTTGTACGCGGAGAGTATCCCGATTGTGCCGCTGTACTTTGCCGGGGAGCGGCCAATTGTGGTGCGCGGCGGCGCGCTGACGCTGGTGCATGAGGGGATGGATCTGATGGCCGGCGAGAAGGTGAAGCAGATCAAGGTGCGGATGCGGTCGCTGGGCTGCATGCCCTGCACCGGCGCGATTCGCAGCGAAGCGGACACGCTGCCGAAGATTATTGAGGAGCTGATTACGTTCCGCCGCAGCGAGCGAGAGAACCGCGCGATCGACCACGATGAGGAAGGCTCGATGGAAGTAAAGAAGCGGGAGGGATACTTCTAATGAGCGCACAGATTGTGGCATCGGTGGAAGAGACTGGGCCGGTTGCGGGAGCTGTGCCGGCGCGGACGTTCGAGGAGTTTCTCGAAGGGCATCTGGGCCAGGAGATGCTGCGCTTTACCACGGCGGGAAGCGTGGACGATGGCAAGTCGACGCTGATTGGGCGGCTGCTACACGACACCAAGAGCGTGTACGAGGACCAGCTTGCGGCGGTGAAGAGGAGCCGCGTGAACCGCGCGGCGAACGGACATGTGGATTTTTCGCTGCTGACCGACGGATTGAAGGCGGAGCGCGAGCAGGGGATCACGATTGATGTGGCGTATCGCTACTTCTCGACCGCGCGGCGGAAGTTCATCATTGCGGACACGCCGGGGCATGAGCAGTACACGCGCAACATGGCGACGGGTGCATCGACCGCGGATGTTGCAATTATTCTGATTGACGCGAAGGCCTTTGCGAAGGCGGGCGGGCTGCTGCCGCAGTCGCGCAGGCATACGTACATTGCGTCGCTGCTAGGGATTCCGCATGTGGTTGCGGCGGTCAACAAGATGGACCTGGTGGGCTACTCCGAGGAGAGCTTTGCTGCGATTCGGCGCGAGTTCGATGCGCTGTGCAAGCAGCTTGGTCTGGCGGACGAGGTGACGATTCCGGTGAGCGCGCTGGAGGGCGACAACGTGGTGGCGGCGAGCGCGCGAATGCCATGGTACGAGGGGCCGACACTGCTGGAGTACCTGGAGACGGTGCCGCTAGTGAGGGCCGAGACGACGGGGCCGATGCGCTTTCCGGTGCAGTTGGTGTTGCGGTCCGGATGCGAACTTTCGCGGTTTTGCGGGACAGGTGGCACGGGGAACGCTGCGCGCGGGCGATCGCGTGATGGCGCTGCCTTCGCGGCGCGAATCGACGGTGCGACGCATTGTGACCTACGATGGCGACCTTGCGGCTGCGTCGTATCCGCAGAGCGTTACGGTGGAGTTGGAGGACGAGATCGACTTGAGCCGCGGCGAGATGCTGGTGGCAGCGGAGGCGGCAGGGCGAAGCGCTGCCCGATGTGAGCAGCCGATTTCGCGCCATGGTGGTGTGGATGCATGAAGAGCCGCTGGTGGTTGGGCGGACTTACTTTGCGAAGCATACGACGCGGACGGTTCGTGCCACGGTGCGGAAGATCGAGTATCGCGTGGATGTGAACACGCTGGATCATCTGAACTCGGATGCGATTGCGATGAACGAGATTGCGGAGGTGGAGTTCGAGACCAATCTGCCGCTGTTCTTCGACAGCTATCGTGCGTGCCGCTGGACGGGATCACTGATTCTGATCGATGCGCTGACGAATGCTACGGTGGGCGCGGCGATGATCGTGGGGCCGGTCGCAGCGGTTGCATCATTCGCTTCGACTGAGACCATGGAGGCGTCGCTGGGCGACGCGCGGCGGCCTGCGCTGATTCTGCTGCCGGGACGAGCGGAGCTTGCGGTTCGCGTGAGGGATGCGTTGATTGCACGCGGCGAGCGGGCTGTAGTGATCGACGATTCGCTGATTCCCGACCCGGCTGTAGCGGCGGTGGTCCATGCGCTGGATCTGGCGGGCGTGATTGCGGTGTCTTCGCGGAAGTTGGCGAAGGATGTGGTTGCGGAGATTGAAGGCTTTGCTCCGGTTGCGGTGCGTGTGGAAGTAGGCGCGGACGACGAGGCAATTCTAGAGGCTCTCACGGGGATTTTATGAGTGAAACCGATGCGGTTACAAATTACGAGGAGTTGACAGCGGAGGAGTTGGTTGCAGCGGTGGTTCGCGAGGCTGCGGGCGCGCCGATCTGTTTGACGAGCAGCTTTCAGACCGAGGACATGGTGGTGATACAGATGCTGCGGCGGCACCTGCCGGATGTGCCGGTGATCTTTCTGGAGACGGGGTACCACTTCAAGGAAGTGCTTGCGTATCGTGACCGAATGACGGCGGAGTGGGGGCTGAACCTCATCAACGCGCTGCCGCTGACGACGCTGGCGGAGCACGAGGCGCAGTTCGGGTTGTTGTATATTGTGCAGCCGACGGAGTGTTGCAGGATTCGCAAGGTCGAGCCGCTGATGCGGTCGCTGGAGCCGTTTGACTGGTGGTTTACGGGGCTGCGGCGGGAGCAGTCGCCGACGCGCACGGGGCTGCGCAAGGTGGAAGATCACAAGACGCCAACCGGCAAGCGGATGAAGAAGGTGAGCGTGCTGGCGGACTGGACGATGGCGCAGGTGGACGCGTACGCCGAGGCGAATGCGATTCCGAAGCTGGAGATGTATGCGCGTGGGTATACAAGTATTGGATGCGAGCCTTGCACGGCGATCCCAGACGATCCGGCGAACCCGCGCGCGGGACGGTGGGGCGGCAAGAAGCTGGAGTGCGGCATCCATACATTTTCCGAGAAGATGTAATACACTCCTTTCGCGGGGTGGAAGCGATGATGGGGCTGCGATGGTAGACCGGCGAAGGATCGTTCGGCTGTGGAACGCGGGTGGGGCGCAGGCTCTGGGGACGCTGGTGCGTGTGGAGGGTTCGTCGTACCGCAAGGCGGGGGCACATCTGCTGATTGGCGCAGGGAGCGAGTGCGCGGGGAGCATCAGCGGAGGGTGCCTGGAGTCGGAGGTGGTGCGCAGGGCAGTGTGGATGGTGCGCGCAGGCGCGGTGGTGGAGCGCTATTCGACGCTATTCGACACTACGGCGGAGATTCCGTTCGGGCTTGGCTGCGGCGGCGTTGTGGATCTGCTGTTGGAGCCGACGGATACTGCGGAGTGTCGCGCGTTGGTGGAGGCGATGAATGCGTCGCTGGGCGGAAGTGAGGCGCGCGTGGCGACGTGGTTTCCTGCGAGTGGAAGACCACTGCGTCGCGCAGTAATCGGAGCGGATGGCGCGGTCGTCTTTCGAAGCGAGGGGTTGAATGCTGGCGATCTCGATGCGATTTCGCATCATTCCAGGGCTCCTGTCGAATGCACTTCGGAGGTCTACGTTGAAACGCTCGCTGCGCCGCAGCGGCTGTTTGTGCTGGGCGCGGGGGAGGATGCGAAGCCGTTGGCGACGATGGCATCACTACTGGGCTGGAGTGTGACGGTGGCCGATGGGCGTGCGCAGTTGGCACGGGCTGATCGGTTCGCAGAGGCGGAGCGCGTGCTGGCGACGGCGTCGGTCGCGGAGCTGGAGGTCAGGGCGAAGGATGCGGTGGTTGTGATGACGCACAGCTATGAGCAGGACCGCGCATTTCTTGCGGAGTTGCTGGCGGGTGCGGCGGGGTATATCGGGCTGCTGGGAGCAGTGCATCGCAGCAGCCTGCTGATCGGCGAGACGGCGGCGATGCTCGGACGCAGCGTGGTGGAGTGCTGCGCGCGGGTGTGGGCACCGGTGGGGCTGGACCTGGGCGGCGATGGTGCTGAGGCGATTGCGCTGGCAGTAGTTGCTGAGGTGCAGGCCTGGAGGCAGGGCAAGCTGGGCGCGTCGCGGAGGCTGTCGGCGGAGGATGTTGCGCGGCAGATTGAGAAGGGCGATGCGTCACGCTATGTGCAGACGCGGTGCGCGATAGGCGCGTCAGAGTGATGACGGCGGCGGTGGTGCTGGCGGCGGGAGCTTCGACGCGGCTGGGCGAGCCGAAGCAACTGGTGCGGCTGGCTGGCGAGACGCTGCTGGAGCGCGCGGTGAGGACGGCGCGGGAGGCGGGCTGCTCGCCGGTGGTCGTCGTGC
Source organism: uncultured Acidobacteriaceae bacterium (assembly GCA_963828115.1). Taxonomy (GTDB): domain Bacteria; phylum Acidobacteriota; class Terriglobia; order Terriglobales; family Acidobacteriaceae; genus Edaphobacter. Next base: position 207,116 of record CAWHDN010000014.1, read on the forward strand.
TGGGCGCAGAGGCAGAGCAGATTGCGGAGGAGTGCGATCTGAGTGACGCGGTGGTGGTGGTCAACGAGGAGTGGAGCGAGGGGATGGCGAGCTCAATCCGGGTTGGCGTTGGTGCTTTGCAGGACGCGGATGGTGTGGTGCTGATGACATGCGATCAGCCAGCGGTTTCGGCGGCGCATCTGCGCGCGCTGATGAAGACGGGCGCGGCGACGGCCTCGGTATATGCGGGGCGGCGCGGGGTTCCGGCGTACCTTCCGGCGTCGTCGTTTGCGCAGCTGTTGGAGTTGCGTGGCGATGTCGGGGCGCGCGAGTTGCTGCGCGGGGCCGATGCGGTTGAGCTGGCGAACGGCGAGCTGGACGTGGACACCGCAGAGGACCTGGAGCGGTTAGACGGGTGTCATGGCGTGCTCTAAACAAAGGACATTGAGGTGGCCGCAGGCCACAAGGGCATCGCCATGGCTACAGGCTATAGTCATCTGTCCCCTCAAATATAGGTCATCCAGTATGTTATTGATATAAATTATCTTACTTGGTGCTGTCGATCGTCCTAACTTGTCCCTTGCAGTCGCGCGGCGGACCATACAACTTTGGGAACTTCACATGCCGTTCACCAACGAACCCAGTCGTCGGGAACATTCCTTGTGCCACGATTTCATCTGGGGCGGGTTGGAGCGTTTAGAAGTGGTAGATGAGGCCGGCAGCGATCTTGAGATGATTCTGCCAGTTATTGCTGTTGTTGGGCAGGTCTGAGTGCATGTAGTCGACTTCAATCAGCCGGGCTGAGAACTTCGGAGTGAGGACCGTTTCGCTGCCTCCTCCCACCGCATAGATAAGCCCTGACGCCGAACTGCTGGAACTTGCCGGGAACACGGAGTTGAATCCATGCACCGCGCCCAGCAGAAACTGTCCGTAGGGGGTGTACCGCCCAAAGCGATGCCTGAACTGGGGTCCGGCCATCAGGGTCATCAGGCCCAGACCATAGTTTGCCCCGGAGACCGATCCGGTATTGACCACGGAGAAGTCCGCAACCGCGGAGAGATGGTCTATCAGTCGAAAGCGGGCATTCACTCCACCGCCCTGCATGGCGAAGCAGCCACATACACCGGGGCTGGCATTGGAGATGTCCGCCGTGTAGTTCACGCCGAGATCGATCGACGCTGGCCTGTCAATCATCTGGGCCGACGCGGGCCGCGATGTGCCCACGCACAGCAGAAGCACCAATGCAACTGACTTCCATGTACTGCGTAGCATTCGTTCTCCTATTGCTTCAACCGTTACTGAACAGTCAGCGTCACGCTCTGCGTATGCGAGACCGATCCGCTGGTTGCCGTTACCACGATGTTGTATGTCTGCGGCGATGTGCCGAAGAACCCGCCCGCACCGCAGCCCGTCAGTGTGCCCAGGACGCCAGTAAGCAGTAGTACCAGCAGCAGAAGGCGCGGCCTGCGCCGTGGGCGCTCCACCACATCCTCGGGGCGCTTGAATCCGGCGAAGGGCAACAGAAGAAGCAGTGGCATTGTAAGGCTCATCCAGCGATCGCCGTGCCTGCTGAGTTGCGCCAGCGAATTGGTCGTAGTCACCACCAGGGTCATAGGCGTGGCGCCGCCACCGGCTGGAATCGAAGACGGTGTCAACGTATAAGTCGCGCCAGGCGGTAGCCCGCTGACGGTAAAGGTAACCGCCTGCGGGAAGCTGGCCAGCGACGGCGACACGGTAAAGTTATAGGTCGCCGTTCCGCCCTGAGCCACCGTTTGCACAGCCGGACTGCCCGACGACGGCACCAGCACAAAGGTGAAGTCCGAACCGTTCACCGTCTCGCTGACTCCGCTCGATGTGCTGGCCGCAAAGTTGGTGTCGCCGCTATACACAGCCGTCACCGAGGACGCGCCAAGCGGAAGCGCCGCGGTCATGAGCGTGGCCACGCCCGCAGTCACCGGGGAGGTGCCAAGCAGAGTGGCTCCGTTATAGAAACTCACTGTTCCCGTGGGCGAACCGGTGCTGCCCGTGCTGCTGTCGGAGACGGTTGCAGTCAGCGTCACTGGCACGGCCTGGTACGGCGTTGCCGAGGAGGTCTGTAGCTGCGTCGTCGAGCTGGCCTGCGTGATGGTCACGTTGGCCGCAGCGGTCAGCGTCACCGTGTAATTGCCCACGGCAGTTCCGGTCAGCGAAGCAGAGATGGGATACACGCCCGTCGCTGAGGTCGCTGTCGCCGTCGAGCTCAGGCCCAGCGTCACGTTGCCGCTGTCCTGCGCCAGTATGCCGCTCAGCGTGCCGGTCAGTGTGGGAATGGCCACGCCGTAGGCAATGGAAGCAGAGTTCGCCGTCGCGGTAATCGCAAGCGGGGTCACCGTTACATCGAAGACGCCGCTGGCTGCGGGCGCGTTGTTTGCATCTCCGGCGTAGATCGCCTCAATCGCGTGCTTGCCCGCGCTCAGCGTGCTGGTGCTGAAGCTGGCGATGTTGCTACTCAACGCCACCGGCGAGCCAACCTGCACCGGCGTGCTGCCCACCGTGTCGTAAAAGGTGATGTTGCCGGTTGCTGTGTTGGAGATGTACTTGTACGTTGCGGTCAGCGAACCGGAGCCGTAGACCACGGTTGTCAACGCGCCGCTCAGTGTCAGCGATTCGTCGCCCGTCGGCGCCAGGCCGGCAACCGTAATCAGGTCGCCGTTGCCGTCTACCGTGCGCACGCGATCGTTCTCCGTGTCGGCTACGAGCACGTTGTTATTGGCCGTGGCAGCCACGACGCGCGGCGTGTCGATGGCCGATGCTGTTCCCAGTGCCGTATCGCCGCTGAAGCCCTGCTGACCGCTTCCCACAACGGTGGAGATGTTGCCCCCGCTGACAGCGCGCACGCGGTCGTTGTCGCTGTCGGCGATCAGCAGCGTACCGTTGGGCGAAATCGCCAGCCCGCGCGGACGAGCCAGTGCGCTGCTGTTGGCAGCCACACCGTCGGCGGTGTAGGTCTTCACCCCGGTCCCCGCAAGGGTGCTGATGATGCCGGTGGTAAACGTCACCAGTCGCACCCGTTGGTTGTGCGTGTCGCCGATGTAGATGTTGAACGAGCTGTCCACGGCAACTCCGTTGGGCGAATCCAGCCCCGCCGCCGTCGCCAGCCCGCTGTCGCCGCTGTAGAACTGCTCGCCGTCACCGGCCACGGTGCTGATGGTCCCGGATTTGATCTCGCGGATGCGATGGCTGTTGGTGTCCGCGATGTAGATGTTGCCCGCCGAATCCACCGCAACCGCTGTGGGGTAGTTCAACAGGGCCGACGTGGCCGCCGCGCCGTCGCCTGCAAACCCCGCCACTCCCGTGCCTGCAATGGTGTTGATCACGCCGGTCGAGGCCAACACCTCGCGGATGCGGTTGTTGTGCGTGTCCGCGATGTAGACGTTGTTGCTTGCGTCCACCGCGATGCCGGTCGGCGAGTCCAGTTGCGCCGACGTGGCTGCGCCGCCATCGCCGCTGAAGCCCTGCGCGCCGGTGCCGGCAAAGGTGTTGATGACGCCCGTGGGAGAAACCACGCGCACCACATGATCGTTGGTGGCCGCGATGTAGAGGTTGCCGAGGCTGTCGTACGCCAGCCCGCCCGGCAGCGAGAGCGGCACCGTGGTGGCCTGCACGCCGTTCACCGGGGCCTGCGCCGCCGCGCCGCCAACCAGCAGCAACGTAGCTCCTGCCAGAGCCAATCCGCGCATCTGCAATCTCATCATAGGTATCTTCCGAATCATCCTGCGCTCTGTCTGCTTCCCTGACTCATTACCTCTGACACGCATCCTTTATTCGCAACCCAAACCATCTCAACGCCAACCGCATCCTCACTCACCGTGCGAAATCCCATCGGCATCATGGTCCCTATCTCGGTTCCTGCATCGGTTGCTTGCCTGTTGAATTCCGGCGAGGCTTTCACGCCCCGCCGGCACACGACTTTACTGGCGCGACGGGAAGAGGCCGTTCACGCAGATGATGTAATTCAGAACCAGATATGGAGGCATGATGGGAACAGGCAGACTCTCTCCAGCCATTCCAACCATCACCGTGCCCCCTGTGATGCCACCGCCGCCGCCAGTAACTGACAGCCCGGAAACAGGGCCAAGAGTAGAGGCTGCCGGAGCACTTACCAGGGTGTTATATGTATCGGCGCGGGCGTTCGTAGAGTCGACAGCCAGTCCAGATAGATAAGTGTTTGCACCCGGAGCACTTGTGGTGGCGTTGGCTTTGCTCGCCTGCAGGCTGGCGACAATGGGACCGCCGCCGCCACCCCCTGTTCCGGTAAAGGTTGCGGCATGAGTGTGCATCGGCATCTGGGCCTGGCTTAGCGCCGTCTGGCTCGCTCCGGCAGTTTCGCCCTCAAGGTAGAATTGCCCTGTCTGCATATTCCTTCCCGCGCCAAGCGGAAATACTCCCTGCAGGTTGGGCAGAGCAAAAGTGTTAGGGGCACTGCCTCCGTAGATATTGCCTATCAGCGTATACAATGGCTGATTCGAATTGACAGCTAGAATCTGCCCCTGACAGAGCATAAAGTTTACCGGGGCCCAATTCATCGCCCACGGAAAAATCATTCCCATATAACAATCCATACTCTTCTTCCTCCTCGAGCGGACCGCGGCCTTTTGGCGTGGCCTTCTGATTGGTTGCCCGCCCGGTGATGATCTTCACCTGGGCGGCAAAAGTTCGTGTCGCAGACCGGAGAAACTACTGCGTGCAATTCTTGTTGCTTAACTTCCGGGTTGAAGCGCTTGCGATGCCGCGGAACTGACAACCGTAATGCAATACCGTTCGCGTACCGGAGAGACAGTCATCGTGGGATTTGGCCCGTTATAGTCCGGTGGAAGCTGAGCGATGGCGCGTGCCTCGACCAGGTGATAAACACCCGGCGCAACACCCCGCGAAACAGGAATTTCAATATGAAAGAATCCGTTGCCGATAGAGGAGATATTGACCCTCGTGCCCCGTCCTCCTAGTAAAGCTGTTGCCCGCGAGGCGACCGTCACTCCATCTCCCCGGACAGCAGCGAATCTGAGCTCGAATGAGCGCAGCCCCGTAACCGGCCATATAGGATCGAAGTCCGGATTCCAGTCCAGCGAGACAGCGTCTCCGGTATGTACCACGGGGCAGGCGTCGGAGACCAGCAGCACCGTCCTGGGCTGCGCTGTCTGCGGCGCCTGTGCGGATGCACAAACGAGAGCCAGCAAGCCGAGGCAACCAAATACGGCTTTCGCGCGGGTCGAGAATCTTCGCCTTGTCTTCATCGTCTGCTGCCCTTCGCTGGTATACCCTTCATCGTCGCTTGCTTGCCCTCTCACGCCCTGCATCACTTGCAGTGCAACTGAATATAGAAGCCGCCACTAGACGATGTGGCGAACGCTCCTCCGGTTGAAGTTGATAGCTGGAATGCGATGGTATCTCCGACTGCGAGAGAAACCGTGTGGCTGGTATCGGAGCAGGAGGTCGGTGCGCTGCCCGAAATTCCAGTTGTGGTGGAGCATGTCACAGTCGTGGCAGAACCCACTGTCGGTGAAGCGGCAACCGCGTGGTATAAGGTAACCGTCATCTGAATAGGGGAACTGTTGGTGTAATTCCTCAACTGCAAGGAGTCCGCCGTGCATGCTCCATAGACCGTAGCGGAAGCATTGCCGTATACGCCTATGTTGACGGGGCAGGAGCTTGTCGCTGCATCGTCGCATCCGGATATATCGTTGTGGATGCCAGGTGTGAGATATAACGAAGCGGTTGTGGTGAACGGGGCCACGCTGAGGCTTGTGGTCCACACCATACCGCCGCCGCCCGTAGCACCGGTTGCCCCGGCAGCACCGTCCGCGCCGGCCGCGGTGATCTGCTGCCAGTAGGTGGTGCTGGAAGGATCATGGCCAGAGCTGGAACTGCCGTTGATGTACTCATAGGTAGAGCCCTGGTCGGCGGCAAGGCACGCTCCCGCAGCCTGACAGTAGACAACCTGCCCTGCGCTGTACGTCGTGCTGGACACATAGTTGCTGACTGTGCCGAGGGTGCCCGCAGCTCCGGTTGCTCCAGTGGACCCCGTGGCTCCCGTGGGCCCCGTGGCTCCCGTGGGCGTGGGCCCGTGGCTCCAGTAACACCCGTTGCTCCCGTTGCGCCGGTCAGACCCACTCCGGTGGCTCCCGTGGCGCCGGTCGCTCCCTGCGCCGCCAGCAGGGACCAGAAGCTGGTCGCCGTCACGGGGTTCTGATTCGTGTTCGAGTTCTGCAGCGAAACATAGCTGCTGCCCAGGTAGGAAACGGTCTGGTTCACGCTATAGGTCGTCGAACCCGACCATGTGCCCAGGTAGCTGATGGTGCCCATGGCCCCGGTTGCGCCCGTGGCTCCCGTTGCTCCGGTCAGACCCACTCCGGTGGCTCCGGTTGCGCCCGTGGCGCCCGTCGCTCCGGTGGCGCCCGTCGCGCCCTGCGTTCCCGCAGCCAGCGACACCAGGCTGAAGGCGGCAACGTCTTGTATAGGCGAGGTGGTAGGAAGGGTCAGTGCGACTACGCCGCCTGGAGAATTGACCAGCGTGACCACATCGTTGGCATTCAGTGTGATCAGACCGTGGCCGATAATCTGCGAAGTGCCTGTCGCCCGTCCAAAGGTCGTGCCGGAGACGGAGACGCCATTCACCTGTAACACCAGCGATCCGGGCTCGTCCGCATAGACGTTGTAGTCGTAGATATAGGTGCCGGCGGACAGCACGGTCACGGTACCGGTGCTAGGGCTGAATACAAAGCCGGAGTTAGTAGATACAGCAGGAGACGTTACGACTGCAAAGACCGCTCCACCGATTGGAACAGTCGATGGGGCAGAGGTGCCTGTCACAGAAATGTAGTTGGCTGGCGTGGTTGATCCCGCGCTGCCGCTGGTGACAACCCAGTAGGAGATGTTGGTCCCCGGAGTGACCACACTGCTGGAAGGCCCGTTCGCCTGCACCGCGAGGTAGGTAGTTGAGGAGTAGACCACCACCGATCCCGCCGGATAGTTCACGCTTGCGGAGTATGTTCCGCCGACAAAGGGACCCGTAGCGCCAACTGCTCCAGTCACTCCCGTGGCTCCAGTAACGCCCGTGGCTCCTGCTGCTCCCGTGGCTCCGGTGATTCCTGGATTCCCGGCGGCACTGAAGCTCCATCCGTTATAGGTACCGGAGGGGCCGACGAACGTGTCCGCTGCGACGACCATGTAGGTGGCGCTATAGGTGGTATTGTCGACCGAAGAAACCACACCTTCAAGGTATTGCGCCGAGTTGCCCTGACGGGTGACGCGAACTCGCTGGCCTACGCTGTAGGCGTAGGTCCCATTGAGAAGGAACGTAAAAGAACCGCTGGCGAACTCGGCGGGAGAGGCGGAGGTTCCGCCGTAACCGAGGCCGACAGCTCCAGTTGCGCCCGTACTACCAGTGACGCCTTGCGCGCCAGTTGCACCGACAGCTCCAGTCACGCCGTTAGCGCCCGTGGCTCCCGTCGCTCCGGCGGAACCCGTGACACCTCTCGAAGCACCAGCGAAGAGGGAGACCCCGTAGGTACCGAGGGAGCCAGTGTTGGTAGAGAGCACTACACCGAGAACCTGACGTCCGTCGGTGGGATAGGTTGCTCCCACGTCGACGCAGCGGCCAAGATATGTGTTGCTGAGCTCAATATAGTCCCCGGCGGTTGAGGGACCGTCGAAGTTACAATTCGCAGAGCCGATCTGCTGGACCTGAACAGTGCCGCCGCTAGTGTTGGTGGTTGCAATACCCACGATCGGGAGTGCGGTACCAGCAATGGCGTTGCCAACCTGCGTGCCGTTGAGGGCCTGCAGATAACCCACATTGCTGTTAGAGGAGGAGTAGGTAACCGTAGTTGGACCCGTTGCGCCCGTGGCGCCGGTTGTACCAGCTGCGCCGGTTGCGCCGGTTGTACCAGCTGCGCCGGTTGCGCCCGTCAGACCCTGGATGCCTTGAGCGCCTGTTGCACCCGTGGCACCGTTGAGCCCCTGGATGCCCTGGATACCTTGAATCCCCTGTACGCCGGTCGCGCCGGTCGCGCCCTGCGAGGCAAGCGTGATGTCCAGCCGCGCCACATGCGCCGTCTCGTCATTTTCCTTCGAGTCGAACAAAACATTTGCCGCCGCCGAGGTCAGTGCCAGGCCATAGTTGCTGGCAGGCGTCGTCACCCAGCCCTGCACCAGCGAGGTCACATCGATGGAGATAAAAGTTCCCGGAGTGCTGGGTGTAAATGTCGCAAAGCTGCTGCCGACTGTCGGGGCGGTCGTGTAGGTGACCGCGGATTCCGTCCAGGACGAGGTCACCGGAGTTACCGTCACAGATCCTGCCGTATTTACGCGGTTCACATACAGGCGAAGCGTCGCCTTGGAGACCTGCGCCGACGTGGTGCCGGCAGGCAGCACGGAGAGATCGAACTGCAGCAGCGATGTGGTGCCGTTGCCTACATAGAGGTTCGAAAGCGTGCCGTAGTTGGTTGTGGGGTGCGCCGAGTTCACGCTGGCATCGCCCGTCAGCACAGCATCGGTTGCGTGCGCTGCCTGTGTTGCCGCTAGACCAAGGAGAACTGCGAATGCAAGCTTCAGCAAGGGTGGCTTCATACGTTTTCTCTCCAGATGCCGCGAACGCGCAGAGCGCGATCGTGGTCGAACCCTTCAAAACGGAAACTGATTGTGGAAACAACAACACAAAAAACAGAAACTAAATAGCTTGGTTATGGGGGATGCCTGCTAAGTTACACTAAGCAGCTTTAAATCAACAACGTAAATCAAATATTTATTTGGATTGTAAGATTACCAGCTAATTTTTTTGAAATCAACCACTTATACCTGCTTAAACTACATTCGCCATAGGATGTTTTCCACAGGGGAGAGGATTCAATCTTCGTCCGGCACGGGAAAGACCATCGTCCGCTGGATGGAGAAGCTGGCCAGAGAGAGCAGCGTATCCACCACCAGTTTGGCGACGAATACGTTCCAGCCCAGATAGCCGGTCAAGCCGCGAATTGAGCCGTACGATACCGCGGCCACGGCCAGCACCAGCAGGTAGTAGCGCAGCAGAGCGCGCGGCAGCGGCACGCCGGATTGAAAGACGAACCGCTTGTTCAGGGCAAAGTTCGCCAGCGAGCTGAACCGGCCTACGATGATGCTGGCCAGCACATTGTGGGTGAACACGAAGGTGATGCTGAAGCCGGCGAAGTCGATTCCCGACGCCACCAGCGATGAAGCGAAAAACCGCAGCAGCACAAAGTAGATGCGCATCGAATCGCGGATGGGGTCGAAGTGCGAGGACCTGTTGCCATCGATATAGACCGTCTCGATCGGCACCTCCAGCGGCCGCCTGCCGCCGCGGCAGAGGTGGGCCAGCACCGTCATCTCGTACTCGTAGCGCTCGCCATCCAGCAGCAGCAGCTCCGCCAGCAGTTCGCGGGGAAATGCGCGCAGGCCGGTCTGCGTATCATTCAGCCTTGCGCCGGTCGCCAGCCGGAATATCTGTCGCGTCAGCAGGTTGCCGAACCTGCTGCGCAGCGGAACGTCCTGCGCAAACTGACGCGATCCCAGCACCGCGCGGCCATGCGCGGCGGGCAACGCCTGCGCCACGCGCACAATGTCGGCGGGCGTGTGCTGCCCGTCGGCATCGGCCGTGACCAGTGCGGTAAACTCCGGCAGTTCATTCAGAAAATAATTGATGCCGGTCTTCAGCGCGCGTCCTTTACCCAAATTGACCGCGTGGCGCAGGCAATGCACGCCGACGGTCCGCACAGCCGCATCGAAGATTTCCGCGCACGAAGAAGACGAGCCGTCATCCAGCACAATCACCGCGCCAAAGCCTGCCGCAACCAGCTCCTTCACCAGCGTCAACAGGCGCATCTCCGGCGCCCGTGCCGGAATCAGCACCGCAATGCGGCTCAGGCTGTCTGCTGGACTCACTCCATCGTTCTCCACACGCGCTGTCGCCGATTCGCAATCCCGGTCTGCGGTGAATTTCGCTAGAGGTAACCTTATCGCATCGCGGGCCTGGGCTGCCTGCCGCATTGATCCCGTCATTCCTCTTGACTACACTGAGGCAACAATCCATGAGGAGCTTCGCCGTCTTGAGAAACAAGCGCATTCTGCTGCTGGTTCTGCTGCTCGCCGTATGCGGCGCGTACGCCAACTCGTTCCAGAACAGCTTTCACTACGACGACTTCCACACCATAACGGACAATCCCGCCGTGCGCAGCCTGCGCAATGTGCCGCGCTTCTTCACCGACACCACCACATTCTCCGTCCTGCCAGCCAATCGCACTTATCGCCCCATGGTCTCCACCACGCTGGCATTGGACTACGCTCTGGGCAACGGCTATAAGCCCTTCTGGTTCCACTGCAGCACCTTCCTCTTCTTTCTTGCGCTGATTTCCGTGCTCTGCGCGCTCTACGAATTGCTCTTCGATTCGATTCGGCCTTCGCCCGCCAACGCATGGCTGGCGCTCTTTGGCGCTGCCTGGTTCGGGCTGCATCCCGCGATTGCGGAGACGGTCAACTATATTATTCAGCGCGGCGATCTCTACTGCACTCTGGGCTGCGTGGCCGCGCTCTATCTGTATGCGCGCTTCCCAGCGCGACGCAGCACCGGCGTGTATCTGCTTCCGCTGGTCTTTGCCCTGCTCTCCAAGCCGCCGGCCGCTGTCTTCCCCATTCTGCTCATCGCATACGTCTACTTCTTTGAGTTCGAGTCGAAGACCACTTGGCCGCGTCTGCGCGCTGCCTTCATCGCCGCCGTGCCCTCCCTTGCATTGACTGCCGTACTCCTGGCGCTGCAATCCGCCATGACGCCGAAGAGCTTCGCACCAACGATTCTCTCCGCAGCAGACTATCGCCTGACCCAGCCATACGTCTGGCTGCGCTACTTCGCCTCCCTCTTTCTGCCGCTTCATCTCAACATCGATACAGATCTCGCTCTGCTCTCCACGCTCAACCTGAAGGCGGTTGCCGGCTTGCTCTTTCTCGCTGCGCTCGGTGTCGCCATCTGGATCGCAACGCGCCGCCGCGTGCTCTATCCCATCTCCTTCGGCCTCATCTGGTTTATCGTCACACAGCTCCCAACCTCGCTCTACCCGCTCTCCGAGCCGGAGAACGACCACCGCATGTTCTTCTCCTTCGTGGGACTGGTTCTGGCCGTCGTGTGGGCGGGAGCACAGCTCTACGAACGATTTGTACCGGAGGCTCGCCGCGCCCGGCTTCGGCCAGCACTCATTGTTGCCGCTCTTCTCATCCTCTCCGGCTACGCCTATGGTGTTCGTCAGCGCAATGCGGTCTGGCACAACGAGGAGTCGCTATGGCACGACGATGTGGTCAAGTCTCCTCACAACGGCCGCGGCCTGATGATCTACGGCCTGACGCAGATGAATAGGGGCATCTATCCCGTGGCGCTCTACTACTTCGAGCGTGCCCTGCTGTACACCCCCAACTATGCGACGCTGGAGATCAATCTTGGCGTGGTGAACGGCGCCATGGCTGACCAGGGCGACGCATCGCGCAGCGCCGAGGCCGAAGGCCATTTTCTGCGCGCCATCTCCCTCGCGCCCGGGGACGATCTGGCGCATGCCTTTTACGCGCGCTGGCTCACGGCGCATCATCGCGACGCGGAAGCCATTGCCCAGTGCCAGACTGCCATTGCGCTGAATCCGCAACGCCCCATGCAGCGCGACTTGCTGATCGACGCATACAACCGCGCCGGCAACAGCGAAGCAGCGCGTCTGGCCGCTGTCTCCGCGCTTGCCGCTGTGCCCAACGATCCAGCGGCTTTGCAGCAGTTGGCCCATCCCGCCGCGCAGGACGCCGAGGACTGGATCAATCTCTCGCTCGCGCAGTACCAGCAGAAGCAGTATCAGGCGTCCATCGACTCTGCGCGACACGCGCTTGCCATCAATCCCAATCTGGCCACGGCATACAACAACATTGGAGCCGACTACGCCGGGCTGCTGCAGTGGAATGACGCAGTCCACAACGAGCGTGAAGCAGTGCGCCTGGATCCCACACTGCAAATTGCTCAGAACAACCTGAAACTCTACATCATCCAGCAAGCCGCAGGTGTGCCTGCTGTTCAATCTGCGGCGGACTATCTGAACGAATCGCTCACCCTCAATCAGGCAGGCCGGTATGACGAGAGCATCGCCGCGGCACGTCATGCCTTGAAGATTGACCCCGCAATGGCGGAGGCTTGGAACAACATTGCAGCCAATTACGAAGCGATGCACCGCTGGGATGACGCCATCGACGCGGCGCAGAAGGCCATCGTATTGAAGCCCGGCTTCCAGCTCGCAAAGAACAACCTTGCCTGGTCCATCTCGCAGAAGAAACTTGGAGCTCACTAGCCGACGCCATCAACGCCTGCCGCACACTGCGCCTCCGCACCGTCTCCTCATCTGGATAGCTCTGCACACAGGCCAGTCATCTACTACCTGTTTATGATCATCTTCCTCGGCGCCGCACTGCACACACTACTTCAACCCGGATATTCATCGCACACCCGATGAGCGCATCTACTCCCGTCAGGGCATAGTATTTGTATGCTATTGATATAAAAATATTTATATGGTGCCCGGAGGGGGAGTTGAACCCCCACAACCCTTTCGGGTCTGCGGATTTTAAGTCCGCTGCGTCTGCCAGTTTCGCCATCCGGGCTGGTCGCGGCTGCCTTCCACATCGTATCCTATGCGCTTGTTGCTGTGTGTACCCCCCCCGTGCTACTAGCGTAAAGTATTCATAAAATACAGGTTAAGCACGCGCTTAGCGCGTGAGACGTATTAAAAGCGAAGACCCGGCGGGCTGGCCGGGGCTTTGTGTGATTTTGCAACCTAATTTAATTATACGGGATGGAGAGAAACTACTATGCCAAGTTATTTATAGTTTTAAGCTGTTTGGTTGGTGTTGGTTAGGTGGAAATCTGGGCTTCGAGGGTCTTGACAGGTTTTTGGAGGTTCGAGGTTCGAGCGGTCCATGGGGCTGCGCCCCAAGCTGGTATAGGTCGCGCCGTTGGCGCTGGCGGAGAGGGCGGACGCGGCGGTCAGACGCAGGCAAAGCCCACGCCTCTTTGCTATTTGATGTGCGTCTTGCGGCACGGCTGAAGCCGTGCCCTTCCGATTCGTGACCGCTTGGGCTGTGGGGCGGTTGGGGAAAAAGCATATTCCTCCGCTGCTCCACCCCAGCGAGCAAAGACCGCTCGCCGGGGACCCCGGTTCGCGATGAGGACGCGATGAATGGGCACCCGAATCATAGAACAGGGCTACAAGCGGCAGATGAGGAGTTCGCGCTGGAAGATCATCTCTGCGGGGAGGTGGTCGTGGAGGGCGATGAAGAGCTGTTCGTGGTCGATGACCTCGCGCTTCCAGGCTTCGGGATCGACCAGCAGGAGCTGGTCGAAGGCGGCGCGAAGTTCGGACTCGGACTTGTCCAGACCTTCCCAGCGGATGTCTTCGAAATATGGAGTCCAGCCGATGGCGGTCTCCTTGCCCGGGACGCGGCCGTGGACGCGATCGACGACCCACTTGAGGACGCGCATGTTCTCACCGTAGCCGGGCCAGAGGAAGTGGCCTTCGGCGTCCTTGCGGAACCAGTTGACGCTGAAGATGCGCGGCGTTTCGGAGAAGGAGCGCTTCATCTGGATCCAGTGGCGGAAGTAATCTCCCATGTGGTATCCGCAGAAGGGAAGCATGGCCATGGGATCGCGGCGGACATTGCCTACGGGCGCGCCGGCGGCGGCGGTGGTCTCTGAGCCCATGGTGGCACCGGTGTAGACGCCGGCGGACCAGTTGAAGGCCTGGTAGACGAGCGGGATGGTGGATGGGCGGCGGCCTCCGAAGAGGAAGGCGGCGATGGGAACTCCCTGTGGGTTCTCCCAGTCGGGGTCGATGGAAGGACACTGGCTGGCTGGGGTGGTGAAGCGGCCGTTGGGATGTGCGGCTGGGGTCTTGCTGGCGGGGGTCCAGGGATTGCCGCGCCAGTCGATGAGATGGGCGGGGACGGCGTCTGTCATGCCCTCCCACCAGATGCCTCCGTCTGCCTTTCCATCCGCTCCGACGGTGAGTGCGACGTTGGTGAAGATGGAGTTGCGGTTGAGCGTCGCCATGGCGTTGGGGTTGGTCTTGAGGGATGTGCCAGGGGCTACGCCGAAGAAGCCTGCCTCGGGATTGATGGCGCGGAGTTGGCCGCTGGCGTCGGGCTTGATCCATGCGATGTCGTCGCCGACGGTCCAGACCTTCCAGCCGTCGAATCCGGCGGGAGGAATGAGCATGGCGAGGTTGGTCTTGCCGCAGGCGGAGGGGAAGGCGGCGGCGAGATAGGTCTTCTCGGTGCGGCCGGTGGCGTCGGGCGGTGTCTCGATGCCGACGATGAGCATGTGTTCTGCCATCCAGCCCTGGTCGCGGGCGATGTTGGATGCGATGCGCAGGGCGAAGCACTTCTTGCCTAAGAGGGCGTTGCCGCCGTAGCCGGAGCCGAAGGACCAGATCTCGCGCGTCTCGGGGTAGTGGACGATGTACTTAGTGTCGTTACAGGGCCAGGGAACGTCCTTCTGTCCTGGCTCGAGCGGCGCGCCGACGGTGTGCATGCAGGGGGTGACGCGATGGATCTCCTTGTCGATCTCGGCGAGGACAGGCAGTCCGATGCGCGACATGATGCGCATGTTGACGACGACGTAGGCGGAGTCGGTGAGCTCAACGCCGATCTGCGAGATGGGCGAGCCGACCGGGCCCATGGAGAAGGGAAGGACGTACATGGTTCGGCCCCGCATGGAGCCGGTGAAGAGCTGCTTCATCGTCTTGCGCATGACAAAGGGGTCTTCCCAGTTGTTGGTGGGGCCGGCGTTGTCCTTGGAGAGGGAGCAGATGAAGGTGCGCTCCTCCACGCGGGCGACGTCGGTGGGCGTGGAGCGGGCGTAGAAGCAGCCGGGCCACTTCTTTTCGTCGAGGGGGAAGAAGGTGCCGGCCTCGACCAGCTTGTCGCAGAGCATCTCGTACTCGGTCTGCGAGCCGGTGACCCAGTGGACGTTGGCGGGCTGGGTGAGCTCGGCCATCTTTTCGACCCAGCGGATGAGATGTTTGTTGGTAGTCGGGGGTGCTGCGGCAGGCTTTGTCGTCATGGGAATGGAATTTTTCCTTGGGGTTTCAGTTCAAGTCTTCGCTTTTGAGTCGGGACTGTCAACTTGATTCAACAAATATGGGCAAATACAAAGGCAAAATCAAGGGAAAAGGTAAAGGCTTAGCAGCGATCGGGACAGATAAAGAGCACTGATCGAAGAAAAGGGCGGATGATTGCGGGCGAGAGGAGGACGTTGCTGGGGCGGCGGAGTCTAATGGTGCATTGGAACAAATCGCAGGCTTCGCGCGTAAGATTTTGCGAGAGGTGAAAGGGATGATTGGGAAGATTCTGGCGGTCTGGTTGGTGAGTGCGGGGATGGCGGTGGGGCAGACGGCGACGACTCCGGTGGCGGCGGCTTCGACGGGGGCTGCATCAACCGCGGCTGCTCCGGCGGCGGCGACAACGATTGCGCCAGCGGCGCCGACTAATGCGTACAGCTTCGATGTGGTCTCGATTCGGCAGAATGTATCGCCGATGCAGAGGGATATGGGGATGCCGCAGTTTGGACCGACGGCGGATGGCTATCGCATGACCAATATGTCGATCGGCATGGTGATTATGACGGCGTATGTGCCGCAGACGCCAGGCTCTGCGTTCTACTCGGAGGCTCAGGTGAAGGGCGCTCCGGACTGGTTCGACAGGGAGCGGTACGACATCGAGGCGCGTATCTCCGACGAGGATCGCGCGGAGTGGCAGAAACCAGAGTCGCAGAAGGTGATGCTGCAGGCGATGCTACAGGCGATGCTCGCCGAGCGGTGCAAGCTGACGGTGCATCGCGAGGTGAAGGAGGTTGCGGTGTACTCGCTGGTGGTGGCTAAGGACGGGCCGAAGTTCAAGGAGACCGATACGACGGTGGATCACCCGGACGGAATGAAGCTGCCATGGGGCGGAGTTCTAGTGCCCACTCAAACCAAAGATGGGATGAGCATGAGTATGTATGGGACGTCGATGGCCTCGCTGGCGTCTCTGCTGTCTACGATGGGCGGCGGCATGGGCGGAGGCGGACGCACGATTGTCGATAAGACCGGGCTGACTGGACGATACGACGTGGTGTTCAAGTTCCAGGGAGGCGGAGGAGGTGAGATGCAGAACCAGACGGCGGGAGCAGCTTCGGACCCGGGAGGGGGCGTTTATTCGATGCTGGGCGATCTTGGGCTGAAGCTGGTGTCGAGCAAGGCTGCGGTGGAGACGCTGGTGATCGACCACATGGAACGGCCTTCGGCGAATTAGCGGGGCTGCGCTTTTTGTGAATTGAAAGACGGTCGAGTTCTTTTGGGGAAAGCGTTCGAGGACTGTTGCTGTACGGGCATCGTCGGGGTCCTTCGCGCTCGAAAGACGCGCTCAGCATGACAGCAGAAACAAGCAACGGCGAAGAACAAGAACAAGCAACGGCGAAATGCGGGGATTCTTCGCTGCGCTCAGAATGACAAACGAGAATTACGTTCAGTCAGAATGACGGCGTAAAACTCAGGCGCCGATGAAACGGGCGTAGAGGGAGCGGGCGAGGGCTATGTCTGTGGTGCCCTGGACGATGGCGCGCCCGTCGGCGAAGACGGTGAGGGTGTGAGAGCCGCGGCGGAAACGGAGGAGGAGGTCGTTGCAGCGGAGGTCTGCAATGTCGGCATGGCCGGCGAGGCGGTCGCGCAGGGCGTTGAAGTCGACGGGACGGTGGTGTTCGTGGATCTGGACGGAGTCTCGTCCGCAGAGGGTGATGTGGGCGCGGTCCTGGCCGGCGATGTGAGTGAAGATGCGCTGGCCGCAGACCTGGCAGTCGGGGCGGGGGGTGTTGGTGGAGATTTCGGAGTGGTCCAAATAGCAATTGCCTTCGGGCTCCCCGTTGCCGATGGGGTTCCAGAGGTCGAAGGAGAGGAGGGTGCGGCGCATGAGATGAGGCTGGCCGGTGAGGAACTTGAGGGCTTCGGTGACCTGGATGGAGGCGGCGAGGTTGACGGCGGTGGAGAGGATTCCCGCGGTGTCGCATGTTTCGACGTTGCCGGTGGGGGGCTTGGGGAAGATGCAGGCGAGACAGGCGGATTGGGAAAAAGACAAATGCGGGGGTCCCTCCACTGCGGCGGCAAGTGCGCCTCCTCCGGTCGGGATGACGGGCTCCTGGGCGGGGAGGATGTTCATGGTGGCGGCGTAGGCACCGATGGCAGCGGCGTAGATCCAGGGAAGGCCGCGCTGGACGGCGAAGTCGTTGATGAGGTAGCGGGTCTCGAAGTTGTCGGTGGCGTCGAGGATGAGCTGAACGGATGAGGGAATAAGGCCGGCGATGTTGGTTGGGGTGAGGTCACTGATGCGTGCATGGACGGTGACGCGGGAGTTGAAGAGGGCGATGTGGCGGCGGGCGGCTTCGGCCTTGGGGAGGGAGTCGCGGGCGTCGGATTCGTCGAAGAGGACCTGGCGCTGGAGGTTGGAGGGCTCGACGAAGTCGCGGTCGATGAGGGTGAGGGTGCCGACTCCAGCGCGTGCGAGGAGCGATGCGGAGGCCGCGCCCATGGCTCCGCAGCCTACGATGGCGACGTGGGAGGCGGCAAGACGCTGCTGGCCGACAGCGCCGATGCCGGGAAAGAGAATCTGACGGGAGTATCGGTCTTTATCCGCGATTACTCCGGCGGTATCGGCGATTGTGTCAGCGGCGGTGGATACGGGGGTCGAGTTGTCTTGGGGCGAGAGTTGTGGGGACACGGCTGCGCACTCGTTTAAATGCATCGTTCTTCGTAGTATAGGGAATTGCGGGGGACTCTTCATTGGGGGCCTGCTTCTGTGCGGTTTGCATCCAAATAAGTGGAAGCGATCCGAGGCGGCCTGAGCGAAGACAGGGGGGAAGTTTTATTGCGTGTTCGAGTTGATGCTGGAAGCAGAAGAACGGAGGTGAATGGAAGCGGATGGTGTGCGCGCTTGCTCAGTGGCGTTCTTGTTCTCGCGTGGGCTGGATTCAGTTCAGGGCAGAGCGCGACTGCAACGGCAAATTCAACGGCAACGGCAGACTCAACGACAACTGCAACGGCAAACCCAACAGCAACAGCAACTGCAACGGCAACGGCAGAGGCGTGGGGGACGGTGAGCCTTGCGGCTTGGAAGGGGCTGCGGGTTGGGGCGGTTGAGTTTGAGGGGGTGAAGTTTGGCGCTGGTGACCCGCTGCCTGGGCTGCTGGCGCAGAAGGCGGGCGTGGCGCTGGAACCGGCGTTGGTAACGGCGAGCGTGCGGCGGCTGTTTGCGAGTGGGAGGTACCGCGACATCCGTGTGGAGGGTGTGCGCGAGGGCGCGGGGGTGCGGCTGATCTATGTGGGCGTGCCGCGGTATTTTGTGGGTCGGGTGACGATTGTGGGAGTGAAAGACGAACGGCTGGCATCGCTGCTGGAGTACGCGACGAAGTTGCAGCCGGGGACGAATTATACCGAGGCGGCGATCCCGGCGGCGACCGAGGGAGTGCGGCAGGCGCTGGCCAGCAATGGGTACTACGAGCCGGCGATTGCGGTGAAGACGACGGTGGACGAGGCGGGCGATGAGGTGAACGCGGTGTACACCGTGCAGGTTGGACCGCAGGCGCGGGTGGGGCAGATTGTGGTGGAGGGCAACGATCCGGGGTTGACGGCGGAGGAGGTGCGCAGCAAGGGACGGTTGAAGCTGGGCAGCAAGGTGACCCGCGAGACGACCAGCAACGCGTTGACACGGTTGCGCGCGCAGTACGAGAAGCGGGACCGGATGGAGGCGACGGCTTCGTTGCGGAGCGAGACATACGACAAGGGGCGCAGGCAGGTGGACTACACGTTCCGGGCGAACCAGGGGCCACTGGTGAAGGTGTTGGTGGAGGGCGCGAAGTTCTCCGGGGGACGGATGAAGCTGCTGTTGCCGATCTACCAGGAGGGGACGATCGACAACGACCTGCTGAACGAGGGGACGCACAACATCAAGGATTATCTGTTTCAGGAGGGGTACTTCGATGCGACGGTTTCGGTGAAGGTGGTGGGTGCGGACTCTGCGACGAAGGTGCGCGCAGCGACGAGCCCGGGCACAGGCACAAACGCGGAGACGGCGCAGGAGAGCGTGGTGTACTCGGTGGTGAAGGGGGTGAAGCACAAGGTCCGGTCGGTGACGATTGCGGGCAATCACTACTTTGGCACGGACCTGCTGAAGGAACGGATGCGGGTGCAGAAGGCGGACGCATATCTGCGCACGGGACGCTACTCTCCGGCGCTGATGAAGACGGATGAGGAGTCGATTCTGGCGCTGTACCGGGCGAATGGATTCGACAAGGCGACGATCACGACCTCGATCACGGACAACGACACGGCGAAGCCTGGGAAGAAGTTGAAGGAGGGCGAGATTGATGTGGCGTTGACGATTTCGGAGGGGACGCAGCAGAAGTTCGGGAAGGTGACGCTGGCGGGAGTGGACGCGGGCCGGGAGAAGGCTGTGAGAGCGCTGCTGAACGCGCAAGAGGGGCAGCCCTACTCGCTGATTACGCTGTCTGGCGACCGGGACGCGATGTTCGGCTACTACCTGAGCCACGGATTCGAACAGGCCAAGGTGGAGGTGAAGCAGCAGGCGGAGAGCACGGACGCGCAGAAGACGGATGTGGTGCTGAATGTCACCGAAGGCGAGCAGGTGTTTGTGGACCGCGTGCTGCGGTCGGGGATTGTGCATACGCGGCCGTTGGTGGTGGCGCGGGAGACGACGTTCCATGCGGGCGATCCGCTGGACGAGAGCGCGTTGCTGGATACGCAGCGCAGGCTGTATGGACTGGCGCTGTTCAACGAGGTAACGACGGCGGTACAGAATCCCGATGGAGACGTGCCGATCAAGAATGTGCTGCTGCAACTGAGCGAGGCGCGGCGGTGGAACGTGACGTACGGGTTTGGGTTGGAGGCGGAGACGGGAACGCCGCAGGAGGGCGTGATCAGTCCGGCGTCTGCGATTCTGCTACAGCTCCCGCCGAATGCGACCTACTCGCAGGAGGGCAAGACGGGAGTGAGCCCGCGCGTCTCGCTGGATGTGAGCCGGATCAATCTGCGCGGGACGGACAACTCGCTGACTCTGCATTCGTCGTACGGGTTGCTGGAGGAGGTGGCCATTCTGACGTTTCTGAAACCTCACTTCCATGCCAGTCCGCAGTTTTCGGAGAGCGCGTCGGGCGGCTACTCGAATGTGCAGGACATCACGACGTTCCAGGCGTCAACATTGCAGGCAGACTACCGGATTACGCAGAAGGTGAAGCGGACGGACACGGTCATCTACGACTTCCAGTTTCGCCGGGTAGCGGTGAACCCGGCGACGTTGCAGGTTTCGGCGAACCTGATTCCGCTGTTGTCTCAGCCGGTGCGCGTTGGCGGGCCCGGGATTACATGGTTTCACGATAAGCGGGACCCTGGGCCTCTGGATGCGACGAAGGGGTCGTATTCGTCGGTACAGGAGTTTTTTGCGAC
Organism: uncultured Acidobacteriaceae bacterium; assembly: GCA_963828115.1. Classification (GTDB taxonomy): domain Bacteria; phylum Acidobacteriota; class Terriglobia; order Terriglobales; family Acidobacteriaceae; genus Edaphobacter. The sequence continues at coordinate 227,650 of CAWHDN010000014.1, forward strand.
ATCGAAGTTTGGCTCGGAGGCGAACTTCAGCCGGACGGACGTGACGAATTCGACATACTACGCGTTTGGCAGACATAAGTATGTGCTGGCACGAAACACACGGCTGGGATTCGAGACGACGTTTGGGGCGAATCCAAACGTAGGCAGTACGAGCTGCGCGGGCGCGCTGCTGGAGACCAATGCGAGCTGCAACGCGGTACCTTTGCCGGAACGGTTATATGCGGGCGGGGCGACCTCTGACCGCGGGTTTCCCATCAATGGAGCCGGGCCGCGCGACTTGCAGACGGGCTATCCGGTGGGCGGCAACGGGGTGATTGTGAACAGCACGGAGCTGCGGCTGCCTGCGGCCACTCTGCCGTATCTGGGAGACAGTCTGAGCTTCGTGCTCTTCCACGACATGGGGAATGTGTTTGCGCATGTCTCGGACATGTTTCCCGGCATCGCGCACTTTCACCAGCCGAACCAGGAGACTTGCGCCAATGTGGGACCTCCGCAAGTGACGACGGCGTATCCGTTTGGGACGTGCAACTTCAATTATTTTTCCCATGCGGTGGGAGTTGGTGCGCGGTACAAGACGCCGGTGGGGCCGATCCGGCTGGACTTCAGCTATAACCTCAATCCGCCGGTTTATCCGGTGATCTACGACTTCAACGGGAGTTCGCCGTATGAAGGACAGGCGAGCCACTTTAATTTTTTCTTCAGCATTGGACAGGCATTCTGACGTGATGAGCGCAAACGGACACAGAGCGATGGATAGATCGAGAGGGGTAAGCATCTCGGCGATGGCGTGTGTGCTGGCGATTGCGATGCTGTGTGGAGCGGCTTGCGTGGGGCAATCGACAGAGAAGCAGGGAACAGGCAACAGAGAACAGGGAACAGAAACTGCGGTCGCGGGGGAGCGGGTTGTGCTGGACCGCGTGGTTGCGGTGGTGAATGGAGATTTGATTCTGGAAAGCGATCTGGACGAGGAGGCGCGGATGTCGGCGTTTCAGCCGTTCGCCGACCGGACGGCGGTGACGCGGGAGCAACTGGTCGAGCGGCTAATCGATCGCGATCTGATCCTGCAGCAGATACGGTTGCAGCCGCAGGCGCAGATTATGGACGCGCAGGTGGATGCGGAGCTGAGGGTGCTACGAAAGAACATTCCCGAGTGCGCGGCGTATGGCTGCGAGACAGACGCGGGGTGGGAAAAATTTGTTGCGGCGCAGGGCTTTACGGCGGAAGAGCTGCGGGAACGCTGGAGGCAGCGCATGGAGGTGCTGCGGTTTGTGGAAGCGCGCTTCCGCATGGGAATCCGCATCTCGCAGACTGAGATGGATGCGTATTACAAGGGGACTCTGGTTCCGGCGTACGAAAAGGAGAGGGTGACGCCGCCAGCGGAGGCTGCGATCGCGGACCGGATTCAGGAGATATTGTTGCAGCAGCAGGTGGACAGGCTACTGGATGACTGGCTGACATCGCTGCGCGCTGAGGGTAGCGTGAAGATTGTGAAGCCGGGAGAGGACCTGCCATGAGCGCCGACGAGAAGCAGCCCAATGGCGAGAAGCCAAACCCGGACGGAGAGCAGGCGAGCGGCGAGAAATTGTTGCCGGTGAAGCGGCGGCGGAGCGTTGCGTGGCATGTGACGCGGGCAGGCTCGTGGGGCTTCGGAGGCGCTCTGGCGTTGGCGATTCTGCTGGTGGGCGGGATTACCTGGTACACGGCGACGGCGTACTTTCAGCGGCTTGTTGGGCGGGAGATTGTGTCGGTGCTGGAGGACGCGACCGGCGGACGGGTGGAGGTGCGCGGCGTCCAGTTCAGCCTGTGGCGGCTGAAGATCGATGTGGATGGGCTGGTGATCCATGGGACGGAGGGGCCGGGCGAGGCCCCGTATGTTTCGGCCGAGAAGATCGAGGTGCGGGTGGGGATTTCGAGCTTCTTCTCGCATGCGACGGGTGCGGGGTTGCGGTCTCATGTGGGGCTGAAGCTGCTGCGGGTGGAGAGGCCGCAACTGCACCTGATGGTGGACAAGGATGGCAAGACGAACGCGCCAACGCCGAAACATCCCAAGGTGAGCAAGGAACCAATGGCGGACACGCTGCTGGACCTGCGCGCGAGGGAGGTTGAGCTGGTGGATGGCGTGGCGCTGGTGAACGATCGCGCGATTCCGTTCGATGTGGCGGCGAGGAACCTGGACGCGGAGGTGCGCTATCTGCGGGCGACGGACCGCTATGGAATTGCGCTGGGGGTGAACGATCTGCGGACGCGGGCGGAGGCCCAGGCGGAGGCACAGTCGAGACTGCACTTTGCTGTAGAGCTGGGACGCGATGCAGTGTTGCTGAAGGGGCTGGAGTTCGATTCGGGGGCGATGTCGGTGCTGCACGCGACGGGGACGCTGACGCACTTTGCCGAGCCGCAGTGGCAGGGCGCAGTGAACGGGACGCTGGAGTTGAAGCAGGTGACGGTGCTGACGGACGTGGAGGGATTCACGGGCGGTTCGGTCGATCTTGCGGTGAGCGGACACAGCTGCGCGGTGATGGTGGCTGGTTCGCAGGCAAAGCCGCGGTTCTGGCTGAGGCGACGGCCCGGGGCGAATTCGAAGACGGGAGCAGCACAGGCGGCGGTCGATCCGGAGTGCAGGGTGGGCTACCTGATTATGGGCAATACGAAGCTGCATAAGGCGGGATTCGTGAACGAGTACGTGATTCTGCACGATGTGGACGGCGCAGCGCGTGTCCACATTACGCCGAGCGAGTTGCTGCTGACGGAGATGAGCGGGTTTCTGCCGGGAGGCGGGAGCGCAGCAGGCGAGTTGCGATTTGCCGACTGGCTGGGCAATGTGTCGCACGTGACCCTGACCTCGACTGTGACGCGGATTCCGCTGCGCACGATTATGGAGGTGACGGAGACCGGGGGCTACGGCGATCTGGGCTTCGATACGGCAGTGACCGGGCCGGTGAAGGTGGAGTGGGTTGGACAGCCAGTGAATGTTGGGGAGACGGTGACGGTCGATGGACAACTTGTCTTTCAGCCGACCGGGGTGGCGCGCAAGGGAGCGCTGAACAATGTTCCCGTGAGTGGGGTTGCGGATGCGCGCTACGAGGGCAAACATGAGACGGTCAACATCCGGCACACGACGTTGCAGACGCCGGGGTCGACGACCGAGGCGACGGGCGTACTGGGAGTGGAGGATGGCGATCCGCTGACGAACCTGAAGGTGGATACGACGATCCGCGATCTGGGAGAGTTCGACCAGTTGCTGCGGACGCTGGGATTTGAGGAGAACGGCAGAAAGGGGACGGCGGCGATTCCGCTGGCGCTGCATGGGGGGGTGACGTTCCACGGGACGGCGATGGGCCGGGCGGACGATCTGGATGTGAAGGGACACGTGCAAGGCTCGCAGATCGAGGTGAAGCTGGGGGCTGACTCGGGTACGGGGCTGGGGATGGGCCAGGACACGGTTGTGGATTCGGTGGTGGGGGACGCAGAGTACTCGTACTACGAGGGGCTGGCGATTGCCAATTCGACGATCCGGCGCGGGGGCGCGGTGCTGAATGTGGCGGGGAGCTTGCGGCCGCGCAAGACGGTCACGCGCAAGGGGCTTGCGGATGCTGTGTGGGACGAGGGGACGAGCGTCGACGCGACGGTGCGGCTGGCCAATGCGGAGGTCGCGGACGTGCTGCAGATGGCTGGCGAACAGCAGAAGATTGCGGTGACAGGGAAGGTTGCGGCGAACGCGACGCTGCGGGGAACGGTGGGCGATATGGATGGGGCGGGGAAGATTTCTCTCGTCAAGGGGGTGGCGTATGGGGAGCCGTACGACTCCGCGGCAGCGGATCTTGCGGTGCGTGGGCAGGAGATTGACGCAAGAAATGCTGTGCTGATGATGCATGGAGCGCGGATCGCTGGCGAGGGCGGATACGACATGCGGTCGGGGCGGCTGCATGGACACATTGAGGGCGACGGGCTAGTGCTTTCAAAGTTCCGGACATTTGCCAAGGCGAGTCCGAATGCGGATGGGACGCTGACCCTGGTGGCGGACGCCGATGGCACGCTGGAGCAGCCGGGGTTGAAGGCGACGGCGAAGCTGACCGGGGTCGTGCTGAGCGGAAAACCGCTGGGCGAGATTGCGGCCGAGGCGCATAGCGAGGGAAGCGAGCTGTTCTATGCGGTGAAGGCGACGCTGGTGGGGGCGAAGATCGATGCGGGGGGGGAGACACGGCTGACGGGAGATTACGAGACTCAGGACCGAATGGCGTTTTCGGGGTTCGACGTTGGAACCGCGCTGGGGCTGTTTGCGCCGGGCAGTGTGAAGGCGCAGTCGTCGATTGGCGGCGTAGTCACGGTGAGCGGGCCGCTGAAGACGCCAATGAAACTGAGCGGCGCGGCGGAGTTGAGCGACTTCGATGTGAAGCTGCAAGGGGTGGAGCTGAAGGCCGCGGAGCCGTTGCGCGTGAGTCTGAAGAATGGAATGGCGACTCTGGAGCAGGTGCACATCGTCGGCGAAGACACAAACATGCAGGCGAGCGGGACAGTGCAGGCGTTCGGCGCGACCGATGCGGCGGGCGGACGGCTGGATGTGAAGGCCAGCGGAAGCGTGAGCCTTGCGATTGCGCATACGTTCGACCCGGACATTCTGTCTAGCGGAAAAGTGGAGTTCACCGTGGCGGCTGGCGGGCGGACGGGGAAGCCATCGCTGACGGGGCGAGTGAAGTTCGACCAGGTGAACGTTGCAATGGATGGGATTCCCAATGGGCTGAGTTCGCTGAACGGAACGCTGGTGTTCAACGAGGACCGGCTGGAGGTGGAGAACCTGACGGCGATGACGGGCGGGGGCCAGTTGAAGATCGGCGGCTTTCTGACCTACCGCAACGGCGTGTATGCGGACCTGACGGCTGCGGGCGACGTGGTGCGCGTGCGGCTCAATGGGTTGAGCGCGACGGGGAACACAAGCCTGCGGTTGCAGGGCGGGCCGGAGAGCCTGCTGGTGAGCGGGAATGTGTTGGTGACGCGCTTTGGGGTGGGGCCGGAGGTGGACTTCGCGTCGTTCGCGGCGGCAGGAGGAGTGAGTTCGCCGCCAGACCCGAACGCTGCGTCGAACAAGATCCGGCTGGACGTTCATGTGACCAGCTCGCAGCAACTGGACTTCCAGAACTCGTATGCCAAGCTGGCTGGCACGGTCGACCTGACGGTGCGCGGCACGGTGGCCGAGCCGACGATTCTGGGGCGGATTCAGATTACGGATGGAAGCGCGACGTTTGCCGGGACGAAGTACGAGTTGCAGCGCGGCGACATCCACTTCAGCAATCCAGTGCGCATCGACCCGACGATCGATCTGAATGCAACGGCGCGGGTGGAGAGCTATGACATTACGGTGGGGCTGCAAGGCACGATGAGCAACCTGAAGGCGAATTACCGATCCGACCCGCCGCTGAGCGAGGCGGACATCTTCGCGCTGCTGGCGCTGGGCCGTACGCAGGAGGAGGCGCAGTTATACCAGGAACAGCAGGTGCAGGCGGGGTCGAACTCAACGAGCAGCGCTCTGCTGGGCGGGGCGCTGAACCAGACGGTGAGCAACCGGATCGGCAAGCTGTTTGGCGGGGGAAGCGTGAAGATCGATCCGGCGTTTGTGGGGACGCTGGGCAACTCCGCGGCGCGGATTACGGTGCAGCAGCAGATCTCGCGGCAGTTGTCAGTGACGTTCGCGACCAACGTGAACTACACCGCGCAGCAACTGATGCAGGCGCAGTACGATCTGACGCCCAACCAGTCGATTGTTGTAACGCGCGATGAGTCGGGCGTGTACAGCGTGGTGTTCAAGATCCGCAAGCGGTATAAGTAAGGCGCGGCTGAATGAGAACACGCAACTGCGAAATACAGAGATTCTGGCTGCGCCAGAATGACGACTTGCGTTACACAACGGCGTAGTGGTCTCACTCGATATGATGGAGAGATGGGAAATGTTTGGAAGAGTGTGCGGCTGACGCTGGAGACGATAAAGTGGGAACACTCGATCTTTGCGTTGCCGTTTGCGCTGACCGGCGCGGTTCTGGCGGCGGGAGGCTGGCCGCGGCCCGCGGTGCTGGGGTGGATTGTGGTGTGCATGGTTTCGGCGCGGTCGGCTGCAATGGCCTTTAACCGGCTGGTGGACGCGGGGCTGGATGCGGCGAATCCGCGGACGAAGATGCGCGCTCTGGCGGCGGGAAAGTTGAGCGCGGGATTTGTTGCTGGGTTTGTGGTGGTGTCGGTGGCGTTATTTGTGCTGGGCGCGGCGATGTTGAACCGGCTGACGCTGGAACTGGCGTTGCCCACGCTGGCGGTGTTGCTGGCGTACAGCTATATGAAGCGCGTGACGCGGTGGTCGCACGCGGTGCTGGGACTGGCACTGGGGATTGCGCCGTCGGCAGCGTGGATTGCGGTGCGAGGCGCGCTGGATTGGCGGATCACGGTGCTGACGGCGGCGGTGCTGCTGTGGGTTGGCGGCTTCGATGTGCTGTACGCGTGCCAGGACTTTGAGTTCGACCGCGCGGCGGGGCTGAAGAGCGTGCCGCAGGCCTTCGGGCTGACGCTGGCGTTCTGGATTGCGCGCGCGATGCATGTGGGAATGGTCTGCCTGCTGGTGTGGCTGGTGCGGCTGTTCTCTATGGGAGGGCTGGCCTGGGCGGGGGTTGCAGTGGTTGCGGCGCTGTTGATCTACGAGCACAGCATTGTTTCGCCGCGCGACCTACGACGGATGAATGCAGCGTTCTTTACGCTGAATGGGGTGATCTCGGTGGTGTTCTTCGGGTTTATTGCGGCGGACGTACTGCTGCACAAATAAGAGGGCCCGTAGGGTGCGAACCCTCTTTGGAGAAGGAGTACAAAAGAAAATGCGGGGGTCCCTCCACTCCGCGACGGACAATGAACCCGTCCGTCGCTCCGGTCGGGATGACGGCGTTCAATTATCCGGGCGGAATGGCGGCGTTCAATTATGCCGTGTGGGTGTGCTCACACTGGATGGCTTCGGCCTTGGCGCTGACTGCGTCCTTGACGTTCTGCGCGGTTGATGTGATCTTTTCGCGGACGTCATGGGCCGTATCGGCGGCTTGCTGTTTGGCTTCGCTATGCTGTGTGGAGCAACAGGCGTGGGCTTCGCCGGCGACCGCGTGGAAGGTGTCCTTGGCGTTTCCCCAGACCTCTTTTGCCGCACCTTTGACCTGATCGACGGTGCCTGAGTTGGCAAGCTTGTCGTTGCCGATGGCTTCGCCGATGGACTGCTTTGCCTTGCCTTTTACCTGGTCGAACTTTCCTTCTACGGTGTCACGATTCATGGAAGTGCTCCTATGGTTTTGTTGCGGACGGGCTGGGAATGGTACTGTCTTGAGGACTCGGTTGCTTCTATACCGCGCGGCGGCCGGAGAGCAGGTTGAGGATGATGAGGACGACGGCGACTAGGAGAAGGAGATGAATCCATGCTCCGAGCACATGAAATCCGATGAAGCCAACCAGCCAGAGTATGAGCAGAATGACGGTGATGGTCCAAAGCATGGTGTTCCTCCTATGAATTGCACGGCAATGTCTTCTAGCGTTGGAGTGGAAAGACCAACCGCGGGCCGTCATGTGATAAGTTGCGAGTTACCGGGAAGAGGTTGCCAAGTGTGATCGCGAGACGGTGGTTTTTGGGGGTGCGCGTGAGGATTGCAATACAGGGCGAATTGGGATCGAACAGCCACATGGCTGCGCTGGAGATGCTGGCGGACGCGGGCGGCGAGGTGGAGATTGCGGCGTGCGCCCTGTCTGCGGAGGTGTTTGAGCGGGTGGAGGCGGGCGAGGTGGATGGGGCGGTGCTGCCGATCGAGAACAGCTTGCACGGGTCTGTGGCGGAGCACTACGATCTGCTGCTGGCCGAGCCGGTGCGGATTGCGCGGGAGAGCCTGCTGCGGGTGCGGCATAACCTGATTGCGCGGCCCGGGGTGAAGCTGACGGATGTGCGGCGGGCGATGTCGCACCCGGTGGCTCTGTCGCAGTGCAGACGCTGGTTTGCGGCGCATCCCGAGATTGAGGCGGTGAACTACTACGATACGGCTGGAAGTGTGAAGCAGGCGATGGCGATGGAGGCCACGGACGTGGCGGGGATTGCGCCGGAGCTGGCGGCTCGGCAGTACGGTGGCGAGGTTTTGGTGGCGGGGATCGAGGACCATGCGGAGAACTACACGCGCTTTCATTTGTTGGTGCGGGAGCGCGGATGGGAGGCGGAGGCCGGAGCGAACAAGGCGAGCCTCGCGTTCATTGTGCTGCACCAGCCGGGGACTCTGGTGGTGGCACTGGAGGAGTTTGCGCGGGCAGGGGTGAACCTGACGAAGATCGAGTCGCGGCCGGTTCTGGGAATGCCGTGGGAGTACGTGTTCTTCGTCGATCTGCGCTTTGACTCGTCCAGCCAGATGGATGCGGCGCTGGCTGGATTGGGGCGTCATTGCGAGATGGTGAAGGAGCTCGGGCGGTACGTTGCGGCGTAAGTGGCTCATGGGGAAGAGTAAATCTGTGATAGCGACGGGGAGTACGAGTTGAAGAGGAAGACCGCCTGAGCCGATGACGTTGGGGTGGAAGTGAGCATCCAACTGAGTGTTGAGGCAGTGGAGCGCGGGTTGTGGGGATTTGGGGTGCGACTTTCGGGATTATTGATGCATCCAATGAAGGAAATCTGATATAAAGGCACTCAAGGATATTCAATGCCAAGTGAATTTGTAAGCGTGATCAAGCCAAGGTCGGCAAAAACTGAAGAGGAGTCGGTGGAGGTTGTGAGCGCGGGGCGGGCGATTCCGGTACTGCCGGTGCGGGACACGGTCCTGTTTCCCCATGCGGTTCTGCCATTGACGGTGGGGCGCGAGAGTTCGATCCTGCTGATCCAGTCGCTGGGCGAGGAGAAGACGATACTGGTGGTGGCGCAGCGCGACGCGCGGCAGGATCGCCGGAGGCGAGCGGACCTGCACCACATTGGGACGCGCGCGACGGTGCATAAAGTGGTGAAGATGCCAAACCAGAGCCTGTTTGTCTTTACCGAGGGCAATGAGCGGGTGCGGCTAGGGGAGTTTACACAGGTCAGTCCGTTTATGACTGCGGAGTGCGAGACGGTGGAAGAGATTGAGCCTGTGGCGTCGCCGGAGACGGAGGCGTTGCAGCGCAATGTGGTGAGCCAGTTCCAGCAGATTGTGAGCTCGTCGCCGACGCTGTCGGACGACCTGCAGACGATTGCGATCAATATCGAGGAGCCGGGGCGGCTGGCGGACTTTATTGCGTCGTCGCTGCCGTTCCTGACGACGACGGACAAGCAGGAGCTGCTGGAGACGCCGGACATCTCTGCGCGATTGGAGCGGATCAACAATCACCTGGCGAAGGAGATTGAGGTGCAGCAGTTGCGCAACAAGATCCAGACCGAGGTGCAGGACTCGGTGCAGTCGTCGCAACGGGACTACTATCTGCGCGAGCAGTTGAAGGCGATCCAGAAGGAGCTGGGCGACCTGGACGAGACGCAGAAGGACATTGCGGAGCTGAAGGAGAAGATCGAAGCGGCGGGAATGCCGGAGGAGACGAAGAAGGACGCGCTGAAGGAACTGGCCCGGTTGAGCCGGATGAATGCGATGGCTGCGGACTACTCGCTGACGCGGAATTACATTGAGTGGCTGGCGGTGCTTCCGTGGTCGAAGTCTTCGGCGGGCGAGGTGGACATTCTGCGGGCGAAGGAGATTCTGGACGCGGACCACTATGGGTTGAAGAAGGTGAAGGACCGGATTCTGGACTATCTCTCGGTGCGGCGATTGAAGCCGGACATGAAGGGGCCGATTCTGTGCTTTGTGGGGCCTCCGGGCGTAGGCAAGACGTCGCTGGGGCGGAGCGTGGCACGGGCGCTGGGACGGAAGTTTGCGCGCATCTCGCTGGGGGGAATGCACGACGAGGCGGAGCTGCGCGGACACAGGCGGACGTACATCGGGGCGTTGCCTGGGCAGGTGATCCAAAATCTGAAGCGAGTGGAGACCAACGATCCGGTGTTCATGCTGGACGAGGTGGACAAGCTGGGGAGGGACTTTCGCGGCGATCCGGCGAGCGCGCTGCTGGAGGTGCTGGACCCGGAGCAGAACAATACATTTCGCGATAACTATCTGGACCAGCCGTTCGACCTGTCGAAGGTGCTGTTCATCTGCACGGCGAACCAGCTCGATCCGGTGCCGGCACCGCTGCTGGACCGGATGGAGATTATCGAGCTGACGGGATACACCGAGGAAGAGAAGGTGGCGATTGCGACGACCTACCTGATTCCACGGCAGATCAAGGAAAACGGGATCGACCCGGCTCTGATTGAGTTTTCGCCAGAGAGCATTGGGCAGATTGCACGGCACTACACGCGGGAGGCAGGCGTGCGCAAGCTGGAGCAGCAGATTGGCACGATCTGCCGCAAGCTGGCGCGACGGATTGCCGAGGGCAAGCCGGAGAAGCTGGTGGTCACGAATGAGGTGATTCTGGAGTTCCTGGGCGGGATCAAGGTGCGCGTGGATACGGAGATTGCCGAGCGGACGAAGCGGCCCGGGGTTGCTGTAGGACTGGCGTGGACACCGGCGGGCGGCGATGTGCTGTTCATCGAGGCCAACCGCATGAAGGGCAAGGGGACGTTCACCATCACCGGGCAGATTGGCGATGTGATGAAAGAGTCGATGCAGGCTGCGCTGACGTGGGTACGATCGAATGCGAAGTCTCTGGGGCTGGACGAGGACCTGCTGAAGGAGACCGATCTGCATATCCATGTTCCGGCGGGCGCGATTCCGAAGGACGGACCGAGCGCTGGCGTGACCATGGCGACGGCGCTGGTGAGCCTGCTGACGGACACTCGGGTGCACCCGCTGCTTGCGATGACGGGCGAGATAACGCTGAGCGGAAATGTTCTGCCGGTTGGCGGCATCAAGGAGAAGTTCCTTGCGGCCAAGCGGGCCGGAGTGCGCGACGTGATTCTGCCGACGGACTGCAAGCAGCAGGTAGATGAGGACCTGTCGCCCGAGCAGATCAAGGGCGTGACGATCCACTATGCGAGCCGGATTGAGGACGTGCTGGCGATTGCGCTGCCGAAGACGAAGCACGAGGCGGTGCGGGACGAGGTAATGCGCGAGGAACTGATTGGCGCGACGATCTGATTCAAGTAGATTCCTAGTTGCAGCGAGAGGGCGGTCGCGAGGTATTGCGACCGCCTGTTTTGTTTTGCAATGCTGCACGGCTTGCCTCTGGGAAGAACGCGGTTGGGGAAAACGGGTGCGCGGAGGCTGGCTAGCGGGGTATTCTGGGCGGATGCGGGTGCGGCTGCTTACCTTCGGCGTGTTGCGAGAGATGGCCGGTTTGTCGGATGAGACGGTCGAGTTGAAGGAGGGGGCGACTGTTGGGGAGTTGATAGAGATTCTGCGCGGACGAACGTCTAATGATTCGACGGGCAATGGAGCGGACGAAGGGATTTGGCGGAGTCTGGCTGTGGCGGTCAATCGGGAGTACAGCTCGTTGGCTGAGGTGTTGCGCGAGGGCGACGAGGTTGCTCTGCTGCCGCCAGTCAGCGGCGGGTGCAGTTCGTACGGCGAGTGCGGAGAGCGATGAGCAACGAAGTCGGCAAAGTCGAGATTGTGGATGCGGCGATTGCGGCTGGGGAGATTGTGGCCGCGATGAAGGCTGGCGCGGACGGCGCGGTGTGCGTGTTTGACGGCATTGTGCGCGACAACACGCGCGGACGGCGGACGCTGTATCTGGATTATGAGGCGTACCGCGAGATGGCGCTGGAACAGATGCGCGGACTGGCGGCGGAGGCCGTGGCGCGGTTTGGCGTGCGGGATGTTGCGATGGTGCATCGGCTGGGGCGGCTGATGGTGGGGGAAACAAGCGTGTTGATTGTGGTGGCGAGCGCGCATCGCGCGGCGGCGTTCGAGGCGTGCCGGTGGCTGATCGACTCGCTGAAGAAGACGGTGCCGATCTGGAAGCGGGAGACCTTCGCGGATGGCGCGGTGTGGGCCGCGGGTGAGCCGTTTCCGAAGGAATTTGCTGTACACCCGAGAGGGGATGCGGAATGAGATGGACTGCGGCATTGCTTGGTTCCTTTCTGGTGCTGGCGACTTCCGGCGCGTGGTGCAGGGCGCAGGAGACGCAGGCGGAGCCGACTCCGGTGACGCCAACTGCGAAACAGACGACGAATTTGCCGCAGAGCGGAAGTTCGCAGACCGGCTCGCCGCAGAGTGGAGCGCAGCCGACTGGCTCGCAGTCGAGTGGCACAACTTCGAGTGGAGCGACGACGACAGCGGCCCCGGTGGTGCGGCGGCGGGTGGCGCATCCCAATGCGGGATTGCCGGAGCCGGTGGATGGGCCTCTGACCGGGGCGGGCGCGGCGGCGCAGAGTGCGGCTTCGCAGCCGGTGGGCACATTGAAAAACGGGGGAAGCGACGTGGGGACGCTGCGCGTGAAGGCGCGGCTGGTGAACGTGGCGGTGAACGTGGTGGATGCGCACGGCGCGCCGGCGGGCGGCTTCGAGAAGAAGGACTTTCAGCTCTTCGAGGACGGACGGGAGCAGACGGTCGCGGTGTTCGAGCGCGAGGCGACCTCGCCGCTGTCGATCGTGTTGGCGATCGATGCGAGCGAGACGGTGGTGACCAGCGAGCGGCTGGAGCGTGAGGCGGCGAAGCACTTTGTGCATGCGATTCTACGGCCACAGGACGAGATCGGCCTGATGGAGTTCGCCGACAACGTGCGCGAGGTGGTGCCGTTTACCAACGACGCCAAGCGCATCGAGGAGGGGCTGGGCGAGATCCGCCGCGGCGACGAGACAGCTCTCTACAATGCAGTCTTTCTGGCCAGCCAGCGGCTGGCGACGACCTCGGCGGCGGCTGGGCGGCGCCGCGTGCTGGTGGTGATCAGTGACGGCGGCGACTCGGTCGGCGGCAAGCGCTACGAGGAGGCGGTGGAAGAGGCCGAGCGCGCGGGGGCGATGGTCTACTCGATCATCATTGTGCCGATCGAGGCGGACGCGGGACGCAACACGGGCGGCGAACACGCGCTGATCCAGCTTGCCGAGGACACGGGCGGGAAGTACTACACCGTTGTGGACCCGAAGGACCTGGAGCCTGCGTTTCAGCACATCTCGGACGACCTGCGGACGCAGTATTTGTTGGGCTATTACGCGCCGGAACAGGGCAGCGGCGGGTTTCGGCGGATCAAGGTGAAGCTGACCGACGCGGCGCTGGATGCGAAGTACAATTTGCGCTATCGGACGGGATACTTCGCTGAGGCGAAGCCGTAGATTACTCTTTGGTTACTCCCCCCCCCCCCCCCCTTTTTTCGTGCTTGCTAACGTATCCATAATCAGCATTTTATACGTTTTGATGTGCAAAGCATCTATTCTAAACATGTTATAGGCATCAATAAGATAATAAGCCGTTTATAGTCGGTTGTTCTATGCAAAGAGAGAAGCCCGGCTGTAGGGCCGGACTTCCCTTGTTTTGCTTACTGATTTAATTATACGCCGTGGAGCATAACTACTATGCCAACTATTTTTCGAGTGGAAGTGGTTGATGGGGTGTTGGTTATGGGGAATTTTTGGCTTCGATGGTCTTGACAAGTGGATTTGCTGGGGTTTTTGAGGGGACTTTATTTCGCATCCTTGATCGCGGGGTGATCGAGGACGCGAAGACACATTAAATCAAACTTATTGGGCATAGAATGCGTAGTGGTTTGCAGAGGGCTGGGCCAATGATTTGTTCAGCGGTATTGGGAAGAAGGTTGTGGATTGGCGGGGCGGCCTGGGTGGTTGTGGCGGCGGCGATGATGTTGGGTCTGGGGCGCGAGTTGGTGGCGCAGGCTCCGGTGCAAGCTCAGGCAGCGCAAACTACGCAAGCGCAGGGAATTGCGGGGACGTGGCAGGGGACGATGCAGTTTCGCGATGGGGTGCGGATCGTCCTGAAGATCTCGAAGGGTAGTAGCGGGATCGGCGGCGTATGGAAGGGCGAACTCTACAACATTGATTCGGGCAATGCTTCTGCAATTCCTTCGATTGCGCTGCAGGGCACAGATGTGAGGTTTGCGATTGCGTCAATCGAAGCCAACTATGCGGGGACGCTGAGCGCCGACGGCGCGTCGATGGCGGGAACGTGGACGCAGGGATCGGGGTCGTATGCGCTGAATCTTGTGCATGTCAACGATGAGGCCGCGTGGCCGATCCCGGACCTGATAAGCCCATGGCGCTGGATGCCGATCCGACGTATGACGTAGTCACAATCAAGCCGAGCGACCCGAACGACGGGAACCGCGGATTTCAGACCCGGGGACGACATGTTCGCGCGGCCAACGAGACGATGAATGACATGATCTCGTTTGCGTGGGGGATTCATGTGAAGCAGATTGTGGGCGGCCCGGCGTGGATGAGCACGGACCACTACTTTGTGGATGGCGTGCCGGATGTGCCGGGCGAGCCGAATCTGACGCAGTTCCGGTCGATGATTCGGAAGGTGCTGGCTGACCGCTTCGGGTTGAAGCTCCATAGCGAGAAGAAGGAGCTCTTGGTGTATGCGCTGACGGTTGCGAAAGGGAGGGCCGAAGCTGACCAAGAGCCTGGGCAATCCGAACGGCGCCACCGAATGACGACTTCTCCACGTCGGCGTGGATGAAAGAGACGAACACAACGATGGGGGAGTATGCCAAAGCGATGCAGTACGTGTTGGACCGGCCGGTGGTGGACCAGACGGGGCTGGAGGGCCGGTGGGATTTTATGCTGAAGTGGACGCCGGATGAGTCGCAGTTCACGGCGATTGGGGCGAGGATTGCGCCGCCGTCGAACGATCCGAATGCTGCGCCGGGGCTGTTTACGGCGATCCAGGAGCAGATTGGGTTGAAGCTGGAGGCGGTGAAGGCGCAGGCGGATGTGGTCGTGATCGACCATGTGGAGCGGCCTTCGGCGAATTGACGCGTGGGGAAGAGCAACAGCAGATTCCTCCGCTGCGCTGCGGAATGACAAACAATAGAACAGACAACGGCGAAATACAGAGATTCTGGCTGCGCCAGAATGACGACTCTTGGAGTGCTGCGCCAGAATGACGACTCTTGGAGTGCTGCGCCAGAATGACGGCTCTTGAAGTTTGCTGCGCCAGAATGACGACTCTGGGAGTGCTGCGCCAGAATGACGGACTTGAAGTGCTGCGCCAGAATGACGATTCTGAGTGCTGCGCCAGAATGACGGCTCATGGAGTGCTGCGCCAGACGACCCCACCTTAGCGACGATGAAGCCGTCGCGAAGATGGGGCACCTGGCTGTGGTGGCGAAGATGGGGCACCCATCCGTCACCCGGCTGTCACCCGTCTGTGGCCTGGATGGGTGGGCTGATAGGCTGGTAATAGCGATTGAGTTGAGGAGAGACGATGAAGCGGTTTGAGTTTGCGCATGTGGCGGAGGGGATTGCGCGGCAGGCGGGCGCGTTGCTGCGGGAGTTTTATGCCAAGGGAGTTACGACCGAGTACAAGGGCGATGTTGACCTGGTGACGGAGGCCGATCGCTCGAGTGAGAAGATGATTCGCGAGCGGCTGACGGCGGCGTTTCCTGGGCATGGGATCTATGGCGAGGAGGGAACGCGCGACCAGATGGAGAGCGAGTTTCGGTGGTACGTCGATCCGCTGGATGGGACTACGAATTTTGCGCATGGGTTTCCGGCGTTCTGCGTGATTCTGGGGTTGGAGCGAAGAGCTCCGGGACTGGCCAAGGACGCGGATGGGGAGATTATTGCTGGCGTGATTTATGATCCGCTGCGCGATGAGATGTTTTCGGCGGAGCGGGGCAAGGGGGCTTTCCTGAATGGGAAGGCGATCCATGTTTCGAAGACGCGGACGCTGGCCGAGTCGCTGACGGCGACGGGATTTCCGAGCCATAAGCGGCACAGCTCACCGAATATGCACTTCTATCAGGAGATCACGCTGCGGTCGCATGGGGTGCGGCGGGCGGGGTCGGCGGGGCTCGATCTGGCGTATGTGGCGTGCGGACGGCTGGATGGGTTCTGGGAGTTCAACCTGAACCCGTGGGACACGAGTGCGGGGATTCTACTGGTGGAAGAGGCGGGCGGAACGGTGACGCGCTTCGATGGCGGGAAGTTTACGCTGGACTCGCGCGAGGTGTTTGCGACCAATGGGCTGGTGAAGGCCGAGATGCAGCATTTGTTTCAGGAGATGTTCGCGGGGCGGGAGATGGGGGCGATTCCCACTCCGGCGGAGTTTGCGGCGAAGCGGGCGGCGAAGGGCTAGAGCTGTTTGCGGAGGTGCTCGAAGACGAGGTAGGCGACGGTGGCGGCGAGGATGGCGATGGAGAGGTTGGGGATGGTGAAGATGTCGGCGAGGGCGACGGCGAGGGTTTTGCCGTGGCCATTGGAACGGTTGAACTCGCCCATCAGGAGGTTGGAGTAGAAGAGGAAGATGATGAAGGCGACCTCGATGAGCGCACGGAGGATGTGGCTGCGTAGGCGCGGGGGCTGTGGGGATAGGGGCATGGAACGATTCTACTGCGAAGTGTGGGGGGAGGGGAGCCGGTGCGGGCCAATCGCATCTCAGGAGGAACAGCTTCTCCTTTACCGCGACAAGTGCAGAGAATTGCGAATTCTATGAATCGAAGCGGGCTGCGCGGGAATCTTGTATCTTGCATCAAAGAGTTCAGGCGCTGGTAGTAGTATTGTGTCCGTAGAGCATGCGGGGCCGGCTTTCTTCAAGCGCTGAACATTGAAGCCGAGAATTATTGAATATCAAGGGAGATTGGAACCATGGCCTATGTGATTGCGGAACCATGTATCGGGACGAAGGATACGGCGTGCGTGGATGCTTGTCCGGTGGACTGCATTCACCCCAAGAAGGACGAGGCGGGATACGGCGAGGTGGACCAGTTGTTCATCGATCCGGTGGAGTGCATCGACTGCGGGGCTTGCGTGCCTGTGTGTCCGGTGTCGGCGATCTACGCAGGCGACGACCTGCCGGAGAAGTGGGCGGACTTTCAGGCCAAGAACGCGGCGCACTTCGGGCGGTAAGACAGGTTCGAGGTTCAAGGTTCGTGATTCGAGGAATAAGGCGCGCGCCTTTTGGGCTGCGCGCTTTTTCTTTGTGGCGCGGGGAGAGGCGTAGGTTATTCGATCGAAATGCGGGGATTCTTCGCTGCGCTCAGAATGACAATCCATATAGTGTTATCAAGTATTAGTGAGGCGGCGCGATGACGGAGCATGTGGGTGAGGCGATTGTGCTGCGGACGTGGCCGTTCCAGGAGGCCGACCTGGTGGTGAGCCTGTTTACGCGGGAGCAGGGACGGGTGAAGGGCGTGGCTCGCCATGCGCTGAAGAGCCGGCGGCGATTCGGGGGGGCTCTGGAGCCGATGACGCATGTGCGGGCGACCTATGTGGAGAGGCCGCGGCAGGAGCTGGTAAGGCTGGAAGGGTTGGAGATTCTGTCGTCGCCGATGGCGCGGCCGGTGGACTATGCGCGGACGGCGGCGTTGCAGATGGTGGCGGAGGTGCTGGAAGAGGCGCTGCCGGAGGGGGCAGTGGATGACGCGGTCTTCCGGTTGACGCTGGCGGTGCTGGACGAGTTGCAGGTGGGGCGGGTGTGGATGCCGATTACATACTTTGCGCTGTGGATGAACCGGTTGATGGGATGGATGCCGGAGCTGGGGCGATGTTCGGTGTGCGGGCTGGATCTGCGCGGAGGGACAGTGTGGACTTCGGCGGTGAACGATGGAGTGACGTGTGAGGATGACGGTGGCGCGGGGTGCGAGGCGTTGAGCGCGGAGTCGGTGGCGACGGCGGGGCGAATCTTTCGCGGGACGGTGAAGGGACTGGCGGAGGAGGAGTGGCCGCGTGCGCGGGCAGCGGAGTTGCGGCGGTTTGCGATCGAAGTGCTGGAGCGGCACCTGGAGGTGCGGCTGCGGAGCGCACGGGCGCTGGGCTGAGGAGAACTTCCTGGAGTGGGTGGAGGATGGGTTAGAGCCGTGGTTCCGGCTGGGTATCACCGGGAGTGCCGCGGGCTATACTTCGGAAGACAGAAGCCTGAGCCGGAGGCAGTCTGGAGCGAGGTGCAGGCAGTGTGCCGGCGGAGGACGTGCTTGGTTATCACAGAGGGGATGTCCGGGGAAGAGCGTGCGGCAGCGCGGGCTGCGGTGAGAACGCGGTTGCGGCTGCCGGGAGAATTACGCGCATTCTGGTGGGCTTCGCTGATTGTGCTGGCGCTGACTGTGGTGGTGGGTTGGCTGAAGTATCGAGCGGGAACATCTCCCTATAACTGGAACCCGCTGAGCGATCATTTGTTCTACGACCTGAGCGAGTACCCGGGCACTTACACCCTGCTGCACACGGGGGCTTTCTTCAACAATGTTGCGGGCAGGCCATGGCCGTATCCCATGTACTCGCCGGTGGCATACCCGCCCTTTACCGCAGTGGTGATGGCACCGATGTATGCGTTCCCGATACCTGAGCTGCTGTTTTGATGGTTTCAGCGGCATGGCTGGTGGTGTTGATCGGGTGGGCAGGGCGCGCGCTGGTGCGGCGCGGCATTTGGCCGGGTGACGGCTATATCTCTTTCCGCTCACCCTAGTGGTGACCTCGTTTCCAATTGCGCGGCTGATCCACCAGGGAAATATCGAGTTGGTGGTGTGGATGTTTACCGCAGTGGGCGTATGGGCGTTTCTGCGCGGGAGGGATGACGCGGCGGCAGTGCTGTTGGGTTTGGCCGCGGCGATGAAGCTGTTTCCGCTGGTTTTGTTGGGCCTGATGCTGCCGCGCGGGCGCACCCGTGCGTTTGCGGAGGGAGTGGGGACATTTGCAGGCGCGACGGTGGCGTCGCTGTGGTGGTTGGGGCCGAGCATGGGGGTGGCGTGGAGGGGGTCGCTACAGAATGTGTTTGGGTATCAGAGCAAGCGGCTGGCGGAGCTGACTTTGCCGTCGCTGGCGTCGAACCACTCGGTTGCCGAGTTGGTGAAAGTAGCGGTTCGGATTGCGCATTATCCGCCGGATAAGGTGGCCCTGCCGTACTATGCGTGCGGGGCGCTGGTGTTGGGGGTGGCGTTCTTCGGACGGCTGTGGAAGATGCCGGTGGCGAACCAGTTGTTGGCGCTGAGCACGTTCATGGTGATGTTTCCGACGATCTCCTACTTCCACACCCTGGTGCATATGTATGCTCCGTTTGCGGTGCTGTGCGGGTTGGCGATTCGGGCGCAGCGGGTGGGCGTACCCGTGCCGGGACTGAAGGGTACGATGCTGCTGTTTGCGCCACTCTTCGCGCCTTTCACGGTGCTGACGTTTCCACAGGTGCTGCTGTTCGGCGGGCTGGTGCAGGCGGCTTTGTTGGTGGCGATTTTTGGGTGCGCGCTGCAGTATCCGTTTGCGGTGGATGGGGCGAAGGCTGAGATTCCTTCGGCTGGCTGAAGGACGCTTCGGCGCGGGATGAAAACTCAGGGTGCTTCCTCAGCGGGTGGGGCGGATTCTTCAGGTTGCGCGGTGGGCGGGATGGATACGATGTTGAGCGGGCTCTCTGGCGTGGCGATGAGATAGATCGCGATGAAGAGTGGAGCGTAGATGGCAAGCGAGACGAGGGGAATGACTGCCTGCAAGAAGTAGCGGGCGCCGGGGAATGAGGACGGAATAAACCAAATTCTGACCTGGAGCAGTAAGAATTCACAAGCTGCTAAAGCGAGTGCCGCGAGTGTTCCTGCGATTCTTGATATCCTTGCCTGCTGCGCGGTGGGGTTCTTGTCCGGCGGCTGCAGGAGCCTGACCTGAAGCGGCGTGATCACATACACGACGCAGAGGGCGATGGGGATAGGCCAAAGGTAGTTGTAAAAGGAGTTGATGAGAGTGGGGATGAGGTTCGACCGTTCCAGTGCGAACTGGGATTGGAGAGAGAGCGACAATACGTTTTCTAGCTTGGATTGAAAATTCAGCAGGTCGAGGGGGTGGATCAGCGGCGACAGAAATCCGATGAGTGAACTGGCGATCACACCCAAGCCGAAAAAGAGTTAAGGCGAAGACCAGAATGCGGCGGATGGACGACTTGATGGGAGCGACCGCGTCGCGCAGTGTTCCGCTGTCTGTTTCGGCGATGCGTTGCAGAATCACGGCAGTTGCGAACAGCGCACATGCGAGGAGGACGTCGTACAGAAGTTGAGTGCTCAAACCGAGCGGGATGGAGATGTAGTTAAGCTTCAGCATTGTTGCGTGGGAGGGTGCGACGGACAACGGCGAAGCGCTCAGGACGGAGCGGCCTTCGGGTTGCCGGAGAAGGAGTTGATGAAACTTCCAATTGTTGAACAGGTTTTCGAGCCAGCGGAGGTTGAAGTTGATGAATTCAACAATGGCGACGGGGAGCCAGAGGATGGGGTGTTGCCGGAGGAGGGATGTGGTGGAGCGCCAGAGGGTTCGCATTTGGGGTGGGTTGTGAGTTGGATAAAGGCTAAATGATTTGCGGTGGTTTGCGGGCAAAATTGTGTGTACATCTCAAAACGAGGTCGACAACGACGGGTGTTTGGGGAGAAAGGTGCAAGCGGTTGTGTTGTGGTCTAGTCCATCGGGGTCCTTCGACTGCGCGCTTCGCGCTCCGCTCAGGATGACAGCTCAAAATATGGACGTGTCTTCGGCGCTTCTTGCTGTGCGATAGCGGGCGGAGTTGGTTAGACTGGGAAGGATCACGAAATCAGAGGGATGATGCGGGCGATCGCGGAAGAGAAGACGAAGGCGCTGACGTTTCAGGAGCTGTTGTTCCGGCTGGAGAGGTTCTGGGCGGAACGGGGATGCGTGTTGCAACAGCCGTACGACGTGGAGGTGGGCGCGGGAACGATGTCGCCGGACACCTTCCTGCGCGTGCTGGGGCCGAAGCCGGTGCGCATTGCGTATGCGCAGCCGTCGCGGAGGCCGGCGGACGGGCGGTATGGAGAGAATCCCAACCGGCTGTTCCGGCATACGCAGTTGCAGGTGATTCTGAAGCCGCCGCCGGAGCGGATCCAGGAGATGTATCTGGAGTCGCTGGAGGCGATCGGGATCGACCTGGGCGAACACGACATCAAGTTCGAAGAGGACAACTGGGAGTGGCCAGTGGGCGGCGCGTGGGGCGTGGGCTGGCAGGTAATGCTGGATGGGCTGGAGATTACCCAGTTCACCTACTTCCAGCAGTGCGGCGGGATGGACCTGGACCCGATCTGCGGCGAGATTACGTACGGGCTGGAGCGGATTGCCGGATTTTTGCAGGATGTGGATTCGATCTACGACATCGTGTGGGCCGTGGAGCCGGACACGGGGCGGCGGGTGACGTATGGCGAGATGCGTCTGGCCGAGGAGGAGCAGTTTTCGGCGTACAGCTTCGACTACGCGGATGTGGGGTCGCTGTGGAAGCATTTGGAGTTGTACGAGGCGGAGTGCCTGGCGTTGCTGGAGAAGTTCAGCGAGTCAGCGAGTCAGCGAGTTGGCGAGCCGGCGGAGGAGTATGAGCTGCGAACCAAAAGATTTCCGGTGCTGGGGGCGTATGAGCTGGCGTTGAAGTGTTCGCACGTTTTTAATCTGCTGGATGCGCGCGGGGCGATCAGCGTGACGGAGCGCGTGGGCGTGATGGCGCGGATTCGCACGCTGGTGGTTGGCGTGGCGAAGGCGTATGTGGAGCAAGGGCAGCGAGTCAGCGAGTTAGCGAGTTAGCGAAGGATGGGTTGGGTAATGGCGGAGTTTTTGTTTGAGATCGGGTTGGAAGAGGTTCCGGCGCGGATGATTGCCGGCGCGCAGGCGGAGTTGCAGAAGCGCGTGGTGGCGATGCTGGAGCGCGAGCGGCTGGTTGCGGCTGGTGTTGGGAGCAAGAGCTTCTCCACGCCGCGGCGGCTGGCGGTCTGGGTTGCCAGCGTGGCGGCTAGGCAGAAGGATGTGGCCGAGGAGTTGGTTGGGCCAGCGGTGAAGATTGCATATAAGGATGGCGCGCCGACGGCGGCGGCGATGGCCTTCGCGCGCAAGGCGGGCGTCGATGTGGCGGCTCTGAAGACGGTGACGACGGCGAAGGGCGAGTACCTGGCGGCGACTTCGGTGAAGGCGGGACGCGCGGCGGCGGAGGTGATTGCCGAGGAACTGCCGAAGGAGCTGGCGGGGATCTACTGGGCGAAGAATATGGTGTGGCGGGCGGGGCGGCCGGAGCGGTTTGTGCGGCCAGTGCGCTGGCTGCTGGCGCTGCTGGGCGAGGTGGTTGTGCCGGTCGAGTTCGGCGGGAAGACGGCGGGGCGGGTGACGCGTGGGCATCGGGTGCTGGCGCGAGATGAGGCGATTCCGATTGGATTTCCCGATGAGTACGAGCAGACGCTGCTGAAGGCGCATGTAGTGGCCGATGTGGCGGCGCGGCGGCTGGTGGTGCGCAAGGCGCTGGACAAGGCGACGCGTGCGGCTGGAGCGGGACTGCGATGGCGCGAGGACGAGGCGCTGGTGGACACAGTGACGCACCTGACGGAGTGGCCGACGGTGGTGCTGGGGAGCTTCGAGCCGGAGTATCTACATCTGCCGGAAGAGGTGCTGGTGACGGTGATGCGCGATCACCAGAAGTATTTTGCGGTGGAGGATGAGGCGGGAAAACTTGCGCCGCACTTTCTGGCGGTGCTGAATACCAAGGCGGATGCGGCGGGCGAGGCGGTGATCCGGCACGGCAATGAGAGGGTGCTAAGGGCGCGCTTCAACGACGCGAGATTTTTCTGGGAGTTCGACCAGCGGGTACCGCTGAAGGAGCGGGTCGCGAGGCTCGAGAAGGTGACGTTCCAGAAGGACCTGGGGAGCTACGCGGCGAAGACGGAGCGGGTGCGGGAGGTTGCCGCGTCGCTGGCCGGGCTGGTGGCGGCGCGTGGATCGAAGCTGGATGGGGCTGCGCTGGACACAGCGGCGCGGCTGGCGAAGACCGACCTGACGACGGAGCTAGTGAAGGAGTTTACAGAGCTACAGGGGCAGGTGGGCGGGCTGTATGCGCGGGCGCAGGGATTCTCTGCGGCAGTGGGCGATGCGATCTACGACCAGTATCTGCCGAAGTCGATGGAGGATGCGGTGCCGCGAACGGTGGAGGGCGCGCTGCTGGCGATCGCCGACAAGGTGGACACGATCGTTGGAATGTTTGGGCTGGGACTGGAGCCTACGGGATCGAAGGACCCGTTTGCGCTGCGGCGGGCGGCCAACGGAATTGTGAAGATTCTGGCGGAGGCCGAGCCGGCGCTGCCGCTGACGCTGGGCGATGTGGTGGATGCGGCTTCGGTGAGTGATCACCCCAGCGAACCAAGACCGTTCGCCGGGGACCCCGATGAGAAGGTTCGGCTGTCGGTTGTGACTTTTTTTGCGGAGCGGCTGGAGTTCTATCTGCGAGAGGCGAAGGGGCAGGCGTACGACGTGGTGAAGGCGGTACTGGCGGCAGGCGCGAACGATGTGCGGGATGCCGTGGCTCGGGCGCAGGCGGTGACGCTGATGAAAGGCTCCGAGGATTTTTTGGCTGTTTGTGCTGCCTTCAAACGGATGAGGAACATCCTTGAGAAGGCCCCCGATACAAGAGAGCAAATAGTAAATGGCAGCTTTCACGGAGCTAATCCGATTCAGCTTGAAAGGATGGTCATCGCGGCTATCAAAGTAAGGAGTAAATCACAGAAATTCATTGAAGATTCGGATTATGTGAGTGTGATGCAATCTCTTGCAACCCTTAGGCCTTTAATCGATGACGTTTTCGAGAACGTGATGATTCTTGCAGATGGCGATCAAAAGAGAAGATTCAACCTGCTGAAGCTTATTGAGACGATGGACTGCTTTCGTGGTGTTGCAGACTTCTCGGAGATCGTGACGGCGGGGTAGGTTCTTTTCGGAAGGTGTGCTTGTCGCACTTCGAGCGAAATACGGAGATTCTGGCTTCGCCAGAATGACGACGTTTCATTACTCTACTGCGAAGTGAAAAACTCTTGGCGGGTTCAGCCGAAGCGGGGAGCGAGCAGGATGTGCTGCTCGACGACGCTCTGTTCGAGGACGGACTTTTCGGGGCTGGATTGTTTGTAGCGGACCTGGACTCGCTGGCCTTTCATCTTGGCTGCGAAGTCGTCGGCTTCGGATTTTTTGGCGAATTCGTGGGTGTACTCGCCGAGGCGGTACTCCTCGACGAAGTAGGTGTATTGCAGCTTGGCGACGAAGCGAGAGGTGTGTGGGATGGACTCGACCTTTGCGCTACTGATATTGCCCTCGACCAGGGGCCAGCTCTGGGCGGCCTCTTCGCGGCGGCTCTTCTGCCATCTGCGGAGATAGAGAGTGCCCCATCCGGCGGCAAAGCCAAAGACATATTTGAAGGATAGGATCCAAAGACCCGTATGGCGGGTCCATTCGGCCCAGTGGTGGGAGAAGTCTGGGGTCATGATTCGTAAGGTATCACGGGGAAGAGATCAGGGGCGGTTGAGGGCGAGGGCGAGGAGGGCCTGGGTGACGCGGTCGGGGTCGTGGCGGAGGAGGTTGCCTTCGAGGGCGAAGTCGCCGGAGATGGGTTCGACGCCAAGGGAGCGGATGCGGTCGAGGTCGGGCTCGATGGGCGCCTGGCCACCGCGGGCGTAGCGTTCGAGGAGGGTGGGGGAGATGGGGGCGGTGTTGATGAGGGCGTAGTCGCAGATGCGGGAGCCGTTTGTGGCACAGTGCCGGAGGATTATTTCGAGGTGCTGGGATGCGGAGAGGCCGAGTGACTCGTTGGCCTGAGTCATGAGATTGCCGACGTAGACGCGGGTGGCACGGGATGCGGCGATGGCCTCGGGGATACCACGGACGAGCATGTTGGTGACCAGCGAGGTGTAGAGCGAACCGGGGCCGAGGGTGATGAGGTCGGCGTTGGCGATGGCTTCGAGGGCGGCGGGGAGGGGTTTGGCGTTGGCGGGGACGAGCTTGAGCTCGACGATGCGGCGTGTGCTGGCGGTGATGTGGGTTTCGCCGTGGACGATGGAGCCGTCGTCCATGAGCGCGGTGAGGGTGACGTCGGTGTTGGTGGCGGGGTAGATGCGGCCGCGGGCGGCGAGGATCTGCGAGGACATCTGCACGGCCTGGGCAAAGTCTCCGGTGATGTCGGAGAGGGCGGCGAGGAAGAGATTGCCGAAGCTGTGGCCTTCAAGGCCGCCGTGGTGGAAGCGGTACTGGAAGAGGCGTGCGAGCAGGAGCTCGTCCTCGGAGAGCGCGACCATGCAGTTGCGGATGTCTCCGGGCGGGAGCATGTTGAGTTCTTCGCGGAGACGGCCGGAGGAGCCACCGTCATCGGTGACGGTGACGATGGCGGCAAGGTCGCGGATGAGGCAGGGAAGGTCCGCGGGGTGCGAGTCAGGATGGGGATCGGCGTTGCCGAGGGGAATGGCGTCGGTGGTGCGACGGGCTGCTGTGGGCGCTGCGACGTATAGTTTGAGGCCGCGCAGCAAAGTGGAGAGGCCGGTGCCTCCGCCGATGGCTACGACGCGCAGGGACGGCTTGCCGGTTTGAGTTGAGGAGGACACAGCTGTGATCAGTGTAACTGGGATGGAGTGCGCGCGGTTTTGCGGTTCGGCGGTTAGACCTCGGGGTAGAGGAGCTCGGTGAAGCGAGGGTCGTCTGCCATGTCCTGGAAGTCGGAGTCGGCGCGGGCCTGGATACGATTTCGCGGGTTGAGACGGATAGCCTCGGTGAGGTGCTCGAGGCATGTATGGGCATCTCCGGTCATGCTGGCCAGGACGGCGAGGCCATAAAAGGCGAAGTCCGCACTGGCATTCTCGTCGAGAATCTTTTTCAACTGAGTGCGCGCATCTTCGTAGTTTCCGTCGTTGAGCAGGGAGATAGCAAAGTCGTAGCGCTCCTCCCCGGAGAGAAACTGGGACTCGTGCCGGGCAGCCTGCTGGGTGCAGGCGTTGATGTACATGCGGATTCGCTCGGTGAGGTCGGCGGGGCTGGAGGCAAGCAGTTCTTTGAAGGCTGCGCAGGCCTTGTCGAACTTTGCCTGCTGCATAAGGCGGAGCGCGGCTTCGTATTGGGCGAGGGCATGGGCGCGCGGGCCGTTGGCGGATGCTGGCGCGACCCCAGCGAGGGTGTGCGGACGTTTGACGGAGGAGCGAGTGGGGGTCTTCATCGGGGTCTCTGCGGTTCCTGTCTGTTGGCTGCAATGACCGGAGGTTGCCGGTCAGCACCCAAACACTATCGGCTGAGCATGTTCCGGTTTTTATACGCAACTGGGACGAGAAGGTCAACTCGGCCGATGCGCGGGTGGGTCATGCGCCCGATTTATGGACGTAGACGGAGGGGTTGAGGTCTGGGTCGTTATACATCTTGAGCTGTCGGTAGAGCTTAAAGCGGCGATGGCCTGCGAGGACCTGCTTCCAGAGCTCGTCGAGGCAGGCGGCGAGGTCGTCGCGCTGCTCGCGCAGCAGGTCGAGACGGGCGAGGTTGCGCTGGCGATGGGCCTCGGAGGCGGTGGAGCGATGGGCCTCCTCGGCGGTGTGGTAGATCTTGAGCGCGAGGACGGAGAGGCGGTCGAGGATGAGGCCGGGAGATTCGGAGTGGAGCGGCGCGGCGGGGTTTTGCACTTCAGCGGCTGCGAGGAGCAGGCGGTCGATGGCTTCGACCAGGTCGTTGCGCTTCTGATTAAGCGCGTCGATGGAGCGCTTGAGGCTGGCGATGCTGGCGTCCGTGGCTCCGGGTTCGCGTACCTTGTCTTCTTCGTGCCAGAGGTCGAAGTTGGCGCGGTGATGGGCGAGGGCGAGTTCAATCATGTCCGCGGACGCCGCGGGGGCTTCGGAGACCGCGGGAGTGAGCGGAACGGACGCTGCTGGGTCCTGGTGCCAGCGGAGCGTGGCCTGGTCTTGCAGTCGCGTGATTTGGAGAGCGGTCAACATGGACGATGAGGCGGCCCGTGGCGGGCTGACCATCCAACTGTATCAGCAGGACGGGTTTGGTTGCAGCGAGGAGACAGAACCGGGCTTTCGAAGGGATGCAGATTGACTTAGTGGGCCGAGAGGCTGCAAAGAGAGCGCACCCTTGTTTCTTCGAGAAAAATGCGGGGGGGGACTATCCCGTTGACTGCTCCAGGAGGCGGAATAGCTGCTTATCAGGTGGGTTGAGAAACTGCCTGAGGTACTACACTAGAATCTCCAACTCGATATCTGTGATGCACAGGCCCAGTTAAGCGCTGCCGTGGTCTGTGTGGCGGAGAGCTTCGTCAACGCTAAATTGATTCGATTTTGCACCCGGGCGCATCAGATGCCCGTTGGAGAAACAGATTGCCGCATGAGTCGCCGATACGAAAGGTGCTGATCTATCGCCTGGGCAGCCTGGGCGATACGGTGGTGGCATTGCCGTGCTTCCACCTGATTGCGCGCTGCTTTCCCTATGCGGAGCGGGTCCTTCTGACGAACCTTCCGGTCCATGCGAAGGCCGCTGCCTCGGCGTCTGTGCTGGGCGATTCGGGGCTGGTTCACGGAACAATGCGCTACACGGTGGGAACGCGGCGGATGGGGGAGTTGCTGCGCCTGACGTTGGAGATTCGGCGCTTCCGCCCCGATCTGCTGATCTACCTGATGCCGATGCGGCCCTACGGGCGAGTTCTGCGCGATCGGATATTCTTCCGGACCGCCGGGGTGCGGCGGATAGTGGGGTTGCCCGGAGAATGGGAGCTGAAGCACCGCTTCGACGCCGCGACGGGGCAGTACGAGCCGGAAGCGAGGCGGCTGGCAAGAGCGATTGCGGCGCTGGGGGACGCGCACCCGGAGGAGATGGCGAACTGGGACCTGCGGCTGAGCGAGGCGGAGCGTCAGGACGCAGTTGCATCGCTGGGCGCTCTCGGCGGGCGCCGGTTGATTGCCTGCGGCCCAGGCACCAAGATGCAGTCGAAGGACTGGGGACAGGAGAGATGGCGGGAGTTGCTGGCGCGGCTACATGCGCAGTATCCGCAGCATGGTTTGGTCCTGGTGGGCGCACAGGAGGATTACGAGGTGAGTGAGTATTCCGCCGAGTGGTGGCGCGGCGCGAAGGTGAACCTGTGCGGGCGTCTGACGCCGCGCGAGACCGCGGCGGTGCTGGAAGGCGCGGAGGTCTTTCTTGGGCCGGACTCCGGGCCGATGCACCTGGCCGCCAGCGTTGGAGTTCGGTGTGTGATTGCGTTTTCGGCGCACGGGCTTCCCGGCGTATGGTATCCGGCCGGGCGTCAGCACGAGATTGTGTATCATCAGCCGGAGTGCTTTGGCTGCGGTCTTGAGAGATGTGTTGTGATGAAGAAAGAGTGCATGACTTCGGTGACAGTGGAAGAGATGGAACAGGCCGTGGGGCGCGTTCTTGGGCCGCTGCCGCAAGTTTTGAAATAAGGGCCAGGAGGCTGTTATTTGATGATTATCGTTACCGGAGGCGCGGGCTTTATCGGCAGCAACCTGGTCCACGAGCTGAATGCGCACGGCATCACGGAGATTCTGGTGGTGGACAACCTGGCCAATGCCAGGAAGTTCGAGAACCTGCACGGCGCGCGCTATGTGGATTACATGGACAAGCGGGAGTTTCGCCGCGCCATTGCGGAGGACGCGCTGGGAGGGGGCAGGATCGAGGCAATCCTGCACCAGGGGGCCTGCTCCAACACGCTGGAGGACGACGGCGTATACATGATGGACAACAACTTCCAGTACACGAAAGAGGTGTTGCGCTTTGCGATCGCGCAGGGCGCGCCGCTGGTCTTTGCCTCCAGCGCGGCGGTCTACGGGCTCTCCGGGCCGGGACACTTCACGCCGACGCTGGAGAACGAGAGGCCACTGAATGTCTACGGATTCTCGAAGCTGGCCTTCGACCACTACCTCCGCAACCGGCTGGCTTTGGACGAGGCGCCGACGACGGCAGTCGGTCTGCGCTACTTCAATGTGTATGGGCCGAGGGAGCAGCACAAGGGACGCATGGCCTCGGTGATCCACCACTTCACGAAGCAGATGAAGGAGACGGGGAAGGTGCGGCTGTTTGCGGGCAGCGGCGGCTACGGCGACGGCGAACAGCGGCGGGACTTCGTGTATGTGCGCGACCTGGCGCGGATGAATATGTTCTTCGCGGGGATTGGGCCGTACGCGCCCAAGGCCGGCGAGGAGCGCAAGGTCTATCGCGGCGTGGTGAATGCAGGGACAGGCGTCAGCCGCAGCTTCAACGATGTGGCGCGAGCGCTGATGGCGGTGCATGGGAAGGCTGCGATCGAGTACATTCCATTTCCCGCCGATCTGGAGGGGCGCTACCAGCACTTCACGGAGGCCGACCTGACAGGCCTGCGCGCGCTGGGCTGCGATCTGGCGATGACAGGGCTGGAAGAGGGGATTGCGGAGACCTGCGCCACGTTGCGGAAGATTGGGTAGTGGGTCAATTTGAATTGAATGATTGAAGTTTCCGATAACGCGAGTTTACAGGGAGCTACGAGCAAATCATGGAACCACTGAAGGTGCTAGACCGTTTGCAGGTCGGAACTCGGTAGCCAGATAGTGTTTCGGCGCTCCGTTCTCGGCGGGAGTTCTTTTTAGAAACGCCAAGGCATCCGAATCCTTCTTTAGATAGGCATCGAGAAACTTCCATGTGTATCGCGCCATCCATGCGTATCCCACGATGCCGTCTTCGCGGTCGTAATCCGCTTTGTGATCTGCCGGAAAGTCTTTCCAGACGTCCTCATTCCGCTGATACATCGAACCGTGTTCTGTATGGTTCAGCGCCAGATCGTGCACCGTCATTAGGTCGCCATGGATCCATCGGTTCAGTACGTTCGGTCCAATCTGCGCGGGTGCGGAGTGGTGCCGCTCAATGTTCTCCAAGCTGATCTCCCCCTGCGTAAAGTACAACAGGGGTATGGTTATCTGTTCCGGCTCAATCCCGGCCTCCTTGGCCAGTCCCGCGTAGTAACGCATCGAGCCATCCAATGCCACCAGCACGCGAATGCGGCTGTCGCGACTAGCCGCTAGCAGATTTGATAACCCGCCCCAACTGAAGCCTGCCACAGCCACTTTCGACATGTCTGTGTACGGCAATTTCTGGGCAAATTCAATTAAGAAGGAAATGTCCGCCGCCTGTG
Source organism: uncultured Acidobacteriaceae bacterium (assembly GCA_963828115.1). Lineage (GTDB taxonomy): Bacteria > Acidobacteriota > Terriglobia > Terriglobales > Acidobacteriaceae > Edaphobacter. The sequence goes on from CAWHDN010000014.1 coordinate 257,685, forward strand.
CATTCAGGTCGGGCAGGTTCAAGGACATGTCCCGGGTCGTTGCGCCCATGTCAGGGCTCGCGATCACGGCATATCCATGGCTTGCGAGATACTCGCACAGATCCGCGTTCTCCCAAGCCATCGAGCCTGCGCTTGGCGCATAAATCACCACCGGAAACTTGCCTACTATCGCTGGAGCGTCTCGAACGGCCCACAACCTGTCCTTCAGCGTAGGCACCATCGCAGCGATCCATACCTTCCATTTCTGCGACATATCAGAACCGCCGAAGTGAGTTTCCGTGATTAGGAGTTTTCCGTAGTCACCCACGGTCATCGCGTTGCCTCTGGTTCTTTCCGCCGGATACCAAACCAGGGTCTGCAGCGGCCGCGCTCGTTCGCCATCGAACGTACGCGAGTTGTCATACTGCTCCACCACTTTCAGCCCGACAGCGTATGTTCCTGGCTGCTCTGTAAAACGAAACAGCGCCTGGCTTCGAGCGAAGCCGGGGATACATGCAAAAACAAAGACAGTGAGCAAACAAACTCTTGGGTGCACTGGGTCGCTCCATGAGGTACAAGCCCATTTGTAACAGGCTCGATTCGAGCCTGCCGAAATACGGGGTTATAGGTAACATCGTTCGCGCCGGATTTCAAACTGACCCAGCGCCGGAGATTGGGACTTAGATTTTGACTGAGTGATTGAGGAGGGCTTCGGTGGCCTCGATCAGGGAGGGGAAGCGTAGGTTGGCTAACTGGCGCGCGGCTTCGGCTCCGGGTTTTTGATGAGGCGAATCCCACCCCAACGAGCAAACGCGCTCGCCGGGGGCCCCGGGGTCGCCTTCGAGGAAGACGGTGGTCATGCCCAGGCGATGGCCGAACTCGATGTCGGAGAGCGAGTCGCCGATCATGAGGCTAGTGTTGGCGGCGATCTCGGGGAAGTCGGCGCGGGCCTGATGGAAGAGGCCGGGGAGAGGCTTGCGGCAGTTGCATTGCTGCGCGTCGTGAGGGCAGAAGTAGAAGGCGTCGATATGCGCGCCGTGCGATTGCAACCAGCCTTGCAATGCGGAGTGGATGCTGCGCACGTCTTCGGAGGTATAGAGGCCGAGGGCGATGCCTCGCTGGTTGGAGACGACGACGACGCGCAGGCCCGCGCGGTTGAGGCGAGCGATGGCCTGGGGTACGCCGGGCAGTGGCTGAAACTCGCTCCAGGAGGTCACATAGCGGCCTTCGGGCAGCTTGCGGTTGAGGACTCCGTCGCGGTCCAGGAAGACGGTGCGCAGGGTTCGGAGCGAAAAGCTGTTTGCGGAGTCGGCCACCCCGTTATGATAGCAACAGCGTTGACGAGGCAGGTCGGCGTGCAGAGAACGGCCCTGAGATCTGTTGCACGGAAGGTGAGGAATTTATGTCCAATCGTCCCAATGCCGAGGGTGTCTTCGGCGCAGCCATTGCAGAGCATATGGAGGTGGTGCGCCAGGTGGAGGCGCAGCAGCCGGTGCTGGAGGCGATTGCGCGGGCGATGACGGCGACGCTGCGGACCGGCGGCAAGATACTGTGGTGCGGCAACGGCGGCAGCGCGGGCGACTCGCAGCACCTGGCGGCAGAGCTGGTGGGGCGGTATCGACGTGAGCGGCGCGGCATGGCGTCGGTGGCGCTGACCACGGACAGCTCCGCGTTGACCTCGATTGCCAACGACTATGGGTACGAGGCGGTGTTCTCTCGCCAGGTGGAGGCGCTGGGCGTGGAAGGCGATCTGTTGGTGGGCATCTCCACCTCCGGCAATAGCCAGAACGTGGTGGCCGCGCTCACGGCGGCGCGCCGTCAGGGGATGGCGACGGTGGCTTTTACCGGCGCGGGTGGCGGCAGGATGGTTAAACTGGCCGATTATCTGTTTGCCGTCGCGTCGAAGGAGACGGCGCGGATTCAGGAGGCGCACATACTGGCTGGACACATGCTCTGCGACTGGATTGAGATGGACTGCGTGAGCGGGGCGGAGCAGGAGAGCGCTGTGGTGCTGGAGATTGCAGCGTCTGAGCAGGTTGAGGGGGCACGGTGATCGAGCAACTGCACGAGGTGATACAAGAGATCGAGCAGAAGTGGGCCGCCAAGCGAATGCTGGTGGTGGGCGACGTAATGCTCGACAAGTACATCTGGGGCGATGTGGGACGCATCTCTCCGGAGGCGCCGGTTCCCGTGGTGCTCGCGACCCACCGGAGCCAGCAGCCGGGCGGCGCGGCCAACGTGGCCATGAACCTGAGCCGGTTGGGCGCGTACACCGAGATCATTGGGTTTACCGGCGGCGACGAGGACGAAAGACTATTGGCGGAAGGATTGCGCGCGAATGGGATATTGCCGGAGTTTGTCGTCTCGCAGGGGTTTCCCACCATTACCAAGCAGCGGATTCTGGGCGGGCGGCAGCAGATGCTGCGGCTGGACAGTGAGCGGCTGGGCGAGCGGTCCAAGGACGACTATGAGCGGCTGGTGAAGAGCGTGCTGGCCCATCTACCGGGATGCGATGCGGTGGTGCTCTCCGACTACGCGAAGGGTGTGCTGACGCCGGAGGTCTGCCAGACAATCATTCAGGCTGCGCGCGGGCTGAGGATTCCGGTGCTGGTCGATCCCAAGAGCGTTGACTTCTCCCGTTATCGCGGCGCTACAACGATCTGCCCCAACCTCGGTGAGCTCGCCGCAGCGGTGCATCTCGAGGGGCGTGAGCTGAAACCCCTGCTGGATGCGGCCGGGGCGCTGGTGGCGGAGCTTGGGATCGAGTTCCTTATCGCGACGCTGGGCGAGAAGGGGATTGCGTTGGTGCGGCCGGGGAAGCGATTCATGACTCCGGCCGTGGCGCGCCAGGTCTTTGACGTATCAGGCGCGGGCGATACGGTGATTGCTGTGCTGGCCCTGTGCCTTGCCTCCGGACTGCGGGCGGAGACTGCCGTGGGAGTGGCCAATGTTGCTGCCGGCATTGTGGTGGGTAAGGCGGGAACGGTGCCGGTGGAGAAGCACGAGCTGCTGGCGGCGCTGGCTCCGGAGATCGCGCTGCACGGCGAGGACAAAGTGGTGTCGCGCGAGGAGCTGGTGCAGCGCATGGCGCTGTGGAAGGCCAACGGCGAGCGGGTGGCGTTTACTAACGGATGCTTCGATCTGCTGCACATCGGGCACATCACGGTGTTGGAGCAGGCGCGGCGCTTTGCCGACCGGCTGATTGTGGCCATCAACAGCGACGCATCGGTGCGCGGACTGAAAGGGGCTGGCCGTCCGGTTGTGGGCGAGCGCGAACGGGCGCGCGTACTGGCCGCGCTGGCCGCAGTCGATGCGGTGGTGGTCTTCGGCGAGCCGACTCCGCTGGAGGTGATCGTGGCGACGCGGCCCGATGTGATCGTCAAGGGCGGCGACTACGAGGTGGAGACGGTGGTGGGCGCCAGCGAGGTGCAGACCTGGGGCGGACAGGTGAAGATCGTGCCGCTGGTCGAAGGTTTCTCTACGACACGGCTGATTGCCAAGCGCGCGAGCGAGTAGTGGCATCTCCATCCCACCCATCGCGTGAGACAAAGGCGCGATGGATGGGGCACCCATCGAGTAGGGCGGTTACAAGAGGCGGGGGGCGACCAGGGCGCGGATGCGGAGCTCGATGGCGTCGATGGAGTTGTCGCCGGAGTCGTCGTTGGCGATGGTGATGACGCGGTGGGGCTCGCGGGCGGCGATCTGGAGGTAGGCGGCGTGGATGCGGGAGTAGAAGTCGTCGGACTCTTTCTCGAATCGGTTTTCATCGGCGGGTTGCGGATCAGATTGCGTTTCGGATTGCGTCTCGGATTGCGGCTGGGGTTGTGACTGGGCTGCGGCGTAGCGGTGGTTGCGGCGGCGGGCGCGGGCGAGGGCGGCTTCCAGCGGTGGGAGAAGAAGCAGGGTGAGGTCTGGCTGGAGGTTGTTGCAGACGGCGGCGTGCATGGCGAGGATGCGCGCGCTGCCGAGCTGGCGGCCGGCTCCCTGATAGGCTTCGGAGGAGTCGGTGTAGCGGTCGCAGAGGACGATGGAGCCGGCGGCGAGCGCGGGCTGGATGACCTCGGCGATGGCCTGTGCGCGGTCGGCGAACATGAGGGCCATCTCAGCCAACGGACTGATGGGGCCGAGGGCGGACTCGGAGCGGGAGTCGAGGAGTACGGCGCGGAGACGGTCGCCGAGCGCGGTGGAGCCGGGCTGGCGCAGGCTGACGACGGTGCGGCCGGAGGCGGTGAGCCATGCGGCGAGGCGACGCATCTGGGTGGTTTTGCCGGAGCCGTCCAAGCCCTCGAAGGTGATGAAGATTCCGCTCACACCCGCACCACGCGAATCGCCAGATAGGGCTGGATCGGCAGCGCAATCGACGCATTGCCCGAGAGCGTTCCTGAAACCGGCGTAATCGTCATCTCCAGCGTGTTGATAATCTCTGACTTGAACTGTCCGCCGGCTGGCAGCCGGTAGCTCTGCGTGGCGTGCTGGCGATCCCAGAGGTAGGTGAGGTAGTACTCGCCCTCGACCCCCCAGGTGTTCCTGCTGCCGAGCACCGTCGCCGCCGCTGGAGCCGCATCGACGATCTGCTTGAAGAACTTCAGGCGCTCCGGGCTCTGCCCCACCAGCACGCCACCCTTCGACCACCATAGCTCTTCGCGCGCGTTCAGGTAGGTCTCGCCGTGGCCGCAGAAGGCACCCTCTACGAGCGTCTTCCAGAAGTTGCCGACCATCCGGTCGGAGGTGATGTCGCCCCAACTCTCCGGGATGTCGCCCTCGTAGCGGCACTCGTCGAAGATCACCGGCTTCGACCACTTGCGGAGGTAGGTCGGCGCGTTGTCCGGCATGTCGTTCTGCACGCTGACGTGGGTGATCCAGGGCTTGGAGTGATCGAAGAAGACCTTCTGCTGGTGGATCGAGCAGAGATGTTTGTATGGATCATTGGCGGCGATTGTCTCGCCGATGCGCTCGAAGTCCGCCTCGTTCTTGGTTTTGAAGTAGTCCCACTCGTTGGCCAGCGACCACCAGACGTTGCGGTACGCGCCCAGCCGCGCGATTACATAACTCAGGTAGCGGCCGTCGGCCTCCGCGCCCATGTTGTCGAAGCCCCAGTGGCCCTCGTCGTAGGGATGGAAGAGGATCAGATCGGCCTCGATACCCATTGCGCCCAACTGCGCGATGCGCCGCTCGATGTGCTGAAAGTACGCGGGGTTGAACTGGGTGAAGTCCCAGTGATTCGGGGCCTGCCCTACGAAGGGATACTGCGGCGGTTCGACATGGTTGTAGTTGAACCACTTGGGAAAGACGCACATGCGCATCTTGTTGAAAGGCGCATTGGCCAGCGTCTTCAGCGTCTGCTCTTCGAGCGCGTTTGGCTGGCTGGTCCACGCGTAGCAGGTCGTCCCCAACTCGCGATAGGGCGTGCCGTCGGCGTAGACGAAGTGGTACTGGTCCTTCACTCGCACCGGCCCGCGATTCCCAGCCCCAGGAGCGTGCACGGTGAACGATCCCGTCTTGCCATCCAACTCGGGGCGATTGCTCTTGGTGCGATACGTCCAGAGGCCGGTTGAACCGGGCATGAATCGCACCCGGTAGATTCCATCGCCATCATAGAAGCCAGTCACAGAGGTAGTCTTGCTGCTTTGCTCGAAGGTCGCGGCGAACTCAACCTCGACGAAGGGATTTCCTGCCGCGGGGCCTGGAAAGAAAGCCTCGAATATCCCCCACTGCTCGACGGTCGCTGCTGCCGCGCCCTGCGCCTCAGCCGCAACGTATAGCAATTCCGGCGTAATCGCTGCTGCCATGGCCGCCATCGTGCTCGACTTGAGCATCTCTCTCCGCGAAATATCTCTCCAGAATTCAGCCATGCTCAACTCTCCTCTTTCATTGCGCCAAATCACTGCGCGAACCAGAAAGGCTCAGGAAGTATAACTCAATATGCCAGACAAAGAAGGTAAGAACAAACAACGACATACGATGGATCAAGAACAAGCAACGGCAAGGACAAGAACAAATACTGGGATTCTGGCTGCGCCAGAATGACGGCCTTGAGGGGCTGCGCCAGAATGACGACGTGGTTGAGAAGGGCTGCCTCCGGCTGATTATTCCCTGGTCTTCTGGCGAAGCTCGCGGATGATCTCGGGGAGGCGGTGGAAGAGGGCGACCGAGCGCAGCCAGTTGCGGTTGTCGATGGCGGGGTAGCCGCTGACGGTGGCCCCGGGGGCGACGTCGGAGGGGATGCCGGTCTGCGCGGTGGCGATGGCCCCGTCGCCGATGGTGAGATGGCCGGCGACGCCGACCTGTCCGGCGAGGATGACGTTTTTCCCGACGTGGGTGGAGCCGGAGAGGCCGACCTGCGAGCAGAGCAGCGTGTTGGCACCGACCGACGAGCCGTGGCCGACCATGACGAGGTTGTCGATCTTTGCGCCGGTGTGGATATGGGTCTCGCCGATGGAGGCGCGGTCTACGGTGGAGTTGGCCTGGATCTCGACGTGGTCGTCGAGGACGGTGATGCCGGTCTGGGGGATCTTGTGCCAGGCGGGAAGAACAGGCAAAGGCAAAGACGAAATGCGGGGGTCCTTCGACTCCGCGCTACGCGCGTCGCTCAGGATGACGGTGGTTTCGGCGGGGCCGTCGGGGGCGGGAGAGTTGAGGTGGGCGAAGCCGAAGCCGTCGGCACCGACGATGGCTCCGTTCTGGAGGGTGACGTGGTCGCCGAGACGGCAACGCTCGCGGACGACGGCGTGGGCGTGGGCGAAGAAGTGGCTGCCGATCTCGGCGTGCGGATAGACGACGGCGTGAGCGAGCAGGGTGGCGTGGTCGCCGATGACGGCGTGATCGCCGATGACGACGTAGGGGCCGATGTGGGCGTGGGGGCCGACCTTGGCGGTGGGAGCGATGACGGCGGTGGGATGTATTCCTGGGACGTAGGTGGGGGCTTCGTAGAGAAGCTCGAGGGCGTGGGCGAAGGCGAGGTAGGGATTCCCGATGCGGAGGGTTGCAGCGGCGATCTCGCCGAAGGTGGGCTCGACCAAAACGGCGGTGGCCTGGGTGGTGCGGGCCAGCGGCGTGTACTTGGGATTGGCGACGAAGGTGAGCTGGCCGGGGCGGGCTTCTTCGAGGCCGGCGGCTGAGGTGACTTCGGCATCGGGATCGCCGTGGAGGGTTGCACCGAGATGAGTGGCTAGATCGGAGAGCTTCATGGAGGAATTGTAGAAGAACATGGGCCGGCGGTACGAGATGCTGCTGGGAAACGTATCCGGCTGGCGGCTGGAAGCGTCGATTTGCATGTACCCCCCCCGGTGGTAATAGAGTAAAGTCTTCAAAAAAGGCATGTTAAGTCTGGACTTTTTTGTTTAGGTCTGGACTAGGTCTGGACTAAGTCTGGACTTGGTGGCGGCGGGCTGCGGAAGAGGCGATTGCCGCTTCTGGCAGAAGGTCCGGGGGTAAAGCCCGATGGTTCGATAGACCGTATACAGTGGGATAAATCCCCCTGCTCCCTCCGAAAGGCAGGACAAGAGTTATTTTGCAGCGTATACCCCCCGTGCTAATAGAGTAAAGTATTCATAAAATGCAAGTTAGTCACGCGCTAAGTGCGCGAGACGTATTAAAACGAAGACCCGGATGGAGACCAGAGAACAGTTAAATGCGAAGACCCGGCTGGATGGCCGGGTCTGTTTGGTTTTGCTTACTGATTTTAATTATACGGGATGGAGGGAAACTAGTATGCCAGATTTTGAAAAGATTTATGTTGTTTGGATGGTGCGGGTTAGGGGGATTTTGGGGGTTTGAGGGGCTTGACAAGGGGATTTTGCTGGGTTTTTTGAGGGGGCGAGGCCGAAAAATGGCATACCCCAGGGGAGACCCGAGGCTAAAGCCTCGGGCTACCAGCCCCTTTTCTTTTGTTCAGCTTGAGAGGGCCAAGTCTGAAGCCTTGGCGTACCTAGAAGCAAGGGCAAGGGCAACGGCCAATACGGAGATTCTGGCTGCGCCAGAATGACGACTTGTGGGGGGATCTCGACTCATGTGCTGCGCAGAATGACGACTCGCGATGACTGCGCCAGAATGACGATTCGCGGTGGCTTCGCCATAATGACGACTTGTGTGAATTGGTGGCACGCGGGGGGAAGATGGATCGTAAGCGAAGCGGTTCGCATCTGACTGGAATGGCGATTGCGAGTGGGGCGCGGATTGGGCATGTGCATCTGAAGGTGGCGGACCTGGAGCGGGCGTTGGGGTTTTACTGCGGCGTGCTGGGGTTTGAGGTTACGCAGCGGATGGGAGATTCGGCGGCGTTTGTGTCGGCGGGCGGGTATCACCATCACATTGGGCTGAATACATGGGAGAGCGAGGGCGGGTCGCCGCCGCCAGTGGGCTCGACCGGGCTGTACCATCTGGCGATCCTGTATCCGACGCGGGCGGAGCTGGGCGCGGCGCTGAAGGCCCTGCGGAAGCATGGGGTGGAGCTGGAGGGCGCGGCGGACCATGGCGTGAGCGAGGCTCTGTATCTGCGCGACCCGGATGGGAATGGGGTGGAACTGTATTGGGACCGGCCGGAGGAAGAGTGGCCACACGATGCGGAGGGCGGGATTGCGATGGGGACGCGGGCGATGGATTTGGCGGGATTGCTGGCGGCTGAGTGACTTTCTTGCGCGTTCTTGATTGCAAAGCAATCAAGAACGCGCAGTCAAAAGATGAGTGCTCTCTTCGGTACGCGTGAACGCGTGCCGTTCCGGTGCGGCAGCGATGAATGGGGCACCGGGCACCTCTCGTCGTGCTAAAATCGACTGTTGCGTGAGGCTGGCGACGGGTTGCTGGCTGCGCCCAGATTGGTTCGCTGAACCAGCCAGTTTACAAAATCGAGAGTTAAAGAGGGACGAAATGTCAGGCCATTCGAAGTGGGCGACCATCAAGCATAAGAAGGGCGCGACCGACGCCAAGCGGGGCAAGATCTTTACCCGCCTCATCAAGGAAATATCGATAGCGGCGAAGGGCGGCGGGGGCGATCCGGACGGCAATCCGCGGCTGCGGACGGCGATTCTGGCGGCCAAGGCGGAGAACATGCCGGCGGAGAACATCAAGCGTGCGGTGCAGCGCGGGACGGGCGAGCTGGAGGGCCAGTCGTACGAGGAGATCGTGTACGAGGGCTATGGGCCGGGCGGCGTGGCGATCATGGTGCAGGTTCTGACGGACAACAAGAACCGCGCGGTGAGCGAGATCCGGCACGCGTTCCAGAAGAACAACGGAAACCTGGGCGAGTCGGGGTCGGTGAGCTACCTGTTCAGCAAGAAGGGCGTGATCGCGGTGGAGAAGGCGAAGGTGAACGAGGACAAGCTGACCGAGATTGCGCTGGAGGCAGGCGCCGACGACCTGTCGGACGAGGGCGAGACGTGGGAGGTGGTGACCGGGCCGAAGGAGTTCGACGCGGTGCTGGAGGCGATCAAGACGGCGGGGATCAAGCCGGAGTACGCCGAGGTGACGATGGTGGCCTCGACCCAGCAGAGGCTGGAAGGGAACCAGGCGACCGCGATGATGCGGCTGTTGGAGGTGTTGGAAGACCTGGACGATACGCAGAATGTGTATACCAACTTCGATATGGACGAGGCTACGATGGCGGCGAACGCCGAGTAAGGCAGGTGAAAAGGCTTAGCGCCGATTGACACCGAGGGCACCGATTAAGAGCGAAGGATTATTTTATAGATGAGGCCGCCGGAGCGCCGGCGGCTTTCTTCTGTGCGGGGTTTTGAGTTCGATAAGGAACGGAGCATTTCATTGAGTGGTACGAGGACTTTAATTCGGCTTGCGGCTGCGATGGTTTTGCTGGGCACGGCGGCGGGGGCGCAGACCAACAGATCGGGCTTTGTGTGGTCGTCCGCGGCAGGTGGTACGACCGTTGCGATGAGCAACACGGTGCGGCAGGACGCGAGGCCGTGGAACTTTGGCGGGCTGATGCAGAGCGGATTTGGCGTGACGGAAGACCGCGGAGGATTTAAATTTTTGATGGCGGGGGCGCATGCGGGCAAGGTGCTGTCTGGGATGCATGGGCGCGGGATGATGCGCGGGAACTTTGAGTACGCGCTGGAGGCGTTTCCGTTCTGGCAGTCGTACACGCCGACCTCGCAGCGGCAGAACTGCGTGGATGCGGCGGGGCCGCTGGGTGGCGTGGGAGCGGAGTGCTCCGCGCCGTTCACGATTGGCGGGACGTTTAGCGGGGTGAGCATTACGCCGATCATCCTGCGCTGGAACTTTGCCGGGACGCGGCGGTTTGCGCCGTGGGCGCAGGGCGCGGGCGGGCTGCTGTGGACGAACCACAAGTACCCGGCTTTCGGCGGGCTGCCGATCAATGCGACTGGCGGCTTTAGCTACAGCACGCTGGGCGACAACGGGCCGAACGACGAGACCAGCGTGTGGAACTTTACGCCGCAGTTTGGGGTGGGAGTGCATTATTTTACGCGGGCGAAGCGGTCGATTGACCTGGGTGCGAACGCGATACACATATCGAGCGCATCGCTGGGCGACAAGAATCCCGGGGTGAACGCGAGCGTACAGTTCACGTTGGGCTACAGTTGGTGGAAGTGAGAATATGCCGGCGAGCCTGAATCCGAATGCGGTGATTGAATGCGTGCCGAACTTCTCCGAGGGTACGGACGAGAGGAAGGTTGCGTCGATTGTGGCCGCGATGCAGGTGGAGGGAGTGCGGCTGCTGGACTGGTCGCTGGACGTGGCGCACAACCGGAGCGTGGTGACGATTGCGGGGACTCCGGCGGGGGTTTTTGAGTCTGCGGTGCGGGGAGTTGGGCGGGCGGCGCAACTGATCGATCTGACCAAGCAGAAGGGGGAGCATCCCCGGATTGGCGCTGCGGACGTGGTGCCGTTTGTTCCGGTGAGCGGGGTGTCTCTTGCGGAGTGCGCGATGCTGGCGCGACAGGCAGGGCTGGAGATATGGCGTCGGTTCGGTGTACCGGTGTATTTCTACGAGGCGGCGGCGGCGCGGCCGGACCGGGTGAACCTGGAGGACGTGCGGCGGGGCCAGTTCGAGGGACTGCTGGAGACGGCTCACCGCGATACGGCGCGTCGGCCCGACGTTGGCGGGCCTGAGATCCATCCGACGGCCGGAGCCAGCGCGGTGGGCGCGCGGCGGTTTCTGATTGCGTACAACATTTATCTGGATTCGCCGAAGACGGGGGTGCAGGGTGGGGGCGTGTTGCCACAGGCCGCGCAGGCGGACATTGCAGCGGCACGGACTGTTGCGCGGGCGATTCGCGCCTCGACGGGCGGACTGCACGGGGTGAAAGCGATCGGGGTGAGCGTGAATGGGCGGGCGCAGGTGAGCATGAACATTACGGACTTCCGGGCCACGCCGATGAGCCGAGTGCATGACGCGGTGCATGAGCTGGCGCGCAAGCACGGCGCGATTGCGGCCGAGGGCGAGATTATAGGGCTGATTCCGCAGGAGGCGTACGACGCGGAGGCGGCGTGGCTGCGCGAGATCCCGAACTTCGATGCGGAGACCAAGGTGCTGGAACACATGCTGGAGCACCCGCTGGTGTGGCCGGCGGGTTGAGGCCCCTGGCCTGCTGCATTCTCCGTGAGTTTGATGGGGCGGGAAATGCAGATGCTATTTCGGCTAACCTTTTTGCAATCTGATCGTCAAGTAAAGGACTGGCACTTGCCTCGATCTCTGATTCAGAGAACAATAGAACAGTTGTGCCGAGGGCGAGAATCGCAGTCGGCAATGCAACGACCAACGATGTACTGGAGTGTACTGTGCGTATTTTTCAATCCGAGTTGCGAACCAGATTCAACCGGCAGGGCAAAGAAATGCTGGCGATGGCTGCCTCGCTGACGGTTCTGCTGTTGCTGTGTGCTCCGTTTACCCAGGCCGAACAGCTTTCGAGCGACGCCAAGGCTTCGATTCCGCACGATGTTCAACAGATCATCATGGTGGACTACCGCGCGATGCAGAACTCTACGGCGGCGATGAACCTGAAAGACCGCGTGATGCCTCCCGAGCTGAAACGGTTGGAGACGGCGCTGATCAGCTCCGGACTGAAGGTGGACACGGACACCGATGCGCTGGCCTTTGTGGCCTTCCGCACGCCGAATCCCGACGGCAAGGGCGCTGAAGTGGAGCGGATTGTCGGAATCGCGCAGGGCCAGTTCCATACCCACGACATACTGGCGAACTTTACCAAGAACAAGACCAAGCCTGTGGTTATACGCAATAACGACGTCTATCCGATGGGAACGAGCGGGCTGAGCGTGGTCTTTCTGAACCAGACCACAATGGTCTTCGGAGACAAGGACGCGATCAAGGCGGCAGTGGACTCGCGGGACGGGATGGCTCCGAACTTTCTGACCGACAGCGAACTGGTTGGCGACATGGTTGCGGTTGACAGCCACGCGATCTGGAGCCTGCTGGACGCCAAGGGCACGCAGTCCATGATGCGGAATGTGCTGGGCACTGCGTCTCAGATTGCCGACTATGACACGGTGAAGAACCGGATGAAGAGTTCGCGGTACACGATGGACTTTTCGAATGGGGTGAAGTTCAACATGGCTGTCAGCATGTCTGACACGCTGACAGCGGCCACCTGCGCGACCCTGTTGAAGGGATTGCAACTGCTGAAGAAGCAGCAAGGGACGCCACTGGAGAAGACCGCGCTGGACCAGACGAACATCGATTCCGGTTCGGGGACGCTTACGGTGGACTACGCGTCCTCCGACGACCAGTTTGACAAGCTGCTTTCATCGCCCCTGTTCCAGACGGTGGTGAAGTAAGCAGGCTGAAGCAGAAGGCGGAGTGATTTTGCAGAGTGAATCAGCCCGGACCGATCAAGGTCCGGGCTGATTCATTTTTTCGATGTGCTCACGGATGGCCAGAGATACGGTGAAAGGCGAGTTGCGGAAGGAGTAGGTCCTGCGCATCCTCAGACCGCACCCATTGGGTGGGTTGCGGTCTGGCGCACGCGCGCGCGAGATTGCCGGCACGGAGAGGCCGGAAGCCGATGCGGTGGCCCCCAGCGCGCTCTTCCACCCGCCGGCGATCATGTTGCACAGCTCTCCGATGGCGTCTTCGATCAACGCGTCCTCCCAGTCGTCCTGGGAGCCGAGAAAGGCGTCGGTCAATTTTTTGGCGGTTGCCTGGGGGAACTCGACCAGACACTGTGCTTCGATGGCGCCCGAGAGCAGGATCTTTGCCGCTATGCCGATTTCGGCGGCGTCAGCGGCATCTTCCACCACTTCGCAGCTTTGCTGCAGCATGATGTTGAAGACATCCTCAACGACGCCGTCGAGTTGCTCGATCCATCGGGTGTCTGTGCAAGGACCGGCCATCATGGTTGAGCGTCTCCCATGGCCGAGGGTGGAGGAGCGACAGGTGGGAGCAGGGACTCTACGCAGGTTTAATCCGCTGCAGCGTGAAGGGCTTCGATATGGTGCCGTGTGCTCCGGCGGCCACTGCATCGAGTACCTGGGGATCGGTGGCGTCGGCGGTGATCATCACCACGGGCACGCCTGGCGCAAGGTTGCGCAGCTGTTTTTCCAGCAGGAAATCGAGACCGTTCATCTCCGGCATGTGCACATCGCAGAGGATGAGATCGAGCGGCTGGTTTTCGGTCGCGGATTGTTCGAGCGCCGCCAGGCCCTCCATACCGTTGGCGGCGTGCAAGACCTCTGCCAGGTCCAGACCGGAGTGGCGAAGGGCATTCTCCAGGATTCTGCGCATAACGACTGAATCATCGACGATCAGAACTCTTACGCTCATGCTTTTTAAGTTGGCCTCAGAGGGTGTATCGGCGCGAGAGAGGCAGGCGTGAGGAGAAGCAGGTTCGAGGTGCGGAGCAGCTACTGGATGGGGAAAGGGACGAAGCTGGCGGCGCAGGAGGGGAGTGTGCCGCTGACTTCCTTGCCAGTGACGGTGGAGTCGTCGCCGGTGAAGATGGGGTTGACGGGGCCGGGGCCGAAGGTGAGGTCGGTGTGGATGGCCTGGGCCTTGTAACGGGCGGGGCCGTCGAGGAGCAGGAGGCCGTCGAGGGTGACGCCAATGCGGTGTGTGTGGTCGAAGCCGTTGAACTGGAGCTTGCCACCGCCGGAGATGCGGACATTGCGCAGGGTGATGTCCTGGTAGACCGGGAGGAGCTGTACGCCCTTGCCGGGGAAGGAGTATGCGGTGTCGAAGAGGATGGGGTATTTGGAGTTGCGGATGCAGATGTTGTCGTAGAGGACGTCTTCGACCAGACCTCCTTTGGTGGGGTTGGACTTGATGCGAATGCCGTTGTCGGGGCCGTCGAGGGAGAGGTCGCGGACGAGGATGGAGCTGACTCCGCCGTTGGTCTCGCTGCCGATGGACATACCGTGGCCGGAGTAGAAGTGGTTATGGAGGACGCTCATGTTGGTGGTGGGGCCGTCGCCGGCCTTGATGGCGACGTTGTCGTCTCCGGTGCGGATGAAGGAGTGGATGATGGTGATGTTGCGGGACTGCGCGGGGTCGATGCCGTCTGTGTTGCGCGCAGTGCTGGGCGTGTCGATCTTGACGGCCCAGACTGTGAGGCCGTCGCCGCGATGGAAGGAGAGGTGGAAGTTGGGGGAATTTTTCAGGGTGATGCGGTAGAGGGTGAAGTCGTCGGTGAGGTCGGTGTCGATGAGGCGGGGAACCTGCTGGCGGCCAGCGGTGCGGGCGTCTTCGGCGAGGTCCCACCAGGACTTAGAGGAGGGATGGCCGTTGAGGATAATTTTGGCACCACCCTGGCCGTCGATGACGCCATCCCCCATGATGGCGGAGCCGGTGGCGCTGCGGGCAGTGATGAGCGGATGGCAGCCGGAGGGGGCGTCGCTGACCAGGCCGCAGGAGCCTTCGGAGAGCTCGTAGTCGGTGGGATTGCGCGAGGCGTAGAGGGTGACGCCGTTGTCGATGAGCAGGGTGACGCCGGGGCGCAGGGAGATGGGGCCGGAGAGGAATGCGGTGTTGGCGGAGTCGGCGGCGAGCTCGACGGCGTGGGATTTGGCGCAGCGGTCCAGGGCCTGCTGGATGCGAGCGGTGTCTTCTGCGGGGGATTTGGCGGAGTGGGATTCGATCTCTCCGCTGGTGGACTGGGCGGAGGTGAAGGTTGCCTTCAGCGTGGTGCAGACGGGAGGGAAGACGGGTTCGGTGACGCTGCGCAGGTCCTGTGCGTGCAGGGGAACGATGGCGGCGATTGCCGCGGCTGAGAGAATCAATGCAAATGCAGACGGCTTCATGCTGCTCCAATTAGGTGGGCGATGCTGCTGCGCGGCGCTTGCATAGGGCTTCCAGAGGAATCGGAAGGAGCTTTGACCGGCCGAGATCATTCTACGTGGGTTTGCAGGGGGTAGGATATTGCAAGCTAACAATTGAGTGCGAATTGCGATGGGGAAGTTACGACGGCCATGAGTTCGTCTGACATGAATTCGACTGGGATCAATACGAGCGAGAAGCGGGCAAGCTGCTTCGGGCCATTCCGCTACGACTGGGAGCAGCGGCTGCTGTTTCGCGAGGGCGAGACCGTGCCGCTGGCCCCCAAGGTGGCGGAGACGCTGCGCGTGCTGCTGGAGCGGCATGGGACGGTGGTGGAGAAGGCCGAGCTGATGCGCGCGGTGTGGCCGGACACGACGGTGGAAGAGATCGGGCTGGCGCGGAACATCTCTCAGTTGCGCAAGGCGCTGGGCGACGAGAGCGAGGCAGGCAGGGTACATTGAGACGCTTCCCAAGCGGGGATACAGGTTTGTGGGAGAGGTGGTGACGGAGGACGGAGGACGGCGGGACGGCGGGCGAAGGCGGGCGCGGCATGGGTGCGGCGGGTCCGCGGGGTTGTATTGGCGGGGGTGGGGTCGTGCGTGGCGCTGGCGGTGGTTTATTGGCAATTCTACCGGCCTTCGCGGTATCTTTCATCGGGCGACGGGATTGCGAACATCGCGGTTATTCCTTTTGAGTGCCTGAGTCCGGAGCTGGACTGCGGAGCGTTTCCGCACGGGCTGAACGACCTGCTGGTGGCGGACCTGGCCAAGACGGATGGGGTGCATGTGCTGTCGCCTTCGACGGTGCGGAGCTATCAACGCGGCAGATTGTCGATGCCGTTCATGGCGCGGCTGCTGGGGATGGATGTGATGGTGGATGGGACGGTGCAGCGTGCGGGGGAGCGGGTGCGGGTGACGGCTCGGCTGGTGGATGTGCATTCTGCGAAGCTGGTGTGGTCGGACAGCTATGAGTATCCGGCGCAGCAGTTGGCGGAGGCGCAGGCGCTGGCGGCGCGGGATATTGCTGCGCAGGTGGGGGCGCATCTGGCGATCCACAAGCAATCCATTCCGATAACTCGCTGATTCTATTGCAATTAATGGTTTGAGAAGGGTTTGTTCAAGGAATCTTCATGGATTGCGAAGATCCATTTCGGCTTGGCTGCGCGATAGTGAGGCCAGCGGGACAGAGTCCGCTCGGAGGAAAGATAGCGATGAAGAGGATGAGTGGGCTGGTTGCGGTACTGGTGGTGGTTGCGGCGGGATATGGAGTGACGCAGGCGGCACAGCCCCGCCCCGCGACGCATCGAACGAAGCTGCAGCAGGATACCGAGATTCAGGGCTATCCCTGCGCCAAGGGATATGCGTGGCTCTACTCGGACGGCAAGCTGGAGAGCTGCGCGGTGTCGCGGGAGTTCGTGTTTGGCGAGGCGAAGCTGCCGGTGGGATCGATACTTGCTCTTGAGTGGACTGGAGCACCGAAGTACGTCATGTTGGGGCACAACGCTGAGGTTGCGGGGGTGAAGTGCAGCGGCGGGAACTGGCTGCTGGGGCCGTCGGAAGGCGCCGCTACGGGCTTCTATCCGAACGGAAAGCTGAAGATTTGCTTCCTGGCTGGAGACCAGAGCGTTCAGGGGGTGCCGTGCATGACCGCGGGATTCATCGGATTATTCGGCGACGGTGCTCGGCGCGACGGCGGGGCAAAGTTCTACGAGAGCGGAAAGCTAGAGTCGTGCACGCTGGCGAAGGACTATGGAGGAAAGCGGCGGGGAGAGCACTTCCAGCAGGGGCAGTGAATGAGGCTTAGAGGAGGTCTGGATCAGGGTTTGACATTCCCTCGGCGGCTAAAGCCGCATTGGAAATAGGCGCTTACGGCGGGACTAAAGTCCCGCCCTTTCAAAACGGGGGCTGATTCATCGAATTCCGTGTGAGCGCGGAATCTATAATCGTGGACGAGGGAGAGTCGCATGGGCGCTGGGCTGATTTTTTTGTGGAATGCGACGCGCGGGAAGCCGGCTGCGGCCGTGGCGGAGCGAGTGCCTGAAGTGGCGGGTGGAGACCTACACGGGGAAACACGCGGAGGAGGTCGGGTTGCGGGACTTCTATGCGTTTCTGTATGCCGAACGAAGGCAGTTGCTGCGGTTTCTGCAATGGCTGACGGAGATGAGGAGTTACGCACACGGGGTGGAGAAGCAGTGAGGGCGGGGCGTTGGACGAGGCGGGAGTTTCTGGAGAGGGCGGCGCGGCTGGGCGCGGGCGCGGCGGCGGCGACGGTGTTGCCACTGATTGCAGCCGGTCGCGCTTATGCGGGTAAGCCGCGTAGAGCTGCTACTACTCCTGCTGACGTGAAGACAGAGAGCGTTACGGGGGATGCGTCGCTGGGGGCGCATGGGGCGGCGCACGGGCTGCTGTACGGTTGCGCGGTGAATATGAATGCGTTGGGCGCGGATGCGGCGTATGCGGCGCTGGTGCGCGAGCAGGCAGGATATTGGTGGCGGAGAACGCGATGAAGTGGAGTGCGCTGCGGCCTTCGGCGGAGGGATTCAACTTCGATCAGGCCGATGCGATGGTGGCGTTCGCCGAGGCCAACCGGATGAAGATACGAGGACACAACCTGGCGTGGCACCAGAACAATCCGAAGTGGCTGGAGGCGACAGCGACGAAGGAGAATGCGCGGGAGCTGCTGGTGACGCACATCGAGACGGTGGCGGGGCGGTACGCGGGACGAATGCACTCGTGGGACGTGGTGAACGAGGCGATCCGCGTGGAGGATGGGCGGGCGGATGGGTTGCGGAACTCGGTGTGGCTGCGGCTGGTGGGCGAGGAGTACATCGAGCTGGCGTTCAAGACGGCGCGCGAGGCCGACCCACAGGCGCTGCTGACGTATAACGACTACGGGATCGAAGCGGAGACACGAGAGGGCGAGCAGAAGCGCGAGGCGGTGATCGAGATGCTGCGGCGGATGGTGGCGCGGAGAGTGCCGGTGGATGCGGTTGGGGTGCAATCGCACATCGCGGCTGCTGTGGTGGCGGGCGAGACTGGCGTGCAGGTTGGGGCGGGGCTGATGCGGTTTATTGGGGCGGTGCGGGAGCTGGGGTTGCAGGTGTTTGTGACTGAGATGGATGTCAACGACCGCGCGCTGGGGGCGGAGATTGCTGGGCGCGACGCGGCGGTGGCCGCGGCGTACAGGCAGTATCTGGGGCTGGTGCTGGGCGATCCGGCGGTGAAGGCGGTGCTGACCTGGGGGATTACGGACCGGTACACATGGCTGGGACACGAGGAGGGCCGCGCGGATGGGAAACTGGAGCGGCCGCTGCCGTTCGACACGGAGGGAAAGGCGAAGGCGGCTTTCTTTGCGGCGCGGGAGGCTTTCGATCAGCGCGGTGCGGCTGTCAGCCACGGATGAGCCGGTCGATTGTTCATCGTCCGTGGAGCGGCACTTACTTCTTTGGCTTAAACAGGCTCTCCGGGTAGGTGGCAATCAGATACTTGGCCTCGTCGCTGTCGGGCTGGTCGAGATTTAGCGATGTTGAAGTGTGGCCCGCTACGTTGAGGAACCGGGTGCGGAAGTAATAGACCTTGCCCGCCTCAGCCGTGAAGTGCGCGAACGAAAAGATAAGCCCCGGATCAAAGCTCGATTGCACGTTGGCGCATAGATGGTGCTCACCCGGCAGCACGGAGACGGTGAAGACGGAATTATTTTTGTAGGCGCCGACCCACGCTCCGTCGAGGCCGATCTTCAGGGTGAAGTGCTGATAGTCACCATACTGGCCATCGTCGTGAATGAAATAGACGAGGGCTTTGCCCGTCTCAGGGAGCGCCGGGGCAAGCGGGGCAGCGCCTTGTTGTGCTTTGAATGTGACATTTTGGGGTCCGCAAGCTGCATCGACAGGCGCGGACTGGTTCTGAGCGAATACAGACAGCGGCAGAAGCAAAATCAACAGGGCGGCTCTCATGGGACTTCTCCAATCGGGCAATTGAATCGTTCAACCGCCCTATCGTATACCCTGTTTGAACTTCTATAGCGGATGTTTTTGGGTTGCGTTGAATTGCCGGGTTGCTGCATAGGGTGCTATCCTTTACGGAGACACTACGGCCACAAGTGAACTAGAGATCAGGAGCACCAACTGCTGTGCTGGAATCGGTAAAGAAGACAGGAATCATAGAGAAGTATCGTACGCACGACTCGGACACCGGGAGTCCGGAGGTCCAGATTGCCCTCCTGAGCGAGCGCATTGGCGAGTTGACCGAGCACTTCAAGATGCACAAGAAGGACCATGGCTCCCGCCGGGGACTTCTGATGCTGGTGAGCAAACGGCGCGGTCTGCTGGATTATCTGAAGAAATGCGACGCAGACCGCTATCGCGAGGTCATCACGAAGCTTGGCATCCGCAAGTAGACTCGACCGGGACAACCCCCATCATGGACGAAGGCAAGACCCGCCAACCATCGGCAGTCCACTTCACGCGCAGCCTCATCGGCCGTTGCCGCCGGAGTTGCTGACGATGCGCGAGGCTGTGATTGCAAACGCTGCCGTCTGCGAAGGGCTGGTTCCTGGCTGGTTGCGATGTGCCATGGGCCAGGATTTCGATCCACAGATTTTTACCATGCACTCCGCTGGCGGCCTCAAGGAAGGCCACTGCGGGCTGCAACTCTGCGCACGTTGTTAAGCGGCGCAGCACCAAGTTTCCTTAATTGACAGAAAAACGAGAGAAGAGGCGCACTATGAAACAGGAAGTGACAGTAGAGCTTGCCGGCGGCAAGCGGATTACCTTTGAGACCGGACGCATGGCCAAGCAGGCCTCCGGCGCAGCGTTCACCACTTGCGGCGACAACGCAGTACTGGCGACGGCCGTGGCCTCGCCCGACCCCAAGGAGGGAATCGACTTCTTCCCGCTGACGGTGGAGTACCGCGAGAACACATACGCGGGGGGACGGATTCCCGGCGGATTCATCAAGCGCGAGGGACGGCCGAGCGAGAAAGAGATCCTGACGTGCAGGCAGATCGACCGGCCGATTCGTCCGCTCTTCCCGTCGACCTTCCGCAATGAGACGCAGGTGGTTGCGTTCGTCTACTCGGCGGACAAGGAGAACGATCCCGATGTGCTGGGGATGAACGGCGCGAGCTGCGCGCTGGCGTTGAGCGACATTCCATTCCACGGGCCGGTTGGCGCGGTGCGCATCGGGCTGATCGACGACGCGTTCATCGTGAACCCAACGTACGCGGAGCGCGCCAAGAGCCTGCTCAACATCATGGTGGTCGGAACAAAAGACGGCATTGTGATGGTGGAGTCGGGGTCGAAGGAGTGCAGCGAAGTTCAGGTGGTGGACGCGATCGAGTTCGCGCATGTGGAGATCAAGAAGATCTGCGCGGCGATCGAGGAGCTGGTCAAACTGGCGGGCAAGACGAAGCGCGTGCCGGCGGCAGTGGAGATCGATGCGGTTTACCTGAACGAACTGACGGCGAAGGTTGGCGCAAAGTTGAAGGACGCGCTGGACACGCAGAAGCACCCCAAGTTCGAGAGCTACGCGCTGGTGAAGGAGATCAAGGACGCGCTGAAGAAGGCGCTGCCCGAGGGCGACGCCGAGGCGGCGAAGAAGCTGAGCAAGTACTACGAGCTGCTGCGTGAGCAGATATTCCGCGACCAGGTGCTGAATGAGCGGACGCGCCCGGACCATCGCGCGTTCGACGAGATTCGCCCGATCACGATTGAGGTTGGCGTGCTGCCGCGGGTGCATGGCTCGGCGTTGTTCACGCGCGGCGAGACGCAGGCGATGGTGTCGGCGACATTGGGCACGACCGACGATGCGCAGCGGATGGAGAGCTACGAGGGCGAACAGAAGCGGCGCTTCATGCTGCACTACAACTTCCCGCCGTTCTCGGTGGGCGAGGTTGGACGCATGGGCGGCGTGGGACGGCGCGAGATTGGACATGGCGCGCTGGCATGGCGGGCGATCGAGGCGGTGCTGCCGGGCGAGGACGAGTCTCCGTACGTGCTGCGCGTGGTGTCGGACATTCTGGAGTCGAACGGGTCGTCGTCGATGGCGACGGTGTGCGGCGCGTCGCTGGCGCTGATGCAGGCGGGAATTCCCATCAAGAGCGCGGTGGCAGGCGTTGCGATGGGGCTGGTGAAGGAGGGCGAGAAGTATGCGGTGCTCTCGGACATCGCTGGCGCGGAAGACCACTACGGCGACATGGACTTCAAGGTGACGGGAACGCGCAAGGGCATTACCGCACTGCAGATGGACATCAAGATCATGGGCATCACGGCGCAGATCATGCGCGAGGCGCTGGAACAGGCACGGCTCGGACGGCTGCATCTGCTGGACATTATGGATGCGACGATCAGCAAGGCGAACGAGGAGAAGTCACAGTTTGCGCCGCGGATTCACACCATTCAGATTCCGACGGACAAGATTCGCGACCTGATCGGGCCGGGCGGCAAGGTGATCCGCGGAATTATCGACGCGACTGGCGTGAAGATCGACGTGGACGACACGGGGCGCGTCAACGTGGCGTCGTCGGATGCGGACGGACTGGCGGCGGCGATCCAGATGATCTCCGACATTACGGCTGTGCCGGAGATCGGCAAGACGTATCTGGGCAAGGTGGTGCGGATCGCGGAGTTTGGCGCATTCGTGGAGATCTTCCCCGGAACGGACGGACTGCTGCACGTCTCCGAGATCGCGGAACATCGCGTCAAAGAGGTGAAGGACGAGCTGCGCGAGGGCGACCAGATTCTGGTGAAGGTGCTCTCGATCGAAGGCAACCGGATCAAGCTTTCACGCAAGGCTGTGCTGCGCGAGCAGCGGGCCAAGCTCGGACTGCCAGAGGTCGGCGAGGATGGCGGACATGGCGGCGGACACGGTGACAGACCGGGCAGTATTGCTGCGCCGTCCTATGTTGCTCCCATTGAGGACG
The DNA here is from genome assembly GCA_963828115.1 of uncultured Acidobacteriaceae bacterium. Lineage (GTDB taxonomy): Bacteria > Acidobacteriota > Terriglobia > Terriglobales > Acidobacteriaceae > Edaphobacter. The sequence continues at coordinate 279,820 of CAWHDN010000014.1, forward strand.
ACGACGAAGAGGTGCTGGTCGAGGGCGGCGATGAGTTTTCCAGCGACGGAGCCGACGACGAGGACGGCGACGATGCGCCGGATGACGAGCCGAACTTCAATCGCGCCGATGGCGTTGCGGTTCCTGCGGGCAATGCAGGCGGACGCGGGCCAGGCGCGCCGGGCGGAGGGCGTGGGCCAGGCGGGCCGGGAGGCGGCGGAGATCGCAGACCGGGCGGAAGAAGGCGGCGCGGTGGACGGCGACCCGGCGGACCCGGTGGCGCGCCTCAGGGCGGCGGCGGAAACCGTTAAGCTGCTTGATTGTGTGTACCAGCAAAACAGATGAGAGGCCCGGCGATTGCCGGGCTTTTCGTTTTTTGATGAAGCTTAGACCAAATGATGATTTGGTTCGTACATAACTGTAATGTTCAACGATGAACCAGAGTGCGGGAGGTTGGGAATGGTGACGCGCAAGATTGCACGAGGTTTAATTTTGCTGCTGATGACGACAGCGTTGGGGTTGCGCGCACAGAACTCGCCGCCGCACGCGATTGCGCGCGGGGTGTGGTTCATGACCGGCGACACTAATGGATACAGCAATACGGTGGTGATCGAGATGCGCGACTACCTGATTGTGGTGGACGCGAACTATCCAGGGCGCGCGAAGGAATTGCTGACGATTACGAAGCAGCTATCGCCGAAGCCGGTGCGGTATGTCTTCGACACGCACGCGCACGGCGATCATGCGTACGGCAACTCGGTGTGGACGGCGGCGGGCGCGACGACGCTGGCGTTTCAGGGCGTGACGGACGAGATGAACCGATGGGAGCCGACGCGCTGGCGCAACGCGATGTCGAGCCGTGCGGATGTGAGGGCGACGGGCGAGACCGACGTGCAGCGGCCGCAGATGTCGATTACGGGCGACAAGCTGGTGCTGAACGACGGCACGCGCGAGGTGGATTTTCTGTTTCTCGGGTGGGGGCACACGCCGGGCGACGGATATGTGTGGCTGCCGATGGAGAAGATTCTGGCGACCGGCGACGCGGCGGTGAATGGGCCGCGCAACAAGCTGCTGGACGCGAACATCGCCAACTGGCCGAAGGCGCTGGAGCGGGCGATCGCGCTGGGGCCGGTGCATGTGCTGCCGGGGCACGGCGAGGCGGGCGGGATCGAAATATTGCAGGGGCAGAGGCAGTTTCTGATCGATCTGTACGCGGCGGTGAAGGCGCAGGCGGATGCGGGGAAGAAGCCGGCGGAGATGCAGATCGAGCTGCCCGCTCCGGACAACGTCTGGTTCCCGGTGGGGCGTGCCGATCTGCGCCAGCAGGACATCGAGACGGTGTACCTGGAGATCACATCGCACGCACCGGCAGGCTCGGTCCCGCACGAGTGGAAGTAGCGTGGAGGAGAGGAATCGAGGGTGGTGCGCGGCGTCGATTTTTCGTTCGCGGAATGCAGCGGGCGAAGTACACTTCTGACAATGGCAGCTTCGATGTACATCGTGGTGGAGGGCGAAGACCCGGGGTTCGACATCTTCGTCAATGGGCGGGCGCTGGCTCGGCATGAGGACGCGCTGGAGCGGCTTGCGCTGAAACTGGGAGTACGACCGCTGATCGAATTTTTTTCTGCGGACGAGAACTCGATGGCGCTGCTGATCGAGGAGGGCGGGGGAAATCCCGATCTGATGCGGCGGCTGCCTCCTCCGCAGTGGTATGTAGCGGACGATGGACTGGCGACGGTGCTGGCTCTGGTGGCGGAGTTGCAGGGCGATCCGCAGTTGCTTGGGACGGAGGGGCCGCAGGTGCTGGCTGAGCTGCTGGAGTACGCGTGCGTGCTGGATAGGACGGTGAAGGCCGGGCTGCGGTGGCATTTGGCGGTGAGCTGGCGGTGACGAGACTTGTTCGTCGTCAGTTCGCTGTTTGTTCGTCTTTTATCCCCCCCCCCCCCCCGGGGGTATTCTGGGCGTAATTGAAATGAAATCAGGCGATTGCATGGGGTTATGGTCGCCAAAGTAGTCATTCCTGACAGGTTACTGCTAGAGTGTTGGAAACATTTGGGTTATGGTGAAAATTGAGGTTTGGCGGTTTAGCTTGTAACGTATTCATTCTATTTAGCTTCCTGATAATGCTTTGATTCGCAACGGTTTGCTGTTGAGTGTTAAAAGCGAAGACCCGGCTGATTGGCCGGGTCTGTTTGTTACTTACTGCTTTAATTATACGCGCTGGAGGGAAACTACTATGCCACTTACGGGGAAGTATTTTCTCTTTTGTTTTCTGATGGTTGGGTCGATTTTGGTGGGTCGAGGGGCTTGACACGCGGATTTACGGGGAAATTCGAGGAAAAAAACTTCGGGGGTGGGAAGTGTTGGTGGTAGACCCACTCAACGCGGCCTCTCCCAGGTGCCCAAATGCGAGGCACCTGGGGCACCCGGCAAAGTGCGCCGCCTCCGGTCGGGATGACGGTGTTTATAGGTGGTGTGGAGTAAAACAAGCAAAAGCGTAATACGGAGATTCTGGCTACGCCAGAATGACGAATCGTGGGGGCTACGCCAGAATGACGAACAGGGGGTGGTGGCACTGGGAGGTGCGGCTATTTCTTGCTGAAGACGTCGCCCATGCGGCGGATCTGGGCACCTACGTTGCGTAGCTTTTCTTCGAAGTGCTCGTAGCCGCGATCTAGGTGGTAGACGCGGTCGAGGATGGTTTCCCCGTCGGCGACGAGTGCGGCGAGGACGAGCGAGGCGCTGGCGCGGAGGTCGGAGCACATGACGGCGGCGGACTCGAGTTTGCTGGGGCCGCGGACGGTGGCGGTGCGGCCCTGTACGCTGATGTTTGCGCCCATGCGGTTGAGTTCCTGGACGTGCATGAAGCGGTTCTCGAAGATGTTTTCGGTGATGGTGGTGGTGCCTTCGGACTGCGTGGCGAGGGCCATGAACTGGGCCTGCATGTCCGTGGGGAAGCCGGGATACTCCTCGGTGGAGATGTTGGTGGCTTTGAGCGAGCCGCCGGAGCGGACGCGGATGTGGTCGTTGCCGACATCGAGACGAACTCCGCAGGCTTCGAGCTTGGCGATGAGCGCGCCGAGGTGGGCAGGGTTGCAGCAGTCGACGTCGAGGTCGCCGCCGGTGATGGCCGCGGCGATGAGGAAGGTTCCGGCTTCGATGCGGTCGGGATTGATGCGGTGGCGCGCGCCGTGGAGCTTGGCGACTCCCTGGACGTGGATGGTGGAGGTGCCCGCGCCCTTGATCTTCGCTCCCATGGCGGTGAGCAGAGCGGCGAGGTCGGTGACTTCAGGCTCGCGGGCGCAGTTCTCGAAGACGGTTTCTCCGTCGGCGAGGGTTGCGGCCATGAGGAGGTCTTCGGTGCCGGTGACGGTGATCTTGTCGAAGACGATGTGCGCGCCCTTGAGCTGGGAGCTGCCATTGTTGGGCGTGCGTGCTTCGAGGTAGCCGTGGTCCTGGGTGATGGCGGCACCCATGGCTTCGAGACCCTTGATGTGCAGATCGATGGGACGGCCACCGATGGCACAGCCTCCCGGCATGGCGACGCGCGCGATGCCGGTGCGGGCGATGAGCGGGCCGAGGACCAGCGAGCTGGCGCGCATGGTTTTGACGATCTCGTACTTGGCGACCGGGTCGGAGAGGCTGGCGCAGCGGATGCTGGTGCGGTGCTGGGCGCGGCCGTAGCCGAGATCGACCTCGGCACCCATGGCGGCGAGGAGGCGGCGCTCGGTCTCGATGTCGCGGACCTGGGGGATGTTCTCCAGGACGACTTCGTCCTCGGTGAGGATGGCGGCGGCCATGCAGGGGAGGGCGGAGTTCTTTGCGCCGGAGACTTTGATGGTGCCGAGGAGGGGATTGCCTCCGCGAACGACAAACTTGTCCATGGGGATAGTTTACGAGGATTGACAGAGGAAATGGGTGATGAGCTTGGTGCGGGCGGGGTGAGGATTAATTGCGGCGGTAGATGTCGTAGTTGGTGAGGGAGCGGACGAGGGTGAAGTTGGGCTGGAGGGCGCGGAGGAGTTCGGGCAGGTCTGGCGAGGGCGGTGCGGTGAGCTGGAGGTTGCGGCTGACGATGAGCCAGCGGACGTTGCGGGCGCGGGATTGGGCGAGGATTTGCGCGGGGGTGTAGGGGTTGGTGGCCGGGTCGAAGAGAAGGATGGGGAAGTGCGGAGTTCGGCCCGTGGCGAAGTAGAAGGGGTTCTCGCCGGGGATGAGGAGGATTGCGTCGTTGGAGGGGATTTCGGAGTTGGTGGTGCGGACAAGCTCTTCAAAGGCGGGGAGCCAGGGGCCGGGAGTGGCGAGGCCGCGGAGTTCGGGGAGGGTTGCGCGGGCGAGAGGGCCGTCGAGTTGGATGTAGCTTAGGCGCTCGTGGCTGGTGGCGTAGAGAGCGCCGCAGATGAGGAACGTCGCCGAGATGACGATGGCGAGCGGGCGAGCGATGGTGGGAATCTGCGTGAGGAGCGCGGCGATGAGAAGCATGAGGAGAGGCCAGATGGCGTAGGTCGATCCCCAGAGCTGCTGGGAGAGGAAGGCGCCGTGGATGGTGGCGAGAAGGATGAGAGGAAGAAGTGTGTTGAAGGAAGGAACGTGGCACAAGCACCAGAGAGCGTAGATCACGGCGAGGACCAGGAGATGAGGCCAGAGGGAGAGAAGCTGGCCGGCGCGGTCGGAGGGGTCGGTGGCGATGGCGAGAGAGACGATGGTGCAGAGGAAGGGAGCGGCGAGAAGGAGGAGGGCGATGATCGACGCGACATGACTCCCACCCATTCCGCGAAGAACGCGGAATGGATGGGGCACCCGGAATTTTACTTCCCGCTTGTCGCGGCGGAGGAGTGCGAGGGCAATGAGGGCGGCGGGGATGGTCCAGAGAAGCGAGGACTGGTGGTAGATGGCGAGGATGAGGCCAAGGCCGGGAAGACGGCGCTGAGCGGCGAAGAGGATGGTCCAGGCGACGTAGTTGTGCAGGCCGACGGTCGTGTGGATGAGGAGCAGGGCGGCGGCGAGTGCGGCGGCGGCACCGGCGAAGAAGCAGAGCTGCGGAGCGGGACTGGCGCGTTGCAGTCGGCGGGCGATGGCGAGCGTTGCGACGGCGGCGAGCGCGATGAGCAGGAAGGGAAGTCCGATGTTCTGCTTGAAGAAGAGCGGGAGAACCGAGGCTGCTCCGGCGAGTGCGTTGCGGGGCGCGGAGTCGTTTGCGCGCTGAAGGAGGGTGATGGCGACGAGGACGGCGAGGATGCAGTCGCTGTCGTAGATGGCGTGAGGGTAGACGCCGTAGATGCCGAGGAAGATGAGCGGGGCGGCGAGGAGTGTGGCGATGAGGAATGCGCGTTCGGCGAACGGCTTGAGCAGGCGGAGGAGGATGCGCCAGGTGAGGAGGGTGGCGAGACCCGCTTCGAGGGCGGCGCAGAGGATGTGCGGGAGAACGGCGCGGCCGAAGATGCGGATGATGGCGGCGTGCAGGAGAAAGGTGAGCGGCGCGTGGGCGAGAGGGAAGTCGCGGTAGGGGAGCTGGTGGAGCGAGATGCGGAAGCTGGTGTCGAGGAGGTAGCTGAGGTCCCAGAGGACGGCGACGCGGGCGTTCTGCCAGAGGGTGAAGGCAGCGGAAAAGAGGAAGAGCGCGGCGGCGGTGAGGGCCGAGCGGACGCGCGATTCATTGGCTTCATGCATGACGCAATCTTACCGGGGTCAAGACTGAGAGGTCTTTGGGCGGGAATTATTTCTTATGGTTGTGCTTGCAAGAACGATGTCATTGTAGATTCCAGTTTGAAACAGATCATTTGCTCCGGCGGCTTTGCGCAGCTGCGGGATGCTACGGAGGAGTTCTTCGTAGGACTGCATCATGTGCGGGACTGTCGGCCTGTTTTGTCGTCTGGCAAATGCATTGAGCAACTCACGCATGATGCCTTTGGGGGTGCCTTGGTGAATATTGCAATCCGTCCCGCTCAAATCGCTGAGCGACTTTTGCACTCTGCGGTGGATACTTTCAAAGACGAAGAAGTCGTGAGTGCCAGGGGTCAGCTTCGACCAGGCAAATGCCAGGCCAAGTTCAAAGGGCATGTTGAATCGTGGTGTGGGTGGCGGCTTGCGATCAACTCCCACGCGGGAGAGGTCGTGTACTGAGTAACGGCAGCTCTTGAGCAGATCGAAGATGCGATCAATGCGAGCTTCGCCTCCCGGAATGCCGAGCGTGACCTTTGGGGTCAGGCCAAGTTCCACCAGCCCAACGATGTAGGCGAGATATAGTTTTTCAAACGGCTTATCGTAAGGGATGTTCAGGAATACAGAGTAGTTCCAGTTCCTATCAAGAGGCCTTTGCACGTTTTACCGTCCCGAGTTTTGCAGAACGCGAGACGCGTTGCTTGGTCGCACGCGCCGCATCCTTGCGGCGGCCTTCTTCCACGATCAGGCGAATTCTCTCAAACCGCTCTGGCGAGACGCCCAGATCGCGAACCACTTCTTCGGTCGTCGGGAATGGAGTGTCGATGAATACGCGCTTCATGGACTTAATTGTATCCTCTCCGTCAAAAGATGGGGTGGAGCCGGCGGCCTAAAGTTCGAGGCGGGAGTCGTCGATGGCGAGGCGGACGTTACCGTCGGATTTGGCAAGGCGGCGGACGGCTTCCATTTTGTCTACGTTGGCCTTGAGCATGACGACGGCGATGGGGATGGATTTGCCGGCGGATCTTGATGGTGCGGATGGCGGAGTCGCGGTCGATATTGCAGACGTGCATGAGGACACGGATGCCGCGCTCGACGAGCTTGGCGTTCTTCATGTGGACGTTGACCATGAGGTTGTCGTAGACGTAACCCAGGCGGGTCATGGCTCCGGTGGTGATCATGTTGCAGACCATTTTTTGCGCGGTTCCTGCCTTCATGCGGGTGGAACCGGAGACGACCTCGGGGCCGACTTCGACGACGATGGTGGTGTCGGAGACGTCGGCGAGGGGTGTGTTGTGGTTGCATGTGATGGCGGCGGTGATGGCACCGCGGGCGCGGGCGTACTCGACCGCGCCGACGACGTAGGGCGTGCTGCCGGAGGCGGAGACGCCGAGGATGATGTCCTTGCGGGTGGGACGGCGGCGCGCGATGTCGCGCTGGCCGAGCTCGGGGGAGTCTTCGTTGACGTCGGATGCGGAGGCGAGGGCCTTTGGGCCGCCGGCCATGATGTATTGCACCTGCGCGGGGAGAGTGGAGTAGCTGGACGGACACTCCGATGCGTCGAGCGCGGCGATACGGCCGCTGGAGCCTGCGCCGACGTATATGAGACGACCGCCATCACGCAGCGCGCGGGCTACGATGTCGATGACTACCGCGATCTCTGGTAGGGCCTTGCGGACGGCGGAGGCGACCTTGGCGTCTTCGTGGCTGATGATGCGGGCGATATCGATCGCAGACTTGGTATCGAAGCCCTCGGACGCGATGTTGGAGGTTTCGGTGGTGAGGTCGTGGGGGCCGTCCACGACGTGCAAGTTAGGTTTTGACGTGTCCGTTTGTTCCATCATGGTGAGTGTTGCCATAAGTTGCTGCCGCCGTGGGTTGATGATATTTAGACTGCTTGATGGTCGAGTACCCGACACGATATGAAATGCGCCAGAACTCCCATTACCTAGTATACGTTTGTGCATGGCAAAATGTCCCATGACGAGGCGGATTGGAGACGATTTTTTCGGGAGAAAATGCGTTCTGGGCAGGGCAGGGGATGCGCGGAGATGCGAGACAGGGGTAGTGCGTCCTACGGTGGTGAATGTACCATGCAGAAGATGAGAGTTCCTGGAGTTGTACTGGGATTTGCGCTGGCTGTCTCGTTGTGCGGGGCCGAGGGCGGAGTGGCGCAGGAGCAGGCGCGGGGAGCTGCGGCGGCGGGGCCGGTGGTGTCGTCGAAGACTACGGAGGATGCGGACTCCGCGCTGGAAGCACGGTTGCGCGAGATTGCGAAGGCGCACCACGGCAAGGTGGCGATGTATGCCACGCAACTGAACACGGGCAGGGAGGTATCGCTGGACGCGGATGCAGTGGTGCAGACGGCGTCGGTGATCAAACTGACGATCCTGTTTGAGGCGATGGAGCAGGTGCGCGAGGGCAAGGCGCGCTGGGACGACAAGATCACGCTGCAACCGGGAGATGCGGTGAGCGGCTCGGGGATTCTGTTGTTTCTGGATGCGCCGCAGACCCTGACGCTGAAGGACGTGCTAACGCTGATGATCGTGATGAGCGACAACACGGCGACCAACCTGGCGATCGACAGGATTGGGCTGGATGCGGTGAATGCGCGCGCGGAGTGGATGGGGCTGAAGGACACGCATCTTTATAAGAAGATCGGAAAGCCGGCGACCGGGCCGATGCCTGCGGACCAGGCGAAGTACGGGCTGGGCAAGTCGACGCCGCGGGAGATGGCGCGGGTGATGGAGCGGATCGGGCTTTGTGAACTGGAGAAACGGGGCGAGTTGGCGGAACCGGCCGAAGTGGCTGGGACGATTTCGGAGAAGGACTCGGCAATCTGCGGGGTGGCGATGAAGATGCTGCGCAACCAGTTCTATCGCGATACGATTCCGCGTTATCTGGAGAAGCTGGACGCGACGGAGACGGGATCGGGGATTGCCAGCAAGACGGGCAGCCTGAACGCGGTGCGGGCGGATGTGGCGATCGTGGCGGGAAAGACGGGGCCGATGGTGATCTCGATCTTTACCTACGAGAATGCGGACACGAGTTGGACGGCGGAGAACGAGGGCGAGGTGACGATCGCGAAGCTGGCGCGGGCGATTGTGGAGGCGTGGTCCCCGGCGGGGATCGACGGAAAGACGCTGGTGCCGGGACTGGGGCTGGGGCCGAAGAGTGGTGAAAACGTGAGTCCCAGGAGCGGGGCTGCTGCGTCTAACTAACAGAGACAAGGGTGCGAGGAGAGAGCGTGATCGACGAAGAACGAGTGGGGGACGAGCGGCCGGTGGAGACGCAGACTGGGGAAGGGAACGGTGGTAGATCCAGCGTAGCGACGGGCTGGCACTCGTGGCTGCGCGACCTGGTGGTGTCGGTTGCGGTGTCTGCGTTCATCATTATCTTTCTGTACCAGCCCGTGCGGGTGGAGGGAACCAGCATGTTGCCGGTGCTGGAAGACCAGGACCGGCTGTTCATCAACAAGATTGCGTATCGCGTGGGCGAGATCCACGCGGGCGACGTGGTGGTGTTCCAGTATCCGCGCGACCACGCGAAGAGCTACATCAAGCGGGTGATCGCTGTACCGGGGGACAGGCTGAGGATCGACCAGGGGCAGGTGGTTGTGAACGGCGTGCCGCTGAAGGAGCCGTATCTGCAAAGCCGATTCGCCGACGACCGGTCGCAGACGGAGATGGTGATGCCGCCCAAGGAGTACTTCGTGATGGGCGACCACCGGTCGATCTCCAGCGACAGCCGCGACTTTGGGCCGGTGGACCGCGAGCTGATCTATGGCAAGGCGGTCTTCGTCTACTGGCCGATGGAGCAGGTTGGGGTGGTGCGGTAAAACGAAGATGAGGGGTGTGGGCTTGTCAATACTACGACGACATGGCCGCGTGGGGACGATTCGGCATCTTATGGAGTGCTGGCCTAGTATTAGGCGGAGCAGGATTGAGGATGTAGATGAAGCTTCAAATGAGACGTTGGTTGCTGGGATTGGCAATGTTGTTTGTGTTTGCCGGCGTATATACGCCGCCGCAGGCGGATGCACAGATTGTGGTGAAGGTTGGGCAGGGAGATCACCACCGGCCTCAGCCACGGCACCGCCGTCATCGCAGGCCTGTTCGCCGGTAGCATTGAGCGAAGATGAGTGTAAAGAGAAACACCCATGCCGGAGACCGGTATGGGTGTTTTATTTGGAACGGGCAACAGGCGCGTATTAAGCGCTCATCGACCTGGGAAAGGGTGTTGTCATCTTGAGCGAGGCGCGCTGCATGACCTCGATCTCCGCGGGTGCGAGGAGCTCGGGTGGCAATCCGCCGATCGCTACGAAGCCGGGGGCGTCGCCCAGGACCTGCGAGATCTGGTTCCAGCGCAGGAAAGGTGACGTGGTGGGCAGGACGATGAGACGGCGCTTCGGCTCAGGCAGGGCGAAGTAGGCGGCCCAGGTGGCGAGAACAAGGCAGATGACGACGCCGTTGACCACGTTGCGTGCCGAATGCATACCTGGATTGAGGGTGAGCCACGCAGACTGCACCAGGTCGTTGGTGGCCAAGATGCCGAGGCCGAGGCTGACGCCGAAGATGCGGCTGCCATAGTTGAGGCCCATGGGAAGAATGGCGAAGCAGACAAAGACCAGCAGGCAGAGGGTGAGGATGCTCTGGGTACGCTGCAGTTGCGAGATGGCGGCGATGAGGTACTTGGTACGCGTCATCTCCGGGGCGAATGCCGACCCGAGCGCCACGGCGACCGAGATGGATGCAGCCCAGCGAAAGACCAGCATTCCGAGCTGCTGAAGACCCTTGAGCGGAGCCATGGCAAGCCGGAAGACGCTGTAGACAACGATGAGGGCAAGGATCGACTCGACCGCAAAGCTGATCCAGTACGTATAGAAATATATGGGGTATCCGACGCGTGCACTGAGCGGATGAAAGACTGGATGAAGAATATAGACGAGGGCCGAGCTGGATAAGGCCCGAACCGCAAGGAAGACGCAGAGCGCCCGATACTGAGTCCACTGCTTCTTTGCCATTATTGCGCACAGAGCCGCGAGGCATAAAGCCGATTTCGAGGCTAGTGAGCAATCTGAGAAACGGCATCGAGGTCATACGCAGACACCCCTGGACAAGTAGAGGATACCTTATCCAGGGGCGCGTTGACAACAATCTAAGGTAATACTATTTTAGTTACCGTCGTAGATGCCGCAGCCGTTGGGATCGTCCGGCGGGCAGTTCGGGATTGGCGCCGCGCTCGTCTTGGCAACGCTGACCGTGGCCTTGGCGGAGGACGCATTGGCATAGGTGGTGGCGATTGCGCCGGTTAGGGCGAGGGCGATGACGAGAGAGCGAACGATAACTTTCATGGTAAGATTCCCCTTTGAGTTACTCTTATGTAGTCGGACCGAAAATTTTTTGCTGGACAAATCCAACAAAACGATCATAATATGTAAACTAGGGTAAGTCTACTAAAATCAATTACATAACTGCATATCAAACACGTAAGGTTACGAAGGTAACCTTTTCTGTGGAAAAGCTTTGGTGCTGGCTTCAGCTTATTTTTGAAGCAGATGCGACAGCGCGTGATCTGGACCAGCGCATTTTAGCTAATGGTTGCAGACCGTTGCGTAGCGAGAAAAATGCGGGGATTCTTCCCCATCGACAATCTCAGGGGCAGAATGGCATTTCAGTTCCGCCTTTATAGCAATTCCTAAAATGCTATTGACTGCGAGGGCTACGGGGATCGTTGAGCTTCAAAATCGCTATCGTTTGTAGGTGCCCATCCATTGGGTGTTGGCGAGGAGATGCGGCTTCATGGCGAGCTCGAGTTGGTTGCGGCTGGCGCCGGGCTTGAGGTCGAGGCGGGCGTCGAGTGCATAGAGCCGGAAGAAGTAGCGATGGGGCTTGCCTGGCGGCGGACACGGGCCGCCATAGCCGATGCGGTTGAAGTCGTTGGTGCCTTGGCGGGCACCGTTGTCGAGCAGTTCGACCTTGGGCGCGTTCTCGGCAAGGAGCGTGGCGCGGGCGGGAATGTTCCAGAGGAGCCAGTGGGTCCAGGTGCCGGCGGGTGCGTCGGGATCGTCGGCGATGAGTGCGAGGGACTGCGCTTCGGGTGGGACGCCGCCCCAGGTCAGGGCGGGCGAGAGGCCGGTGCCATCGCAGGTATAGCGCGCGGCGATGGCGCCGCCGTTGGGGAATGCGGTTGAGCGGATGGCAAAGGACATTGGGCTACCTCCTGACAATGCGTAGCTGCTCGATCTGGCGGGGCGGGGCGTGGGAATGCGGCTCCGGGAGCACGAGCGCAGGAAGATAAATGGAACGAGGAGCACGGCGACGATGAGCATCAGCGGTGTGTGTCGACGATTGCTCATTGTGCAACTCCGGCGGACAGAATAGTAACACCGCACGGTCATCGGGCGCGCTGGAGCAGGGAAGGGTGGAACACGATTATTGGAGGGGTTTCGCTGGGTTGGCCCGGGATGGTGAAGATTTCTCATCAACCTCAAGGCGGAGGTAGTCGTACTGTACGCCGTTCATGACGGGACCGGCTGGGACAGTGAGTTGCAATACGTTCTTGCCTTGTTTCAGAAGGGAGGCGTCGAAGAGCATATCCTTTTCTTCCCAGAAGCCGCGGTCTGAGTCGCGATGGATTGCGCTGGTGTTGGGGAGATCGGTGAGCGTGCCGACGACCTGGTTGTTGACGGTGACGGTCAGGCTGCGGGCCTCGGTGCCTGCAAATGCGAGCCGGAGCGTGGCCTTGCCCTGCTCCGGTTTGGGCAGGTCGAAGACGACGGACCATGTGGTTGCGGAGCCGCTGGAGCTGCCAGTGTTGTCCGTAGCGTGTGGAACCTGCATCATGTTCCAGTCCTTATGAAAATCGCTCTTGCCGATGATGTAGTTCACGTCGCTGGGGAAGTCCCTGGGGTACTGGTTGTAGATACCCCACTGCCAGTAGTGATCGCCGTGCAGAAACTCGCCGGAGGTGCGGTCGGGCGTGCCGATCTCCCATAGTTGCCTGCCATAGCGGAGAGGCATCCAGACAATTTTTCCGGCGTGGACGATTTTGTTCGCGTCGATAGTGATGCTGGCCTGAGCGTACTCGCCAAGTACCCCGTCGGCGAAGGCGCGGAGCGTGTAGATTCCGGGGCGAACATCGGCGATGGTGAAGTTTCCCTCTGCGTCGCCGCGTGTCCAATACTGGTAGAACTTGCCGTCGTGCTGCCAGTCGACAAGTTGGCCATTTGGCAGTGTGTAGTCGGCGTGAGTGAGGCCGACGAGGAGGTGAGCCATCTTCTGGTTGGGAGCCTGCGGATCGTGGAGGACGATCCGGCCAGTGAGTCCGCCTAGCTGATTCGCACTGGGATAATCGGATGCTGTCGCCCACGTGTATGGCCACAGATGTGCCTCGTGTGCGGCCTCGGCGAGAGCGTCGGACCACATCGCGTTGGGGGTCGCGCCAGAGTTGCAGTAGAGGAGAAACGGCCCAATGGTCTTGGTCCATTGCTCGCCCCTGGCGACGACGAGGTCCGTGCCGCCGTAGTGCGGGCCCTTCCATACATAGAGCAGCGTTGGCGGCGCAGGAGCGGTAAGACTGCTGGTGAAGGTTGCATCGCGGTGCGTGACGAGTTCCAGCTTGGTGGGGCCCCCGCTCATGTAGTCGGCGTTGGCGGTGACGACCCAGAGTCCGACGTGCTTGCTGGTGCTGCTCCATCCGTAGGCGGGCGTGTCGAACTGGATGGCGCTGTAGTCGTACTTGTGCTCGACCTGGCCCTTGAGAATGCCGGTGTTCATCCTCCGGGCCTCCTTCATGTTCATCTGCGTGCCGTGGTTCCAGTCGCTGGCGGTGATCATCTGCATGTTGCGGCGCGAGTCCACCGTCATCCAGTCGAAGACGTCGTCGTTCAGCTTGGCGGCGAAGCGCCCGACGGGGAAGGAGAGCTCGGGGAAGCCGGGCTTGTGCTCCCAGATGGCCTCGAGATAGACGGCAGAACCGCCGCGAGCGAGCGAGTAGTGAATGTCGACGTTGGCCGGAACGGTGTTCGGGCCGCCGTCGTAGGTGAACTTGCAGGAGATGGTTGCGCGCTCGCCGTGGTTGGTTGCCGGATCGTCGAGCACGGTGACGCTGGGGTGAGGGCCGAAGTGGAGCTCGGTTCCGGGCATCGACCAGTAGCCGTTCTCGCGGTCGCCGACGCCGAGCATGTCCGTGCCTTTGTAGGCGATGGAGAGAATCGCCGCGGATTGAGCTTCGATCTGCACGGTAAGGATTCCGTTGGCGAGCGTGAAGCCAGCATCCGTCCGGGTGAGTGACACCGGAGAGCCGGCCGCGAACGCGTGGAGGCCGCAGCCAACGGCAAGCACAGGCAGCAGAAGCACTTTGTGCAGCAGGGACAGGGTGTTTCGCATCTTTGTGGCCTCCGTATGGCGTGACTCTGTGAAGCGGAGCGAGGCTGCTGCTATTCTCGGTTCACAACTTATGAAACACATTCATCGCATGAAACTCGCTGGTTGCAGGATCGCATGTGCCTTACTGCTAATGACGTTTGCGCGGGCTGGATGGACTCAAACATCGATTGGCCAGAGCGTCCCGGCAGATCAGCGCTTTCGAGCCGGAGATCTGCTGTATGCGGATGACTTTCGGCATGGGATGAGCGAGTGGCAGGTCGAGATGGAGAGGCCGGGAAGGGTGACGGCGAAGGATGGCGTGCTCGACATCGACGTTCCGGCGGGCGTGACGGTCTGGTTTCGCCACGAGCTGAAGGGGCCGGTGATGATCTCGTACGATGCGACAGCGGTGTCGGCGGGCGGGGCGAACGACAGGGTGAGCGACCTGAACAGCTTCTGGATGGCGACGGACCCGGCTTCACCGGAGGACATCTTCGCGCATCCGCGGAGTGGGGCGTTTGCGGGATATAACTCGCTGCGGATGTATTACGTTGGGTTGGGCGGGAATGGGAACACAACGACGCGGTTCCGACGCTATATCGGCGATACGGTGGAGCGGCCACTGCTGCCGGAGAACGACCTCTCCGTAGCGGAGCATCCGGAGAAGGGGATTGTGGCGAACAAGAGCCAGAGGGTGACGCTGGTTGCGGATGGCGGGCTGATCCAGTACTGGCGTGATGGCGAGAAGATCTTCGAGATGGTCGATGCGGCCCCGTATACGAAGGGGTGGTTCGGGATTCGGACGACGAAGAACCATATGCAGGTGAGGAACCTGCGGATCGTGCGACTGGTTGGGGAGTGAAGGGATGGCTGGGCGGGCAGTGGGACCCTTCGACTCCACCTCCCGCGTTGAGACTGCGGGAGGTTCCGCTCGGGATGACGGCGAAGCTAGTTGGTGAGGACGGCGCGGTAGCGGACCTGGTTCTTCTTGACCCGGACCAGGGCCTCGTTGGCATTGGCCATGGGGAAGCGCTCGGTGATGGCCTTGACGTTGTGGCGGGCGGCGACGTCCAGCATCTCGTATAGATCGCGTGGGCTGCCAGTTGGACTGCCTGCGATGGACTTCTGCCCGCCGATCAGCGGAAACGCCTGAATGGAGATTGGTGAGGGCGGCACGCCCACGATGCAGAGCGTTCCCTTGGGGCGCAGGCCGTTGACGATGGACTGCCAGTCCTGGTCCGCGCCGACGGTGGAGAGGAGAAGGTCGAAGGAGCCGGCAAGCTTCTTCAACGCGCCGTTGTCGCGGGTGTTGACGAAGTGGTGCGCGCCGAGCCTGCGCGCCTCTTCCTCTTTGTCGGTGGAGGTGGAGAAGGCGGTGACCTCCGCGCCGAAGGCCCGGGCGAACTGGAGACCGAGGTGCCCAAGTCCGCCGATGCCAATGATTCCCACACGCGAGGAGGGGCGCACGCCGAGGTTGCGCAGGGGCGAGTAGACGGTGATGCCGCCGCAGAGCAGCGGGGCGACGTTTTCGCTCTCCAGCGCATCGGGAACCGGGATGGCAAAGCGCGAATTGACGCGGATGGAGTCGGCGTAGCCTCCATTGCGGCCAACGCAGGTGGGCTGCGCGGCGGCACAGAGGTGCTCTTCGCCCCGCCTGCACCACTCGCAGATGCCGCAACTGTCGGCCTGCCAGCCGATACCCACGCGCTGGCCGATGGTGAGGTCGCGCACATGCGTGCCGATTGCAGAGACGGTTCCCACGATCTCGTGGCCGGGGATGAAGGGAAATTTGCTGACGCCCCAGTCGTTGTCGATGAGGTGAATGTCGGAGTGGCAGACCCCGCAGTGGGTGATTCTGACCTCAACTTCGTTTGTCTTCAATACGCCCGGCTCGTATTTGTGTGGAACCAACTGCGCGCCCGCGGCATAAACCGCCAGACCGTGGATCTCATTGGCGTCGGTTGGAATCTTCGAATCTTTCGGCATGGTTGTCACTCGTGTTGATGCGTTGTCATTAAGATGCTACATCACCACAAAAGAATTCTGCTGTGCAAGATGTCCGAGAGATAGGCCATCGAGAGATCCTCCCCAATCGCCACATGCAGCCGAGACGGCGCGAAATACGTCTAAACCGGAGTAAAGTCTCAGATAAGCATGATGACTATGACCCAATCCGCCGTCCGCCTGCTCCGCCGCCATTCGGCCCTGATTGCCGCGCTGGCGCTTGCTGCGCTGGTTGCCATTGCCGCCACCACAGCGAACGCGCAGGCACCGGCCACGCCTGCCGCACAGTCAGCCGCGCAGCCGACTGCCCAGCCGGCTGACCAGAGTTCCAGTTCCGAGGCTGGCCCCAACAGCGACAACGGCACGATCGTGATTCCGAAGAAGAAGGAGGCGGAGGAGCCACCGCCGCCGCCCGCGCCGGTCGAACCGAAGATGAAAAATCCGGGCGGGGAGACCTACGCGCTGCGCGTCGATGTTCCGATCGTCAACCTGGATGTAAGCGTAATTCTGGACAAGAACCACCAGTTTGTACCGGGGCTGAAGGCGGCGAATTTTCTGGTTTTGGAAGACGGCGTGGAGCAGAAGGTGGATACAGTGCGCATTGGGCAGACACCGATCACGGCGGTGATGCTGCTGGAGTTTGCGGCCAACTCCTGGAACGTCATCAACGACATGCGCACGGCGTCGGTCGGGTTCTTCCACTCGCTGCGCCCGGACGACTATGTGGCCGTGATGACCTACGATTTGCAGACCCACATCCTGAGCGACTTTACCAACAACAAGGACGTGATAGCCGAGAGCCTGAACTCGCTGACCATGCCGGGATTCTCCGATACGGACATGTTCGACGCGTTGTACGAGACGCTGGACCGCACCAGCCGGATCGATGGACGCAAGTACATCGTGCTGATCGGCACCGGGCGCGATACGTTCTCCAAGATCACGCTGGACAAGATACTGGCCAAGATCAAGGCGACGCCCAACGTGACAATCTTCACCATCGGCACCGGAGCTCTGCCAACGAGATGAGCGCGGGCGGCGGGATGCGCGAGATGAACTACCTGCAGGCGCAGAACCAGTTGAAGACCTTCGCCGAGATGACTGGCGGGATGAGCTTCTCGCCGCTCTTCCAGGGGGAACTGCCGGACGACTTCGCCGCGATCAACAACTCCATCCGCAACCAGTACCTGCTGACCTATCGGCCGACCAACCCGGCCAACGACGGCAGCTATCGCAGAGTGAAGGTGATCCTGGTGGACAACGAAGGGCACCCGCTGCAGATGCAGGACGAAAAGGGCAAGCCGTTGAAGTACTCGGTGATTGCGCGCGATGGTTACAAGGCACGGCTGCCGGTGGAGTAGGGCTGGGCACAGTATTAAGTGCGGACGAGGGTTGCGGCGAGCAGGGCGATGACAATTCCGTAGAGTTCCGACTTCACTTCGAGCGAGGCGAGGGTTTTCGCTGGGTCGAGCGGCAGGTGAAGAATCGTCGCGGCGCCGCCGGGGACGGTGCGGCCACGGCCGTGGAAGGCGACGGGGTCGAGGATGCGGGTCTGGCCGGTGGCGAGGTCGACGCGCGGGGGGAGCGGGGCATCGTTGACGAAGAGGAAGTCGTCGAGGAGGTAGTCCTGCTCGATGGGCCACCAGGTCTCGGGATTGCGCAGAGGAAGGGTGGCGGTGGTGCCGTCGGAGTAGTGGACGGATACGGTGGCGTGGGTCATGCGGCTGCACTGGGGGAGGGTGGTGCCGGCGACGAGGAGGTAGATGCCGCTGGCGTGGCCGGTGAGGGCGAGCCTGGTGGATGGCGCGTCCTGCTTCCAGTAGGAGAGGAAGAGGCAGTTGGGGGCGTTGCCTGATGGAGTGCGGAAGTCGACGCCGATGGGGGTGTGGAGCAGGCCGTTGGCGGAGCGGAGACCGGCGTCACTGATGGTGGCGCGGTTGTCGGCATTGGCCCAGCCGCCGAGGTCGTTGTTGGGGAAGGCGAGGGAGCAGTAGGGTGAGCGCGGCTCGTCGTAGGTGCGGGTGAAGATCTCGTTGAGCTGGTTCTTGAGGATGGGTGTGAGGTCGAGCGGCTCTGCGTGCGCGGCTGCGGCGAGCGCGGGGATGGGCGCGAAGGCGGGCGCGGCGGGCTTGGCGTTGAAGGAGATCGGAAGGGCCCATCGGCATTCGCCATTGTGTATGTTGGCGAAGACGGTGTGGAAGCCGGGGGACGGCGATGCGGCCGTCGGTGAGCGCGTGCTGCGGGTCGTCGATGTGGGCGAGGGTGACGCTTGCGGGGAGGACGAGGGTTTCGCCGAGGCGGTAGGTGCGCTGGGCTGGGGCTTTGGATGGGGCCAGACCATGCCACTCGACGGTGACCTTGCAGGCGTGCGCGGCGGGAAGAGTAATTTCCAGTTGCGGTGAGCCGACGGCGTTGGGGTCGAAGGCGCAGGTGGCGCGCGTTCCATTGCAAAGAACGGTGGGGAGGGTGGTGGTTCGCGCGAGGAGGATGAGGGTGAGTGGAACGGGTTTGGCGAGGCGGCTGGTGAATTCGTATGAGTCTCGCGCAGGGCTTCGCGCTTCCATGCGAGGTCGAAGTCTTTGTGGTGGAGGGAGGCGCGGTACCAGGCGGTGGGGAAGCCGGGACGGATGCGGATGGTGTTGGCGATGAGGTTGGGCTGGATGCCGAAGAGACCTTCGATGAGGGCGCGGGAGGTGATGCCGATGGGGTCGCCGAAGTCGCGCTGCGACTCCTGGCGGTGGGCGTCGAGGGCGGAGGTCATGTGGAAGTCGCCGGGGCATAGGCCCATGAACATGGAGTCCAGCAGCGTGCCCTTGAAGATTCGGAAGGCTTCGTCGGGCATTCCCGCCTGCCAGAGGGCGAGGGCCATGTGGGAGTTCTCGGCGAGAAGAAGGAGGTTGAGCGACCACATGTAGGGGAGCCAGTCCGAGCAGGAGAGCATGTAGAGGCCGTCGTTTGGATCGGAGCTGTCGGGGACGCCTTCGCCGTGGATGGGGACGTGGCGCAGGGCGGCGAGGCGCTCGGCGGCCATCTGCCAGGCCTGGCGCGGCGTGGGAACTTCGCTGTCGATGGTGTGGTAGACGGTCCAGAGGGCGGGGTTGGAGTAGACGGACTGCGGGCCGAGCAGGTCCTTCGACTCGGCGAAGGCGCCCTGCTCGGGGCAGCCAGAGGAGCTGCTGCATACCCTGGTGGATGAGTTCGGCCTCGGTGTCGTATGGCGTGGGGTCCTCGCCGAGCAGTCGGGCGAGCCGGGCGGCGAAGCGGAAGGCGAAGATGTTGTAGGCGGAGGAGTGGGCCGCGCCGCCGCCGTTGTACTGTAGATTGTCGCTGGCCCAGATGGCGGCGTAGGCCTCGTAGAGCGGGAGCGTCTTTACCGCTTGCGGTGGTGTACGTCCGGCGGAAGAGGCGGTGCTCCCAGGCGAGATGGCGCTGGAAGGCGGGCCATATCTCGCGGGCGAAGTCGAGGTCGCCGGTCCACATGAGGTGACGTATGAGGACGTCCATGAAGACCATGTTCATGTCGTAGTGATTGCCGGAGAGGTCGCCGTTGGAGTGGAGCATTTTTTCTTTGCGGGTGAGATGGAAGTTGGGCGTGTCGTCCCAAGGGCCGATGGCGGGATCGGCGGTGGTGATGGCGGTGAGGTTCTGGCGCTTGAGCCAGTGGCGGAAGTGCTGCTGGGCGCGGTCGTGGTTGCCGAGGGCGTCGAGCGAGTAGGGGCCGCGCCATCCGGCGAGCATGGTGCGCCAGGCGACGCCGCCATGCAGTACACACTGCGCGTGCGCGTCCCAGATGGTTTCGGCGGCGACGGAGATGGCGGGGCCGAGGGTGTTGAGGTACTCGTCGGGGGTGTCGAGGGTGAGGGTTGCGGCGAGGGATTCGAGCTGGGCGCTGCGGGCGGGGAATCAGCTTCGGGATTGTGCGGAGACGAGGTCTGATTGCTGTAAATGCCGATGTAGAGGGCTTCGTTCGTGATCGCGGCTGAGCCGATGAGGATCGGCTGGTGGACATCCTTTGCGCTCCACGCGTGTGCGGGGTCGGTCGCTGGGGGGAGATTCCATGCCTTGAAATCCGCGGCTGCGGCTACGACCGGCGAGTCTGCGGAGTCTGACGGAAAGATGAGAGTGATACTTGCAGCTTTGCCCGAAACGATGGCGGTGACGGGAGTCTTCGCTGTGATCAACGCCGGCACGAGGGCGACTTGATTGCCGTCGCATTCCTCAGCGGTGACTTGAAAGAACTGGCTGACGGGCTGAACCTCGCAGCCGATGTCGCCGTTGCGTCGGCCCTTCTTGCCGCTGACTCCGCCGAAGGCCCAGGCGAGGCGCGTGCCGGAGGGTAGGTTGCTACCCTCGACCTTGAGGATGATGCCGGAGCCCTCGGCTGCGGTGATGAGTTCGGCGCGGAGGGAACCGGTGCCGAGGAGGGAGTCGCGGAGCTCGTAGATCATGCGGCCGGGACGGTAGCGGGCGACGACCTCGTCGGCTACTGCGGCCCACTTCGACGCGGCGCCTGATGCGGCGATGAAGCCGAGCTTGAGGTTGCCGCCGTGGCCGGGGAGGTAGAGGGAGAACTCGGGGACGTCGCTGGCGTCGACGCGGAAGTCGGCGGAGTGCTCGGTGGAGCAAGGGGCGTAGAGCGGGCGGTTGAAGAGCTCGGCGCCGTTGCGGATGACGAAGTCGCCGGCGATGGGGCGGTAACGCAGCGGGCGCGCGGTCATGGAGTGCATGAGAGGCTGGATGCCACCGGAGATGATTTCGGGCGGAGGCATGAGGCGTGCGGCCTCCTGAATGTTCCGTTGCGCGGCGGCGGCGGCGGAGGCTGCGCTGGGGGCCGTCTGCGAGAGGCCCTTGAGCGTGGCTGCGGCCTGGGCTGCTGCTGCGCTGGATACGGCCAGAAAGCGACGGCGCGACCATTCGTTGCTGAATTTCATTTTGCTCACCTTCGCGGTCTGAACCACCGCTGCGAATCGTGATGAATGGTATCAACCTTGCGCCACGATGGTAAAACGTGGGTGCAACCGCGATCGCTTCGCGATCGCGGTTGCGGAGATTTCAAGGGAGTGTACTCATCGGCACGGCTGAAGCCGTGCCCTTCCGATCCTTGCGTCAGGGGCGTTCTTGCGGCGAATGAAATGTTGCGGCTAGTGGGAGGAGAAGGTTTTGCCGGGGGCGGAGCAGAGAGGTTCGAGGGGGCAGTCGGCGCAGCGGGGCTTGCGGGCGATGCAGACCTGGCGGCCGTGCGAGATGATGCGGTGGGTGAAGTCGATCCACGCAGGCTGCGGGATGAGGCGCATCAGGTCGCGCTCGACTTTTTCCGGGGTGGTCTCGCGAGTGAGGGCGAGGCGGCGGGAGATGCGCAGGACGTGCGTGTCCACGACGATGCCGTCGGCGATCTTGAACCAGGAGCCGAGGACGACGTTGGCCGTCTTGCGGGCGACGCCGGGGATGCGCGAGGAGTTCGGGCATGGTCTGCGGGACTTTGCCGTGGAACTCTTCGGTGATGATGCGGCCTGCGCCTTGTATGGACTTCGCCTTGTTGCGGAAGAAGCCGGTGGTGCGGATCAACTCTTCCAGCTCGGGGAGGGATGCGGCGGCCATTGCCTTGGGCGTGGGGAAGGCGCGGAAGAGCGCGGGAGTGACGAGGTTGACGCGGACGTCGGTGCATTGCGCGGAGAGGATTGTCGCGACGAGGAGCTGCCAGGCGCTCTTGTGGTGGAGGGCGCAGACGGCGTTGGGGTAGGTTTTTGCAGGGTGTCGAGGAGGGCGGTGATGCGCTGCGGGTGCCAATGGATTTGCGGTCTTGCCGGGTTTGGATTTACGGGCGACGGGTTCGGTGGCGTCGATGGCGCGGACGGCTTTGCCGGTGGGCGATACGGGGCACGCGCGGGGTGGCTTTGGTCGATCTTTTCGATTGCTTTTTGGGCATGGCGGTTGAGATTTGAGGATAACCGATGGGGATGCCGGTGAGGGTGTGCGTGAGGATTACCGATGGAAAGCCGACTTTACATTACTAATTCAGCCCAGATCAGGCAGATTGTGCATCCCTTGCGACCAGGGTCTCGACAAACCCTGAGGGCTGAGGTTCGTGGCATCCCGCTTCCGCCAGGATGAGACTACGTCACGGATCGAGCCCCCTGCAGTACTTTGAGCCAGCGGTCAAATGGCTGTAACCCAGCTATTTGAGTTTGAGTACGAAATTAAGAACGAGATCTTCGATGTGAGCTTCCGCTTGCAGGGGCGTTATGGTGGCGCTCGATGGATGCGCTGCGATGTTCCGCCTCTGAAGGCCTACGTTGAGAACTTTTTGCATATCGCCAGTGACAATACGCGCAGAAGCACAAATGGCAATCACCTCGGACTCTTTCAACTCGTCAGCGAAATCTTCCATCTTTGCGATCCGCTTCTGGGCATTCTTGTGTTGGCCAGGATAGTTCAGCGGCCAGCGCTGGTTAAACTCCGCCAGCTTGTTCTTCAGAACGAAATCGCAAAGATGGTGATATGCCAAATTCCAAGCCATCACCATCGCGGCGCGAAAAGCTTCGTGTTGAAAACAGGTGAGTGCTTCATCAAGGAAAGTGCGCTTCGCCAAGTCGGGCACTTGCTGCGGCAGATCGGCTAGCAACTTTATTACCTGCACGGTGCTTTCGCGCTGTCCGTAACGTTGCTCGAAGTCGTCTTTGACGTGCTTGGGTAAATATGGCCCTCTACCATCGCGCAATATGTCTTTGGGACTCTTCTTCTCCAAAGTGGCGATGTAGGGGCTGAGGTTGCTCGGCTTTTCTATGCCGACCTCTTCATAGCAACCACGAAGTGCGGCAGGGTTGAAGCGATCCTGCCCCTTCTTGGAGTGGATGTACCACGCGAAGAACTTGAGCTTCAGCCCGTGGCCCCAGTGGCCGAAGTTTTCAATAGATTCCACTAACTGCTCCAATTCACTCGCGGCAGCCATTATTTAGCTTTTTCCTTTCCGAGCCTGTCGAGCTTGTTGACGCCGCGCTGAATTAGAGCCCACTCGTTGGTCTGATCTCCCTTGTCAAACAGCTCTCCACTTCTTTTATGCTTGAGCTGGGCGAAGGTGTTCGGGATGCTCTTTGGTTTGGGCCAGTCCATCACATCGAACGCAGCGACAATGTGACCTGGCGTGATGACGTTGAGATTGCGGACATTCTTAAACCAGCCGGCAACGGCGACGAAGCGCGACGGGTTACCCTCCGGATTCTTCTGTGCCGCGTAATCTTTCCACGAAGTACCTGAGTCCCAATCGATTTCCTTAACCGCCAGAATTGCCTTTGGAGGGTTTTGCTTCCTTTTCTTAGGGCCGCCGCTTTGCTGTGGTGAAGAGGCAGCGGTTTTCTAACCGCTCCCTTCATCCTCTAGATTTTCGGGCGCGATTACCCCCATCTTCTTCGCCTACGGGCAGTGCGCCATGGGTTCGTGTCTGTCCAGGCGCTTGGATCATTTTGTAGATAGGTGTGCGAGGAGCCATCTTTTCGAGTCCGCGCCGCATCGCTCTGATCGCTTCTTTCAGCGATTCGTCGCTGCCCTCGACCTGGTACATCACGACCGTCATTTTCCCTTTTCCGCTACCGGCCCCTTTCGGGTCTTGATTCTTCTGACGCCATGTAAACCACCTCTGTGAAGGACTTACATAACTCAACTTGGATTATCGCTCAAATGTGGGACAATCTGTTTAGGAATAAATCCTGATA